>NZ_PGSG01000002.1 GCF_002843305.1 Streptomyces barkulensis
AAAAAAAAAAAAACGTAAAAAGAGGTGCAACACGAGGACTTCCCAGGAGGTCACCCATCCTAGTACTACTCTCGCCCAAGCACGCTTAACTGCGGAGTTCTGATGGGATCCGGTGCATTAGTGCTGGTATGATCGCACCTGATAAGTATTGCACAATCAATTACTATATTCCTTCTGCCTGCCCGGACGGACCGACTTTCGATCGACTTTCTACACCGAACGAGCCACGGGGCCCACGATACATTTATCTCCCGATCAATCACAAAAATTAGTTAACTTATCGGACCTTTTACTTCGCTTCAAAGAAAAATACTCAGAATAAGGGCAAAAAG
>NZ_PGSG01000003.1 GCF_002843305.1 Streptomyces barkulensis
TGAGCTGTACTGATCTTCGTGGAGTCCCTCAAGCCTGGGTTACGCTTCCAGGCGTAAGGAGAACCACGAGCAATGCCAGCACCCCGTAAGTACCCCGATGAGCTGCGTGAGCGGGCGGTGCGCGAGGTCCGCGCGACCGGCCGCCCTGTGGCCCACGTCGCCCGCGACCTCGGCATCCACAAGGAAGCCCTGCGGTCCTGGGTCCGCCAGGCCGAGGCGGACGCCGGCGAGCGTGACGACCGGCTGACGACCGCCGAGCGCGACGAGTTGAAGGAACTCCGCAAGGAGAACGCCGAGTTGAGGCGGGCCAACGAGATCCTGAAGGCCGCCTCGGTGTTTTTTGCCCAGGAGATCGACCGTCCCCGGACGAGGCCGAGCAGGTGATCGACCACCTGCGCGACAAGGGCCTCGGGGTCGATCCCGTCTGCCGGGTGCTGGATGTGTCGCCGTCGACGTACTTCGCGCGCAAGACGCGGCCGAAGTCGGCCCGACGCCTGCGCGACGAAGAACTGATCCCGCTGGTCACAGCCGCGTGGGAGGACTCCGGGCGCACCTACGGCGCACGCCGCGTCACCCGCGCCCTGGTCCGCGCCGGACACACGGTGGCCCGCTGCACGGTCGAGCGGCTGATGGGCGAGCTCGGCATCGAGGGCGTCATCCGCGGGCAGCGCCGCCGCACCACGGTCCCCGAGCCGGCCGCGCCGCGCCCGCCGGACCTGGTCAACCGCCGTTTCACCGCCGAGCGGCCCAACCAGCTGTGGCTGGCGGACCTGACCTACATCCGCACCTGGTCGGGGTGGGTCTACGTCGCGTTCGTCCTGGACGCGTACTCACGCCGGATCGTGGGCTGGCAGGCCGCCACGCACCTGCGCACGGACCTGCCGCTGGACGCACTGGAGATGGCGCTGTGGCGGCAGAGGATCAAGAAGGACGCCGATCTCATCCATCACAGCGACCGCGGGTCGCAGTACGTATCCATTCGGTACACGGAACGTCTCGCCGAGGTCGGTGCCTCGGCGTCGGTCGGGTCCGTCGCGGACAGTTATGACAACGCGATGGCCGAGGCCCTCAACGGCACGTTCAAAGCCGAACTGATCGAACATCAGGGGCCATGGCGGGACTTCGACCAGGTCGAGCGGGCCGTCTTCCAGTGGGTCGCGTGGTACAACGGTGAACGACTCCACTCCGCCCTGGGCTACGTGCCGCCCGACGAGTACGAGCAGACGTACTGGGCGTACCTGGAGGAAGTCCCGCAGACCGCTTGATCACACGATCGCGGACTCTACGAAACTCGGGGCAGCTCAATCCGCCGCTCCGGCCACGCCTGTCGGTCGAGGAACTGCTGGCAGCGAAGAACACCCAGCCGATCCGCTCGCTGGACGATCTCGCAGCCGACACGTTCGAGTCGGACGAGGAACTGGAGCAGTTCCTCGCCTTGACCTACGCCGAGCGTCACCGCGACGCCGCCTGAGACCGCCCGTACAGCCGCGGTGGCGAAGCAGCCGTGGAGTACTGTCGTCGGCATGCGCGGACGACCGGCCCACGAGCCCGACACTCCTCGTAAGTCGAGGCACGACTGGTGGGGCGTCGTGCTCGAAGCGCCCGACCCGCGGGCACTGGCGCGCTTCTACTCGGAACTGCTGGGCTGGGAGATCGTCAAGCAGGACGCTGACGGGGCGGCCGTCGCGCCGCCGGAGGGCGTGGCCTACATCGCCTTCCAGCTCTCGGAGGGATACGTTCCCCCGGCCTGGCCGGCTCGGGAAGGCGCTCAGCGGATCACGATGCACCTCGACTTCGAGGTCGTCGACCTGCGGGCGGCCGTGGCACACGCGCTGGAAATGGGCGCACGGGAGACCGGCCATCAGCCGCAGGACAACGTCAGGGTGATGCTCGACCCGGCGGGCCACCCCTTCTGCCTCTACACGGACGGCAGCAGCGACTAGCCGTACCGGCTTACGGCGCTTTCACTCCCCACCCCTCGGAGCGCGGGCCGCCAGGGCGGGTATGGATGCGATCTTCGCCGGATCCAGGTGCTCCCAGACCAGCCCTGCCGGACGGTGCGGGGAAGGGCAGGAGATGACCTCCTCCGGGGTGACGATCAGGTCCACTCCGAAGTCGTGTTCCGTCGCGGGGAGATCGCCGTCCACGACCTGGAGCGGGTGGACCGTGGAGACGACCACGGTCCGCTCGCCGATCAGTCCGGCCTCCGCCAGGAAGGCGAACTCCAGATCGGAGTACCCGGCGCCCTTGCCGACCCGTACCCCGGCCCGGTTCACCGCGACGCTGCCCACCACCAGGTCGACGGGCCGGAGTTCGTCGACGTCCACCTGCGGAGCGACGGTTGCCGCGATCCTGCTCGAGGCCGCCTCGTGCGGCGGTACGCGCAGAGCGGCGGGACCGAGCAGGTAGAAGGGGCGAGGGCCGGCGAGCCTGGGCACCGCCATGAACACCGTTTTGCCCTCGGACAGCGCATGTGCGCGTACGGGCACTTGCGCCTTGTCCGGCACGGCCTTGACCACCCTCGCGCCCTGTCATGCCGGGAGCTTCGCGAGCCGGTCCGCGGCGGCAGGGGCCCCCTGAAGTTCGGGATACGGCCATGGGTGGTCGTGTCGAGTGCGGCGCCTTCCGCGTCGAGCAGGGCCCATATCCGCTCGCGTACCTCTTGCTTGCGATCATCCATATGCGTTCGCACCCTGTGCTCCCTCATGCCGTGGTCAGGCCGCTTCCATCAGCGTCATCAGCCGGTCCTGTGCCTCGATCACCGCAGGTTCGTCTTATCCCGGCCGCCGCGCTGGGCTACCCGACGCGGTCGAGGAACTTCAGCACGCGCTCCGTGAACAGTGCGGCCGCCTCGCGGTCGTAGGAGGGCAGGCTGCCGTCCGCGAACAGGTGCCGGTCGCCGGGGTAGAGGAACACCTCCGCGTCGTCGGCCGTACGGGCCAGGGCGCGGGCCGCCTCCAGATCGCCCTCCCCGGCGAAGAACTCGTCGGCCTCCATGCCGTGCACCTGCACCGGCAGCCCCCTCGGCCACTCGCCGCCGAACTCGGAGACCGGGACGCAGGCGTGGAACAGCAGCGCACCCTTCGCCCCGGGGCGCGTCTGGGCCAGCATCTGCGCGGGCAGGACACCGAGGGAGAACCCCGCGTAGACCACCTCGCCGGGCAGGTCCTCGGCGGCGGCCCGGCCGCGCTCGGTGATCGTGCCGAACCCTGCCTCCCGCGCGTACGCCGCGCCCTCCGCCATATCGTCGAAGATCCGCCCCTCGTACAGGTCCGGCAGATGGACGGTGTGACCGGCCCCCTCCAGCTCCCGCGCGAACTCCCGCACTCCGGACGTCAGTCCGTGCGTGTGGTGGAACAGCACTACCTCGGCCATACGACCCCCTCGCTCCGGCGGCACCCGGACGGCGCCGCCGTGGGGAGTGTCGCAGGAGCCACTGACATTCCCCGGCGGCTCGGGTCGGGGAGCGGAGGAGACGCACCTCGGCAGGGCCGCAGTGCCGAGGGGATCAGGACGGGGCGTGCGTACCGGCGCTGGTCGGCAACACCGCTTCCGGTGACTCGGGCAGGGTCTGGCCGCCGTCGACGGTGATGGCCTGCCCCGTGATGAACGAGGCCCGTTCGCCGGCGAGGAACTCCACCGCGTCGGCGATCTCCTGCGGCCGGGCGAGGCGGCCCAGGGGAACGGTCGCTGCCATCTGGGCGAGGTAGGCCTCACCCAACTCCTCGAGCCCCTCGGTCATCACGTTGCCGGGAGCCACCGCGTTCACGGTGATGCCGTACGGGGCGAGTTCCAGCGCGGCCGTACGCATGAAACCCAGCTGCGCGGCCTTGCTCGCGCCGTAGTGGCTCCAGCCCGGAAAGCCCGTGAGCGGGCCCGTGATCGAGGAGGTCAGCACGATCCGTCCGCGTCCCGACTCCCGCAGCAGCGGCACGCACGCCGCGGCGGCGAGTATCTGGCTCTCCACGTTGGTGGCGAAGACCTCGCGTACGTCGGCGTGCGTCATGTCCGCCAGCGGCTTGTTGGGGAAGACGCCGGCGTTGAGGCACAGTACGTCCAGGCCGCCGAGCGATGTCCGGGCGGACTCGGCCAGCCGGTGCGCGAAGTCGTGCTCGGTGACGTCGAGAGCCAGCCCCTCCACGGTCTGTCCGGCGCGGCACCCGGCTTCCCGGAAGGTCTCCAGTACGTGTTCCGGAACGCTGCGCCCGGTCAGTAGGACGTCCGCCCCGGAGGTCACGAACGTGGAAGTGATCGCGGCGCCGATGCCGCGTGTGCCACCGACGACGGCGACCTTCGCGGGTAAGGGATTGTCCATACGGCCCTGCCTCGTCTCCTGCGTGAGTGAAGAACGTCCCGCCGTGAGCGGCGTCCTGGCCGGTCTCGGCGCACTGGGCGACGTGTGGGCCGCGCAGGGCTGCGCGGCACGCGGTGATCAGTCGGGCAGCGGAAGTTCGGCGAGCATGACCGCGAAGAGCGGGGAGTCGGCGAAGGGCTGCCGCTCGCCGACCTTCCGGTAGCCCCAGGACTCGTACAGGGCCTGCACCTTGGGGTGCTCGACATCCACCAGCAGGACGGCCAGGTCCTCGTCGTGCTTCGCCAGCAGCCCATGGTGCAGGAGCCGGGAGGCGCCGGTCTTGCGCCATTGCGGGCGCACCATCAGCTCCGAGACGGCGAAGGTGCGGGACGCCTCGGGCGCCGGGTCCAGGAACTCCCGCCACCACTCGCGGCCGGGGGTGGCGGGAGCACCGTAGGCGAAGCCCACCGGTTCGTCGCCGTCGTAGCCGATTACGCAGGAGAAGCCGGGATTACCGCCCCAGTGGTCCACGAACCAGGGGAAGCGCTGGACAAACTCGTCATCCATCTGGTCCGCGTAGGCGTCGGCATGCACCTCCAGGAGGGTCTGCCGGATACGAGGAAGGTCCTCATGAGTGTAGTGACGCAGGTCCAGGTCGGTGGCGGTCGTCATGCCAGGGTCCATTCGTTGCGGTGGCGGTCGCCCCACTCCCGCGCGGCGGCGGAGTCGGGGGCGGTGGTGATCAGGTCGCGGTGGAAGTCGCCGAGCAGGGAGCGCATCCTCCCCGGGAGAGGGTCGCCCTCCATCAGATCGAAGACCGTCTCGGCGGTGGCACACGCCTGCTCGACATCGCGCTGATGGAGCTGAGCCAGGGCGAGCCACGCCGTGCCCATGGCCCGGTTGCGGCGGAACCGGGCAGGAGTGGCGGCTAGATCCTTGTGAGAGGCGGCCTCGGCCTTGGCCGGATCACCGAGTCGACCGTGAATGATCGAGGTGAGTCCGTACAACTCCCCAGGGCCGTAGAAGACGGCCCAACTCGGCCGTGGTGCTTGCAGATCGGCCTTGGCCGGGGCCTCTTCGGCATACCCGAGAGACCGCAGGGCGGCTTGGCGGTCACCGAGATAGGCATGACCGGTTGCCGTGCGGGCGTGGGCGAGCGAGGCGAAGAACGGATCACGGCGGGCGGCGGCGGTGGTCTGTGCCGCCTGCGCGGCGTCCACGACCTGCGTGTAGTTCCCGCTCTCACGGGCCAGCATCGCGTACGAGTTCCACACCCTCAGCTCCGCAGTGTGGTTCCTGGACATACGTGACAGGTACAGCGCGCGATCCAGATACTGCTGAGCCTGCTTGCGGTGGCGGGCATCGATCGCAGACCAGGCGGCGGCTGCCGTGTAGTCGGCCGCCACGCCGAACAGGCGTTGCCTCACGCGCTGGGAGGCTGCCCGCTCCTGCATCTTCAGCGCCTGGTCGGCACCGGACAGAGCCGCGCGTTCCAGGCTCTCGTGCCCGCCCCGGGTGTGGTCCAGGGTGGTCAGGGTCTCCAGTCCCTCGCGGAGCCGGGTCACGTCGGATGTGCCGACGGAGGGCGGCCGGGCGGCGGCGACCAGGGGGACGGCTGCGGCGGTCGTCCCGGTGGTGGCGGTGAGGAAGTGACGGCGTCGCACGGGCTCCTCCTGCTCCGGTGAGGGTGCGGTGCCGCACCTGCCCGCCGGAGGTGTGAAGCCCAACTCCTCGACGGCGCAACCGAACACCGCTTCTAAAGCCTGCCTCTGCCGAGCATGCGGCCAAACCGTCTTTCCGGCCGGCCAGTTGCGCACCGTCCGGTCGCTGACGGTGCCCTCGTGCCCGTCGGCGCGCAGCCGGAAGTTGACGGCCTCGGCCAACTCCTCCTGGGTGAGGCCCGCTTCGAGCATGCGACTTCTGAGGTTCTGGTTCCTCTGTGCTGACCCAAAGTAGCCACTCGGAGGCACTGCGTAGAAGTCGATGAGGGGAAATTTCCGGTTGGGGACGGTCCGCGGGGCTCCGGCTTTTCCTTATCCCCCGCAGTACGCGGCCGTTGACTGGGCGGGACAGGAGCCGCGGGCCCGCCGAGGCGAGCGGGAGGCGGCGATCGGTCCCCAAAGACCCGGAACGAGGCGATGACGACGACGATGACCACGACCACAGGCGGCCCCGCGTCCACCGGAGCGTCCTCCTGGCCGGCGGTCGGCATACGGGTCCTGGACACCGGGACGGGCCGCGTCGCGGTGGTCCTGCTCCTGCGGGACGCCTCCGGGAAGGTCTACACCGAGGGTGCGGGCCGCCCGGCGCGGGCTCTGCTGCGGTGCGAGGGCAGACGCGAGCCGCGCTGGTGGGCCGAGGTCGGCGACCTCAGGAGCGTGCGGTGAGGGCGGCCGGGCGGGAGATCGGCCTGGGGCACCGGGACCACCCGCTGCTGGGGCGGACCGTGCTGGACACCGCCACCGGGCGGACCGGGGTGCTGCGGGCGGTCTGCCCCGAGCCGGACGGCACCGCCGTGTACACGGGATCGGCGTTCCGGCCGGGGAGCGGCCCGCCGGTGGCGTGGCTGGCCCCGGTCGGGGGCGGTGTGGAGTGGACCACCGAGCCGGAGGCGATCCGGGAGGTGGCCGGGTGAGCGCCCGCCGCCGCGCCCCCCGTGCGCCCCGCGTGCCCCGCGCTCCCCGGTCTCTCCGCCTGCCGGAGCCGGACGGCATCGTGGCCGGAGCCGTCCTCGCCGCCGCGAACGTACTCGGCATCGGGGCGGCGGCCTGCGCGACGGGCGCCGTCCCGGTCGTGCAGGCCGCACAGGCCGCCGCCGACGAGCCGTCCGCCACCGCCTTGGACGACGCCCGGCCCGGGGCCGGGCGGTGACCGCGTCCGGTGGGGGAGCGGCGGAAGACGAGGCCGCGTCGGTCCGCCCACCACCTCGTTCACCCTTTCGGGTGGGGCCGGACTTCTCGGCTCCTTCTGCGCGCGCCCGCCGTTACCGTGCGCACGGGGCGGGCGCCGCCGCTACGGTGGAGATCGGAAGGAGATCCGTGATGACCATGGCCATCGATCGGTCCGCACAGACGAACGGCTCCGCGCAGATGAGCGTCGAGGAGTTCGAGCAGCTCGAAGCCGCCGCCCCGCAGACGGTGAAGCTGGAATTCGTACGTGGAGAGCTGAGGGTCAAGCCGGTGCCGGACGGGGATCACGGAGAGATCATCAGGTGGCTGCTCAAGCGGTGCATGGTGCAGCGGCCCGAGCTGTATCTGTATCCGGAGCAGGGGCTCATCGTGGAGGAGTACGGAAGTGGCCGGGCCCGGCCGGACGGGGTGCTGGCCCCGGAGATGTACTTCGCCGGGCGTGGCGAGTGGTCGGACCCCGCCGGTGTGCTGATGGCCGTGGAGGTCACCTCCACCCGGCCCGGCAGGGACCGTACCGAGAAGCCCGACGGGTACGCGGCGGCCGGTATCCCGGTGTATCTGCTGGTGGACCGCGAGCGCCATGAGCTGGTCGTGCACTCCAACCCGGAGAAGGGCCGCTACCGGGACGTCCACACCACGGCCGGCCTCGGCGAGGAGCTGCGGCTGCCCGACCCGGTGGGGATCGTGCTGGAGACCGGCGAGCTCAAGGAGCTGATGGCCTGACGGCCAGGGTGCGTGTCCGGGTACGCGTCCGCGCCGCCGCCGTACGCGCGCCGGAACGGCGGTCCCCGTCCCGGCGCCGGTCGCCGCCGATAATGCCGGTACGCGACGGAAAAGGAGTACCTCCCATGAGCTCCGAGGCGTTCAGGGACCACGGGCCGCGCCCCCACGCGCTGGACATCGAGCAGGCGACCCTGACCAACGACCGCTTCCGCACCACCCTGTGGACCGGCACCAACCTCCAGCTGACGGTGATGAGCATCGAGCCGGGCGGCGAGATCGGCCTGGAGATGCACATCGACCGCGACCAGTTCCTGCGGGTGGAGGCCGGGCGGGGCCGGGTGCTGATGGGGCCGGAGAGGGACCGGATGTCCTTCGACCGGGAGGTCGTCGACGACTGGGTGGTCCTCGTTCCGGCCGGGACCTGGCACAACGTGGTCAACACCGGCGAGGAGCCGCTGAAGCTGTACTCCCTCTACGCCCCGCCCGAGCACCCGCACGGCGCGGTGCACCGTACGAAGGCCGACGCGGACGCGGCGGAGGCCAGGGAGGCCGAGGCGGAACGGGAGGCGGAGCAGGAGGCCGAGGGGGAGGCCGGCGCGGGGTGACCGGCCTCGCCCGTGCCGGTCACCCGCCCGTGCCGGTCACCCGCCCGTGCCGGTCACCCGCCCGTGCCGGTCACCCGCCCGGCGGCGGGGGCTCGCCGGCGCAGTCGCGCAGACGCTCCGAGACGGCCCGCGCCACCTCCCGGTGGCGGCCGTTGAGGTAGAAGTGGCCGCCTGGGAAGGACAGCAGGTCGAAGGTGCCCTCCGTCGCCTCCTCCCACGCCTTCACGTCGGCGTCGCCCACCCTGGGGTCGCTGTCGCCGGTGAGGGCGACGACGGGGCAGCGCAGCGGCTCGCCCGGCTCGCGGACGTACCGCTCGGCGGCGCGGTAGTCGGCCCGGACGGCGGGCAGCACCATGGAGAGGAACTCGTGGTCGGCGAAGAGGCGGGGGTCGGTCCCGCCGAGGGACACCAGCTCCTCGACGAGGCCGGCGTCGTCCTTCAGGTGCACCCACCCCTTCTCCGGGTGCCGCGGCACCGAAGGGGCGCGGCACGCGGAGGCGAACAGGAGTGCCGCGGCCGTGCCCGGTTGCCGCTCGAAGCGGCGTGCCACCTCGAACGCGACCATGCCGCCCAGGCTGTGCCCGAAGAGGGCCAGCGGCCGGTCCGCCCAGGGCGCCAGTGCCTCGAACACGCGGTCGGCGAGTTCGGGGACGCTGTCCACGGCGGGTTCACCGCGGCGCTCCTGCCGGCCCGGGTACTGGACGGCCAGGACCTCCACGAAGGGCGGCATGGCCTGCGAGAGCGGGAAGAAGAAGCTCGCCGAGCCTCCCGCGTGCGGCAGGCAGACCAGCCGGACACCGCTGTCGGGCCGGGGATGGAAGCGGCGGATCCAGGTGCCGTCGTCAGGGCCGTGCACGGGGCGCGGCGCTCCTTTCGTGGGGAGGGGTACGTCAGCCGACGAGGTCGCCGGGGGACGCCTGGGGCTCGGGTGACAGCAGGTGGACGGCGCCCTCGGCGTCGTAGGAGCCCAGGATCAGGAACTCGCTGGTGAATCCCGCGATGCGCTTCCTGCCCAGGTTGATGACGCCCACCACCAGGCGGTCCTTGAGGTCCTCGGCCGGGTAGTTGGTGACCTGGGCGCTGGTCTGCAGCACTCCCGCCGGGCCGAAGTCCACCTTGATCTTGTAGGCGGGCTTGCGGGCCTCGGGGAACTCCTCCACCGACAGGACGCGGCCGACCCGGATGTCGGTCGCGAAGAAGCTGTCGGCGCCGGTCTCGGGCTTGAGCTGCTGGCTGTTCGTCACGGGATCGCTTCCTGTTTCCGTCGTGGGCGCACCGGGGCGCGGCCGTGTTCGTGCTTGCGGGCCGTGCCGGCGGGCACGGCATCCCCCACGGTAAGGGGCGGTGCACCCCGCGTGCACCGCGTCCGCCCTCCCGGAAGGGGGGAGGGCCTGCGGCAGGCCGGGGCGCGGATCCTTCCGGGGTCTCAGGCGAGGCGCACGGTGATGCAGCGTCCGAGCCTGTGGGTCCTCTCGCGCACGGTGGCGGCACCGGTGGCGCTCAGCAGGTCCGCCACGCCGCGGCTGCTGAACGACTGGGAGCGAAAGCCCTGGTCGCCGCGGAACAGGACGCCTCCGTACGGTCCGGGGACCTCCTCCACGATGCCGATGCCGCAGGCGGTGTAGTACGCGCGGCGCACCTCGGTGGTCCACGGTTCCTCGTTGAACACCGAGATCAGGGCGAGGCCGCCGAGGCCGCCGACGCCCGCGAGGACCTTCTCGGGCTCGGTGAAGTTGCCCACCAGGTTGAACGGCAGCAGGTGCAGCGGACGCTCACCGGTCACCTCGGAGGACCACTCCTCGCAGTGCAGGGCGTCGCCGAGTACGGCGCGGGCCCGGTCGCCCAGGCCCTCGTCCCCGATGCGGCGGTTCAGCGAGTCGATCGCGCCCCGGTTCACGTCCACACCCAGGTAGCGGACGCCGGCCGCCCGGGCCACTTCCAGGGCGCGGCCGTCGTAGCAGCCGAGTTCGACCAGGCTGTCGCACTCGTGCCGGCAGACGGCATCCATCGCGGCGAGTCCTTCCATCTGGAGGAAGGGCAGCAGTTCGTCGGGGAAGTTCGCCGCACGCATGATGGCGCGCGCTCCCCCGTCGCGGTAGAAGGAGGCGGGGCCGAGGACTCCGGGGGCGCCGCCGGCGCCCTGGACGCCGGACTGTGGGAATGCAGCGGATTCCAACGAATCTTCACCTTTCGGGTAGCCCCGGTGGCTCATGACGCTCACTTCGGTGCGGTGCCGGGCGGGCGGAAGCGGTTGATGGCGTCGAGGTGCTTGGCCCGCGTCTCGGTGTCGCGCACGCCCATGCCCTCCTCGGGGGCCAGGCACAGCACGCCGACCTTGCCCTGGTGGGCGTTGCGGTGCACGTCGTGGGCGGCCTGGCCGGTCTCCGCCAGGGAGTACGTCCTGGACAGGGTGGGGTGGATCTTGCCCTTGGCGATCAGGCGGTTGGCCTCCCAGGCCTCGCGGTAGTTGGCGAAGTGGGAGCCGATGATGCGCTTGAGGCTCATCCACAGGTAGCGGTTGTCGTAGCTGTGCATGTAGCCGGAAGTTGAGGCGCAGGTGGTGATGGTGCCGCCCTTGCGGGTGACGTAGACGGAGGCGCCGAAGGTCTCGCGGCCCGGGTGCTCGAAGACGATGTCCACGTCCTCGCCGCCGGTGAGTTCGCGGATGCGCTTGCCGAAGCGCTTCCATTCGCGGGGGTCCTGGGTGTGCTCGTCCTTCCAGAAGCGGTAGTCCTCGGCGTTGCGGTCGATGATCGACTCGGCGCCCATGGCGCGGCAGATGTCGGCCTTCTGAGGGGAGGAGACCACGCAGATGGGGTGGGCGCCGCCGGCCAGGGCCATCTGGGTGGCGTAGGAGCCCAGGCCGCCGCTCGCGCCCCAGATGAGGACGTTGTCGCCCTGTTTCATGGCGGCGCCGTTGCGGGAGACCAGTTGCCGGTAGGCGGTGGAGTTGACCAGGCCGGGGGCGGCGGCTTCCTCCCAGGACAGGTGGGCGGGCTTGGGCATGAGCTGGTTGGATTTGACCAGGGCGATCTCGGCCAGGCCGCCGAAGTTGGTCTCGAAGCCCCAGATGCGCTGTTCGGGGTCGAGCATGGTGTCGTTGTGGCCGTCGGCGTTCTCCAGTTCCACCGACAGGCAGTGGGCGACGACCTCGGCGCCGGGCTGCCAGGCGTTGACGCCGGGGCCGGTGCGCAGCACCACGCCGGCCAGGTCGGAGCCGATGATGTGGTACGGCAGGTCGTGGCGCTTGGCCAGCTCCGAGGTGCGGCCGTAGCGCTCCAGGAAGCCGAAGGTGGGCACCGGTTCGAAGATCGAGGTCCACACCGAGTTGTAGTTCACCGAGGAGGCCATGACCGCCACCAGGGCCTCGCCGGGGCCCAGCTC
>NZ_PGSG01000004.1 GCF_002843305.1 Streptomyces barkulensis
TGAGCTGTACTGATCTTCGTGGAGTCCCTCAAGCCTGGGTTACGCTTCCAGGCGTAAGGAGAACCACGAGCAATGCCAGCACCCCGTAAGTACCCCGATGAGCTGCGTGAGCGGGCGGTGCGCGAGGTCCGCGCGACCGGCCGCCCTGTGGCCCACGTCGCCCGCGACCTCGGCATCCACAAGGAAGCCCTGCGGTCCTGGGTCCGCCAGGCCGAGGCGGACGCCGGCGAGCGTGACGACCGGCTGACGACCGCCGAGCGCGACGAGTTGAAGGAACTCCGCAAGGAGAACGCCGAGTTGAGGCGGGCCAACGAGATCCTGAAGGCCGCCTCGGTGTTTTTTGCCCAGGAGATCGACCGTCCCCGGACGAGGCCGAGCAGGTGATCGACCACCTGCGCGACAAGGGCCTCGGGGTCGATCCCGTCTGCCGGGTGCTGGATGTGTCGCCGTCGACGTACTTCGCGCGCAAGACGCGGCCGAAGTCGGCCCGACGCCTGCGCGACGAAGAACTGATCCCGCTGGTCACAGCCGCGTGGGAGGACTCCGGGCGCACCTACGGCGCACGCCGCGTCACCCGCGCCCTGGTCCGCGCCGGACACACGGTGGCCCGCTGCACGGTCGAGCGGCTGATGGGCGAGCTCGGCATCGAGGGCGTCATCCGCGGGCAGCGCCGCCGCACCACGGTCCCCGAGCCGGCCGCGCCGCGCCCGCCGGACCTGGTCAACCGCCGTTTCACCGCCGAGCGGCCCAACCAGCTGTGGCTGGCGGACCTGACCTACATCCGCACCTGGTCGGGGTGGGTCTACGTCGCGTTCGTCCTGGACGCGTACTCACGCCGGATCGTGGGCTGGCAGGCCGCCACGCACCTGCGCACGGACCTGCCGCTGGACGCACTGGAGATGGCGCTGTGGCGGCAGAGGATCAAGAAGGACGCCGATCTCATCCATCACAGCGACCGCGGGTCGCAGTACGTATCCATTCGGTACACGGAACGTCTCGCCGAGGTCGGTGCCTCGGCGTCGGTCGGGTCCGTCGCGGACAGTTATGACAACGCGATGGCCGAGGCCCTCAACGGCACGTTCAAAGCCGAACTGATCGAACATCAGGGGCCATGGCGGGACTTCGACCAGGTCGAGCGGGCCGTCTTCCAGTGGGTCGCGTGGTACAACGGTGAACGACTCCACTCCGCCCTGGGCTACGTGCCGCCCGACGAGTACGAGCAGACGTACTGGGCGTACCTGGAGGAAGTCCCGCAGACCGCTTGATCACACGATCGCGGACTCTACGAAACTCGGGGCAGCTCACACCCAGCCCATAACGCACAGTGGGCGGGGTGAAGAGCGATGAGGAGATCATGGAGATTCTTGAGGCCTACGACCTCACTGGAAGTTACCGGAAGGCGGCCGAGCTGGCCGGTTGCGACCACCACACCGTGCGTCGATACGTGCAGCTGCGCGGGCAGGGGGTCGACCCGACCGAGCGGGCGGTGCGGTCGAAGTTGATCGACGACTTCCTGCCGAAGGTCGAGGAACTGGTCGAACGGTCCCGCGGCGGGGTCGGCGCCGACGCTGTTCACAAGAAGATCGCGGCGATGGGCTTCACCGGCACCGACCGCACCACGCGCCGGGCCGTCGCCGCGTCGAAGGAATCCTAACGGGCCGGGAACCGCAGGGTCTTCCGGCCGTGGATACCCGAACCGGCGATGTGGCTGCAGTGGGACTGGGGCGAGGGCCCACGCATCGACGGCAGACGCACCAGCCTGTGGTGCGCGTGGCTGGCCTGGTCCCGCTTCCGGGTGGTCATCCCGGTCCTCGACAAGACCCTGCCCACCGTGGCGGCCTGCCTGGACACGACGTTCCGGCAGCTGGGCGGGGCCCCGACCTACTGCCTGACCGACAACGAGAAGACCGTCACGGTCGAGCACGTGGCCCGGATCGCGGTCCGCAACCCCGAGCTGGTGCCGATCGCCCGCTACTACGGCACGGTCGTCAGGTCGTGCATGCCGGCTGACCCGGCCTCGAAGGGAGGAACGGAGGCAACGGTCCGGATCGCGAAGCGGGACCTGGTCCCCACCGCGGTCAACCTGCGAACCGAGTACGTGGACTTCGCCGAACTCCAGGAGGTCTGCGAGGACTTCATGGCCGAGGTGAACGGCCGGATCCACCGCGAGACCCGCCGAATCCCGGCCGAACTGCTGGCCGAGGAACGGCCGAGGCTGCACCCGGTTCCCGAGCAGCCGTTCACCACCGCGTTCGGTGAAACCCGCCGGGTCGAAGGACTCCACCATCTCGGTCGAGTCGGTCCGCTACTCGTTCCCGCACCAGCTCGTCGACGAGCGCGTCTGGGTCCGATTCCACGGCGACGAGCTGATCGTCACCGCGATGACCGGAGGCAGCGCGGTCGAGGTCGCTCGCCACCCGCGCTCGATGCCGGGCAGTCCGCGGATCGCGGATGAGCACTATCCCGACGCCCCGCGCGGCGAGCGCACGCCGAAGCCGACGAACCCGGCCGAGGCCCGGTTCCTGGCGATCGGCCCCGGGGCGGCGGCCTGGCTGGTCGAGGCCGCGGTGACCGGTGTCCGCCGGATCAGAGCGAAGATGACCGACGCGGTCGCGCTCGCCAAGCTCTACGGCACCACCGACGTCGACCGCGCTCTTGGCACCGCCGCGACGGTCGGACGGTTCGCCGAGGGCGACCTGCTGTCGATCCTGGACCACCAGGATGAGCACGCCACTCCGAGCCGATCCGCCACAGCGAGACCCACAGCCTGCAGCCGGGCACCTCGGCCTGGTCAGGCTTCGGCTCGACCTGAGCCCTCGGGCTCCTCGTCGACCAGGCCGCAGGAGAACGGGAAAGCCTCCAGGAACTCCCGTCGTCCCGCGTCCTGCTCGGCCTCGGCCAGGTCCGCGAGGACGGTCAGGAACCGGTCGCGCTGGTCCTGCGGCAGCCGCCCCAGCACCCAGGCGACGCTCTCCATCATTTTCACCGCGGAGTCGGGGTCGACCTCGTCGTCCTCGCAGTTGTCGAGGAACCAGACGACATCGACGACGAGTCCGGCGAGGACAGGCACCAGGGGGTCAGTGTCAGCCATCCGGGCAACCTATCTGCCCCCATGACAGCACCATCATCACCTGGCCGGCGGGCATCCCGCACCGGCCTCGACCTGGAAAGAGCAGTTTCATGAACGACAGCCCTGCCCAACCCGCCGCGACGCTGCCCCGCATGCAAGCACCCGCTTCGGTGGTCGCCGCAACGTCCGGCGCCGCGTTCGACGAGGCGATCGCGCTGACCCGGCGACTGAAGCTGCCGCACATCCGCCGGGCAATGACGGAGATCATCCCCACCGCGAAGGCCCAACGCTGGGATCCCGCCGAGACCGTCCGGGCCCTGCTGGCGGAAGAAGCCGCCGGCCGCGACGCGGCCAACCTCCGCACACGCCGCACCCGCGCTGCCTTCCCGACCGGCAAGACTTTCCACATCTGGAACGAGGAGGCGTCCTCGATCCCCATCCCGACACAGTCCGCGCTGCGGACCCTGGAATGGGTCGGCCGACGCGAGAATCTCTGCGTCGTCGGCCCCTCGGGGACGGGGAAATCGCACTTCAGCGAGGCACTCGGCCAGTTGGCCCTCGACGCCGGGATGACGGTCGCCTGGTTCACCATCGAGGACCTCGGAGCTCTGATCCGCCGTCACCGCGTCGACGACTCCGTCTCGAAGGCCATCAGTCGGACCACCCGGACCGACTTGATCATCGTTGACGACATCGGGCTTCTGCCCGTCTCGCCGGACGCAGCCGAGGGCTTCTACCGTCTGGTCGATGCTGCTTACGAGCGGCGGAGTCTGGCCGTCAGCAGCAATCTTCATCCATCGGGATTTGACGAGATTATGCCCAAGACCCTCGCCATCGCGACCGTCGACCGACTCCTGCATCACGCCCACGTCGTCGTCACGCAGGGCGACAGCCACCGTCTTTCCGAGGCCACTACCGGCCGAGGCATCGTCCCCCTCGGCTGACCCACAAGCGGGGAGATCAACTGTCCACCGGGGACTTTCAGTGTCCATCAGTGGGGAGATCAACTGTCCGCGAGCGGGGGACTCCTACTGTCCCTTGACAGCCAACGGTGATCACACCGGCCAGACCGTCCACCGCGCAGGCCCGGTCGTAGTCGTCTGCAGCGGTGGCGTCTCCCACGATGGCCCCGGTCTGCGTGCATCCGCGCCATGCAGCCAGAGCGGAGACGGGGATGACGATCAAAGGTTCGCTCATCGACTCCACCCAGACAAGAGAGGTGTGGGACGCGTCGGCTGCGGTGGACGAAGAGACGCTCATGCCGTCAGTGTGCCTTCGCCCACTGACAACGCCCGCGCCCCGCGCCTGCTCAATGGCGCCCAGCACAGACAAACAGCCCGGCGCCTGCCGCAATCAGCGGTTACAGGACAGCCTTTACAGGTCATCTCATTTGGTGTAGTCGTTAGTCTGCGGACGTGACGATCGTGGAACGACTGGTGCCGGATGACCTGTGGGAGCTGTTCCAGCGGGTGGTACCGCCCGCTCCGACACGACCGCAGGGCGGCGGCCGCCGCCGACACGGTGACCGGGAGGTGCTGGCCGCGATCATCTTCGTGACCACCTCGGGATGTACCTGGCAACAGCTGCCGTCTGCGTCGTTCGGTCCGTCCGGGGCAACCGCGCACCGGCGGTTCGCCGAGTGGAGCCGGGCGCGGGCGTGGGCCGGGCTGCACCGCCTGGTGCTGGACGAGCTCGGCGCCCGCGGCGAGCTGGACTGGACCCGCTGCGCGATCGACTCGGTGACCATGCGGGCGATGAAAAGGGGGAGCTGACCGGCCTGATTCTTGTCGATCGGGGCAGGTACGGCTCGAAGGCCCGCCTGATCACCGACCGGAATGGTCTGCCCCTCTCGGTCGGCATCTCCGGAGCCAACACCCACGACAGCCAGGCCCTCGTCCCGCTCGTGCGCGGTATCCCGCCCATTCGCTCACGTCGCGGGCGACGCCGTCGGCGTCCGGCGAAACTGCACACCGACAAGGGCTACGACTACGACCACCTGCGGCGATGGCTCCGACTTCGCGGCATCCGCCACCGCACCGCCCGCAAGGGCGTCGACTCCTCACAACGACTCGGCCGCCGCCGATGGGTGGTCGAGAGAACAGTGTCCTGGTCGGCCGGCTGCCGTCGACTCCACCGCCGCTACGAACGCAAAGCCGAACACTTCCTGGCCTTCACCAGCATCGCCTGCACCCTCATCCGCTACCGCCGACTCGCCAAATGAGATGGCTTGTAAGGGCGTACGTGGCGTGTGCGGGACACGGGAGCCCATGAGCTGGAACACCGTCGCCCGCCTGACCCGAGCCGGACGTCCGCTCGCCTTTTGAGGCGTCACCGGCCGGAGAATCTGCGCGCCGAACTCCGCCACGGCCCCGGGCCTACGCTGGCGCCCCATGACAATCCTGGTTGTCGGCGCAAGTGGCTTCCTCGGCACTGAGCCGATCCGTCAGTCGAGATCGGCAGGACATGCGGCGGCCGCGACCTTCTCATCCAGGCCCGGCAGCGCTTCAGATATCGCTTGGCACCCGCTGGACCTGCGGGACCGCAGCCGCATCGAAGCAGTCATGGCGGAGGTGAAGCCGCGCGTCGTCGTCATTGCGTCGAGCGGCGGTGCCGATTGGGCGGTCACGACTGAAGGCCCAGTCCGCCTGGCGATGGCTGCCGTGAAGTACGGCAGCCGCCTGGCCCATGTGTCCAGCGGTGCGGTGTTTTCCGGCGCCCACGTACAGCCCGCCTCGTCTGCCGCTCCCTATTTACCGAGGCCAGAGCCTTTCTGCCCCTGCAAGGGCAGGAGGGGGCTAGGCCTGCCGTGCCACGAGATGCGCAACGCGTCGCGGGCTCGCGTGGTGGCAACGAAGAGCTGGTTACGGCTCTTCTTGAGTTCGCGTTCGTACCGCTTGGGGTCGCTTGTCTCGTATTTCTCGACAACTGCAGTGCGCGGGAGGATGCCGGCGCTCGCGCCGACGACCGCAAGTTTCTGGTATTCGAGCCCCTTGAAGCGGTGCATCGTGCCGATGTGGACCTCGCCGCTGCCCTGTGGGCCGTCCTTGGTGAGGGTGGCCGTGGTGATGCCGTGCTTGAGCTCCAGGTCGGCGGCGACGCGGCCGGCCATGTCGCCGTCGGCGACGCAGACCGCCATGGTGCCGCTGGGGTCACGTACGGTGCCGTCCTCGGCGGGGTGCATGATTTCCTCGCGCCACCTCTTGAGGGCCTCGGCGAGCTGGGTGATCTCGTCGGTCCAGTCGTCGCAGGCAACGTACTCGGGGGCCGGGCCGTGCAGCAGGGAGTGGTAGCCGTTGAGGGTCTCGGTACCGTCGTCGAGGTCGTCGTAGGTGACTCCGCGGACGACCTTGGCGGCCTGATCGAGGATCTCTTGGGTGGTGCGGTAGCTGAGGGTAAGTTTCGAGGAACGGCCGCGGATGTTGATGCCGACTGTGGACAGGGTGACCTGCCGGTCATAGATCCGCTGGTGGGTGTCGCTGGCGATGAACAGGTCGTTCGAGCCGGGGGCGACCATGGCACGCAGCATCTTCCAGTGGGCGGGGCTGAGGTCCTGAGCCTCGTCGACGACGATGTGCCGGTAGCGGTGACGCAGGTAGCGTATCGCGGAGCTGTTGTCGTCGAGGTGGGTCAGGTCGCCACCACCGATGTCCCTCTTGCGTTCGGCCCGGAGCTGGATCTTGCGGGCGCGTTCCATCTCGTAGCGGGCCGCCCGCTCGGCGGCCTGCGCCCAGGTCTCACGGCCCAGTCCGTTCAGGCGCAGGGTGAACTGGTCGAGTAGTTTCCAGATGACAGCGCGTTCGGGACGGCTGAGAGCGCGCCCCATACCGGCGCGGCGGGCCTTGAAGTAGTCCTGGCGGGTGGCAAGGGATTGGCCGAGGACGATCTGTTCCCATTCGTCGAAGAGGAACTCGGCGTCCCAGCGCTGCTCGTCGTGTTCGAAGAGGACTTCACGCAGCACGTCCAGGGCCGCGTCATCGGTGATCAGGCTGCGCTGAGAGCCAGGGGCCGAGTTCTCGTTGAGGACGCTCTGGGCGAGCTGGTCGATGTGCTTGATGTCGACCCGGCTCAGCAGCGCCGGATCCATGAGCGAGGTGAGCCGGGAGCGCAGGTCGGCGGTGAGGTTCTTGGTGTAGGTCGTCAGCAGGATCGGCTTGCCGTGGCCGGGTGGCAGAGCGGCGGCGAGACGGGCGACGCGGTGCAGGGCGACGATGGTCTTGCCGGTGCCGGGGCCACCGCTGACGCGGGCGGGACCGCTGTAGTTCCGATCGACGATCTTGCGCTGGGTGGGGTGGAGGTAGACCTTCCAGGCGCGGAAGTCGCCCTCGGCGAGGACGTTGCGGATGTCGTCGTCGACTGTGGTGACCGCGGTGCGAGTCAGGGCTGCCGCCATGTCGTTCTCGAAGCCAGGTTCGAGTTCGGTGGAAGCAGGCTGGGTGATCTCGCGTTCGACTTCCTCGACGGACATGCCGGAGCCGAGCCCGGTGAGGACCTCGGCGGTCAGACGCGGGGCACCGGCGATGAGTTGGTCGAGTTCCTCATCGGTCGTGACGGTGAGGGCGAGGTCGATGAGGGCGTCGGCGACACCCAGCCGGCGCAGGTCCTCAGGGGTGCAGCCGACGAGAAGTGGTTCGGCAGGGGTGGGCGGTTGATCTGCCACGACCGGCGCGGGCGTGGGCTCCGCCGCGGGTGCGGCTTGCTCGTCCGGGGCCGGAGTGAGCTGGAGTCCCGCCCGCTGAAGGACACTTTGGCCGACTACACCGAGGTCGACGAACTCGATTTCACCGGTGATCCGGTTGATGGCGACGCTGAGCTCTTCATAGACGTCCTTGCGGTGGCGGACGGCGACGATCAGCCACTGCTGCACGCCGTCGGCGCTGACACCGGCCCGGGCGAGAAGGGCCCGGTACGAGCGGTCGATCTTGGCGCGGAAGATGCGGCCGTCGCCCTTGAGAGGCTTGAGATCGAGGCTCGGGTGATCGGGGTCGCGGCGGAACTGGTGACAGAAGTCGTAGAACTTCGTCTTGACCGACGAGTCCATCTTGTAGAGCTCGTTTTCGGCCTTCTGGTAGAGGCTGAGGCGTGCGGTCATCGTGCGGCACTCTGTTCGTCGGAGGCGGGGTGGGCGGTGGCGTTGGGGAGAGTGGCCAGGAGAGCGTCGAGATCGGCGAGCCAGTCGTCGGCCGAGCGGATGGTGAATCCGGCGTCGCGGTAGGCGCGCCAGGTCTTCTCGCTCTCGTCGTCCTCCTGGTCGTACGGCTCGGCCATGACGGCGATCCGCAGGTCGCCGCGGTCCCAGGCGAAGTCGGCGAGCCAACGGCGTTCGCCGAGCTCGTAGCCGTATGCGGGGGCCTTCTTGCCGCCGTCGGCCAAGGCATGGGCGAGGCGGGTGAGGGGAGCGTCGGGTTCGTCCTCGTCGAGGTATACGAGGATTTCCCGGTCCCACAGCAGATCCCGCAGCGCCGCTTCGAGGGGTGTGTCGTTGGACGCCTTTGCAGGGGACACCTCCGCGGGCACGGGCTGTGGCGCGGGTGCGCCGGTGCCGTACCGCGCAACGAGGGACTCGAGTTCGCCGACACCGCCGAAGGCCTTGAGGATCGAGGTGTCGAAGCGGCCCGCGGTTGCGGTGGTCAGCTGGACGCCGTCACCGCCGTCGTGGGCGAGGAACTGCAGGATGTTGCACCACTGGAGCCAGGCGCGCCAGCGCGCCTTGTGCTCGAGTGTGCCGAGCTGGTCGGGCTCGGTGTCGTCGAGGCACGCCAGGGCGGTCCAGTGGCCGGTGGCCCCGTCGACCAGGAAGGCGACGGGCAGGCCGGACTGGTCGCAGGTCTGGAACAGGTTGAGCGTGCCCGTGCCCTGGACAGGTGCCGGATCGATGCCGTCGGCGCGGCCCCAGGCGCTGAGGAGGAGGTCGAGTATCTGGCGAGTCTGGCCGGGGGTGCCGTTGTCGACGAGAATCTCCTGGCCGGTTCCGAGGAGCCCGCCCACCACGGCCGCCGCCCGCCTGCCCCAGGCAGCGTCGTCGGGGCTGCGCAGGTAGGCGAGCAGCATGCTCATCGGGTCGGTGAAGGCGGTGGAGGCGAGGTCGTCACCACCACGGTCGGCGTAGAGCTGCTTGGCTAGGTCCTGCGCACTGGCTGGGTAGGGCGGCCAGACCGGCTCGGCCGGCTCCCGGTCCGCCGACGACTCGGACGTGTTCGTGAGTCGTTCGAAGGTGTCGAGGTCGTCCCAGGTGAGCTGGAAGACGGTACGCCCCTCGGCCCGGAGCCGATTGCGTTTGTCGGCATCTCCGGCGAGCCGGTTGTGACGCCGGGTGGCGTGGAAGCGGTGTCCGTCGAGATAGACAGTGATCTTCTGCTTGGGCCCGTCGGTGCGTTCGAAGGTGAAGTCGGTACGGGTGTAACCCTCGTTGCGCTGGGCGGTCAGACGCCACCCGTGCACGGTGCCGACCTCGTCCAGACGCAGATAGGCACTGTTGTCGCCGCTCTCCTCCAGCACGGCGTCGGCGCGCTGTCCGGCCCACCCGCGCAGGGCCTTCAGGAAGCGTGCTTCGAGGTCGGACTCGACCTGTCCGTCCAGCCCGATCTGGTCGGTGTTGCCGACCGGCTTGGTGTCCCAGGCGTCGGTCTCGGTGCCGAGGAGCTCGTCGAGGATCTCCAGGGCGGCCTGGCGGGAGACGCGCTCGATGTGCTGTTCGTCGGCGTAGCGGTACAGGCAGCGGTGGCAGGCCGGACCGCCTTCCCCTTCGCAGGGGCACTCCACGAGGAGCCGGCGCGCCCCTTCGAGTACCTGCCGGAAGTTCGCGGGGTCGGTGAGCCGGTCGAGGTAGCCGGTGCCGTGCGGAAGGCGGTCGTACAGGACGAGGAAGTGCCGCTTTTCCGCGGTGTCACGGTCCGGCATGGTGGCGAGGGTGGTGTCGAGGTGCTGCGGGTCACCGCCGAAGGCATCGTCCACGCCAAGGCGCAAGGCCGCCTGGAAGGAGTGGACTTTCTCGTCGACGAGCACGGTCGCCGCGGGCAGCAGGATGCGCAGCGCTTCGGTCTCCAGCTCGTGGGCGAGCAGGACCGGTTCCTGGGGTACGCCCTTCTTGCCGCGCCGCAGCGGGCACCACGGGGTGTGGTGCTTGAGTTCGCGCTGGCGGTTGGCGGAGTTGTCCACGGCATCGCGGTCGTCGTCGAAAACCGGACGGCCGTCGGCGCTCGCGGCCCCGCAGGCGGTGCACACATGGAACGGCGCGATACGTATGGGCCGCCCGGCGAGCTGGTCGTTGTCCTGGGCGCCGACGCTGAGCGGTCCTGTGTTGACGCGGCGGATGACAGCCCTGCGGGTGTAGTCGACGCCGAAAATCTCCTTGGTGTGCCGCCAGGACTTGCCCACTGCGAAGTCTTGGGGATCGATGTCGACCATGTCGACGACCGAGTAGAAGCGGTGATCGCGGTCGTCGCTCTCGTCGCCGATCCTGGCGTCCTCACGCTTGTCGCGGGCTGTGACGACACTGGGCTGGACGATCTGCCACAGACAACCGGAGTCGGCGATGTCCGCCTCCCCGCAGCGTGGGCAGGGCGTCATATCGGTCTCGGCGTCCTCGGTGCGGACATAGCCGCACGAGGGGCAGAAGCGCCAGTGGCGCCAGTCCTGGTCCCGGCCGGTGACGATGTCGATGCCGGTGATGCGGTGCTTGTAACCCTCGGCGTAGAAAGTGTTGCCGGGGGCGAGTTCGGACAGGGCGAAGCCGCGCGGACGCCCGTAGGAGAACGACTTCGACTGGTAGCGGGGACGCCCCTCGGGCGTGGTGCCCTCGGGCCAGAAGACGGTGGCGTCGAGGGTGGTCGTGGCGTCGATGAGGGCGTAGTTGGGCAACAGGCCGAGATCGCACAGCACGGTCTGGGCGGGCTGACGCTGACGTGCGGCGCCCTGCTTGGAGATGGCGCCCAGTTCGGCCTCCAGCTCCGCCTTCGTGCGGGCCTGATCGTCGTCACCTTCCTTGAGCTCGTCGATCGCGGAGCGGATGGTACGGATACGGGTGCGCAGCTTCTGGTTCTCGCGCTCCCACTCGCGCTCGGCCTTCTCGATCGCGCTGCGGATGCCCCGTACCGCGTACTTCTTCAGCTCCTCCTTGGCAGTCTCACTCACGCCGGTCGGGAACAGCGCGAGGAAGCCCGCGACGAGTTCCTCGCCGTGGGCGAGGGCGGCCTCGGTGAAGTCGGCTAGGTAACCGGAGGGACCGAACAGTTCGTCGACGCGGCGCGGCAGTGCGGCGAGCGGTCTGCCGTCCTCGCGCAGCAGCCGGCCGCGCGCCGCGAGGTCGAGGAGATGGGCGGTGTACTGGCGGCGCAGGATCTCGATGGCTGACAGGTACGAACCGGGCGGCACGATCCGGCCGTCGATCATGTCGCGTGGCCGGTCGAGGAAGTACAGGTCGCGGCGGGAGCGGTCGGGGATGGTCAGCAGGAAGGCGTTGCCGGTACGGCGTCCAGCCCGGCCCGCCTGCTGGGCGTAGTTGGCAGGCCGCCGCGGCAGGGCACCGAGGACGACGGCGGACAGGTCGCCGATGTCGATGCCCATCTCCAGGGTGGGCGTGCAGGACAGCACGTTGGGGTCGTTGAAGCCCTTGCCGCTGCGGAAGGCCTCCTCGACGCGTTCGCGCTTGCCGCGGGAGAGCAGACCGGTGTGCTCGGCGGTGATGACCTGGTAGGTACCCGCTCGCCGATACAGGCTGCGGTAGTAGTCGTCGCGGTAGTCGCGGTCCCGGTCGTGCCGGTCGACGGTCTCCAGCCACCGGTCACCGGCGACCAGCCGCCCGTTCGTGCAGCGGTACGCCCGACAGGGCTGACCGTGATACTGCGCCAGCAGCGAGGGGTGGACGGTCTGCTCCCAGAAGCACTTCGGGCAGCGCACGTACGCCTCGCTGACCTGAGAGTCCGACAGCAACTGAAGCCGGACGGCGCCAGGTTGGAGGCCGTACAGCCGGGCAGTTGTATCGCCGGGGGTGCGTGCCGCGAGCAGTCCCGCATCGGTGAGCCGGGGCAGCAGCCGTACCCAGAACTCGTCGGCCTGCTCACGGGTCATGTCGAAGCAGCGCTGCGCCCAGGTCTGGTACCAGGACAGGCGCCCGGCGGCGAAGTCGAACTCACTGCCTTGCTTGGGCCGCGCGAGCAGGAAAGCCGGCGCGGAGACGCCCTTGGGGAAGGCCTTCATGCCGCGCGGGCGGCCGCCCCAGATGTAGTAACGGCTGGTGCCCGCCTCGTCGAGGAACTTCTCCAGCCACCGGTGCCCGACCGCTCCCCGCGTGCGCAGCCGCTCCACCAGGCCACGCAGGAAGGCCAGATAGCGGGCGTCGTCGTGCTCGGTGAGGGCCAACCCACGGTGCGTGGCTTCTTCATGGGCGGCGCGTACGAGCGCCACGGCCTCCCGCTCGTCGGGAATGTCCACCCAGGCGGCCGCGGTGCGGGTCAGTTCGAGGGTACGGCCGTTGCGGGACCGGTGGCCGAACTCCATCACGGCCTCGAATGCGAACCGTTCACCGATCAGGTCCCAGGTTTTCTTGTCTCCGCCCCGGCCCTTGCCCGACAACAGACGCGCCACACCCGTGTCGTCGTGCAGGTCCGGCGGGACGACGGCGGCGAGCGTCTCGCGATCGGTGGTGGCCGCGACGACGTCGGCGACGAGATCGTTGAGCGCGCTGGGCCGCTCCTCGCTCAAGTGCTTGGCGAACAATGCCCGCAGGGAGAACGTGTACGAGCGGGAGGCGACGAATCCGGCCCGGTGCGCGGCGTCCTGCACCGAGTCGTTGAACATCAGCGTCTTCGTCTCACGCTGCTCCTTGTCCATCTCCCCGCCGGTGAACAGCTGGGTGACGGACGCGGCCGCGAGCGCGGCGGCTCCGGTGCCGAGGAAGCGGATCGCGTTGTGCGTGCCGCACGCCGGGCACCAGTCGTCCTTGGCGGCACGTTCCGCGGTGTCGCCGAGCTGGACGAGGACGAAAGCCGAATCGGGGCCGGAGGGCTGCGGGTTGCCCTCGTCGTCGTAGTCGGCCTGGGGGTCGGGCAGACGCAGGCGCCGCGAGGGCCCGTCGAGGACCATTAGCACACCTGCGCCGCCGGTGGTCAGCGACCTCTGTGCCGCCGGGTCCATGGCGGTACGACCGTTGCCTTCACGGGCCTCGTTGTCGGTGGCTGCCACCAAGGTGCGCACCTTGGCTCTCTCGGCGGTGACGGTGGCGCGGCGGATCTTGTGCGCCTCGAACTCCAGCTCCTCCAGGTCCGACTCCGGAGCGAGGACCGACCATCCGGATCGCCCGCACTCGCGGCAGTACACGGCGGGCAGGAAGATCTTGGTGTCGCGTGAGGTGGTCGTGTCCGGCGTGGTACGCAGCCGGCTCTGAGCCCCGGCGGTGTCCCAGGCGAACTCGGCCTTCGGCCACGGCAGTACGCCACGCAGCACGCGCGTGACGGACCGCGCCCACTGGTGCACCTCCACCTGCACGAGGGGACGGCTGAGCGCGGCCGGTGCGTCCGGGTCACGTGCCACGGACAGCAGGGCGACGAAGCGGGCGAGCGCCAGGGCGGCGATCTGCGGCCGTGTCGTGATCGCCTCGTCCCAGCTCTTCGCCCCACTGCGGCGCATCACGTCGAGCACCTCGTCGTAGGTGTGCACGGTCCCGTCGAAGGCGTTCAGCACCGCGTACGTGAGCCGGTTGCGCTTGAGCGAGGCACCGAGGGTGAACGGATCGGTCGTACGGGTTCCGGTGACGGCCTCGGCGAGGTCCGCGAGCGCTTCGGGGCCGGAGGCGGGGTCTGGCAGTGCGGTCAGCGCCTCGGGGGGCGTGGCCTGGCCGGGCAGGAACTTCGCGTCCGGGACCGACTCGTCGAGCATGAACTCGTCGACCGTCAGCCGGTCCTCCCCGATGATCGCGTCCTCGGTGAACTCGGTACCGAAGACGTTGGTGGCCACGGAGAGGAGCCGGCGCACTCCGTCCTCGTCGGTGCCGGAGGCCAGGGTCGCGGACGTGGCGACGGGTGTGATCGTGCCGAGCGGACTACCGGGCCTCGTGGCGCCGACGGCGATGGCGAAGCGGCGCAGCAGCATGGCCACGTCGGTGCCCTGCGCGCCGTCGTACGTGTGGAACTCGTCGACGACCACATAGCGGATGTCGCTGCTGTCCCACAGCGGTGCGTCGGCGGCACGCTGGAGCAGCAGGTCGAGCATCTTGTAGTTGGTGATCAGGATGTCCGGCGGGGACAGCTGCATGTCCTGGCGGCGGGTGTAGACCTTGTCGTAGTGCGTGGCCGCCTTGTCCCCGATGTACAGGCCGGCGCGTACGCCGCTCAGCTCGTCGTACTCGGTGAGCAGTCCGTTGATGCGGGCCGCCTGGTCGGTGGCGAGGGCGTTCATCGGGTAGAGGAGGACCGCCTTGACCCCGTCGTTCCCGGCGGCGCGCTCGCGGGCGCAGTGGTCGAGTACGGGGTAGAGGAACGACTCGGTCTTACCGGACCCGGTGCCCGTGGTGACCAGGGTGGGCTGAGGCGTGTGGCCGTCCTTCGAGGTGAGCCGGGCGAAGGCGCGGGCCTGGTGCGCGTACGGCGTCCAGCCGTCGGCACGCACCCAGTCCAGGTGCTGCTGCCAGCCGTCCTCGGCCGGGGTGAAGGGCGTACGCAGCCGCAGGTACGGGCCGCGGAACATGCCCGTCGTCTCGTCCCCGAGGAAGGCGTGCAGGGCCTTGCGGGCGCCCTCGTCCGCGAGGCCGTACGTCGTGGACAGGTACTGGAGCAGGCTCTCCTTCAGCCCCTGTGCTTCGAGGGTCGGTCTCACTTATCCGGGACCTCCATCTTCTCCGGGTCCCAGAGACCCTTCGCCACGGCTTCGTCGAGGCGCTTCTTGAAGTAGGCGTGCGCTTCCCGCATCTCGTGCTCGCGGTCGGCTTTGTAGAAGGGGGCGGTGTAGCCATCGGGGACGGGGGCGGCTTCGGGGTCCTTCAGGTAGGCCTCGAACTGGGTCCAGTGGTCCTTGGTCTGGTCGAAACCGTAGGTGTACCGGTCTCCGGCCAGCTTCCGTTCGTTGGCGTCGAACCAGGTCACCGGGTCGAAGTCCTGTGTGATGGGGTAACGGGCCCGGTACATGACGATGAGTGTGTCCGCGTCGATCCCGAGCCATACGGCGACAAGCGCGTCGATCTCCACGAGGGCGGCGCGCCGGGCGTACTCGGTGCGCAGGGGGGTGTCGCGCTGCCAGGTAGGGGTGACCTTGTGCAGCTCTGTGTTGAGATAGGGCCACTTGATCGCCCAGGGCTCGTAGCCGGGCCACCTGGGGTCATAGAGCTCGGTCCACAGGTCGGCGTAGGCGGAGGTGAGAGCGTTCAGGCGGAGGGTGCGGAGGAGAAGGGCGGAGGCGAGAGGATGTTCGCTCTGCGGTGCCGGCAGCCGCCGGGCCTGGGCAACGTCGAGGTGCCCGACTCCTGCGGTCCGAAGCAGATAGTCGATCGGCAGCGCGGCCAGGAAGCCCGCAGTGAGGGAAGTGAGGCTCGTTGTCCTCAGTCTCGCGGAACGCACTGCGTGAACGTGCGTTGCACCAGGCGGGAGCAGCGCCCCGTAGAGCGCGCGCTCCGTATCGGGCGCCACCCTCTCGCGCCAGGCAACCCGAAAGTCTTCGCTGTACGGATGACTCGCCTTGGCCAGCAGGAACTTCTCCACCTGCTCGTCCTCGACTTCCTCCGGCCGCACCTTACGCTTCTCCGCGACCCGGAGCCGCGCCTGAGCCCGCTCCTCCTCCGACGCGAGCAGCGCCTCGTACTTCTCCCAGTCCGGCCACCTGTCCTGCTCGCCCAGGAACACATCACGCGGAGCCACGCACCGGTACTCCGACTCCGGCACCGCGTCGTCCGCGAGTGCCCTCGGGTCGAGGCCGCGTACCTCGCCGCCGCCCTGGCTGGACTGCTTGAACATCGGGTTGGCGACGCCGATCTGCGGCCCCTTGAGGATGACATCGCTCCACGCTTGCGCGTGGTAGTCCTCCTGGCCGTCGATACCCGTGTTGTAGTCGATCAGTCGCTGATCCTTGTTCG
The DNA here is from genome assembly GCF_002843305.1 of Streptomyces barkulensis. Classification (GTDB taxonomy): domain Bacteria; phylum Actinomycetota; class Actinomycetes; order Streptomycetales; family Streptomycetaceae; genus Streptomyces; species Streptomyces barkulensis. Next base: position 16,128 of record NZ_PGSG01000004.1, read on the forward strand.
GGCCGAACTTCGCCTTCTTGGAACCGCTTTCGTCGTACCCACGGGTGATATCCGGGTCCAGCGCACCGAGGCGCAAGGGATAAGTGCCGAGCGCGTCGATCGCCGGGTCCTCCGCCGTGCTCACCGGCGTCACCAGACGCGTGTGCTCCAGGGGTCCTTCATCACCCGCCAGCCGACGCCACCGCTTGAGAGTTTCCGGGGTCACGCGGATGACACGCTTCGGGTGGGGGCGTTCGTCCCAGTCGCCGTCGTATTTGACGCCGGGATCGGCACCGGCGTCCTCGGCGGAGGCGGACAACCGGAGCGAGTCGACTGTGAAGAGCCACGACAGAGAGTCGAAGGCGATCTCGCCTTCGGACCCGTAGATGTGCACGCCGAAGTGGCTGGACCGACCCACCGGCGGTGGGAAGAAGCGGTTGCCCGCATTGACGAAGTCACCATGCACGCGCAGCCGCCGGTACGCCGCTGCCCGCAGCTCGGCTTCCTTGTCGCCCGCGAAGTGGGTGTCGGGGTGCACCATTCCGGCCGTACCACCGCGCCCGGCGTGGTCCCACACCTCACACATGAACGCCCGATACAGATCTGGCTGGCTACCCGAGATCAACGGGTATACGGGCGACGCCGAGAGATAGCTCGCCATCGTCACCGTATTCGTCACCTCCCCGAGCAGATACTCCTGCACCTCCTCCCGCGCCAGCTCGGCCTCTCGCCGCCGGTTCTTGTCCTCCGCCTTCGGCTTCTCCGCGAGCATGAACCACGGCTCGTACTCCGCGAGGACCGGGTTCTCCTTCCATTCCGGCCGCACCCACGGCGGGTTGCCCACCTGAAGGTCGAAGCCCCCGGCCTCGCTGACGAAGACGCCAGCGAAGTCCAACTCCCAGTGCAGAAACCCCTGTTCCTCGGCGATGTCACGGACGACCCGCATCCACGGATACCGCGTCTCCACCGCCTTCCGGGCGTCATCCATGCCCATCTCGGCCTGGATCAGGTCTTCGAGAGCCTTCAGTTCCTTGAGGGAGTCGACGGTCGTGGCAAAGGTGTCCTCCGGGATCGGTCCCGTGCCCACCATGGACTCCAGGAAGGCGATCCAGTCGTCCAGGCTTGCGAGTGGGATGACGTCCCGGCGGCGCGCCACGCCCGCAGGCTTCCTCGGCCCGGAGGAGCCACGCCCCTTCTTGACCTCCTTCTTCACCACGAGCGCGTCGTCGTCCCCGCTTTCGCCGAAGGACATCTGGTCACCGTCCATGGTGAACAGCAGCTTGTTCTCGACGAACTGAGGTGCGGGCGTCGGCTCAGGCGCAGGCGAATGCCCGGCCTCGACGGTCTGCCCGGTCACCGACGACAGCAGCGCATCCAGGTCGGCGCCCGCCTGTGCCGTCACCACCGGAGCTGTGGCGTACTCCGCGTCCGACCCGTCCAGCAGCGCCACCTTGTCCAGCGGCCAGAACCACAGCGCGCACCACGCGTCCATGACCTGCTTGAGCCGCCAGTATGGGGAACCCTCTGCGTCGAAGAGGTCCTTGAAGACCTGCTCCTTGGTCAGCGGCAGGCTTCGGTCCGCGTTCTGCTTGTCGCGGCGGAGGAAGGCGTACTCCTCCGCGTCCTCCGCACGGTCGGTACCCCACACATCGATCGTTCGGGCGATCTCCCGTTCGCTCAGCTCCATGCGCTTGGCCACCAGCTGCCACAGGAACTCGACCCGACGGGCCGCGGCCTGCAACCGGGCGAGCTGGCTGCTCTTGCCGCCCGTCGCCTTGGGCTTGGTCTGGACGCCCCCCTTCCACGCCTTCAGCTTCTCCACCTGCGGCCCGGCGAGCTGCTCGACCAGCTTCTTCGCATCGCCGCTCGCTCCTGCGACCGCACCCCACCCTGGCGTGGGCAGAAGGAACTGATGCACAGCCCCTTCCGGCAGCGGTTGCTTCGCACCGTCCTCGGGCGCTCGGAAAGGCAGCTTGGTAGGTGTCTGGGCACCGATCGTCCGCTCGTTCTTGATGCGCTCCGCCTCGTACACCCATCGCCGCGCGCCGATCAGCGAGTTGCCGCGCCGCAGGTGCAGACCGAACCACGGCGCCCGCATGCCCGGGTGCATGGTGTTCAGCCAGAGGGACACCTCGGCCAGCTCCACACCCGTCGCGTTCAGGTCGATCCCGTACGCGTTGTGGAGGGCGATGTACGCCTTCACCTTCTGCTTGGCGTCCAGGGTCTTCGAGGTGTCCAGGCTGACGCCCAGTTCCTCCTGGCGGCGCTTGAGGTACTCCTCGGCGACCTGGTTGATCGCCTCGTTGAGGAACGCGCCGGATCCCAGGGCGGGTTCGCAGATCGTGTAGCGCAGCAGCTCACTCGCCCGCGTCCGGACCGTGTTGCCCTCCGCGTCCTTCTCCTGGTCGAGGCGGTGCTTGAGCGTCAGCTCGACGGTGACCTTCGTGAGGGACTCGGGGGTGTAGTAGGAGGCGGAGGTCTCCCGGTCGCGGCCGGCCAGGCGGTAGACGAACGTGCCCGGGGGGTACTTCTTCGGGCCGCGCAGGCCGTACTGTTCTGCGTCCTGGGCGGAGTACACGACATGCGTGTTCTCGGGGTAGTACTTCAGCCGGTCCGCGGGGATGAGCCAGGAGCCCTTCTCCGGGTCGCCGTACTGCTTGCCGCCCTTCTTCGCGCCGGGCTTGGCGACCTCGGCCAGCTCCTCCTCGGCGAGGATGCCGGTGTAGGACATCAAGCCCTCGTAGACCGCGCCGAGCTGGTTGATCCCGAGGTTGCGGTAGGAGATGAAGCCGCCCTGTCGCCCCTTCTGACCGGCCTCCTTCATGGTGAGCAGACGCAGCACCTGGTGGAGAGCCTCATTACGCAGGCGCAGGTCAAGCCACCGGGGCTCCTCGTCCCCGTCCTCGTCCCAGCGGGGGTCGAGGACGCGGGTGCCGATGAGGGTGATCGCCTTCGGGTCGAACAGTTCGCTGCGCAGCGCCTCGAAGCGCAGGCCGCGTTGCTCGCTGCGCTCGTCGGCGGGCTTGTGGTCGTCCGGTTCGGTGCCGTGCGGGCGGTGGCCGTAGTTGACCTTGTTGAAGAGGACGTCGAGGGAGGCGTACAAGTGGGAGCCCTTGCGGCTCTCCTCGTCGACCAGCTTTCGTTCCCGCGCCACCAACTCGCGCAGCCGGGCGATCGAGTAGCCGGCCTCGTACGTGGAGTCCTCGGCGGGCAGGATGCCCAGCTCAGGGCGTGCCTCCGCGTACAGAAGGAAGAGGATGCGGTAGAGGTAGCGCAGCGATTCGCGGGTGAGCTGCTTGGCGAACGGTCCCTGCTTGAGGTCCTCGATCTCCCGTGGCTCGACGTCCGCCTCGCGCAGCCGGGCCAGCACCTCGTTGGCGATGATCTCGACCGAGCGCTGGAGCCCCTTGCGCAACTCGGAGTTGACTCCGACGGCGTTGTCGCGGGACGCCTTGAGCAGGTCGTCGATGCGCCGGCCCTTGCCGTCGGGACGGGGCGCGAGCATGTCGTGGGAGAAGAGGGCGGCGAGCAGGGCGAGTTCGCCTGCCTTCGCCGTGTCGTTGCGGGCGAGGGCCGCGTCGAGGCTGACGGCGAGGTAGCGGCCCTCGGCCCAGGCGCCACGGTCGGCGAGGACGAGCACGCCGCCGCAGAGCAGCAGGACGAAGCGAGGAGCCTCGCCGCCGGGCTCGTGCAGCTCGCTCTGGAAGAGCCAGCCCGCCAGCTTCTCGCCTACTTCGAGGAGACCGTCGGCGGTCTTGAGGGGGCGGAGGAGCCGTCCTGCCTTCTCGGGGTCGAGAGCGTGGTCGAGCGTGGCGGTCCAGCCGCAGTCGACGGCCACGATGCCGTCTCCGTGCCAGGCGGCCTGGAGCTCGTAGTCCCGGCCAGCGTTGTGCACGGTGATCGGCTCGGGCCGGTCACCGCCGTAGCCGAGGGCCTTGAGCACGGCGGTGTGCCAGGCGGTGAGGTGCTCGGCCCACTCGCCCGTCGGGTCGTCGTAGGTGCTGCCGGGTTCCTCCTGCTGGGCGCGGGAGGCCAGGAAGGGGCGCACGGTGGCCTGGTACTCACCGCGGAGCCGGGGGAGCAGTTCGCGGGGAGTGGGGCGCGGGTCGTGCGGGTCGGTCTCGCGGTTGGTCCAGAGGGTGAACAGACCCTCGTCGCCCGCCTTGCTCTTCTTGAGGGTGTTCTCCAGCTCTTCGCTGAAGTAGTGGGCGGAGAGGTATTCGCCGCGGTTGGCGAAGGAGTCGTAGGTGTAGCTCATCGTGCGGGCTCCTCGGCCTGCGCGGCGGACGCGGTGATGTGGAGAGGTTCGAGGACGGCGAGGACCCGCAGCATCGGGTCGCCGTCGGTACGCAGGCGGCGTACGAGGTCGCGGCGGTGGGCGGCTGTGTCGTACACCTCCTTGCGGCGGCGCTGCTGGTTGCCTACGGCGATCAGGGCGCCCTGCTCCCAGGCCTGCACCCGGTCCTCGTACGGGGCCAGGTAGGAGTCGACCTGCCGGTCGTAGTCGGCGCGGCGCTCGCGCAGGTGGGTCTCGGCCGCGTCGACGGCCGCGGGGACCAGTGCCTGAAGGAGGTCGGGATCGACGGGCCGACCACGACCGGGCATGTCGGGGCCCACGCCGCAGGCGGCGAGGAACGCCGAGTCCATGCGCCATACGCGAGGAGCGCCCTCCGCGAGGCCGGTGACGGCCATCCACTCCACGACCGTCGGCTTGCCCGCCGCGTTGGAGTAGACGCCCTGAAGGAGGTAGACCGGGCCGGTGAGGGCCGTGGGCAGGGCGGCGTCGATCCGTTTGGCCTTGTCGACGTCGGGCCGGTAGGCGAGGACGAACGCTTCGTCGTAGCGGAGTTTGGCGAGGACCTTGTCCGTCACCCAGTCGAGCACGGGGTGGATGTCGGAGACATAGGAGACATTGGGCCACTGGGAGGTGGGCTGGCCGGTCTTGCCCTGCTTGGCGTTGCGGGCGGCTGTCAGCCGGTCGGCGGCGTACTTCTTGTCGAAGGTGATGCGCAGCGTGCCCTCGTGCTTGGGGGTGGTGAGGATTTTCTCCTGCTCCAGGTACGACTTCGGCAGTTCCCGGAAGCGGTACTGGAGGTCGTCGGGCGGGGTGAACTCGATGCGCCCACCCGCCGTCTCGGGCTTCCAGTCCAGGGCCTCGCGCTCGGCCAGCGGGTAGATGAGCTCCACCGCGGCCTGGAAGTACGCCTTGGTGTTCGCGAACACATGGGGGATGTCCGCCTCGGGAACCGGGGCCTTGCCGACGGTGGCCGGGGCGGCCGTCGGGTCGGCGAGCCTGGCGTTGGCGCCGGCGAGCAGTCCGGCGAGGACACCGCCGGACTCCTGCCGGGACTGCTTCAGGGAGCGTTCGACGGTACCGCCCTTGATGAGGTCGCGGGTGAGACGGTCCTCTTCCTTCTTGTCGTTGTAGAGCCCGGTGACAGCCTCGGCGCTGCCCTCGCCGGTCTCGATCTCGTGCGCCTGGGCCTCACGCCGCAGCAGACGGGTGCCGACGAGCCGGTCGTCGAGCGTGAGCATCTCGCCGCTCTCCTCGTCCCGGCGCCAGGGTACGTCGGCGGTCAGGATGAGCGCACGGAACTCGGGGCTGACCGCCTGTCCGTAGCGGTCGATGCGTCCGTTGCGCTGCTCGATCCGGATGAGGGACCAGGGCAGGTCGTAGTGGATGAGATCGTGGCACTGATGGTGCAGGTTGACACCCTCGGAGGCGATGTCTCCGGTGAAGAGCAGCCGCACCGGTTCTTCGAGCCGGCCGAAGCGGTCGACGATCTCCTGCTGCTGCTGGTCGTTGGTGGTGTCGCCGTGCATGACCTCGACGGCGCCGCCGTACGCCTTCCACGGACGCGTCTGATCGGGCTTGGGCTGGTGCTTCTTCTTGAAGCCGAGGCGGGCCGGAACCACCTGGGCCAGCCAGTTCAGCGTGTCGACCCGCTCGGAGAAGATCACGACGCGGCGCTCGGAGGCCGGGCCGACACCGAGGACGTCCTTGAGTGTGCGTACGAGTGTGTCGAGCTTGGCGGAGTCCTGATCGGTGAAGTCCGCGACCAGCGCCTCCAGTTCGGCGAGGGCCTTGCTCTCGGCGGCGAGAGCGGCGCGGCGGGCGGCGTCGTCCGCCGCGGTCTTGGACTTGCCGCCCTTCCTCGTGCCGCTCTTCGGATTGTTCAGGTACTCACGGCGCCTGGCGAGGGACTCCCGCAGGGCGACGTGGGAGGAGAGGAACGCCTTCAGGAAGTTGTAGCCGACCAGCGGGTCGGCGCAGACCGACGAACGATTCGGGTCACCCGGGGTCCACTCGCCCGCCAGCTTCTCCAGGACGGCGATCTCCTTCGGCGTCGCAGGAGCGGGCACCGGCAGGGAGGGACCGCGTTCGGCCCACGGCTTGCCCTTGAGGCCGTCGCGCACCTCGCGGTCGGTCTTGGTGCGCCTGATGTAGAGGTGGTCGAGGTCGGCGACCTTGTAGTTCCTGGGGTCGGCGATCGCCGCCGGGTCGAGCATCCGGATCAGCTCGGCGAAGGATTCGGCGTCGCCGTTGTGCGGGGTGGCGGAGGCCAGGATCAGCGCATCGGTCTGCTCGGCGAGACGGCGGGCGAGGGCGTTGTTCCGGGTGCCCTTGTTCACGAGGTTGTGCGACTCGTCGATGACCACCGCGTCCCAGGTGATGTTCTCCAGGTGGTGGGCGTACGTCGCCGACTTGAGGGTGTCGACGGAGACGATGACTCGCTTGAAGTGGGCGAAGGGGTTCCGGCCTGCCGGGATCTCCTGCTGGATGCGCTGGATGCCGGTGGAGTCCAGGCGCACCAGCGGCAGGGAGAAGCGGGTCCACAGCTCGCGCTGGAACTGCTCCAGCACATGGGCGGGCGTGACCACGAGGATGCGCTCGCCACGCCCGCGCCGGATCAGCTCGGCGAGCGTGATGCCGATCTCCAGGGTCTTGCCCAGACCGACCACGTCGGCGATCAGAAGCCGCGGCTGCGGGTTCCGCATCGACAGCGCCAGCTCGGCGGGACGCAGCTGATGCTCCTGCCGGTCCATGAGGAAGGAGTCGGTGAGCGCGATGCCGTGCTCGGTCTGCGGCAGAGCGGTCTTGCGGATGACCGCCTCCAGGTAGAGGCGGGCTTTGGCGTGCTTGGAGGTGTCGTCGGGAACGAGCCGGGTCTTGCGCGGATCGAGTACGTCGATTTGGTCCAGGCCGGAGTAGAAGACCGCGTCCGTGCCACGGACGAACGCGGAGACCCCGCTGACCTCGACCATGAGCCCGTCACGGGACTTCGCGACGGACTTCACGAGCCACTGCTCGTCCCGGATGCGCACCTGGGCACCGGGGGCGAAGACCGGCCTCGCGCCGGCCGGATACGCAGACTCCGTCGCATCAGCGTCGCGCGCCTCAGGAACCTCGGGCTGCATCGCCGTGGTCACGTGGTGCTCCTCTGTGGACTGTGATCGGTGATGTGCAGTGTGCACATATGGGGCGGGAGGTGGTCAACGCCCTGAACCGGCCCCCGCCGCTGACAGACGGGGGAGCGGATCAGCGCTTCGACCAGGCGAGCGTCGGCTTGGCCGCGTAGCGCTCGCGTAGCTCCTCGGCGACCCTGCGGGAAGCAAGAGGACGGCCCCTTCGGGGTGCGAGCTTGTCCGGGCTCCCCCTCCTGGACTCCGGCTCGTGCTCGGATGCCGCGTCCGGAGCCGATTCCAGGCCCGGCGCCGGGGCAGGAACGTTCTCCGCCGGAGATTCCGACTCTGCGCGCAGCTGCCGCTCCAGCGAGTCGAGCCGGTCCAGCATCGGCGCATCAGGTTGCGGCAACACCATCGTGGGATGGTCCGCCGCCGTCGTCTCCTGGATCAGAGCGCGCCGGGCACGGGCTGGACTCGTTCCCAGCAGACGCAGGAGATCGGCACACTGCCGGGTCACCTCCTCCAGGGAGGGCCGGTCGTCCGCCTTGTGCGCCAGCATGGCCGTCACGACGGGAACCAGTTCATCAGGCAGCCCGGACAGATCAGGACCGGCCTCCGGGTTGACCACCTGCGCGGCAACCGCCTCCCACCGGGCGCCGTCGTACGGGTAGTGCCCGGTCGCCGCGTACAGGAGTACGGTGCCCAGGCCGTACACGTCGGCGGCCTGCGTCACGTCCAGCTCACCCATGGCCTGCTCGGGCGGCATGCAGCGCACCGTGCCGATGACCGAGCCGGCTTGCGTCAGCGACCCCTTGGAGGCCCCGACGAAGGCGCCGAGGCCAAAGTCGATGATCACGGGTCCGAAGTCGCCGAGGATGACGTTCTGCGCCTTCAGGTCGCGGTGCACCAGACCTGCTGCGTGCACGGCGGCGAGCCCCTCGGCCAGGAGTGCGCCGAGGCTCGCCACGAGTGGCGCGGTCAGAGGACCCTGATCCTTCACGATGTCGGAGAGCGGGCGTCCGGGGACGTAGTCCATGGCCAGCCAGGGCTGCTCGGCGAAAGGATCCGCGTCGATGAAACGGGCCACACGGCCCGTTCCCGAGATCGTACGCGCGATGGTTGCCTCGCGCTCGAAACGGGCGCGCGTGTGCGGATCCGTGCGGTCGGGCCGGATCACCTTGACGGCGACCGGTTCACCCGCGATGGAGTAGGCGAGGTACACCTCCCCCATCCCACCGGCGCCGAGCCGCCGCTCGACGAGATACGGACCGATTCGCGGCGGCAGAGTCGCGCCGTTCACCACACCCCCCGTGACTTCCGCAACGACTGTACAACCGTTACAGCCTACTTACTGATCGTGGCCGTATGAGTGTCACACCAGTTCGACGACCCTACGACGAGTCCTGCCTTCCGGACGCACTCACTCCTTACGGGGCGGCGAAGGTGGCGGCGGAAACAGGCGTACGCCTCGTGTGTCCGGATGCGGTGATCGCTCGTACTTCGCTGATCATCGGCGACCAGCGGTCTGAGCACGTACGCCTGGTGCACGATCTGGTGGTTGGCAGGCGAGCCGGCGTCCTGTTCACCGACGGCACCTACTGTCCGGTACATGCCAGTGACCTGGCGGCTGTCCTGCTGGAACTCGCGTTCTCCAACGCAAGCGGCGTGCGCGATCTTGCGGGAGCCGACGCCCTCAGCCGTCACAAGCTCGGTGCCCCCATTGCCAGAAGTGACGGTCTCGACACCTCCCAGCTACCCAAGGGCCTCCGGGCCCACAGCACACTGTCCGGCCCCCCGACGTGCGCCTCGACGGCCGGGAGAGCCAGCGAAGGCTGAGCACCACACTTCGAGGTGCTCGACAGTTCTGCGAGGAGGCGACCACCGACGGCCGCGACCCCGGTCGAGATGATCATAGAACTGCACCCACGATCGGGCGCTGAACGCAGCGCTGTGCTCCAGCTGCCCGGTGCCCGCTACGCCCCTGGCTGGATAAGAACCGCGGTGATCACCTCTGCGTTCTCCTTCTGTCCTTCCGCGGGCAGCTCGGTCGCCAACAGCTTCTGTCAACCTGCCTCAGGGCTTGAACACATCCGGGTACTCCAGAGGAATCAACACACTGTGCCGCAGGCCAATGCCGGTACCGTCAGGCACCTTCGTAGCTGATTGCGAACGCACCAGCTCACACGGTGATGTGCTGGTCTCCTCGAAGGTTCATGATGGCGACTCCTCCTCCAACCCAACCGGTCGGCGTGCCGCGTCCGCCCTCTAGTTCACGCGTGGATCTCGGGGCGCTGGAGCCCCAGGTGTTCTGCCGACTGCTGGAAAAGGCATGCGCGGACCGTTACATGCCCGCCGAGCTGGCGGCGGAGGCGGCTGTCCGCGCCGGCGTCGGCCGCCTGGGAGTGAAGGAGCTCCGCATGCTTCTGCTCCAGGTGCCGCAGTTCGCATCGGCCCACGTAGCGGTGGCTTCTGCCTGGGCGTTCGTCAGGGCGCGTACCGAGGTTGCGACGTCCGTGCTGCACTCTCATGCGCAGGACGTCGGTGAACCCGCCGCTTTCGTTGTACGGGATATCCGGTCCGCTGAGCCGAAGGTTTTCAGCGCTCAGGCCGGTTGGCGGAGTCCCGCGGGCAGTTTCCATGGGGCCGCGGTCGCCCGTACGAGCAGGAAGGCCGCTCACCAGTACGCGGCCGTCAGCCTGCTCGGGCACATGTGCGGAGTCGAACCGGTCGAGCAGAACGGCGCAGAGAAGGGATGGGTGCCCGCAGCCCGGTACTCGGCCGGCTCTGCCCCCACACAGGCCCGTGATCAATCGTTCGCCACCAGGTTGCAGCATGCCCTGGCGCAGCCCCGCGTCGCACCTGCTCTGGTGGCGGAAGTAGCGACGCGCATCACCGCCGGAGCACTCATTCCCCGGGACCTTCACGCGGTGCTGTTCGGGGCGCTCTCCTCCGCGTGGGAGCCAGCCCGCCGAGCGGCCCTGCAGGCGGCCGCAGAGCCAGGCACGGCCGTGGCCGTGCTGACGCTGTACCAGTCAACGCGCAACCACCCAAACCCGAACTTCACCGACGAGCAGAAGGAAGGCTCCGGGCCGTTCCGGGCTCGGGTGACGTGCCTGATCGACGGTGAAACCGTCACTCTTCTCGGCCCCTGGCGTTCCAACAAACGCCAAGCACGAGGGGCCGCAGCGCACCGCGTTCTGGCCGATCTTGCCGAGCTGCCTGTCGAGTTTCCGCACGCCCGAGAGGAGCCTGCCCTCGTGGTCGGTGAGGGCGGCGTGCGAGAGAAGGCAAGCCGCCAGGACCGGCTGCTCTCCATGCAGGAAACGGGCCTCATCAGCGAGCTGACCTTCAAGGACGAGCCCAGCATCAGCGGGCTGGAGCCTCTCTTCGTGTGCGTGGCCGCCTGCGTGGGCCGGGGACAGATGCTCTCTGGTGCCGGCCGCGGACTGGGCCGATCCAGCGCTCGGCTGGAAGCAGCGAATCAGCTGCTGAAAGCCTACAAACAGCTCACGACCTCTACCGGGGGTGTGCGGCTCGGTCGGGTGGCGGTGCCGGTAGGCCGTGGTAAGAACGCGTTGATGGTGCTCAACGAGCTGAAGCAGACCGGCCAGATCTCCGAGCTGGAGTTCGAGGACCCGGAGCTCGACCCTTCGGTGGGATTCGTCGCATCCATCACGTGTGAGGTGGGGGGCGAGAATCTGCGGACGGAAGGGACGGCCTCGACCAAACGCGCAGCGCAGCGAGGCGCTGCGGAGGCCATGGTGGAGCTGCTGGCCACTCCCGCCGATCCGGTGTCTCCAGAGCGGCCGGACGCGTCGCTGACGGAGGTGCACAAGGATCGCCTGCGTCATGGTCCCGCGGGTCCGGTTGCCGTTCGAAGTGAGACAGCCATGGCCGAGGCAGCGCTGGCGGCCGTCCTGCAGCAGGGTGCGGACCTCACGATCGACGTGCAGGGCGCGACTACCCGGTTCCTGGTCTACCGCCAGGACGGGCTACCGATGGAGACGGCGTGCCCCAAGCCGATCCGGGCATGCACGGCCACACTCGTTCTGCCGACGGGCCAGGGCGTCGCGGTCGGCCCTCGGCCGGTGGAGTGCTGGCAGACGCCGGTGCGGCTGCTGACGAACGCGCTCGGGCGCTACCAGGACCGGAGGACGGAGGCCCGCTCGGTCCAGGTGTGGCGAGAGGTGATCCGCCTGGGGCTGGAGGCAGTGGCCGCTGGACGGGTGTTCCCGTCGCTGGCCGAGGACGGCACGGATGTGTGGCGGGCGGGCCCCCTCACAGCAGAGCAGAAGACACGGGCACGACAGTTGCGGCAGGCCATGGTGCCTTCGGCGCACTGCGGTGCGGTCACGGACACGAAGCCGTACCGGTTGTGGGCTCCCTGCCTCATGGTCCGCGCCGGGCTCGACGCGGTCGCTGAGGCCATGCTGCGCGGCCCAGGTACTCCAGTCGTCCTGGGCAGTGGCCCCTTCACAGCACCAGTACCTCAGCAGCAGCGGAACCCGGCCCTCATCCAATGGGCTGACGATCTTGAGGACGACCGGGCACCAGCACCAGTCCTGGAGTTGGTGCTGTCGGTGCGCGCGCCGAAGAAGGACAGCCCCGGTGACACCGAGCTGCTCTGGGCCGACCTGCGCGTGCGCCAGCCGGACTCACCAGTCGCCGAGCAACGGGCCTGGCGCCCCGTGGCGGAAGCCGCTTCCGATCCCGAGTTCGTTGCCCTCGTTCGCCGTCGCCTTCGCCGCATCGCGGCGGCGTGGCCGCCGGCCGAACGGCTGCTGGAGCGGACGGTCCCCGACAGGTTCACGCTCCGGGCCGCCGAGGCTGTCCTGCTGCGGGGACGCGCCGGTCAGCAACTGCAGAGCCTCGGGCTCCGGGTGGAGTGGCACCAGCAATGGACGGACCTGCTGCGCACCCGAGCCGTGCTGGGGCGCCGCCCGCCGTGCCCACCCTCCGCCGCGCGACCAAAGTTCTCGCTCGGCGACGTGCTGGACGGCAGGTGGCAGATCTCGGTGGACGGGGGTGACCTATCTGACGGTGAGATGGACGCTCTCGCTCAAGCTCCTGTGCCGCTGGCCAAGGTCCGCGATCAGTGGGTGCTGGTGGACGAGGAGACGGCCAAGCGGGCCGCTGACCGCCAGATGCCGCCCATCCCGTCCGACGAGGCGCTGCGGGCTTCCCTGACCGGCCAGATCAATATCGACGGCACCACGTTCGAATGCGAGCCGGCCGAGGCACTGGCCGACCTCGTCGAGTTCCTGCGCAGCGGCTCGCGCACCTCCCCGGTGCCGCCACCTCGCGGCCTTAAGGCCACGATGCGCGACTATCAGCATCTGGGCCTGGCCTGGCTGGCCAACACCACCGACGCGGGGTTCGGCGCTCTGCTGGCTGACGACATGGGCCTGGGCAAGTCACTGACCGCCCTGGCGCTGCACCTGCACCGCCGCGACCAGGACCGCCGCGCCACAGGCCCCACGCTGATCGTCTGCCCCGCCTCCATGGTGATCAACTGGCAACGAGAGGTACACCGCTTCGCCCCCAGCGTCCCCACCCTGCGCTATCACGGGCCGGACCGCTCCTTGGACGAGGCGACGCCCCGCACCGTCGTGATCACGACCTACGAAACACTCCGCCGCGACATCGACATCCTGGTCGAGCAGCCCTTCGACATGGTCGTCGCCGACGAAGCCCAGATCATCAAGAACCACAAAACGGCCACGGCCCGTGCCATGCGCCGCATCAAGCCCACTGCCCGGATCGCGCTCACCGGCACCCCCGTGGAGAACAACCTCACCGAAGCATGGTCAGTGATGGACTGGCTCAACCCCGGCCTGCTCGGAACTCTTCGGACCTTCCGTGACCAGTTCGCCCGACCGATCGAGGAGAACATCACCGACTCTGATCTCACTACGCGCCTGTCGGGCCTCCTCAAGGCGTTCATGCTGCGCCGCCGCAAAAGCGACCCCGGGATCCTGACGGAACTCCCACCGAAGATCGTGAGCCCCCGGATCGTCAGCCTCGCCCCCGAGCAGGCCGCCCTCTACCAGGACGTCGCCGACGCAACACTCCAGGAGATCCGCTCCGCCGAGGGCGTCCAACGCAAGGGCCTACTGCTGACCTTGTTCAACAGCCTCCAGCAGATCTGCAACGCGCCCGCCCACTACCTGAGCGAACCCCTGGACGGCGACTACGACCCGCAGCACGCCGCGGCTCGTTCAGGCAAGCTGGCCGCACTGAACGATCTGCTCCCCGTCCTGTCCGACCCGGACGAATCCGTACTGATCTTCACCCGATACCGGGCCATGGCCCGTCACCTCCTCCGACACCTGCGTGCCCATGACCTCGACCCGCTGTACTTCAGCGGGGACATCACCGCGGGCCGCGACCGGCAGCGGATCATCGACCACTTCCAGTCCAGCCCTGGCAGGACGATGGTCATGACGGTCAAGGCCGGCGGCAGCGGCTTGACCCTGACACAAGCCAGCCACGTCGTCCTCTTCGACCGCCCCTGGAACCCCGCCAAGGAGAGCCAGGCCATCGACCGTGCACACCGGCTCGGCCAACAGCGAACCGTAACCGTGCACCAGCTCATCACCGAGAACACCCTGGAAGACCGGGTGGACGAACTGCTCAGGCACAAACGCGCTCTGGCCGATGCCGTCCTGGCCGACGGCTACTCCGCCCTGACCGAGCTCACCGACGAACAGATCTGCGACCTGATCGCCCTGGGAGCACAGCAATGACCCCCAACACCTGGGCGAGCGCATGGCAGGCGGCCCTGCGCACCGCCGTATCCGATGAAGCGACGCTGCTCGCCGGCCACAACGACCTGACAGCGGGCGGCATCGCACACCTGACGATCACACCCGGCCAGGTCACCGCCATGGCCACGGCACGGCACAGCAAAGAGGAAGCCCACACGGTCATCACCCTGCCCTCCCTGACGAGTGAGCAGGTAGCCGCTGTCCGTGCCGCGTCCACGCACTGCGGTCATCACCGGAAGCTCCGTGACGGGGAGCTCCCCGACTGCCTGGCCGACCGTGCCCACACCGGCAACGTGCAGGTAGCCCCCGTCGCCGCGGAAATCGGCTTCGCCTGCACCTGCGGAATCTCACCGTGCCGACATGCGGCGGCCCTGGCCCATGCCGTCACTCGGCTGCTGACCACCCGTCCCGCCGAGTTCGCAACCCTACGCGGCCTGCTGCCTCAGCCCACGAGGAACGAAGCGGCTGCACCCGGAGCAGACACGGCAATGACCACCACCCGAACTGCTCCCGGCGGCCAGATCCACGTCACCGCTCACCACGCCTGGAACTGGTACCGAGAACATGCCGAGCTGCCTGTTCTCCCCGACTACGCTCCGAGTATTCCCCGCAGCGCGGAGACAGCAGCACGGTCATGGCCCCCTCCACCCACCCCGGCCCCCCACGCGGATCGACTGCATGCCCTCATCACCGACGCCGCAACACAGGCCAGAAACCACCTGCTCTCCGGCACTGCGCTTGAATGCGCGTGGGACGACGACGCCATCCGACTGGCCTCAACCGTCCCACGCGTCCACCTACCCGAGATCGCCGACCGCCTCGGCCTTGACATCGCCCAGCTCCGCGAACGACTCGTCTCCCAGATGCCCGCAGACACACCCGCGCTGTGAACGAGCTTTGCGCCAGCCTGAGCCGTCCCAGGTTTGATGGAGACATCGAAGCCCCGGGACGCCGGTCATGGCTGCACCCAAGAAGTGCGCCCATAAGCAGGTGGAGAGTCGGCGGTTAGCACGTCGGCGAGCTGTTGGGGAAGGTTGAGGACGGTGGATGGGCCGGTGATGTGTGGCTCATGCTCCAGGTCTGGCTGGTTGGTACGGAAGGGGCGGGTGATACAGCATCTTAGAGGCGATCGCGTGGGCCGCCGACCGCTCCGGCCCTCGCACTGGTTCCCCAGCCTCCACGTCGTTCGTCAGGGGATGCTGACAGTTGGCACAGCGGAAGATGGTCACTTGTAGTCCTCCACGCTGCCTCCACACCAGGGGAGACGAGCCGCCAGGGCGGTCACGTCGCTTCCGTTGCCTGCCACGCCGCGGTGACACACCCTCCCTCCCAATGCCACCACCCCTTGGCCTCGCCATGCTCCAGGAGCTTCCGTATCCGAGGCAGGTCGGCATCCGGTGGAACATCGAGAGCCACCATCCGGAACTGCTCGATCCCTTCGCCCGTCGTGCCCAGGCGGTGGAAGGTCTCCAGCACGGTCTGCCGAGCGGCATCCGAGCCACCGTCCTTCAGGACGATCAGACGGATGGTGCAGTGCTCCGAAGCCCGCACCGTTTCCCCGGCCCAGCGGACACCTTCATCGTCGATGTCCACCCGGATGATGTCGTCGCTGGCGACTCCGCGTACGAACCAGGGCGTGTTGTCCAGCCGCACGATCCCGTTGCCGAGGTCCACCGCCCACAGGCTCTCCACGCTCGCTGGCGGCCAGCCGTCCTCATCCACCTCCAGGGGGAAGTGGACCTTCACGTGGTCGTCGCTGATGTTCGTCACCGCAACATCATCCACATCCTGCCCGCACTGCTCAGCCCCGGAACCACGTACGGTCGGCATCACTGAGTCCGTACCGTGGCGCAGGCGAACGTGGTCTCCGTGAGTAGTCCCGGGGTGATGGCGACATCGGCCAGGTGTTCTGCCAGCGCGAACGCCGCGAGTGAGGACGGATCTGTCTCGGGTGTCTCCTCGCCGAAGTGGAAGCCGATTCGTTGCAGCACGTCCAGGAGCTCATCGGGAGTGGTGCCCCAGCGGTCATCCGGGAACATGAGGTCGAAGCACAGCCGTAGCACTTGGTTCTCCGCCCAGAGGAACGTACCGACGCCGTTGATGTTGACGAAGTGAGAGATCCAGCTTGTCCCTGCGGAGGCCGGTAGCGCTCGTTCTTCGGTGACTCCCAGGTAGCCGTCGGGTTCGACCAGCAGAGTCCATGCCCCCACCGCCGTCATAGCGACCAGCTGACGGTCGCCCTCCGCCGAGTCGAACTGGGCGAAGGCCGCATCGACCACTGCCGTTATACCGTGCAAAGGTTCCTCTGGGTGTCCTTCGAGCCGAGACACCACCTCAGCCGGAGCCAGGCCCCTTACCAGGGTGAAGCAGTACGCCTCGGCGATGTCTGGAAAGTCGTTCTCGAACCAGGCGTAATCCGCCCCGGTTTTCATCATGCAGCCCATCTTGGCCCCTGCCGCCGACAGCCGGAGGACGCGGGGGCCGCCGACGGACCGGAAACGCATCTGCCGGTTCGGTAAGTGCTCCTTTCCCCTCTGGGCCCCTCAGCAGAGGCCCCGTGAACATCACTGGAACCGTGTGGACGCTGCTGTCAGGATCTTCTAGTCAACACCACGGTCTGGAGGGGCTATGGGCACTTGGGGCACCGGCCCGTTCGAAAACGACACCGCAGCGGACTTCTGTGACGATCTCGACGAGGCAGCCGCAGACGAAAGAGAGGGCATGATCCGCAGCGCTCTCGCCCGTGTGATCGGTACAGAGAAGTGCCTCGAAGCGTCCGAATCCGATGTCGCGGTGACCGCAGCCGCCCTCGTCGCCGCGCAATGCCCACAGGGCCCGGCCATCGATTCCGTCTAGGGACCGAAAGAGCCCCTTCCTGACCTCGCTGGCCTACGGGACCTCACCCTCCAGGCACTCGACCGTGTCATGACCGAGCCGTCCGAGCTGCTCGAGCTCTGGGACGGAATTCGTGGCCGCGCTTGGCGCGCAGAGATCCACCGGCTGCAGAACGGGCTCCTGCCGCAAACTCCCGGAGAACAGCTCCGGCTGATCTGAACAGCCTGCTGACACCGTTCGTCCACCACTGGAAGGACACCATGAGCTGGGACCTACTCCTGTTCCGCCTGCCCGACGACATCACCTCGGTCCAGTAACTCTCCGATGCATACGAGTCGACTCCACTCGGCCGCTTGGATGATGTCCTTGCGACCATCCCATGCGCCGTCCCCGAAGCCGACCTTTCCGACCCGACCTGGGGGAGATCCTCGGCCCCGCCTGGTCGATGGAACTCAACATCGGACCAGACGACCCAGTGGACTCGATCACGCTCCACGTCCGGGGCTCCGGCGATGATGTCTTCACAGCTGTCTTCCGCCTCGCCGAAGCCCTGCACTGCAAGGTCCTCGACTGCATGGAAGGAGACCTCATCACTCCACGACAGACGACAGGCTGGCACGCCTTTCAGCAGTACCGCGACCACACACTCGGCGCGGCAGTCGGGTAGAACGGCCGACATGACGGTCTTCTACTGTGCGAGGTGCGGTGCTCAACTGACCCGCGACCTTCAGGAGCTTCCAGAGGTCCCCGACGCCCGCGTAGCCGACGCAGACCGCGACCGCAATACCTGGTTGGCACCGTCAACCGTGCCCATGGGGTCCTACGCCATCGACCCGAAGCCGTGGGGCGCACCATTTGTGCGGCCGCCAGCGCACGACCACGCCTCTGAAGTGTCGGGGAATCGCGCTCTTCTCATGCCTCCCGAGCTGGCTGGAGCGGTCTCCGCCGGCCCCAGGAACTCGGTGATCGTGCATCCGAACGGCGTGCCGAGCCTCCGCCTGGCCGGCGCGCTGGGCATACACCACGGGTGCTGCGGGCCGTTGGGAACAGGGGGACGCAACATGATGTGCGCCTGCGGAGCACTCGTGGCAACCCTTGCCGCGGACTGTCTCGGGCCCCATGAACTGCACCTCGACCCCATCCGCGTGTACGCCTACAACACCGAGCCCAAGGCGTGACCTCGGACCCCCGCCACCCTGGGCCTCACCCCCTGCGGTACTGACTCACCGTGCTGGCCCCAAGGGCCAGCCGCTTGGCAGAAACGGGGAACGATCACCGTCCGGCTGGAGAACGATTTTCAACACGCTCCGCAGCCCCAGGCCGGACCGATTCGTGAACACCCCGTGACCTTCACCTGCCCAGGCTGGTTGCAGGACATAAGTCCACCCACCTGCACCTGAGGGGAACCTGCTGTGCCCTCTGTTCCCGACGCCGCCGCCGTTCCCGAGCGGTACTACACCCACAACGCCGACCGTGGCCCCACCGACAACCGGTCCAACCCCGCCGCGATCCACCGCGAGCTGACCACCCTGAGCGTCGCCGAGGGTATGCGCATCCTGGAGATCGGCACCGGCTCGGGCTACTCCGGCGCGCTGCTGTCCCACCTCGTCGGCGACAACGGACGGGTCACCAGCCTCGACGTCGATCCCTACATGACCCGCTGGGCCAACCTCCTGCACCACCGCCGCGGCCTGACCAACATCCGCTGCCACACCGCCGACGGCACCGCCGGACACCCCGAGCGCGCCCCGTACGACCGGCTGGTGGCCTGGTGCGCTCCGCCGCTGCTCCCCCAGGCGTGGGTGAACCAGCTCACCGTCGGAGCCACGATCGTGGCCGCGCTGCCGATCGCGGACGTCCCCAAGGTCACCGCCGTCGCCCGGGTCACTGTCGGAGTGGGCGGGCCACGGGTCGAGGACGTGTCCCACGGCGGCTACATCGAAACCGGCAACTCCCCCCGCGTGGACTTCGACGTGCCGCTGCGCTGGGTGGACTGGGAGAACCGCATTCCCGCCCCGTCCTGGATCTCCACCGCCTGGCGCGAGTAGGACGACTGGTTGCACACCGGCGCCCGCACTGCCCTGGAGCGGCTGTTGAAGAACGCCTACACCGAGCCCTACCAGGGCGGGGCGATCGACTGGGACAGCTGGCGGACCTACGTGGCCGCGGTCGGAGGCATGCACCTGACCGTGACCGAGATTGCTGTCGACGAACTCGGGTTGGGGCACTCCGCTCCGGGGTCGGTTGCGGTCATTCGGCAGGACGGCACGATCCTCGCCGACGCCCCCGACTCCCCGTCCCTGACGGTCCTGCGCGGCTGGCTCGCCGCGTGGGAAGCGGCCGGGCGGCCCGCGCCGGAGACGTACCAGCCGTCCCTGGTCCGGGATGAGGAGCAGGCCGGCTGGGCCCTGCGGCTGGTCCTGCCGTAGCAGACCGCGACCACGGCGGAGCCTCCACCGCTTGGTGGGGGCTTCTTCGTGCCTTGACAGGGCATCACAGATTCAGCCGGGCGTGCCCGCTGAGCCGGAACCTCAGCCGCAGCGCTCGGTCCACCAGCGTGCTGGTGTACAGCCTGCGGGCGTCGCGCAGGCCGAGCTCCTCGACCGCGGTGACGACCAGGTCCGGGTCCTCGAGCGCGGCCGACCGCAGCGCCACCACCGCCTCGCGCGGGAGGTCCTCCAGCCGTACCCGGCCCTCGCCGATCCCCGGCTCCTGGCCGTCGTCGTCCGCGGCCACGCCCGCCTCGAGGAACTCCTCGGTCGGCCCTGTCGGGCACACCGGGCCCGCCACGGCGGCCCGGGCGTCGCGGCGGCGCAGCTCCGCGGTGATGAACCCGGCCGGCTGCTGCGGACGCCAGTCCAACCACCAGGAGTGCAGCTCCACGGCGATCGCCTCGGCGTTGAGCCCGGCGTCGATGAGCGGCCGCAGCGAGTAGGCGAGCCGCCGCAGGCCCTCGCGCTGGGTCCAGGCCACACGGGGCCGGACTTGGCGGGCGATGGCGATGTCCCGGGCGACCTGCCATGCGGGGCGACCTGTCGACCGGCCGGTCCGCCGACGGCTGGTGGTCTTCTTCGGGCTGGATGCGGTGGGGCACGCCGCGCGCGGGGGGTCTTTCACCCCACCACTCACCCCAGCTTTCCCAACCCCCCTGTACCCACCAGGAGAAGGGGGATCATGGGCTGGCCTGCAGGCATCCGCTGCGCGCTGCGCCTCGGCCACCGACCGCTCCCGGCCGGCCCCGGTCACGCCGACCACCCGGCGGTCGCTGTACCCGGCGCCCTCGAGCCGGTGCCCCATCGCCTCGTCGAAGCACAGGGGAACGGCCGCGCCGTACACCGTGGCGGTCGCGGTGTACTTCTGGCCGGGCAGGTGGAGGTTGCGGCGGGAGCCGTGCTCGAGCCACACCAGAGCCCCCAACTCACGCAGGATCCGCACGTGGCGCTTCACCGTCGGCTCCGACAGCCCGAGCCGGGCCGCGGTGCCGGCCAGGTCGTAGATGGCCCGGCCCTCGATGTAGTCCATGCGGCGGGCGAGGTCCTCGGCCACGCGCACGGTCGTCGCCGAGGCGCGCGGGTGCAGGCCGGCGTCGACGAGCCAGCGCACCACGCGCCGCCAGGGGCGCGGCTGCGCACGGCGCGACGCCGTGGTGGTGGCCTCCTGCTCCTCCCGGGGCACGGGCGTCCACGCGGGCAGGGGAGAATCTGGGCATGCCAAAGCAGGCCCATGTACGCTGCGCAAAGGCAGTCCTTACTTGCTACGTGGGGAACTGTTGATCAGCGGGCCGCTAACCCGCTGGTACTCACGGCCGGGCGGTCACCACACCGCTCGGCCGTACCTGTGTCTGCAACTACTCGGCTGCCATGCCGTCAGACTCCTTCCTCGGCCGGTTCTTCTCGCCGCGCAGACCCTTGGCGATCTGCTGGGCGCGGGTGGGGTGAACGCCGCCGAGGATCGTGGCGATCTCAGCCCATGTCTTGCCGCTGTTCTTCAGCGCCTGGACCCGCCGCTGCCTGATCTCCCGCAGGCGCGCGTGGTGATCAGGCCACGTCTTCAGCAGGTCAGAGACGGCGCTCGCACATGCGGCGTCATCCTCAATGGCCTCCAGGGCATCGATGGCTTCCAAGAACCTCCGCACCTCCTCGGGTTGCTCTGCCACTCCCGCTCTCCCTTCTACGCGAGAGCGCGGCCACCGACCATGCTAGACCCTAGGGTCTTGCATGGAGAAGACCCTAGGGTCTAGCTTAGGCGTGCGGGGCCACGCTCTTCGGTCTCGTAAGCAAAACGGCCCCGGCCCGGCGCTGCACACGCCATGTGGGCCGGGGCCAGCCCCGCAGGCAAGCGGGGCCAGACCACCCGTAGACCACGAAGCCACACGGGAGATCCAATGCGCGATCGTATCCGCGCCCGATGCCACACCGGCACCCCCCTCGCCGGTGACCCCATCACCTCCGAGGCCCTCCGCCGCGTCCAGCACGACGGTGCCCAGGCTGCCCGCCGCATCCTGGGCACCGTCGCCGACCGCCTCTCCACCCTGGACCCGAACCGGCCCATGGACCACGGCGCGCTCCTGGTCATCGCCGACCGCGCCGCCGACCCCGAGGGCACCGGCCGCTGCGCCCTGCTGCGCACCGCCGACGCCGCCCGCGCCCAGGCCCCTGAGATCCTCCCCGGCGACACCCGTGCCGACTACGCCACCCGCATCCGCCTCCGCCTCGCGGGGGTGCACGCCTGATGGCCGCCCAGACGCTGGCTCCGTGCCACACCTGTCACGGCGCGCAGGGTCACCCTGAGACCACCTGGACCGAGGGCGGCGCCCGCATCGCAGGAGCGTGTCCAGTCCCTGCAGGAGGAGCGCAACCGGCTGCGCCTGGCGCTGGAGACGATCGCCTCCGCCCTGGTGACGCGCCGGATGCGGAGCGCGCATGGCAGGAGGCGGCGCGGCTGGTGCAGCGGCACGGCGACCGGGCGGTGCTGGGCGCGCTGGCCGAGGAGCTGGACCTGCTGTGCCTGGGCCCGGCGGTGCACCTGTACCTGTGCTGGGGCGAGATCCGCTCCGCCCACACCATCCGTGCGGCCGCGCGGCCGAGGCCGAAGGCGCCCAGCCGTCCGGGTGGGTGCCGAGCCGCACGGTCGAGTCGGCCCGCGACAACGAGCCGCTGACGGACTACGCCACCCGGTCCGTGCCGGTACAGGGCACCTGGCCGGACCACGGCCGGGTCCACCTGCTGGTGCGGGAGGACGGCCGGCCCTTCTCCGCCCACGGTACCGCCGAGGCCGCCGACGCCCTCGCGGAGGTCGTGCTCTCGGGTCACGGGTTCAAGCTCACCCGCACCGAGCTGGCCGTCGCCGAGGCTCGCCAGTGAGCGCTCGGCCCTGACGTATCCGCTGGCGCCACGCGGCCGACCGGCAGCTCGGCACCGGCCTGGCCCGCTGGGGCTTCACCACCACCGCGGCGGTCGCCGCCCTCAACGGCCCGCCCCGGCCGCCGCCGTCGCCCCTCTCGCCTGGCGCACCCACCACCGCACCCGAACCACCTCGAGAGGACACCGCACCCGATGACCGCACAGCAGCCCGACCCGGACTCGGAGGACGCGCCGGACCTTGAGGACGCACAGCCCACTGACGGCCCCCGGCTCACCGGCGGGCAGAAGTTCGTCCTCGGCGCCGCCGGGGCCCTCATGCTCGGCACCGGCATCGCCGGAGCCGTCGGCACCTACACCAACGTCTCCGTCGAGTTCGGCCGCGCAGCCACCGCCCTCGGTGTCGTCGCCGGAGGGGAGGGCGTCACCCTCATCCTCGCCCTGGTGATGCTCGGCCTGACCATGCTCGGCCAGCCCTCCCCGGCCCCGGTCCGCGCCGGCCTGTGGGGCGCACCGATCGCCGCGGCGGTCACCTGCCTGGTGGTCGCCGACACCGTCACCGAGGCCGTCGTCTACTCCATCACTCCGATGGCCATGTGCGTCGCTGCCGAGGGTCTGGGCCTGCTGGCCCGCCGCATCGTCACCCACCGCACCGGCATCGACATGGAGGCGCTGCGCCGCAACGCGCGCACGATGCAGCGCCTGGCCTACCACCGGGCCCGCGCAGCCAAGCACCCGTCGGAGCGAGTGCGCTGGTACTCCGAGCGCGTCTCGTGGCGGCTGGCCCGGCAGGTCGGTGTCGGCGACGCCCAGCTCGGTGCGCACCTGGTCACCGTTCAGCGCGGCCGCCTCGGCCAGGGCGCCGACAACGCCCTGGCGGACATGCTCGGCCTCACCGAGGCCCCCGCCCTGCAGCCGGGACAGGACACCGAGCGCGACACCGAGACACCCGCCCTGGAAGCGGAGCGGGACACCCGCGACAGCGAGACACCCGGCACCGAGACAGGACAGCAGGACAGCGGGCAGGACAGTCCTGTCCCGGCTGGTGCCGCGCGCCCGGAACCCGAACTCCTGCACCGCGCTCCCATCCCCGCCGTCCCGGTCGAGCAGCAGATCGCCGACCGCGCCGCCCTCGTCCTGACCGCCTCGCCGGACCCCCAGGACAGCCGGGACACCCCTGTCCCCGCCCCCAGGACGGCGGTGTCCCGCCCGGCCCAGGAGCGGGAGGAGCAGGTACTGCCCGCTGCCCTGCCGCCCCGCCCGCCGCAGAACACCCCGCCGTCGGTGAAGGACACCGTCGTCGACGCGATCTACGACGGGGTCGGCGAGAACGACCGCGACGTCCTGCGTGCCCGTGTCCAGGCCGTGCACGGCGACGTCCCGGCCGGGACCTTCCGCAAGTCCCGCACCCGCGCCATCGACGCGATCCTCAAGGCCGCCGCTGAGCACGGCACCGGCTTCTACGCCTGATCGCTCTGGCCTGCCCCGCGCGCGGCCGCCGTCCGGCCGGACTCCCTTCCCGGCCGGACGGCCGCCCCAGACCCTGACTCGAGGAACCGATGACCGACCACACCACGCAGACCCCCGCCAGTACCGACGACTGGTGGGACCGCCTCTACAACCGGGACGGCACCGAGCAGCCCCAGGCCCCCACCGTCGGGGAGGGGTCCCGGGTCCGGCCGGTCACCGGCCGCTCCGGCCGCTTGCCGGACTGGCGCCGCGGCCCCGCACCCCTGCCCACCCTGTCTCCGGAAGAAGAGAACACGGGCACCGAGACGGGACAGCGCGACACCGAGACAGCGCGACAGGACACGGGACAGGACACCGATGTCCCGGTCGTCCCGCGACAGAGCGACGGACAGGACACCGAGACCGCCCCCGCCGACAGCGAGACGGGGAAAGAGGGGAACGGGCAGCTGGCCCCTTTGCAGCGCTTCCAGGCCCGTCTCCGCAAGCAGGACACCGAGCCCGCGCCGCAGGACACCGCCGGGACGGACAGCAGCCCGGGACAGGACACCCCCGCCCCGGACACCGAGAGACCCAGGCAGGACACCGGGACGGACACCCCGCCGCCCGCTGCGAAGTCCCGCGTTAGGGCGGCCACCGACGACCGGACCCTGCGCGTCATCGCCTTCAACGCCACCGCCGCCAGCGCCGGATACGCCACCGGCCTGGTCTCCCTCCTCAGCAGCGCCCTGCCCGCCGCCGAACAGGCCGCCACCGGCGTGTTCGCCTCCCTGCTGACTGCGGCCGGAGCCATCACCGCTTGGAAGCTGACCGGCCTGGAGTACGTCCGCGTCGTCCTGCCCCAGCCGCTGGTCTCCCGCATCGTCCTGACCACCATCGCCGCCGAGGTCGCCCGCCGCATGGGCCCCCTGCCGGTGGTCTGGCTCGACCAGCACGGCACCGCCTGGGGACTGGGTCCGGGCGCCATCTCCCTGCTGGCCACCACCGCGGGCATGTGCGGCGGCCTGTGGTGGCTCATCGACCGCCGCATCCGCCACTGGCACTGGACCGCCCGCTGGCTGGCCCGTACCCCCCTGGCCTCCGCGCTCCTGGCCACCGCCCTGTACGCCCCCGGTCCCTCCCTGTGAAAGGCCTCCGTACCGTGTTCACCGACCACCTCCTCATCGGCGCACCCGAGGCCGTCCAGGGCATCACCGGCGGCCAGATCCTCGGCGCCATCACCCTCTCCGGTCTCGCCCTCGCCGCCGGCATCATCCTCGTCCTTGGCGTGCGCGGCAGCGACCGCATCAAGCTCAACACCAAGGAGCGCACCGGGGGCGCGGCCATCGTCACCGGCATCCTGTGGATGGCCGCCGGCGGCACCTGGGCCGACATCGTCCAGGGCGTCAACAGCATCCCCGCCTCCGTCCTCGGTGACGGCTCCGGCCTCGGCGACCCCGGCCAGGGCGGCATGGCCCTGGCCCTGACCCTCATCACCTTCGGCCCGCGCTGGAAGCGCATGGTCTGGCCCGCGTTCTTCGGGCTCGCGGCCGCCGTCTCCTACGGCCAGGCCGGCGGCATCTGGGGCATCTTCGCCAACGCCGTCCGCATGGCCATCGGCCAGGCCACCGGAGCGGCGTGATGAGCCTGCGCGACGAACTCCTCGTCCCCTTTCGCGGCCTGCGCCGAGGGGACCTGTTCACCGGGTCGGCCGTCCTGGCCCGCCACCTCCTGCGCGCCCTGGCCGCCGCCTGGGCTCTGTCCCGCAAGGCGGGACAGCGAGACACCACACCACCTGTCCCGGCTGTCCCGCCCCAGCGTGGCAGCCGGGACACGGGACAGGACAGCCAGGACACCCTGACCGTGCACGCCGAGCAGCCCGTGCCGGACAGCCCGGAACAGGACAAGACCAACAAAGAGGGGAGAGGCCGGCCCAAGGCCTCTCCCGGCAAGCAGTCGGCCCGCGGCGCGGCCGACCGGCTCGAGAGCCTCGCCATCGCCATCCTGGCCGGCCTCGTCGCCCTACCCCTGCTCTCCGGCGTGGCCGCCCTCATCACGCAGACCCTGGCCCCCTACCTTCTCCCCGCCGCCGGCGTCGCGACCGCCGCCTGGGTCATCGCCGCCCTCGCCCTCGCCCCCCGCGAACAACCGAAGAAGGAACCCCGCGACGGCACCGAACCGCGCTCCCCCGAAGAGGTCCACGCGGCCATTGTGGACTGGGCCCGGCAGATGATCGGCAACCGCAACGGCGTCCACCTCGCCGACCTCCTGGACAACGCCCACGCCCATCACCTGCTCACCGACCTCGACCTGCCCGCCTTCCGCACTGCTTTGGAGGGCTGGGGAATCCCCGTGCGGCAGCAGCTGAAAGTCACTGGCCGCAACCGGCCCGGCATCCACCGCGACGACCTCCCCGCAGACCCCAAACCGGCCCCCTCCCCAACCGAGGCCGTCCCCATCTACCCGACCGAACTACCCCCGCGTCTACCTGCATAAATACCACCCAGCTACCCCCGCCTACCCGCCTATCTACCACCCCGACTACCTCAGGAGAGACCGGCGGGTGAACACCGGCCGCCCGCCCGCGCGGCCGCCGGTATGCCCACAGGGACACCCCAAGAACCTTCAGGAGGAACCCGTGTACCGGTACCGCTGCCCCCAATGCCGCACCACCTCGCCCGCCGTCCCCAGCCACCGCGCCGCCCAGGCCGAGGGCCAGCGGCACCGGGACCGCTTCCACGGCGGCCACCACCCCGACGCCGAGGAAATCCTCACCCCCACGAAGCCCTGGAAGGACGCGCCGACCGGTGACAAGGCGGTCTTCTTCACCGTCTTGGCCATCCTGCTGATCCTTGCCCTCGCCCGCCTGCTCAGCTGAAAGAGAACCCCCGATGGACATCTGCGAGACCGAGGCCCTCGAGCACCAGGAGGAGGCCGACTTCCTCGCAGCCGAGCTCCTGCGACACGCCGCCGCCAGCGGGCACCCGGCCGCACGGCGCGAGACGCAGACCCGCTACCGCGAGCTGTGCCACCAGGCCACAATACGCACCCGCCAACCCAACCCCGGACCGACCTGACCCGCTCCGTCGTGCTGTCCCGCCAGGACACCCGGCGGGACAGCGAGACACCAAGACAGCAAGGACAGGACACCGGGGCGAGACACACCCATCCGAGACACCAGGACAGGACACCGAGCAGTGGCCACCCACTACGGCTACCTGATCACCCGAACCGACGACCCCAACCAGCCGCCCGAGCGACACGTGCTGCACCGCGGCATCGTCGTCGAACTCTGCGACCGCGACACCAAGACCATCACGGCCGAACTCCTCACGCAGAACCGCGCCACCCACCCCTACACCGGCCCGCAGCGCTGCGAGATCTGGCACCAAACGGCCGACCAGCTGCTGCCGCAGTACGCGCCGATCAGCGCCGAGCAGCACGACGACCGACTCCAGGACGAGCCGCCATCCGCCAAAACGTTCGACCCGCCCCGGCCCACCCATCCCACACAAGACGAGACAGGAAAACACCAAGATGATGCTGAAGAAGACCCTGTCGATGAAACCCGGCACCCAACCGGAACCGCAGTACGAGACGGTCTACGACACCAAGCGCGGCGGCCACTACCCACCGAAGAACAACCAGCCGAAGCCGAAGAACGACTGACATGACTACAACCTTCCGCAGGAACCCGAGGTCTGACACACCATCCCCGGACCCCCTGTACAACCGCCCGCACAGCACCGTAGGAACACCATGCAGCAGCAGCCCACGCCTCCGCCCCCGCCCCCGCCCAGATGGGGGCCGCCCGCCCCGCAACCGCCGAAGAAGGAGCCCCACCCGGCGAAGATCGCAGGGCTCGGCTGCCTCGGTGCCTTGGCCCTGCTTTTCCTCATCGGCACCGTCGGCTCGATCGTCGCCCCCGTCGAGAACGAGGACGACACCAGCACCTCCGCCCCGGCCGCCAGTTCGCCCCCGGTTCCAGAGAAGACCGAGCAGGAGAAGAAGGAGCCGGCAAAGAGCGAGGAGCCAGAGCCCGCCACGAAGAGTCCCGAGCCCAAGGCGACAACATGGCCGGACAACGGCGCACCCTTCCCGCCCGAACCCGCTGCGGAACACTGGGCCGCGTTCATCAACGGCCTGGAGACGATCGACCCCGACATCGTCCACGGCAAGGAGGAGAAGGCCGTCGACCGCGGCCGGAACCAGTGCACCTCCAATCGCGACAACCCCAACGACGAGGCCAAGCTGATCGAGCTGACCAACGCCCGGTTCACCAGCCCCAACCACCCCGATGGATTCGGTGAAGCGAAGTCCACCCGCATCCTGCAACTGGTGCGCGACCACATCTGCCCTAGCGCCTGACGACCGACGGTGCGCCCCGCCCGAGCATCTCGCCGAATGAGGCGCAGACGCGAGCAGAACTAGTACCCTTCGTCACGAAAAGGTCACTCCGGCACCGGTCACATACCTCACGGCTACCGTGGTCCCGCCATACAGGACACCCGTGGGGGACCACACCATGCGCACCAACCGGAGCATCGCGGCGCTCCTGCTCACCGCTGCGTTACCGCTCGCAGCCTGCTCCAACGGCGACGACGCCGGCGAAGCCCGCACCGAGCCCGCCAAGACCAGCAGCCCCGCCCCGAGCACCAGCGTCGACTGCACTGACCAGAGCCTGGACCAGGCCGAGTGGATGGAGCACTGCGCCGACCAGCCCGGCACCGGCGGCGACGGGCAGCCAGCCTCCCTGGAGTTCGGCAAGACCTACTCCTGGCCCGACGGGCTGAAAGTCTCCATCACCGAAGCGCGCATCTTCACCGACTGGAGCGAGTACGAAGAGCCCGACCCGAGCATGTACGAGTTTCGGCTCAAGCTGAAGGTCACCAACGCCAGCAAGACACCGGTCAACCTTGACGAACTGTCCACTGTCGTCGAGGGCGCCACCAACGGCGGCGAGGCATATGGCACCGAGTACGAGAACGACGCCGCGCCTCTGAGCGGGCGCCTCGCCCCTGGCATCACCACAGTGAAGACCGAGGACGGGGCGCTGGAGAAAAAGTACGGCAAGAACATCGTCGTCACCGTGCAGCGCGTCACCGAAGACTTCGAGACCGACTACGAGTTCCCCGAGTTCACCGGCACCATCACCGAGTGACCACCGCCGCGAGGTTGTCCCTGCGAGCGGCGCTGCGCCTGCAGGAACAGCACGACTTGCTGCATCACCACCCCAGCGATCAACAACAGAACCACCACCCGCGTGACCAGCAGCACCGCCAAGCCCTCGGGGCACACCATGATCAGCACCGTGCACAGGACGAGAACCGCCGTAACCCGGCCGAACACCACCAGATACCGGCCCAGCGCCGAGCGCCGCTACCAGGCACACAGGCAGGGCCTGTCCGGCGGACCAGAAACAGAAGACCCCCACCCCGGCTGCCAGCATGGCGCTTTAATGCCCGGATGATGGACTGGACACAGATGCACGACTGCTACGGGGACGTCGACCGTGTCCCCGAGCTTCTGGAGCGGGTAGAACTCGAGGACAACACCGAAGTGTGGGAGGAGCTGGGGTACCGGCTGGTCCTCGAACACGACCTCGTCTTCCCCGCCGGCTTTGCCGCCCTGCCGCGCCTGGTGCGTCTCGCCCCCAGGAGCGCACAGGCACGCGAACTGGCCGGAACGATCCTGCGACGCGCGGCAGGACACCACGGCCGCGACGATCTGCTGGCCGACTGCGCCGACGCGATCACGGAGTTCCGCAAGCTGCTGGACCGGCACCTGCAAACGCGACCGGCCGACTACCTCGAGACCTTCCTCGATCTGCTCGCGGCCAAGAAGCAGTACCACTGGAGTGCCGTCCTGGGTGACTTCACGGACGACTTCTACCACCTGGCATGCCCCCACTGCGCCGTGGAAGTGACGATCGCCATCGGGGACCACGGACGTTATTCGGCGATCCGGGACTGGCACCTGGGAGACGTAAACCGCCGCAGCCTGCGGCCAGCATCCCCCGAAGAACTCCCCGGCATCGGCCGGTGGATGCACGAGACTGCCGTCCGAGACGGGCACGCGGCACTCGCCGACGGAATCGCCCACCTCTTCGGCAAGGCCGAATGCCCCCACTGCGCCAGCATCTTCACCATCGCGGACGAGTACACATCCGCCAACCACCCCGTCCTGCGATAGACCACGATGACTCGGCGGTAAGCGGGCAGGCCTCCGACTTCAACCCCCGAGGCTTCTCTGCTCACACCTCCTTGGCGGAGGTGGAAGGCGACCTCCTACAAGGTCGGATCCTTCCCGGCCGGGGACCAAGCACTCACACAGCCCCAGCAGCCTCCAAGCCACGGTGGCGCAGGCCTATCTCGGCTTCCGAGAGCGTCTCCGGCCCGGTGTTCCTGCACAACCCCGAGCGCTCTCCGTCCGGCCGTGCTGCGGCCGCGGGGATCGTCCGCGTCTCCTACCAGCCGGGGTAGCGGGTCAGCCAGAGAGGATCCTTGGCATCGGTGTACTCACTGCCGCCGGGGGACTCGGTCAGCTCGGCCACCAGGTCACGCGCCAGGACGTCCAGTATCCAGGCGAGTTCCAGGCGGCTGACGGGACCGGTGGGCAGTGCGTCCGCGCCGTGCGCGGCTCCCAGGAGCGCGCCGGCCACACAGCCCACCCCCTCGCCGTGCGGGGCACCGGCCGCGAAGCGCAGCGCGGCCCCCACATCGGCCCGGCCGGAGAAGGACGCGGCGACGTACACACCGCCGAGCAGCACCGCCTCGGCGGTGGCATCCGGGGCGAGGAGGGCGAGCCGCGCGGGGTCGGCGGGCTGCCTCTCGGCACCCTTGCGCGCGTCGGCCAGCCGGGCGGCCAGACCACCGGGCAGGTCCCGTGCGGCCTGTACGGCCTCGGTCCCGGCCGTGAGAGCCTGCGGTACCGACGCACCGTGCAGGCAGTGGCCCACCAGCACCGCCGCAGCCGCCGTGGCGCTCTGCGCGGCGGCATCGCCATGGGTCAACGCGGCCAGTTCACGGGCCCACCGAACCCAGGCAGACCCTTCCCGGCCGGCGGGCAGCACGCCGGCGGCAAGGGCGCGGGTCAGCGCGTGGCAACCCCGGCTGGCCGTCACCGGCCTTTCCACCGTGCCCTGCTCAAGCCCGGTCAGCGCCGTCACGGTCGCCGGGGCCGAACCGCGCCGCTCGGCCAGCGCGGGCACATCGGCGAGCCAGCCGTCCGGCCATGCCTTGTCGGCTCCACCGCCGGCCCAGCGGCGGCGGAACCGCTCGGGCTCGATGCCCTGCCTGGCCGCCCACCGGCAGTACGCGTGCCACACCACCGACGGCGGATGGCAGATGCCCTTGTGGGAGCCGCGAACACAGGCGCGGATGAGGCCCTCGACGGTGAAGCAGGCCAACTGGGTACCGACCCCGGCGCGCAGCGGACCCCGCGCGGGCGGCGCGCCCCCGGCGGCCCCGAGCGCATCCCCCGCGGCCAGACCGAGCAGCAGACCACGGACCCGGGACACCGCCGGCACACCTTGCACACTCACGCGGAGACCCTACGGGAGGCGGCCGGACCGGACCAGGAGTGGAAGCGGACAGTGCTCGTCGAGGCCACCAAAACCAGCGCGGCCACTCGGCCACCGAACCGCTGCCGTCACTGTCCGCGCACCCGGCACTCGAAGGACGGCCAGCAGCCGGACCGCGGACACTGGACTGCGCGGGCACGAAGTAACAGGTCATCTCATTTGGCGTTCGGAACGCTCAAAACGAGCAGGGCAAGCTGGTGCAGCCGTTGGTAGTACTGGCGGCCTGATGGGGCGCTGATCTGCGGAATGACTCGAGCCAGGTCCTCAAAGCGGGCCTGCAGGATGCGTCTGCGCTTCGGATCGAGGGCGCCGCCGTTGTTGAGCCACGTGCAGACGCAGCCTGCGGTATCCGCGTCGAGCATCACCATGTCGATGCCTTCGAACTCAACACCTCGCAGGTCGGCGGGGAAGTCGGCGTCGAGGTGCTCCCGCCACAGTCGGGCCGCGTCCCGCATCTGCTCGGACCTGGTCACCGAGCCATCATCCTGCACACGGCCGTGTCCTCGGTGCAGGTCAGGTGTTCATGCGGCGGTAGCAGATGAGGGTGCAGGCGATGCTGGTGAAGGCGAGGAAGTGCTCGGCCTTGCGCTCGTAGCGGCGGTGAAGGCGCCGGCAGCCGGTGAGCCAGGCCATGGTGCGCTCGATGGTCCAGCGGTGCCGGCCCAGCCGCTGCGAGGTCTCGATGCCCTTGCGGGCGATGCGGTGCCCGATGCCCCGCTGGGACAGCCATCGCCGCAGGTGAGCGTAGTCGTAGCCCTTGTCCGCGTGGAGCCTTCCGGGCCTGCGACGGCGCGGCCCGCGGCGGGAGCGGATCGGCGGTATGCCCTGCACCAGCGGGATCAGGGCCTGGCTGTCGTGGAGGTTGGCTCCGGAGATGCCCACGGACAGGGGCAGACCGGTCCGCTCGGTGATCAGATGGATCTTCGACCCGTACTTGCCCCGGTCGACTTCGATTCGGACCGGTCAGGTCCCCCTTTTCATCGCCCGCATGCTCACCGAGTCGATCGCGCACCGCGACCAGTCCAGTTCACCGCGGGAGCCGAGTTCATCCAGGACCAGGCGATGCAGCTTGGCCCACACCCGGGGGCCCGGGTCCACTCGGTGAACCGGCGGTGGGCCGTCGCCCCGGACGGCCCGAACGATGCGGCGGGCAGCTGCTGCCACGTACACCCCGACGTCACCACGAACACGATCGCAGCCAACACCTCCCGGTCGCCGTACCGGCGCCGGCCACCACCCTGCGGCCGCGACGGCGCCTCCGGCACCACCCGCTGGAACAGCTCCCACAGCTCATCCGGCACCAGCCGCTCAACAATCCCCACGACCTGTCGCGCCTACGACTTGTTTGAGCAGTCGGCCTCGGTCCAGGTCGCCTGGAGGTCACGGCAGACAATGGTGAGCGTGCCGTCCCAGCAGGCGATCTCGTGACTGCAGCCGTCCCCGTGCGGCAGGATCTCGTCGAGAATCACAGTCCCGAGGTCCGTCCCTCGGCCCTCGTCGGCAGGATCGATGACGAATCTGGACACCCCTGCGTAGCGGATGACGAGGTCGTGGTCATGTTTCCAGCAGTTGTGCTGGAACTCGACCTCCATCTCCTCGCCGTCGGCGCCCCGGACGGCCCCAAGCTTCAGGTCCTTCACGCATCGCCTGCTCTGGAAGTCGTAGTGATCCGTGTCAGTGGCGAAGGCCCGGGCGCCCGGCGGCAGATCACCAGAGATCGAGGGCAGGCGCTCCAGGTACCGAGCCGGGTCCAGGATCCCTGACAGGTTGCCGACCTGCACATCGAGATTGACGTACTCCACTGGTCTTCGCCTCCGCTCGTGGCTTCCTACTGGCCGACGAATCGTCGCACGGAATCACCAAATGAGACGACGTCTAAATACGACCGTCGCCCACCACACACATCAATGGCATGCCGCTTCGGACGGCGGCCAGACTTCAGGAACTCCCGGCGACGAAACCGCACACCTGGACCGAACGTCCATGCAGCACTGGCATGCATCAGCGGCCGCGCGGCGTGGTAACGCGAAGTAGAGATAACTGTGCGACCACCTCTGGCACTTCTTCGCCGACCGCCTGTGGCGATCCCGCAGGCGGGACGCCAGGGGTAACGGTCGATGGCTCCGCCAGGAAGGCACTATCCGTAGCCGGGGCAAAAGTGCCAGAGGTGTATCACGTGCTGCGTCAGGCAACGTTCGCCCTGTCCTCCCGGATAGGTGGCGGCAGGCAGATGCGGATGCGGTCCGCATAGTCTCGTGGGGTGCATTCTCATCTGAACTTCGAGAACCCTCCGGCTCTGCCTCACGAGGCGGTGGTTGAGACGAGGAGCGGGCTCTGCGTGACCGCTCGGCGGAGGGCGAGGCGGCGGATGTCCTGGTCGGGACCGCGTTGAACGACGATGACGCGAAGTTCGTCGAGCACTGGTGCGTGCAGGTCGGGACGCGGGCTGTGTCAGGAAGTCCACTGCTCGGGCTGGCCGGCCTGTGCCTGGGACGCACCGCTCGACGCTTCGGGCGACTCAGCGATGAGGCCCTCGCGCTGGCGAAGTCGTTGGCGGCGCGGGCCGAGGTCAACCCGACGGACGTGGATGGGCGGGCCCTCGACGGTTATGACGATGTCCAGAGCTTTCTGCACCTGTGGTGACTCCGCCTGCCGCGCCGAGTCAGGCAGCGTTGGTCCTGCTCACGAGGGCTTTGGGGCGCTTGTCCGTGGCGTTCTTGTTCCGCCAGATGATGTAGTGGCGGATCATGCTGCCCTGGGCCTTGTGGCTGGGGGGGCAGTGTCGTCGAGCGCGAAGTAGCGCAGGGCCGTGAACTGGGCCTCGATCCGGTTGAGCCAGGAACTGTTGGTCGGGGTGTAGGTGATCTCGACGTTGTTGGCGTTGACCCAGCCCCTCCACGCGGTGGCGGCGCCTGGTGGTCAGGTAGGACGAGTAGTTGTCACAGATGATCGCGATGGTACGTCCGCCGGGTGCAGAGAGCGCAGGTAGCGGCAGAACTCCAGGGACTTCGACCTGTTCTTCGTCTTCTCGATATAGCCGTAGAGCTGCCCCTTGCCCAGGTCGTAGGCGGCGAACAGGTGCCGGACTCCGTGCGGGCGGGTGTAGGTCGCACGGCGGCGCAGCCGTGGCTCGCGCTTGGGGTCCTTGTGTTTGCCGCCGTGTTCGGCCCACTGGCGGCCGGGATGGGGCTGGAGGTTGAACGGCCCGAACTCGCGACCGGCCTGGACTTGGCAATCTTCTTGATCTTGCGACGTTCGGACAGGGTGAAGGTCCTGGGCCGGCCGCCCTTGTGCTTCGGGTAGAGCGAGGCGAAGCCGTCGGCGTTGAAGTTGTGGATCACATCTCGGACCCGGTTCGGGTTGGTGAGTGTCACCCTCGGCGACTTTGGCCACGTCCACGCCCTGCGCCGATAACCAGCACCATCTGGGCCCGTTCCAGGTCACCACCGACCCGGTCCCTCGGCGGACGATCCGCAGCAGTCGCTGCCCCTCGTTGCCATCGATCCCTGGACCCGCACACGCTCAGCCACCCGCACAGCATGACGCACACGCGCCGCCCGGATCAGCACCGGACGACACGTCACAACAGGGCGAACGTTGCCTGACGCGGCAACGCTACAAGCCCCCGGACCAGCAGCCGCCCACGCACCCAGCTCAGAGGCCAGTCTGATCGAGGACACCCGGGTCCCTATCGCAGTGCGGCCGAACTGCCCAAGCACCGCTCAACCGCACCCGAGTACCTCACCCGCCGCATCCGGCCCTGCCTGCAGCACATCCAACACCCCCGCATCGCTCTCA
This sequence comes from Streptomyces barkulensis, assembly GCF_002843305.1. Taxonomy (GTDB): domain Bacteria; phylum Actinomycetota; class Actinomycetes; order Streptomycetales; family Streptomycetaceae; genus Streptomyces; species Streptomyces barkulensis. Next base: position 51,302 of record NZ_PGSG01000004.1, read on the forward strand.
TCGCCAGCTGCCCCGCCAGGTCGGCCTGGCCCGCAGAAGTACGACGAGGCCGCGCGGGCGCCGCAGGCAAGGACCGGTGCGTACGAGGCCGGCCGCTAGGCGGGGGCCAAGCCGCACCGTCTGGGATGATCGCGCGGTGTTGCGAAGTGTCGAGATCACCGCCGAACTGGTCTACCCCCGGCGAGACGAGGCCTTCCACAACCTGCACTGGCAGCAGAGACTGGAACTGAGCCTGGACTGCTTCGTCTGCGGACGCACCGGGCGCACGACCTCCTTCCGGTACGGGCAGGAGCACGCTCTCTGCTCAGCCGACAGGGAGCGTCCCGAGCATCCCGCCGCGGCCCGGATCGCCGCCTTCGACATCACCGACGAGCGGGAGCGGACGGCACTGCGGGCCGTCGTCGACTACTGGTGGGCGCCGTTCCACGACGCCAAGCGCGACCAGGCGGCTGCCGCATTCTCGCTCACGCCATGGGTCCGCCTGCACCTGGGGTACCACTGTCCGCAGGCCCGGCAGTCCGGGGCGTTCGGCATCCAGACCAACATGGTCCGGCCGGCACGCGACGCCTGCGGCCACTGCGATCACCCGCTCGCCACCAGTGAGGAAGCCCCTGCCGTGCGGCTCCTCACCTGACTTCTGCCCGGGCGCCGCCACCGGGCCAACCCGAAACCCCAGCCCGCTCGGAACACCCCGACCACACAACCAAACGGACGGAACCAGGCCGACCACAACCGACCCGGCGAGCGCCACAAGCAGCGCGCGACCACCTGTGCCGCCCCGGCCTCACGTAAGAAGCTGCTGCCTTCCCAGAAACCGCGCCACGGGAAAGCGGGGGAGTGGCAGCAGAGAGCCTCCCACCCAGCGGGAAGACGGCAAGGAAGCCCCGTTTCCGCAGGCCAGAGCGCGATTAGCTACCCGAGTGGCAAACACCGAAAAGAACTTCCCGGAGCGCGCCCCCCTCCCCGGCTACCCGCAGCAGGCACCTGTCCACTCCAGAGCACGCCCGCCCCGGCGACCACTCTCACGAGTCCAGCAAGCCCTTGCCAAGGTGGTCGTCGCCGGGGCGGTGGTGATCGCGGCGATCGGCTTCGCCGGATCGTACGCCGCCGTCCGCGACCTCGCCGAGCAGAAGGGCTTCGGCGGCTTCGCGCCGTTCTTCCCCATCGGCATCGACGCCGGGATCGTGGTGCTGCTCGCCCTGGACCTGCTGCTGACCTGGATCCGCATCCCCTTCCCGATGCTGCGGCAGACCGCCTGGCTGCTGACGGCCGCCACCATCGCCTTCAACGGCGCCGCCGCCTGGCCCGACCCGCTGGGGGTCGGGATGCACGCGGTGATCCCGGTGCTGTTCGTCGTCGCGGTCGAGGCCGCGCGGCACGCGGTCGGCCGGATCGCCGACATCACCGCCGACAAGCACATGGAGGGCGTGCGGATCTCGCGCTGGCTGCTGGCCTTCCCCTCCACCTTCCGGCTGTGGCGCCGGATGAAG
>NZ_PGSG01000005.1 GCF_002843305.1 Streptomyces barkulensis
TGAGCTGTACTGATCTTCGTGGAGTCCCTCAAGCCTGGGTTACGCTTCCAGGCGTAAGGAGAACCACGAGCAATGCCAGCACCCCGTAAGTACCCCGATGAGCTGCGTGAGCGGGCGGTGCGCGAGGTCCGCGCGACCGGCCGCCCTGTGGCCCACGTCGCCCGCGACCTCGGCATCCACAAGGAAGCCCTGCGGTCCTGGGTCCGCCAGGCCGAGGCGGACGCCGGCGAGCGTGACGACCGGCTGACGACCGCCGAGCGCGACGAGTTGAAGGAACTCCGCAAGGAGAACGCCGAGTTGAGGCGGGCCAACGAGATCCTGAAGGCCGCCTCGGTGTTTTTTGCCCAGGAGATCGACCGTCCCCGGACGAGGCCGAGCAGGTGATCGACCACCTGCGCGACAAGGGCCTCGGGGTCGATCCCGTCTGCCGGGTGCTGGATGTGTCGCCGTCGACGTACTTCGCGCGCAAGACGCGGCCGAAGTCGGCCCGACGCCTGCGCGACGAAGAACTGATCCCGCTGGTCACAGCCGCGTGGGAGGACTCCGGGCGCACCTACGGCGCACGCCGCGTCACCCGCGCCCTGGTCCGCGCCGGACACACGGTGGCCCGCTGCACGGTCGAGCGGCTGATGGGCGAGCTCGGCATCGAGGGCGTCATCCGCGGGCAGCGCCGCCGCACCACGGTCCCCGAGCCGGCCGCGCCGCGCCCGCCGGACCTGGTCAACCGCCGTTTCACCGCCGAGCGGCCCAACCAGCTGTGGCTGGCGGACCTGACCTACATCCGCACCTGGTCGGGGTGGGTCTACGTCGCGTTCGTCCTGGACGCGTACTCACGCCGGATCGTGGGCTGGCAGGCCGCCACGCACCTGCGCACGGACCTGCCGCTGGACGCACTGGAGATGGCGCTGTGGCGGCAGAGGATCAAGAAGGACGCCGATCTCATCCATCACAGCGACCGCGGGTCGCAGTACGTATCCATTCGGTACACGGAACGTCTCGCCGAGGTCGGTGCCTCGGCGTCGGTCGGGTCCGTCGCGGACAGTTATGACAACGCGATGGCCGAGGCCCTCAACGGCACGTTCAAAGCCGAACTGATCGAACATCAGGGGCCATGGCGGGACTTCGACCAGGTCGAGCGGGCCGTCTTCCAGTGGGTCGCGTGGTACAACGGTGAACGACTCCACTCCGCCCTGGGCTACGTGCCGCCCGACGAGTACGAGCAGACGTACTGGGCGTACCTGGAGGAAGTCCCGCAGACCGCTTGATCACACGATCGCGGACTCTACGAAACTCGGGGCAGCTCACTGGAGAGGATCTTGGATTCCCTGCGATCAGACCTGCCACAGGTGGATCACCAACCTATCGGTAGCGTACTGCTGGGGATTGACAGCGGCAAGAGTGTCCAGGCCGGGGGAGAAGCCTCTGCTGAGGATGAGTACCGAATCCTGAAGATCAGTGCGGTGCAGCGTGGCTGGTTCAAGCCTTCTGAGGCCAAGAAGCTGACGGAGGATGCCGCGTTCTCGCCCAGCCATGTGGTGAGGGACGGGGACCTACTCATCACACGGGCTAACACACCGGAGCGTGTTGGCTTCGTAGCTGTTGCAAGGAATGTCCCTGAAGGGACGTTCATGCCTGATTTGATTTGGCGCCTTCGCGTAGATGAGGATCATGTTTCCACGGCCTACCTTGAGCACGCTTTGTCATCGCGCGAATTGCGGACCCGTATCTCTGATAAATCCGGTGGAACGAGCAAGTCAATGGTAAAGATCAACAAGCGCGGCTTCAGCGCTGTTCGGTTGCCCATTCCGCCGCTTTCTGAGCAAGGCGAGTACGTCCGTAGGTGCGACGCTGTGGTCGAGGGTGTTACAGCTACCCGTGCTGAGGCTGCCCGTCTTCGTTCTGTGCGGGCGGGGCTGCTGTCAGGTTTGCTGAATCGCACTATCGAGATCGAGGCTGCCGAGCTGGGAGTGTGAGTGGTGGCGGGGGGCGTGCGGGAGCGTGAGTTCCAGAATCTGGTGATCCAGTGGTCTCTGCCGATGGGGTGGGGTTTCACGGCGGGCCGGTTACTGCCGCGTGAGACGACGCAGACGGTCATCGTCGGTCAGTTGCGGGAGGCCATTGTCCGGCTGAACCCGGAGGTGATCGGGGGGTTCGACGTGGACGCGGTGGTCGCGGAGATCGTCGCCACGGTCAACGCTGTCGAGGGCGGGCTGGTGCGGGCCAATGAGCAGGTGCTGCGCCTGCTGCGCGGGCGGAAGGAGTTCCGCGACCGTGACGGGGTGTGGCACGCGCTGAAGGTCATCGACGTCGAGGACCCGGCCGCCAACACGCTGATCGTGTCGGACGAGGTGACCATCACCATCCCCGGCAAGACCTCCCGCCGGTTCGACCTGGTGTACTGGGTCAACGGGCTGCCGCTGGTGGTGGTGGAGGTGAAGTCTCCGACCGCGAAGTCCGGGTGGGCCGATGCCGCCCGGGAGATCAACGACGTGTACGCCGCCGAGTACCCGTGGTTCTTCACCCCCAACGTCTTCGCCGTCGCCTGTGATGGGCTGAAGCTGCGGTTCGGGGCCGCCGGCGCGCCCATCAACGTGTGGCAGCCGTTCCGCTCCACCGGGGATGACGAGAACCTGTCCGGGCAGGCCGACGTGCAGCGCTCCATCGAGCTGCTGCTCAACCCGGCCACGGTCTTGGACATGCTCGCCAACTTCGTCCTGTTCGACACCTCCGGGGGCGGGGTGGACAAGAAGTACCTGCCCCGCTACCCGCAGATGGAGGCAGCGCACCTGATCCACCAGCGGGTCCTGGACGGCGGGTCGAAGGGCCTGATCTGGCACCACCAGGGGTCGGGGAAGACGCTGCTGATGGTGTTCGCCGCCTCGCTGCTGCTGGCCGACACCCGCACCGAGTCACCCACGATCATCCTGCTGTCCGACCGCACCCAGCTGGTCCGGCAGACCTCCGGGGTGTTCACCTCCGCGATGGGGGACGCCTACTTCCACCAGCCCGCCACCAGCGCCGAGCTGCGCTCCCTGCTCGCCGATGACGTGCGCGGCGTCATCTCCACCACCGTCCACAAGTTCGCCGGCGCAGGAAAGAACCTGTCGGCGCGGGGCAACATCATCGTGCTGGTCGACGAGGCCCACCGCACCCAGTCGGCCCGGGAGAAGTCCCTGGCCGGGCAGATGCGCGCGGCGCTGCCGCACGCGAGGTTCTTCGGCATGACCGGCACCCCCGTCCGCACCCTCGCCACCGACACCTTCGCCCTCTTCGGCGAGGAGAGCGACCCGGGCCGGGTGATGCACCGCTACTCGGTCACCCGGTCCCTGCGGGACGAGGCGACCGTCCCGGTGATGCTGGAACCGCACCCGGTCGCCTTCGAGATGGACGACCAGGCGCTGCAGGCCGAATTCGACCAGTTCGCCGACGACTTCGACCTCGACGACCCCGACCGCGAGACCTTGTCCCGCAAGTTCGGGCGCCTCACGTCGGTGTTCGCCAACCCCGACCGCATCCACGCGGTCTGCCAGCACATCGTGGACCACTACCTGGCCGGCGCCTACCGCAACGGCCTCAAAGCCCAGGTCGTCGCCTACAACCGTGAGCTGGCCGTGGCCTACACAGACAAGATCAACGAGCTGCTGGCCGGCTTCGAGGCCTCCCAGGTCCTCGCCGAGGTCGGCCAGCACGACCGGATCACCGCCGAGGTCAACATCTCCGTCTCCGACGCCAAGGACGAAGACCCCGCCCTGCGGCCCTTCCGCCTCTCGGAGGCCGAGGAGGAAGAGCAGAAGCGGCGGTTCCTCGCCCCGGACGACCCGTTGTGCTTCCTGGTGGTGACCGCGAAGCTGATGACCGGGTTCGACGCCCCCAACGAAGGCGTCCTCTACCTGGACAAGCCGCTCAAAGCCCACACCCTGTTCCAGACGATCACCCGCCCGAACCGCACCTGGATCTCCCCGACCGGGTTCGTGAAGACCACCGGCGTGGTCGTGGACTACATCGGCCTGGCCGAAGAGGTCCAGCGGGCCGTCACCGACCCCACCACGCCAGGAGCGGCGGGCAGGGGCGGCGGGTTCGTCACCGACCTGACCGAGCTGGTCGCCGAGTTCCGCACCACCTTCGCCCGCCTCGAAGACCTCCTCGCGGACGTGGACGGCCTCGACCTCACCGCCCACGGCTACCAGTCCGTGCGGGCCATCAACACCTTCCTGGACACCCACCCCGGCGCCGCCGAGGCGTTCGCCCAGGACTACCGCCTCCTGGCCCGCCTGTACCCACTGATCAACACCGACAAGCGGACCGCCAAGTACCGCGACGGCTTCGCCCTGTTCGGCTCCGTCTACACCACCTTGTTCAAGAAGTCCTCCGATCAGGAGCGCAAGGAACGCCTCAGCGAGCTCGGACCGATGGTCCTGGACATCATCAACGCCCACGTCCACTCCTTCTCCGTGGTCGCCTCCCAGGAAGACCCCCTCGTCCTGGACGCCCAGGGCATCGCCATCCTCAAAGAACTCCTCGCCCTCGTCCGCCCCAAAACCAGCAAGAACGATGACGAGGACAACAGGCCGCCATCCGCGGCCGAGATCCTGGACCACATCAAGGCCGCCCTCGACAAGGACATCGACCCAAACTCCGCGAAGTACACCGCCCTCGCCGAGCGGATCAGACAACTGCGGGAACGGCTCATCCAGAACGCCCAGGACGCCCTGAACTTCCTCGCCGAAGCCCTCCGGGTCGCCCGCGCCATCGTCGACGCAGGAAAACACCCCGACGAACCCGTCGTCCTGGACGACGACCACATAGGCGTCCTGTCACGCATCATCCACGACCACGCACCCCCCGGCCTCACCATCACCGAGAAGAACCTGGCCGAAGAGATCGACCGGGTGGTCACCCACACCCTCGCCCGCTCCTGGGACAACGCCGACGCCCGCAACCGCGGCGTCCGCCGCGCCACCGCCGCGGTCTTCCGCCGCTACGCCCTGAAACCAGTGGGGGAGCCGTACGACTCCACCGTCGCCTACATCGAAGCCCACTACCTCGTCGACTGACAGTGGGCCGATGGTCACCTACCGGGCGGACTCGACCGGAGCAGGAGCCGGAGCCGGGGCCGCAGGCGGTGCGGCGGGAACTGGCGGCTGGCCGAACCCAGGGGTGAGCAGGAGGGCGAGGAGTGTCGCGACCGCTGCGCCAGAGGCGATCGAGGTTCCCAGGTCGCCGCGGCCGAACGCACCATGCGCACGGGCGGTGTACTTGAAGACCGAGATGCCCACGGTGACGCCCACGACGATGAGCAGGGCCGCCAGCGGCGCGATCTGGATGGTCACGAAACTCTCCTTAGCGTGTCCCGCCGAAACGCGGCGGCTCCGTCTGTGCCGTGCGGCACGACGTCATGTCACCAAGGGAGCTATGGGAGGGGCGATCCCGGAACTTCGCGAGGTTCTACGCTCAGCTGCATGGCGAGGACCACGAGCACGGCGATGCGCGAGCTGATGGAGCTGTCCGGGGCGTCTCAGGCACAAATTGAGCGGTGGCAGAAGCGAGGCTTCCTACCGAGACTTCCCAGGACGTACGCCGGAGGCGGAGGTAGTAAGTCGGCGCTCAGCGAAGAGATCGTCGAGCGGGCGCGGCTGCTGGCAGACCATGCGCGGCAGGGCGCCTTGACGATGGGCCCGATCTCGTTGATCGCCACGCTGTCCGAGCCGGATGTCGCTCTCCTGCGCGAAGCGGTCATTGAGAACCTTACGGGGCTGCGCCACCGTGTGGGCATGGACATCCAGGCCTCCTCGCCGCAGGAAGCCGCGATCGCCCGGCAGAGTGCTGCCGATCGGAAGGCCAAGCGCCAGGGCCGTACCCAGCGCCTGAAGCACATCGCAACTGGCCCGGTAAAGGAGGGATCAGCGCTTGAGTTTGTCGAACTGATGACGCTGTTCAACCGGGACACGGATGAGGAGATCGACGCTGGCGACCTGGAGGCTGCGGTCGACGTGGTGGTCGCCCGCGTCAAGGAGAACCTATCCCGCCTGATCGGTGTCCCGGTCGGTCTTCTGCCACCCGAGATGGAGGCGGGTCTCAGAGCCGATGCCCGCCGACAGCTGCTTGGTGCTCCGGCGTTCCGTGACCAGTGCGACCTGGTCCAATCCGTGCCTGAGGGCCTGCTGATTCGGGCATGCCGCCTTGTCCCGTTGGTCCGGCGGGTTCAGATCGCGGCGGTGGAGTCCGCGAGGCTGGCTCACGCACTGCGTACCGGCACGCTGGCGGAGGAAAAGCTCGGCGCGTGGCAGGACTTCCCGATGCCGTACGCCAACGTGGAGCGCATGGAGGCGCACCCGATGTGGGAGCGGTGGGGGAGCAAGGTGATCGAGGCCGGAGCGGTGCGCGACAGCAGCGACGGTCCGCGCATCGTGGTGTGTCTGGAGAACCCGGGCATCCTGGACGAGCTGGAGGCCTACGTCGGCTTCCTGGTGGCCTTGATGCCGGCGCAGGCCTTCCACCGGCTGGCGTTCCATCGCCCCGGGCCCGGAAGCCGGACAGTCCAGTGAGGCCTGTTTCATGAGTGGTCGGCGGCCTCATGAGCTGAAGCATGATGGTTGTCACGTAGACAGGTCTTGTTGTCGTTAAAACCGGATGCCAGCACACCTGGGAGTCCGTGAACCAGAGTCGATACGTTGCCACCGGACCGGTGTCCTGGCGCGCCGGTGGCAACGGGCCCCAAGACGGCGTATCTGCGGCTCTTTATACCGGTGGTTCGGTCAGGGCGTCGCTGACCAGGCGGCACAGCGTGTCGGCGGTTACGACAGCGGCGTCGAAGGTCTCGGTCCATCCTCCAGCGGGCATCCGCTCGGCGGTCAGGTATGGGCCGTGCCCCTGAGTGCGCAACTGCTTCAGGACGACCTGCTCGATGCGGTAGGCAGCCGCGCCTGTGTCGAACAGCCAGGTGCGCACCACAGCCCACCCCGAGCCCTGAAGACGTGCGATGCGGTCCTCGCGCGTTTCGCGCCCGGTGATGCCGATTTTCACCGCGCCGAAGACCACGTGTGCCATGACATACAGCCACGCCGGTGCGGCCGGGTTGAGCCCGTACTTCGCACAGCGCGGGCAGCACCGTCCGCGGGTTCGTACGTTGTTCAGCTTGGGGGAAACGACGGTCCCGCAATCGTTGCACAGCGATGTCCACGGTGTACTGACGTTCCGGTACGGCTCCAGCGGAGTGAAGCCGGCCGCCTTCATGTCGGCCACGGCCTGCTTTGGATCGCCAGGCCCCCGGTGGATGCAGAACCGGCATCGCCCGCCGCGGCGCGTGGTGTTGTCGTAGCGAGGAGCTACCAAATGGCCTGCAGCGGTGCACTTCGACAGCCATGGCTTCCCGGTGCCGGGGAACCGCACGAGGGTGACAAATCCGTGGTCGAGCATCGCGGCCGCGGCCGCCGCTGGGTCGACGGGCGCGTTGGGCGCACAGTACTTGCAGGCGCCCTGCCCGCTCATCACATTGTTCCGGTTCGGATAGATGATCTTTCCGCAGCCCTCGCTCAGACACCGGCACTTCCACGGTTTACGCGCGCCGCCAGGGTAGGGCTCAAGGGGCTCCGCATTGCCGAGTCGTCTCATGTCGGCTATCGCCACATCGTCGGTCACCACGGCCACGGCCTTCTCCTCCTGTACGGGCACGGAAGCGGCAGTTTCTCACCCGCCACCGACAACGCCTGGTGCCTCCGGATGGGGATCGGCTCCGTTCGCACCGTGGCGTCTCGGCGCGGCTTCAGGACAGGGGCGAGGGCAGACGGTGGAGGAGTCCCACAGGGGCCGGGAGCCGGCCGCCCATCGTCCCAGCAGGTGCCGGTCGACCAGGTGCATGCGCTGGGAGGCGGCCGGCGGGGGCACTTTGCAGAGAACCGGCCGTTGGTGACCAGCACGACGACGTTGGCGCCATGCAGTTGCCGGGCGGTGCCGTTGAGGACGTGCAGGTCCGGGGAGCCGGTCAGGCCGTGGCGGCGGTGCTTGCACTGGATCACCCCTCAGTGTCCGAACGGATCGGTGGCCTTCACGTCCGCGCCGTTGCCGCCTGCCCCGCCGACCTGTACCGCGTCCGCGCCCTGGTGAACCCCGTACACCCGGTCCCGGCATCAGCTGCCGCTTCTACTACTCCGGCGACACGCCCTGACGCCCGCCGACACCGCTGCCTACGGCCTGCCCTCGGTCAGCTGGGCGGCGGTGCTCTCGATCCACAGCAACGTCCACTCGACACCGGCCCGCCACCCGGGCTCCGCACCGTCATAGCGGCCTTCGGCGTCGGCGCGGATGCTGGCCGCGTGGGCACGCAAGTCCTTCTGTAATCCCTGCCACTTGGCCGTGTTCATGGCCTGGATCGTGTCGTCAGCGACGCCACCGGGGCGGAGTGCGCTCATCGCCCCACCTTGGACGAGGGCCCCGCTGATGACCGTATCTCCAGTGCGCTGACCTGTGGCGTGCGGTGGCGATAGCGTTCTGCCCCATGACCACCACCGACACGATCGCGGCCCTGGCGCTGGCCGTCGCGGTCGTCGCTGCCGTTGCCGCCATCGGCTCCTGGTGGGCGGCGCGCAACGCCAACGGGGCCGCGCAGACCTTGTCCCGGATCGAGCAGCAGCGCCTGCACGCCGATCTCACCCCGCACTTCCGCTGCACGATCGTGGCCAACGAGACCCGCTCCACCGCCATACTGCGGGTCCACCTCGACGGCCCGCCCGGCCTGCTGTCCCACGGCGCCATCGAGATCACCGCGTCCATCCGCAACGACAACCCGCACCGGGGCGATGGCCCCCGACTCGCGGGCACCCCGACTCCCCAAGAGGTCCGTGCACACATCTGGGGGCCGTGGAAGTTCAGCGCGGACGGCCGCGACGAGGTCGGCCGGACGGCCGCCCCGCAGCAACTGGCGATCGGCGAGTGGACGCAATACGGCCTGACCCCCACTTCCCCGCCGTTGTGGTCGGCGACCAACGTGGAGGACTGGCGCCGCGACTACGCGAACGAGCCGGTACGCCTGAGCATCACCGCCAGGTCGAAGGGCAGCGAGTGGATCGTGCCGCTGGAGGTTCCCGTCACCATTGAGGGCGCTTCCTGACCACGGCAGGTCAGGAGCCGGCGATGTGGCCGAAGCCGCTCAGCCTCGGCGTGAACTCCTGAAGGCAGTCGCACAGCGTGCACAGCCGCCTCCCCGGGTTCTACACGACATTCAACGTGTGCTCCAAACCAAGCGGCGGCGCGCCCCGCAGCGCCTCCTCGCAGTCCGGTGCGTGCAGCACACCCTGAGCAGGGCTCCACCCCTCGCCCCTTCGCCAGTACTCAGCTTGAGGGCCGACGTCAGCGAGCAGCTTGCGGTCCGCCGGGCCAGCCAGATGGAGAAATTCCCGGACTGCTGGGCGAGCAGGTCTCTACGATCGGCATGACGATTCGCGCGAACTGTGCAAGGAGTAACCAGTGGGGGAAGTAGTACTTCATCCGGCAAGCGATCTGATCTCGGACAGCGAGGTCCCCGCCCTCATGGGGCAGATCCGGCCGCAGTGGCAGTCCAAAGGCCTGATCGAACGGGTCCGCCGCCTGCTGCCAGTAGACCCGAGCAGCGCGTGCCAACGCCTGCTGAACGCCGCTGTCCAGGACCTCCGCGAGAAGGTCCAGATCGCCGGTATCGACATCGCCTCCGAAGTCGCCGCATCGCACAAGCTGCCGCCGATCAACCGGGGTGACCGCGGCGCTGAAGACATCGAGAACTACTCCACCGCCAAGCTCATCGACCTGTCGTACCGGATGGGGCTGCTGAGCCGAGCCGAGTGGCGCAAGATGACCCGCGCCTACGACATCCGCCGTGACCTGGAGCACGAAGACTCTGAGTACGAGGCGGGCATCGAGGACTGCATTTACATCTTCAAGACCTGCGTGGACGCAGTTCTCTCCCGTGACCCCATCACGCTCATTCACGTTTCGGAGGTCAAGCAGATCGTCCAGGCATCGGGCCCCGTCGCCGCCGACCCCGATCTCCTGACTGACTACGAACACGCCCCTGATACTCGCCAACTGGAGATCCTCAAGTTCCTGCTGAGCATGGCTCTGAGCGACTCGGAACCCGAGCTCGTCCGAGGGAACTCCTACGCCCTCATTCAAGAAATCGCCCCCTACACCCGCGACGCCGTACGCGTTGATCTGGCCAAACACCAGATGGACAAGGTCGGACGCGTGCCACTCACCGAACTCCAGGTGCGTGTCGCTCACGCGGCTGGCATCCTGCCGTACTTCCGCAGGGCCCAGCGAACCGCCTTCTTCCGTAGCCAGCTTGAGGCCCTGGAGAAGATCGGCCACAGCTGGAGGGCCCATGCCTCCCACGGGCCCGCCCTCCGACTGTTCCCCGAGTTCGGTGGGCTGGCCGCGATCCCAGCCGACGTACGGGTGGAAATTGTCCGCTGGATGACCCTGTGCTACATCGGCGAAGAGGGCGGCTACGGCACGATGGGCCGCAACCGCAAGGTCTTCTACAGCAATAGCGCCGCGCCTTTGATCGAGCAGATGTTCAAGGAGGACCGCGAGATCATCCGTGATGACGTCAGCGGCCTTCAGAAGGACCGCGCGGTGAAGCGGGCCTGCGCGGACGAGTACGTCGCCCGCCGTTTCCAGGACCTCCTGGACCTGGTCGACGCCTGACGCAACAGCTCGGGCGCCAGAAACACGAGTCCCTGGCGCCCGAGCCATTCGAGCCCGCGGCCCGCCCTCCTGGTGCTATAGCGCATGGAGGTCAAGTAGGCCGGGGCCCGGGGTTACTCGGTGGAGCTGTTCCCCGAGATTGGCATTCGGGCGCGGTGCGCTGGGTGGTGTTCTCGCTGCCTATGGCGGAACGGTCCTTCCCGGACTGCCTACAGGTGGTTGAGAGCCAGGAGTCGGAGTGTGGTGGGGGCCTGGACTTTGCCGAGCCCAGGCCCCCACGTCACAGCACCCCGAGTTCTTCGAGTGCGGCGGCGTGTTCGGCCGGCAGCCGGTTCCGCCTCTGGCGTTGGTTGTTGATCCATACCCCGAGCCGGATCGGGTGTTCCTGCCCGGCTTGGTCGTGGATGGTTTCGATCCATTTGCGGGGCACTCGCGTGTGTCCTTCGCGTTGCTGGTATTGGCGCAGCGCGGCGAGGCCGCGGTCCCAGGCGCTCGCGCCTGCGGGTACCACCACCGCTCTATCGATCCCGGGGTCGGCCTGGCCGCCCGGCGCCGTCGCGGTGGGCTGGATGCCGAGGGCTTTCAGGCGTTCGCGTTGTCCGTCGGCCAATCGCTTCCACTGGGTGCGCTGCCTAGCGAGCCAGAGTCCGATGTCCTCTCCGCCGACGGTGACGCCGGGCCGGATCTCCTCCAGGGTGGCGCCGCCGTCGATGCAGGCCCGCACGGCTGCGTACTGCCGCTGCCAGTCGACGGTCCAGCCGTTCTCCGAGGGGTTCCAGTCGGGGTCGATCTGGGCCAGCCGGGCGGCCCGCTGCGCTGCCCGTGCCGGGTTTTTGCCGAGCCCGCCGGGGCGGCGGCAGTTGGTGAGCCACTGCCCGATGGGCCGACCCTGCGCGACGGCGGTCCGGGGTGCGCACAGTGTGCCGTGCACGGCGTGGTAGGCCCGTGCCGCGGCGAGGTTCTCCTCGAAGGCGGCGTCCGGCACCGACCACACCATCCCGGCTTCCTCCAGCAACTCCACCCGCCATTTCGCCAGCGTTCCGGTCCGGTAGGCGCGGCGTTGTTCGCTGATCCATGCCCCGAGGGTGAAGGTGCCGACGCGGGCGTCCAGCGGCACCGCTACCGGCCTGGCCGCACGCCCCGCACCACCGCCCTGCTCCTGCTCCTGCTCCTGGCCCTCGTGCTCGCCGCCGTGCTCGAAGTCCTCGTCCCCGTCCCTGTCCCCGTTCTGTTGCTGGCGCCAGGTGCGCAGGGCGTTGAGGCCGGCGAGCCAGATCTGGGATTCGGGCCGGATGACGCGGGTGCGCACGAACTGCGCGATCAGCTGCGGGTCGCGGGGAGTGGAGAACCGCAGCAGCGGCACCTCCTCCAGTGCTCCCTCATCCCCACCCTCGCCACCACCACCACCGCGGGCGGGGTCGAGGTCGGCCACCGACGCGGGCCGGCCACGGCTGGGCGCGGACGCGACCGCCAGCTGCTCCACGACCGCCTCCGAGTGACTGCGCAGCCCCTGCAGAACAGCCACCAACGGCTTGTACGAGGCGGAAGCCAGCATGTCGTCCGGCGCCTCACCCGGGGCCAGGAAGACCGGCACCACCAACCGTGCCACCTTGCCCTGGCCGGGCTTCTGGCGCAGCGCCCGGCCGACGGCCTGGACGATGTCGACGGCCGAGCCGCGCAAGTCGGCGAAGAGGACGCCGTCGACACCACGGCGGCCGGTGATGTCGACGCCTTCACCCAGGACGCGCACGTTGGCCAGCACGGCCAGTTCGGTCTCCCACCCCTGCTCATCAACCCCGTCGGCGAACCGGCCCAGCACCGCCCGGCGGTGGGCGGGCTCATGCTCCCCGCACAGCCAGTCGGCCCATACCCGCCGCGGATAGGTCGCCGGATCCTCCTCGTGCAGCCGGGCCGCGGTCTGTGGCAGAGCTCGCGCGAAAGACATCGCTTCCACCGTGCGGTGGTGGAAGCTGATCAGCGACCGCACCCCCGTCTCGGCCGCGTGTTTGACCAGCGCGGCCTGGAGGGCGGCGAGCCGCCGGCCGCGCCGTTCCTCCTCGCTCCCGCCCTCGCCCAGGTCGGGTGGGTGGATCTCAAGGACGTCGATCTCGAACCGGGCGAGGATGCCCCGGTCGATGGCCTCGGTGAGGGAGAACGTGAAGACGTGCGGCCCGTAGAGGCGTTCGTCGTCCATGCTCGCGACCAACTGCCCGGGGACAGCCTGAGCGGCCTCCGAGGCGCCCTCTGCTGCCTTTCCTGTGCCTCTCGGGGCTGCGGTCTCCCGAGTCCCGCCCCGGTCCTCTGCGGCCTCCTGGACCCCGTTCCCGCCCTCTGTGGCCTCTGCCTCGCCCGTCCGTCCGGCAGGTTCCCAGATGCGGGGTGTGGCGGTCAGGTACAGCCGCCGCGCTGCCGGGATCCGTGCTTGGTCGTGGATCGCCGCCCAGGGCTTGGCCGCATCCCCACTGGTGCGGTGGGCCTCGTCCACCACGGCCAGCCCGAACGGTGCCAGTTGCTGCCCGTACGCGCCCTGGAAGGCAGCCTCCAGTGGTCCGGGCACCTGAACCGGCTCCCCGCCCGGATCCTCCGGACTGGGTTCCTGGCGGGGCGCGAGGGAGGCGTAGGTGGCGAACACGACCGCCGGACCCGACCCCGCCCACAGCGCCAACCGGATCGCGTTGGTGGTGCACCGCACCCCCAACGCCGCCAGCGCCTCGTCCCCTGCCAGGGAGCACACCGCGACCGCCGGACCGGTGTGGCCGGCCCTCCGCCACGCCCGGACGGTCTGGGTCAGCAGGTCCAGGGTGGGCACCATCACCAGCACCCGACCCCGCGGCTCCAGCCTCCGTGCGGCCTCGGCGGCGATCAGCGTCTTGCCCGCCCCGGTGGCGGCCACCGCCGTGGCCCGCAACCCCTCCGCCGGCACCTCGCGTCCTGCACGGTATTCCAACGCCCGGACAATCGCGTCCACCGCCTCCACCTGATGCGGCCGAAGCCTGATACCCGCCACGAACTTCCCTCCCCTTCCCCGCTTTGCTTCCTGACTTCTTCCGCACCCGAACCAGAATCCAAATCCGCCGCGTAACAGATGGGCGTGAGTCTCCGCCCGGCTAGTCCTCAACGGTTTCGGCGGTGAACGGGCCACCTTGATGAGCCCCCGGTCCACGGTGTCGGCCTGCCCGGTGAGCGGGCGGCCGGGTACCGCAGCGTGGTGCCCCGGGGAGACGCGTAGGCTCACGGCTGCCGGGGCTACCGCCCAGAAGCGATCAAGGGGGGGCGCATGTCCACACCTTTTACGGCTATCACCATGGCCATGGCAGCTGTACTGGCTGTCGAAGGAATCCTGGCCCTGGCAACAGGCCGCGTCTTCCTCCTCTGGATGCCCCGTAGGGTCAACAGGCCCGGCCTATGGGGTGCCGGCACACTGCTGATGGCGGCGGCACTCGCAACGGCACGAATCACGCCGTTCGAACTCAACATACTGCTCATGCTGAGCGGCGCCGTGCTGGCATCCCTGCCCCAGAAACTTGGGAACAGCGAAGAGTCACGACCCGAATAACGTTGCACTCGCCCATCTGCTCCACTGCTGACTCCCGCATGCCGCACCCCTACACGTGCGCGGATTTTCGGTCCCTCCCACTCGTCGTGCACGGACCGTTCCTCGCCTTCTCCGGGGGTGGTGTGTTTTCCCAGACTCTACACACTGATGCATCCCTACGCATCGGGAACCCGCCAACTCAACCGGCCCCACACCCTCGCCCCGTGACTGCCCGTCACCCCCACCACCGCCCCGCACCACCCCCTCCCGTAGCCAGCCCGGCCCGCGCAGCGGGCCCAACCCCCGCTCTCCATTCACCTGCTGACGGCTGCCCACCCCAGCCGCCCACGCGGGTGGTTGCCGGGGGTGGAGCGCAGCGGAGCCCCCTCGGTCCGCAGCGCGGGCTGCTCTCGGCCGCAGTGAGCGCAGCGAGGGGCCCCGGCGCGTAGCGCTGGCCTTCGGCTCCTGTAGCGAAGCGGAGGGAGCCGCCCGTGCGAAGCACGGGGCCGGAGCGCAGCGAAGGCTCGACGCGAAGCGTCGAACGGCGAGCGCAGCGAGCCGCAACCGCGGCGCGCAGCGCCGCGGTTCGCTGCTCCGCGCGCCAGCGCGGAGGTACC
>NZ_PGSG01000006.1 GCF_002843305.1 Streptomyces barkulensis
TGAGCTGTACTGATCTTCGTGGAGTCCCTCAAGCCTGGGTTACGCTTCCAGGCGTAAGGAGAACCACGAGCAATGCCAGCACCCCGTAAGTACCCCGATGAGCTGCGTGAGCGGGCGGTGCGCGAGGTCCGCGCGACCGGCCGCCCTGTGGCCCACGTCGCCCGCGACCTCGGCATCCACAAGGAAGCCCTGCGGTCCTGGGTCCGCCAGGCCGAGGCGGACGCCGGCGAGCGTGACGACCGGCTGACGACCGCCGAGCGCGACGAGTTGAAGGAACTCCGCAAGGAGAACGCCGAGTTGAGGCGGGCCAACGAGATCCTGAAGGCCGCCTCGGTGTTTTTTGCCCAGGAGATCGACCGTCCCCGGACGAGGCCGAGCAGGTGATCGACCACCTGCGCGACAAGGGCCTCGGGGTCGATCCCGTCTGCCGGGTGCTGGATGTGTCGCCGTCGACGTACTTCGCGCGCAAGACGCGGCCGAAGTCGGCCCGACGCCTGCGCGACGAAGAACTGATCCCGCTGGTCACAGCCGCGTGGGAGGACTCCGGGCGCACCTACGGCGCACGCCGCGTCACCCGCGCCCTGGTCCGCGCCGGACACACGGTGGCCCGCTGCACGGTCGAGCGGCTGATGGGCGAGCTCGGCATCGAGGGCGTCATCCGCGGGCAGCGCCGCCGCACCACGGTCCCCGAGCCGGCCGCGCCGCGCCCGCCGGACCTGGTCAACCGCCGTTTCACCGCCGAGCGGCCCAACCAGCTGTGGCTGGCGGACCTGACCTACATCCGCACCTGGTCGGGGTGGGTCTACGTCGCGTTCGTCCTGGACGCGTACTCACGCCGGATCGTGGGCTGGCAGGCCGCCACGCACCTGCGCACGGACCTGCCGCTGGACGCACTGGAGATGGCGCTGTGGCGGCAGAGGATCAAGAAGGACGCCGATCTCATCCATCACAGCGACCGCGGGTCGCAGTACGTATCCATTCGGTACACGGAACGTCTCGCCGAGGTCGGTGCCTCGGCGTCGGTCGGGTCCGTCGCGGACAGTTATGACAACGCGATGGCCGAGGCCCTCAACGGCACGTTCAAAGCCGAACTGATCGAACATCAGGGGCCATGGCGGGACTTCGACCAGGTCGAGCGGGCCGTCTTCCAGTGGGTCGCGTGGTACAACGGTGAACGACTCCACTCCGCCCTGGGCTACGTGCCGCCCGACGAGTACGAGCAGACGTACTGGGCGTACCTGGAGGAAGTCCCGCAGACCGCTTGATCACACGATCGCGGACTCTACGAAACTCGGGGCAGCTCACTGAGCTGGGGGATCGCGGACTGGATCGACGCCGCCGACTGCTCGGCGGGTGAACGGTACTGCGACACGGAACCGGGAAAGCGGGAGCACGACGGCAGGAACATGCTCCTGGTCTTCGGCGGGTTCCTGACCCTGTTCCCGGGCACCGTCCTGGTCGAACGCACGCAGGACTGGCGGCCCGCGCTCGGCCTGCCCGTGGGCGCGCTCGCCGGCAGCGCGATCGCCCTGTCCATCGACCGGGAGCCGGGCATCTGGATTCTGGTGTGCGTGCTTCTGGCCGTCTGCGCGGCCCTGCCGTTCGCACTTCGTACGCTGGTGGCCCCGCAGGCCGGGACCGGGCGTCCCTCCTCGCCCGGCTGACCTCGCCGCAGGAGCCGCTGCGGGACACGGCGGCGTGGGAACGGAGTCCGGCACCGCGGGCGGAACCTTCACGGTGCGGGGTGTGTGCGTCGACGGCGGCGTGGCTCCGCGGTCACCGTCCGGTTTCCGCGGCGGTTCCCCTGTCCGACGCCCCGTGCAGCATCAGCACCACCCCTCCGATCAGTGACACCGCCGCGGTGAGGACGAGCAGCGCCCCCAGTCCCAGGCCGGGGATCACCGCACCGGCGAGGGCCGGTGCCGCGACCGAGCTGACGGCCCCCACGACCAGGCAGCCGGTGAACGCCGCGCTCGCGCGGTCGGGCACCAGCTCGGCGGTCCAGACCGCCAGCACCGCCGACCCGGTCATGTACCCCGCGCCGAAGACGCACGCCGAGGCCGCCGTCGCGGCCGGGGAGTCGCCGGCCAGTCCGAGGAGCGCCAGCGCCACGGCCACCGTCACCAGACACAGCGCCGCGACCCTGGGGCTGCCCAGTCGCCGCGCGAAGGTCCCGGTCGCCACGCCCACCATGCCGGTGGTGCCGACGACCACGTAGAGCGCCGGGACGGCCGCCTCCGGGAAACCGCCGGAGAGGACGTCGGCGGCATAGGTGAAGTAGACGATGACGACCGCGAAGTAGACGGCGGAGTAGGCGGCCGGGATCTTCAGCGCCCTCGCGAGTGCGGGGAACCCCTGCCGTCCGTCCGGGCGTGGGACCGGCCCGGTCCGCGGCACCAGGCGCAGGTTCACCGCGGCGGCGGCCACGGCGGCGAGGGCGATGCCGCCCCAGACCAGGCGCCACGCCCCCAGCGCGGCGAGGGCGGCCAGACCGCCCAGCACCACCAGTCCGCCGCTGGTGCCGGTCGTGATGATCGCCAGCGCTCTGGGCCGCTGCCGCGGGGACACCGTGCGCGTCACGATGTCGGAGTAGGGCGCCCAGACCCAGCCGCCCGCGCTGCCGGCCAGGACTGCGCCGACGGCGAGCAGCCAGGAGGACTGAGCGAAGGTCACGGTCACCGCGCCCGCCGCGCCGCAGGCCCCGCCCACGGTCGTCGGCGCACGTGAGCCGCGGCGGGCGGCGAGCGGCCCCGCGAGCACCAGGCCGGCCAGGTAGCCGGCGAACGTGGCGCTGGCGACGAGGCCGAGTACGAGTTCGGAGAGTTCCAGGTCCTGCCGGATGTCGGGCAGCGTCAGACCGTAGGCGTACCGGGCCATGCCGAAGGCGACCCCGACCACCGCCGCTCCGGCCAGGCCGATCCGGTTGCCCGTGGAGAGCGTCAAGGCTGCCCCCTTCTCCTGTGGCCCTGCGGCGTGCACCGGAGCCGCTGCCCGACGCGGCGGAACTGATCGGAGGAGTTCCGTTCGTACCGTTCGCACCGGTTTGAGGTTACATCGGCGGCTCACCGGCGCTGAGGGCACAGGAACAGGCGGGCGGTCCGTGCTCAGCTCTCCGGCCGGTAGCCGTCGTAGTCGCTCCACCCGGCGGTCCGGTCCAGTTCCTCCCAGGTGGGCCAGGCCACGCCCGTCGCCTGTCGGACGAGTTCGCCGGGCAGGCTGAACGGCGGGGCCTTGTGCGGTTTGGCGAGGGCCTGGCCGACGATCGCGTCGTGGAGGGCGGCCGCCGCGTGCAGACGGGGCAGTGCGGCGTGGACGCGTTCGGCGTGGCCGGGCGGGAGGGTGTGCGGGTCGTCGATGCCGAGGTCCAGCGCGGCCCCCGCCGTCACCAGGGCGATCTCCGGGCGCTTGCGCATCGCGAGGTCGTGGTGGAGGTGGAGGGCGATCGCGTCCCAGACGATCTCGACCCGGTCGGCCGGCATCCCGCGCTCGGTGAGGAAGCGGGCGGCCAGGTCGGCGCCGTCGAGGTCGAAGGTCTGGTCGCCGTCGCCTTCCGGGGTGAGCCCGGCGTCGTGCAGGACGCAGCCCAGGAACAGCAGTTCGTCGTCGTAGTCGCGGCCGGGCAGCAGGCCGCGCCGCTCGCCGAAGGCGCGCCCGTGGAGGTAGGTCCTCAGGCTGTGGTTGAAGATCGCCGGGTGCTCGGTCCGCTTCGCGTGGTGAAGGGCCTCCAGCGCAAGCTCGGTGCGCGGCAGGGGCAGTTCCTCGTAGGGGTCCGTCATGTCATCCCTCCTGGATGCCGGATGTCGGGGGCGGGGCGGCGGCCGGAGCGGCGGCCTGCCGCGCGTGGTGCGGGAAGGGGGAGGCGGCGACGGTGATCGGCCCGATCACCACGATCCCCGCCGGGACGTGGACGGACAGCACCTTGGTCACCGCGGTCCCCTCACCCCGACAGCGGATATATTGGCTGCCAATACATAGCACGCCTATACCTATGTTGTGTAGGCTGCCTACTCATGAAGACCGACGCCGTACGCGGACATCTGGACGGACTGCTGCTGGCCGTGCTGGAGCCGGGACCGCTGCACGGGTACGCGATCATCACCGCCGTACAGCGGCGCAGCGCGGGCGCGCTCGAACTGCGCACCGGCACGGTCTACCCCGCACTCAACCGCCTGGAGCGCACCGGACTGCTGCGCAGCAGCTGGGACTCCACCGGCGAGCGGAAGCGGCGCCGCTACGAGCTCACCGACGCCGGGCGGCGCGCGCTGGCCGAGGAGCGGTCGGCCTGGCAGGCGTTCACGGCGGCGATCGGCTCCGTCCTGGACCCCGCCCCGCACCCCGGGCACGCCGGATGAGCGGCCCGGGACGGCGGACCGGCCCCACCGGGACGTACGCCGACGAGTACGCCGACGAGTACGCCGAGGTCCTGGCGTCCGCCCTGTGCGGCCCGGCCCGCGCAAGGGCCCGGCTGGTGGCGGAGGTGCGCGACGGCCTCGCCGAGACGGTGGCCGCGTACGCCGCCGAGGGGCTGCCCCGCGATCTCGCCGTCCGGCGGGCCGTGCGGGAGTTCGGCACCGTGGCGGAGGTGGCGCCGTCCTGCCAGCGGGAGCTGACCGTCGCCCAGGTCCGTCACACCGCCCGGACCGTCACCCTCGCCGCCCCGCTGCTGACCGTCTGCTGGTACCTGTTCCTGGCCACCGGGCACGGCGGTCAACTACCCATGGCCACCCGCCTGCTGGCGTTCCCCCTGGCCGGGTTCGCGGCCGTCGCCGCGCTGCTCGCGGCGACCGCGCTGGCCGCCACCGGCCCCCTCGTCCGGCGGCTGCCCACACCGCACCGGCTTCCCCGGGCGACCGCCTGGGCCGGCACGACGGCCGGCGTCTGCCTGGGCGTGTCCGCGCTCACCCTCGCCGCGTCCTCCCCCCTGTCGGGAAACTGGCCGGTGGTCGCGCTCGCGGGCGCCCTCGCCGCCGTGCTCCACACCGTGGTGGCGTCCTCCGCCCGCGCCTGCCGCGACTGCGCCCGCGCATAGCCGGCCCTCCGGCGGCGTCCGCAACTGCGTTCCCCCGATGCCCCTTTCGCATTGTTCGCCGCCAAAAGCGAGAAGTCGACACATCTCCTTCCCAGACTTGGAGGAGCGGGCCGCCCGGCCCGTGCGCACCACACCGACCGCAAGTGACCGCAAGCGACCGCAAGGGGGAAACATGACCAGGACGACCGGGACGACCGGGACGACGAGGAGAGTCGCACGTACGGCCGCCGTGCTCGGCGGCGCGATCCTGCTGGCCCTGACCACCGCCACATCCGCGTCGGCGACCGTGACGCGCTACCACGGCAGCGACGCCGCCCAGGCGACCGCCTACGCGATGCGCGCCTACGACGGCGAGCGCGACGGCAACGGCGTCTACGCCGACGCCTACCTGGCCAACGGCGCCCACGTCTCCCAGTGGGACGGCAACGGCGCGGACGGCAACTGGGGTCCGTGGGCGCGTTACAGCTCCCGCATCAAGCAGTTCCGGGTCTGCGAGGACCACAAGGGCTGCTCCAGCTGGTCCTACTGGCCGAGCTGACCGGCACACCCCGGCACCCGTGCACCACGGCCCGCCCCACCCGGGGCGGGCCGCTCCCATACGCCTGGGACCATCCGCCTCAGCGGCGCCCCGCCGCACCGCCCACCGGGGCCTGCCGGGCGGCGTTCCGGGCCGTGAGGGGGAAGAGTTCCAGGCATTCGTCCCGGCGGACCCCCTCACGCACCTCCAGCCGCGGGTGCCCGGCCCGGACCACGTCGCGGGCCCGGAGGTCGATCTGCCGCCAGGTGAACGTCTCGTCGGGGTGCTCGGAGGCCCAGCTCCGGGCGTCCTCCTGGGTGGCGCCGAAGGCGATGCCGCGCATCTTGGCCCAGATCGCGGCGGCGGTGCACATCGGGCACGGCTCCAGCGTCGTCAGCAGGAAGGCGCCGGCGAGGTAGCGGGAGCCGACCCGTTCGGCAGCCCGGCGGATGGCCTGCACCTCCGGGTGCGCGGTCGGGTCGTGGCCCTGGACGAGTCCACTGCCCGACTCCCCGAGGACGGCGCCGTCCCGGATCACCACCGCCCCCAGCCCGTAGTTCCCGGAGAGCGCCGCCTCATGGGCCAGCCGCAGGCACCTCAGCATCCCCGCGTCGAGCTCCCGGTCCGTCATCCCGCCTCCAGAGGGCGCGTGTTACAGGTGGACATCAAGGATTCCTTTCCGCAGATACGCACATCGGCGTCCTCGGTGGCTCGCTCGATCCACAGCGACCCGTCGTTCTCCACGATCCAGTAATCCCGGGATCTGATGTCGATGCAGCGAACATCCATACGCCCCTGGTACGTCTGCGCCAAATCCCGCACACGGCGGAGCACTTCGGACAGCTCCTCGGAACGGAACGAGAACTCCTGCTTTCCGTTGGCGCGCCCCCGGGACACCACGGGTATGAAACTTATCTTTCGCGCACCTCGCCCACAAGCGAAACCTGCCATTTCCTCCATGAGGTTCAGGCCACCCGGAACAACCACTGAATTAATCGATAATCCGATTTCTCTGCGCACCACCTCGGCGAGGTTTCTATCGATATCGTCGAAAGATTTACGGCGCAGCACCCGGTCGTTTTCTGCGGACGGCCGGTGGATACTGAACTTGAATTCATCCGCGTACTCCGCGCAGGCATCCAGGGTGCGGGCGGGCACGGCGAAGCCGTTGGTGGTGACCACGGGCCTGAGACCGGCGCCGGCGACCGCGGCGATGATCTCGGGCAGGTCCTCCCGAACCGTCGGCTCACCTCCCGCTAGTTTCGCCGACCGGGCGCCACCGGACGCGAAAAAGCGGGAGATCTCACCGATCTCCCGCACGGACAGTTCACTTCTGCTGGTGGGCGGCGCCTGGCAGAAAGCGCAGGCGACATTGCATCTGCGCGTCACCCGTAAGCAGACCGATCTAGGCAGCTCCTGCGGTATCCCCTTCACCGGCCATCTCCGATGCGGTAGAAAGCTCCAGCATGTTGAGAATGTGCGACATCTGTTCGGCGAACTGCTGTGTGTAGTCGAGGCTGGCCCGGACACGGTCGGCGACATCGGGGCCGGAGGGCACCTCGGTGCCGTAGAAGACGATGACGCCGTGCGGCGTCCGGCCGTGGACGTGGCTGTTGGTGGCCGCGTCGAGCCGGAGTACCGGACATGCCAGCACCCACCTCTGCTGCGGCTCGATCATTCGACTCACGTCCGGGTCGTACAGGTTGCTGTGATCCACCGGAAGCTCCTGGTAAAGCGGAACGCGCTCCCGGTACGCCTGGCCGCTCACGATATGAGGGGTGTCGACGTAGATGCGGGTGAACCCGTACTCACGTGGCATGCTGATGTTCAGCACCGCCAGATCGCGGTCCTGCCGGAGATAGCGGCGACCGTCCTCGTCCCGCTCGGCCACGAAGTAACGAGCGTTGCAGGTGACCTCCAGAGTTCTGGAGACGAGCTCGCACATGATCCGCAGGGTGCTTTCCAGGATTCTCCGCTGCCGCTGCCGCAGCAGCTCGTAGCGCTGCACGAAATCGTCCCGCTCCAGCATCCGCTGCCTCCGCACGAAGCCCTCACCGACCGCCAGGGAGGCAATCCCGAGGAACAGCGGGAAATTGCCCCACCCCAACCCTATCGACGCGGTCAAGTAGCCGTCCTCCGAGAGCTGGTCGGTGAAGAGATTCACCCACAGGCCGATCAGCACACCCGAGACGACGGACGTTCCCAACCGCACGGCCGTCATCAGGCGCATCGCTACCCCGCCTCCCCCCGGAAACCGACAGCCAGTGCAGCACATCGAGGAGTCGCCCTACGAGAGCGCCGGACGGAATCCCGCCAACATCACCGGGCGCGGAATGTCGAATTCCGCCCCTTGGCCTCGCAGATTCTCCTTGCGGTCATCCCGGAGGAAGCCGCCGACAAGTCCGGTCACACCCCGGCCGGGCGGGTGGCGGGGCCGCGGAAGGTGGCCCGGTAGCCGGTGGGGGTGACGCCGAGGGCGCGCTGCATGTGCTGGCGCAGCGAGGCGGCCGTGCCGAAGCCGGTGCCGGCGGCGACCCGGTCGACGGACAGGTCGGTCTCCTCCAGCAGTTGCCGGGCCCGCTCGATGCGCTGCCGGTTCAGCCACTGGACGGCGGTGACGCCCGCCTCCTCCCTGAAGCGGCGGGTGAAGGTTCGCACGCTCATCGACTCGCGCGCCGCCAGTTCGGCCAGCGTGATGGGCCGGTCCAGGTGCTCCAGCGCCCAGGCGCGGGCCGCGCCGGTGGAGGAGTGGCGCGGCTCGGCGACGGGCCGGGGGATGTACTGGGCCTGCCCGCCGTCGCGGTGCGGCGGTACGACCGTGCTGCGGGCCGCCCGGTTGGCGACGGCCGCGCCGTGGTCGCGGCGGATCATGTGCAGGCACAGGTCGATCCCGGCGGCCTCGCCGGCGGAGGTGAGCACGTCGCCCTCGTCGGTGTAGAGGACGTTGGGGTCGAGCCGTACGGCCGGGTGGAGCCGCCGGAAGTGCTCGGCGGACTTCCAGTGGGTGGTGGCCCGGCGGCCGTCGAGGAGCCCGGCGGCGGCCAGGACGAAGGCGCCGGTGCAGACCGAGGCGATCCGGGTGCCCGGCCGGATGCGGGCGAGGGCGCCGGTGAGCGGGGCGGGCAGCCGCCCGCCGGGGTACGTCCCGTCCTCCTCGTGGCTGGCCGGGACGATCACCGTCCCGGCCTCGGCCAGCGCCCGCGGGCCGTGCCCGACCAGGACGGGGAAGTCGGCGTCGGTGCGGACCGTGCCGGGCTCGGTCGCGCAGGTCACGACCTCGTACAGCGGTGCGCCGGTGGCCGACTCGGCGGCGCGGAACAGTTGGTGGACCAGGCCCAGTTCCATCGGCAGCACCCCGTGGCGGACCAGGACCGCCACCCGGTGCCGTTCCGGGTGCGTGAAGACCTCCATGGCCAGATCCTTTCAGATGCCGGCCATCGGGCCACTCGTTCGGCCTGAACGGCTCGAACAGCATCGGGGGCATGACGCACACGATCCGCACCACCGGCACCGAGGACGCCCGTACCGGCCGTACCGGCCAGGCCCCGCCCGCCGCCCATGGGCGGAAAGGCCGCGTGCACCGGGCCTGGTGGGTCGCCGCCGTGGCCGCGCCGGCCGTCATGGGCGCGGGCACCTTCGCCGTCTGCGGCGCGTCCACCAACGGGATCATGTGGAGCGGTTTCGTGCCCGCCGCCCACGACCACGGGATGCCGCCCACCGTCGCGGCCTCGCTGCTGGCGCTCATCGGGGTCTTCAACGTGGCGGGCACGGTCGTCTCCGGCTGGCTCACCGACCGCCACGACCCGCGCCTGCTGCTGGCGCTGTACTACGGGATGCGCGGGGTCTCACTGCTGCTCCTGCCCTCCCTCCTGGGGCCCGAGGCCCACTGGCCGCTGATCGTCTTCGTGGTCTTCTTCGGGCTGCTCGACGTGGCCACCGTCCCGCCGACGATCGCCCTGACGGCCGTCCGCGGGATCTACGGGGAGGGAGGCGGTGCGATCGTCTTCGGCTGGACGCTCGCCTTCCATCAACTCGGCGCCGGGGTGATGGCGTTCGCCGGCGGCGCCCTGCGCGACGCCCTGGGCTCCTACGACGCGGCCTGGATCGTCTCCGGCGCGCTGTGCGCGGTCGCCGCCGTGCTGGCCCCGGCGATCGGCGGGCCGGGGCGGGCTCCGCGTACGGGCCGGCGTACGGCCCGGCGCACGGGCCGGCGGCCGTGAGCGCCGGGACGGGCCGTACCCGCCGACGGTGCCGGCGTACGGGCCGGCGACCGGGCACGGGGTGCCGTCGCCGAGCGGGAGCGGCGCACCGGTCAGGAGTTGTACAGCGACTGCACCCTGGTCACCCGGCCCTCTCCGTCGAAACTCAGGTCATAGCCGAGCGGGCGGGTCCGGGACGGCTGGGCCTTCAGCCGGCTGACGAACTCGGCCTGCGAGTACGACGAGGCCTTCTTGCCGTCGCCGAGCGGTGCCGACAGCAGCACCCGGGCGTCCTCGGCCATGGGCACCGTGGTGTAGGGGCCCTCGCCCGGAACGACCACCCATGCCTCGTGCGGCTGCGTCATGGCCTTCTTCCGGGCCGGCCGCACCGACAGGTAGGTCCGTCCGTCGTCGGTCCAGGCGTCCTCGATCTGCACGAACTGCTTGGTGCCCGCCCAGGGGGCCGCCTCGGTCGGCACCGGAGTGCCGTCCGGGGCCGACCCCGCGCCCGGCCCGGTGGTCGGCCCGGTGGTCGAGGCCTCCTCCCCGGCCGGGGAGGACGGGGCGGCCGGGGCGGACGAGGCGGAGGGCATCGCCGACGGCTCGGCTGCGGACTTCCGCCCGTCGTCCGCGCCGCCGCAGCCGGTCAGGGCCGCGACGCCGAGCGCGAGGGCGGCGAGGCAGTGCACGGAGGTCCGGCGGTGTGAGAAACGCATGGTCAATTCCCCCTGGGGGCAGGTGTGGTCCGGATACACGACCTCTACGCGCCACCCCACCCGGAGGGTTGCGTCCGGATCCGTCTTTTCACCGGCGGCCCCTTCCGGAACCCCACCGGGGGACCGGGCTCCCCCGTCCGGGGCGGGCGCTTCCGGCACCGGACGGCCTGCCGCGCTCACCCGGTGAGCCAGAACGCCTCCCGCAGCGACTGCACCCGGCCCGCGCTGTCGTAGTCGATGACGAACACCCACCGGGGCCCGTCGGCCAGCGGTTCCACCAGCCTGCCCAGCTCCACGTCCGCGGGCTCACCACCGGTGAGCCGCCGTGCCTCCACCGGTGTTCTCCCCGGCAGGACCAGCGTGTGGACCACCCCGGTGGGCTCCACGGTCCCCCGGGTGGCCCGGAGCCGCTCGACGGTGACCCGCACCGTGCCGTCCCCCTCCGCCACCGCGCCGTACACGTAGCCCAGTTCGCCGGCGTACTCCTCGCCCGGCGCGGGCGTGGGCGGCACGAACGGCGAGGCGGTAGGCGTCGGGAGGCCGGCGGGCGCCGCCGGCTCCCGGGGGGCCGAGGCGAGCGACAGTCCTCCCAGGACCAGCGCCGCGCTCAGCAGCGCGCCGCCGGACACCGCGGCCGCCCGCCTGCGGCGCAGGCGCCGCTCACCGCGTGCCCGGATCCGCTCCGCGGCCAGCGGCGCCACGTACCGCCGGCCCGACTCGGCGAGGTCGGCGAGGTGGTCTTCCAACCGGTCAGCCATGTCGCACCTCCGAAAACCCGGTCGTCCGCGGATCCAGCTCGGTGTCGGCCAGCAACCGCGCCAGCGCCGTCCGTCCCCGGCTCAGCCGCGCCTTGACCGTGCCCACGGGGCATTCGGTCTCGGCGGCCACCTGGTCGACCGTCAGGTCGCACAGATGGTGGAGCACCACCGCACGCCGCTGCGCCTCGGGTATCCGCCGCAACGCCTGGACCAGCAGCACGTGGTGCGGATCCGGCGGCGGCACCGCGGCGGGCGGGCCCTGCCGACGGGCGAAGGCCAGCGCGGTGCGCATCCGCCGCCACCGGCTGACCGCCAGCCGCCAGGCCACCTTGCGCACCCACGCCTCGGGGGCACTGTCCATATCCAGCTCACTCCAGCGTTCCCAGGCCCGCACGAAGGCTTCCTGGACCACGTCCTGCGCCTCGGCGAGGTCGCCCGTCATGGCGTACAACTGGCCGATGAGCCGGCTGACGCTCGAAGCGTAGAAGGCGTCGAACGCGCGCTCCCGCGCGTCCCGGCCCTGTGGTTCGTCCGCTGGTCGCATACCCGCCCATCACGCTGGCCCGTGCCGCCCGGCTCCCTCACGACAGGACGCACCCTAGACGAGCGAGTCCGATGTCCCGGGCCGGTGGCCGGGCACGGGGGATTGGACCTGCTCGTCTAACCTCTACCGGTACCCCGGAGGACGACGGCGGGAGACGCGGTGCGGGACACGGACGGGCGGGGAGCCGGACGGGGAGCGAGGCGGTGGACGGCCGGGCGCGCCGCCCTGGTCCTGCTGGTCGTGGGGCTGGGCACGGTGGTGGCGGGCGCCGTCTGGCTCCGCGCCGGCTACATCGTCACCGTCCAGGCCGCCGACTCGATGTCGCCGACGTACCGGCAGGGCGAGCGGATAGCCGCCGAGCGGATCGACGGGGACGAGGTGCGCGCCGGGGATGTGGTCCTCTTCGCCGACCCGCGGTGGTTCCCGAACGGGGAACTCGCGATGAAGCGGGTCGTCGGCACCGGCGGCGACCGGGTGACGTGCTGCGCCGGGGACCGGGTGAGCGTCGACGGCGAGCCGCTGTCCGAGCCGTACGTCAAGGACGGCGACCCGGTCGGCGGGACGGGGCCGAGCTTCGACGTGACGGTGCCCGAGGGGCGGCTGTTCCTGCTCGGCGACCACCGCGCCAACTCGCACGACTCCCGCTTCCGCCTCTCCGACGGGCGGTCGGGCACGGTCTCCGCCGATGCCGTGCGCGGCAGGCTGCTGGACGGCGGAAGCGCCGCCGAGCCGCTGCTCCCGCTCGCCACCGCGCTGCTCGGGGCGGTGCTCACGCTGGTCGGAGGGGTCCTCGGCGCCGTCGCGCTGATCCGCCGCCGGCGGACCGCGGGGTAGGGCCGCCGCGTCTGTACGCGAGGCGAGGGGCGGACCCGGATTCCGGGCCGGCTGCGCCGAACGGGCCTCGCCTCCCGCCCCGGCGGGCGTGCCCGGCCGGCCCCGCGCGCGGGGCCGGTACACACTGCCCGCATGCCCGACGACCAGCACGGGGACGGTGCGCCGCCCTCCCCTCCCGAGCCGCTGCTGCGCATGGTCGACAACCTCGCGCGGTTCCACCGCGAGCACGAGGAGTTCTACGCGCAGGCGCCCCTGCGGCAGGCGGCCGGGCTCCAGGCGCACTCGCGGGTGCTGAAGGCGCTCGCCGACCGGTGGAGCACGGTCGGCGCCGGCGAGCCGGCGGAGGGCCTGGCGTTCACCGGCGCGGAGGACCTGAACGCCCCCGGGCTCGTCGCGGAGACGGGCGTCCTCTTCATGGAGGACGGGGAGGAGCCGACCGAGCTGAAGCGGCTCAGGCGCGACCTCGGCCTGCTCGCCGACGACAGCGAGCAGACCGGCGCCTGGCTGTCGGGCGCCATGGAGCGGTCGTGGGAGACGGCCGGGAGCCTGACCGCCCATCCGGCGCTCGCCGACCTGGCCGGGGAGCGGCACCGGATCATCGCCGACGACTGGCAGGCCGCCGGTCTGCTCTCCCTGATCGCGCGGCTGCTGCGCCGGGCCCTGGAGCTGCTGGCCCGCGTCGACTTCTCCCCGGCCGCCCTCCGCTCCGACCTGGCCGGCGGGCGTACGGCGCCCGCCTACCTCTACTCGGCCTCCGAACTGCTCGACCGCGCGGCGGATCTGCTGGCCGAGTCGGCGGCGCTCGTCCACGGCAACGAGCGCCGCTGGCGGACCTTCCGCGCCCGGGTCCGCGAACTCCTCCCCGAGTAGGCCCGTGCCCGGGGCCGGGCCGGCGACGAGCGCAGACCCGGCCTGGTACCGGATCATCCCCACCCCCACTCGGTCTCCGGCAGGTGCGGGCCGGGGCGGCCGGGACGGGCGCGGGCGCTCCCCGGGGCGCACGACGGGGCGCGCCGCGGGACGCCGTAGGACAGATCCACAATCCGTTCGTAACTTTTCCGCTCACCGGCAGATATGCACGGCGAACGGCGAACGGCGAACGGCCGTGAGCGGATGAGGGACGAGAGGAGAAGCACGGTGAGGCGGAGTCGGACGAGGCGCGGGCTCGGGGTGGCGGCGGGGGCGGCCGTGGTGGCGGTCGCGCTGCCGGGCAGTGCGGGGTCGGCGTGGGCCGACGAGACGCACCACGGATCGCACAACGGGCCGACCGTCGCGCTGATCTCCACCGGGCAGATCGACGACCCGATGGAGGACGTGCTGGAGCACGCCGCGCTCCTCCAGCGGGACCACCACACGGGCTGAGCCCGATCGGACACCGGCTCCGGGGTGAGGGAGCCGGCCTCGCCCGGCGGGTTCGGACGGAGCCGGGCGGGGCCGTCGCACCGGAGGCGGCGGAGGCCGGGGCACGCACCGCCCCCGGCCTCCCGGCTGTCCGCGAGACCGGGTGGGACCGGTCCAGGGCAGCCGAGAGCCCGGCGGAGGGCGGCTGTGGGGGCCGCCTCCCGCCGGGCCGGTGCGGCTCGGGGGCGCCCGGCGCGGGAGCCCGGCGCGGGAGCCCGGCGCGAGAGCCCGGCGGGCAGGAGGTCCGGTCAGGTGCGGACCTTGGCGCGTTCCACGGCGGCGACACCCGCCGCGGCCAGGCCGATCTGGATGAACAGCTCGATCCAGTCGACACCGCCGGTGTCCGCGACACCGATGCCGGCCGCGATGAACGTACCGATCAGGGCGGCGACGATACCGACCACGATCGTCCACAGGACGCCGATGCGCTGGCGGCCCGGCAGGACCAGCCGCCCCAGCACACCGACGACGACGCCGATGACGATCGCGGTGATGATGCCGGTTATCTCCATGACTTCACCCTTTCGGGTTGGTTTCCTCACCTCCTCCTTCCCCGCCCCGGCCCGCACACACAAGGACATGTCAAGTTGTCAAGAATCGGCGGTCCGGCCCGCCCCCCGCACCGGGAGGCCGGACCGGACCGCCGCACTACCGGATCGCGTTCAGGCGCCGATGCCGCGGCCGTCCTCGCGCCAGACGGCGACGACCGACGGCCGGACGACCTTCCCCGGCCCGTCGGGCCAGGCCGAGGCGGGCTGCTCGTAGCTGGCGCCGTCCACCTCGCCCGGGTGCTGCACCGCGACCAGCACCCGGCGGTCCTGGATGATCGGGCCGCAGGTCTCGGCTCCGGTCGGCACGGTGAGGAACTGCCGTACCTCGCCGCGCCGTCCGCCCGCCGTGGCCACGCCGAACAGGCCGTCGTTGGAACCCAGCGCGTTGCCGTCCGTGGACAGCCACAGGTTGCCGTAGGAGTCGAAGGCGATGTTGTCCGGGCAGGAGATCGGGCTGACCTGGTCCTTGGGGAAGCCGGCGTAGTAGGTGGCGGGGTCCTCCGGGTCGCCGCAGACCAGGAACAGGCGCCAGGCGAAGCCGTCGGCCGCCGGGTCGTCCCAGTGCTCGGCCAGTTCCAGCACCTGGCCGTGCTTGTTGGCGTTGCGCGGGTTGGCCTCGTCGGCGGCCGGGTTGGAGTCCACGCCGCGCCGGGAGTTGTTGGTCAGCGCCACGTAGACGCGGCCGGTGCGCGGGCTGGGTTCGACGTCCTCGGGGCGGTCCATCTTGGTGGCGCCCACCTTGTCGGCGGCCAGCCGGGTGTGGACGTAGACCTCCTCGGCGCTCATGCCGGGGACGTGGGAGGTGGTGCCGGTGGCCAGCGGGATCCACACGCCGGAGCCGTCGAACTCGCCGTCGGAGGGCAGCTTTCCGCTGCCGTCGATCTCGGCGGCCGGGCTGTCGCCGGTCAGCTTGGCGACGTAGAGGGTGCCCTCGTCCAGCAGCGTGAGGTTGTGCTCGCGGGCGGCGCGGCTGCCGCCCTTCATCATCCGCTTGGAGGAGACGAACTTGTAGAAGTAGTCGAAGCGCTCGTCGTCGCCCATGTAGACGACCGGGCGGCCGTCGGCGGTCAGGCGGGGCTGGGCGGCCTCGTGCTTGAAGCGGCCGAGCGCGGTGCGCTTGCGCGGGACGGAGTCGGGGTCGTACGGGTCCACCTCGACGACCCAGCCGAAGCGGTTGACCTCGTTGGGCTCCTTGGTGAGGTCGAAGCGGTCGTCGAACCGCTCCCACTTGCGCCCCGACGCGCCGCCGCTCATGCCGTACCGCCTGAGCCTGGCCTTCACCTCCGGGTCGGTGACGGAGGCGGCGCCTGCGAAGTACTGGTTGAAGTTCTCCTCGCCCGACAGCGCCGTGCCCCAGGGGGTGGTGCCGCCGGCGCAGTTGTTGAGGGTGCCCAGCACCTTGGTGCCGGTGGGGTCCGCGGAGGTCTTCAGCAGGTCGGACCCGGCGGCCGGGCCGGTGAGGCGGAACTCGCTGGTGGTGGTGAAGCGGCGGTTGAGGTGGTGGCGGGGGACGGCCGTGAGCTTCCCCGTGCGGCGGTCCTCCTCCACCACGACGACGGACAGGCCGTGCGCGGCCCAGGCGATCTCCACCTGCTCGCGCGTGGGGTTGTCGCCGTCGTAGCCGGGGAACATCAGTTCCTCGTCGGTGTACTCGTGGTTGGCGAAGAGCACCTGGCGCCCGCGCTCGCCCTTGAGCGGCAGCAGGGTGAGGAAGTCGTTGTTGTAGCCGAACTGGCCGGCCTGCGCCTTCGCGCTCTGCTTCTCCGGGTCGAAGGCGGGCGCGCCGCGCAGGATCGGGTCGCCCCAGCGGATGACGACGTTCTGCGCGTAGCCCTCGGGGACGGTCACCGCGTCGGCGGTGTTCGGCGCGACGGGCGCGAAGCGCAGGCCGCGCGCCGCACCGCGGATCTTGCCGCGCCCCTTCTCCCAGCCCTTGCCCGGTACGACGGGGGGCTTCGCGGAGGCCTCGGGCGCCTGGCCGATACCGACCGCCGCCCCGGCGGCGGCGGTGGCGCCGACGACGGCGCCGGCGCGCAGCACCGAGCGGCGGGAGAGGGCGGCGGCGATGACGTCGCCGGCGTACTCGTTGCCGCTGGTGTTGGGCACCTCGTGGAAGCAGGCGTCGCCGCAGCGGTAGCGGCAGGTCAGGGCGGCTCTCCCGCCGGGGTGCGAACCGATCAGCGGCAGCAGTTTGCGCATGGTCCCCTCCGGATGTTCCGTGTCTACGCGTGTCGGACGCTAGGCGCGCGGGCACGACGGGGGGCGACCGCGCGGTAAACGCAGGGTGAATGCGACCGGTGGAATCGGCAGGCCCGCCGGCGGCCGTCCGGCGGTCGCTCGACGGCCTGCCGGCGCGTCCGCCGTGGCCGGATCCGTACGGTCGCCGCACCGGCACACCCGGTGCCGGCAGCCCCCGCACCGCCCTTCCCCCGGCCCTCCCGGCGCCCCCGCGCGCGGCGATATCCGGACCGGCGGCACGGCCCCGGACCGTTAGGATTTCTCCCATGGCGGCCACTGGAAAAGAGCAGCAGGGGGCGAAGGCGTTCTACGTCACGACCCCCATCTACTACGTCAACGACGCTCCGCACCTGGGCCACGCCTACACGACCGTCGCAGGCGACGTGCTCACCCGCTGGCACCGCCAGCGCGGCGAGAAGGTGTGGTACCTCACCGGCACGGACGAGCACGGTCAGAAGATCATGCGCACCGCCGAGGCCAACGGGGTCACCCCGCAGGAGTGGTGCGACAAGCTCGTGGAGGAGGCGTGGAAGCCCCTCTGGGAGCACCTGGAGATCGCCAACGACGACTTCATCCGCACCACGCAGCA
This sequence comes from Streptomyces barkulensis, assembly GCF_002843305.1. Lineage (GTDB taxonomy): Bacteria > Actinomycetota > Actinomycetes > Streptomycetales > Streptomycetaceae > Streptomyces > Streptomyces barkulensis. The sequence goes on from NZ_PGSG01000006.1 coordinate 17,377, forward strand.
GCGGCACACCGCCCGCGTCCAGGAGTTCGTGCAGGACCTGTACGACAAGGGCGAGATCTACAAGGGCGAGTACGAGGGCCCGTACTGCGTGGGCTGCGAGGAGTACAAGTCCCCCGGCGACCTGCTGGACGGCGAGGGTGAGTGGGCGGGCGAGAAGCTCTGCCCGATCCACAAGAAGCCCGTGGAGATGCTCCAGGAGGAGAACTACTTCTTCAAGCTCTCCGAGTACGGGCCGAAGCTCCTGGAGCACTACGAGAGGCACCCGGAGTTCATCCAGCCCGAGTCGGCGCGCAACGAGGTCGTCAACATCGTCCGCCAGGGCCTGGAGGACCTGTCGATCTCCCGCTCCACCTTCGACTGGGGCGTGAAGATCCCCTGGGACGACAAGCACGTCATCTACGTGTGGATCGACGCCCTGATGAACTACGCCACCGCCGTCGGCTACGGCTCCGACCAGAGGAAGTTCGAGGAGACCTTCCCCGCCGACGTCCACCTGGTGGGCAAGGACATCCTCCGCTTCCACGCGGTGATCTGGCCCGCGATGCTGATGGCGCAGGGCCTGCCGCTGCCGGGGAAGGTCGCCGCCAACGGCTGGCTGATGGTCGGCGGCGAGAAGATGAGCAAGTCCAACCTGACGGGCATCTCGCCGCAGCAGCTCACCGAACACTTCGGCGTGGACGCCTACCGCTGGTACTTCCTGCGCGCCATCGCCTTCGGCCAGGACGGCTCCTTCTCCTGGGAGGACTTCACCCACCGCTACACCAGCGAGCTGGCCAACGACTACGGCAACCTCGCCTCGCGCGTGGCCGCCATGGTGAACAAGTACTTCGACGGACTGCTGCCCGAGTCCAAGGCCGACGGCGAGGCCGAGCAGGCGATCCGCGACGGCATGGCCAAGGCCGTGGCCGAGGCCGACCGCCGCATCGGCGAGGAGCTGGACTTCGCGGGCGGCATCGCGGCGGTCTTCGACTTCGTCAAGCAGGTCAACGGCTACCTCACCGAGCAGGAGCCGTGGAAGGTCGCCAAGGACACCTCGCCCAAGGCCCAGGAGCGGCTGGCGACGATCCTCTACACCGCCGCCGAGTCGCTGCGCGCCTGCGCCGTCCTGCTCAACCCGGTGATGCCGCGCACCTCCGGCCTGCTGTGGGACTCCCTCGGCGCGCAGGCCCCGCTGGGCGCCCTGGCCGACCAGCGCGTCCAGGACGCCGGCGCCTGGGGCCTGCTCCCGGCCGGCACCCGGGTCACCAAGGGCCCGGCGCTCTTCCCGCGCCTGGAGGAGCCCAAGGGCGCGTAAGGCCGCTCCCGGACGCCTCGCTCACCGGCCCCCGGCCGCCCCGCTCCTGCGGGGCGGCCGGGGGCCGCGGCGTGTCCGGCCCTCCGCCGGGGCGCCGGGCGCTCACAGCTCCCAGGTGTGGGTGCGGCCGGCGGGGGAGGTGTAGGACATGGTCTGGCCCCGGGGTGTGACGCGGACGGTGAACCACTCGCGGCGGGGCCGGTTCAGCTCCCGCCAGCGCCGGTGGGCGCGCTCGACCACCGCCCACAGGTCCCGGGGTCCGGCGGCGGCGACCGCCGCGCCGGCGCGCCCGTCCCCGTGGTCGCTCACCCGTGCGCGGGAGCCGTCGGCGGGGTCGTACAGGACGGTGGTGTGGGTGCCGTCGGCGGCGCGGTGGTGTTCGCGTTCGATGCCGGGCCCCAGGTGGAGCTGGGCGAAGAAGGAGAACGTCCAGTCGTCCAGCACGCTGCCGGACAGCGGCGTCTCCCGGCTGCGCCCGCCTTCCGCCCAGGACGGAGGCGGTGCCGGGCGGGGGCCGGACAGCAGCGGCATGAAGGCCGCCGGGGTGTGCAGGAGGTGTCCGGCGGCCGTGCCGTCCGCGAGCTTGGTCAGCCGGGCCAGTGCCCCTCCGGCCAGCGTCCCCTTGAGCGGGACCACCATGATCCCGCCCGTCGCGCACTGGTCGGTCCAGGCGGCGGGCACGCGCCGTACCGAGCAGGTGGCGATGATCCGGTCGAACGGCGCGTGCCCCGGGGCGCCCGCCGCGCCGTCGGCCGTCTCCACCACCGGCGACATCCCCAGGCCGCCCAGCCGCTCCCGCGCCGCGGCGGTGAGGCGTTCGGAGACGTCCACGGTCACCACGTTCTCCGTACCGGCCAGCCGGCACAGCAGCGCCGCGTTGTAGCCGGTCCCCGTGCCGACCTCCAGCACCCGCGCGCCCGGCTCGACGTCGAGCGCGTCGAGCATGTCGGCCATCAGGCTCGGCGCGGTCGAGGAGGAGGTGGGCACACCGGTGACGGCCCGCTCCCCCGCGTCCTCCGCGTGGAGCCCGTCCACCTCGGTGATCAGGGAGTCGTCCGCGTACACCCGCGCCGCCCACCCACCGGCGTCCCCGCCCCCGCGGCGGCAGGGCAGGAAGCGGTCGCCGTCCCGGCGGTAGAAGACCGGGACGAACCGGTGGCGCGGCACGTTCAGGAAGACCTCGGCCAGCCGCGAGGAGAGCACCACACCGCCCTCGTCCATCCGCCGCACCATGTCGACCCGCGCCTCGACGAGCTCCCCGCGTTCCCCGTGCTCGCCGCCCCCGTGCGCTCTCACGTCTCTTTCCCTTCCAGCCAGTCGGCGACGGCGGCCGTGATCGGCAGCCCGGTCGCCTGCTCCACGAAACCGAACTGCCCGCTCGGATTGATCTCCAGGAAGCACCATCGCCCCTCGGGGGTGACGACGAAGTCGAACGCGCCGTAGGGCAGGCCGAGGGTGTCCATCATCCGGCGCACTCCGGCCGCGACGGCGGGCGGCGGCTCGCACAACCGGTATCTGTGGCTGTCGTAGTCGCTGCGCCAGTCCACGTGTCCGGCCGGCGAGTCCGCGTGGATCTCGGCGGCGAACAGCCGCCCGCCGACGGCCGTCAGCCGCACCTCGTACGCCTTGGGCACCCATTCCTGGAACAGGTGCGCCGTGGTGGCGACGTCCGGGTGGCCGAGTTCCGCGGGGCCGACGATGCTGGTGTAGACGGCCGCCGACCTCCCGCCGACGGCGCCGCGCACGGGGGTGAAGGGCTTGAACACCACCCGGCCGCTGGCCTCCTCACCGAACTCCCTGGCCACGCCGGGGTCGTTGGTGATCAGCGTGCGCGGCACGGACAGCCCGGACTCGGCCGCGACGCGCAGTTGCAGCGGCTTGTACTCGGCGTCGGCCGCCCGGCCCGGGGGCGGCAGCCACCGCACCGGCAGCGCCGCCAGCAGCCCGCCGAAGCCCCGCCGGGCCTCCCGTTCGGCCACCCTGCGGGCGTCCGGCGACATCCCGTCGGGGAAGCGGGGGCGGGCGGGCCTGCGGTAGTAGACGCTGCGCACGTCCCGCAGGTCCAGCGTCCGGCGCCCGGTGCGCAGGGTGCCGCTCCACGCCTTCCCGGCCGCATGCCCGCCCTCTCCGGCCCGACCGGCCTCCTCGGTCCTCCCGCCGAGGCGCGCGGCCAGCGACAGCCTCAGCGGGAAGTCCGCGACATCGGTGCGGAAGACGGGCACGGCCCGCCGGTTCAGCTCCTCGACCACCAGGTCCGCGGTGGGGTCGAAGCGGCCCGTCAGCACCAGGACCGTCCCGGAGGCGGTCGTCCCGAGCCGTCCGTCGTCGGTCACCGGCCGTCAGTCGTCGCTCGGGCCGGGGTCGTCCGGCGCGTCCATCTCGCCGGTGGGCTCGGTGGGACCGAAGGTCTTTGGCGGGTTCCTGGTCATGAACACCCCCGGCGGAAGGCCCTGGTAGACGCCGGTCTGCGTCTCCTCGTCGTAGGCGATGTCCCGTGGCAGCACACCTCCCGAACCGGTGGTGGCGGTCAGGAACCGGAAGGCCAGCGGCGCCGGGCCCCGCAGAGCGGTCAGGTCCGGCAGGTCCGGGGCCGTCCCCCGGTCCAGCGGAAACCTGTCCTCGGGCCTGTCCAGGACCAGGCCCGTCCCGGTGCGCTCACCGGGCATAAATGTCATGGTCATGACTCCCCCTTCGCTTCGGAGGGACGGAAACCCCCCTTTGGGTTTTCTCCGCCCGACGGCGGCCGTAAGCCGGTTTTCCGGCCATAGCCCGGCCCGTACAGGCCAACGAACCGGCAGGCGTCCGGTTTCGCGCACCGTTCCCGCCGGATCCCGTGGAGGGCCGGACTGCGGCTGACCGTGCGGGACCTTTCGCCCCCTTCCCCCGGCCGCACGGCGTGGGATACCCCTGGGGCGGGCGTCCGGTGGGCGGGCGCGCCGGGGAGAGGAGCGGACATGGCCGGGGAGCGGTTAGCGGACGGCTGGCGGGTGGACGAGCGGTGCACGAACTGCGATGTGGCGAGGCAGCTCGCGCCCGGTCTGATCGGCGAGGAGGGCGGCCGCTCGGTCGTGCTGCGCGAGCCGTGCGACCGGGCCGAGGCGGAGCGGCTCCACGCCGCCGCGCACGCCTGCCACACCCGGTCCGTCCATCCTCCGGGCGGGCGGCTGGAGGAGGTGCCCGACCCGTTCCCGATGCCGCTGGACGCCGGGGACGGCACGGACGGCCCGGACGACCCGGGCGGCGCCGTGTACCTGTGCGGGCACAACTCCCGGCAGACGGCCGGCGCCAACTCCTATCTGCTGCGCCGCCCCGACGGCACCGTGATGATGGTGGACACCCCGCGCTGGAGCCCGTCGCTGGCCAGGCGCTACGAGAAGCTGGGCCCCGTCACCGACGTGCTGCTCACCCACCGCGACCACGCCGCGCACGGCCGCCAGTACGCCGACGGCTTCGGCGCGCGGCTGTGGATCCACGAGGGCGACCTCGACTCCGCCCCCGACGCCGACCGCGTACTGCGCGGCACCGACCCGGTGGAGATCGCCGACGGCGTGGTCGCCCACCCCCTGCCCGGGCACACCGAGGGCAGCGTGCTCTATCTGGCGGACGACCGGTACTGCTTCACCGGCGACAGCTTCCACTGGTCGCGCACCACGGGCGACATCGAGGTGTTCGACACCGTCACCTGGTACTCCGTCGAGGAGCTGGCCGCCTCCCTGGAGCGGGTGGCGGGACGGATCAGCTTCGAGTGGCTGCTGCCCGGCCATGGCGACCGGCGGCACCTGCCCGCCGGTGAGATGGCGGAGCGGCTGCGGCGACTCGCCGTCCGCACGGGGGAGTTGAGGCAGCGGTCGGTCGACTTCAGGGCGATCCGCTGGTGACGGTCCCCCGGCGGGCGTACAGCACGGGCGGCCCCGGCGGCCGGTGACGCACGCCCGCCGGGGCACGCACGGCGCTCACGCCGTCGCGGCCGGCTCCCCGGCTCCGTCCAGTGCGCACCGGATGAGGGTGTCGGCGGCGGCGCGGGCGTGGCCCGCCATGTCCGGGTCCTGCGAGATGGCGGCCGTGGTCTGGGCGCCCTCGGCGAGCAGTACGAGCTGGGGGGCGAGGTGGTCCGGGCCGCCCGCGGCGCGGACCAGTCCGGCCACCTCGCGCCGGAAGGACTCCTTCTGCTCGCGCACCGCCTCGGCGACCCGGTCGCTGCCGCCGCCCAGTTCGCCGAACACGTTGATGAAGGCGCAGCCGCGGAAGTCGTCCTCGCGGAACCAGTCGGCCAGGAAGTCGAAGACCGCCAGCAGCCTCTCGCGCGGCGTCCCGGCCCCGTCGACCGCGCCGGCGATGCCCGCGTTCCAGCGCTCCGTGCGGTGCCGCAGCACGGCGATGATCAGCTCCTCCTTGGAGGGGAACAGCGCGTAGATGCGCTTGAGCGAGACGCCCGACTCGCCGCGGACGGCGTCCATCCCGACGGCCTGCACCCCCCGGGCGTAGAACAGCCGGTCGGCGGCGGACACCACCCGTTCGCGCGCTGTCTGCTCATCGATCACGAGAACTCCCCTTGCCAAGAGAACCAACGTTCTCTACTGTAGTCGACAGAGCCGGAGAACGAACGTTCTCCGCAGCGGAGAGGATGCTCCCATGGGCTACGTCAAGGTCGGCAGCGAGAACACCACCGACATCGAGCTGTACTACGAGGACCAGGGATCGGGTCAGCCGGTCGTCCTCATCCACGGCTACCCGCTCAGCGGCCACAGCTGGGAGCTCCAGACCAGGGAGCTGCTGGCGGCCGGGTACCGCGTCATCACCTACGACCGCCGCGGCTTCGGGCAGTCCAGCAAGGTCGGCGAGGGATACGACTACGACACCTTCGCCGCCGACCTGAACACCCTGCTGGAGACGCTGGACCTGCGCGACGTCATCCTGGTCGGCTTCTCCATGGGCACCGGCGAACTGGCCCGCTACGTCAAGAACCACGGCCACGAGCGGGTCGCCAAGCTGGCCTTCCTGGCCTCGCTGGAGCCGTTCCTGGTGCAGACCGACGACAACCCCGGCGGGGTGCCGCGCTCGGTGTTCGAGGGCATCGAGGAGGCCGCCCGCGCCGACCGCTACGCCTGGTACACCCAGTTCTTCAAGGACTTCTACAACCTGGACGAGAACCTCGGCAGCCGGATCAGCCAGGAGGTCGTCACCGCCAACTGGAACACCGCCACCTCCTCCGCGCCCGTCGCCGCCTACGCGGTGGTCCCCGCCTGGATCGAGGACTTCCGCGAGGACGTGGCCGCCGTCCGCGCCGCCGGCAAGCCCTCGCTGATCCTGCACGGCACCGGCGACAACATCCTGCCCGTCGACTCCACCGGACGCCCCTTCCACAAGGCCTTCCCGGAGGCGGAGTACGTCGAGGTGGACGGCGCGCCGCACGGCCTGCTGTGGACGCACGCCGCCGAGGTCAACGAGGCGCTGCTGGCCTTCGTCGGCAAGTGACCGCCCGGCGAACGGTTCGGGTGCGGGGTCCAGGGGCCGGGCTCGCCGCGAGGCGGGCCCGGCCTCCGGGCGTCGGGGCCTCCGGCACCCGGGTGGGGCATCAGCGCAGGGCGCGGGCGGAGAGCCGGTAGCGCAGGCCGTCCCCGTCCGGCGCGGTGAGGACGTGGAGGCCGCCGTCCTCCAGGACCCGCAGGGCCTCGCGGTCCGCGACCCCGTCCAGCGGCCGGCGCCGCAGGACGGCGGCGGGGTCCGGCCCGCCCGGGTCGTACGGCCGGCCGGGCTCGCATGGGCGGACCGTGCCGGGCGCGGCCCAGGGCACGTCCGGAGGCGGGTCGATACGGTCGGCCAGGCGCGGGGCCTGGGCCCGTATCCAGCGCAGGGCCTGGCGGGGGCTACGGGCCCGGTGGCAGTCGAGCAGCCACTCGCGGTGGGTGTCCGCGTCCAGGACGGTGACCTCGCACCACACACCGCCGACGCCACCGGAGTTGCGGGCTGCGGCCACGGCGAATCCGGTCAGCGCCGCGCTGACGGTCATGATCAGCGCGCCCAGGCACAGGGCGGTGAAGTCCATCGCGCTCACGTCCCCTCGCGCGAGGCGCGCAGCTCGAACCAGACCCGTTTCCCGGCCGGTTCCGCCCCGCCGGTCCAGCTCACACCCCAGGCGTGGCTGAGTGTCTCCACCAGGAACAGCCCGCGCCCGCCGGTCTCGTCCCCGGCCGCCTGACGCGGGCGGGGCACGCCGCTCTGGTCGCCGTCCCACACGGAGACGACCGCGCCCAGCCGCGTGACGGCGGCCCCGACCCACAGGTGCGGTACGCGGGTGTGCACGACGACGTTCGTCACCACGTCGCTGACCAGCGTGCGGGCGGTGTCCAGCAGCCCGTGGTGTCCGGCGGCGCACAGCCACGCCGCGACCGCGTCGCGGGCGACTCTCGGGGTGGTGGGCAGGGCGGGCGCGGTCAGCCGGTAGACGGCGGTGGCGGGTCTGCCGGGTGCGGTCACGGTCATCTGCGTCTTCTCCCAACGCGGTTCGTCTGCGGTTCGCTGCGGAGCACGCGCGCCCACCACCGTGGCTCGGCCGCCCTCCCCCGCCCGCGCCGGTACGCGGACAGGGGAGGCCAACTGCACTGCGGGTTCACTGGTGTTCACGCTGCGCTACCGAGGACCATAGGGCACTCGGGATAAACATGACTACCGATTCACGAGGATCCATGTGGATCCCCTTGGACCACTTCACTCGTAAGAGGGCAGACTGTCGCCATGCCACCGAGGACAGTGACGACCGCCCGGCAACGGCGACTTGGCACCGAGCTGCGCAAGATGAGGGAGGCGGCCGGGTACAACGCCCGCGAGGCCGCCGCGATCCTCGGCATCGACCACACGAAGATCAGCCAGGTCGAGACCGCCCGCTTCGGCGTCAGCGCGGACCGGGTGCGGTTCCTGGCCAGCGCCTACGGCTGCGAAGACCAGGCATACGTTGAGTCGCTCGTCTCGATGGCCAAGGACCGCACCAAAGGCTGGTGGGAGAAGTACCGGGGCACCTTGTCGCCAGGATTCCTGGACGTTGCGGAACTGGAGCACCATTCCGCATACCTGCACACGTACCAGATCGCGCACGTGCCAGGAATCGCCCAGACGGAGGAGTACGCGCAGGCGGTATTCGACTTCGGATCCCCATACAGGCTTTCGAAGGAACAGAAGGAAGCACGGGTCGAGCATCGAATCCAACGCGCAAATATCTTGGACCGAGAAGAACCTTTCGAATACAAAGCCTTGGTGCACGAAGCCGCCCTGCACATGCGTTTCGGCGGCAGAGAGGTGACTCGTTCACAGCTTGACCACCTGGTGGACATGTCCGAGCACCCCAGGTTCTCGGTGCGCGTGATTCCGTTCGAAGCAGATGGCTTCGCCGGATCGGGGCAAGCCGTGCTGTACGCGGGCGGCCCGGTCGAGCAACTCGACACCGTCCACTTGGACTCAACGCTCGGCCCGGTTTTCCTTGATGCGGACACCCATCTAAAGGCTTACCGAAGCATGTTCTCCAGGATGGAGAAAAGAGCCTTGAGCGCCAGGAAGTCACGAGACTTCATCAGAGAAGTCATCCAGCAGCTTTGAGAGGCGGAGGAATGCTTGAGCAGGCGTGGCAGAAGTCTTCTTTCTGCGGCGGAGAAGGCGGGAACAACTGCGTGGAGCTTCGCTCCGACGCCGGAGCGGTCCGGCTCCGCGAGAGTGAGCGGCCCGGACAGACCATCGCCGCCACGCCCGCCGCGCTGCGGGCGCTGATACTCAGCGCCAAGGCGGGCGACCTAGACCACCTCACACACTGACTCCCCGGGAGGGCGAGCCGGACATGTCCGCACCCATCGAGTGGCACAAGGCGACCTTCTCCGAAGGCGAAGGCCCCAACTGCATCGAGATCGCCCGGGACGGCGATCGCGTCCTCATGCGCGAGAGCAGCAAGCCCGACGAGATCGTCGTCACCACGCCCGCCAAGCTCGACGCCTTCCTCAAGGGCATCAAGGCCGGCGAGTTCGACCACTTCGTCGACTGAGCCCCGAACCGGGCTGACGCGGGACCCGCCCGCGTCAGCCCCGCCCACACCCCTCACGGACAAGCGGCGGGCGGGACCTCACTGTGGCAAGACCCAGCGGGGACCATCCGGATCCCGAGCCAGACATACTGGGACTCGGCGGTCACGGTGATGCCGGCGGCTTGCCGCTGGCTGCCCACCTCTGTCACCCGACACCCCCTGTGACTGAACCGTTCCGGGTTCGGTAGAGACCTCAGATGTTGGTTGTGAGCTGGGGTTTCGTGGTTGTCAGGTAGTGGTTGGCTTCGTATTCAGCGGGCGGGATGTGCCCTATCTCACCGTGGAGCCGGGTGTGGTTGTACCAGTCGGTCCATTCGGCGGTGGCCAGCTCGACCTGGGCGAGGGATCGCCAGGGCCGCTGCGGCTTGATCACCTCGGTCTTGAAGAGGCCGATCGTGGACTCCATCAGCGCGTTGTCGTACGCGTCGCCGACCGATCCGATCGAGGCGGCGATGCCGGCCTTCTCCAAGTGTTCGGCCAGCGCGAAGGACGTATATTGCGATCCCGCGTCCGAGTGATGCACCAACTCGCCAGATCGGGGCGGGTGTTGGTCGCGGTCGCGTTGCCACAGCCCCATGTCCAGGGCGTCCAGGACGAGCCGGGTCTGCTTCGTGGTCGAGGCGGACCAGCCGACGATCCGGCGGGAGAAGGTGTCCACGACGAAGGCGACGTAGACGACGCCGGAGAACGTGGCGACATGGGTGAAGTCGACGACCCAGCAGCGTCTCGGTCGTGCCGATGCCGAGCTTCGCGGCGACCGCTTTCATCGCGGCCCACTCGGTGTTGTAGTCGGGCCGCACCTCGGCGACCATCCGCACCGCACGACGGCGCAGCTCAAGCGGGTAGGGGGAAGGACGTGCCATGACTCGGTCCTCTCAAACGATCGAGTCCCTACCGAACCCGGAACGGTTCAAACCTCGATCTTTCGTGAGGGTCCGCTATCTCGACACCCACTGGTTCATGAACTACCGGGAAAGCGACTGAACCCGCCGCCCCCTCTCTGTCATCGTCGTGTGAGACGTCCCGGAACGTCCCACCCCAAGGCCCTTGTCAGCCCTACAGTTTAGTCTTCGATCATGCGACCACCTCTCGAGAACATTCTCCGCAATGCCCTCGTGCAGAACCTGGAGCTGATCGAGCCAGGGCTCCGGCCGGTTCAGTTCGAGGAGTACCCGCTACCCAACGCACATGGCACCAGGGGCAGCATCGACATCTTGGCCCGTGATCGCCATCAGATGTGGGTGGTCATCGAGCTCAAGCGGTCCCGGTCCAGCGCGCGGCAAGCCCTGCACGAGGTCAACAAGTACACCGAACTTCTCTGCCGGGAGAAGAACCTTGCGCCTGATCGCATCCGTGCGGTGATCGTCGCCATGCCGGATGACTGGGAGGAGCTCCTGATCGCCGTCAGTCATGCCGCGCGCGACTGGAGTCATGATCTTCGCGGGTACCGACTGCTCTTGGACAGCGAAGGCACCCCCATCGGGACCGAGCGGGTGGAGCTCCTGCCCAGGGCGTTCGAACCCCGCATCACCCCCATCCACAACCTGTTCTTCTTCGCCACGGAAGAACAGCGTGAGCAGGGCTGGAGGATCATAAGTAAGGTCGCGGACGAGTTGGGAGCACTCGACCTGCTGGCAGCGGATTTGGACAGGGTAGCGGAGAAGCACTACATCCCCGCTCCCTTCGGCCTGTACCTGGCGGTGGGCCGGGTGGACGAGGAGCTCGCCGCTGCGGATCTCCTGGGTGGTTACGACGGGCCGGAGCCGTTTGCCGACGAGCACCAGGCGGAGTACCTGGCCCTTTGTGAAATCTGTAACCGTCTTGCGCGCAGCAAGCTGCGTGGAATGAACATGAAGTCCGCACGGCCAGGGCTGTTGAAGAATCTCCGCGACGACCCCAACTGGGCTATCCAAGGCTTCCGAGGCACCGGTGCCTACGACGAAACAGCCGCCTTCGAACAGCAGGACCTGTTTCGCTTCCTTACCGGGGACGAACGAGGAGACAGTCAGATCCTCTACACGGGTACCGCCAGCCCGCAGGTAGCCAACCGCTGGAAGGCTTTCCGGCAGGAGACTCGGCAGAGCCTGGCCGGCAACCACGAGTGGGAGTCACTCGTGGACGGCTGGCTCGACGAAGTGGGCCCGAAGGTCGGTGAGGGAGACGTCGGATTGCACGTCTACAACCCCTGTGACCTCCTACAAGCAATAATCCATGGGTGGCCGGACCGCATGGAGAATCTCCTGCCCATGGTCATGGGCGAAGCCGTACCCCGCCAAGGGCTACGGCACTCGGTACGTGGCGCCCTGTGCTGGAACGGCCGGGGCATGTCGTTGCCCGATGCGGTACGGCTCGTGTACCGAGACCCGCTGTTCCTGGTGAGCAATATGTACGCGGGAACAGTATGGGAACACGACCGAGAGCTCTTGGATCTCCTGGGGCTGCACTACGTGCTCCTGGAGAAGATCGGACCCGTTGAGTCCGAGGCGACGGTGGCCGACGAGCACCGCATCTGGATACATCAAGATCAAGGAGCTCGCGTCTACTCCTCGGACACGGACCCTCGCGGGTACGCGCAGGCGTACGCAAGCATTGCGGCTGATGGGGAGATCGTCTCGATCGGACAGTACCTCAACAGGCATTCCCACGAGGTGGAGCTGATCGTCCGGGAGCACCGCTCCTTCGTTCATGGCGTCTAACCTCGATATTTCGTGAGGGTCCGCCGACGGAGTCGGCGGACCCTCACGAAATATCGAGGTTAAGAGACCGTTGTACTCCAACATTGCGTCGTGGGCCTGTGACGCAACGCCCGCGATCCCCGATGGCCCCTCGCACTCCTTGGTCTCGGATGATCACAAACCGGACGCAACACGACTACGCCGAGGCCCTGATCGAGTGGTACGCCGCATCCTGCGGCGGCGGCAACAACTGCATCGAGATCGCCCGGGACGGCGATCGCGTCCTCATGCGCGAGAGCAGCAAGCCCGACGAGATCGTCGTCACCACGCCCGCCAAGCTCGACGCCTTCCTCAAGGGCATCAAGGCCGGCGAGTTCGACCACTTCGTCAACTGATCGCCGCGCGGGGCTCCGGGAGGAGCCCCGCCGCTTCCCCGTCCCGCCCCGGCGGACCGGCCCACCGGGCCGTCAGCGCGCCGGGCCCTCCACCACGGGCTTCAGCACCTGCGACGCCTCCCGGTCCGATATCTGCGCGTACACCTTGTCCGGTGTTCCCGAACCGCCCTGCCGGTAGCCGATCTTCGACGGGCACTGCGGTTGCGGGGTCCTCGTGATGGTGTCCACGACACGTCCGGTGCGCAGCTCGTAGACGGTGTAGGTGAACGTCTGGGAGTACATCGGGTAGCTCTCCCGCGGATCCAGCCGGCCGGACTCCGCGTACTCGCAGTCGCGCTCCCGCTCCTCGCCCCGTTCCCCCTTGCCGCAGGCCAGCAGTTCGATCTCCGAGACCGGGGTGGTCTTCGACAGGTCCGGCAACCCGTCGAAACTCACGTGCTCCTGCAGCACCGTGCCGGTCATCACGTCCTTGTCGGTCCGGTATCCGGAGCGGAAGACGGCCGTGCGATGTGGTCCGTCACCCGAGTACCTCGCCGCCCCGGGGTGCCCGTCCCCGATCTCCGAGCACAGTTCGGAGAGCTGGACCACGGTCCTGATCCTCTCGGTCCCCGGCTCCGGGGAGGAGGCGTCGGTCTTCCCTCCGGAGTCCCCCGAGCAGGCGGCCAGTGCGGCCAGCAGCCCGCAGGCGGCGAGTGGAGCGGTTACGCGTCGTGCCATCGGCATGAGACCTCCCAGTCCCCGTCGCGCCCACGGCACGCGCCCGTGAGCCCCCGTCAGGGGGGCCGCCCTGCCGTGGGCGGATTCCGCGGCCAACCTGTCCGCACGCGAGCGTAGCGAACGCCCCACAGGCAGATGAGTGATCCCAAATCCCTTATCAGGGAAGTCAGTTGTCGAAGCGGCTGCGGGCCGCCTCGATGTGGTCGAGGTAGCGGTGGGTCCAGTCGCACATCACGTCCACCGCCTCGCGCAGGGCCCGGCCCGGCTCGGTGAGGGTGTACTCGACGCGCGGCGGCACGGTGGGGTGCACCGTCCGCTCGACCATGCCGTTGCGCTCCAGCATGCGCAGGTTCTGGGTGAGCATCTTGTGACTGACGCCCTCGACCTCGTCCCGCAGCTCGCTGAACCGCAGGGTGCGCTCCCCGAGGGCCTCGATGATCAGCAGGGCCCACTTGTTGGCGATGTCAGAGAAGATCTCCCGCGCCAGGGTGTCCGCGCGCCGCAGGTCCGCTTCCTCGGGGGAGTCCCCGAACTGCTTGGTCACCATGAGGTTCCCCAGTCACTTATAAGTGCGTTCTTCCAGGTCAGCGCAGACTCTCCTACGGTTTCCGGGTAACCGCAAGTGACCACGGGTGCCCATGGGCGCCCGGACGAGGAGACGGACCGACATGGCCATCACTCTGGTGAACCCCGACGGACTGCCCGCCATCGACGTCTACCGGCAGGTGTCGGTCGCGTCTGGCTCGAAGCTGGTCTTCGTCGCCGGGCAGGTCGCCTGGGACGCCGAGGGGAACACGGTCGGCGCGGGCGACCTGGCCGCCCAGGTCGAGCAGTGCTACCTCAATGTCGCCACCGCCCTGGCCGGGGTCGGCGGGACCTTCGACGACGTGGCGAAGCTGAACGTCCACGTCGTCGACTGGACCCCCGACAGGATGCCCCAGCTCCTGGAGGGGATCTCCCGGGCCGCCGCGAAGCTGGGGACCACCCCGGTCCCGCCGGCCACGCTGCTGGGCGTGGCGGCGCTGGACGTACCCGAGCACCTGGTCGAGGTCGAGGCCACCGCCGTCCTGGACTGAGCGCCCGCCCCGTCGCCTGCCGGACGGCCGTGTCAGACCCGGCTGGTACTCCTGGAAGCGCACGGTCGGACGCGGCATCATCGGCACCAGCGGGGGACTCAGGACAGTGATCACCGAATCCGGCGGCGACCTGCTGCACGACGACGCTCAGGCCCTGGTCAACCCGGTCAACACGGTCGGAGTCATGGGCAAGGGTCTGGCCCTTCAGTTCAAGCGCGCCTTCCCCGAGGTGTTCGACGCCTATGCGAAGGCGTGCGCGGTGGGGGAGGTGAAGCCGGGCCGGGTGTTCCCGGTCTCTCTGGGCGAGGGCCGGTGGGTGGTCAACTTCCCCACCAAGCGGCACTGGCGGGGGAAGTCGCGGCTTCAGGACATCGAGACCGGCCTCGACGACCTCGTGCGCCTGGCCGGGGAACTGGAGTTGACGAGCATCGCCGTTCCCCCGCTGGGCTGCGGCCACGGAGGGCTCCCCTGGCCGCAGGTGCGTTCGTTGATCACCGAGAAGCTGGGCGGCCTCCCCGTAGAGGTGAGGCTGTACGTCCCGCGGAGCACCGCAGAGGGCACGACCGCGTGAAAGCCCCCGCGAGCGGGGGCCGTTCGGCGACCTCGGCGACCCGCTGAGAGGCGCCGTTCACAGCCGCCGGGCAGGCGGGACGGGCGGGGGGCCGGCGGCGTCTCAGTGCTGGATCAGGCCGCCGACCGGGACGGGGGCGACGTGGCCGGTCGGCGGAAGGTCCCGGGCCAGGGCGAGGCCGACGTCGACCAGCGAGGACCGGTGCAGGCCGGTGACCTCGGGGACCGGGGTCCAGACCGACTCGACGATGGCGCCGTCCGGTTCGGGCCGGAGCCGGCCGCCGGTGATGCGGACCCGGTAGAAGACGCCGACGTTCTGGTGCACGACCCCCTTACGCGCGGCGGTCGCGGGAATCACCCGCGAGTCCACGCCCAGCAGGCGGTCCACCACCGCCGAGCAGCCGGTCTCCTCCGCGACCTCCCGGATCACCGCGTCGAACGGGTCCTCCGCATGCTCGACCCCGCCGCCCGGGAGGGTCCAGTTGCTCCCGCCGTCCGGCAGTAGGTGACGGGCGAGCAGCACCCGCCCGTCCTCGATGCACACGGCGTACGCCGCCAGCCGGAAACTCATCCCCACTCCCCCCGCCGGACCTTGTCCGGCTTCCATGGTTCGCACGTCACCACACGGAACGGAACCAGACGAGCGCGAGTGCCGCCAGACCGCACCGTGCCGCACCGGGGACGGGTCACGCGGCGGGCGGCCTCCGCGGCAGCCGGTTCCTAGACCTCGTACGAGCGCACGAGGCGGGCCAGTTGCCGCCCCACCGTCAGCAGCGGCTCCTCGCTGCGGGTGACCTGGGCGGTTACCTCGGCGCCTTCCAGGGCGCCGATGACGGTGGTCGCCAGCTCCCGGGCGTCCTGGGAGGAGAAGCCGCAGCGCAGCAGCTTGTCGGAGACCAACCGCTCCCAGCCGCGCAGAGCTTCGGCGCACACCTGCTGGATCTCCGAGTCGGTTCCGAGTGTCTCCAGGGCGGCGGCCGTGACGGGGCAGCCGTCGATCCAGCCCGACTCGCGCAGATCGCCGGCCAGTCGCCGGGCGCAGGACGTCACCGCCTGCGCCGGGTCGTCCTCGCCGTCCAGTGCCTGCCGCAGGAGCGCCGCGAACTCCTCGCCGCTGTGCCTGATCGCGGCCACGGCGACGGCCTCCTTGCCGCCCGGGAAGAAGTGGTAGACGGAGCCGAGGGTGGCCTGCGCCTCCCGGGCGATCTGCTTGATCCCCGTGCCGACGTAGCCCTGGCGCTGCAGGAGGCGCGCTGCCGCGACGACGATCCGGTCCCGTGTGCTGGTCTGCATGCGGCCACCGTATCGGCCGACTGAGTAGAGCGTTCGTTCCACAGTCGTGGTACCTTGCCGCCACGCTCTGAATAGAGCGTTCGTTTTAGCGAGGGATGGAGATCTCTTCATGAGCAGCACCGAGCAGCAGTCGGTCACCGTCATCGGGCTCGGCCCCATGGGGCAGGCCATGGCCGCGGCCTTCCTGGACCGCGGGTACGCGGTCACCCTGTGGAACCGCACCGCGTCCCGCGCGGACGCCTTAACGGCCCGTGGCGCGGTCCTGGCGCCGAGCGTCGAGGACGCCCTGGCCGCGAACGAGGTGGTGATCCTCAGCCTCACGGACTACGCCGCGGTGTACGACGTGCTGGAGCCCGCCGCGACGGCGCTGTCCGGCCGGGTCCTGGTCAACCTCAGCTCCGACACCCCCGAGCGGGCCCGGGCCGCCGCCCGCTGGGCGGCCGGACGAGGCGCCGTGCAGCTCACCGGAGGGGTCACGGTGCCGCCCTCCGGCATCGGGCAGCCCTCCTCGTCGACCTTCTACAGCGGTCCCCGGGAGGTGTTCGACAAGCACCGGCCGGTGCTCGAAGTCGTGACCGGCCGGACCGAGTACCGGGGTGAGGACCCGGGGTTCGCCGCGCTCTTCTACCAGATCGGCATGGTCATGTTCTGGACCTCCATGCTGAGCTACTGGCAGGCGATCGCCCTCGCCCACGCGAACGGCCTGACAGCGGCCGACATCCTGCCGCACGCCACCGACACCGCGAACTCGCTTCCCGCCTTCTTCGCCTTCTACGCCGAACGCATCGACGCCGGCCGACACCTCGGCGACGTGGACCGCCTGGCCATGGGGACGGCCAGCGCCGAGCACGTCCTGCACACCAACGCCGACGCGGGTGTCGACACCACCCTCCCGGCCGCGGTCGTCGAACTCTTCCGGCGCGGCATGGACGCCGGCCACGCCGGGGACAGCTTCTCCGCCCTGGTGGAGTCGATGAAGAAGGCCGAGGCGTAAGCGCTCTTCTCCGCCCCCTCCGCACGGCACCACCACGGCCCTTCTCCGGCCCTCCCCCGACCCGCTCGACCTCTTCCGCACCCGGTGCGCCGACACCTTGCGGCTCCACAGCCTCTTGAGGCTTTCCGAACCTCGATCGAGTGGTGGACGGGCACCCTGCCCGAAAAGTCTCACAGGGAAGTTCAATGAAACAATTCAATGCAGGCATCACGACAAGGAGGTCCGACGTGAAGTTCCGCCTTGAGGTCGACATGGACGACGCGGCGTCCGCCGAGGAGTCCGCCCGCGAGCTGGGCCGGATCCTGCGGTACTGGGGAGGGAACCTGCATCACTACGCCCTGCGGCCCGGCGACGGCTCGGCCGTCCACGACTCCGGCTACCGCGAGGTCGGCCGATGGAGCATCATCTCCACCGACGGGTCCTGAACCACGCCCGCTCCCCGCCCCGGCCACGTCGAAGAGGAGCCTGTGCCGAAGAACTCCGAGGCAGTGCCCGCCGCCGCGCCGAGGCGGCGGCGCCCGCCCGCCCGCCCGCCCGCAAGCGGGCCGGAATCGGACTCCTGCTGGCGAGTGCCACGGCCCTGTACCCCGCCGTCAGCGGAGACTGGCACCGGACGGCCGCCCGGTTCGAGCACACCAGCGGCCGGGGGCCGCTGCACTCGCACACCGCGCAGGGCGCCACCTCCGTCCACTCTCCCGGGCACACACCGTGGAACGCGACCTTCGGCAGCTACGTGCTGTGCTCGGCGGGCGGTGCGGACGTCGAGATCGAGGACATCCGGTACAGCGCGCCGGTCGGGCCGCAGGACGTGACGTTCGCGCTGCGCACCGTCTCCGCGAAGGACCGGGCCTCCTCCCCGGCCGTCACCCCGGTCGGCGCGGCGCTGGGAAGGCCTCCGAACCTGCACAGCGGCCCCCTCCCCGGCCGCCTCGCCGACGCAGGCGCGGGCAGTCGCGTCACCCAGAGCTGCGCCGACGAGGACGAGGAGGGAGCGGGGTTCACCGAGCTGCTGTTCGTCCTCCGGGTCGGCGAGTCGGGCGGATGGATCGACCGGGCCTGGATCGACTACCGCGTCCACGGCCGTCCGTACACGCTGAGGCTCGACTGGCAGATGATCGCCTGCGGAGACGACGTTCCTCCCGTGAACGGGGACGAGACCTGCGCCGGGGCGGCATAGCCGTCCCCGCACGGGCCGCCCTGTGCGCGCCCCGCCTCTTCGCACCCCTCGTCCTCCCGGCCGCATCCGGCCCCGGCGCGGCCGCCGTACGCCGGGGGCCGGGCCCGTCGTACCGACAGGGGCGGGCAATTCGTTCGACGCCCGGCGGGACCGTGCGGCAGGCTCCCGTCTTGACAGCCGGGGCTGTTCGGGGTGTGAGGGGTGCCTGAGCGGGGTGTGCCGACGACCGGGGCAAGGCTCCCACGCCCTCTGCTGCCACGCCGCGCCGACGGGCCACGGCGGGCGTACTCTGACAGCACAAGGCAGCGCGCCGTACCGGTCGCGGACGCGCGCCCCGGCCCTCTCCCGGGTCCGGAGCCGTCCACGGCGGACACCGCTTCGGGCTCCGTACGCCCCGGCCGTCCCGGCGCATCGCACAGTTCCGTCACTGGGGGCGCCATGCGTACCCGACTCGCCGCGGCGACCGCTGCGGCACTGCTGCTGACCGCCTGTGGAGGCGGTGGGACCGAGGCCCCCTCCACGAACGAGACCGTCACCGCAGAGCAGGAGACGCCGACACCGGAGGGAGGCGGGGACGGAAGCACGGAGGGGAGTGGGGACACCCCGCAGGACGAGGCCGTAGGGCTCTCCGAAACCGTCGAGTACGACAGCGGTGTGGAAGTGCGTCTGACGAACTTCGTCCGGAGCGTGTCGAGCGATGTCGCCTCGCCGTCGGACACCCCGTACCTCAGGTTCACCGTGGTCGTCGTCAACAGCGGCTCGGAGACGATGGATCTGAGCGAGATGCTCATCGGCTGCATGTACGGGGAGACCGGCCGTGAGGGCGAGCAGATCTTCGACGAGGGTCTCGACTTCCCGACGACCCACCTGCGGCCCGGACGGTCGGCCAATGTGACGGCCGGCTGTGAGCTGCCGGAGGAGGAGACGTACGCGCAGATCGAGGTGGCGCCCGACTTCGAGTCGGACACGGCGATCTTCGCCGGACACGTCGAGTAGTCCGGCCCAAAGGCCGGACGCGGCACGGGGAAACGGAACCGTTTCGATACTTTTGCGTTTCGCCCGACCGGCTCATACACTCCTGGTGTACGAAACCGTTTCGTTTGCGTTGGAGAGCCAGGATGACCGACCAGCCGGCCACAGTGACCGGCCGACGCACCCGGCTGACCCCCGAGCGGGAGCTGGAGCTGTTCACGGCCGTGGTCGACCTGGTGCGCGAGCACGGCTACGAGGCGCTGACGATGGACGCGGTCGCGACGCGCACCAAGTCCAGCAAGGCCACCCTCTACCGGCAGTGGGAGAGCAAGCCCAAGCTGGTCGCCACCGCCCTGCGCCATCTGGGCAAGAGTCACCCGGAGGACATCGACACCGGCTCCCTGGCCGGCGACCTCCGGCAGATGGTGAGCGACTTCATCTCCCACGCCAGCGAGGACACCGCCCTGCTGAACGGCCTGGCGCACGCCGTCTCCAAGGACCCCGAGCTGTGGCAGGCGCTGTACGAGCTGCACATCCGGCCCGGTCTGGACGCGCTCGACTCCGTGGTGCGCAGGGCCGCCGAGCGCGGGGAGCTGGATCCGGACAACCCGGCGATCGAGTTCGTCCCGCACCTGGTCATCGGGGCGCTGAGCACCCGCAAGCTGATCGAGAACCGGGACTCGGACGCCGACTACATGGAGCGCTATCTGCGGGCGGTGGTCTTCCCGGCGCTCGGCATCTCCTGACCGGCCCCGTCCCACGGGCACTTCCGAGACCCACCAACCCCTTCCGACCACTTCCTCCGACTCAGGAGTCCTCACTCTCATGGCCACGTTCCTGTACCGGCTCGGCCGCTTCGCCTTCCGGCGGCGCGGGCTGGTCGCCCTGTTGTGGGTGGTGGTGCTGGCGGTCGCGGGCGGCTTCGCCGCCTCCGCGTCCTCGGCGGCCTCCAGCAACATCACCATTCCCGGCACCGAGGCGCAGAAGGCGTTCGAGTTGCTGGAGGATCGTTTCCCCGGCAGCAGTCCCGACGGCGCCACCGCGCGGGTCGTCTTCAAGGCGCCCGACGGCGAGAAGATCACCGACCCGGAGAACTCGGCCGCCGTCGGCGAGGTCGTCGCCGAGCTGGCGAAGGGCGACCAGGTCCAGCAGGCCGTCGACCCCTTCCAGGCCCAGGCCGTGAGCCCGGACCAGACCGTCGCCTACTCCCAGGTCACCTACGAGGTCTCCGGCTTCGAGCTGACCGAGGAGTCGCGCGGCGAACTCAAGGCCGCCGCCGAGGACGGCCGGGAGGCCGGTCTGACGGTGGAGACCGGCGGTGACGCGATGGCGGCAATCCCGCAGACCGGCGCCGCCGAGGTGATCGGTGTGGCCATCGCCGCGATCGTGCTGCTGATCACCTTCGGCTCCCTGGTCGCCGCCGGGCTGCCGCTGCTCACCGCCCTGGTCGGCGTCGGCGTCACCGTCGCGGTCATCACCGCCGTGACCGTGCCGTTCGACCTCAACACCACCACCCCGATCCTGGCGACGATGATCGGCCTGGCCGTCGGCATCGACTACGCGCTGTTCATCGTCTCCCGCTACCGCGCCGAACTCGCCGAGGGCCGCGAGCCCCTGGAGGCGGTCGGCCGCGCCACGGGAACGGCCGGCTCGGCGGTGGTCTTCGCCGGTCTGACCGTCGTCATCGCCCTGGTCGGCCTGTCGGTGGTCAACATCCCGATCCTGACCAAGATGGGTCTGGCCGCCGGTGGCTCGGTCGTCCTGGCCGTGCTGGTCGCCCTGACGCTGATCCCCGCCCTGCTCGGCTTCGCCGGGAACAAGGTCCTGCCGCGCAAGCAGCGCGCGAAGGCCGCCTCGGAGAACGCCTCGGAGAACGGCTCGGAGAACGGCGGGACCGCCCCGGCGGCCGTCGGGGTCAAGGACGGCGCGGGCACCCGCTGGGCCCGCTTCGTGCTGCGCCGCCCGGTCGCGGTCCTGCTGGTCAGCGTCGTCGGACTCGGCCTGCTGGCCGTCCCCGCCAAGGACCTCCAGCTCAACCTGCCCGACGACGGCTCCCAGCCCACCAGCACCACCCAGCGCCGCGCCTACGACCTGATCGCCGAGGGCTTCGGCCCCGGCACCAACGGCCCGCTGATCGTGACCGTGGACGCCGAGGACAGCGACGACCCCAAGGCCGCCGCCGGCGCCACCGCCGAGAAGCTCCAGGGCATGGACGGAGTCGCCGCCGCGATGCCGCCCACGTTCAACAAGGCCGGCGACACCGCGATGATCACGGTCATCCCGAAGTCCGCGCCCAGCAGCGCCGCGACCGAGGACCTGGTCCACGACATCCGCGCCGAGGCCGGCGGCATCGCCGAGACCACCGGCGCCGACGTCCTGGTCACCGGGCAGACCGCCATGGCCATCGACGTCTCGCAGAAGATGGACGACGCCCTGGCGCCCTACCTGATCCTCGTGGTCGGCCTGGCGTTCCTGCTGCTGATCGTGGTGTTCCGCTCGATCCTGGTCCCGCTCAAGGCGGCGCTCGGCTTCCTGCTCTCGGTGGTCGCCGCGCTCGGCTCGGTCGTGGCGGTCTTCCAGTGGGGCTGGCTGGCCGACGTCTTCGGCGTGGAGCAGACCGGCCCGGTCATGAGCCTGATGCCGATCCTCATGGTCGGCCTGGTCTTCGGCCTGGCCATGGACTACGAGGTCTTCCTCGTGACCCGGATGCGCGAGGCCCACGTCCACGGCGAGACCCCGCACGAGTCGGTCGTCACCGGCTTCAAGCTGGGGGCGCGCGTGGTGACCGCGGCCGCGCTGATCATGATCAGCGTCTTCGCCGGGTTCATCGGCTCCTCCGAGTCGATGATCAAGATGATCGGCTTCGGTCTGGCCGTCGCCGTCCTCTTCGACGCCTTCGTGATCCGCATGGCCGTCGTCCCGGCCGTCCTGGCCCTGCTGGGCAAGTCCGCCTGGTGGCTGCCGCGCTGGCTGGACAAGGTCGTGCCCAACGTCGACGTCGAGGGCGAGAAGCTCCAGCGCGAGCTGAACGGCCCCGCCGAGAAGGCCGGCGAGCGCGAGCCGGTCGCCGCGCGCGACTGAGCGGTGCCCGGGCCCGGGGCCGCCGACGCGCGAGCGGAAAGCGCGGCGGCCCCGGCCGCACCGGCCCGTGGGGACGGGGAACGGTGCGGCATCCGGGGCCCGGCAGCGGTCCTCCCGTGAGGGGGGCGCCGCTGCCGGGCCCCGGTCGCGTACGGGGGTGGGGCCGCCCGCCGGGCGGCCCCACGCCCCGTCTCCCCGTGCGCGACGGCGTCCCCCGCGCTACCGCTGCGCGCTGCGCTTGACCAGATAGGCGGCGGTCAGGCAGGCGGCCGCGATGGCGAGGAACACCAGGGCGACGGTCAGTCCGCCGGGGAGGCTCGCCCCCTCGGCGAGGAACGCGGGCTCGCCGCCCTGCGCGGCGTCTGTGTACCAACTCACTTCGGTCTCCCTTCCGGAGGAATCCACACCGAAGGCTGCGGTGGCCGCCGGGCGCGTACGTGCCCGGGAGGAGGAGTCAGAACGGCAGCCGGCCGCGGGCGCGGCGGCCCGCGGAACCGCTGCGGCCCACCGCACGGGAACTCTTGTGGAACGGCTTGCTCAGCCAGCGCCCCACGGGGCCGGGGGCCTTGCCTCCCGCCCGGGCGCCCAGCCCCAGGGAGCGCTGTGTGCCGCGCTCGGGATGGCGGGACAGGCGCGGTACCACGAAGGCCAAAACGGCCAGGACCACGCACCCGGCTATCACACCGGCGACCATCATGGTCACTCCTCACGTCGGTTCTCGTCCGGTCGTACCGCTCCGTGTCGTCTCGACCACCGAAGCCGTGTGTTCGGTCCGTCTGCCCCGGCTCGTGCCGGGCATCCCTGAGAACCGGATCGGTGGGCATAAGCGGACCGAGGGGATTTTCGATTCAGACGGAAGTCCGGCAGGCCGGGAGGAAGAGGCCATGGGCGTCGTGAACGACGAGACGGACAGGCGCAAGCGGCGGCTGCGACGGCGGCTGGAGCGGCTGATCGGGATCGCCGCGACCGAGGGGAACGAGCTGACCGCGCTGCGCAACGGGGACGAGATCTTCCCCGCGATGCTGGAGAGCATCCGGGCCGCCGAGCACACCGTCGACATGATGACGTTCGTGTACTGGCGCGGCGAGATCGCCCGCGAGTTCGCCCAGGTCATGGCCGACCGCGCCCGCGCCGGGGTGCGGGTGCGGCTGCTGCTGGACGGCTTCGGCAGCCGGCTGATCGAGGACGACCTGCTGGAGATGATGGACGAGGCCGGGGTGCAGGTGGCCTGGTTCCGCAAGCCGCTGTGGCTCTCCCCGCTGAAGCAGAACCACCGCTGCCACCGCAAGGTGCTGGTGGTGGACGAGCGGACGGCCTTCACCGGCGGGGTGGGGATCGCCGAGGAGTGGTGCGGCGACGCCCGGAACGAGAACGAGTGGCGCGACACCCATGTGCGGGTGCGCGGCCCGGCCGTGGACGGCATCGCCGCCGCGTTCGCGCAGAACTGGGCGGAGTGTGCGGAAGTGCTGTTCGACGAGCGGGACCGCTTCGTCGAACACGAGCCGCAGGGCGAATCCGTGGTGCAGGTGGTGCGCGGTTCGGCCAGTTTCGGCTGGCAGGACATGCAGACGCTGCTGCGGGTGGTGCTGGAGACGGCGCAGGAGCGCGTGCGGCTGGCCACGGCGTACTTCGCGCCCGACCCGTACTTCGTCGAGATGCTGTGCGCCACCGCGCGCCGCGGGGTGGAGGTGGAGCTGCTGCTGCCCGGCCCGCACACCGACCAGCGGGCGTCCCAGCTGTCCGGGCAGGGCCACTACGAGGAGCTGCTGGCGTGCGGGGTGCGGATCTGGCACTTCCAGCCGACGATGATGCACGCCAAGATCGTCACGGTGGACAAGGTCGCCTCGCTGGTGGGATCCACCAACCTCAACCGGCGCTCGATGGACCACGACGAGGAGGTCATGCTCGTCGTCCTGGACGAGGACTTCACCGCGGGGCTGGACCGGGACTACGAAGCGGACCTGCGCCGGAGCGTGCGGATCGTGGGCGCCCGCTGGCGCGGGCGGCCGGTGGTGCAGCGGGTGCGGGAGGCTGCCGTGGCGCCGATCCGCCGGTTCCTGTGAGACGCCGCCTCCGGTCGGGTACCGCCTCCGGCGGGACGCCGACGGGCCGGGACCGCGGTGCGGTCCCGGCCCGTCGGCGTGTGGCCCGTGTGCCCGTCAGTCGGCCTTCTTGACCTGCGGCGGCTTGCGCACCGACAGGTGAAGCTCCTTCAGCCGGGCCTCGTCGACCTCGCTCGGGGCGCCCATCAGCAGGTCCTGGGCGTTGCCGTTGAGGGGGAAGGCGATGGTCTCGCGGATGTTGGGCTCGTCCGCCAGCAGCATCACGATGCGGTCGATGCCCGGGGCGATGCCGCCGTGCGGCGGGGCGCCGAAGTGGAAGGCGCGCAGCATGCCGCCGAACTCGCGCTCGACCTCCTCGTGGCTGTAGCCGGCGATCTCGAAGGCCCTGTACATGATCTCCGGCTCGTGGTTCCGGATCGCGCCGGAGGACAGCTCGACGCCGTTGCAGACGATGTCGTACTGCCACGCCAGGATGTCCAGCGGGTCCTTGGTCTCCAGCGCCTCCAGGCCGCCCTGCGGCATGGAGAACGGGTTGTGGGAGAACTCGATCTGCCCGGTGTCCTCGTTCCTCTCGAACATCGGGAAGTCGACGATCCAGCAGAAGCGGAAGACGTTCTCCTCGAAGTGGCCGGTGCGGCGCCCGGCCTCGACGCGGACCGCGCCCATGATCTTCGAGACCTCGTCGAACTCGCCCGCGCCGAAGAAGACGGCCGTGCCCGGCCCGGCGTCCAGGCGGGACAGCAGGGCGGAGACGTTCTCCTCGGTCAGGAACTTGGCGATCGGGCCGGTCAGCTTCCCGTCCTCGCCCACGCGCACCCAGGCCAGGCCCTTGGCGCCCTGTTCGACGGCGAACTCGCCCATCTGGTCGAAGAACTTGCGCGGCTGGCCGGCGGTGCCGGGCACGGCCAGGGCGCGCACGTGCCTGCCCGCGAACGCCTTGAACTCCGAGCCGGCGAAGACGTCGGAGACGTCGGTCAGCTCCAGTCCCACGCGCAGGTCCGGCTTGTCGCTGCCGTACTTGAGCATCGCCTCGCGGAAGGGGATGCGCGGGAAGGGCGAGGTGACGTGGCGCCCGTTGCCGAACTTCTCGAAGAGGTCGGTCATGACCTTCTCGATGACGCCGAAGACGTCCTCCTGCTCGACGAAGCTCATCTCCATGTCGAGCTGGTAGAACTCGCCCGGCGAGCGGTCGGCGCGGGCGTCCTCGTCGCGGAAGCAGGGCGCGATCTGGAAGTAGCGGTCGAAGCCCGCGATCATCAGCAGCTGCTTGAACTGCTGCGGGGCCTGCGGCAGCGCGTAGAACCTGCCCGCGTGCAGCCGGGAGGGCACCAGGAAGTCGCGCGCGCCCTCGGGGGAGGTGGCCGACAGGATCGGGGTGGCCAGCTCGTTGAAGCCGAGTGCCGTCATCTCCTGCCGGATGGTGGAGATGACCGCCGAGCGCAGCATGATGTTGCGGTGCATGCGCTCCTTGCGCAGGTCGAGGAAGCGGTACTCCAGGCGCCGCTCCTCGTTGACGCCGTCCTCGGTGTTGATGGTGAACGGCAGCGGGTCGGCGGCGCCCAGCACCTCGACCCCGGCGACCTCGACCTCGATCTCGCCGGTGGGCAGCTCGGGGTTGACGTTCTCCTCGCCGCGGGCGACGACCCGGCCGTCGACGCGGACGACGGACTCCTTGGAGATCGAGCTCAGCGCCTCGTAGGGGGCGGTGTCGGGGCGGACGACGAGCTGGACGATCCCGTGGTGGTCGCGGAGATCGATGAAGAGGATGCCGCCCAGGTTCCGCCGATTGTGCAGCCAGCCGGAGAGGCGGACATCCGTGTCGATGTCCGCGGCACGGAGCTCGCCGCAGGTGTGGGACCGGTACCGATGCATCATTCGTCCAAGTCGTCAGGTTGTCGGTTGGTGTCGGGCCGCCGGCCGCTCGTCGGCGAGGGGGCGCACACGCCCCACAGACTACCGTCCGGGCCGTCTTCCGCCGGGTGCCCCCGGGAACGACCACATATGGTGGAAAAGTGCACACCGAGGACATTCTCGCGGCCACCGGGGTCGGCCTGTGGCGCTGGGACAACACGGCCGGCGTCATCACGCTGGACGCCACCGCCGCCCGGCTGCTGGGCCTGCCGCCCGAGGAGACCGTCCTGACCGAGGGCGCCCTGCGCTCCCGCTTCCACGCGCTCGACTACGCGGAACTGGCCAACGTCGCCGCCCTCGCCATCGCCGAGGGCACGATCGCGGAGGCGCTGCAGCGGGTGGTGGCGCCGGACGGCACCGTCCTGCGGATCGTGCGCAACCGGCTGGCCCTGGCCGGGCAGACCCTGATGGGGCCGGAGCCGGGCCAGTCCTTCGTGCTGTACGGCCTGCTGACCGAGGCCCCCTGGCCGAACCGCCCCGCCGAGGCCGACGGGGCGGTCTCGGAGATGCCCCAGGAGACGTATCCGGTGGAGATCACCGCCGAGCGGCCCCCGGGCGCGTCCGTCCCCACGGTGCAGTCACCGGTCGCCCAGGCCCCGGCCGTCGCCGAGTGGCGGCACTCGCGCGAGGCGTTCCTGCTGGACGTGGGAAAGGCGCTGGCCGAGGCGCAGACCACACAGGAGGTGCTGCGGGTGGCGGGCCAGATGTCGCTGCCCGGCCTCATCCCCTCCTCCCTGGTCATCTACGGCGTCAGGGGAGACCGGCTGACACCGATCGGCTACTACGGACCGGACGCGGACCGGCGGCCGGCCTTCGGCGAGACGACGCTGGAGAGCGACTACCCCGGCAGCGCGGCCGTCCGCACCGGCCGGGCCGTCTACCTGGCCTCCCCCGAGGAGTACCGGCGCCGCTTCCCCGCCGTCTGGCCCCTGGTCTCGGGCTACGGGCGCCGGGCCTGGGCCTATCTGCCGCTGATCGTGGGCGGCCGGACGATCGGCGCCTGGCTGCTCGCCTTCGACGCCCCCGCCGCCTTCACCCCCGACGAGCGCCAACTGCTGGTGGCGGTGGCGCGGATGCTGGCACAGGCCCTGTCGCGGGTGTACATCCAGGAGTCCAAGCGGGAGCTGGCCGACAGCCTCCAGCGCACCATGCGGCCCGCCCAGCGCACCGCCGTCCCGGGCATGACGGTGGTCAGCCGGTACCTGCCGGTCGGCGGCGGCCTCCAGGTCGGGGGTGACTGGTACGACGTGATCCCGCTGCCGTCCGGCCGCACCGCTCTGGTGATCGGCGACGTGCAGGGGCACGACGTACGCGCCGCGGGGGTCATGACGCAGCTGCGGATCGCGCTGCGCGCCTACGCCGCGGAGGGGCACCGGCCCGACGCGGTGCTCGCCCGCGCCAACCGCTTCCTGGCCGGGATGGAGACCGGCGACCTGCCCGAGCCCGGCAGCGCCGCCTGGCGGGCGGACGCGGGCCCGGCCGACGACCACCGCTTCGCCACCTGCCTGTACGTGGAGGCCGACCCGGACGGCGCGCTCGACATCGCCCGCGCCGGCCACCCGGAACCGGTGGTCCGCCTGGCCGACGGCGCGGTGCTGACCTGCTCGGTGGCGCCCGGACCGCCGCTGGGGATCGTCGGGGACGCCGACTACCCCGTCACCCGTGTGGTGCTGGGCCGGGGCGAGACGCTGCTGATGTGCACCGACGGTCTCGTCGAGGCCGGCGGCCTGGACTACGACGCCGGGTGGGCGCGGCTGCGCAAGGTCCTGGGGGAGCAGGGGGGATCGCCGGAGAACCTCGCCGACACGCTGATCCACGCGATGCACGGCGCCCCGACCCGCCATGTGACCGGCACCGGGCACGGCATGGAACCGCGCACGGGCGGGCGCGAGGACGACATCGCGCTGATGCTGCTGAGCCGCGAGGGCGGCGCGCCCGAGGTGCGCCCGCGCCCCCTGGTGCGCCGTCTGGTGATGTCGGTGGCCCAGTCCGAGCAGGCCCGGATCGCCGACGCCCGCCACCAGCTGCGCGAGCTGCTGTTCGACTGGGCGGTGGAGGACCAGGTGGAGGGCGCCGTCCTGCTGCTGTCGGAGCTGCTGACCAACGCCCTGGTCCACACCGAGTGGGACGCCACGCTCGCCGCCGAGCTGGAGGGCGAGCCGGGCTCGCGGCGGCTGCACGTGGAGGTCGCGGACTCCAGCGAAGAACTGCCCCACCGGCGCCACCCCGGCGAGCTGGCCTCCCGCGGACGCGGTCTGCTGCTGCTGGAGATGCTGGCGCACGCGTGGGGGGTGGAGCCCAGGGGCGCGGGCAAGAGCATCTGGTTCGAGCTCCACGAGGCCGAGGAGGGGCCGGACTGGGGCTGAACCGCGGGCCCCGCGTCAGGCCCCGCGTCAGGCCCCGCGTCAGGCCTCGCCAGACCGCACCAGGGCCGCACCAGGGCCGCGTCAGTGGGCTCCGGCCGGGACCGAGCCCAGCCGTCCCGCCTTGAAGTCCTCGAACGCCTGGACCAGTTCGGCGTGGCTGTTCATCACGAACGGGCCGTAGTGGGCCATCGGCTCGCGGATCGGCAGACCGCCGAGCAGGACCACCTCGAAGTTCTCGCTGCGGGAGTCCTGCTCCTCGGCGGCGCGGACGGTGAGCGCGCCGCCGTCGCCGAAGACGACCGTTCGGCCCGTGCCGAAGGGCCTCCTCTCCGCGCCCGCGAAACCGTGGCCGGCCAGGCCGTACGCGAGGGCGTTGAAGTCCGGCCGCCAGGGGAGCGTGACCTCGGCGCCGGGGCTCACCGAGGCGTGGACCATCGTGATCGGCGTGTGCGTGACGCCCGGGCCCTCGTGGCCGTCCAGCTCCCCCGCGATGACGCGCAGGAGCGCGCCGCCGTCGCCCGAGGTCAGCAGCCGGACGCTGCCGCCGCGGATGTCCTGGTAGCGGGGGTCGGTCATCTTGTCCCTGGCCGGCAGGTTGACCCACAGCTGCAGGCCGTGGAAGAGGCCGCCGGAGACGACCAGCTCCTCGGGCGGGGTCTCGATGTGCAGCAGGCCGGAGCCCGCGGTCATCCACTGGGTGTCGCCGTCGGAGATGGTGCCCCCGCCGCCGTGGGAGTCCCGGTGGACGAAGGTGCCGTCGATGATGTAGGTGACGGTCTCGAAGCCCCGGTGCGGGTGCCAGGGGGTCCCCTTGGGCTCGCCGGCCTCGTAGTCCACCTCACCCATCTGGTCCATCATGATGAACGGGTCCAGGTACCTGTGGTCGATCCCGGCGAACGCGCGGCGCACCGGGAAGCCCTCGCCCTCGAAGCCGGAGGGAGCCGTGGCCGTGTGCAGGACGCGGCGCGGGCGGGCGTCGGCCGGGGCGGTGACGCGGGGGAGTACGAGCGGGTTCTCGGCGGTGATCGCCGGCATCTGGACCTCCTCGGGAAGCCTGGAGGCACCAGGGTATTTCAACGTTCAACGGAAAGCCAGGAGCGCACGGCGCGGGCGGCGTGCACGGTGCCGGCAGTGCACACGGTGCGGGTGGTGCGACCCTCCGCTCCCCGAGCGCCCCGGGCGGGACCGGCAGCGGGTCAGCCGTACATCCGGCGCATCGCGAAGTCGACCATCTCCTCGACCGCCTTGGCGTCGAAGACGATCCGGTGCTCGCCCTCCATGTCCAGCACGAAGCCGTAGCCCGACGGCAGCAGGTCGAGCACCTCCGCACCGGTGATCACGAAGTACTTCGACTCCTTGCCCGCGTACGCGCGCAGCTCCTTGAGCGTGGTGAACATCGGGATCACCGGCTGCTGGGTGTTGTGCAGCGCCAGGAAGCCGGGGGTGTCGCCGCGCGGGCAGTACACCTTCGACGTGGCGAAGATGGCCTGGAAGTCCTCGGGGGACATCACCCCGGTGGTGAAGGCCCGTACGGCCTCGGCCAGCGACGGCGGCGAGGGCTCCGGGTAGAGCGGCTGCTGCTGCCCGTAGCCGGGCGGCGGCGGCTGCTGTCCGTAGTGCTGGCCGCCGTGGCCGGCGTGCTGTCCGGCGTGTGCGCCGTGCCCGGGGTGGCCGGTGTGCCCCGGGTGGCCGGTGTGGCCGCCGTGACCGGCGTGCTGCCCCGCGTGCCCCGCGTTTCCGGTCTGGTCGTAGCCGTACATGGGCGTAAGCGTATCGACTTCGGGCCCCCTCCCGCCCCGCCGCGGGAGCGGTCCGCCGTCAAGGCGCCCCCCGGGGAGTTCTGTCACAGTCGCGCGGATCGGGTTGCTTCTTATTACCGGCGGGTAGCATGATGAGAGCTACTTTCTGGTACGCGTAGGGAGGAGTCTCCTCCCCCTATCCACTACGGAGCCGTCGCCATGGGGCACTACAAGTCGAATCTCCGCGACATCGAGTTCAACCTCTTCGAGGTACTCGGCCGCGACACGGTGTACGGCACCGGCCCGTTCGCGGAGATGGACGTCGAGACCGCCAAGAGCGTGCTGGCCGAGGTCGCCCGCCTGTCGGAGAACGAACTGGCCGCCTCCTACGAGGACGCCGACCGCAACCCGCCGGTGTTCGACCCCGAGACCAACACCGCTCCGGTCCCGGAGTCCTTCAAGAAGAGCTACCAGGCGTACATGGACGCCGAGTGGTGGCGGCTGGGCATCCCGGAGGAGATCGGCGGCACCACCGTCCCGCGGTCCCTGCTGTGGGCCTTCGCCGAGACCATCCTCGGCTCCAACCCGGCCGTGTGGATGTACGCGTCCGGCCCCGCCTTCGCCGGCGTCCTCCACGAGGAGGGCACCGAGGAGCAGAAGAAGATAGCCAAGCTCATGGCGGACCGGCAGTGGGGCTCCACCATGGTCCTCACCGAGCCCGACGCGGGCTCCGACGTGGGCGCCGGCCGCACCAAGGCGATCAAGCAGGACGACGGCTCCTGGCACATCGAGGGCGTCAAGCGCTTCATCACCTCCGGTGAGCACGACATGTCCGAGAACATCGTGCACTTCGTCCTCGCGCGCCCCGAGGGCCACGGCCCGGGCACCAAGGGCCTGTCCCTGTTCATCGTCCCCAAGTACGACTTCGACTGGGAAACCGG
Organism: Streptomyces barkulensis; assembly: GCF_002843305.1. Lineage (GTDB taxonomy): Bacteria > Actinomycetota > Actinomycetes > Streptomycetales > Streptomycetaceae > Streptomyces > Streptomyces barkulensis. The sequence continues at coordinate 48,706 of NZ_PGSG01000006.1, forward strand.
TGAGCTCGGCGGGCGCAACGGCGTCTACGCCACCAACGTCGAGCACAAGATGGGCCTGAAGGCCTCCAACACCTGCGAGATGACCTTCGGCGCCAACGCCCCCGCCAAGGGCTGGCTGATGGGCGAGAAGCACGACGGCATCCGCCAGATGTTCAAGATCATCGAGTTCGCGCGGATGATGGTCGGCACGAAGGCCATCGCCACCCTGTCCACCGGCTACCTCAACGCGCTGGAGTACGCCAAGGAGCGCGTCCAGGGCGCCGACCTGGCCCAGTTCACGGACAAGACCGCCCCGCGCGTCACCATCACCCACCACCCCGACGTGCGCCGCTCGCTGATGACGCAGAAGGCGTACGCCGAGGGCATGCGCTCGCTGGTGCTCTACACCGCCACCGTCCAGGACGAGGTCCTGGCCAAGGAGGCCGCCGGCGAGGACGCCTCCGCCGCCAAGCGCCTGAACGACCTGCTGCTGCCGATCGTCAAGGGCTACGGCTCGGAGAAGTCCTACGAGCAGCTCGCCCAGTCGCTGCAGACCTTCGGCGGCTCCGGCTACCTGCAGGAGTACCCGGTCGAGCAGTACATCCGGGACGCCAAGATCGACACCCTCTACGAGGGCACCACCGCGATCCAGGGCCAGGACTACTTCTTCCGCAAGATCGTCCGCGACCAGGGCCAGGCGATGACCGCCCTGTCCGAGGAGATCAAGAAGTTCCTGGCCGAGGCCGCCGGCGGCGAGGACCTGGCCGGCGCCCGCGAGCAGCTCGCCAAGGCCGCGGGCGACCTGGAGGCCATCGTCGGCACCATGCTGACCGACCTGGCCGCCACCGAGAAGGACGTCAAGTCCATCTACAAGGTCGGCCTGAACACCACCCGCCTGCTGATGGCCTCCGGCGACGTCGTCATCGCCTACCTGCTCCTCAGGGGCGCCGCCGTGGCAGCCGACAAGCTGCCGGGCGCCGCCGCCAAGGACAGGGCGTTCTACGAGGGCAAGATCGCCGCCGCGAAGTTCTTCGCCGCGAACATCCTGCCGGGCGTCGGCGTCGAGCGGCAGATCGCCGAGGCCACCGACCTGTCGGTGATGGAGCTGGACGAGGCCGCCTTCTGAGCCTCCTCCTCCCGGGCCGCCCTACGAGCAGGCTTCCGGGCCGGTTCCGGCCGGAGCTCTGAGCGGAGCCCGGCCGGGACGGCCGGGCTCCGGCTCCGCGGGACACCCGCGTCCGCCCGTCCTCGGGGGCGGGCGGACGCCGGGCCGGCGGGGGCCCCGTTCCCAGGTCAGGGGGGAACGGGGCCCCCGCCGTTCGTATGCTGGGCACATGAGCACTTCCAGCCGCTTCGACCGTGGCCACACCGACGATCTGGCCTCCTTCCTCACCGCCTCGCCCACCCCGTACCACGCGGTCGCGACCACCGCCGAGCGGCTGGAGAGGGCGGGCTTCCGGCGGCTGGAGGAGACCGACGCCTGGGACGGCGACGGCGGCGGCCGGTACGTGCTGCGCGGCGGCGCGATCATCGCCTGGTACGTGCCCGAGGGCGCCACGCCCGCCACCCCCTTCCGGATCGTCGGCGCCCACACCGACTCCCCCAACCTGCGCGTCAAGCCCGTGCCGGACACCGGCGCGGCCGGCTGGCGGCAGATCGCCGTCGAGATCTACGGCGGCACCCTGCTCAACACCTGGCTCGACCGCGACCTGGGCCTGGCCGGACGGCTGGCCCTGCGCGACGGCTCCACCCGCCTGGTGAACGCGGACCGGCCGCTGCTGCGCGTCCCCCAGCTCGCCATCCACCTCGACCGGGAGGCCAACAGCGGCCTGAAACTGGACCGCCAGCGCCACATGACGCCGATCTGGGGCCTGGGCGAGCCCCGTGAGGGCGATCTGGTGGACTTCCTCGCCGCCGAGGCCGGCCTGGACGCCGCCGACATCGCCGGCTGGGACCTGATGGTCCACAGCGTCGAGCCGCCCGCCTACCTCGGCCGCGACCGCGAACTGCTCGCCGGGCCCCGTATGGACAACCTGCTCTCCGTCCACGCCGGCACCGCCGCCCTGATCGCGGCCGCCGAGGCCGGTGACCTGCCGTACGTCCCGGTGCTGGCCGCCTTCGACCACGAGGAGAACGGCAGCCAGTCCGACACCGGCGCGGACGGCCCGCTGCTGGGCAACGTGCTGGAGCGCTCCGTACTCGCCCGGGGCGGCGGCCCCGAGGACCGCGCGCGGGCGTACGCGGGCACCGTCTGCCTGTCCTCGGACACCGGCCACGCCGTGCACCCCAACTACCCCGAGCGCCACGAGCCGGGCCACCACCCGATGCCGAACGGCGGCCCGATCCTCAAGGTCAACGTCAACCAGCGCTACGCCACCGACGGCACCGGCCGCGCCGTCTTCGCCGCCGCCTGCGAGCGGGCCGGGGTGCCGTGGCAGTCGTTCGTCTCCAACAACGCCGTCCCCTGCGGCACGACGATCGGCCCCATCACCGCCGCACGGCACGGCATCGCCACCGTGGACATCGGTGTGGCGATCCTGTCGATGCACTCCGCCCGCGAACTGTGCGGCGCGGACGACCCGTTCCTGCTGGCGAACGCCCTGACGGCCTTTCTGGAGGCCTGACGGAGCGGCCCGGCCCGGGGATCCGCGGCGTTCGGCGACAGAACGTCGGGGGCGCCCGGACGGGCCGGATCGCAGGGGTCCGTGCGGCGCCCGGAATGCAAGTCCCGCCCAGGGGTACCCGGTTGGTTGAACGAGCCCTCAACCAGCCGGACGGAGGCGGTTCTTCATGGGCATGGCACTGACCATCGTACTGATCGCGGTGGGCGCGATCCTGACCTTCGGGGTGAACTGGGATATCTCCGGGGTCAACCTCGATGTGATCGGCCTGATCCTCATGGCGGTCGGCTTCATCGGGCTGGCGTCCTACGTGGCCATCTTCAAGCGCCGCCGCGTGCAGCCGCCGAGCCCGGCGGCCCCGGTCGTCGAGGAGAACCACCGCCACCAGTGGCGCGCCTGACCGGCCGCGGTGCCCGGCCGGCCGTACGGCTGGAACCCGGGCCCCGGGACCGCGTGACGGTCCCGGGGCCCATCCGGGGCGGTTCCTCGCCACCGCACGGTGCCCGAGGCCCGTTAGCGTCTCTCTCCCGCCCCGTCCGCGCGGGAACAATGCGGCCATGGGCAACGGACTTCTCATCGACAAGACAGTCATCATCACCGGAGCGAGCAGCGGAATCGGTGCCGCGGCCGCGAACGTCTTCAGCCGGGAGGGCGCGGCCGTGGTCCTGGTCGCGCGCCGGGAGAGACGGTTGGCGGCCACCGTGGCCGAACTCCGGGACCAGGGAGCCGAGGCTTCCTACGTGGTGGGCGACATGACGCTCGCCGCGGACGCGGCACGGGCGGTGGACTTCGCCGTGACCGAGTACGGACGGCTGGACGCGGCCTTCAACAACGCCGGGATCGGTGGCGACCGCACCCCGTTACACCTGATACGGCCTCGGGGAACAATGGAACAGCCGTTGGCGCTAAGGAACGATCTTGTGCGCCTAGCACAGTGATCCACTCTGCGGCTGGGGTTCGGTGAAAGATCGTATGAGCGGTGTGGCGTGGGGCTACCGTCCGCCGCGTGCCGGTGGAATTTCTGACTGATGAGCAGGCCGCAGCGTACGGACGGTTCGTGGAGGAGCCGACCCGTCCGGAGCTGGAGCGGTTCTTCTACCTCGACGACGTGGACCGGGAGCTGATCGGGAAACGGCGGGGTGACCACAACCGTCTGGGGTTCGCACTCCAGATGTGCACGGTCCGCTACCTGGGGCTGTTCCTGGAGGACCCGCTGGATGTGCCGTGGCCGGTGGTGGAGTACCTGGCCGAGCACCTGGGCGTGGAGGACGCCTCGTGCGTGAAGCGGTACACCGAGCGGTTGAAGACGGCGTACGAGCACGCGTGGGAGATCCGGGACGCCTACGGCTACCACCAGTTCGAGGATCGCGAGTGGGGGCGGAAGTTCCGTACGTTTCTGCACGGGCGGGCGTGGACGGCCGCCGAGGGGCCGGTGGCGCTGTTCAACCAGGCGGTGGGCTGGCTGCGGCGCAACCGTGTGCTGCTGCCCGGGGTGAGCGTGCTGGCCCGGCAGGTGGCCGAGGTGCGGGGCACGGCCGAGCAGCGGCTGTACGCCACGGTGGCGGGGGCCGCGCGCCGCGCGGACGGCGCACTGCCGGCGGACCTGGTGGCGCTGCTGGATGTTCCGGAGGGCCGTCGGGTGTCGGAGCTGGAGCGGCTGCGCCGGCCGCCGACGCGGACGACAGGCACGAGCATGGCGAAGGCGCTGGAGCGGGTCGATGAGATCGCCGCGTTCCGTCTGGGCCGGGTGCGGATCGACAAGGTCCCGCCGAACCGGCTGGCGTCCCTGGCCCGTACGGGGCTGGGGTCGAAGGCGCCGAACCTGGAGCGCACCCCGGAGCCGAAGCGCACCGCGCTGCTGACCTCGGTGGTCCGTCACCTGGAAGCATCCGCAATCGATGACGCGCTGGATCTGTTCGCGCTGCTGATGCAGGTGAAGCTCATCAGCGCCGCGCGGCGGGCGACAGACCGGGAGTGGGTGGCGGGCCGGGCCCGGGTGGTGAAGGCGTTCCGCATGGTCGACGGGGTGTTCCGGCTGTGGAGCGAGCAACTGGATCTGATCGCCGAGAGCGCCACGGACTTCGATCCGGGCGCGATGTGGCGGGCACTGGAGACGGAGATCGGCCCCCGCGCGGAGATCGAGGCCGCGTCCAAGCTGGCGGCGGAGATGATCGGGCCGGGAGACGACGAGGCCGAGGCGGAGATGCGGCGCCTGCTGGCCACCCGCTACAACACCGTCCGCCCGTTCCTGTCGCTGCTCGGGGAGTCGCCCGCGCTGGGCGCAGCCTCCGCCGGCAAGCGCATCCTGGAGGCGGTACGGCGGCTGCCCGCGCTCGCACGGCGGAAGGTCAAGGTCAAGCCGCTGCTGCCGCGTGAGATCGACGCCAAGCTGGTGCCACCGGCGTGGCGGTCGGCGGTGTACTCCAACCCGGAGCTGCCCGAGGGTGCGGTGGACCGCGACGCGTACGTGGTGTGCGTGCTGGAGCAGCTGTACAGGGCGCTGAACTCCCGGAATGTGTTCGCCTCGCCGTCGAACCGGTGGGCCGACCCGCGGGCGCGGCTGCTGGCCGGCAAGCAGTGGGAGGCCGTCGCCGACGACGTCCTGCACGGCCTGAGCCTGGACGAGCCGGTCGAGGAACACCTCGCCGGGCGGGTGCGGGCGCTGGACGCGGCCTGGCAGCTGATGGCCGAGCGGCTGGAGGAGGCCGGGCAGGACGCGAAGCTGAGCTTCGAGGTGCAGCCAGGCGGCCGGCTGAAGCTGAACGTGGACCGGCTCGGCGCGGTCGGCGAGCCGAAGTCCTTGCGGTGGCTGCGCAAGACCACCGCGGCGATGCTCCCGAAGATCGACCTGCCGGACCTGCTGTTCGAGGTCGACTCCTGGACTGGGTTCCTGGACGCGTTCGTGCACCTCGGGGACGGCCGCACCCGCATGGAGAACCTGAAGACCTCCCTGGTGGCGCTGCTGGTCGCCGAGGCGTGCAACATCGGCCTGACCCCCGTCATCGACCCCGAGGACGAAGCACTGACCCGGGGTCGGCTGGTGCACGTCGACCAGTACTACCTGCGCGCCGACACCATCGCCGCGGCGAACGCGCGCCTGATCGAGGCCCAGGCGCGGGTGCCGATCGTCTCCCACTGGGGTGAGGGCCTGCTGGCCTCGGTGGACGGGCTGCGGTTCGTAGTGCCCAAGCGGACCATCAACGCCGGTCCCTCGCCGAAGTACTACCACTTCAAACGCGGGATCACGTGGCTGAACGCGGTCAATGACCAGGTCGCCGGGATCGGGCAGATGGTCGTGCCGGGCACCCCGCGCGACTCCCTGCACATCCTGGACACCCTGCTGAACCTGGACGCCGGGGTGAAGCCGGAGATGGTCGCCACCGACAACGCCTCGTACTCCGACATGGTGTTCGGCCTGTTCTCGATGCTCGGCTACAACTTCTCGCCCCGGTTCCGGGACCTGGCCGACCAGCGGTTCTGGCGGGCGGAGATGCCCGGTGTCGAAACCGGCGGCTACGGCCCGCTGGAGCCGCTGGCCCGCAACAAGGCCAACCTGGGCAAGGTGGTCACGCACTGGCCGGACATGCTGCGGGTGGCCGGCTCCCTGGTGACCGGGCAGGTCCGCGCGTACGACCTGCTGCGGATGTTCGGCCGCGAGGGCCGCCCGACCCCGATGGGGCAGGCGTTCGCCGAGTACGGGCGGATCGCCAAGACGCTGCACCTGCTGCGCGTGGTCGACCCGGTGGACGACACCTACCGCAGGCAGATGAACCGGCAGCTGACCGTGCAGGAGTCCCGCCACAAGCTGGCCCGGGACATCTGCCACGGCAAGCGCGGGCAGATCATGCAGGCGTACCGGGAGGGCCAGGAAGACCAGCTCGGTGCGCTCGGCCTGGTCCTGAACGCCGCGGTGCTGTGGACGACCCGCTACCTGGACGCCGCCGTAGAGGAGCTGCGGGCGCTGCCCGCCGAGGAGCGGGAGTACGACGTCCTGGACGAGGATGTCGCCCGCCTGTCCCCGCTGCGTCACGCGAACCTCAACTGCCTGGGCCGCTACAGCTTCCGCGCCTCCACCCCCGTGGGCGGGGGCCTGCGGCCGCTGCGTGACCCGGACGCGGCCGGGGTGGACGAGGACGGGGAACAGTGAGCCTGCCGGCCGGGCCGCCGGTGGCTGTCAGTGCACGGGGCGGCGGCCGAGGATGGTCCAGGCGGTTTCGGTGACGGCGGCGACGGCGATGCCGAAGGCGAGGTGGGCGGCGAAGCCGCGCAGGTGGGTTACGGCCGGGTAGTCCCGGTTGGGGGCGGAGAAGCCGGCCAGTGGGGTGATGCCCTCGTCCACGATCAGCGACATCGCGGCTCCGGAGGCGAGTCCGGCCGCGACCGGTGTGAGGCCGGTGGTGCGGCGCAGCAGCGCGTACACCGGAGCCCAGCTGATGGCGAGCCCGTAATGGAACGCCGTCCCGGCCCGCTCCCGCGCCTTGTCGTCGAGGTGGATGCCGAGCAGGCCGAGGGTCTTGTCGGCGGCGATCTGAGAGGGGGAGCCGGGCCGGGCGGCGTCCTCACGCCGGCGGGTCTCGTCGGATTCGAGCTGGTAGAGCTTCATGCTCACCGGCTCCATCACCTTCGTCGCCGCGTACCCGGCGACCGGGGCGATGACGGCGTCGGTGAGCAGATCAGCAGTGGTCTTCATGGTGCTCTCCTTCCTGTCGGCCCCCTTCGGGGTGGCCGCGGGCCGCGACCACCCCTGGGGGTGCTCAGCAGCAGCCGGACGGGGAGGTGCCGGTGAGGATCTGGTGGATGAGCGGCTGTTCGATGGCGTAGGCGTCGGCGACGGGCAGCACTCGGGAGCCGGGGTGGCCGGCCAGCCAGTCCTCGGCGGCCGCGGCGCTGGTGAAGAAGTGGATCTCGTTGCAGAAGCTGGTGCGGATGGAGGCCGGAGTCTCGCAGGCGACGAGGGAGACGACCGCACCGGCTGGCTCCACGCTGGTGGGCCCGTCCGGGGGCACGGTCAGCCGCACCGGCTCCCCGGTGGCGCGGCAGGGGGAGGTCACCTGGGCGGTGTGGCCCAGGACGGCGGGGAAGACCAGGGTGTCGAGCGCGCACCAGGTGTACAGGGTGCGGCCGTCGGTCTCGTAGCGGTGCGGGGTGGGGTTGAGCGTCAGGCCGTAGCCGGTGACGCGGCCCTGAGTGTCGTACTCGGTGTCGGGCATGGCCGCGAGCGCCTGGCGGATCTCCTCACGGGTGCGGCCGGTTTCGGCGGCGAGCTGGTCGACGGTGACCGGCTCACCGGCCGCCAGCAGCGTCAGCAGGGGCCGCAGCAGAGCCAGTTCCAGGCCGGGAGCGCTGGTGAGCGAGTCGGTGAAGCGGGTGGGGAAGTCCTGGGTGTCGGTGTCCACGACCGCGTTCCTTCCTTGGGTGGATGGGTCCGATGCGTGCCGACCGTAGGGTCTGCCCCCGGGGTGAGGGTCAAGTGCGCTGCGGGTCGCCGGCCCAGCACAGGTCGCCCTCCGCCAGGTCCGCCCGGTGTTCGGCCTGGAACTTCTCGATCCGGTCCAGGATCTGCTGCTGGGCGGCGATACGCTGGCGCAGCCGTTCGCGGGAGCGGTGCAGCAGCTCGGCCAGGTGCGAACCCACCGGCCCGGGGGGGGCCGTCGAGATACGCCGTGGTCGGTTCCCGGATCTCGGCGACGGTCAGGCCCAGGCCACGCAGCTCGCCGATGAACCGCACGCACCACAGCGCGTCGGCGGTGTAGAGCCGGTAGTTGGCCGGGCTGCGGCCCAGGGTGTAGATCAGCCCGAGGTCGGTGTACTCGCGCAGCGTCTTGACCGGCACCCCCGTCCGGCGGGACAGCTCGCCGACCGTCATCGGCCGCGTCCGGCTCCCACTCATGATCGATCCTTCCCGGCGGTTTCAGCTGGCGCAGCAGGACAGCTTGGTGACGTCGCGGGTGTAGGTCTGGGCGGCGAGCTTCAGGCCCTCGGCCATGGTCAGGTAGGGGCACCACAGGTCGGCCATCTGCTGCACCGTCATCTGGTTGGCCAGCGCGTAGACGGCGGTGGCGACGACGTCACCGGCGCCGTCGGCCAAGACGTGCGCGCCCAGCAGGCGGCCGGTGGAGGCGTCGGCGACGAGTTTGATCAGGCCGCGGGTGTCGCGGTTGACCAGCGCGCGCGGCACGTACTCGAGCGGCAGGACGCGGCAGTCGCAGGTGTAGCCCTGGGCGACGGCCTCGGCGTCGGTCAGGCCGGCGGAGGCGATGGCCGGGCTGGTGAAGGTGACCCTGGGCAGGTGGCGGTAGTCCACCGTGCGCCCGGCACCGTCGAACGCGTTGTCGGCGATCAGCGCGCCGTGGGCGGAGGCGACGTAGACGAACTGGGGGTGCCCGGTGACATCCCCGGCCGCCCAGATCCGCGGATTGGCCGTACGCAGATGCCCGTCGACGACGACTTCGCCCCGCTCGCCGGTCCCCACTCCAACCGCGTCCAGGCCGAGTCCGTCGGTGACCGGACGGCGGCCGGTGGCCACCAGCAGCTCGTCGGCGCGCAGCTGAACCTCGCGGCCGTCGCCGGTGCGGGCGGTCGCCACGACCTCGCCCGAGTCACGGCGCACCGCGGTCAGGCGGGTGTGGGTGTGGACGGTGATGCCCTCGTCCGCGAAGACGTCCTGCAGGGCGGCGGAGATCTCGGGTTCCTCACCGGAGGTCAGACGACTGCGGGCCACCACGGTGACCTTGGCGCCCAGGCGGGCGAACAGCTGAGCCTGCTCCAGCCCGACATACCCGGCACCCAGGACCAACAGGCTCTTAGGCAGTACGTCCAGGTCCATGGCGGTGGTGGAGGTCAGGTAACCGGCCTCCTCCAGGCCGTCCACGGGCGGCGCCCACGGAGCGGATCCGGTCGCGATCAAGTAGTGCGCGGCCTCGATCCGGCGGCTGCCGCCGCCGACAAGCGCCACGTCCAGGGCGGGGCTGTCCGGGCTGCCGGTGAAGCGAGCGGTGCCCTCAAGGATGTCCCAGCCGTACTCGGCGGCCAGGTCCGTGTACTTCTCCGCCCGCATCTCCTGGACCAGCTTGTCCTTGCCGTCGATCAGCGCGTCGAAGTCAACCGGCCCTGCCTCGGTCCGGATGCCGGGGAAACGCTGCCCCTCCAGCGCGCTGCGGCGGGCCTCGGCGGCGGCCAGCAGCGCTTTGGACGGCACACAGCCGGTGTTCACGCACGTCCCGCCGGTCGTGCCGCGCTCGACCATCACCACCGAGCGGCCCTTGCGACGGGCGGCGATCGCGGCGGCGAACGCCCCGCCGCCGGAGCCGATGACCGCCAGGTCGTAGCCGTTGTGCGCTGCGTTCACCGCAGCACCTCCTCGCGTCCCGGGTCCCGTGTGACCGGGACCGCTTCTATGCGCCTTGCCGAATAGCTCACCACGACCATACTATGCGGCCAGGCGAATAATTCCAGTTGTGGAGGCCCGCATGTCCGACCGCGTCACTGCCCCCGCCCCTTCCACTCAGGAGGGCCCGCAGGAGATGCCGTGTACCCATCTGGACACGGTGGCGAAGTTCTTCCGCGCCCTGTCGGACCCCACCCGGCTGAAGCTGCTGGAGTACATCCTTCGCGGCGAGCGGACCTCCGCCGACTGCGTCGCCTACGCCGGCATCTCCCAGCCCCGCGTCTCGGTGCACCTGTCCTGCCTCACCGACTGCGGCTACGTCACCGCTCGCCGCGACGGCAAGAAGCTGCGCTACTCCGTCGGCGACCCGCGCGTGGCCGACCTGATCATCCTGGCCCGCTCGCTGGCCGCGGACAACGCCGCCGCCCTGTCCTGCTGCACCCGCATCCCCGACAGCCAGGACTGACCCAGCAAGGAGCACCACCGCCATGCCCGCCACCCACCGGCCCCCACGCCGGAACAACTCCGAGCCCTCCGGCGCCGGCCTGGCCGGCGCCGGGATCGGCGCCGCCCTGCTGATGATCGCCTGCTGCGCCGGGCCCGCCCTCATCGCCGCCGGCGCCCTCGGCGCGGTCGGCGGCATCCTCGGCAACCCCTGGGTGATCGCCGCCGCGGTCCTCGCCCTGGCCGCCGCCGTGACCGCCGTCATCCGCCACCGCGCACGGCGCAGTGCCTGCTGCCCGCCCACCACGCGCTCCGCCGACCGGGACCGCTCGCCCACCCCGGCTGACCAGAAAGGCCCCCGCTCCCGATGACCATGTTCCCGCCCCGCCGCCGCACCCTCCTCGCCCTGGCCACCACTGCCGCCCTCGCGGCCGGCGCCACCGCCTGCGGCACCGGGACCACCCCGGCCAAGACCACCGCCGCAGGCGGCACCGCCAAGGGGTCGGTGTCCAAGGACGGCACCGAGGTGACCACGATCAGCGACGAGAAGATCCAGGTGCCGGGCGAGAAGCCGACCGCGGTGTTCTTCTTCTCCGTCGGCTGCGGCGAATGCTCCGAAGGAGCCAAGTCCCTGGCCAAGGCCGGCAAGGAGCTGAACGGCAAGGCGAACGTCCTCGCGGTGGACATGGACCCGGGCGAATCACCCCAGCTCATCCGGCAGTTCCTCGACTACATCAAGGCACCCCAACTGCCCGCGGTCATCGACAAGAACGCCACGCTCTCCCAGCGGTACCAGGTCGCCGCGCTGTCCACGCTGATCGTCGTCGACCCGGCCGGCAAGGTCACCTACCGGGCCACCGACCCCGGCCCCGAGGCGATCCAGGCCGCCCTGGAGAAGGCGGGCGCCAAGTGAACGGCCTGCTCACCCTCGCGTTCGCCGCCGGGATGATCGCACCGGTCAACCCCTGCGGGTTCGCCCTGCTGCCCGCCTGGATCACCTCTGCCCTCGGCGACACCGACACCTCACCGCTGCCCGTGCGCCTCGGCCGCGCGCTGCGCTCCGGTGTCGCGCTGACCCTCGGCTTCGCCGGAACGCTCGCCGCCGCCGGGCTCGTCGTCAGCGCCGGAGCCCGCGCCCTCATCTCCGCCGCCCCCTGGCTCGGGCTGGCCACCGGCGTCATCCTGCTGCTGCTCGGCCTGGCCGGGCTGACCGGCCGGACCCTGACCCTCCGGCTGCCCGCCTCCGGTGGCCGGGCGGCCGAAGGCCCGCCCACCGCCCGCCGCATGGCCGTCTTCGGAATCGGCTACGCCGCCGCGTCCCTGTCCTGCACCTTCGGCGTGCTCCTCGCCGTCATCGCCCAGGCCCAGGCCACCGCCAGCTACGCCGGTCTCCTGCTGCTCTTCGCCGTGTACGCCGCCGGATCCGCCACCGTCCTGCTGCTCATCTCCCTGACCACCGCGGCCGCGGGGTCCGCCCTCACCCGGAAGGTCACCGCGCTGGCCCGCTACGGCCCTCGCGTCACCGCCGCCGTCCTGGTCCTGACCGGCGCGTATCTGACCTGGTACTGGTGGACCCCCGCCACCGCCGGCAGCACCTCCATGAGCACCACCTCGGGCGCTCTGGCCGGTTTCTCCGCCACCGCCTCCGTCTTCATCCAGGCCCACACCACCATCCTGGCCACCCTGGCCGCCCTCGCGGTGCTGGCCGTGATCACCGCCTACTGGCGCCACCACCGGCGCGTCCCCGCACCCCGACAACCCGCCTCCGGCTGCTGCACGGCGAACGACGACACCGCCCCCGCCGCTGCGCCCGCCGGCCGCCCGGGCGAAGAACCCTGCTGCACCCTCCCGGCTGCGGCCCGGCAAACAGCAGGCCAGGCTGAACACCGGACCCGGCACTGACCCACCCGCCGGCGGGAAGCCGCCACCGTACGGACCACAGCCCAGACCCGGGCCGGGCGCCCGGATCGGAGGAGGATCATGAGCGAGCACTTCGACGCCATTGTGATCGGCATGGGGCCGGGCGGGGAGGTAGCCGCCTCACGGCTACTGGCCGCAGACCGGCGCGTCGCCGTCATCGAACAGGAACTGATCGGCGGAGAGTGCGCCTACTGGGCCTGCATCCCCTCCAAGACCCTGCTCCGCCCCACCGAGGCACGCGCGGAAGCCACCCACACCGCCGGTCTCGAGCGGCCCGCCCTCAACTGGCCGCAGGTACGCGACTACCGCGACTACATGATCCGCCACCTGGACGATTCCGCCCAGGCCGACGGCTACCGCAAGCAGGGCGCCACGGTCATCAAGGGCACCGCCCGCCTGACCGGCCCCGGCCACGTCGACGTCGACGGCCGGCAGCTCACTGCCGAACACATCATCCTTGCCACCGGCTCCGAAGCCACCCGGCCCCCCATCGAGGGCCTGGAGACGGTACCGGTGTGGACCAACCGGGAGGCCACCACCCTTACCGACATACCCCAGCGCGCCCTGATCATCGGCGGCAGCGCGGTGGCCGCCGAACTCGGCCAGTTCCTCGCCCGCATGGGTACCCAGGTCACCGTCGTCCAGCGCGGCCCGCTGCTGCTGGGCCGCGAAGAGCCCCGCCTGGGCGAGATCGCCGCCGAGCACCTGGCTGCGGACGGCATCGACATCCGCCTGAACACCCAGGCCCGCGCCGCCCGCCGCGACGGCACGGACACGGTCGTCGAACTCGACGACAACACCACCGTGCGCACCGACGTCATCGTCCTCGGCGCCGGCCGCACCCCCCGAACCCGCGGACTCGGCCTGGAAAATGCCGGTGTTCAGACCGGCTCCCGCGGTGAACTCGCCGTCGATGCACACGGCCGCCTGACCGATGGACTGTGGGCGCTCGGCGACGTCACCGGCGTAGCGATGTTCACCCACGTCGCCAAGTACCAGGCCCGCATCGTCACCGACGCCATCCTCGGCACCCCTCGCCCCGCCGACTACACCGCAGTCCCCCGCGTCATCTTCACCGAACCCGAGATCGCCGCCGTCGGCCTCACCACCGAACAGGCCCGCCACCAAGAAATCGACACCGCCACCACCGAACTCGCCCTCGCCGACGCCATCGCCCGCCCCTGGACCTACCAGAAAGACCCCTCCGGCACCCTCGGGCTGATCGCCGACCGCAACCGCCGCACCCTCATCGGCGCCTGGGCCATCGCACCCCAGGCCGGCGAATGGATCCACACCGCAGCCCTGGCCATCCGCCACCGCCTGCCCCTGGAGGCCCTCACCGAGTCCATCGCGCAGTTCCCCACCTACAACGAGGCGTACGCCCAAGCCGCCGAACGCCTCACCCGTGACCTCGCCCGATAGCGAGACGGCCCGCGCTCGGCTTGGGCAGCCGGCGCAGGATCACCCTGGGGGTCTCTCATAAATGAACAGTTGCGAGAGTTCTGCGAGAGGCCCGAAGTGGATCACGTTTCCGCAGGTCGCCGTTCGCAGAAGTCCTCTCAGAACCCGCACGTTGTGCGAGACAGTTCTGACAGACTTCCGGGGTGGATCTGACGCCCGATCAAGCCGCAAACGCGGTAGAACGAAACGACTGTCCGAAGTGTGAAGCCCCGGCGGGCAGCGCCTGCCGCACCCGCGGCGGGAAGACCGCGACGAAGTACCACACCGCCCGCTTCATCCTCGTGCCCGCGCTCCGCGAGGAACTCGACGTCCTCGTGCCCGAGGACCGCGGCCCGGGACGGCCGTGGAAGCCCGGTCCGCCCGCCGAGGCTCTGCCGGCCGCCGCGGCGGCCAAGCCGATCCGGATCGGGTACGCGCGCTGCTCGACCGCGCAGCAGGAGTTGCAGAGCCAGCTGGATGCGCTCGAACCGGTCTGCAAGCGGATCTTCTCCGAGAAGATCAGCACGCGCGTGAAGACGCGGCCAAAGCTGGAGGCGGCGCTGAAGCTGGCGTACGACATCAAGGAGGCCGCCCCCGACCAGGAGGTCATCCTCACCGTCCACGAGCTCAAGCGCCTGGCCCGCAACGCCGCCGAGCTGATGACCCTGTCCAACCAGCTCCAGAAGGCCGGCGTCCAGCTCGAACTCCTCACCGGCCCCCTCACCGGCATCTACGACCCCAACGGCATGGGCGCGATGTTCTTCGCCGTGCTCGCCGTCGCCGCCCAGCTCGACCGCAACTACATCCGGGAGAAGACCCTGGAGGGCCAGGTCGCCGCCGCGACCAAGGGCAACCACGGCGGACGGCCGAAGGTCATCGACGACGACATGCTGCTGTTCGCCCGCGCGCTCAAGGACAGGGGCGTACCCGTCCCCGAGATCGCCAAGAAGCTGACCATCAAGACCGGGAAGAACGCCGGACAGCACCCCTCCGTCGCCTCCGTCTACCGCGCGCTCGCCGACGCCGAGGAGACCGGCGCCCCGGCCGGGCCGGAGATCATCGCCCCGCGCCGCCCGATGCGGGTGGACCTCACCGGCCCCGGCAGCGGCACCGACCCCGAGCTGATGGAACGGCTCACCCGGCAGGTCCTCGAAGGCGACGGCGTGCTGGACACGCTCGTTGAACAGAGCGAGGAACAGACGGACGACGTCGTGGCGGCGCTGCTGGCGCAGGCCCGACGCGAAGGGGAGGACGCGTGATCCGCACGCCGCACCGTACGAAGGGGCCCGGTGTGCTCGGAGCCGAAGGCCCGGGCCGCATCGGGCCGTTCGGCCGCTGGCCCGACGACCGCGAGGACGAGGACCAGGGCGAGCCCGACGAGGAACGTCCGGCCGGAAACCGGCGGTAGGCCGCCCGGCGACCGGGACAAGATCCATCTCAGTGTCGGCGGCCGTACGCCGCCGGCCACACCACCACCAGGGGGGAACGAAGACCATGGGCAAGACGACCAAGAAGGCCCGGCAGGCGCCGCCGCTGTCCGCCGACCGGGTCCGCACCGGCTGGCAGGGCCCGGCCGGCACCCGCATCCGCCTGGCCCGCGGCCAGGACGTCGAGGCGGCGAACGCGCTGATGGCCACCACCGGCGACGGCGTCAGGGTCATCCCGGTCCTGCGGGCCGCCATCGAGGACGGCTCGGCGGCGGCATGAAGGCGTACCACGACGCCGCCGCCCACACCTTCACCGATCGGCCCATGAACGAGGCCCTGACCACCGTCTCCATGACGCTGGTCGCCACCGACGAGACCGACCGCACGATCGGCGTGCTCTCCGCCACCGCCCCCGGAACGCTCATCGACATGGCCATGAACAACGGCTTCACCGCCGAGAAGGCCATGGCCCTGAGCCTGTTCGTCGCCAAGATCCACGGGCTGGCCGTTGCCGAACAGGCCCGCGGCCAGGGCATCGCCGCCGCGCTGCTCAAGCGGACCTGGCAGGTCCACCAGCAGCTCGGTTACAGGCTGCTGTACGGCTCGTACGAGACCGATCGCGACCTGGCCGCCTTCTATACCCGCGCCGGCGCGTACGACGCGATCCGCGCCGCCGTGATCCGCCTGATCCGCTCGCGGGAGATCCGCTCCGACTCCTCCGCCGGCCCCGTCTACTTCGTCCTGTACGACGTGGAGAGCGAACCCCGGGCCCGCGAACTGGCCGCCGCCCTGCACGCCGCCCTCTACGGCGACCTCGAACCCCTCGCCCGCGCCGTGCCCGAAGCATCCTGACGCGCCGCTACCGGAGGCCGTACCGGACCCCGAGGCAGCGAGGCCGGAGCGGGCGGGCCCGGGTGAGATCACCAGCTCCGGCTCCACACCAACGCCTCTGGGACGCCAGGAAGCCGCAGCTCCGGACCATGATCAATCTCACCGATAACCGCTGTACCGATGTTCCCCGGACTAGGACGGACCCCACCCGGGCGCGTGATGCTGGAAGCGTGGCCCGTATCCGCTTCTGCGCCTCCTGCGGTGCCCGGCTGCCGAGAAAGGCTTCACCGCGACGCCGGTACTGCGATGACGTGTGCCGAGCCCAGGCGTACAGGGACCGGCGGACCAGCGATCGGATCATGGGCCTCGCCCTGATGCTCGGCGAGGCAGAGTGGACCGGTGACGAGGGCATGATCCAGCTGCTGACCTGCCCGGAGTGCGGGCGAATCACCTTCGCCGGCGCCAGCCGCCGCCAGGACACCGTCTACTGCTCAGGACGCTGTCGATCAAGAGCCTGGCGCCGTCGTGAGGCCCGCCGCGCTCGCATGCGAGCGTGACGTCCAGCCGTCACAAATCGGCGCTCTACCAGCGAGTATGACGTCTCCACGTCACGCTACTGGGGCCGCCGACCGGACAAGATCATCCCTTAGCGCCAACCGCTGTTCCATTGTTCCCCGAGGCCGTGATACCGGACGACGTCTACGACACCATCATGGACGTCAACGTGCGCGGCCTGTGGAACTGCCTGCGCCAGGAGATAGCCGCGATGCTGCCGCGCGGCGGCGGGGCGATCGTCAACAACAGCAGTGTGGCCGGCCTGGTGGCCGTTCCCGCCGCCGCCCCCTACATCGCCTCCAAGCACGCGGTCGTCGGCCTCACCAGGGCGGCGGCGGACGAGTACGCGCGGCAGGGGGGCAGGGTGAACGCGGTGGCCCCCGGCACCACCCGCAGCGAGATCACCGCCGACTGGTTCTCCCGCAATCCCGGCATGGAGGAACTGGCGCACGCCGTGACCCCGCAGGGGCGTACCGCGGAGCCGGAGGAGATCGCGGCCGCCGCGGCCTGGCTGCTCAGCGACCGCTGCCCCTTCCTGACCGGGGCGGTGGTGCCGGTGGACGGCGGCTTCGTCAACCACTGACCGCGGTGACGCTCGTGGACGGCGCTCCCGGGCAGCGCTCCGGCAACGCCGTCCACACGACCGCTCCGCTGGGCATACCGGTTCCCGGCGAACCCCACACCCTCCACCGGATGGCCGACGGCCGGCTGGCCGCCGCCCTCGTCGCCGGCGGCGGGCCCGAGGCCCTGAGCGCCGCCGTGGCGCGGGGAACCGAGACGGTCCAGGTGACCCTCGGCGACCCGGAACTGCGCTTCCTGCCTCCGCTGCTGCCCACCGCCCCCGACAGCGGCCTGATCAACGGCTTCATGGGCACGCACCGCTCCAAGTTCGACCGCGCCCCGGAGCCCGACGAGGAGTTCACCGCGCCCAACTACTACATCAAGGGCTTCGGCTCGTGGCTGCGCATGCCGGACGAGCCGCTGACCACCCCCGCCGATCCGGTCTGGCTGCTGGAGGAGCCGGAGGTGGCCCTGGTGTACGTCAACGACGACCGGGGCGTCCCGCACTACGCGGGCTACACCTTCGGCAACGACCTCAACGACATCGGCCTGCACCTGAAGAACCCGTGGGCCTGGACCTCGTACGCGAAGCTGTGCGAGACCTCCCTGACGCCCTGGCTGTTCCTGGAGCCGCCGCCGCGGACCGCGACCGGCCGGGTCGTCGTCGAACGGGACGGCCGGCCCGCTTGGGAGGGCCCCTTCTCGTGCGGCACCGACTCCCTGTTCCACCACGTGGAGGACATGACCGGACACCTGTTCTCGTATCCGGCGCTGCGCCGGCCGGGCCTGGTCAACTACCTGCTGCTCGGCGCGGACAAGGCCACCTACCACGACGGGTTCCGGATCGAGGACGGCGACCGGATGGTCATCGACGTGACCAGCCACGGCGTCGTGCTGGCGAACCCGGTCCAGTACGGTCAGGCGGAGACGGCCAGGTCGTAGTCCGCCACCGCCGGCCGCTCGGGCCCGCCGGCGGTGGCGGGCCGCCGGGCCCCGCGCACGGCCTCGAGGTAGTCGGAGACGGCGTCCCTGCTGCGGATCAGGCACTCGATCCGCTGGGTCATCCGCTCGCGCTCGCGCTCCAGCGTGGTGATCGTCTCCGGGGTCGCCCCGGCGACGTGGATGGACCGGGGCTGCTTCAGGCACGGCAGGATCTGCTTGATGACACGGGTCGGCAGCCCGGAGTCGAGCAGCCCCCTGATCTGCAGTACCCGGTCCACACTGCGCTCGCAGTACTCCCGGTATCCGTTCGGCGAACGGTCCGGTACCAGCAGGCCCTGTTCCTCGTAGTAGCGCAGCATCCGGCGCGGCGTCCCCGTCCGCTCGGCCAGTTCCCCGATCCGCATGTGACCCACCTCACACAAAATCGACTTGACCTTCACACAGATGTGATGGTTGGAGGATAACAGGCATGTCAACGTCCGAAACAGACCTGCTGACCGGCGAACCACCGGCCCCGAAGCAGCAGAAGCTGCCACTGTCACCGCTGCTGGCCCTGTGCACGGCGGCGTTCATGGGAATCCTCACCGAGGCCCTGCCCGCCGGCGTGCTGCCGGAGATGGCCCGCGATCTCTCCGTGAGCGAGTCCGCGGCGGGGCAGACGCTGACGATCTACGCGATCGCCACGGGCCTCTCGGCGATCCCGATGTCCGTGGCGACGGCCACCTGGCGCCGCAAGAAGCTGCTGCTGCTCGCCGTCACGACCTTCGCCGTCGCCAACATCGTCACCGCCCTCTCCTCCAGCTACGCCCTGACGATGGTCTTCCGCCTCGCCGCCGGTGTGGCCGCGGCCGTCGTGTGGGCCGAACTCGTCGGCTACGCCCGCCGTCTGGCCCCGCCGCATCTGCAGGGCCGGGCGATCGCCATCACCATGGCCGGCATCCCCCTCGCGCTCTCCCTGGGCATCCCCCTGGGCACCTTCCTGGGCGAGCTGTTCGGCTGGCGGCTGACCTTCGGTCTGGTGACCGTGGTGTCCGTGCTCCTGCTCGGATGGGTCTCCGTGTCGGTTCCCGACTACCCCGGCCAGCAGGCCGGGAAGCGGGCGCCGATCCTGCAGGCGCTCAAGCTGCCCGGTGTGGCGGCGGTGCTGTTCGTGGTCGCCGCCTACGTCCTGGCGCACAACATCCTCTACACCTACATCGCCACGTTCCTCGACGAGTACGACATGACCGCCTCCCGCGACGTCGTCCTGCTGGTCTTCGGGATCGCCTCCATGGTGAGCATCTTCATCACCGGCGCCCTGGTCGACCGCCGGCTGCGGGCCCTGACCATCGGCAGCACCGTTCTGTTCCTGGTGGCCGCCGGCATGCTGGCGGTGCTGGCCGACAACACGGCCGCGGTCTACCTGGCGATGGTGCTGTGGGGCCTCGGCTGGGGCGGTGTGGCCACACTTCTGCAGACCGCCGTCACCGACGCGGGCGGCGACCGGGGGCAGGCCCTCCTGGTCACCACGTGGAACTCCTTCATGGCCGGCGGCGGTGCGGTCGGCGGCATCCTGCTCGACGGCCTCGGCCCCACCTCCTTCCCGTGGAGCGTCCTGCTGCTGCTGGCCCCCGTGCTGCTCGTCGTGGTCGGCGCCCGTGCGCACGGCTTCCCCGCCAAGCGTCCGAGCATGATGACGACGGACTGACACCACGTCACGGCGCCCCGACGCCACCGGTCCGGCACCCCACCCCCGTGTGCCGGACCGGTTCCGTCTCCTCCGGCGGCCGGTCCCGGGCCGGTGGGAGCGGGCCGGTGGGAGCGGGCCGGTGCGGAACGCCTAACCCTCCCGGGCCGCCCCGTCGTCCAGCCCCGCCAGCACCAGCGGCAGCCGGGAGACGCCGTCCGCCACGACGCGCACGGGAACGCCCCAGTCCTGCTGGTGGACGTGGCAGGCCGGATACTCGTTGGCTGGGTCGTCGTCGCAGGAGGCGGCCATCGCCGAGACGTGCAGCACACCCTCGGCGACACCGTCGGCGAGCACCAGCTCCCGGCTCAGGTCGGTGCCCTGGCCCGCGCCGTCCGCCAGCAGCTCCGGCGGCGTGGAGCTGACCAGCAGCCGGGTGGAGGGGCCGTAGCGGGTGTCGAGCTTCTGGCCGGGCGGGGCCTGGAAGACCACGTCCAGCCGGAGCGCCCCCGGCGCCACCTCGGTCGCCTCACGCCGGGTGCGGTGGGCGACGGACTCGACCCGCACCGCCTCCTCGGGCAGCCGCAGCCGGGTCAGCCGGTGACGGGCGGACTCCACGACCACGATGTCGTCCTCCACCAGGACGGCGTCGGACGGCTCGCGCAGATCCGTGGCGAGCGTGGTGACCTCGCCGCTCGCCGGGTCGTAGCGGCGCAGGGCGTGGTTGTAGGTGTCGCAGACCGCCACCGATCCGTCGGGCAGCGCGGTGACACCCAGCGGGTGCTGGAGCAGCGCCTGGCCGGCCGCCCCGTCGCGGTGGCCGAAGTCGAACAGGCCGGTGCCGACCGCCGTGCGCAGCACGTATCCGCCGCCGTTCTCGCCGCCGTCACCGTCGCCCTCACCGTCCGCGGCGCCCTCACCGTCCGCGGCGCGTTCGACCCAGCGCAGCGCCGAGGTCTCGGAGTCGGCGATCCACAGCCGGTCCCCGGCCGCCGCGAGCCCGGACGGCTGCGCGAACCACGCCTGGCCGGCCGGGCCGTCCACCAGGCCCTCGTTGGTGGTGCCCGCCGCGACCGCGACCGTCCCCGCCTCCGGGTCGTACGCCCACAGCTGGTGGACGCCCGCCATCGCGATCCACAGCCGGCCCTCCCACCAGGCAACGTCCCACGGCGAGGACAGGTCCACCTCGTGCGCGGGCCCTGCCGTCGGCGAGCCCTGCCACCACTGGCGGCCCGTGCCGGCGAGCGTGGTGACCTCGCCGCCGGCCGGATCCCAGGCCCGCAGCGCGTGGTTGACGGTGTCGGCGACGGCCACCCTGCCGTCCGGGAGCAGGGCCAGACCCTGCGGCTCGCTGAAGCGGGCCTTCTCCCCCGGCCCGTCGGCCGGCCCGCGCGTCCCCTCGCCGATGCGCCGCACCACCGTCTCGCCGTCCGGCTCCAGCTCCACCAGCTGGTGCCGGGTGGTGTCGGTGACCAGCAGGTTGCCCGAGGGCAGGACAAGCGCCTTGCCGGGGAAGCGCAGGTCGGTCGGCTCCGGCTCCGGCGACACGTAGGGGCCGTCACCGCGCCGCAGCGTCCCCCTGGCCTCGTGCTCGGCCTCCAGCTCCGTCACCAGCTTCTCGATGGCGTGGACGTGGCCCTCGCCCGCGTGCTGGGCGACGACGTACCCCTCGGGGTCGATGACGACGAGCGTGGGCCAGGCGCGCACCGCGTACTGCTTCCAGGTCGCCAGCTCGGGGTCGTCCAGGACGGGGTGGTGGACCCCGTAGCGCTCGACGGCGTCGACAACGGCCCGGTGCTCGGCCTCGTGGACGAACTTGGGCGAGTGGACGCCGACGACCACCACGGTGTCGCCGTGGCGCCCCTCCAGCTCGCGCAGCTCGTCGATGACGTGCAGGCAGTTGACACAGCAGAAGGTCCAGAAGTCGAGGACGGTGATGCGTCCCCGCAGGTCGGCGAGGGTCAGCTCCTTGCCGCCGGTGTTCAGCCAGCCGCCCTTGCCCACCAGCTCGGGGGCACGGACACGGGCACGTCGGCGGGGCGCGGGCGCGGGGGTGGGCGCCGGGGCGGCATCGTTCATGCCTTCCAGTGTGTCAATGCCCCGCGCGTGTCCTCGCGCGGCTCCCCGCGGCCCGCGCGGAGGGTGTCCAGCGACCAGCGGCCGGGGCCGAGGGCGGCTATGAGCAGGAAGGCCCAGCAGAACAGCGCGGAGGGCTCACCGCCGTTCTCGATGGGGAACAGGCCCTTGGGCTGGTGCACGACGAAGTACGCGTAGGCCATCGAGCCGGAGCAGACCACCGCCGCGGTCCGGGTGAACAGGCCCAGCGCCACCAGGAGGCCGCCGGCGAGCTGGATGACCGCGGCCCACCAGGAGGGCCACTGGCCGATGTCCGGGACGCGGCCGCCGTGCGGGCCGCCGAGCACCTCGAAGAGGGTGGCCGCGCCGTGGCAGGCGAAGAGGAAACCGACGACGGCGCGGAAGAGTCCGACGACGTGGTCGCGGCTCCCGTCCAGGAGGACCAGGGGGGCGGCCGGGGCGGTGGTGGTCTTCCTTCGCATGGTGTGCTCCTGGGGAGTGGGGGGTCCGCGAGCTTTCCGGACATGCGACGAGGTGCGACTGGGCGGCGCCAGACCGATGGATATTGGTCTAGACCTAGCGCACCGTAGCCACGCGCCGGTCGGTTGTCTAGACCACTCGCGCGTATGTTTCCCGCCGCCGCCCCACAGCCGTTCCCGCAACCGTTCCCGCTGCCGTTCCCGCCGCCGTTCCCCTCCGCCGCGCGGACGCCCTACGCGGCCGGGAGCGCGATCCGGGCCGCGACCGGTAGGTGGTCGCTGCCGGTGGCGGAAAGGGTCCACAGACGGGTGACGGCAGCGCCGCGGGCCATGACGTGGTCGATCCGGGCGACGGGGAAGGCCGTGGGCCAGCTGAAGGAGAAGCCGTCCGCCGCCTCCCGGCCGGTGGAGTCCACACCGCTCAGGACGGGGTCGAGCCCCCGGTCGTCCAGGGTGCCGTTGAAGTCGCCCAGCACGATCACGCGGGGCAGTTCCTCCGCGCGCAGTTCCTCCCCCAGCAGTGCGGCGCTCTCGTCCCGCCACTCGGTGTCGAAACCGGTCGCGCGGACGCGGACCGAGGGCAGATGCACCACGTGCACGGCGATGTCGCCGTGCGGGGTGCGCACCGCGGTGCGCACCCCGCGATTCCAGTCCGGGCCGAGGTCCGCGGGACGGATGTCCAGCGGACGGGTGCCGGTCAGGGGGTGCCTGGACCACAGGCCGACGGTCCCGGCCACCGCGCGGTGGGGGTACTCCCGCGCCAGCGCCTCGCCGTAGGCGGGCAGAGCGGCGGGGGTCAGCTCCTGCAGCGCGACGATGTCGGGGCCGGCGGCGGCCAGGGCCCGCGCGGTGGCGGCCGGGTCGCGGTTCTCGTCGCTCGCGTTGTGCTGGACGGCCGTGAGGAGGGCGGTACGGGCGGCGCCGGCGGCGTCCTCACCCCCGGGAGGCAGGAGGGCGTCGTGGAAGAGGGCGAGCCAGACCGCCGACGGCAGCGCCAGCGCCACCAGGGCGAGGGCCGAGCGGCGCACCAGCGCCGCGGCCAGCAGCGGGAGGACTGCGAGACCGAGCCACGGCAGGAAGGACTCCAGCAGGCTGCCCAGACCGAGTACGGCGCCCGGCACCAGGGAGTGGAACGCCGCGGCCCCGGCCGTGAGCACGGCGAGCGCGGCGGGGACGCGGCCCCGCGTCCAGGCGGTGCGTCCCGCACCGCCCCGCGCCTCCCCGCCCCACCGGCGCCGCAGGGCCCTGAGGGCCCACCACAGCCCTACTCGTATCCGCACCCGCGCCCGTGTCACCCTCCGATCCTCGCCGAAGGGCCACCGACCTGCCGAACCAGTTCCGGGCGAGGCGCCGCACGTCCGGGACTCCGGGACAGACCCGGACGAATCCGGCCGGAGGCCGGAGAAGGACGGAAGGAATGTGGCTGTGGAGGTCCGGGATATCCGCCCCAACACTCCGCGGCCACATCTCGCCCCGCCGTCACGCCTCGGCCATGTTCCGTCCGGAACCCACCGCCCCGAACAGGACAGAGTGATCAAGCTCGTCGGCCGGTGCTCCGACTCCAGGACGTAACCACCGGTGCCACTCCGCAGGCCGATCGACAAGTCGTTCGGCCAGTTCGGGCGGCAATTGCCGCCCGGCGAACCGGCCTCCAGCCCCACGAACGGAGCCCACGACACCACCCGCCTGTCCTGGCGCGTTTCCAGCGGTCCGGCACATCCGTCGCCAGAAATCCCTTGCGTCAACGCTTCCCCCCCCCATGAGCATCTTCGGTGTCCGATCAAGTTCTCGAAATCAGACACTTGGGGGAAATATGCGTTTCGGAAAGCTGGGCATAGCGGTTTTCTCCGCCGGTGCGCTCTTCTTCGGAGCACCCACAGCAGCCACCGCGTTGACGAGTTACAACGGCAACGACTACTCGTACGACAGCCAGAGCCGCGAGAGAATGACCGCTTGCGATCAGGAGAGCGACTCCACCCCCGTCAAGGGCGAGTACTACAACGTCAACGATGGCACCAAGCGTGACGTCAAGGACTCCGACGGCAACAACGGCGTCTGCGCCAGCGAGGGCAACGGGGCCGGGAAGGTGCTCAAGCACAAGACCTGCGAGTACCGCTCGCTGTGGCCGGACGCGTGCGGCAACTGGCAGTCTTACTGATCCGATGTCCGGCCGGTCCGTGCTCCTGTCACCGCTCGCACGGGCGCGGACCGGCCGTTCCGTCCCCGACCGTGCCGTTTTCCCGTGGAAGGGAAGTGAACCGGCATACAGGAGAAGCACGTGAAAGAGCGGACCGAGAACATGGACCCTCTGCTCAACATGAGGGAAATCACGGTGGAACTCCCCCGCCGCGTTCTGCTGAGAGGAGTGAATTTAAGCGTCCGGGCAGGCGAGGCCGTGGCGATCGTCGGACCGTCCGGCAGCGGCAAGACGACACTGCTCAACTGCGCGGCCGGACTGGTGCGCCCACAGAGCGGCACGGTGGTCGTCGCCGGACGGAACATCGGTGAAACGTCCGACGACGAGACGGCGGGGCACCGGCTCTCCCACATCGGAATGGTCTTCCAGTTCGGCGAACTGATGCCCGAGTTGAGCGTCGTCGACAACGTGGCCCTGCCTGCGCTTTTCGCCGGGTACGCCGATGCGCGGGAGCGAGCGGCGGAACTGCTCTCCCTCGTCGGTCTCGACGGCTACGGCGACCGCGCTCCGGAGGAGTTGTCCGGAGGTGAGACACAGCGTGCGGCCATCGCTCGGGCGCTGGTGTGCGAGCCGGCCCTGGTGCTGGCGGACGAGCCCACCGGATCACTCGACGAGGAGAACGTCCGGCTGGTGACCGGAGTACTGCTGGATGCCTGCCGCCGGCGTGGCGCGGCACTCGTCGTGGCAACGCATGACGCGTCCGTCGCGGCGTCGATGGACCGGAGTACAAGACTGCGCGGCGGTGTACTGGAATCCTTGGACCTTCTGCCGGACGCCCTGCCGGCCGACGGGGGGCGACGCCCGTGAACGCGGCTTCGGCCACCCGCCGTATGGCGGTACGGCTGGCGTGGGGGGCTCACCGCGAGCAGCGGCTGCGACTGGTGCTGCTCACCGCGGTCGCCGTGATCACCACGGTGGTCTCCCTGTTCGCCACCGCGGTGGTGTATTCCCTGATGGAGGAACGGGAACGGTTCGACGCACGTGCAGTGCGGCTGGCGGACGAGGGGACCCGCCCTCTGGTGCGAGTCAACCTCCGGACGGATACCTGGGAACGGGAACAGTTCCCCGTCGTTTGGCTGGACCCGCTGGACGACCGCGACCCGCGCGCGCTTCCACCCGGGATGAAGGAGTGGCCCCGGCCCGGCGGCTGGTACGTGTCCCCCGGGCTGGCCTCACTGGCCGCCGGGGAGCCGCGGCTGGCCGAGCGCTTCCCCGGCGCCTCCGTGCTCGCCGACGAGGGAGTCCTGCACCCTGGTGAGCTCCTGGCCTACCGGCTCATGCCCAGCGGCGGGGAGATGGGCGCGGACATCCTCGAGGCCACCGGATTCGGTGGGGCACGCGAAGGACGCGGCATGCCCATCGGCGACGATACGGAGATCGACGTCCCGGCCATGGCACTCGCCGTCGGCGGCTTCGTCGGCGTTCCTCTGCTGTTGCTCGCCATGACCGGGACGGCCGTGTCGGCACCGCTGCGGGCACAGCGCATGGCCCTGCTGGGTGCCATCGGGCTGCCTGGGCGCTGGCGCAGGCGGCTGCTGGGTTACGAGTCTCTGCTGACGACGGGTCCGGGGGTGGTGGCCGGAGCCGCTCTGTGGTGTGCCGTCGGCCCGCTGCCGGACGCTCTCCCCTTGGTCGGTCGTCCCATAGCCGCCGGCGCGCTGGTACCGCCGTACTGGCTTGTCCTGTCGGTCTCCGCCGCTGTTCTCGTGCTGTTCGCCGGCCTTTCCCTGGTTACAGACCAGATCCGCCGTACCCGGCGCGACCGGCAGTCGCCGCGGCCGCGTGCCGGACGGCCGGCGCTGCGCGCGCTCCGGCTTGCTCCGGCCGCCGCGGGAGCCGGTCTGCTGGTGGCGGCTTCGCTGCGGGAAGGACACGCCGCGGCGGTCAGCGCCCTGTCCGGCACCGTTCTGCTGGCCGCCGGAGTGCCTCTCGCCCTGCCTGTCGTCGCCCGGCTGCTGGCGGCCCGGCTGGCCGACACATCGGCCGATCCGGTGAGGATGATGGCCGGACGCAGGCTTCAGTACGATCCGCGGTCCGCCGTCAAACCGCTGTACGGGATCGCCGCACTGCTCGTGGTCGTGCCGGTGGTCGCGGCCTGGATGGCCAGCGCCCGCCAGGCCGACCCGCCGGCGCCGCGGGATGAGCGGGTGGAGTCCGTCGTCCTCCGGGGTGCACTCGACCGGCTCGACATAGAGAAGTTCACAGGCCAGGTGCCCGGCACTGTGGCCGCCCGGATTCACATCGTCGAATCGGCCACCGCCAATGCCGAGCCCTCGGCCCGGCTGTCCGCAGCCTGTTCGGACCTCGGCTCCGTACTCGGTGACGAAGCGTGTTCACGTCCCGGGACGCTGCGCCCCGCCGCTGCGGAGCGTCTGCGGCGCATCGCCGGCCTGCCGATGCCCCTCGACCCGAAGCTGCGTCCGCCGCCGCTGCGGGAGGAACTCACCAAGACCGACTCATTGCTGGTGTTGGGAGCGCGGAGCCCTGCCTTCGAACTCGAACTGCGTACCGCCGCTCTGCGGCAACCCGTCGCACTGACTGTGCTCTCCGAGGATGATCTGGCGACTCGGGAATCGAAACTCGTCGCCTGGATCTTCGGCGGACTGGCCGTACTGGTCTCACTGGTGTTCTGCACGCTCGCGATCGGAGTCGTCGACCGGAGCGCCGCCGGCCGGCGTGACGCACGGTTGCTGATCGCGATCGGACTGACCAGGAACCGGGTGCGGGAGATCGCCGGGCGTGAATTCCTGCTGGGATACGGAGCCGTGGTGGGATCGGGACTCACCGTGGGGGTCATCGCGGCAGCCGTCTGGAACTCCCTCGACCCCGCGGTTCCCTACCCGGCCGGTGTGACGCTGGTGACCGCCGCGGTGGCCACCGCTCTCGGTGCGATCGGTCTGCTCGGCGTGCGCGGTTACGGGACCGCCCGCCCCTGAGCCCCCGTTCTTCCACCAGTCGGCGGCCGCCGGGAGGAATTCCCGGAAGAGCACGGGCCGGAGGGGAGCGCGACGGTCGCGGACCACCACACCGGTGGTGTGGGCGGGGCGCGGGGAACGCGGCACCGCCGCCCGGGCGAGCACGGCACGGCGATCCACCCGTGCCCCCGGAGGCCCAGCCCCGTCCTCCATGCCCCACCACCGCTGCGGTGCTGGGCCGGAGCGGGGCTCAGATGTTCTTGGGGTCGAACGGGTCGTGCTCGGTGATCAGCTTGTCCAGCCGGGCCTTGTCCACGCGGGTGGTCACCTCCTGCATCTCCTGCCGGTCCCGCACGCACTTGGCCAGCGTGAAGGTGGAGGAGATCAGGAAGAGGACGCCGACCGCCAGGAAGCCGCGCTCCCACGGCCCCATCGGCATGTAGGCGACACCGAGGCCCACGGCGAGCAGCGAGAGCGCGAAGGAGGCGGCGGCCTGCACGAAGAACGCGGCGGTGGTGGGCCGCTGGACTGGTGTGGTCATGGCCACCACGGTGGCGCGGCCCGGCGGCGTCCGCATGAGTACGGCTACTCAACGCCTCCGGGGGCAGGGGCGGGGACGGCAGCGGCGGACGACGGGCGGCGGACGGCGGACGGCGGGGGCTCGCGCGCTCAGCGCAGCACCCGGTCCCGCAGGACGGGGAAGTCCTCGCGGACCTTGTCGACGTACGCCGGGTCCAGCTCGGCGGTGACGACCCGCTCACCGGCGTCCGGCGCCTCGGCCAGCGTCTCGCCCCAGGGGTCGATGATCGCGCTGCGGCCCGCCTGGGGCACGCCCGCGTGGGCGCCCGCGGTGCCGCAGGCCAGGACGTACGCCTGGTTCTCCACGGCGCGGGCGCGGGCCAGCAGGGACCAGTGGGAGGCGCGGCGGGCGGGCCAGCCCGCCGGGATCACCAGCGCCCGGGCGCCGGCGTCGGTCAGTGCGCGGAACAGTTCGGGGAAGCGCAGGTCGTAGCAGGTGGCCAGGCCCAGGGTGATGCCGGGCAGATCGACGGTGACCGGCTCGGCGCCGGCGGACATCAGGGTGGCCTCGCCCCGGTCGAAGCCGAAGCGGTGGATCTTGCGGTACACCGCGACCCGCTCCCCGTCGGGGGAGAAGACCAGGGAGGTGTTGTACAGGGCCGTTCCCACCCCCGTTGCGCCGGGGCCGCCGGCGTGCTCGGCGCGTTCCACCACGGACCCGGCGTGCAGCCAGACGCGCGCCTCGCGGGCCGCCTCGGACATGGCCCGTGCGGTGGGCCCGTCCAGCGGCTCGGCGCCGGCCTCGAAGGAGTCGAAGGCGAAGGCTCCGACCGTCCACAGCTCGGGCAGGACGACCAGGTCGGAGGCGGTCTGCTCGCGTACGAGCGAGGCGGCCCGCGCGCGGCGCGTTTCGACCGTTTCGTCCTCGTCCACGCCGATCTGAATGAGGGAGGCGCGCACCGTACCACCGTCCATGGGTTCGAGGGGGCCAAACGCCGGTCGAAAGCCGGTCGAAAGCAGCCTACGATCGTCACCCGAAAGGCCTGTCAGGCTGCTCGCTCGCAGCGTAACTTGAGAGCACCCAGTCCGCGAACCCACACCATCCACACGTATTCAGCACGTATCCGAGGGGTCCCGTTGACCGACCACCCTAGCCTTCAGCCCTACGCCGACGCCTGGGCCCACTCCATCGAGGCGATATCCGAGCTGGTCTCCCCGCTGGCCGAGGGCGAGTGGAACCGCGCGACCGAGTGCCCGGGTTGGTCGGTCCGCGACATCGTCTCCCATGTCATCGGGTCGGAGTGCGAGATGCTGGGCGACCCCCGCCCCATCCACACGCTGCCGCGGGACCTGTTCCATGTGAAGGACGAGGTCAGCCGCCGCGTCGAGGTCCAGGTGGACGTGCGGCGCTGCCACACCGCCCCGGAGATGACCAGCGAGCTGGAGTACACGGTCATCCGCCGCTCCCGCCAGCTGCGGAACGAGAAGCGCGACCCGTCGACGATGGTGATGACCCCGCTCGGCCGGGAGATGACCCTGGAGTGGGCGCTGCGGCTGCGGGCGTTCGACGTGTGGGTGCACGAGCAGGACCTGCGGCGGGCGCTGGACAGGCCGGGCAACCTCGACTCCCCCGGCGCCCACGTGGCCCGGGACGTGCTGCTGCACGGACTGCCCAAGGTGGTCGCCGAGGACGCCGGGGCGCCGCCGAACTCGGCGGTCGTCATCGATGTGAGCGGGCCGGTGGAGTTCATGCGGACCGTGCGCGTGGACGCCGAGGGCCGGGGCACGGTGGACGCCAGCGTCTCGCTGGGGCCGGCGGCCACGCTGGCGACGGACTGGGAGACGTATCTGCGGCTGGCCTGCGGGCGGGTGCGGCCCGCGGCGGTGCGCGAGAACCTCAAGATCGAGGGCGACCAGGCCCTCGCGGACGCGATCCTCGCGCACTTCGCCGTCACGCCCTGACCCCGCCCCGCCCCGTCCCGCTCCGCCCCGTCCCACTCCGCCCCGCTCCGGTCAGCGGGTCCCGGGGCCTGGGCCGCGGCCCGTCTCAGACCGGCACGTGCACCGCCTCGACGCGGCTGGCCACCACCCGCTCGCGCTCGCGGCGGTGCGCCCGGCCGCGCAGCCGGAGGATCTGGGCGGTGCCCAGCGCCTGGAGGACGAAGACGGAGGCGAACGCGATCCGGTAGTCGTCGCCGGTCGCGTCCAGCAGGACGCCCACCGCCAGCAGGGTGGCCATGGACGCCGTGAAGCCGCCGATGTTGACGATGCCCGACGCCGTGCCCTGCCGCTCGGGCGGATTGGCGGGGCGGGCGAAGTCGAAGCCGATCATCGAGCCCGGACCGCAGGCGCCGAGCACCACGCACAGCAGGACCAGCGCCCACAGCGGCGCCCGCCCCGGCCAGCACAGCACCATCGCCCAGACGGCGGCCGTTGCCAGCACCGTGCCGAGCGCGATCGGCGCCCGCGCTCTGTGGTGCCGGGCTATGACCTGGCCGTAGACCAGGCCGATGGCCATGTTGGAGAGCACCACCGCGGTCAGCAGGGTGCCGGCCTCGGCGCGGGTGCGGCCCTGCGCCTCGACGAGGAACGGCATCCCCCACAGCAGCAGGAAG
Organism: Streptomyces barkulensis; assembly: GCF_002843305.1. Taxonomy (GTDB): domain Bacteria; phylum Actinomycetota; class Actinomycetes; order Streptomycetales; family Streptomycetaceae; genus Streptomyces; species Streptomyces barkulensis. The sequence goes on from NZ_PGSG01000006.1 coordinate 79,280, forward strand.
ACCATGCCGGGGAACTGGGTGGTGAAGTGCACCCACATGCCCAGCCGGGTGCCCGGCTCGCGCCACGCCTCGGCGAGCTGGCGGCGTACGTAGCCGGGTTCGCGCCCCGGCCCCCGCCCGGGCGCGGTGGCGGAGGCGGGAGTGGGGGCGCCCTCGGGCCGGTCCCGGAGGAAGAGCAGGACGAGCACCAGGACCAGCACGCCCAGCCCGGCGCTGCCCGCGAAGGTCGGCGTCCAGCCGAAGGCGGCCAGCAGACGCGCCAGGACCAGTGTGGTCAGCAGGTTGCCCGCCATCCCGAACAGCGCCGCCACCTGGGCGATCAGCGGACCGCGGCGGGGCGGGAACCAGTTGGAGCCCAGCCGCAGCACGCTGATGAACGTCATGGCGTCACCGCAGCCCAGCAGCGCGCGGGCGGCCAGCGCCATGGCGTACGAGCCGGAGAGGGCGAAGGCGAACTGGCCGGTGGTGAACAGCACGATGCCCAGGAGCAGGACTTTCCTGGTGCCCCAGCGGTCCACCAGCAGGCCGACGGGTATCTGCATCCCGGCGTAGACCAGGAGCTGGAGGATGGAGAAGGTCGACAGGGCCGAGGCGTTGATGTGGAAGCGGTCGGCGGCGTCGATGCCCGCGACGCCCAGGCCGGTGCGGTAGGTGATGGCGGTGAAGTAGACGGCGACGCCCAGGCCCCACACGAAGGCGGCCCGCGGGCCGCCGAGCCGCACTCCGGGGGCCGGTGTTCCGGAGGCCGGCGCTCCGGGCGGGTTCCCGCCGCTCACCGGACCTCACCGCGCAGCAGGTGCCGCACGGAGCCGACGTGGCCGCGCACCGCCTCGGCGGCGGCCTCCGCGTCCCCCGTGCGCAGTGCGCGCAGGATCTCGGTGTGCTCGGTGATGTTCTTGGCGATGCGGTCGGGGTGGGAGTGCATCACGGCGACGCCCATGCGCAGCTGGCGGTCGCGGAGCTGGTCGTACAGGCGCTCCAGGATCCGGTTGCCGGCCGCCCCGACCACGGTGGCGTGGAAGCAGCGGTCGGTGGCGGCCACCGCCGCCAGGTCGCCGGTCTCGGCCTGGCGCCGCTGCTGCTCCAGGAGTTCGCCGAGCCGGTCCAGCAGGTCGCGCGGCGCGGGGGTGACCTTGCGCACGGCGTGCTCCTCGACCAGCAGCCTGGTCTCGACGACGTCGCCGATCTCCTGGACGGAGACGGGCAGGACGAGCGCGCCCTTCTTGGGGTAGAGCCTGAGCAGTCCCTCGGCCTCCAGGCGCAGCAGCGCCTCCCGCACGGGGGTGCGGGAGACCCCGACCGCACTGGCCAGCTCGCCCTCGGTGAGCAGGGTGCCGCCCTCGTAGCGGCGCTCCAGGACCGCCTGTTTGACGTGGGTGTAGACACGTTCGGCCGCGGGCGGCGCCGGGTTCGGGGGCGGGGAGGTGGCCGGGGAGGGCTGGGAAGGCATGGACACACCATAGATACAACAGGTATGCGTACCCACCCCCGTCCGTCATACGGGACGGCGGCAGGGGCGGGCAGGGCCGGAGGGGGTGGGCCGGACGAGGTGGGCCGGACATGCGGCGGGGCCCGGCGCACGGTGCGTGCGCCGGGCCCCGCCATGGTCCGCCGGGCCGGACGGCCCGTCAGGCCGTCAGGCCGTCAGGCCCAGGTGATCAGGCCCAGGTGATCAGGCCCAGGTGATCAGGCGCTTGGGGTGCTCCAGGACGGCCGCGATGTCGGCCAGCACCTTGGAGCCCAGCTCGCCGTCGACCAGACGGTGGTCGAAGGAGAGCGCCAGAGTGGTGACCTGGCGCGGCTTGACCTTGCCCTTGTGGACCCACGGCTGGAGCTTGACCGCGCCGAAGGCCAGGATCGCCGACTCCCCGGGGTTGAGGATCGGGGTGCCGGTGTCGACGCCGAAGACGCCGACGTTGGTGATCGTGACCGTGCCGCCGGACATGTCCGCCGGGGAGGTCTTCCCCTCCCTGGCGGTGGCGACCAGCTCGCCCAGCGCCCGCGCCAGCTCCGGCAGGGTCTTGGCGTGCGCGTCCTTGATGTTCGGCACGATCAGACCGCGCGGGGTGGCCGCGGCGATGCCCAGGTTCACGTACTCCTTGTGGACGATCTCCTGGCTGGCCCCGTCCCAGGCGGCGTTGACCTCCGGATTGCGCCGGATGGCGACCAGGAGCGCCTTGGCCACCAGCAGCAGCGGGTTGACCCGCAGGCCCGCCATGTCCGGGTCCTGCTTGAGCTCCTGCACCAGCTTCATCGTGCGGGTGACGTCGACGGTGATGAACTCCGTGACGTGCGGCGCGGTGAAGGCGCTGGAGACCATCGCCTGGGCGGTCGCCTTGCGCACGCCCTTGATCGGCACCCGGCGCTCGCGCTCGCCGGTGCTCCACACCGCCGGAGCCGGGACCTCGGCCGGAGCGGGGGCCGCCTCGGGAGCCGCCTCCGGGGCGGTCCCGGTCACGGCGGCGGCCTCGTGCGAGGGCGCCGGGGCCGCGGCGGCGTGCACGTCCTCGCGGGTGATGATCCCGTTCGGGCCGGTCGGCACGATCGCGGCCAGGTCCACGCCCAGGTCCTTGGCGAGCTTGCGCACCGGCGGCTTGGCCAGCGGGCGCTGCGGGGAACGCTCGGCCTCCTCGACGGCGGGCGCCGCGGCCGGGGGCGTGGTGGTGGCGTCCATCTCGGCCTGGACGGCGGCCTGCGCGTCCCGCACGTGGTTCTGCTGCTTGCGCGGACGCCGCTTGGTCGAGGCGGTGCCGACGCCGTAGCCCACCAGCACCGGCTGGCGCTTGGCGCCCTCCTCCTCCGCGGCCGCCTCCGGCCCGGCCGGCTCGGCCGCGGCGGGAGCCGCGGGCGCGGCCTCCCCGGCGGCCGGTGCTCCGGCGGGGGCGGCCGGTCCCGCCGACGGGTCGGTGTCCACCGTGATGATCGGGGTGCCCACGTCCACGGTGACGCCCTCTTCGAAGTGCAGCTCGTGCACCACGCCGTTGTACGGGATGGGCAGTTCGACGGCCGCCTTGGCCGTCTCCACCTCGCACACCACCTGGCCGTCGGTCACCGTGTCACCGGGCCCCACGTACCACTTGAGGATCTCGGCCTCGGTCAGGCCCTCGCCCACGTCCGGCATCCTGAACTCGCGGATGCGCTGGGCAGCGGCCCCGGCGGCAGCCGTATCAGTCATCGTCACGACTCTCCTCAGCCCCTACTCTCAGTACGCCAGCGCGCGGTCGACGGCATCGAGCACCCGGTCCAGGTTCGGCAGGTACTCGTCCTCCAGCCTGGCCGGCGGATACGGCGCGTGGAACCCGCCCACCCGCAGCACCGGCGCCTCCAGGTGGTAGAAGCACCGCTCGGTGATCCGGGCGGCGATCTCCGAGCCCGTGCCCAGGAAGACCGGCGCCTCGTGGACCACCACCAGGCGGCGGGTCCTCTCCACCGACGCCTGGATCGCGTCGAAGTCGACCGGGGACATCGACCGCAGGTCCAGCACCTCCAGTGACCTGCCCTCCTCCTCGGCCGCCGCGGCGGCCTCCAGGCAGGTCTTCACCATCGGCCCGTAGGCCGCCAGCGTCAGGTCGGTGCCCTCGCGGGCCACGACCGCCCTGTGCAGCGGTCCGGGGATGGCCTCGACATCGACCTCGCCCTTGTCCCAGTAGCGGCGCTTGGGCTCGAAGAAGATCACCGGGTCGTCGGAGGCGATCGCCTGCTGCATCATCCAGTACGCGTCCGAGGCGTTGGACGGCGAGACGCACTTCAGGCCCGCCACGTGCGCGAACAGCGCCTCGGGCGACTCGCTGTGGTGCTCCACCGCGCCGATGCCGCCACCGTAGGGGATGCGGATGACGACCGGCAGCTTGACCTTGCCCAGCGCGCGGGCGTGCATCTTCGCGAGCTGGGTGACGATCTGGTCGTAGGCGGGGAAGACGAACCCGTCGAACTGGATCTCCACCACCGGCCGGTAGCCGCGCAGGGCCATGCCGATCGCGGTGCCGACGATGCCGGACTCGGCCAGCGGGGTGTCGATGACCCGCCCCTCGCCGAAGTCCTTCTGCAGGCCGTCGGTGATACGGAAGACGCCGCCGAGCTTGCCGACGTCCTCACCCATGATCAGGACCTTGGGGTCGGTCTCCAGGGCCTTGCGCAGCGACTCGTTGAGCGCCTTGGCCATGGGCATCTTGGTGCTGGCCATCTCAGCGGCCCTCCTCGTCGGCGAAGGACGCCAGGTACTCGGCGAACTGGGCGCGCTCCTCGTCCACCAGCGCGTGCCCGTCGGCGTAGACGTTCTCGAAGATGGCCATGGTGTCCGGGTCCGGCATGGTCCGGATGGCCTCGCGCACCCGCAGCGCCAGCGCGTCGCTGTCCTGGTCGAGCCCGGCGAGCCAGTCGGCGTCGATCAGGCCCTCCTTCTCCAGGTAGGTGCGCAGCCGCAGGATCGGGTCCTTGGCCTCCCACTCCTCGCGCTCGGCGTCCTTGCGGTAGCGGGTGGGGTCGTCGGAGGTGGTGTGGGCGCCCATCCGGTAGGTGAACGCCTCGACCAGGGTCGGGCCCTCGCCGGTGCGGGCGCGCTCCAGGGCGGCCCGGGTCACGGCCAGCACCGCCAGCACGTCGTTGCCGTCCACCCGGACGCCGGGGAAGCCGAAGCCCGCGGCGCGCTGGTAGATCGGAACGCGGGACTGCTTCTCGGTGGGCTCGGAGATCGCCCACTGGTTGTTCTGGCAGAAGAACACCACCGGCGCGTTGTAGACCGCGGAGAAGGTGAACGCCTCCGCCACGTCGCCCTGGCTGGACGCGCCGTCGCCGAAGTAGGCGATCACCGCGCTGTCCGCGCCGTCCTTGGCCACGCCCATCGCGTAACCCGTGGCGTGCAGCGCCTGCGAGCCGATGACGATGGTGTAGAGGTGGAAGTTGTTGCTGTTGGGGTCCCAGCCGCCGTTGTTGACGCCGCGGAACATGCCCAGCAGGTTGGTCGGGTCCACCCCGCGGCACCAGGCCACGCCGTGCTCCCGGTAGGTCGGGAAGACGTAGTCGTCGTCCCGCAGCGCCCGGCCCGAGCCGATCTGCGCGGCCTCCTGGCCCAGCAGCGACGCCCACAGGCCCAGCTCGCCCTGCCGCTGCAGCGCGGTGGCCTCGGCGTCGAACCGGCGGGTGAGGACCATGTCGCGGTACAGACCGCGCAACTCGTCGGGGGTCAGGTCCAGCGAGTAGTCCGGGTGCTCGACCCGCTCGCCCTCCGGCGTCAGCAGTTGTACGAGCTCGGGGCGCGCGGCCGACTGCGAGCGCTTCCTCGCCCCGCTCGTCGTGGTGCGCTTTCCGCTGCTGCGGCGCGGCTTGCTGCGCGCGGCAGTGCTCTCCACGGTCACTTGTGCTCCTCCGTCTGTCCGGCCCCCGGGGTCGCCGGGAAGCCTGGGGATTCCCCGCCGGTGGCAGGGAGAGGCTCGCCCGGATCCGTACGGCCCACGGGGTAGGTGCGGCGCGGACGGAACCGAGCGGTGACAGGTGTCCCGTTCGACGGCCCGCTGTCAGCACGTTACCCAGTACCTCCGCACATGCGCGAAGGGTCCCTGACCTGCAATTTTGCTTGGGTTTCCAAGTAAATCGCAAAAGCCTGGAACGTCACTGGTCACAGCCTCGCAAGCGCCTGGGACAAACGCACGTTATCCCGGTACCGAAGTGACGGGAAGAGCTGTGGATGAGTGACGCGGAGATGGTGCGTGATCGATATGTGAGACGGACACGGAGGGTGAAGACCCACAAGATCCCGCAGAAGCCGTGCACCGCCCATACCCCGCCCGCGGGCGGAACTACAGACAGAAGGCGTCACGCACCGCCTCGTAACGGCCGGTCCACCACACCACCAGCGCGGAGGCCGCCGGGAACTGCGGATCGGTGCGGCGGTCGCGCAGCTGATAGCGCCAGCGCAGCATCCAGAAGTCGTTGAGCCGCTCCCACCACACCCGGTGGACGGCCGCGGCCATCTCGTCCGCCCCGGCCCCGGTGGCGGCGCGGTAGGCGCGGGCGTAAGCCCGGATCTTGGCCAGGTCCAGGGTGCCGCCGGGCCGCAGGAAGAAGATGACGGCGGCCCGCACCGCCTCCTCCGCGCGCGGCCGCACGGCGAGCCGGTCCCAGTCCACGATCGCGACGGGCTCCCAGGGGGCCCGGTCCCGGTAGAGCAGGTTCAGTGGGTGGAAGTCGCCGTGCACCCATCCGGCGACCGGCTCGGCCCCGGCGGGCGGGCGGCGGTGGGCGTGGCGCTCCAGCAGGGCTCGGCGCTCGCGCAGCCGGTGGTCGGCCAGCTCGTCGAAGCAGTCGCGCCGGGCCCGGGTGCGCACCCGGGCCAGCAGCTCGTCGATGAGGCCGAAGGTCACCTCCGGGTCGGCGCTGGGCTCGGCCGCGCACTCGGCGTCGGACACGGGCGCGACCTGGTCCAGCCGTACGTGCACCAGGCCCAGCAGCGCGCCCAGCCGGCGCGACTGCCCGCGCGAGAGCTCGCCGCCGTCGCGGTGGCGGCCGTCCACCCACGGGTGGAGGGCGTAGCAGCGGTCCTCCACCACCGCGACGGTCCGCCCCGAGTCGTCCTCGACCGCCGGCACGACCGGGACTCCGAGATCGCCGAGGCGGACGGTGACGCGGTGCTGGTGCTCGATGCGGGCCGGGTCGCGCGGATCGCCGTCGAGGTGGTGCTTGAGGAAGAACCGGCCCCGCGTGGTGGACAGCCGGTAGCCGCGGTTCAGCAGCCCCTGGGCCACCGGCTCGCAGGAGACCGGCTCCCCGGCGCCGAAGCGCCGCACCAGCGTGGCGAGGGTGAAACGGGAGAGGTGGGGAGACTGCACGCCGGGGATCGTAGATCACCGAGAGCTACCGTCCGGACGCGTTGTGCGCCGGGGGCTCGAAGGTGGTATGGGCGGCCGGGGCCGCCCGAGTCCGCCGCCCGAGTCCGCCGCCCGAGTCCGCCGCTCGGGGTTGCCGCCCGGGGCGCCGGGCTCTGCCCGAGCAGACCGGCCGGGGCCGGGGGCCGGGGGCCGGGGGCCGGGGGCCGGGGGCCGGGGGCCGGGTCAGGTGCTGGAGCCGGCCGGGGGCCGGCCTCCCTGCCGGAAGTGGGGCCGCCCGGGATTGCCGACTGGGCGTCAGGGTGCCCGGGGCGCGCCGGGAGTGTCCCGGGGTTGCCCAGGGACACCGGGTGCGCCGGGCTCTACCCGAGCCCGGCGGTCTGCCGGCCGGGTGCTGGGTTGCGGGGACTGCCGGACGCGGATCGGATCAGCCGCCGGAGCCGGCCGAGGCCGACCGGAGGGGTCGGGCCGACCCGGGCCGGGGCCGGGTGCTGAGTTGCGGGGGCTGCGGGGACTGCGGGGACTGCCGGACGCGGGCCGGGTCAGCCGCCGGAGCCGCCGCCGGGCCCGCCCGGCGCTCCCCCGGCCGTGGCCGCCCCGTCTCCGGCGGTGGTGCCGCCGGTGGTGGTGTCGGTGCCGCCGGTGGTGGTGTCGGTGTCACCGCCGGTACCGCCCTCGGTGGTGCCGCCGTCGCCCGTGCCACCGGTCTCCGTGCCGCCCTCGGTGGTGCCGCCCTCGGTCGTACCGCCGGTGTCCGTGCCACCGGTGTCGGTGCCGCCGTCGGTGGTGCCCTCGTCGGTGCCGCCGTCGGGCTCGCTGGGCTCACCGCTGGTCGAGGGCTCCGGGCTGGTCTGCCAGTCGCCGGAGCCGCCGGTGTTCCCGCCGCCGTTCTGCCAGCCGCCCGTGCCGCCGGGCTCGGTGTTGCCGCCCTGGCCGGGCTCCTCGGTCTCCTCCTCGTCGGGCGAGGGCTCCGACGAGCTCTCCTCCGGGGAGGGCGTGGAGGTGGTCTTCTCCGGCCCCTTCCGGTCCTGGCCGCCCTCGTTGCCGTTGACCGCCAGGAAGATGCCCGCGGTGATGGCCAGGACGGAGAAGAAGGCGATCAGCCCGTACTTCAGGCCGCTGCCGCCCCGGCGCCCGTCGCCGTAGCCGCCGCCCGTGTCGTATGCGCCGCCGTCGTACGAGCCGCCGCCGGGGGCGCCCATCAGCAGCGGCGGGCCGACCCGGGTCGCGGCGTCGTCGGGGTAGCCGCCCGCGGGGGTGGCGGAGGGGGTGTCGCCGCCCTGGTAGGCGCCCGGGGTGCCCATGGCGGGTGTGGCGCCGGTGGAGACCACCGCGCCGGTGTTCCACAGGCCGCCGGTGTGGCCGCCCTGATCCTGGAGCATGCGCAGCGCGTACTGCACCAGGCCGCGCATCTCCTCGGCGGTCTGGAAGCGGTCGTCCGGGTCCTTGGCCAGCGCCCGCATCACCAGGCCGTCCAGCTCCGGCGGCACCGAGTCGTTCACCCGCGAGGGCTGCACCGGCTCGTCCTGGACGTGCTGGTAGACCACCGACAGCGGGGTCTCGCCGGTGAACGGCGGGCGCAGCGCGAGCAGTTCGTAGAGCATGCAGCCCGTGGCGTACAGGTCGGAGCGGGCGTCCACCGTCTTGCCGAGCGCCTGCTCGGGGGAGAGGTACTGCGGGGTGCCCATGACCATGCCCGTCTGGGTCATGGTGGTGGACGCGCCGTGCAGGGCGCGGGCGATGCCGAAGTCCATCACCTTCACGGCGCCGTTGCTGGTGATGATGACGTTGGCGGGCTTGATGTCGCGGTGCACGATGCCGTGCTGGTGGCTGTAGGCGAGGGCCTCCAGCACCCCGGAGATGATGATCAGCGCCTGCTCGGGCGGCGGCGCGTCGGCGTTGAGCAGGAGGTCGCGGATGGTGCGGCCCTCGACCAGCTCCATGACGATGTACGGCACGGTGTTGCCGCCGACCACGTCCTCGCCGGAGTCGTAGACGGCCACCACCGCGTGGTGGTTGAGACCGGCGACGGACTGCGCCTCGCGCGTGAAGCGGGCCTTGGAGATCGGGTCCTCGGCGAGGTCCGCGCGCAGCAGCTTGACGGCGACGGTGCGGCCCAGGCGTACGTCCTCGGCGGCGAACACCTCCGCCATGCCGCCGCGGCCGAGCCGGCGCGTGAGGCGGTAGCGTCCGTCGCCCACCACACCGCCACTGCCCCACGACTCGGGCGAATCGGACACCCCACCAGCAGTCTCGTCGGGCTCCGAAGGCCCTCCGGCGGCTTGTGTCTGTGCCATCAGTCCTCGCCGTAGATCAGGTCCGCGAGCGCGGATCCGTAAGCTCTGCTCCCTGTGCACGCTAACAGGGTCCGGGGGCCGTGCCCCTCGGCGAAGGCGAAGAGACGCGGCGCGGGATGCGGCACCGGGAGCGCTGGGGGCAGCAACGGACCATCCAACCCGCTCGGGCGTCCAGCTGGCAAGTTACGATGTCGGACGCCCCCGCGAGCGCGTGTGACGCGTATGCGCGCATCGGGTCACGGAACGGGCAAGCGCCTTGACGTGTCCGGCCGCTGGGGCAGACTTGGCCTGGAATCACGGGTGGAGTCCACGGGTGGACCGGTGCCCCGCCCGGCGTTCTCGGAGGCCGGCCGGCGGCACCACGGGCACCAGCAGAGCAACCGCACACGCGCAGGCCCGTAAGACGGCAGTCCTGCGGCGCCGAGGGGGAAGCAGTCAGATGAGTGACGACGGCGCGCAGGCCGCGTACCAGGGGCGTACGGTCGGCGGCGGGCGCTACCAGCTGCGCGACCTGCTGGGCCAGGGCGGCATGGCGTCGGTGCACCTGGCCTACGACACGGTGCTCGACCGGCAGGTGGCGGTCAAGACCCTCCACACCGAGCTGGGCCGCGAGCAGTCCTTCCGGGAGCGCTTCCGCCGCGAGGCGCAGGCGGTCGCCAAGCTGACGCACACCAACATCGTCTCGGTCTTCGACTCCGGCGAGGACGAGATCGACGGCGCGACGGTGCCCTACATCGTCATGGAGTACGTCGAGGGCAAGCCGCTGCGCAACGTCCTCGACGAGGATGTGGCCCGGCTCGGGGCGATGCCGAGCGACAAGGCGCTGACGATCGTCTCCGAGGTGCTCGCCGCACTGGAGGCCAGCCACGAGATGGGCCTGGTGCACCGGGACATCAAGCCGGGCAACGTCATGCTGAACAGGCGCGGCACGGTCAAGGTGATGGACTTCGGCATCGCCCGCGCCATGCAGTCCGGCGTCACCTCGATGACGCAGACGGGCATGGTCGTCGGCACCCCGCAGTACCTCTCCCCCGAGCAGGCGCTGGGGCGCGGCGTGGACGCCCGCTCCGACCTGTACTCGGTGGGCATCATGCTCTTCGAGCTGCTCACCGGGCGCCTCCCCTTCGACGCGGACTCGCCGCTGGCCATCGCGTACGCGCACGTCCAGGAGGAGCCGCCCGCACCCTCGTCGATCAACCGGTCGCTGCCCCCGGCCGTGGACGCGCTGGTCGCGCGGACGCTGCGGAAGAACCCCAACGAGCGGTTCCCGACGGCCGAGTCGATGCGCCAGGAGTGCGAGCGCGTCCGCAACTCGGTGGTCGCCTCGAACACCACCCCGCTGATCGCCGGCGGCGCCCCCGGCCCCAACAGCGGCGCGGCCGTCTCCCAGTCGGTCTTCCCGCCGGTGGACGCCCAGGCCACCCCGCCGCCGCCGAACGTGCAGCAGCCGTACCAGCCGCACTACGCGCCGACGGCCGGCTTCGGGGCCGCGGGACCGGTCCAGCAGCAGGGCTACTCCACACCGGTGCCGGGCCCGTACGGCCCCCAGGGCGGCGCGCCGACCCCGCCGCCCTACACCCTCTCGCCCCAGCCCCAGCCCCCCGGCGGCGGCAGGAACACCGGGGTGATCGTCGGATCGGCGGTCGCGGCGATCATCGTCGTCGCCGCCGTGATCATCGCGGTGACGCTCAACGGCGGTGGCGGCGGCGGGGAGGACCCGCGGGCGGGCGAGTCCCCGGGGCCCGTCCGGACGGCCGAGCAGCCCGCGGGCACCGGCGGGGGCGACTCCGGCGGCGGCACGGGCGGCCAGGAGACCGACGGCGACGGCGCCGGCACGGACACCGACGACGGCGGTGACGACGGAGAAGACGGAGACAGCGGCTTCAAGGACGAGGACACCTCGAAGACCATCGACCCGGCCAAGTGCACGGAGGCGTCGGAGAGCCTCTTCGACAAGGGCAAGACGAGCATGCCCGACCTGACGTTCAAGCACCTGGACTCGGTCAAGGACTGCGTCCGCGAGGCGGGCTGGATCCTGGACGACGTCGAGTACGAGGACGAGAACCTGTACGGGAAGAACACCGTCCTCAAGCAGTCCCCGGAGGCCTACGAGGGCTTCGACCCGAAGAAGGACAAGATCACGCTGACCGTCTCCACCGGTCACCCGGAGGGCTGACGGCGGCGGACGCGAACGGGGGACGGACGCGAACGAGGGGCCGGCACGCGGATCACGTGCCGGCCCCTCGCGCGTACGGGGTCCGGGCCGCTCGGAGGCGGCCGCTCGGAGGCGGCCGCTCGGAGGCGGCCGCTCGGAGATGTCAGAGGTAGGGGCCGCCGGAACGGATCTGGCCGCCGCGCCCGTCGCCCTCCTCCTCGGGCAGCGCGCCCGCCGGAAGCGCGCGGCGCATCTGCTCCAGCTGGGCGCGGGCCGCCATCTGCTGGGCGAACAGCGCCGTCTGGATACCGTGGAACAGCCCCTCCAGCCAGCCCACGAGCTGGGCCTGGGCGATCCGCAGCTCGGCGTCGGTGGGCACCGCGTCGTCGGTGAACGGCAGCGAGATCCGCTCCAGCTCCTCGATCAGCTCGGGCGCCAGGCCGTCCTCCAGCTCCTTGACCGAGCTGGCGTGGATCTCCTTGAGCCGGGCACGGCTGGCCTCGTCCAGGGGAGCCGACTTGACCTCCTCCAGGAGCTGCTTGATCATGCTGCCGATCCGCATGACCTTCGCGGGCTGCTCGACCATCTCCGTCACGGGGATCTCACGCGGCTCGTCGTCGGAGCCGCCGTCCCCGCTCCTGGGAGCGGCGGTGCTGCCGAGGGCCATTCCGTCCGGCCCCACGACCAGGACGTGCTGGCTCTCCTGCGAGCGTTCGTTCATCGGCTGAGTCATACCCCCATTCTGCAATGCCCGTCCCCGCGGCCGGAGGGCGATCCCCCGGGAGCGGCGCCGCCCGTCTCAGCGCCGCAGCCGCAGGGCGAGCGAGGCCAGGCCCAGACCGAGGAAGGTCAGCCCCGCGCCGAGCGGCAGCACCGGGAGGAGCTGGCCGCCGGTGGCGGGCGTCGCACGGTTCCGGTCGGGCTCCTCGCCGCTTCGGCCGTCGTCGTACACGTAGTCGTCGTAGTGGCCGCCGGCGCCGCCGCGCCGGTCGACGATCTGCTCGGCCCGGCCCTGGGGGGTCTGCCGCGGCGTGCCCGGCGGCCCGGCGGATCCGGTGGGACCGCGCTCCCCGTCGCCGTCCCCGCCGGGGGCCGTACCGGACGGTTCGCCGGAGGGCTCGCCGAAGGTGGGCTCCGGCGTGGGGGTGGACGTGGACGACGGGTCCGGGCCGGGGGAGGAGCTGCCCGGCCACGGCGGCAGGGTGAAGCGCGGGGGGCGCTCCGTCCCCTCGGGATCGTCCGGCTCCCGCGGTTCGTCCGGCTCCCCGCTCTCCTCCGGGCCGTCCGGGCCGTCCGGGTCGTCCGGAGAGGCGGTGGGGGAGGACGAGGGCTCGCCCGCACCCTCCGCTCGGGGCTCCACCCCGTCCCACGCGCCGCCGGGAACGGCCGCCACGGCCGCGGACTGCTGGGAGGCCAGGGCGACGGGTGCCGGAACGAGCACCATCGCGCAGGCCAGCAGGGTGATCGCGGCTTCCCTCACCGCTACGCCCCCTCCCGTACCAGACATCGAATGGTGTAACAAGCGTCACACGAACGCGCGGACCCGGCATCCCGGACCGGCGGATCGGCGGACCGGGCCGGCGGACCGGCGTCTCAGACGGTGAGAACCACCTTGCCCACGTGATCGCTCTCCTCGAGTACCCGGTGAGCCCGGGAGGCATTACTCATCGGCACCGTGCGATCCACGACCGCGCGGACCCGCCCGGCGGCGATCAGCGGCCAGACGTGCTCACGCACCGCCGCGACGATCTCCGCCTTCTCCCCCGGCGGGCGGCCGCGCAGCGATGTGGCCGAGACCGTACCGCACTTGGCGAGCAGCGCCCCCAGGTTCAGCTCCCCCTTGACGCCGCCCTGGAGGCCGATGACGACGATCCGGCCACCGCGGGCGAGCGCCTTGACGTTCCGCTCCAGGTACTTGGCGCCGATGATGTCGAGGATCACGTCCGCGCCGCGTCCGCCGGTGGCCGCCCGGACCTCCTCGGCGAAGTCCTGCTCGCGGTAGTCGATCAGGACGTCCGCGCCCAGCTCCGCGCATCGCTCCAGCTTCTCACGGCTGCCCGCGGTGACCGCCACCCGCGCGCCGACGGCCTTGGCGAGCTGGATCGCCATGGTGCCGATGCCGCTGGCCCCGCCGTGGACCAGCAGGGTCTCGCCGGGGCGCAGCTTCGCGTGCATGAAGACGTTCGACCAGACCGTGCACACGACCTCGGGGAGGGCGGCGGCGGTGACCGGGTCGAGCGGGCCGTCGGGGGTGTCGGGCAGCGGCAGGAGCTGGCCGTGCGGCACGACGACCTTCTGCGCGTACCCGCCGCCGGCGAGCAGCGCGCACACCCCGTCGCCGGCCTTCCAGCCGCCCACGCCCGGCCCCAGCTCGGCGATCCGGCCCGCGCACTCCAGCCCGGGATAGGGCGAGGCGCCCGGGGGCGGATCGTAGAAGCCCTGCCGCTGGAGGATGTCGGCGCGGTTGACGGCGCCGGCCGCCACCTCGACCAGGACCTCGCCGTCGCCGGGCACGGGGTCGTCCACCTCCGTCCAGACCAGGACGTCGGGACCGCCGGGTTCGGTGATGGTGATCGCGTGCATGGGGGTGACGCTACCCTCGCGGGGTCTCCGAGGGCATGACGGTGGTGGAGGGGGTGGCGCGGCGGATGACGACGAGGCGGTCGGTGAGCTCCAGGACCGCCGCGTCCGGGTCGTCGTAGCCCAGCACCCGGTGGCCGCGCACCACGGAGACCACGAGGTCCCTGCACTCGCGCGGGGAGCGGCCTGCCTCGGCCTTGGTGACCGGGCGCTCGGTCAGGTTCAGCCCCGTGCCCTGGTGGATCAGGTCCTCCATGACCGCGCCCGCGCTCGGGCTGAGCATGGACATGCCGAGCAGCCGTCCGGCGGCACTGGCGCTGGTGATCACGGAGTCCGCGCCGGACTGCCGCAGCAGCGGCGCGTTCTCCTCCTCGCGCACCGCCGCGACGATGCGCAGATTGCGGTTGAGCTGGCGGGCGGTGAGCGTCACCAGGACCGCGGTGTCGTCACGCTGGGTGGAGATGACCACCTGGGCCGCCCGCTGCACCTCCGCCTTCAGCAGGACGTCGCTGCGGGTCGCGTCGCCGACGACGCCGGTGAAGCCGTCGGCGTTCGCCGCCTCGACGACCTTGCGGCTCGGATCGATTATCACGATCCGCTCCCGGGGGACCCCGGTCGAGATGAGCGTCTCGGCCGCGGAGCGCCCCTTCGTGCCGAAGCCGATGATGACGGTGTGGTCGCGCAAGGAGGACCTCCAGCGGGCCAGGCGGAACTGCTGGCGGGTCCGTTCGGCCAGCACCTCCAGAGTGGTGCCGATCAGGATGATCAGGAACAGGACGCGCAGCGGGGTGATGACCAGGACGTTGACCAGCCGGGCGCTGTCGCTGACCGGGGCGATGTCGCCGTAGCCGGTCGTGGAGAGACTGACGGTGGTGTAGTAGAAGCAGTCCAGCAGCGAGACCTCGCCGTCGGCGCCGTCGTTGTAACCGTCGCGCTCGAGGTACACCAGGAACACCGTCACGAGCAGCACGACCAGCGCGGCCACCAGCCGCCGCAGCACCTGCCGCAGCGGCCCGGCCGGCGGCTCGGGAAGCTGCACGAAGTGCTGCAGCTCCTCGGGCGAGGTGTGGTTCATGCCGTCACGCCCACGGGAGTCTCAGAAGGTGTACGCCGGCGCCGGTGGGAGCGCCGCCGGGCGGCACGACCGCCAGGGCGGTGGCCGCCGCGATGCCGCGGAGCATCGCGGGGCCGCTGAACCGCAGCGGCCGTACGCCACCGCCATCCTGCACGACCGGGACCAGACGGGTGTCACGGGGGTGTCCCTGGATCTCGCCGAGGAGGGCGGCGGTGGGCAGTGTGCCGTCTCCGGTGCGCTGTTCGGTGCGCTGTTCGGTGCGCTGTTCGGTGCGCGCTCCGGCGGGCCGGACGGTACGCGGTCCGGTGCGCCGCGCCTCGGACGGACCGGCGCCGGTGGCGGCCCGCAGCAGCGGTTCGGCGAGGGTGAGCAGCCCGGACACGGCCGCCAGCGGGTTGCCGGGCAGCCCGACCAGATGCGCGCCCGAGGGCAGCCGTGCCAGCAGCATCGGGTGGCCGGGGCGTACGCGCACCCCGTCGACCAGCAGCTCCGCCCCCAGGCGGCGCAGAGCCGGGTGGACGTGGTCGACGGGGCCGGCGGCCGTGCCGCCGGTGGTGACGACGAGGTCGGCGGCGGTCCCATCCAGCGCGGCGTACAGCGCCCCGGCGTCGTCGCCGAGCCGGCGGGTGGCGGTGACCTCGGCGCCCAGAGCCGTCAGCCAGGGGCCGACCATCGGGCCGAGCGCGTCGCGGACCCGGCCGCCGGACGGGATACCGGAAGCCAGCAACTCGTCGCCCAGCACCAGGACTTCGACGCGGAGACGGCGCAGGACCGGCAACTCGTCCCAGCCCGCGGCGGCGGCCAGCCCCAGCACGGCCGGGGTGACCGGCGTACCGCCGGGCAGCAGGTGGTCGCCCGCCCGGCACTCCTGGCCGCGCGGGCGGATGTCCGCGCCGTGCTGGGGCGCGCCGTTCGCACGCAGCCGCCGGTCGCGGACCTCGCCGTACTCGGAGCGCAGTACGGCGGTGGTGCCGGGCGGGATGCGGGCGCCCGTGGCGATGCGGACGGCGTGGCCGTCCGGCAGCGGGGCCGGGCGGTCGTCGCCGGCCAGGATGCCGTGGGGCGCGCCGGAGGCTGTGCCCCCGGTGTTCCCGGCGTCCCCGGTGTTCCCGGTGTCCCCGGTGTTCCCGGTGTTCCCGGTGTTCCCGGCGTCCCCGGCGTCCCGCGTGCCGTCCTCGGGGTCGAGCGGCTCCCACGGGCCGGGCCCGGAGACGGCCCAGCCGTCCATGGCCGAGGTGTCGAACGCCGGCAGATCGGTGAGCGCGGTCAGTGGGGCGGCGAGACGGTGGCCGAGGGCCTCGTCCAGAGGGACGGTGGCGGGCTCGGCCCGCCGGCCGGCCCCGGCACGGGCGGCGGCGGCACGGGCGGCCGGCCAGTCGCGGTGCCGTGCGCCGTCCCGCGGGCCGTGGGGGCCGCTCTCCCGGGGAGCCGGGCCGGGTTCCCGGCCCCCGGCCCGGCCGCCACCGCGGGCGGTGCCGTACGTGTCACCGTGCTTGTCACCGCGGCCGTTGGCCAGGGCCAGGGCATCGGCCAGCTCGTCGCCGCTCATCCGGCGTCCGTTCCCTCTCCGCCGCGGGACTCCCCGCTCCCGCCGGTCTTTCCCGCCCCCTCCGCCTCCGCGGCGTCGGCGGCCTCCGCGGCCCAGCGCCGGGCCAGTTCGGCGGCCTTGCGCGCGGCCTCGGCCACGTCCTCGGAGCTCCCGCCCGCACGCGCCGCCGCGTATCCGACGAGGAAGGTCGTCAGCGGGGCGGCGGGCCGGGCCACGCCGTGCGCGGCGTCCCGCGCGAGATCGAGAAGGGCGGCGGTGTCGACGTCGAGGTCGACACCGAGTTCGGCCTTGGCCGCGGTCATCCATTCGTTCAGCACGCGTCCATGCTCCCTGATGCGGGAGCGGGCCGAGGCGAGTTCCTCCCGGGTGTCGCAGTCGCGGGCCTCCTCGGGACCGGCGGGGGCGATGCGGCGCAGTACGAGTTCATCGGTGAGCAGCCGCAGGGGGAGGTTCGCCGGCCGCCCGTGCTCGGCGGTGAGCAGGGCCAGTTCGCGGCGGAGGGACTCGGCGCGGTAGACGCCCAGGAGGGGCTGGGCACGCCCGTCGTCCACCACGATCGCCCCGTCGGGGGCGTCGTCGGGGGCGTCGTCGGGGCCGGTGTCCGTGCCGTGGATGCCGTGCGTGCCATGCGTGCCGTGCGTGCCGTGCACGGCGTCCAGCAGCGCCCGCACGGTGGCGGACGTCAGGAACGGCAGGTCGGCGGAGAGCACCAGCACCGTCCCGCTCCCGGTGCGGCGCAGTCCGGCGTCGAGGGCCGCCAGCGGCCCGCCGCCGGGCGGATCCTCGCGCGCCCAGTCCACCGGCCGGGCCGTCGGCCTGCGCGGGCCGACGACCACCGTCCGCGCCGCGTCCGCGCAGGCGTCCAGCACCCGGTCGAGCAGCGTCCGGCCCCCGACGGTGAGGGCGGGCTTGTCCACCCCGCCGAGCCGGCGGGCGGCGCCGCCGGCGATGACGACGGCGTCGTACACATGAGTCATGCCCCGAGTGTGACCCCCTCCGCCCCGGCCCGGGCGGAGGGGTCTCCGGCCGGGACCGGCGGGGGAGGAGTCAAAGGGTGCGCAGCAGTACGGCCGGATGCTCGACGCAGTCCGCCACGTACCGCAGGAAGCCGCCCGCCGTACCGCCGTCGCACACCCGGTGGTCGAAGGTGAAGGACAGCTGCACGACCTGGCGTACCGCCAGCTCGCCCTCGTGCACCCACGGCTTGGGGGTGATGCGGCCGACTCCGAGCATCGCCGCCTCGGGGTGGTTGATGATCGGAGTCGAGCCGTCCACCCCGAACACGCCGTAGTTGTTGAGGGTGAAGGTGCCTCCGGTCAGCTCGGCGGGCGTCAGCCTCCCCGCGCGGGCGGACTCGGTCAGCCGGGCGATCTCCTCGGACAGCCCGGCCGCGCCACGGGTGTGGGCGTCGCGTACGACGGGGACCACGAGCCCGCGGTCGGTCTGCGCGGCGAAGCCCAGGTGGACCTCGGGCAGCCGGACGATCTCGCGCGCGGCCGTGTCCACCGTCGCGTTCAGCTCGGGGAACCGGGCGAGGGCGGCCGTGCAGATCCGGGCGAGGACCGCGAGCAGGGAGATCTTCGGCCCCGCGGCGTTCATCGCCCGCCGGGCGGCGAGCAGTTCGGTGGCGTCGGCATCCACCCAGCAGGTGGCGTCGGGGATCTCGCGCCGGGAGGTGGAGAGCTTGTCGGCGACCGTGCCGCGCAGCCCGCGCAGCGGGATCCGCTCGCCGCGCACGGCGGTGCCGGCGGCGGATACGGGTGCGGCGGCGGGTACGGGTGCGGACACGGCGGCGCCGTCGGCCGAGGCGGGCACGGCCTGTGCCTCCGCCACCGCGCGCTCGACGTCGGCGCGCAGGATCAGCCCCCGCGGGCCGGAACCGGCGACCTGCCGCAGGTCGATCCCGTGCTCCCGCGCGAGCCGCCGCACCAGCGGCGAGATCACCGATACGGGCCCGTCGGCGGGACGGGTCTCCACGGACTCGGCGGGTGCGGAGGCCGCGGAGGGCGCGGACGCCTCCGGGGCCGGAGCCGCGGGGGCCGCGGGAGCAGCCGGCGCGGCGGACACGACGGCGGGCGGCGGGACGGGCACGCCGTTCGCCGGGCGGATCCGCCTGCGGCGGGCGGCGGGCGCGCCCGTGCCGTATCCCACCAGTACGTTCCCGGACTTCTCCGAGGTCTCGGCCGGCACTTCGGCCGGTGCCCCGTCCGCCGCCCCGGCGGGCGAGCCGGCCGGGGCGGCGGATGCTCCGACGGCCACCGTCACCAGCGGCGCGCCGACGGGGATCTCGGCGCCCTCCTCCCCGAACCGGGCGGTGACCACACCGCCGTACGGGCACGGCACCTCGACCATCGCCTTGGCCGTCTCGACCTCCACCACCGGCTGGTCGACGGCGACGACGTCGCCGACGGACACCAGCCAGCGGACGATCTCGGCCTCCGTCAGACCCTCGCCCAGGTCGGGCAGGGCGAACTCGCGGACCCCGGCCATCAGCGGCCACCCCTCTCGGGCGTGTCCGCCCCGCCGAACGCCTCGGGCCGCTCGGTCCACTCCGACTCCCACTGGAGCCGGGCGACGGCGTCCAGGACCCGGTCCACTCCGGGCAGGTGGTGGCGCTCCAGCATCGGCGGCGGGTAGGGGATGTCGAATCCGGCCACCCTCAGCACCGGCGCCTCCAGGTGGTGGAAGCAGCGCTCGGTGATCCGGGCGGCGATCTCGCCGCCGGGGCCGCCGAAACCGGAGGACTCGTGGACGACCACGGCCCGGCCGGTGCGCCGCACCGACGCGCAGACCGTCTCGTCGTCGAAGGGCACCAGGGAACGCAGGTCGACGACCTCCAGTTCCCAGCCCTCCTCGCGGGCGGCCTCGGCCGCCTCCAGGCAGACGGGCACCGACGGGCCGTAGGTGATCAGCGTGGCGGACGTCCCCGTACGGCGGACCCGGGCGCGGCCGACGGGCTCGACGGTCTCGGGGTCCTCCGGCGACCAGTCGGCCTTCGACCAGTACAGCCGCTTGGGCTCCAGGAAGACCACCGGGTCGTCGGAGGCGATGGCGGCCCGCAGCATCCCGTAGGCGTCGGCCACCGTCGCCGGGGTCACCACGTGCAGGCCGGGGGTGGCCATGTAGTACGCCTCGGAGGAGTCGCTGTGGTGCTCCACACCGCCGATCCCGCCGCCGTAGGGCACCCGGATGGTGATGGGCAGCGGCAGCGCGCCGCGCGTGCGGTTGCGCATCTTGGCGACGTGGCTGAGGAGCTGCTCGAAGGCCGGGTAGGCGAAGGCGTCGAACTGCATCTCCACCACCGGCCGCAGCCCGTACATCGCCATGCCGACGGCCGTGCCCAGGATGCCGGCCTCGGCCAGCGGGGTGTCGGTGCAGCGGTCCTCGCCGAACTCGGCGGTCAGGCCGTCGGTGACGCGGAAGACGCCGCCGAGCGTGCCGACGTCCTCGCCGAGCACGTGCACGGACGGGTCCTCGGCCATGGCGTCGCGCATCGCGCGGTTGAGGGCCTGGGCCATGGTGGCGGGCTTGCGGGCGGCTCCTGATCCGGCTCCGGAGCCGGCCCGGGCCTTCCGGTCCGCCCTGCCCGCGCTGTCCGCGCTCCTGCCCGTGGTCGCGGTCGTCATCGCTCGCCTCCCGCTGCGTTCCCGGCGGCCCCGCCGTGCCCGGCGGTTCCGTCCCGTCCGTCGTTCTCCGCGTCCAGCTCGGCGCGCAGCTGTGCGGCCTGCTCCCTGAGCTGCGTGGTCTTCTCCGCGTAGACGTGGTCGAAGAGGTCCGCCGGGTCGAGCACCGGATCCTCGTTCATCGCCTCGCGCAGCCGCGCGGCCATCTCCTCGGCCTCCTCGTGCGCCCCGTCGCGTGTCGCGTCGTCGAACAGGCCGCGCTCGGTCAGCTCGCGCTCCAGCAGCGCCACGGGGTCGTGTTCGAGCCATGCGCCGACCTCGTCGTCACCGCGGTAGCGGGTGGCGTCGTCGGCGTTGGTGTGGGCGTCGATCCGGTAGGTCACGGCCTCCACGAGGGTGGGCCCCTCGCCGCGCCGGGCGCGCTCGACGGCCTCGGCCAGGACGCGGTGGACGGCCGCCGCGTCGTTGCCGTCCACCAGACGGCCGGGGACGCCGTAGCCGACGGCCTTGTGGGCCAGCGAGGGCGCGGCGGTCTGCTTGGCCAGGGGGACGGAGATCGCGAACCCGTTGTTCTGCACGAGGAAGACCGTCGGGGTGCGCCAGACGGCGGCGAAGTTCAGTGCCTCGTGGAAGTCGCCCTCGCTGGTGCCGCCGTCGCCGACCATGGCCAGCGCCACCACGTCGTCGCCCTTGAGCCGGGCGGCGTGGGCGAGCCCGACGGCGTGCGGCAGATGGGTGGCCAGCGGGGTGGACAGCGGGGCGACGCGGTGCCGGTGCGGGTCGTAGCCGGTGTGCCAGTCGCCGCGCAGCAGTCCCAGCGCCTCGGCCGGATCCATGCCGCGGGCGACGGCGGCGAGGGTGTCGCGGTAGCTGGGGAAGAGCCAGTCCCGTTCCTCCAGCACCAGGGCCGCGGCCACCTCGCACGCCTCCTGCCCGGTGGAGGAGGGGTAGACGGCGAGCCTGCCCTGCTTGGTGAGCGCGGTGGCCTGCCGGTTGTAGCGGCGGCCCCTCACCAGTTGCGTGTAGAGCGTCCTGAGCAGGCCGGGATCGAGGTCGGCACCGGTGCCCAGCAGTCGGTACGGCTCGGAGTCCGGCAGCAGCGGCACGGGGTCCGTGCGCGGCTGCCAGGCGGGCGGCGGCGCGGGGCGGTATGCGCCTGGCTGCTCCAGGACTGTCATGCGGCACCTCCTGGTAGGGGGCATCTGCGGGCAGGGGGACGCACTGGATCCGGCGATCCCCCTACCGATTGTTCGGTCGCCGGCTCATTTTGGCTACGGGTGGCACCGCCCTGTGGACAAACGGTTCTGCGCGGCGTGGGATGTCGGCAGGACGTCCATGGAGGGGAGGCGGCAGGCCATGCCGGGAGAACAGATGGCCCCCGAGGCGCCGGAGGAGGGGAGCCGGCCGCCCGCCAGACCGCTCGATCCCGTCGACCGGTCCATCCTGCGGATGCTGCAGCTGGACGGGCGCGCCTCGATACGGTCGGTAGCCGAACGGGTGCACGTGTCCCGGGCGAACGCGTACGCCCGGATCAACCGTCTCGTGGAGGACGGGGTGATACGCGGCTTCACGGCCCGGGTGGACCATGAGCGCGCCGGACAGGGCGCGTCGGCGTACATCACGCTGAAGATCGTGCAGAACTCCTGGCGCGCGGTGCGCGAGAAGCTCCAGGCGCTGCCGGGCGCCGCGCACATCGCGCTGGTCAGCGGCGACTTCGATGTGCTGCTGCTGGTGCACACCGCCGACAACCGGGCGCTGCGGGAACTGGTGCTCACCCGGATCCAGGCGATGCCGGAGGTGCTGAGCACCCGCACCCTGCTGGTCTTCGAGGAGACCGACCTCGAACCCGAGCCGTGAGCGGCGGGTCTCACCCGGTCCCCGCCCCCGGCTCCCGCGCCGCCACCGCCTGCACGCCGCTACTGCTTGCGCAGCCCCTCGAAGGCCAGCCGCACCACGGCGTCGGCGACCCGCTCGCGGTCCGCGGCGTCCCCGGGCTGCGGACGGTACCACTCCACGATGGAGTTGATCATTCCGAACAGCAGCCGGGTGGCCAGCCGGGCGTCGGGGTCCGAGCGGATGTCGCCCTCGGCCGCGGCGGCCTTCAGCAGCCCGGCCACCCGGTGGTCGAACTCCCGGCGGCGCTCCATCGCCCAGCGCTCGGTGCGGGTGTTGCCCCGCACCCGCAGCAGCAGGGTGACGTAGGGCAGCTCGGCCATCAGCACCTCGGTGGTGCGGCGGGCGACGTGTTCCAGCCGTTCGATCGCCCGTCCCCGGCCGGCGTCCGGTTCGTCCAGGATGGCGAAGAGACCGTCGAGGGCGCGGGCTATCGCCCGGCGCAGCAACTCCTCCTTGCTCCGCACGTGGTGGTAGATGGAGGACTTGGAGATCCCCGCCGCACGGGAGAGGTGCTCCATCGAGGTGCCGTCGTAACCGCGCTCGTTGAACACCTCCACGGCCACCGCGAGGAGCGACTCGGGCGTGTAGGTGTCGCGCCCCGGCGGCTTGGCCGACGGCTTGACCGGCGACCCGGCCGACGGCTCGACTGGCGGCTTGGCTGGCGGCTCGACTGGCGGCTCGGCTGGCGGCTCGGCTGGCGGCTCGGCTGGCATGGCCTCGATGTTATCCACAGGCGGCCTGCCCCTCTTGCCCCGACCGATCGTTCGGTAGCAGTATCTACCTGTCCGTCCGTCCGCGCACGGCCGCCCGCGTGCCCTCCACGGCCCGCCCGGGCGCCGTCCGTACGGGCGCCGCCGCCCGCTCGACAAGCTCGACGAGGAGTTGGTCCCCGATGGCCGCCGCACCCACCCAGGCCCCGCCGCTGACCCCGGAGGAGCTCGCCGACAGGCACCGCCCGACGCTCGAGAGGGCACTGGAGGCGATCCGCACCCGGGAGTACTGGTCCCCGTATCCGGAGCATCCCAAGGCGTACGGCGAGGAGCACGGCACGCTCGGCCCCGCCGAGGGGAAGGCCGCTTTCGACACCCTGCTGGGCGGCCGTTTCGAGCTGGACCAGCCCGGCACGGACGGCTGGGTGGGCGGCGAGGTCTCGCCGTACGGCGTCGAGCTGGGCGTGGAGTACCCGCACGCCGACGTCGGGGCGCTGCTGCCCGCGATGCGTGCCGCGCTGCCCGCCTGGCGGGACGCCGGGCCTCGGGTGAGGGCGCTGGTGTGCCTGGAGATCCTGGCCCGGATCAACGCGCGCACCCACGAGTTCGCCCACGCGGTGATGCACACCAGCGGGCAGGCGTATCTGATGGCGATGCAGGCCGGCGGCCCGCACGCCCAGGACCGCGGTCTGGAGGCGGTGGCGTACGCCTACGCCGAGCAGACCCGCACCCCGGCCTCGGCGCGGTGGTCCAAGCCGCAGGGCAAGCGGGATCCGCTGGAGCTGACCAAGGAGTTCACGCCGGTGCCGCGCGGCGTCTCGCTGATGATCGGCTGCAACACCTTCCCCACCTGGAACGGCTACCCGGGTCTGTTCGCCTCCCTGGCCACGGGCAATCCGGTGCTGGTCAAGCCGCACCCGCGCGCGGTCCTGCCGCTGGCGATGACGGTGCGGGTCGCCCGTGAGGTCCTCGCCGAGGCCGGATTCGACCCGAACACGGTGGCGCTGGCCGCCGAGCGGGACGGCGAGGGCATCGCAAGGGAGCTGGCTCTGCGCCCCGAGGTCCGGATCATCGACTACACGGGGTCGACCGCCTTCGGCGACTGGCTGGAGGCCAACGCCCGCCAGGCCCAGGTCTTCACCGAGAAGGCCGGCGTGAACACGATCGTCGTCGACTCCACCGACGACTACCGGGGCATGCTGGGCAATCTGGCCTTCTCCCTGTCCCTCTACAGCGGCCAGATGTGCACCACCCCGCAGAACCTGCTGATCCCGCGCGGCGGCATCGACACGGACGCGGGCCACAAGTCCTACGAGGAGTTCACCGCGGACCTGGCGGGCGCGGTGGACAAGCTGCTGGGCGACGACCAGCGGGCGGCGGCGCTGCTGGGCGCGATCGTCAACCCCGGGGTGCGCGAGCGGCTGGAGGGCGCTTCGGAGCTGGGCGAGACCATCCTGGCCTCGCGCGCGGTGGAGCATCCGGAATTCCCCGGCGCCACGGTCCGCACTCCGGCGATCGTCGGGCTGGACGGGGCGAAGCCCGAGTCGGAGGAGGTCTGCATGTCGGAGTGCTTCGGCCCGGTCTCCTTCGCCGTCGCCGTGGACTCCACGGCCGAGGCGGTCGAGCTGCTGCGTCGCACCGTCCGGGAGAAGGGCGCGATGACGGTCGGCGCCTACACCACCTCGCCCGAGGTGGAGCGGCTGGTGGAAGAGGCCTGCCTGGAGGAGTGCGCCCAGCTCTCGCTGAACCTCACCGGCGGGGTGTACGTGAACCAGACCGCGGCGTTCTCCGACTTCCACGGCTCCGGCGGCAACCCGGCGGCCAACGCCGCGCTGTGCGACGGGGCGTTCGTGGCGAGCCGCTTCCGCGTGGTGGAGGTCCGCCGGCAGGCCTGACGCCCCCGCCCCCGGGGCCCGCCGTTCGGCGGGCCCCGGGCCGGACGGTTCCCGGCGGGGCGCTCTCAGCCGATGTCGGCGTGCGCGCGGATCCAGGCGTGCATGGCGATGGCCGCCGCCGCGCCCGCGTTGATGGACCGGGTGGAGCCGAACTGGGCGATGGAACAGACGCGTTCGGCGTGCTTCCAGGCCTCCTGCGTCAGCCCCGGGCCTTCCTGGCCGAAGAGCAGCACACAGCGGCGGGGCAGTTCGGTCGTCTCCAGCGGGACGGCGCCGGGGAGGTTGTCGATCCCGATGACCGGCAGTCCCTCGGCCCGTGCCCAGTCGGCCAGCGCGGCCACGTCCGGGTGGTGGGTGATGTGCTGGTACCGGTCGGTGACCATCGCACCGCGCCGGTTCCACCGGCGCTTTCCGACGATGTGGATCTCCCTGGCCAGGAAGGCGTTGGCGGTGCGCACGACACTGCCGATGTTGAAGTCGTGGTTCCAGTTCTCCACCGCGACGTGGAAGTCGTGCCGCCGGGTGTCGAGGTCGGCGACGATCGCCTCCCGGGTCCAGTAGCGGTAGCGGTCCGCGACGTTGCGCCGGTCGCCGGCGGCCAGCAGTTCCGGGTCGTATCGCTCACCGGCCGGCCACGGCTCGGGGTGGGGGCCGACGCCCACCTCCGTGCCGTAGCCCTCGTCGTACTGCACCGGCTCGTCCCGCACGGGCTCGTTCCGCACAGGCTCGTCCCGCACGGGCCGGCTCTCCCTCTCGCCTTCGCTCACCCCACGAGGGTACGTGCGGGGCCGACGGCCCCGGAGGCCCCGGACGGCTCCGTCTCCCCCTCCGGCTCGCGCGGGCGGCCGCGGCGCAGCCGTCCGGCCACCCGGGAAGCCCTGGCCCCGATCCAGACCAGGAAGACCGTCGGCAGGAAGACGGCGTCGGCCGCGATCATCGCGAGCGAGAAGAAGGGCAGCCCGAGAATGACGGCGATGGAGGCGTGCTCCAGCATCATCACGGCGAGCAGCACGTTCTTCACCCGGCGGTTGAAGAGGGTGAAGGGGAAGGCGACCTGGACGATCACCGTGCCGTAGGTGAGCAGCAGGACCATCAGCCCACTGCTGCCCAGCACCTCGGCGAGGGCCGGCCAGGGGGAGAAGTAGTCCAGGTGCAGGGGGTAGTAGACGGCGGTGCCGTCCTGCCAGCGGGAGCCCTGGATCTTGTACCAGCCCGCGGTCGCGTAGATCAGGCAGACCTCGACCATGATGATCAGCAGGACGGCGTTGTGGACGATGTTGCCCAGGACGTCCATCAGCCGACGGACGTTCTCCCGCCCGGCCCGTCCGTCCGCGGGGCGGGTGACGTACCACCACAGTCCGTACACCAGCCACAGGCCCCACAGGAAGGTCGCCCAGCCCACGTAGAGCACCGGTCCGTCGTCGCCGAACCAGCTCAGCCGGCCGCCCGCGGTGGCCACCAGCAGGACGGCGCCGAGCAGCGACCACAGCGCGATGCCGACCAGATCGTTCCCTCCGGCGCCCGCGCCGCTCCCGGCACCGAAGCGGCGGGCGCGGCGGGCGTCGAGCGACCAGACCCGGCCGCAGCGGGTGAGCACCAGGTACATCGCCATCAGATGGATGACGTTGTCGCCGCCGTCGCCCATGAAGACGCTGCGGTTCTGCAGGGAGAGCACACCGACCATGAACAGCACCGACATGGTCCTGGTGCGCCAGCCGACCAGCAGCGCGGCGGAGGAGAGGACGGCGAGGGCGTAGACGGCCTCGAACCAGACGGCGCTGTCGGACCACAGCAGCACCGTGAAGGCGTGGTTGCTCGCCACCAGCCGCTCGCCCAGCTCCCAGCTCCACGGGCCGTCCGGGCCGTACAGCTCGCGCCGGTGGGGCCACTCGAAGAGCAGGAAGACCAGCCAGGTGAAGGAGAAGCCGATCCGGACGACCGCGCTCTGGTACGGGCCCAGCGCCCGGTCGCTGACCTTGACGATGCCGCTCACGACCGCTTCGTCGACCCTCGACAGCAGGCGCCGCGACCGCGGACCGGGCGGCGCGGCGGGCGGTTCGCCGGCCGGCCGCTCCCCGGCCCCGGGCGGCTGCTCCCCGGCCCGCCGGGCGCCGGGGACGGACGCGGCGGGGGCGGGGACGGGGGCGGGAACGGGGGCGGGGGAGCCGTTCTCGGACTGTGTCACTGGTCCTCCGGGATGTCCGTGCGGTCGACCGGCCACCAGGGCAGCACCCGGTACGTGGTCCCGGTGTCCGCTCTCTCACCGCTCCACGGCGGCGGCGCGACCGGTGTGGTCGCCGACCGCACCTGTACGCGCCGGATCTCGCCGCCGTTCAGCTCGGGCCCGAACCGCGACATCACGATCCGCCGCAGATACTCCTCGGAGAGGTCCCCGCGCAGCCCGTTGGAGCGGTTCTCCGCGTCGTGCGAGCCGGTGAAGAAGTCCCAGGCGCGGCGGAGCTCGTTCTGGTCGGTGTGGCTGGGGAAGGGGTTGCCGCGGATGTTGCCGATGTCCATCGCCGTCAGGTCCACCCAGCCGGTCCGCTCGCGTCCGCCGTCCGGCCGGACCACCTCCGCGCGGGCGTGGACGGCGATGTTCTGCTGGAGCGGGTTGGGGGCGAACAGCTTCCAGTTCTGCTCGAACTCGGGGTTGATGTAGTCCGAGACCGTCGAACCGTGCTGCTTGCTGAGGGTGTTGTCCGGCGCGACGTGCAGGAAGACCATCGCCAGGTGCACGCCGGTGAGCACGGTGACGACGCCCAGCGCCACCGCGACGGCGATCCGCGCCGCGGGCGGGAGCGACATCACCCCCGGGGCGTCCCCGGGGGGCTCCTCCGGAAGCGTCCCGGAGGATCCGCCGTCCGCCGCCGGGGGCGGCGCGTCCGGGGGCGCCTCATGGCGCGTCTGTACTTGTGGATCCATGCCCTCCCCGATCTCGGGCCCGGCCGGGCCCCGCTCTCACGACCCCGCGACACCGGTCGCGTTCCCCCGCGGCCGCCCCGGTCCGCGGCGGCCCTACGAGGTTATCCACAGCCTTGACACCTTGGGGCCCGGACGACCACCATTGAACCGAACGATCGGTCGGTTGGTTCCTCGCCAGGAGCAAGGGAGCTCTGCATGACGACGCTGCTGCCGGAGACGGACCGGGGCGGAGGTCCCGGAGCGCACGAGGAGGCGTTCGACGCGGCGATCGCGGCGGACGAGCGGATCGAGCCGCGCGACTGGATGCCCGACGCCTACCGCGCCACGCTGGTGCGCCAGATCGCCCAGCACGCCCACTCCGAGATCATCGGCATGCAGCCGGAGGCCAACTGGATCACGCGTGCGCCCTCACTGCGCCGCAAGGCGATCCTGATGGCCAAGGTGCAGGACGAGGCGGGGCACGGGCTCTATCTCTACAGCGCCGCCGAGACACTCGGCGCCAGTCGCGACGAGCTGCTGGACAAGCTGCACTCCGGGCGCCAGAAGTACTCCTCGATCTTCAACTACCCCACCCTGACCTGGGCCGACGTCGGCGCGATCGGCTGGCTTGTGGACGGCGCGGCCATCACCAACCAGGTGCCGCTGTGCCGCTGCTCCTACGGGCCCTACGCGCGGGCCATGGTCCGTGTCTGCAAGGAGGAGTCCTTCCACCAGCGCCAGGGGTACGAGCTGCTGCTCGCGCTGAGCCGGGGCACCGAGGCCCAGCACGCCATGGCGCAGGACGCCGTGGACCGCTGGTGGTGGCCGTCGCTGATGATGTTCGGGCCGCCCGACGACGCCTCGAAGCACTCGGCCCAGTCGATGGCCTGGAAGATCAAGCGGCACTCCAACGACGAGCTGCGCCAGCGCTTCGTGGACATCTGCGTGCCCCAGGCCGAGTCCCTCGGGCTGACCCTGCCCGACCCCGAGCTGCGGTGGAACGGGGAGCGCGGACACTACGACTTCGGGCCGATCGACTGGTCCGAGTTCCACGAGGTGCTGCGCGGCAACGGCCCCTGCAACGAGCAGCGGCTGGACCGCCGCCGCCGCGCCCACGAGGAGGGCGCCTGGGTGCGCGAGGCCGCCGCGGCGTACGCCCGCAAGCACGGCGAGCAGGACGGCGACGGAAGGACGGCGGCATGACCACCAGCGAATGGCCCCTGTGGGAGGTCTTCGTCCGCAGCAGGCGCGGCCTGTCCCACACCCACGCCGGAAGCCTGCACGCGCCCGACGCCGAGATGGCCCTGCGCAACGCGCGGGACCTGTACACCCGGCGGTCGGAGGGCGTCTCGATCTGGGTGGTGCCGTCCTCGGCGGTCACCGCCTCCTCGCCCGACGAGAAGGATCCGTTCTTCGAGCCCGCCGCCGACAAGCCCTACCGCCACCCCACCTTCTACGAGGTCCCGGAAGGGGTGCGACACCTGTGAGCGCTCCCCGTACGGCCGTGCTGGCCCTCGGCGACGACGCGCTGGTCCTCTCCCACCGGCTGGGGGAGTGGGCCGGGAACGCGCCCGTTCTGGAAGAGGATGTCGCCCTCGCCAACATCGCGCTGGATCTCCTGGGCCAGGCCCGCACCCTGCTGACGATGGCCGGGGACGAGGACGAGCTGGCGTATCTCCGCGAGGAGCGGGCCTTCACCAACGTGCAGCTCGTCGAGCAGCCGAACGGCGACTTCGCCCACACCATCGCCCGCCAGCTGTACTTCTCCGCCTACCAGGAGCTGCTGTACGAGCGGCTGGCCGGTGGCGGCACCGACGACGCGGAGCTCGCCGCGCTGGCCGCCAAGGCGGTCAAGGAGGTCGCCTACCACCGCGACCACGCCGAGCACTGGACGCTGCGCCTGGGCGACGGCACCGAGGCGAGCCACAAGCGCATGAAGGACGCGCTGGAGGGGCTGTGGCGCTACACCGGCGAACTGTTCCGGCCCGTCGAGGGCCTGAACGTCGACTGGGCCGGGCTGGACGAGGAGTGGGCGCGGCGCATCACCGCCGTGCTGGAGCGTGCGACCCTCACCGTCCCCGAAGGGCCGCGGAGCAGCCCCTGGGCCGCCGGCGCCGGACGGCAGGGCGTCCACACCGAGCCGTTCGGCCGGATGCTCGCCGAGATGCAGCATCTGCACCGCAGCCACCCGGGAGCGTCGTGGTGACGCCCCCGGCAAAGGCGGCGGAAGCGACGGCGGAAGCGACTGCGGAGACGGCTGCGGAGACAACGGGGCTGGAGGCGGAGCTGCGTGAGATCGCCGGCTCCGTCCCGGACCCGGAACTGCCGGTGGTGTCCCTGGCCGAGCTGGGAGTGCTGCGCGGTCTGCACATGACCGGGCCCGGCCGGGTGGAGGTCGAGCTGACCCCCACCTACACCGGCTGCCCGGCGGTGGAGGCGATGTCCGCCGACGTGGAGCGGGCGCTGCGCGAGCACGGTGTGGCGGAGGTGACGGTCCGCACGGTCCTCTCCCCGCCCTGGACGACGGACGCGATCACCGCCGAGGGCCGCCGCAAGCTGGCCGAGTTCGGGATAGCCCCGCCCCGGCCCGGCGCGGGTGCCTCCGACGGTGGCGGTCCGGTCACGGTGGACCTGGCCATCCGCTGTCCCCACTGCGGCTCGACCGACACCACCCTGCTCAGCCGCTTCTCCTCCACCGCCTGCAAGGCGCTGCGCCGCTGCGCCTCCTGCCGGGAGCCGTTCGACCACTTCAAGGAGCTGCTATGAGGTTCCATCCGCTCCGGGTCCGCGAGGTCGAGCGGCTCACGGACGACTCGGTGGCCGTGGCGTTCGAGGTGCCGCCCGAGCTGCACGACACCTTCCGCCACGTCCCGGGCCAGCACGTCACCCTGCGGCGCGAGGTGGACGGCGCGGAGGTGCGCCGCACCTACTCCGTCTGCTCCCCCGCCGTCCCCGCGCCCGCCGAGCCGGTGCTCCGGGTCGGCATCCGGCTGGTGGAGGGCGGCGCGTTCTCCGTCCACGCCGTCAAGGAGCTGTCCGCCGGGGACACGGTCGACGTGATGCCCCCGACGGGCCGCTTCACCCTGCGTCCCCGCCCCGGCCGCTTCGCGGCTGTCGTCGGCGGCAGCGGTATCACGCCGGTGCTGTCCATCGCCGCCACGCTGCTGGCCGAGGAGCCGGACGCCCGGTTCTGCCTGATCCGCACCGACCGCACCGCGGCGTCGGCGATGTTCCTGGACGAGGTCGCCGAGCTGAAGGACCGCCACCCGGACCGCTTCCATCTGGTGCACACGCTCTCCCGCGAGGAGCGCCAGGCGGGCCTGCCCACCGGGCGGCTCGACGCCGAGCGCCTCGCCGACCTGCTGCCCGCCCTGCTGCCGGTGCCCGACGTGGACGGCTGGTTCCTGTGCGGGCCACACGGGCTGGTACGGGAGTCCGAGCGCGCGCTGACCGCGCTCGGGGTGCCCGCCGCCGCGGTCCACCAGGAGATCTTCCATGTGGACGACGCCTCCCCGGCCGCGGAGCAGCGGACTGCCGCCCGTACCGCGCCGGGCGGTTCCAAGCTCACCGCCACGCTCGACGGCCGGATGGGCGTCTGGCCCGCCGCCGAGGGCGAGACGCTGCTGGAGACGGTGCTGCGCAACCGCTCCGACGCGCCCTACGCCTGCAAGGGCGGGGTGTGCGGCACCTGCCGTGTGCGGCTGGTGTCCGGCGAGGTGAGCATGGACCGCAACTTCGCCCTGGAGCCGGAGGAGGTCTCGGCGGGGTATGTGCTGGCCTGCCAGTCACGGCCGGTCACCGAGGCCGTCGAGGTGGACTTCGACGCCTGAGGAGCCCCCTGTTCCCCGGTGCCCCTCAGAGCGCCTCAGGGCGTCTCAGAGCACCTCAGGGCCCCTCAGAGCACCTCAGGGCTTCTCAGGCGGTACGGCCCACGGCCCTTCCGTACGGCCGGCTTTCGCACAGCCGGCGGGCCCGGCGCACTCCGACCCCGCGCCGGGCCCCTCTCGCTCACACCTCACGCCACGTGGGCGGGCCCCTGCCCGTCGTTCACCAGCGGCTTCCCGGCCGCCTCCCAGGCCAGCATGCCGCCGTCGACGTTCACCGCGTCGATGCCCTGCCCCAGCAGGTACCGCGTGACCTGCGCCGACCGGCCGCCGACCCGGCAGACCACGTACACCCGCCGATCCGCGGCCTTCTCGGTCACCTCGCCGAACCGCTCCACGAACTCGCTCATCGGCACGTGCAGGGCCGCCTCGGCGTGCCCGGCCGCCCACTCGTCGTCCTCCCGGACGTCCAGCAGCAGGCCCTCCGACGGCACCGCCGTGGCCTCCACCGAAGGAATCCGGCCGTACTGCATCAGGTCACGCCCCTCTCACCCGGCCCCGGTCCTCCGGCGCCGTCTCGCACACTCGCACACTCGCACGCTCCGGCCGGACGCCCCGCCCGGCCACCGGCCGGGAACCTAACCCGTCGGCCCCGGCCGCTCCGCCTGGTGGCCGGTCCACCCCGCCTGCCCCATCCGGCCGTTCAGCTCGGCCAGACGCGCCTCCTTCTCGGCGATCCGCTCGCGCAGCCGCCCGGCGATCTCCTCCAGCAGGCCGTCCGGATCGTCGGGCGCGAGCCTGAGCATGGAGCCGATCGCGCCCTCCTCCAGTTCCGCCACGGCCGCGGCCAGCGTCTCCTTGCGCCGCGCCAGCCACTCCAGGCGCGCGTACAGCTCCTCGCCGCGGGCGGCCGCCCGCTCCGCTACGGTCGGCGGCCCCGCGGTCCACTCCTCGGCCAGCGCGGCGAGCGTCTCCTCGTCACCGTCGGAGTACGCCTTGTTCACCCGGGTCATGAACTCCTCGCGCCGCCCGCGCTCCGCCTCGTCCTGCACCAGGTCCGGATGCGCGGAGCGCACCAGCTCCCGGTACAGACGCCTGGCCCGCTCGCTGGGCCGCACCCGCTCCGGAGGCCGCACCCGCTGCCCGGTGAGCATCGCGACGGCCTCCGGCGGCAGCCCGGCGGAGTCCATCCAGCCCTGGTACAGCTCCTCCACGGCCGGCATCGGCAGGAAGGACGCACGGGCCTCGCGCGCCCTGCGCACGTCCTCGGGGTCGCCGGTGCACGCGGCCAGCGCCTCGGCGATCAGGACGTCCAGTTCCTCGATCCGGCCGTACAGCGGGCCGAGCCGCTGCTCGTGCAGCCGGGAGAAGTTCTCCACCTCGACCCGGAAGGTCTCCACGGCGATCTCGTACTCGATCAGCGCCGTCTCGGCCGCGCGCACGGCCCGCTCCAGACGCTCGACGGCCTCCCCGTCGGCGCTCGGGGCGGCCTCCGGCGCGTCCTGCGGTTCGTGCGGCTCGTGCGGTTCGTGCCCGGCCTGCCGGGCTTCCTGCTGGGCTTCCGGATCCACGGGCTTCCTCGCGACGGCGTTCCACTGCGCCCCGGCCCTGACCGTGACCCTGACCGGGATTCGCGCCGCGGCCACCGGGAAGGTCCCCGGCCGGACGGCGGCACCACCCGGCCAGCCTACGGCTCCCCCTGCCCGGGCCCCACATCCCGCCCTCACAACCCGCCTGCACTCCCGCCTCCGCGCAGGCTCCCGCAGGCCCCCGCGGGCCCCCGCGGCCCCTCAAGCGCGGCCCCGCGTCCCGTCCTCACACCTCCCGCTCGGCCGGCAGCCGCCCGGCGCGCACCGCGGCCGCCAGCTCCGCGTGGTCCCTCTCGGTACGGTCGGCGTAGGCGACCGCGAAGGCGGCCACCGCCTCGTCCAGTTCCTCCGACTTGCCGCAGTACCCCGCCAGCAGCAGCGGATCGGCGCTGTGGGAGTGCGCACGGGCCAGCAGGGCCCCGGTCATCCGCGCGTAGTCGTCGATCTCGTCGGCGCCCAGCGCCGCGGGGTCCACGCTGCCCTTGCGGTTGCGGAACTGCCTCACCTGGTACGGCCGCCCCTCCACCGTCGTCCACCCCAGCAGCGTGTCGGAGACCACCTGCATGCGCTGCTGCCCCAGCACCACCCGGCGCCCCTCGTGTCCCTCGTGCCCCGCACCCGACTCCGGCCCCGGCTCCGCCTCCGGCCCGGTGATGCCCGTCAGGGCCGTGTACGGCCGCAGCACCGACGGCCGCGCCTCCTTCACCTGGAGCACCAGCGGCTTGCCCCGGTGGTCCAGGAGCAGCACCACGTACGAGCGCGTGCCCACGCTGCCGGTGCCCACGACCCGGAACGCCACGTCGTGGATCGCGTACCGCGCCAGCAGCGGCAGCCGGTCCTCGGGCAGCGTTCCCAGGTACTCCTCCAGCGAGGCGGCCACGGCCGCCGCCTCCTCGTCCGACGCCCTGCGCAGCACCGGCGGGGCGTCCACGAAGACCCGGCCGCCGTCGCCGGTCTCCCGGGTGGACTTGGCGGCGAAGCGCGCACTGGTGTTGCGCCGGGCCTTCTCCGAGACCCGCCGGAGGGTGCCCAGCAGGTCGTGGGCGTCGGCGTGCGAGACGAGTTCCTCGTCGGCGACGGCGTTCCAGGCGTCGGCCGCCGGCATCCTCGCCAGCAGCCGCAGGGTGTGCCGGTAGGCGCCGGCCGCGTCGCAGGCCGCCGTCCGGCACACGTCCTCGTCCGCACCCGCCTCCCGCCCGGCCAGCACCAGGGAGGCGGCCAGCCGCTTGAGGTCCCACTCCCAGGGGCCGCGCACGGTCTCGTCGAAGTCGTTCAGGTCGATGGTCAGTCCGCCGCGGGCGTCGCCGTAGAGGCCGAAGTTCGCGGCGTGCGCGTCACCGCAGATCTGCGCGCCGACACCGGTGGCGGGTGTGCCGTGCGCCAGGTCGTACGCCATCAGCCCGGCGGAGCCGCGCAGGAACGCGAAGGGGGAGGCGACCATCCGGCCGACCCGGATCGGCACCAGTTCCCCGATCCGGCCCCGGTTGGACTCCTCCACGGCCGTCACCGCGTCCGGCCGCCCCGGAGCCTCGAAGAACCCGGCGTGCGCCCGCCTGGGCACCGCCTCCCGCAGCGCCCTGCCCTCCCGCTTCGGTGCCCGCGGGCTCCTCCGGTCCGCGAAGCCCGGCACATACGGCAGCCGCTCGTCCACGGCCCCCACCCCCTGCTCCTTACCAGCGGTCGGCGGCGGGCCAGCGCACCGACCGGGGCGGACCCGCGCCGACCGCGACGATCAGCGGACTCGAAGGTACCCCTCGGCCCGGCGCCGGGCAGCCCCGGACCGCCCCGGAACCGCGACCGGTCCGGAACCGCGACCGCCCGGAAAACGAAGCGAGCCTCTCACGGTGACTTTCGTCACCGTGAGAGGCTCGTCTCTCTGTGCGCGAGGGGGGAGTTGAACCCCCACGCCCTTTCGGGCACTGGAACCTGAATCCAGCGCGTCTGCCTATTCCGCCACCCGCGCATGGGTGTTGCCGCTCTGATTCTCCCACACCCTCCGGACTGCTCTCGTCCGGTCCGGCGGGATCGCCTGGCGACACACAGAACATTAGCACGCTGTCCGGGGTGGTCTCACACCCATATCGACCGCCCACGGTTTGGGACACTGGTCCCGTGCCACCTCTACGATCCGTGTGAGGGTTGACACCCGCGCGCCGGGCCCCGGTGGGGAACCAGCCGTTCACCCCGCGCGTGGATACGATCAGTAAGCAGTATCGGAAGGCAACGCGTCGTGCGCGACCGCGACCGGCGCACTGAAGCCGTGGGCATCGGGGAAGGAGGTGCACCGTGGGAGTTCTGAAGCGCTTCGAGCAGCGTCTCGAGGGTCTCGTCAACGGCACCTTCGCCAAGGTGTTCAAATCCGAGGTGCAGCCCGTCGAGATCGCGGGCGCCCTCCAGCGCGAGTGCGACAACAACGCCACCATCTGGAACCGGGAGCGGACGGTCGTCCCCAACGACTTCGTCGTCCAGCTCAGCGCACCGGACTTCGAGCGCCTCAGCCCCTACTCCGGGCAGCTCGGCGACGAGCTGGCCGGCATGGTGCGCGAGTACGCCAAGCAGCAGCGCTACACGTTCATGGGCTCGGTCAAGGTCGGCCTGGAGCGGGCCGACGACCTCGACACCGGCCTGTACCGGGTGCGCAGCCGCACCCTCGCCTCCAGCACCTCCCAGCACCAGTCCCCGCACGGCGCGCCGCCTCCCGCACACGCCCCCGGAGCCCCCGGAGCCCCCGGCGGCTACGGGTACCCGCCACAGCGCCCGGCCGGTCCGCCTCCCATGCCCGCCGGACCGCCCCCCGGGCACGCCCCCGGCGCTCCGGTGCCGCCCGGCCGGACCCGCCGCTGGATCGAGATCAACGGCACCCGCCACCAGATCTCCCGCCCCACCCTGGTGCTGGGCCGCTCCACCGAGACCGACGTGCGGATCGACGATCCCGGTGTCTCGCGGCGCCACTGCGAGATCAGGGCCGGAAATCCGGCGACGGTCCAGGATCTGGGCTCCACCAACGGCATCGTGGTGGACGGACAGCACACCACGCACGCTACGCTCCGCGACGGCTCACGCATCGTCGTGGGCAGCACCACGATCATTTACCGGCAAGCCGAAGGGTGAAGCGGGGGCAATGTCAGAGCTGACCCTGACGGTCATGCGGTTGGGTTTTCTCGCCGTACTGTGGCTGTTCGTCATCGTGACCGTGCAGGTCATCAGGAGCGACCTCTTCGGCACCCGCGTGACCCAGCGCACGGCCCGCCGCGCCGAGGCCCAGCGCCCTCCCCAGCCGCGCCAGGCCCCGCAGCAGGCGGCCCGCGGCGGGCGGCAGCGCCGCGGCGCCCCGACCAAGCTGGTGGTCACCGAGGGGTCGCTCACCGGCACCACCGTGGCCCTCCAGGGCCAGACCATCACGCTCGGCCGGGCCCACGACTCGACGATCGTGCTGGACGACGACTACGCCTCCAGCCGCCACGCCAGGATCTACCCGGACCGCGACGGCCAGTGGATCGTCGAGGACCTGGGCTCCACCAACGGCACGTACCTGGACCGGACCCGGCTCACCACACCGACACCGATCCCGCCCGGTGCGCCGATCCGCATCGGCAAGACGGTCATCGAGCTGCGGAAGTAGTGAACGCGACCATGACGACCGGAGGGTGGGCACCGTGCGGATGTACCCGGAGCCGACGGGCGAGGTGCGCATGAGTCTGTCACTGCGCTTCGCCGCCGGATCGCACAGAGGCATGATCCGCGAGGGCAACGAGGACTCCGGCTACGCCGGTCCCCGGCTGCTCGCGATCGCCGACGGGATGGGCGGCCAGGCCGCCGGCGAGGTCGCCAGCTCGGAGGTGATCTCGATCCTCGTGCAGCTGGACGACGACGTCCCCGGCTCCGACCTGCTCACCTCGCTGGGAACGGCGGTGCAGCGCGCCAACGAGCAGCTGCGCGTCATGGTCGAGGAGGACCCGCAGCTGGAGGGCATGGGCACCACGCTCACCGCCCTGCTGTGGACGGGCCGGCGGCTCGGCCTGGTGCACGTCGGCGACTCCCGCGCGTATCTGCTGCGCGACGGCCGGCTCACCCAGATCACCCAGGACCACACCTGGGTCCAGCGCCTGGTGGACGAGGGCCGGATCACCGAGGAGGAGGCCACCACCCACCCGCAGCGCTCCCTGCTGATGCGCGCGCTGGGCAGCGGCGACCACGTGGAGCCGGACCTGTCCATCCGCGAGGTGCGGGCCGGGGACCGCTATCTGCTGTGCTCCGACGGCCTGTCCGGCGTCGTCAGCCACCAGACGATGGAGGAGACCCTCGCCGCCCACCAGGAGCCGCACGAGACCGTGCAGGAGCTGATCCAGCTCGCCCTGCGCGGCGGCGGTCCCGACAACATCACCTGCATCGTCGCGGACGTCCTGGACGTCGGCGACGACACCCTCGCCGGCCGGCTCAACGACACCCCGGTCATCGTCGGCGCCGTCGCCGAGAACCAGCAGCAGCTCGGCGACCCCGGCGCCCTCCGGACCCCCGCCGCCCGCGCCGCCGAACTCGGCCGCGGCGGAGTGCCCCAGCAGCAGTCGGCCGAAGGCCCGCAGGGAAGCTTCGGCCCGCCCGGCAGCGGTGGCACCACCCCGCCCGCCGGAGCGTTCGGCGCCTACGCCGAGGGCGACTTCGCCAAGCCGCGCAAGCGGTTCAGGTGGCTGAAGCGGATCTTCCTCGCCCTGCTCGTCCTCGGCCTGCTCGGCGGCGGCCTGTACGGCGCCCACAGATGGACCCAGACCCAGTTCTACGTCGGGGCCGACGGCGACCGCGTCGCGATCTACCGCGGCATCAGCCAGAAGCTGGCCTGGATCCAGCTCAGCGAGGTCGAGCGGAGTTCGCCGGTCGAACTCAAGTACCTTCCGACCTACCAGCGCAACGAGGTCGAGGCCGGAATCTCCATGGACAGCCTCACCCAGGCGGAGAACCGGCTGGAGAAGCTGGCGGAGCAGGCCGAGGTCTGCGAGATCGTCGCCGCCCAGCGCAGGGCGAAGGAGCGCGCGGAGGCGGAGGCCGGGAAGGCCGACGAGAGCGGCTCCGCCCGCGAGGGCGCCGGGGCCGGCGAGCGCTCCGAGCCGTCCGCCTCCCCCGACCCGGCCGCGTCCTCTCCCGACTCCCTCAACTCCGCCGCCACCGCCAGCGTCAAGAGCCCGACCGCTCCCACTCCCGGCCCCACCCTCCCGGAGGAGCAGCAGAGGCTCGCCAAGCAGTGCACCACGTGATAGGGGGCCGCACGCCATGAGCACCAGTCAAGCCACCGGGACCACCGGCAGCAACACGACGATCTCCCCCGGAGGCCTGCCCAGCCGCCGCAACACCGAGCTGGCGATGCTCGTCTTCGCCGTGCTGATCCCGGTTTTCGCCTACGCCAACGTGGGCCTGGCCATCAACGGCGAGATGCCCGCGGGCATGCTCGGCTACGGCCTCGGCCTCGGTCTGATGGCCGGCGTGGCCCACCTCGTGGTGCGCAGATTCGCTCCGTACGCCGACCCGCTGATGCTGCCGATCGCCACGCTCCTCAACGGGCTGGGGCTGGTGCTGATCTGGCGGCTCGACCAGTCGGAGAGACTCGCCCTGCGCGGGGACGGGATCGCCGCGCCCAACCAGCTGATGTGGTCCGCGCTGGGGATAGCGCTCTTCCTCGGGGTGCTGGTCTTCCTCAAGGACCACCGCATTCTGCAGCGCTACACCTACATCTCCATGGTCGTCGCGCTGATCCTGCTGATCCTGCCGATGTTCTTCCCGGCGGTCTACGGCGCGAAGATCTGGATCACCATCGGCGGAATGTCCATCCAGCCCGGTGAGTTCGCCAAGATCATCATCGCGGTCTTCTTCGCCGGCTACCTGATGGTCAAGCGGGACGCCCTGGCACTGGCCAGCCGCCGTTTCCTGGGCCTGTACCTGCCGCGCGGCCGCGACCTGGGCCCGATTCTGGCGATCTGGGCCCTGAGCGTGCTCATCCTGGTCTTCGAGACCGACCTGGGCACCTCGCTGCTCTTCTTCGGCCTCTTCGTGGTGATGCTCTACGTGGCCACCGAGCGCACCAGCTGGATCCTCTTCGGCCTCACCCTGGCCGTCGTCGGCGCGGTGGCCGTGGCCAGCTTCGAGCCCCATGTGCAGGGCCGTGTCCAGGACTGGCTCGACCCGTTCCACACCGTCCGCGAGACCGGCCAGGTCAACCAGCCCGCGGCCGCCATGTGGGCCTTCGGCTCCGGAGGGATGCTCGGTGCCGGTCTGGGGCAGGGCCACTCGGACCTGATCGGCTTCGCCGCCAAGAGCGACTACATCTTCGCCACCGTCGGCGAGGAGCTGGGGCTGACCGGCGTCATGGCGATACTGCTGCTGTACGGCCTGCTGGTCGAGCGCGGCATCCGCACCGCCCTGGCCGCCCGCGACCCGTTCGGCAAGCTGCTGGCCGTCGGGCTGTCCTCGGCCTTCGCCATCCAGGTCTTCGTGGTGGCCGGCGGTGTGATGGCCCTGATCCCGCTGACCGGTATGACCATGCCCTTCCTCGCGCAGGGCGGTTCGTCCGTCATCTCCAACTGGGCACTGGTCGCGATCCTGCTGAAGATCAGCGACACCGCACGGCGACCCGCCCCCGCCCCCGCGCCCTCACCCGATGCCGAGATGACCCAGGTGGTCCGATCGTGAACAAGCCCCTGCGCCGTGTCGCCATCTTCTGCGGTCTGCTCATGGTCGCCCTGATGGTCCGCAGCAACTGGATCCAGTTCGCCCAGGGCGACGAGCTGAGGAACGACCCGAAGAACCGCCGTGTCGCCATCGAGCGGTACGCCCAGCCGCGCGGCAACATCATCGTCGACGGCAAGGCCGTCACCGGCTCGAAGGCGACCGAGGGCACCGACTTCAAGTACAAGCGGACGTACAAGAACGGCGAGATCTGGGCCCCGGTGACCGGCTACGCCTCCCAGGCCTTCGGTGCCACCCAGCTCGAGGCCATCTACGACGGCATCCTCACCGGCGACGACGACCGGCTGTTCTTCAACCAGACCATCGACATGTTCACCGGCGAGGACCAGAAGGGCGGCAACGTCGTCACGACGCTGGACGCCGACGTCCAGAAGGCCGGCTTCGAGACGATGGGCGACAAGAAGGGCGCGGCCGTCGCGATCAACCCCGAGACGGGCGCGATCCTGGGTCTGGTCAGCACCCCCTCCTACGACCCGTCCTCCTTCGCGGGGAACTCCTCCAAGGACGCGGAGAAGTGGAACTCCCTGCTGAAGGACGAGGACGAGCCGATGCTCAACCGGGCGCTGCGGCAGACCTATCCGCCCGGCTCGACGTTCAAGGTCGTCACGGCCGCCGCGGCGCTGGAGAGCGGCATGTACGACATCGACGAGAAGACCGACACCCCGGACCCGTACCGGCTGCCGCAGAGCACCACCGACCTGGGCAACGACGGCAACCACCCCTGTGAGGACGCCTCGCTGCGGGTGGCCATGCAGTGGTCGTGCAACACCGTCTTCGCCAAGATCAGCGACGAGCTCGGCAACGAGAAGATGATCGAGTACTCCGAGCGGTTCGG
Organism: Streptomyces barkulensis; assembly: GCF_002843305.1. Taxonomy (GTDB): domain Bacteria; phylum Actinomycetota; class Actinomycetes; order Streptomycetales; family Streptomycetaceae; genus Streptomyces; species Streptomyces barkulensis. Next base: position 119,765 of record NZ_PGSG01000006.1, read on the forward strand.
CTTCAACCAGGAGCACTTCGTCCCGGTCCGCGCCGCCGAGTCCGTCTACCCCGAGGACAACCGGCCGCAGAACGCCATGGCCGGCATCGGCCAGGCGTCCAACCGCGCCACCCCGCTCCAGATGGCCATGGTGGCCGCCGCCGTCGCCAACGACGGCAAGATGATGGAGCCGTACATGATGGACCAGCTCATCGCCCCGGGCCTCAACGTCGTCGAGGAGCACAAGCCCAGGGAGATGGGCGAGGTCGCCTCGGCGGAGAACGCCCAGAAGCTCCAGCAGATGATGGAGACGGTCGTCGAGAAGGGCACGGGAGTCCCCGCGCAGATCGACGGCGTCACGGTGGGCGGCAAGACCGGTACCGCGCAGCACGGTGAGAACAACGAGAAGAACCCGTACGCGTGGTTCATCTCGTACGCCAAGACCTCCGACGGCTCGACCCCGATCGCCGTCGCGGTCGTCGTCGAGAGCGCCGATGTCCTCCGCGACGACATCGCGGGCAGCAAGCTGGCCGCCCCGGTGGCCAAGGCCATGATGGAGGCGGCTCTCGACGGCAGGAGGTGACCGGGAGGCCCGGTCACCTCGGCGGTCACGCCGACGGTCACATCAGCGGTCACATCAGCGGTCGTATCCCGGCCCATCACACGGTCCGGGTACCGTATGCCGAGCAGCACCGCCGGACCGCGCAGGGAGACGGTCAGGACGCACGGAGAGGGCTGGAGACTATGGAAGAGCCGCGTCGCCTCGGCGGCCGGTACGAGCTGGGCTCGGTGCTCGGCCGGGGTGGTATGGCCGAGGTCTACCTCGCCCACGACACCCGCCTGGGCCGCACCGTCGCGGTGAAGACCCTCCGGGTGGACCTCGCGCGCGACCCCACGTTCCAGGCTCGTTTCCGCCGTGAGGCCCAGTCCGCCGCCTCGCTCAACCACCCGGCGATCGTCGCCGTCTACGACACCGGCGAGGACTACGTCGACGGGATCTCCATCCCGTACATCGTCATGGAGTACGTGGACGGCTCGACCCTGCGGGAGCTGCTGCACTCCGGGCGCAAGCTGCTGCCCGAGCGGTCCCTGGAGATGTGCGTCGGCATCCTCCAGGCGCTGGAGTACTCGCACCGCAACGGCATCGTCCACCGCGACATCAAGCCCGCGAACGTCATGCTGACGCGCACCGGGCAGGTCAAGGTGATGGACTTCGGCATCGCCCGTGCCATGGGCGACTCCGGCATGACCATGACCCAGACCGCCGCCGTCATCGGCACCGCCCAGTACCTCTCCCCGGAGCAGGCCAAGGGCGAGACGGTCGACGCCCGCTCCGACCTGTACTCCACCGGCTGCCTGCTGTACGAGCTGCTGACGGTGCGGCCCCCGTTCGTCGGGGACTCCCCCGTCGCGGTGGCGTACCAGCATGTGCGGGAGGAGCCGCAGCCGCCCAGCTCCTTCGACCCCGAGATCACGCCCGAGATGGACGCCATCGTCCTCAAGGCGCTGGTGAAGGACCCGGACTACCGCTACCAGTCCGCCGACGAGATGCGCGCCGACATCGAGGCGGCCCTCGACGGCCAGCCGGTCGGCGCCGCGGCGGCCATGGGTGCGGCCGGCTACGGCGCGGGCGGCGGCTACCACCCCGACGACCAGCCCACCACCGCCCTGCGCGCCACGGCCCCGGTGTCCGCCCAGACCTCGATGCTGCCGCCGATGCGCGAGGACGACGGCGGCTACGGCTACGACGAGCGGCCCGACCGGCGGCGCGGCGGCGGGGGCCGTAACCAGCTCTCCACGATCCTGCTGGTCCTCGGCGGCATCCTGGTGCTGATCGGCGCGGTGTTCATCGGCAAGGTGATCTTCAGCCCCACCGACAACAACGCGAAGGTGCCGAACATGATCGGGAACACCTTCGAGGAGGCCGAGCAGAAGGCCGTCAACTCCAGACTCGAGGTCGCCAAGGGCACCAGCGAGTTCTGCGAGGAGAAGGAAGGCACCGTCTGCAGGACCGACCCGGCGGCCGGGACCGAGGTCGAGGAGGGTGAGACGATCACCCTGATCATGTCCAAGGGTCCCAGCGAGGTCGAGATCCCGGACGTCGTCGGCGAGACGGCGGACGACGCCGAGCAGGAACTGAAGGACGCGGGCTTCGAGGTCGAGCGCGAGACCGAGGTCTCGGAGCAGCCGGCCGGCACCGTCACCGAGCAGGACCCGGGCAGCGGGGAGAAGGCGAAGCCGGGCACCACCGTCACCATCACGGTGGCCAGGGAGGACCCGCGGCCGACCATGCCTCCCGTCGTCGGGCAGGACTTCGAGGCGGCCAAGAAGCAGCTGCAGGACGCGGGCTTCACCAACATCTCGCGTGCCGAGCAGGAGAACGCGGAGCAGCCCCCGAACACTGTCCTCAAGCAGGACCCCCCGGGGAACCAGAAGGTCGAGGCGGACACCCCCATCACCCTGATCGTGGCCAAGGCGCCCGCCGAGGAGCAGGTGGCCGTCCCGGCCATCGCGGCGGGCACACCGCTCAAGGACGCCCGCAAGGCGCTCCAGGACGCCGGCTTCAACGTCGCCGTGTCGGGTCCGGGCGACGACAAGGCCGTCGTCCTCACCACCGACCCGCCCGCCGGCACCCAGCTGAAGAAGGGCGAGACGGTCACCGTGCGCACCTTCGGCGGCGGGGACGGCGGGCCGGGCGGTGGCGGCGGCTTCATCGAGGGGATGACCGGCGGGGGCGGCTGATCCCGCCGGGCGCCCGCCGCCCGTGAGGTCCGTGAGGTCCGTGAGGCCTGTACGCACGCGGCACACAGCCGAGGGCCCCGACCGGTCGCTTCCGGTCGGGGCCCTCGGGCGTTCCGTCCCCGTCCCCGGACGGGGCGGTGGCGCGGGCGGTACGTGCTGAGCGGCGGCCGGATCCCACCGCTCAGCGCTTACCGGTCAGCGCGTACAGGTCAGCGCAGTTCCTTCGGCGGGGTACGCCGCTCGTCCACCTTCTCGGTGCGCACCAGCTCGCCCCAGACGATGTAGCGGTAGTCGGAGGTGAGGATGGGGGTACAGGTCGTCAGGGTGATGTACCGGCCGGGCTTCTTCTTCCCCGACTCCTCGGGGATGTCCGCCAGTACGCCGACGTTGTACTTGGATGTCCTGGGGAGCGTCTCGTAGACCTTGTAGACGTACCAGGTGTCCTCGGTCTCCACCACGATCGGGTCACCCTCGTCGATCTTGTGGATGTCGTGGAACTTGGCGCCGTGGCCGTCGCGGTGCGCGGCCAGTGAGAAGTTCCCCTCGCCCTCCCACGGCGGCGCGGCCTCCACGGGGTCGGTGTAGTAGCCGGCGACGCCCTTGTTCAGCTCCTCGGTGTCGGTGCCCTTCTTGATCAGCACCTCGCCGCCCATCGACGGCACATGGAGGAAGCCGACGCCGTCCCCGCCCTCGTACTCCTTCTTCTCCTCGCCGCCCGGCCCGTCCTCCGCCCAGCTCTCGCGCACCTCGTTGCCGTCGCGCTCGGCCTCGCGGTTGGCGATCACGTTCGTCCACCACAGCGAGTAGGCGACGAAGAGGCCCAGCACCACACCGGCGGTGATCAGCAGCTCGCCCAGCAGGCTGACGACGGCCGGAAGCCACGGGCGCCGACGGCGGGGCGGGGGCGGCGGATCCGTCCGCGAACCGTTGTCCTGGTCGATCACTGCCACCCGACGCACCGCCCGTTCCCCTCCACAGTTCCTGCGCGCAGGCTATCGGACGAGGGCGTCCGGCTTCCCCTCGCTGCGCGGGCGCTCCTCGGCCAGCTTCCCCCAGACGATCATCCGGTACTTCGAGGTGAACTCGGGCGTGCAGGTGGTCAGGGTGATGTACCGCCCCGGCCCGGTGAACCCCGATCCCTCGGGGACGGGGTCGATGACGCTGACGTTCGAGGGCAGGGTGGAGTCGAGGCGGTTGGCCATCTCGTAGACGTAGTAGGTGTCCTTGGTCTCCACCACGATCGGGTCGCCCGGGTCGAGTTTGTTGATGTAGCGGAACGGCTCGCCGTGGGTGTTGCGGTGCCCGGCCACCGCGAAGTTGCCCTTGTCGTCCCAGGGCATCGCCGTCTTCAGGGGGTCCTCGCCGTAGTGGCCGACCATGCCCCGGTCGAGGACGCCGTCCTCGTCCACGCCCTCGGCGACGGGCACCTTCACGTCCAGCTTGGGGATGTGCATGATCGCGAAGCCCTCGCCGGCGGAGAAGACCCCGGGGTCACGGCTGTCCTCGTCCCCCTTCTCGCCCCACCGCTGCTCCAGCTTCTCCGTCTCGTCGCCCGCCTGGTGGTTGGCGATCACGTTCGTCCACCACAGCTGGTAGGAGACGAACAGCAGCATCACCACGCCGAGGGTGATGAACAGCTCTCCGAGGACCCGGCTGGCGACCACCATCGGGCTCTCCCGGCTCGCCCGTGCCGCCCGCCGCCGCGCGGCACGGCCGCCGGGACGGGGCGCGCCGGAGGCCGGCGCCGATTCGGCCGCGGCCCCGGAGACGGACCCAGGGGCGGGCTCGGCGGCGGGTGACCCCTCGTGCGGTGCCGGGGGCGGGGCCTCCACCCGGCGCAGCGCCATCGTCTCGTCCGCCGGGAGGTGCGCCTGCCGCAGCGTCATCGTCTCGTCGTCGAGGGCGGGCGCGGACACCGGCGCGGGCCGGGGCTCGGGGACGGGAGCGGGGACGGGAGCGGGCTCGGGTGTGGTCGGTCGGTACGTCTCCGCGTAGGGCTCCGCGTACGGACCGGCGCCGGGCGCGTACGGATCGGCGTAGGGCGCGTACGGCCTCGGCCGCTCCTCCCCCCGTACCGGCTCCTGCCCCGGCAGCGGGTCGTTCAGCGGATCGGCGAGCCGTCCCACCGCGGCCTCGAAGGCCTGCTGCTCGGCCTGCTCGGCATAGGCGTCGGCGTAGGCGTCGATGTCGGCGTCGATGTCGGCGTCGGCGGGCGGGCCGGCCCGGTGGCGCCCGGCGAGCGGGTCAGCCCCGTGGGTGCCCTCCGGACGCAGGGCCGTCACGCCCCGACCACGGGGGCCAACCCCCGCGAGCGCTCCACGGCGCCGGTGTCACCGCACTCCGCGAGCCAGTTGGCGAGCATCAGATGGCCCCACTCGGTGAGCACCGACTCGGGGTGGAACTGCACGCCCTCCACGGGCAGTTCGCGGTGGCGCAGCCCCATGACCACGCCCGTCTCCGTCCACGCGGTGACCTCCAGCTCCGCCGGGACGGTGGCGGGCTCGACGGCGAGCGAGTGGTAGCGGGTTGCGGTGAAGGGGGAGGGCAGCCCGGCGAAGACACCGCCGTCGCCATGGCTGACCAGCGACGTCTTGCCGTGCAGCAGCTCCGGCGCCCGGTCCACCACACCGCCGTACGCCACGGCCATGGACTGCATGCCCAGGCAGACGCCGAAGACCGGCACACCACTGGCGGCGCAGTGCCGGACCATCTCGACGCAGACCCCGGCCTCCTCGGGCGTGCCCGGCCCGGGGGAGAGCAGCACTCCGTCGAAGGAGTCCCGCGCGTGCTCGGGGCGGACCTCGTCGTTGCGGAGCACCTCGCACTCGGCGCCGAGCTGGTAGAGGTACTGGACGAGGTTGAAGACGAAGCTGTCGTAGTTGTCGACGACCAGGATGCGCGCGCTCATCGTCCCTGCCCCGATCCGGCCCGGCCCTCGTCGACCGTCACGTCGCCGAACGGGAGCAGTGGCTCCGCCCAGGGGAAGACGTACTGGAAGAGCACGTAGACAACCGCCAGGACCAGCACGAACGAGAGCAGCGCCCGTACGGGCGTGTTGCCCGGCAGATGCCGCCAGATCCAGCCGTACATGCCGTGTAGCCGTCCCTTCTGTTACTCGCGCAACCAGAGTACGGGTACGCGGGCCCGGCGGGAGGCACAAGTCCCGCAATGCGTCACAGACCACCGGCGGCCCGGCCGCGGGCTGTCCGGCCCGGCCGCGGGCCGCCTAGTCCACCGGTGTGCTCCGGGTCAGGTCGATCGCGCCCGAGTAGCCGGGGAGGGTCACCTCGTCGTGCTCGTCGACCGACCAGCCCAGGCCGTAGGCGTCGACGTACTCCCGGTAGTTGCGGACGGCGGGGGCGGCGTCCAGCGCCTCGCGCATCCGGTCGGGGTCGCCGACGGCGGTGACGGTGTACGGCGGGGAGTACAGGCGGCCCTGGAGGATCAGTGTGTTGCCCACGCAGCGCACCGCGCTGGTGGAGATCAGCCGCTGGTCCATGACCTTCATGCCCTCGGCCCCGCCCGCCCACAGCGCGTTGACCACGGCCTGGAGGTCCTGCTGGTGGACGACGAGGTCGTTGGGCTGGGGTTCGGGGAGGCCGGGCATACGGGCGGTGGCGTCGGGCGGGGCGTCGTCGAGGGTGACGGTGAGGCCGGAGCCGGAGAGCTTCCTCGTCCCCGCGGTCCGCTCCAGCTCCTCGAAGACGCGCTTCTCGCTCTCCGTGCCGCCGCTGTCGCGCCGGGCGAGGGCGTCGACCTCACGGCGCAGGGCGCCCACGGACTCGTCCAGCGCCTCGATGTCGTCGCTGCGGTCCTCGATGAGGTCGGACAGGCGCAGCATCGAGTCGTCGGTGCGCAGGTCGGTGCCCTGGGCGGTGTTGAAGCTGATCCAGAAGAGGAAGCCGGCGAGGGCGAAGACACCCGCCGTGGCGAGCCGGACGGGCCGGAAGCGGGAATTGGTCACCTTACCCTTGTCTCCCTCCAGCACGCGGAAGTACTACGCTAGCGGAATCAGGAATCGTCCCCTCCCCGGCCTCCTCCCCCGGTCCCCGGACCGGACTCCGGCCGCCGGGGAAGGGCCATCACGGACAGGCCCGCGCGGTCACGCAGCGCATCGACAGGAGAGTCCCTCGTGCCGAAGTCACGGATCCGCAAGAAGGACGAGTTCACGCCGCCGCCGGCGAAGAAGGCCGCGAACATCAGCCTCACCTCGGGGCGGAGCTGGGTCGCGCCGCTGATGCTGGCGCTGTTCCTGATCGGACTCGCATGGATCGTCGTCTTCTATGTGACGACGGGCGACCTGCCGGTCCAGTCGCTCGGCAACTGGAACATCGTGGTGGGCTTCGGCTTCATCGCGGCGGGGTTCGTCGTCTCCACCCAGTGGAAGTAGTCGCCGCCACACCCCGCCACACCCCGCCGCACCCGCCACGACCGGACCGGTTCCGCCCCCGCGGCAGCGTTATCCACAAGTCTTCCACAGCCCTGGGAAAACTTCAGAAGATCTGTGGATAACTTCTTCAGCCTGTCTGTCGTTATGACTGGTGACCCTCGGTAGACGAGTGGGCCCGACCCCCGTCACCCTGGGGAAACACGCATGCGCGCGGCCGCCGGGAACCCCGTACCGGCGGCCGCCCACACCATGCACAAGACCGGTCACCTGCTGTGGATAACCTCTGGCCACAGCTTCGTGCGCGGTGGCCGGCAGCCGTCGGCCACCGGTCGACAGCCGGCGGCCGCCGGTCAGCGGCCGAGCAGTTCCACCGTGCGGACCACGCAGACGACCGCGATCACCAGCAGCACCGCGGCCATCGTCCCGTACTGCACCAGCGCGCGCCGGGCACGCGGGGCGTACACCATCGCGTAGGCGATGACCGCCCCCACCACCAGGCCGCCGATGTGCGCCTCCCAGGCGATGTTCGGGATCCTGAAGGTGATGAGCAGGTTGATCGCCAGCAGCACCAGAATGGGACGCATGTCGTACCGCATCCGCCGCACCAGCACGGCGGTGGCGCCGAACAGCCCGTAGATCGCGCCCGAGGCGCCCAGCGACTCCTGGTTCTGCGCGGCGAGCAGATACGTCAGCGCGCTGCCGCCCAGCGCGGACAGCAGATACAGCGCCAGGAACCGCCAGCGGCCCAGCGCCGCCTCCAGCTGCGGCCCGAGCCACCACAGCGCCAGCATGTTGAAGCCGATGTGCCAGATCTCCTGGTGCAGGAAGGCCGAGGTCAGCATGCGGTACCACTCGCCGTCCGCGACCCCGACCCAGTCGGCCGCCGCCGGATCGTAGGCGTAGCCCAGCATCGTCAGCGCGCCGAGCAGCGAGCGGTCGTCGGCGGCGAGCACCGCGAAGAACACCGCCGCGTTGATCCCCAGCAGCACCTTGGTGACCAGGCGCTGGTCGGCGGCGACGGCGCCGCCCGCCAGGGTGCGCGGCCGGGCGTCGCCCGCGGCGCGGCCCGTACCAAAGCCGCCGCGCACGCACTCGGGGCACTGGTAGCCGACCGAGGCCGGGATCATGCACTCGGGGCAGATCGGCCGGTCGCAGCGGGCGCAGGAGATGCCGGTCTCCCGGTCGGGATGCCGGTAGCAGCGCGGCATCCCCGGCCGCGCACCGTCCTGCTGATCCTCCATGGCCACCTCAACGCCCCCTCACGACGGACACGGCACGCCCCCCGCCCACGGTCGTGGCATACCCACGGGGACGGAGAACACCGCCCCCTCCGTCCTACGGACGGAGAAGGCGGTGGGTTCCCGGCGAGCGGCCCGGCCGCGCGGCGCGCGCGAGGCCGGGCCGCCCGCCGATCGGCTCCGGTCGGCCGGTCGGCGCTTCTCAGCGCTTCTCGACGACCACCGACTCGATCACGACGTCCTGCAGCGGACGGTCGGTGCGCTGGTTGGTCGGGGCGGCCGCGATGGCGTCCACGACCCGCTGCCCCGCCTCGTCGGCGACCTCACCGAAGATGGTGTGCTTGCCGGTCAGCCAGGCCGTCGGGGAGACGGTGATGAAGAACTGCGACCCGTTGGTGCCCGGACCGGCGTTGGCCATCGCCAGCAGGTACGGCTTGTTGAAGGCCAGGTCCGGGTGGAACTCGTCACCGAACTCGTAGCCCGGGCCGCCGGTGCCGTTGCCCAGCGGGTCGCCGCCCTGGATCATGAAGCCGCTGATCACCCGGTGGAAGACCGTGCCGTCGTACAGCCGGTCCGTGGACTTCTTCCCGGTGGCCGGGTGGGTCCACTCGCGCTTGCCCTCGGCGAGTTCGACGAAGTTCCTGACCGTCTTCGGCGCATGGTCCGGGAAGAGCCGGATGGTGATGTCGCCCTGGTTGGTCTTCAGGGTGGCGTAGAGCTGCTCGGCCACGGTCTACCTTCCGTCTGCACTTTCGGAACCCCCCGATCCTCGCACAGCCAAACCCGCGGCGCCGTTCGGCGGGGGTCCCGCCGGGCGGGCCGCGGCGGCCCCGTGGCCTACGCGGACCGCGCAAACCGCGCGAGCGCGTGGACGGCGGCAAGGACGGAGGGAACGGAGAGGACGGAGAGGGCGGGAACCGCAGAAGCCCCGCCAACGGGACAAGCGGCGGAAGTACGGCATAGCCCGTATGCCCGTTGGGACATGCCTCGACACTGTTGTGAAGGCATGATCTCCATCATGGGTGGAAGGCGGAAGACACACGCCACCGACGAGGAGGAGATCCCGTGACCCGCATGGACAGCGTGCGCAGCGCGACCGACAACGCGAGGGAGACCGTGCGGCACGCCGCGGAAGCGGTGGCGCCGAAGGTGGCCCTCGCGGCCGGACAGGCCCGGTCCACGGTGCGCGGACAGTACGCCGCCCGTGTCGCGCCGCGGCTGGAGCAAGCCCGCGAGACCCTGCCCCCCGCGGTCGACCTGGCCGCCTCCCGGGCCGCCCACCGCACCCGCGAGGCGGCGCGCACGGCGAGCGAGTACGCGGCTCCCCGCGTCGAGGCCGCCCGCGCCGCGGCCGGCCCGGTACGGGAGGCGGCGGTGGCCCGCTCCACCGCGGCCGTCGCCGCGCTGCGCGGTGAGCTGACCGCCCAGGACATCCGCAAGCTCGCACGGCGCAACGCCCGCCGGGCGCGCAGGGGCCGGGCGTTCAAGCGGCTGATGGTGGTCGGTGTCGTCGCCGGCGGCGTGGTGGCCGCCTGGAAGTGGTGGGAGAAGCAGTCCAGCCCCGACTGGCTGGTCGAGCCCCCGGCCGCCACCGAGGTCGGCGACGACGCGGCCGTCATGGAGGAGACCGGGTCCGCCGAGCCGAAGGCCGGGGCGACGGCTGCCCAGACCGACACCCAGGGCACCTCCTCCGGGGCCGCCCCGTCGGACGAGGAGCGCTGACTGCGCCGGCGTCCGCCCTCCCCTCCGGTGGGCGGGGCGGACCGTCGCCGTCCGTCGAGCTTCGGGAGGGCCGCGCGAAGCGGCACGGCACGCGGCAGGCCCGGTGCCGCGGAATCCGTGGATTCCGCGGCACCGGGCCTGTGTGGTGTGGAGCTTAGGGGAGTCGAACCCCTGACATCTGCCATGCAAAGACAGCGCTCTACCAACTGAGCTAAAGCCCCGCCACGGAACAGAGTACCCAATGCCCCGGGTTGGTTCCGACCGGGTATCGCTCCGCGTGCGCCGCCTCCGTAGGATGCTCCGGAAGTTCGCTCCAGCGAAGCGGACCCGGGGAGACAGGGGAGAGAGCGATGGACGCAGCACAGCAGGAGGCGACCGCCCGGGCGAGGGAACTGCAGAGCCAGTGGTACGGCGAACCGCTGGGCACCCTCTTCCGCCGGCTCATCGACGACCTCGGCCTCAACCAGGCACGGCTGGCCACGGTGCTCGGCCTCTCGGCTCCCATGCTCTCCCAGCTCATGAGCGGCCAGCGGGCGAAGATCGGCAACCCCGCCGTCGTCCAGCGGGTCCAGGCCCTGCAGGAACTGGCCGCCGAGGTCAGCAAGGGCACCGTCACCGCGGCCGAGGCCACCCAGCGCATGGACGAGATCCGTCGCACCGCCGGCGGCAACGTGCTGACCTCCTCCACCCATGTCACCCCCTCCGGCGGGCAGGCCACCACCGTCAAGCGCGTCGTACGCGAGATCCAGGCGCTGCTGCGCTCGGTCGCGGACGCCGCCGACATCATCGAGGCCTCCGACTCCCTCGCCGGAAGCCACCCGGAGCTGGCAGAGTTCCTGAGGGTGTACGGCGCGGGCAAGACCGCCGACGCGGTCCGGCACTACGAGGCGCATCAGGCCTGAGAACGGCGGCGGCGGCCGGCGGGACGGGCAACCGACGGGTACAGGGACGAGGCGGGCACAGCGCGATGGGCGAGGTCTTCGCGGGTCGGTACGAACTGGTCGACCCGATCGGACGCGGCGGCGTGGGCGCGGTCTGGCGCACCTGGGACCACCGGCGCGGTCGCTACGTGGCCGCCAAGGTCCTCCAGCAGAGCGACGCGCACACCCTGCTGCGGTTCGTCCGCGAGCAGGCGCTGCGCATCGACCACCCCCATGTCCTGGCCCCGACGAGCTGGGCCGCCGACGACGACAAGGTCCTGTTCACCATGGACCTGGTCCGCGGCGGGTCGCTCGCCCACCTCATCGGCGACTACGGCCCCCTGCCGCCGGCGTATGTGTGCACACTGCTCGACCAGCTGCTCTCGGGGCTCTCCGCGGTGCACGCCGAGGACGTGGTGCACCGCGACATCAAACCCGCCAACATCCTGCTGGAGGCCACCGGCACCGGCCGGCCCCATCTGCGGCTGTCCGACTTCGGCATCTCGATGCGCAAGGGCGAACCGCGGCTGACCGAGGCCGACTACGTGGTCGGCACCCCCGGCTACTTCGCCCCCGAGCAGCTGATGGGCGCCGAGCCGGACTTCCCCGCCGACCTGTACGCGGTCGGGCTGGTGGCGCTGTACCTGCTGACCGGCCGCAAGCCCGACTCCCAGGCGCTGGTGGAGGCGTACGTCCACGGGGTGCCGCCCGCGCCGCAGGACATCCCCGAGCCGCTGTGGCAGGTGCTGGGCACCCTGCTGCACCCCGATCCGGAAGCCCGCTTCCGTACGGCGACGGGCGTACGCAGGGCGCTGGCCTCCGCCGCGGAGCTGCTGTCGGCGGACGCGACGGTGGAGCAGGAGGCCGTGGAGGTCTTCGACCAGATCGGTCCGCTGCCGCCGGGGTTCGGGCCGGACGGGCCGGAGGACCGGGAGGGCCCGCGGGACACCGGGGACGCCGGGGACGCCGGGGACACCGGGCAGGGGCCGGAGAGCGGGAGCGGGGAAGACCTGAAGGCCCCGGGGTTCCCGGCCTCCGACACCGGGAGCTTCCACCTCCCCCCGCCCGTGCAGGCGTACACCCGGGAACCGCCGCAGGCCCCGCCGTTCCCGGCGCCGGTTCCGCCCGCGGCCCAGGCCCACGCACCGGTGACGGCACAGGAGACCACGCAGACGTCTGCCGGGGCACCCGCCGCCCAGCCGTATCCGTATCCGCAGCCGTACTCACAGCCGCCCCTCGCCGGCATGCCGACGCAGCCGACGCAGCCGACGCAGCCCTATACGACCGCCCGCCCGGCGGACGCGGGGCACCGCGCTCCCGCGGCGCGCAGGCCGGGGCCGCCCGCGAAGGTGGCGGCCCCGCTCCTGGTGCTGGCCCTGGTCCTCATCGCCGTCGGCGTCTGGGCCCTGACCCGGACGCCCTGACAGCCGGGCGCCCCGCCCCGCACCCCGTCCCGGCCCTCAGGCGCGGGCCGCGCTCCGCCGGGCGAGGATCGTCCACAGGCCGAGCCCCAGGATCAGCGCGGTGCCGGCGCCGATCCCGGCCCAGCCCAGCAGCCGCAGGGTCTCCCCGCTCTCCGCGGCCGACCGGTTCAGGCCCTCGGCCGCGGCCTCGCGGTCGTCCTCGGTGACCCCGAAGCCGGCCTCCTCGGCGTTCCCGTCGTACTCGGGACCGGCCTCCGGCTCGCCCGCGACCGTGGTGCGCAGCACCACGGGCACCGTGCCGTCGACGGACTCGGCCAGCTTCCCGTTGGCGTGCACCGCGATGTAGTACCAGCCGGCGAAGCGCGTCTCGCCGAGCTCCGTGCTGCCGTCGAAACGGTTGGCGAAGGCGACGCGCTGTCCGTCCAGCCGGTACGCGGCGGGCTTGTCTGGCCGGTAGCCCACGCCGTCGGTGCCGATCCGCCCGCGGGCGGTGTTGTAGAAGTCCACCCGGAAGGCGCCGCTGACGTACGGGGCGCTGTCGCCCCTGGCCTTGGCCGTGCCGAACTCCACCTGGGTGTGGAGCCGCTGGCCCCAGTCGAGCGGCACCTTGTAGAAGCGGGTCTCGCCGGGCCGCAGCCGGTCGCTCCAGTTGCCCTCGCCCATGCCGGGCGCGTCGTTGAAGCCGGTACCGCCCTCGATGGGCCGGGTCTCCCCCTTCGGCGCCCCCGACGGGCTCGGCGTCGCGGCGTCGGGCGCGGCCTCGGACGGGCCGCCGGAGGCCGGATCGCGCAGTCCCGGCTCCCGCATGAAGGAGATCTCCAGCGGCCAGCGGCCGGCGTCGGCGGTCTCGTCGCTGTCCCGCTCCACGGAGAAGTGGTAGACGCCGGGCTCCTGGCAGTAGCCGTCCTTCTTGATCATGCGCCCGGCGAGGTCGGCGATCGGCCTGGCCGTGTCGTCGGAGCCGAAGCTCACGTCCCCGTCACCGCAGTTCGTGCCGTCCGCCGACTCCAGGGCGACCTCGATGCCGTCCATGCTCTTGACCCGGCTGCCGGGCTCGGGCAGGGCGGTCGCGGAGATCCAGACGTTGGACTCGCCGTCCAGCGTGACGCTGTAGTACCTGCGTTCGCCCGGCCCGATGTCGTCGGTGTAGAAGCCCGGTTCGATGGCCGGCCCGTGGGCGCTGCTCTCCTCGCCCTCGACGCGCTGGGCGCCCGGAGCCGTCTCGTACGCGGGCGGGTCCTCCTGTCCGGCCGACTGCGCGGCCGCGGCCGCGCCCGGCAGCGCCGCGACCGCGCACAGCGCCGCCGCGGCGGCCAGTGAGCTCCTCATCGTGCGTCCCGCCCGCCCCTTCACCATGCGCCACCCTCCGTCTTGCCGCTCTGCGTGCCGTTCGCCGTGCCGTTCGCCGTGCCGTCGGCCGTTCCGCCGGCGCCGCCGTCCTTCGCCGCCGCCGTACGTGCAGCCGCACGCCCGCGCGAGCGCGTGTACCGCGTGTATACGGCCGCCAGAGCGATCGCCAGCGCCGTCACCGCTCCGGCCGCCCCGGCGACGGCCGGACCGGACCATCCTGCACCGCCGGGGCCCGAGCCGTCCCGGGCGGCCTCCGTTTCCTTCCGCGCCTGTCCGCCGTCCCGCTCCCCGTCCCGCTCGTGTACGGCGGGCGCGCCGTGCTCCGGTCCGGTCTTCTCCTCGCCGATCACCGCCACCCGCAGCACGAAGCCGACGGCCACGTTCTCGGCGAGCTCGGCGGCGTCCGGGTCGAGGCCGACGCCGATGTAGTACTCGCCCGCGCGCCGCACCGGCACCGCACGGGTCGCGCTCTCCCAGCGGTTGGTCCACGCCACCGGCACCGTGCCGCCCGACACCGCCGCCGGCTCGCCGCGGTAGAGGGCCCCGGTGTCGAACTCGCCGCCGGGGTGGACGGGCACCCGGGTGGGGCCGTAGACCTCGGTGCTCACGCGCGTCAGCGTCCCGGCCGGGCCGTCGACGGTCGGCTCGTTGCCGAACTCCACGTCGTAGCGCAGTTGCTGGCCCCAGCCGACCCGCACCCGGTACCAGCGGGTCTGCGCGGGGATCAGCTCGTCGCGCCACACGCCGGGGCCGAGGCGGCGGGCGTCGTTGAAGCCGGTGCCGCCCTCGACGTCGCGCGGCGGGTCGGTGGGCAGGGGCGCGTCCTTGCCGCCCGCGCCGTAGTGGGGCTCGGAGTGCGCCGGCACGGTGCCCTCGGTGAGCGGCTTCTCGGTGGCGAGGAGCAGTTCGAAGGGCCAGCGGCCCCGGTCGGAGTCCGCGTGGGAGCGCCGTTCGACCGTCAGCAGGTAGCGGCCGGCCCCGTCGCAGGCGCGGCCCCCGTCGGCCGACGGGATCCGGCTGACGGCGGCGGTGATCGGCATGGCTCCGGCGTTCCGGCCGAAGTACCGCCAGGCGCTGCCGCACCGCGGCCGGTACTTCTCGTCCCGGACCAGGGTGAGCCGGAGGCCGTCCATGGAGGCGACCGGCACCCCGGGCTGGGGCACGGCCGTCACGGCGAGGTCGTCGGCGGCCGATTCGGCGGGGCCGCCCAGCTCCGCGGCGTACCAGCGCTTCTCACCGGGGCCGATGGTGTCCGTGTACTGGCCGGGGGCGATCTCGGGGGCGTCGTCCGCCGTCCGCCCGCCGGTGATCCGCTCTCCCTCCATGCGGTAGCCGTCGGCGGAAAGCCGCGAGGCACGCTGGAGTTGGCGGGCCAGGGCGTCGGCGTCGGGCGCGTCGTAGTAGGAGCCGTGGCCGGCCCGGGCGATGCACTCGAGCTGCTCGCGGGCCTTCCCGTCCACCTGGAAGCCGATGGCGTCGATCCGCAGGGTCCCCGAGGGCTCCGGGGACTTCTGGGGCTTCTGGGACTCCGGGGACTTCTGGGACTCCGGGGATGGCCCCTGCCCGCCGAGTTCGGCGGCGACCTCGCACGGGTCGGGGGTGCCGCAGGTGTCCTCCCCGTCGGAGACCAGCAGGATCGTACGGCGGTCCAGGGAACCTCCGGAAGCTTCGGGCAGGTCCTCGGCCGCTCTGCGCAGTGCCAGGCCGATGGGGGTGTCCCCCCTGGGCTCCACCTCGGCGACGGCGCGTTTGAGCGCGGCGCGGTCCAGTGGCTCGACCGGCCGCACCAGGCGGGTGTCGGTGCATCCCTCCTCCCGGTCGGCGCCGTAGACCCGCAGACCGGTGGGATGGCCGTCGGGGAGCGCGTCGACGACCGTGCCCACGGCGCGGCGGGCGGACTCGATACGGGTGCTGCCCGAGCCGTCGTCCTCGGCCATCGAGCCGGAGGAGTCCAGCACCATCACCAGTGAGGCGTTGCCTTCCGCAACCGTTCGCGACGATGCGGGGGCCTCCCGGGGGGACGCCGCGGCAAGCGGTGCCGCGATCAGGGCCAGGAGTGTCCCGCCGCTCAGCGCCACGGCCATACGGCGATGGAGTCGTGCCATGTGCCTTGCCCCCCTCGGGCGTGCCTCTCCGGTGACTTTGCGGAAGCATCGTATGTATTTGCTAACGCGCATATCAAGGCGGCCGCGTCACGGTCCCGCAACATGCGCGCCCGTACCGGCCCGGCCCGGATGCGCGAAGACGGCGAAGCCCCGGCCGGAGACCGGCCGGGGCTTCGCGCGAAGTACTGGTTGCTCTCAGACGCCCGAACCTGCGGGCACGGAGTCGGTCGCCTCCGTCCACAGATCCTGCTCGGCGCGGTCCGCCTGGATCTGGCGGTACACGAGGAGCCCGCCGACGGCGGCCAGTGCGATCAGGAGAAGCTTCTTCACCGCGCTACCTCGTCCTCTTCTAGACGTTGGGACCTACTGGCGCCCGATGATACCCAAGCGGGCATCCCGGCAGAGTGACCGACCCGGGCGGGCGGCACCCGCCCTCCCGTGCGTCGGAGGGCCTTCAACGCCGAACGCCCGGCCCCTCCGGAGAGGGTCCGGGCGTTCGGTCCGCCGTGTGGGGCTAACAGGACTTGAACCTGTGGCCTCTTCCTTATCAGGGAAGCGCTCTAACCGTCTGAGCTATAGCCCCGCGCTGCACCGAAAGATTAGCGCACTTCAGCCGCGTGCCAAAATCGCGTCGGTCCGCGGCCGCTCCGGTGCGGCGCCCGGGAGGCTCCCGGGGTCACTCGTCCTCCGCGAGGGTCACCTCGACACCGCCGACGAGGCCGGCCGACATGTTGTAGATGAACGCCCCCAGCGTGGCCAGGGCCGTCATCAGCACCACGTCGATCACCGCCACCACCGAGGTGAAGGTCAGCACCCGGGGCAGGGAGAGGAAGCCCTGGAGGTCGAAGCCCCCGCCGCTGTCCGAGGAGGTCGCCTCGCTGACGGTCCCGCCGACCGCGGCGAACACCCCCATGGCGTCCATCACCATCCACAGCACGGCCACCGCGATGACGGTGCAGATGCCCAGGGCTATCGACAGCAGGAAGCCGACCTTCATCACCGACCACGGGTCGACCTTGGCCACCCGCAGCCGCGCCTTGCGCGTCCTGGGGACCGTACGGGCGCCGGTGCGCGGGCGGCGCATGACGTCCTGCCGGAGGTCGCCCCGCTCGCCCTGGGCGGCGGCCCGCGGCGGCGGGGTGGCGCCCGGCGGAGGCGGATAGGCCTGCGGCGGCTGGTGCGGCTGCGGCGCGCCCGCGTGCTGCTGGGCATGCGGCTGCGGTTGCGGGTGGGCACTGGTCACGGTTGTTCCCCCACGGTGGGATTCGCCCTGTCGTCGAGCGTCGTCAGC
The DNA here is from genome assembly GCF_002843305.1 of Streptomyces barkulensis. GTDB lineage: Bacteria > Actinomycetota > Actinomycetes > Streptomycetales > Streptomycetaceae > Streptomyces > Streptomyces barkulensis. The sequence continues at coordinate 136,926 of NZ_PGSG01000006.1, forward strand.
GGCCGGTCCACGGGCGCCGCCGTCATCGTCGCCGCCCCTGGCGGCGCCCGCGGTTCCACTCACGTTCTGTCTACTCCTCGTTGTCCGGAGCCGCCTCGGCGGCCGTCTCCGGGGAAGACGTCTGCGCGGGCTCCTCGGTGCCGTCCCCGGCACCGGTTTCCGCGTCGACCTCCTCGGCCTCGCGGCCGGCCTCGGCATTGCGTGCGATACCGACCACGGCGTCGCGCTTGCCGAGGTTGATCAACTGGACGCCCATCGTGTCACGCCCGGTTTCCCTGACCTCGGCGACCCGCGTACGGATCACGCCGCCGCCGAGGGTGATGGCGAGGATCTCGTCCGTCTCCTCGACCACCAGGGCCCCCACCAGCGAACCGCGGTCCTCCACGATCTTGGCCGCCTTGATGCCCAGACCGCCACGGCCCTGCACGCGGTACTCGTCCACGGCCGTGCGCTTCGCGTACCCGCCATCGGTGGCGGTGAAAACGAACGTACCGGCTCGCACCACGTTCATCGAGAGCAGTTCGTCCCCTTCACGGAAACTCATGCCCTTCACACCGGACGTGGCACGCCCCATCGGGCGCAGCGCGTCGTCGGTGGCGGTGAACCGGATCGACTGCGCCTTCCTGCTGATCAGCAGCAGGTCGTCCTCGGGCGAGACCAGCTCCGCGCCGATCAGCTCGTCCTCGCCGCCGCCCTCCAGCTCCCGGAGGTTGATGGCGATGACACCACCGGAGCGGGGGGAGTCGTAGTCCTTCAGCGGGGTCTTCTTCACCAGGCCCGACTTGGTGGCCAGCACCAGGTACGGCGCGGCCTCGTAGTCCCGGACCGCCAGGATCCGGGCGATCGTCTCGTCCGGCTGGAACGCCAGCAGGTTCGCCACGTGCTGGCCGCGCGCGTCCCGCCCGGCGTCCGGCAGCTCGTACGCCTTCGCCCGGTAGACGCGGCCCTTGTTGGTGAAGAACAGCAGCCAGTTGTGGGTGGTGGTGACGAAGAAGTGGTCGACGATGTCGTCTTCCTTGAGCTTCGTACCGCGCACACCCTTGCCGCCGCGCTTCTGCGAGCGGTAGTCGTCGGTCTTCGTGCGCTTGACGTAGCCGCCGCGCGTGATGGTGACGACGATGTCCTCCTCGGCGATCAGGTCCTCGATGGACATGTCGCCCTCGAAGGGCACCAGCTTGCTGCGCCGGTCGTCGCCGTACTTGTCGACGATCGCGGCCAGCTCCTCGCCGATGATCCGCCGCTGCCGCTCGGGCGAGGCCAGGATCGCGTTGTACTCGTCGATCTTCGCCTGGAGCTCGTCGTGCTCGGCGGTGATCTTCTGCCGCTCCAGGGCGGCCAGCCGGCGCAGCTGCATCTCCAGGATCGCGTTCGCCTGGATCTCGTCGATGGCCAGCAGCTCCATCAGGCCCCCGCGCGCCACCTCCACGGTGTTGCTGCGCCGGATCAGGGCGATGACCTCGTCGATCGCGTCCAGCGCCTTGAGCAGACCGCGCAGGATGTGGGCGCGCTCCTCGGCCTTGCGCAGCCGGTAGCGGGTGCGGCGGACGATGACGTCGACCTGGTGGGTGACCCAGTTGCGGATGAACGCGTCCAGCGACAGCGTGCGCGGCACCCCGTCGACCAGGGCCAGCATGTTGGCGCCGAAGTTGGTCTGCAGATCGGTGTGCTTGTACAGGTTGTTCAGCACGACCTTGGCGACCGCGTCCCGCTTGAGGACGATCACCAGCCGCTGGCCGGTGCGCGAGGACGTCTCGTCGCGGACGTCCGCGATGCCGGCGACCCGGCCGTCCTTGACCAGCTCGGCGATCTTCAGCGCCAGGTTGTCCGGATTCACCTGGTACGGCAGCTCGGTGACGACCAGGCACTGCCGGCCCTGGATCTCCTCCACCGCCACCACCGCGCGCATGGTGATGGAGCCGCGGCCGGTGCGGTACGCCTCCTCGATGCCCTTGCGGCCCACCACCAGCGCGCCGGAGGGGAAGTCGGGGCCCTTGATCCGCTCCAGCAGCGCGTCCAGCAGCTCCTCGTTGGACGCCTCGGGGTGCTCCAGGTACCACTGGGCGCCGGCGGCCACCTCGCGCAGGTTGTGCGGCGGGATGTTGGTGGCCATGCCGACCGCGATGCCCGCCGAGCCGTTGACCAGCAGGTTGGGGATGCGCGCCGGCAGGACGGTCGGCTCCTGGTTGCGGCCGTCGTAGTTGTCCTGGAAGTCGACGGTCTCCTCGTCGATGTCCCGGAGCATCTCCATCGCCAGCGGCGCCATCTTGCACTCGGTGTAGCGCATGGCCGCGGCCGGGTCGTTGCCCGGCGAGCCGAAGTTGCCGTTGGAGTCCACCAGCGGCATCCGCATCGACCACGGCTGGGCCAGCCGGACCAGGGCGTCGTAGATGGAGGTGTCACCGTGCGGGTGGTAGGTGCCCATCACGTCGCCGACGACGCGGGCGCACTTGTAGAAGCCCTTCTCGGGCCGGTAGCCGCCGTCGTACATGGCGTACAGCACACGGCGGTGCACCGGCTTGAGCCCGTCACGCACGTCGGGCAGCGCACGCGAGACGATCACGCTCATCGCGTAGTCGAGGTACGAGCGCTGCATCTCGGTCTCGAGGCTGACCGGCTCCACCCGGAATCCGGCGCTCTCGTCGACCACGGGGGTGCCCGGAGGCGGCGGCAGGGGGCCGGGGGCGGCGTCGCCCTCGATCGGGGCAGGGGTGGTCTCGTCGGCCATTACTGGTCAATCCCTTCGTTGAGCGGCGTACGGCCGACTCAGATGTCGAGGAAGCGGACGTCCTTGGCGTTGCGCTGGATGAACGAGCGCCGCGCCTCCACGTCCTCGCCCATCAGGATCGAGAACAGGTCGTCGGCGGCGGCCGCGTCGTCCAGCGTCACCTGGCGCAGCACCCGGTGGGCCTGGTCCATGGTGGTGATGCGCAGCTCCTCGGCGTTCATCTCGCCCAGACCCTTGAACCGCTGGACCGAGTCGTCCCTGATGCGCTTGCCCTGCTCGCGGCCCAGGCGGATCAGGCTGTCGCGCTCGCGGTCGGAGTACGCGTACTCGAACTCGTCGCGCGACCACTTGATCTTGTAGAGCGGCGGCTGGGACAGGTAGACGTGGCCGGCCTCGACCAGCGGCCGCATGAAGCGGAACAGCAGCGTCAGCAGCAGGGTGTTGATGTGCTGGCCGTCGACGTCGGCGTCGGCCATCAGGATGATCTTGTGGTAGCGGAGCCTGTCGATGTCGAAGTCCTCGTGGATCCCGGTGCCGAAGGCCGAGATCAGCGCCTGGACCTCCTGGTTCTGCAGGACCTTGTCGATCCGCGCCTTCTCCACGTTCAGGATCTTGCCGCGGATCGGCAGGATGGCCTGGTACTGCGGATTGCGGCCGGACTTGGCCGAGCCGCCCGCGGAGTCTCCCTCGACGATGAAGATCTCGCACTTGGCCGGGTCGTTGGACTGGCAGTCGCTCAGCTTGCCCGGCAGCGAGGCCGTCTCCAGCAGGCCCTTGCGGCGGGTGAGGTCCCTCGCCTTGCGGGCCGCCACGCGCGCGGTGGCCGCCTGGATGCCCTTGCGGATGATGTCGGCGGCCTCGTTGGGGTTGCGGTCCAGCCAGTCGCCGAAGTGCTCGTGGACGATCTTCTGGACGAAGGTCTTGGCCTCGGTGTTGCCCAGCTTCGTCTTCGTCTGGCCCTCGAACTGCGGCTCGCCCAGCTTCACCGAGATGATCGCCGTCAGCCCCTCGCGGATGTCCTCGCCCGTGAGGTTGTCGTCCTTCTCGCGCAGCAGCTTCTTGTCGCGGGCGTAGCGGTTGACCAGACCGGTCAGCGCGGCCCGGAAGCCCTCCTCGTGAGTACCGCCCTCGTGGGTGTGGATGACGTTCGCGAAGCTGTAGACACCCTCGGTGTACTGGGTGTTCCACTGCATCGCGATCTCCGCCGAGATCCTCCGCTCCTTGTCGTCCGCCTCGAAGTGGACCACCGAGGGGTGGACCGGCTCACCCTTGCGGGAGTTGAGGTGACGGACGAAGTCGACGATGCCGCCCTCGTAGTGGTAGCGCACGTGGCGCGGCTTGTCGTCCTCGGCGGTGTCCGTGGTGTCCGCACCCGCCGTCTGCTTGGCGGCCGCCCGCTCGTCGGTCAGCGTGATCGTCAGGCCGCGGTTGAGGAACGCCATCTCCTGGAAGCGGCGTGAGAGCGTCTCGAAGGAGTAGTCGGTCGTCTCGAAGATGTCGCCGTCGGCCCAGAAGGTGACCGACGTTCCGGTCTCCTCGGTGGCCTCGTGCTTGGCGAGGGGTGCGGTGGGGACGCCCAGCTTGTACTCCTGCGTCCAGCGGTGGCCGTCGGTCCTGACCTCGACGGCGACCCGCGTCGACAGCGCGTTGACCACGGAGACGCCCACACCGTGCAGACCGCCGGAGACGGCGTAGCCGCCGCCGCCGAACTTGCCGCCCGCGTGCAGCACCGTCAGCACGACCTCGACGGCCGGCTTGCCCTCGGAGGGCACGATGCCCACCGGGATGCCGCGGCCGTTGTCCACGACCCGGACGCCGCCGTCGGCGAGCAGCGTCACCTCGATGGTGTCGGCGTGCCCCGCCATCGCCTCGTCGACGGAGTTGTCCACCACTTCCTGCACGAGGTGGTGGAGGCCGCGCTCACCGGTGGACCCGATGTACATGCCGGGTCGCTTGCGGACCGCGTCCAGGCCCTCCAGGACCGTGATCGCACTGGCGTCGTACGACGGCTCGCCGCCACCGGCTCCGGAGACGGACGGGGTCGCGGACGGGACAGGGGTCTCCTCGCCGGAAGCGGGGATGGTTTCGTTGGAGTTGCCGGAATCGGCCACGAAGCGCCCTTTCTGGCACAGCACAAGCCTTCCCCTGCGACCGGAGGGAAGAGTTCCGGAAAGCCTTCCGGAGACCCTGTCCGCACGGCAGGAGCGGCTGCGTCGTTCGACATGTTCCGCAGTAAGGCGGGTGTGTCTCCAGTCTACCGGTACCACTGACATCGATGGGGGTTTGCCGGTACCTGGGGCCGCATGTGCCGCCCTGAACCGGCATCCGCCGACTCCCCATATGCGGGCCGGGCCCCCAGGACGCTCACGACGGCCCTCAGCGCCTTGGCATGTCAATGGACCGTCACTGTGAGCGCACTCACGGAACGAGGGCTTCCGACTCCCTCCGAGCACCGGGGATCCGCGCAGGTCACAGGCCTGACCGCGACAGCGGAGCGGCCTCTTCGGGGGCCCGGGAGAACTTCGGGAGGCCTCCGGGAGGACTCCGGGAGGCACGGGAGGCACGCCGGGCCGCGGCCGCACCCCGGCGAGCCTCCCGTCAGCCGTAGGTGTCCCCGGGCCCCCGGCTGCCCGGAGCCCGCAGCCGGCCGTGCCGGGTGTCCGGCGCATCCGGCCCCCGCACCCTGATCGACTTCACCGACCCCTGCCCGAGATCGGCGTTCAGCCGCGCCACCAGCTGCGGAGCCAGCAGCCGCACCTGCGTCGCCCACGCCGTCGAGTCACAGCGCACCGACAGCACCCGTTCCTGCTCGTCGTAGGACTGCGGTACGCAGTGCCGCGCCAGCTCCGGGCCCACCAACTCCGGCCAGCGGCCCATCACACCGCCGACCGCCATCGGCATCTCCCAGCCGCGCTCGGTCTTCAGCCGCTCGATCGCCGCCCCCAGCGGCAGCGGATCACGGCCGTCCCGCCGCGCCCCGGACCGCAGGCCCCCGCCGGTGCGCGCCTGCCGCTTCTGCCGCGCCGCACCGCCGCGCGCCCGCGCCTGCTCCCGGGCCGCCCGCAGCGCCACCCTGGCCAGATCGACTCCCGACGGCTCGGCCGCGGGCCCCGGAATCCGCGCCTCCGCGGAGTCCCCCCGCCTGCCCGGGGAGGGGTCGGGAGGGCTCCCGGGCAGGCCGGAGAGCCCCTCCGGACGATCCTCACGTCTCACAGCCGGGTCACCTCCCCGCCGCCGACCGCGTACCGCGCCCCCGCCAGCAGTTCGGGGACGTCCTCCTCCACGGCCGCCGTCACCAGCACCTGCTCTCCGTGCGCCACCAGCTCCGCCAGCCGCTCCCGCCGCCTGGCGTCCAGCTCGGCGAAGACGTCGTCGAGCACGAGGACCGGCTCGTTGCCCTCGCCGCGCAGCAGGTCGTACGAGGCCAGCCGCAGCGCCAGGGCGTACGACCACGACTCCCCGTGGCTCGCGTACCCCTTGGCCGGCAACTCCCCCAGCCTCAGCACGAGATCGTCACGGTGCGGGCCCACCAGCGTCACACCGCGCTCGATCTCCCGGCGGCGCTCCTCGGACAACGCGGCCAGCAGCCCCTCGTACAGCTCCTCGCGCGTGCCGCCCTCCACCGGCGAGCGGTACTCCAGCACCACCGGGCCGCCGCCCGGGGCCAGCCGCTCGTACGCCTTGTCCGCCAGCGGCCCCAGCGCCGCCACCAGCGACATCCGGTGCGCCAGCAACTCCGCCCCGGCGCGGGCCAGATGCTGGTCCCACACATCCAGGGTGGACAGCGCACCGCCGCCGGACCCGCCACCGTGCCGGCGCGCCATCGCCGCCGTCTTCAGCAGGGTGTTGCGCTGTCTGAGCACCCGGTCGTAGTCCGACCGCACCCCCGCCATCCGCGGCGAGCGCGCCGTCACCAGCTCGTCCAGGAAGCGGCGGCGCTCCCCGGGATCGCCCTTCACCAGCGCCAGGTCCTCCGGGGCGAACAGCACCGTGCGCACGATGCCCAGCACATCCCTCGGCCTGACCTGCGAGGAGCGGTTGATCCGCGCCCGGTTGGCCCGCCCCGGGTTCAGCTCCAGCTCCACCAACTGCTGCCGCTCCCCCTGCCGCACCACCGCCCGCACCACCGCGCGGTCGGCGCCCTGCCGCACCAGCGGCGCGTCGGAGGAGACCCGGTGGCTGCCCAGCGTCGCGAGATAGCCGACCGCCTCGACGAGATTGGTCTTTCCCTGGCCGTTCGGACCGACGAAAGCGGTGACGCCCGGATCGAGCGGAACCTCGATCCGGGCGTAGGACCGGAAGTCGGCCAGCGACAGATGCGTGACGTGCATCGGATCCGCTTCGGGGCCGGTCAGCCGCCGACGGGCGGGGAGACGTCCGCGCCCGGCGCGTCGGCGCCCTTCTCGCCACCGGCCGCGGCGGTCACCGCGTGGCCGCCGAACTGGTTGCGCAGCGCGGCGATCATCTTCATCTGCGGGGAGTCGTCCTGGCGCGAGGAGAAGCGGGCGAACAGCGACGCGGTGATCGCCGGCAGCGGCACGGCGTGGTCGATCGCCGCCTCCACCGTCCACCGGCCCTCGCCGGAGTCGGCCGCGTAGCCGCGCAGCGCTCCCAGGTGCTCGTCGTCGTCCAGCGCGCGGACGGCCAGGTCCAGCAGCCAGGAGCGGATGACGGTGCCCTCCTGCCAGGAACGGAAGACCTCGCGGACGTCGGTGACGGCCTCGGCCGCCTCCAGCAGCTCCCAGCCCTCGGCGAAGGCCTGCATCATCGCGTACTCGATGCCGTTGTGGACCATCTTCGCGAAGTGGCCGGCGCCCACCCTGCCGGCGTGCACGGAGCCGAACTCGCCCTCCGGCTTGAGCGCGTCGAAGACCGGCTGCACCTTCGCGACGTTCTCCGCGTCACCGCCGTACATCAGCGCGTAGCCGTTCTCCAGACCCCACACACCACCGGAGACGCCGCAGTCCACGAAGCCGATGCCCTTGGCCGCCAGCTCCTCGGCGTGCCGCTCGTCCTCCGTCCAGCGGGAGTTCCCGCCGTCCACGACCACGTCGCCGGGGGAGAGCAGCTCCCCCAGCGCGTCGACCGTCGACTGCGTCGGGCCGCCGGCCGGGACCATGACCCACACCACCCGCGGAGCCTCCAGCGAGTCCACGAGCTCCTCGAGGCTGTGGACGTCGGCGAGGTCCGGGTTGCGGTCGAATCCGACGACGGTGTGGCCTGCGCGGCGGATGCGCTCGCGCATGTTGCCGCCCATCTTGCCGAGACCGACGAGACCGAGCTCCATCAGGGGGCCTTTCTTCGGTGTCCTGGTGTTGCGTACCCGGGTACGAGCCTACGACGCAGGGGGCGGCGCACAGCTGCGGGCACACTCCGCTCGTATGGGCGCGGGCCGGGCCGGATAACAGCTCCGGCGGCCCCGGCCTCAGGGCCCCGGCCCGACAGCCGCTGCCCGGCAGCCCGGCAGCCGCACCGGCCTACCGCGCCCGTGCGAGGGACGCCCCTCGCGCACCCGGCCGAGCGCCCCGGCCACCCGCCACCGGCCTCAGCCCGACAGCCGCACCGGCATGATCAGGTACTTGTAGGCCTCGTCCGCCTCCGCGTCCACCGCCGGCCTGCCGCTCAGCAGCGCGGGCTTGGTCGAGGTGGTGAAGGAGAGCTGGGCGACCGGGGCGTCGATGGCGCTCAGGCCCTCCAGGAGGAAGCCCGGGTTGAAGGCGATCGAGATGTCGTCGCCCTCCAGCTGCGCGTCCACACGCTCCACAGCCTGTGCGTCGTCGCTGGACCCCGCCTCCAGGATCAGAACGCCCTGCTCGAAGGTGAGCCGCACCGGGGTGTTCCGCTCGGCCACCAGGGACACACGCTTGACCGCCTCCACGAAGGGGGCCGTCTCGATCACCGCGACCGAGTTGAACTCCGTCGGGAAGAGCGTGCGGTACTTCGGCAGGTCGCCCTCGAGCAGCCGCGTCGTGGTCCGCCGCCCGTTGCCCTCGAAACCGATCAGGCCCTCGCCCGCGCCGGAGCCCGACAGGGCCAGCGTCACGTTGTCGCCGCCGCTGAGGGACTTCGCCGTGTCCAGCAGGGTCTTGGCCGGGACCAGGGCCACCGCGGAGGCGTCCGGCGTCTCCGGCTTCCACAGGAACTCGCGGACCGCGAAGCGGTAGCGGTCGGTGGACGCCAGGGTGACCGTGTCGCCCTCGATCTCGATCCGTACGCCGGTGAGCACCGGCAGGGTGTCGTCGCGTCCGGCCGCGATGGCGACCTGGGCCGCGGCCGCGGCGAAGACCTCGCCGGGGACCGTGCCGGTCGCGCTCGGCATCTGGGGAAGCGCCGGGTACTCCTCCACAGGCAGTGTGTGGAGTGTGAACCGGGAGGATCCGCAGACGACGCTCACCCGTACACCGTCTGTGGAGATCTCCACCGGGCGGTTGGGGAGGGCTCGCGAGATGTCGGCCAGCAGGCGGCCGGAGACGAGGACGGTCCCGTCCTCCTCCACATCGGCCTCCACCGAGACCCGCGCGGAGACCTCGTAGTCGAAACCGGACAGGCTCAGCGAGCCCTCCTCGGCCTTCAGCAGCAGCCCCGCGAGGACCGGCACCGGGGGCCGGGCCGGCAGGCTGCGGGCCGCCCAGGCCACCGCCTCCGCGAGGACGTCGCGCTCCACCCGGATCTTCACTTAAGCCGCCTCCCGCTGTTGCTGGCTGCTCGCCTTGCTGGTCTTCGTCGTCGGCTTGTCGCCGGGGACCAGTCTGACGCACCCGGCTGACAGTCGGGGCGGGTCGGGGTCAAGTCGCGGGGAGGGACGCGGAGCGCGGTCGGGCCGAGTTGTGCACAGGGCCCGTTTCCGATCGAAGTCCGCCCTTTATCTCCGTGGTCGTAGTAGTAGGGCCTGTGGAAACCGGGGATAACTCGATCCGCGCAGGTCAGACCGGAAGTTTTGTCCACCGGCCCTGTGGGTGGGGACGTGGACGAACAGGGGGTCCCTGTGGATGCCGGAAAGTTCTGCACATCCCGTGCACAGCGATCCGGGACTTCTCCCCAGGGCCGCCCACAGTTTTACCCACCTTCTCAACAGCCCAACCCAGCCCCTCGGTGTGACGCCTTTCACACGGAGGGGTGACATCGCGCGCCATGTTGTCGAACAGTGGACAGCCCTGTGGAGAAGCTGGTGAAAGCTGTGCACAACACGGCCGGGGCTGTGGGCGGGCGGTGGACAATCCGATCTGCCGCTTGTGGGCGCAACCTGGATCCACAGCCTGTGGATAACTTCTGACCACAGATCCCCAGGCACCTGACCAGGCCCATTCGATCATTGAGCGGTGTGCCTGTGGACGCTATCTGGACAACCCGATGGTCCCCAGAGTGTGGACGGAAGAAAGTCGGTGAATCTGTGGATCACTCTTCTTCCCGCCTGTGGATTCGAACAGCGAGAAGCCCCCGGGAGGGGTCTCCTCGGGGGCTTCGGCGGACAGAGGGGCCGTGGCAGCCGGTGCGGCGTGGGCGGCCGGCGTGATCCGCGCGGCCGCCCACGGCGGCGGGCGCAGCGGCGTCAGGCGTTCTTGATGCGGTTGGTCAGCTCGGTGACCTGGTTGTAGATGGACCGCCGTTCGGCCATCAGCGCGCGGATCTTGCGGTCGGCGTGCATGACGGTGGTGTGGTCCCGGCCGCCGAACTGGGCGCCGATCTTCGGCAGTGACAGATCGGTCAGCTCACGGCACAGGTACATGGCGATCTGCCGGGCGGTGACCAGGACGCGGCTGCGCGAGGAGCCGCACAGGTCGTCCACCGTCAGCCCGAAGTAGTCGGCCGTCGACGCCATGATGTTGGCCGCGGTGATCTCCGGGGCGGCGTCCTCGCCACCGGGGATGAGGTCCTTCAGCACGATCTCGGTCAGGCCCAGGTCGACCGGCTGCCGGTTGAGGCTGGCGAAGGCCGTGACCCGGATCAGCGCGCCCTCCAGCTCGCGGATGTTGCGCGAGATCCGGGAGGCGATGAACTCCAGTACCTCGGGCGGCGCGTTCAGCTGCTCCTGGACGGCCTTCTTGCGCAGGATCGCGATGCGCGTCTCCAGCTCCGGCGGCTGGACGTCGGTGATCAGTCCCCACTCGAAGCGGTTGCGCAGCCGGTCCTCCAGGGTGACCAGCTGCTTGGGCGGCCGGTCGGAGGAGAGCACGATCTGCTTGTTGGCGTTGTGGAGGGTGTTGAAGGTGTGGAAGAACTCCTCCTGGGTGGACTCCTTGCTCGCCAGGAACTGGATGTCGTCGACCAGCAGGATGTCCATGTCGCGGTAGCGCTTGCGGAACGCGTCCGCCTTGCCGTCGCGGATGGAGTTGATGAACTCGTTGGTGAACTCCTCCGAGCTCACGTACCGCACCCGGGTGCCCGGGTAGAGGCTGCGGGCGTAGTGCCCGATGGCGTGCAGCAGGTGGGTCTTGCCCAGCCCGGACTCGCCGTAGATGAACAGCGGGTTGTACGCCTTGGCCGGCGCCTCGGCCACGGCCACCGCGGCGGCGTGCGCGAAGCGGTTGGAGGCGCCGATGACGAAGGTGTCGAAGAGGTACTTCGGGTTCAGCCGGGCCGTCGGCTCACCGGGACCGGTCGCGGGCGCGGGCTGCGCGGCGAGTGGGCCGGGGGCGCCGCTGGGCGCGGGAAGCTGCTGGGGATCGGGGCGGCCGGTGCCCCGGGAGCCGTCGTAGCGCGGCACCGGCGGCTGGTCGTAGGGGGAGGCGTGGTGCCGGCCGTCGTAGGGTGGCGGCTCGTACGACGGGCTCTGCGACTGATAGGGGTCGCGCGGCGGCTGCCAGGCGTCGGGATCCTGGGGCCGGGGCCAGGCACCGGGCTGGTGCTGCTGGGGGGCGTGCGGATAGTCCGGGTACGCGGGCCGTGCGCTGGGCAGCTCGAGTTCCTGCTGCCGGTCCTCGTGCTGGGGGCCGCCGTGCCGCGGACCTTGCTGTGGGCTGTGCTGCCGGGCGTGGCGGCCGCCGTGCCGGGGGGCGTCGTAGCGCGGCTCGTCGAAGTGCAGCGGCTGCTGGTGCGGCGCCGGCCGGTGGTGCTGGGGCGGTTCCGGGGAGGCCTGCGGAGCGGGGGGCGCCGGGGCCTGGGGCTCGGGGACCGGCCCGGTGACGGTGATCGCCAGGCGGATCGGCTGCTGGCACTCGCGGCTGAGCGCGTCGGTGATCAGCGGGGAGAGCCGTCCCTCCAGTACGCCCTTCGCGTACTCGTTGGGCACGCCGAGCAGCGCGGTGCCGGAGACCAGCACCAGGGGCTGGCAGTCTTTGAGCCACCGCTGGTCCTTGGCCTCGACTCCCTGGCCGTCGGCGAGGAGCTGTTCCAGCACGCGTGGCCACACTGCGGCAAGATCGGCAGGTAGGTCAGCCACAGGGCACGCTCTCTCACTCACTCGCTGGGTGGGGTTGTTCGGGCTTCGACAGTCCCACCCATGTGTGGTGCTTGGGACGGTCGGGAGGAAACGGAAGTTCGGCCACGGTAGTCAGCGCGGCATGCGTGGTTCAAGTCGTTGTCCACAGGCTGTGTACAGAACCCCCCGCCCGGCCCTGGTTTGACCTGATGGCGCGGGCGCGCGTACCGTAACCAGGTCGAGTTGTCGATGGCTGCTGCCGCCTGCCTCCGATGGGCAGATCCTGGTGATCATAGAAGCGGTGCACTCGGGCGTTGCGAGCTACTCGTGGGCGCACGGTGACAGCCAGTCGGCGCCCCACACGTCTCGTGCGAGACACAAGCATTCCTGGAGCCCCGAGTGAGCAAGCGCACCTTCCAGCCGAACAACCGCCGCCGCGCGAAGACCCACGGTTTCCGGCTGCGCATGCGGACCCGCGCCGGCCGCGCGATCCTCGCGTCCCGCCGCGGCAAGGGCCGCGCCCGTCTGTCGGCCTGACCGACTCGGCAAGTCTGACCGCGGATCCGTGACGTGCTGCCCACCGAGAACCGGCTGAGGCGGCGCGAGGATTTCGCGGCCGCGGTACGCCGAGGACGCCGGGCCGGGCGCCCGCTCCTCGTCGTCCATCTGCGCAGGGCGTCGCCCCGGAGCGATTCCGGGGAACGCACGGACCCGCACGCCGCCGGGGGAGACACTCCCCCGGCGCGTGCGGGTTTCGTCGTGAGCAAGGCAGTGGGCAACGCGGTGGTTCGCAACCTTGTGAAGCGGCGGCTGCGTCATCTGGTCCGGGAGAGGCTTGACGTTCTGCCGCCCGGTAGCCTGATGGTCATACGGGCGCTGCCCGGTGCGGGGGAGGCGGACCACGACAGGCTGGCCCGCGATCTGGACACCGCGCTGCAGCGGCTGCTTGGAGGCCCGTCGTGAAATACCCGCTGCTGTGGTTGATCAAGTTGTACCAGTGGACCATCAGCCCGCTGCTCGGTCCGGTGTGCCGGTACTACCCGTCGTGTTCGCACTACGGCTATGAAGCCATCCGACGGCACGGCGCGGTGAAGGGGACGGCGCTGACCGCCTGGCGCATTCTGCGCTGCAATCCATGGTCGCCCGGTGGGGTCGACCACGTTCCCGCCCGGAAGCATCCGGTCTGGCACCAGCGGATGCGTGACCGCTGGCAGCACCGGTCCCAGTCCAACGCCCAAGGAGCCTGACTCGTGGACACGATCGACACGATCCTCGGTCCTCTCTATACCGCTGTTTCCTGGATCATCGTCCAGTTCCACAAGCTGTACAGCCTCGTGTTCGACGAGGACAGCGGTTGGGCCTGGGGTCTGTCCATCGTCTCGCTGGTGATCGTGATCCGCATCGCCCTGATCCCGCTCTTCGTGAAGCAGATCAAGGCGACACGGAACATGCAGGCGATCCAGCCGAAGATGAAGGCGATCCAGGAGCGCTACAAGAACGACCGGCAGCGCCAGTCGGAAGAGATGATGAAGCTGTACAAGGAGACGGGTACCAACCCGCTCTCCAGCTGCCTTCCGATTCTCGCGCAGTCACCGTTCTTCCTGGCGCTCTACCAGGTGCTGAACAAGATCGCGAACAACCAGGAGGTCGGCGTCATGGGCGCCGACCTGGTGGAGAGCGCCCGGAACGCGAGCATCTTCGGGGCCCCGATCGCGACCCGGTTCATGGACAGCGCCGAGAAGGTCGAGGCGCTGGGCGCCTCACTGACCGACGTGCGTGTGGTCACGGTCATCATGATCCTGATGATGTCGGCGTCGCAGTTCTACACGCAGCGCCAGCTGATGACCAAGAACGTCGACCTGACGGCGAAGACGCCGTTCATGCAGCAGCAGAAGATGCTGATGTACGTCTTCCCGATCATCTTCGCCGTCTTCGGCATCAACTTCCCCGTCGGTGTCCTCGTCTACTGGCTGACCACCAACGTGTGGACCCTCGGGCAGCAGATGTACATCATCAAGCGCAACCCGACGCCGGGATCGCTGGCCTACAAGCAGCGCCAGGAGAAGCTGCGGGCCAAGGGCAAGCTCAAGGAGGACCCGGCGGAGGTCGAGACCAGGAAGGCCGTCGAAGCCGCCCGTGCCAGCCGCCAGCAGCCCAAGCGCATGACCAAGGCGCAGCGCCAGGCCGCCGCGGCCCAGGCGGAGGCGGACGCCAAGGCGAAGAAGGCGGCCGGTCAGAAGACCTCGCTGAGCAAGGAGACCTCCGAGGACTCCCCGTCGACGCGGCCCGGGCAGCAGTCGAAGAAGAAGCCCGGACAGCGCAAGGGCTCGCAGCGTTCCAAGCACCCGTCCAAGAAGTAAGAAGGAGTCCACTCGTGACGGACACGACCGCAGAGGGCACCGACACCCTGACCCGCCTTGAGCAGGAGGGTGAGATCGCGGCCGACTATCTCGAGGGGCTCCTCGACATCGCGGACCTCGACGGCGACATCGACATGGACGTCGAGGGCGACCGCGCCGCCGTGTCGATCATCAGCGACGGTGACAGCCGGGACCTGCAGAAGCTCGTCGGCCGGGACGGTGAGGTGCTGGAGGCACTGCAGGAGCTGACGAGGCTCGCGGTACACCGTGAGACCGGTGACCGCAGCCGGCTGATGCTGGACATCGCCGGCTACCGGGCCCGCAAGCGCGAGGAGCTGTCGGCGCTGGGCACCAAGGCGGCCAAGGAAGCACAGCGCACCGGTGAGCCGGTGAAGCTGAAGCCGATGACGCCCTTCGAGCGCAAGGTGGTGCACGACGCGGTGGCCGAGGCGGGGCTGCGCAGCGAGTCCGAGGGCGAGGAACCGCAGCGCTGCGTGGTCGTGCTGCCGTGACCGACGCCGTGTCGTCGCCCCTTCCTCCCGCGCCCGAGGTGGCGCGGGAGGTTTTCGGTGACCGCTTCGACGATGCTGTCCGCTACGCGGAACTGCTGGCGGAGGTCGGGGTCAAGCGCGGGCTGATCGGACCGCGCGAGGTGCCCCGGCTGTGGGAGCGCCATCTGCTGAACTGTGCGGTGCTCTCCGAGGTCGTGCCCGATGGTGTGACGGTCTGCGATGTCGGCTCCGGCGCCGGCCTGCCGGGTATTCCGCTCGCTCTGGTGCGGCAGGATCTGAAGATCACGCTGCTGGAGCCGCTGCTGCGGCGTACGACCTTCCTCCAGGAAGTCGTCGAGCTGCTGGGGCTGGACCATGTGTCGGTGGTGCGGGGCCGGGCCGAGGAGGTTCTGGGGTCGTTGCCTCCGGTGCATGTGGTGACGGCCCGGGCTGTGGCTCCGCTGGACCGGCTCGCCGGCTGGGGTGTACCGCTGCTGCGGCCGTACGGCGAGATGCTGGCCCTCAAGGGGGACACTGCCGAGGAGGAGCTGAAGGCGGCGCGGTCCGCACTTCAGAAGCTCGGCGCGGTGGACTCCTCAGTGCTCCGTATCGGTGAGGGCCTGGTGGAGCCGGCGGCCACCGTGGTCCGCGTCGAGGTCGGTGAGAGCCCGGGTGGGGTGCGCTTCGCGGCCAAGAAAGCGAAGGCAGCCAGGACGGGCCGCTCGCGCAGCGCACGCCGCCGACGCTGATTCCCGGAAGGTCTGCGACGTCTCCTGGAGGGGCTTCCGTTACTCCGTAGAGTCGCCAAAGACGAGCCATGCGGAGTGTCGTCGCGCCCACGGGCGAGCGTGGATGCATCGTGCTTCCCGTGAAACGTCGCTTTCTGCATGGATTCATCCGCCGAGGGCGCGCGGCTGACGCGTCAGACCCATCCGAGCCCCGCTCAGAGGTGGATTCGTCCACAGGTGAGCGGGGCTCGCTGGTTCCCGACCCGGAGAGCATGGCAGGCTCTTCTCATTGCGAGCCTGACGTCGAGGAGAGTGAACCGTTGCGGTCCGACGGCCATATCGCGGGACCGATGACCGATCCGGTCCCGGGTCCCCGTTCTGAAACGGCGGATGTTTCACGTGAAACGATGAGTGAGACACCGCCTCCGATGGACGCCTCCCCCCGGTACGAAGGGGATGTCTCCGCCGCCGTCGGCCGTGCCGCTCAGCAGGCGGTCGAGGCGATGAATCGTGCCGGTGAGGGTCTCCCCAGGCCCGAGGAGACCCGGGTGATGGTGGTCGCCAACCAGAAGGGCGGAGTGGGCAAGACCACGACCACGGTCAATCTCGCTGCCTCTCTGGCCTTGCACGGTGCCCGGGTTCTGGTGATCGACCTGGATCCCCAGGGCAACGCATCCACCGCCCTGGGGATAGACCACCACGCCGAGGTGCCGTCGATCTACGACGTTCTGGTGGACAGCAAGCCGCTCTCCGACGTCGTCCAGCCGGTGCGGGATGTGGAGGGTCTCTTCTGCGCTCCGGCCACGATCGATCTCGCCGGTGCGGAGATCGAGCTGGTGTCGCTGGTGGCGAGGGAGAGTCGTCTGCACAAGGCGATCTCCGCTTACGAGCAGCCGTTGGACTACATCTTCATCGACTGTCCGCCCTCGCTCGGCCTGCTGACCGTCAATGCGCTGGTCGCCGGCGCGGAGGTGGTCATCCCGATCCAGTGCGAGTACTACGCGCTCGAAGGACTGGGGCAGCTTCTGCGGAACGTCGAGCTGGTGAAGGGGCACCTCAATCCCAAGCTCCATGTCTCGACGATTCTGCTGACGATGTACGACGGCCGTACACGGCTGGCCTCCCAGGTGGCGGAGGAGGTGCGAGGGCACTTCGGCACGGAGGTCCTGCGGACCAATATTCCGCGGTCGGTGCGCATCTCGGAGGCACCCAGCTACGGGCAGACGGTTCTCACTTACGATCCGAGTTCCAGTGGTTCGCTCTCCTATCTGGAGGCGGCCCGGGAGATTGCGCTGCGAGGCGCCGGTAAGCAGCAGGAGCAGCACATGGTGGAGGGGACTCAGTGACGGAACGACGTAGAGGGCTGGGTCGAGGGCTCGGCGCGCTGATTCCCGCGGCGCCTGCGGGACCGGATGACAGCGTCACCCCTGTGGTGGGAGAGAACGGAGCGACCTCTCCGACCGCTGTTCCGGTGCTCACTCCGGGCCGTGGTGTGGCGGCGGCCAAGGCGGCCGGTCTGTCCAGTGGTGCTGGGCAGCAGCATGGCAGCGGCGTTTCACGTGAAACCGAAGCCATGGACGGTGATGTGGGCAGTGAGGCGGCAGGGGCTCACTTCGCCGAGGTGCCTGTCGACGCGATCACCCCGAACCCTCGGCAGCCGCGTGAGGTGTTCGACGAGGATGCCCTGGCGGAGCTGGTGACCTCCATCCAGGAGGTGGGTCTCCTGCAGCCGGTGGTCGTTCGGCAGACGAGCTCGGAGCAGTATGAGCTCATCATGGGGGAACGTCGCTGGCGGGCCTGCCGGGAGGCGGGTCTGGAGCGGATTCCTGCGATCATCCGGGCCACGGAGGACGAGAAGCTCCTTCTGGACGCCCTGCTGGAGAATCTGCACCGGGCGCAGCTGAACCCCTTGGAGGAAGCGGCTGCCTACGATCAGCTGTTGAAGGACTTCAACTGCACCCATGACCAGTTGGCGGACCGTATCGGCCGCTCGCGTCCTCAGGTCTCCAACACGCTCCGGTTGCTGCGTCTCTCGCCGTCGGTTCAGCGTCGTGTTGCGGCCGGGGTGCTGTCGGCAGGGCATGCGCGTGCGCTGCTGTCGGTGGAGGACTCCGAGGAGCAGGACCGTCTCGCCCACCGCATCGTGGCCGAAGGACTGTCGGTGCGGGCGGTCGAGGAGATCGTGACCGTGATGGACCCCAAGCCGAAGGGAAAGAGTAAGGCTCGGGGGCCGCGGGCCGGTAAGCGGGTCTCCCCCGCGCTGGATCATCTGGCGAACCGCCTCTCGGACCGCTTCGATACCCGGGTCAAGGTGGACCTCGGGCAGAGGAAGGGCAAGATCGTCGTCGAGTTCGCCTCGATGGAGGATCTGGAGAGGATTCTGAGTCAGTTCGCGCCCGGCGAGAACCAACTTCTGGAGCGCCAGCTCGCTCAAGGAGATGACGACAGCGGCGAGTGAATCGAGTCGCCGAGGACACAGCCGAGGACACAGCCGAGAACACCGCCTTACGACGCCCCATGGATACGATGTCTCCATGGGGCGTCAACTCGTTCCGCTCACTCTGGACAACCTGCCGGATCTCCCGAAGCGCTGCCGCAGATGCGTCTTCTGGGAGCTCGACCCTGTCAGCGGCGATGCCGCGGTGAAGGCGGGCCGGCCCGATCTGGAGAAAGAAGCCTGGATATCGGCGGTGCTGCTGGAGTGGGGCTCCTGTGGACGGCTCGTCTATGTCGATGACGTACCGGTGGGCTTCGTGCTGTACGCGCCGCCCGCGTATGTGCCGCGCTCGACGGCTTTCCCTACCAGTCCTGTCTCGCCGGATGCGGTGCAACTGATCACAGCCTGGCTGATGCCCGGGTATCAGGGGCAGGGGCTGGGCCGGGTGATGGTGCAGACCGTGGCCAAGGATGTGCTGAGGCGGGGATTCAAGGCGATCGAAGCGTTCGGGGACGCCCGGTGGAAGGAGCCCGCCTGTCTGCTCCCCGCCGATCACCTTCTCGCTGTGGGCTTCAAGACGGTCCGGCCGCACTATGCCTACCCCAGGCTGAGGTTGGAGCTGCGTACGACTCTCTCCTGGAAGCAGGATGTGGAGCTGGCGATCGACCGTTTGTTGGGAGCGGTGCAGAAGGAGCCTGCTCTCAGGCCCCTGTGATTTCTGTTGTGGCGGAAAGGCGACAGGCCCGCCCCGAGACGGGGCGGGCCTGTTCCACGTGAAACGTCAGCCGATGAAGTCGGCCAGGTCGCGCTCGATGGCGGCCTTGGGCTTGGCGCCGACGATGGTCTTCACGACCTCGCCGCCCTGGTAGACGTTCATCGTCGGGATGGACATGATCCCGTACTTGGCGGCCGTGGCCGGGTTCTCGTCGATGTTGAGCTTGACGATGGTGAGCTTGTCGGCCTGCTCCTCCGAGATCGCCTCCAGCGACGGGGCGATCTGACGGCACGGACCGCACCAGGCTGCCCAGAAGTCGACCAGGACGGGCTTGTCGCTCTTGAGGACGACTTCCTCGAAGGTGGCGTCGGTGGCGGTCACGGTGGCCATAACGATCTCCTTGTTTCTCGGGGGTGGAGTGGTGGTGGTCTCAGAGGGCGGCGGCGGCCGCGGCCTCGTCGGTCTTCTCCGGCTCGGCGTGGTGCTTCTCCGGGGCGTCGACCAGGGCGGCCAGATAGCGCTCGGCGTCCAGGGCGGCGGAGCAGCCGGTGCCGGCGGCGGTGATGGCCTGGCGGTAGGTGTGGTCGACCACGTCGCCGGCGGCGAAGACGCCGGGGATGTTGGTGCGGGTGCTCGGCGCGTCGACGGTCAGGTAGCCCTCGCCGTCCAGGTTGAGCTGGCCGTGGAACAGCTCGGTGCGCGGGTCGTGGCCGATGGCGATGAACAGCCCGGTCACCGGCAGCTGGGAGGTGGCGCCGGTGGTGGTGTCGCGCAGGGTCAGCCCGGACAGCTTGCCGCCGTCCTCGTGGAGCTCGGCGACCTCGCTGTTCCACACGAACTCGATCTTCTCGTCGGCGAAGGCCCGCTCCTGCATCGCCTTGGAGGCCCGCAGGGTGTCGCGGCGGTGGACGATGGTGACCTTCTCGGCGAAGCGGGACAGGAAGGTGGCCTCCTCCATGGCGGTGTCGCCGCCGCCGACCACCGCGATGTGCTGGTTGCGGAAGAAGAACCCGTCGCAGGTGGCGCACCAGGACACTCCGCGGCCGGACAGCTCCTCCTCCCGGGGCAGGCCGAGCTTGCGGTAGGCCGAGCCGGTGGCGACGATGACGGCGCGGGCCCGGTGGGTGGTGCCGGCCGAGTCGGTCACGGTCTTGATCTCGCCCTCGAGGTCGACGGCGGTGATGTCGTCGGCGATCAGTTCGGCGCCGAACCGCTCGGCCTGGGCGCGCATGTTGTCCATCAGGTCCGGGCCCATGATGCCGTCGCGGAAGCCGGGGAAGTTCTCCACCTCGGTGGTGTTCATCAGCGCGCCGCCGGCGGTCACCGAGCCTTCGAAGACCAGCGGCTTCAGGGCGGCGCGGGCGGTGTAGAGCGCTGCGGTGTATCCCGCCGGCCCGGAGCCGATGATGATCACGTTGCGGACGTCGCTCACGGAGTCTTCCTTGTCTGCCGATGGGTTTACCGATGCCTGTCGGGAGCATCGCCTTGGGGAGGCTTACCCCACCCAACGAATCCTAGGAGCCAGGCATTCCCGGCCGTGGTATTGCGTGGACGGGACGCTCAGCGCGGATAGGTACGGGTGGTCAGCACCGTGCCGGCGGCGGGAGACTCCTTGCCGACGCAGTCGGCGTCGATCACATAGGCATCCACCCGGGAACCGTCGGCCTCATGCGGCAGGACCACGATGTACGCCTGTCGTCCCTCGTAGTCACTCATGCCGACGGCCAGAGGTGTCTCGTCACGGTCGACGCCCTCACGAACGCACAGCGGCATGGTGGTCGTGGACGTGCCCGGGGACTCGGGGCTTGCCTTGAGGCTGAAGTCGGGAGAACCGGGATCCGTCTTTTTCAGGCTCCCTTGACCCTCCTGCTCCCGCTTCCCCGATTCGCTGCCGGCCAGCAGGGACCGTACGCGTGCCTCCAGCGCCTGATCACTCCGGTCGCTTTCCGCACCGGCGTCTGCGGCCACACCCTTGTCCGTGCCTCCGGAGAAGTCTGCTCCCACGCCTGGAAGGAAGACCGTGCCGAGGGTGAGAAGGGCTGCCGCACCCGCGGTGCCGAGCAGGGCGGTGCCCCAGCGGCGCGGCCGCCTGCTGCCGGCCCTGCCCGGGCCTCCGGCGCCTCGCGGTCGCCCTGCCGGGCGATCGGTAGACCGGCCCGTGGGCCGAATGGAGCGGGTCGTTTCACGTGAAACAGCGGTCGGTGTATCCGCAGAAGAGGCCGAGGGGGAAGCACCCCGGGTCTCATCGCCGGAGGGAGCGGAGGCGCTGAGCAGGGCCTCGGCGGCCAGCGCGGCGTCGATACGGCCCGCCACATCGGACGGCATCGGGGCCGGCTCCGGAAGGGTGCCCAGCGTGTCGCGGATCTCATCCAGGGAGGCCCGTACGTCTGCGCACAGCGCGCAGCCCGACAGATGGGCGCGTACATCGGCCGAGCGTTCCGGGGGGAGCAGCCCCTCGGTGAAGTCGGAGATCTCGTCGACCTCGGGATGCCCGTCAGCGCCGAACGACGTGGAAGACATGGACGTCATGCGTGCTCACCTCCGCCCTTCACGGCCCCGGTGCCTGGTTTCCCTCTTGCCGGTGGGACGGGTGCCCCCTGTGTCCGGTTCCTTCTGCCGGCGCCCGCCCGGGTCCCCGCAGCCGGACCCTCCGAGCGTAGATGGCCGACCAATGGCAGCAGTCGGGCTCTGCCGCGGGCGCAGCGGCTCTTGACGGTTCCGACGGCGACATTGAGGATGCGGGCCGCCTCGGCGACCGGATAGCCCTGCATATCGACGAGGACGAGCGCCGCCCGCTGCTCCGGCGGCAATTGGGAGAGCGCGGCGATGAGCTGGCGGTGAAGGTCCTGGCGCTCGGCGGGCACGGCGGCGGACTCGTGCGGCTCCAGGAGTTGTTCCAGGCGCTCGGGCTCGGCGATGGGCGAGGTGCGGCGGCTGGCCGCCTTGCGTGCGCGGTCCAGACAGGCGTTCACGGTGATGCGGTGCAGCCAGGTGGTGACCGCGGACCGCCCCTGGAAGGTGTGGGCGCTTCGGTAAGCGGAGACAAAGGCGTCCTGGACGGCGTCGGCGGCTTCCTCCCGGTCCCTCAGAACGCGCAGGGCCACGGCCCAGAGCCGGTCGCGATGACGGCGCACGATCTCACCGAAGGCCTGTGGATCGCCGGCGACATGGCGGGCGAGGAGCTCCCTGTCGTCGACTCTGTCCGCGTCATCGGAGCCGCTCGTTCTCCCGGCACCGTCGACGGCGCCACCCGTCACCTCGTCGCCCACCAGCCGGTCCCCTCCTCAGTCCGCTGTATCCACGGGCGGCAGGTCAGCTGAGGACCTCGACCTCCGTGATGCGGCCACGGTAGTTGCCTTCCTCCGTCAGGGGGAGTTCGGTGAGCCACACCAGAACGTAGCGCGTCCTGATCGGCTTCTTGGCCTTGAGCTCCACTTTGGTTCCGGAACCGCTGCTGACCTTGCTGAAGCCGTTCAGCGAGCCGGGCATCCGCGCGGTGTCCTCGTCCGTCGCCAGGAAATCGACGGAGGTACCGCCCTTGAAACCGACCTTGACGGTGCTGATCTGCCGGGCCTCGCCCAGGTCGAGGATCAGACCCACGCCGTCCTTGAGATTCCCGAACTTCGCGCTGTTGTAATACATGGTCTGCCAGAAGGTTCCGGCGTCGCCGTCGATCGCGTTGCCCACCTGGCCGCTGTTCTCGGTGGGGTCGCCACCGAACGGGTCGAAGTCCTTGGCGAGGGAGATCTCGACCGGCTTGCCCGTGGGAGCGGTCTCCGGCTGCTTCTGCTGCTCGATCTCGCTCTGCCCCGGGTCCGGCGCCGGGGGCTCGCCGCCCTTCAGGAGGGTGTCGGCCAGTTGCCAGCTTCCCAGTCCCAGTGCGGCGATGAGCAGAGCGGATACGCCCCACTTCAGCAGCCTGCCGGCGCGGCCGGGCAGCGCGGGGGGCGCCGGCGCCGTCGTCACGGTGGGCGCGCCTGCGGGCCCCGCGGGAGGACGGGGCACGGGACCGCCGTAGACCCCCTGCCGGTAACCGGGGCCCTGGTACGGCGGCGGAGCGGTGAACTCGGGCTCGGGCGGCCGGATACGCGGCAGCGCGGCGATCGCCTTGGCCAGCTCCTCGGGGGTGGTGCAGGGCTGTTCCTGGCGGGAGGCGGTGGCGCCGTCGTTGACCATCGCGCGCATGGCCAGCTCGGAGAGCCCGCGGTGCACCCCGGCGCGTACCTGGTCCGGGGGGACGAGGGAGTCGCCGGTCAGCTCGGCCATGCCGCCGAGGCCGTAGGCGTCCTCGCCGTACGGCCAGCGGTGGGTGAGAGAGGCGTAGAGCAGAGCGCCGATCGCCTCGGTGTCGGTGCGCTGGGGATGGTCGGAGGTGATGCCGCGCAGGGCGGCGTTCACGGCGAGGCCGCGGATGCGGTACTGGCCGGCGGCGGTGCGCAGGACGCAGCCGGGGGTCAGTCGCAGATGAGCCAGGCCCTCGCGGTGGGCGGCGGCCATCGCCTGGGTGATCTGGCTGACGAGCTGATAGGCCTCGTGGGTGGGCAGCGGGCCGGAGGCGAGAAGGGCTGTGAGGGGGGTGGCGTCCGGGAGCCACTCGTGGACGACGTAGACGAGGTCGTTCTCCTCGACCGCGTCCAGTACCTGCACGAAGCGGGGATCGCCGAGGAGGGCCGCGGAGCGGGCGGCGGCCAGGACCGGTCGGGCGCGGGGGTGGTCGGCCGCGAGGAGATGGACGCCGACGGCGCGGCGCAGTTTCTCGTCGACGGCTCGCCAACTGCTGAAGCCGTCCAGACGGGTGATGCACTCCTCCAGACGGTAGCGCCGGGCGAGCTTGTGACCGCTGTGCAGCTCGGGCGGCTGCGGGGTCTGGGAGGGCTCGGGGGCCGATGTCACCGCGTCGGTGGTATCAGGGGCGCCGGAGGCTTCCGCCGTTGCGCTGTCATCGCCGTCGTGGTCCGTGGAACCGTCGGCCGTGGCCCGCTCGACAGCGGCGGTCGGCGGCTTGTTCCCGCCGTCCGTCCCGCCGCTTTCGCCGGTCACGTCGACGGCAGCCGTGCTCCGTTCCGCCACCGTCGCTCCCGCCTCCCCATTCGTTACAGCCTGTTTCCCGACACAGCCAGAGACAATTGTGCCCACAGTCCGCCGCTGTGCACGACACACGGGTGGGGCCGAAGGTTGTGCGACCGGCCTCGGAGGGCCGTCAGCGGCCGAGCTTCGCGCGGACCATGCCCATCATGGCGGTCAGTTCCTCCACCCGCATACGCCGGGCCGCCAGAACGAAGACCGCGCCCAGCACCAGGCCGCCCGCGGCCAGGGCCGCGGCACCGCTGACGAAGCCGGGGCCGAGGGCCCGGACGATGAAGTAGGCGACCGTGCCGCCGGCCAGGGCGGCCGGGACGCCGGCGCCGCAGAGCCTGGCGTAGGCGCGCACGATGCGGGGGCCGTCCAGATCGCCGCCCAGCTTCCTGCTCAGCCGCTTCCAGGCGACGCCGACGCCCACGGCGTAGGCGAGACCGTAGGCGGCGGCCATACCGGCGACCGCCCAGTGGCTGGGCAGCAGAAGGAAGGCCAGAACGGAGCCCGCGGCGTTGCAGGCGGCCACGATCACCGTGTTGTAGAAGGGGGTGCGGGTGTCCTCGTATGCGTAGAAGCCGCGCAGGACCACGTACTGCACGGAGTAGGGGATCAGTCCGAGGCCGAAGGCCATCAGGATGTAACCCATCGAGGTGGCCGCGTCGACGGTCGCGGAGGAGTACATCAGCAGGCACATCGGCACGCCGAGGGCCACGAAGGCGAAGGACACGGGCACGATGGCGACGGCCGAGGTACGCAGTCCGTGCGAGATGTCGTCGCGGACGGCGGCCGGATCACCGTCGTGGGCGGCGCGGGAGATCCTCGGCAGCAGGGCGGCCATCACCGAGACGGTGATGATGGCCTGCGGCATCTGCCAGATCAGCTGGGCGTTGCTGTAGCCGAGGATGCCGGTGCCCGGGTGGCCGTCGGCGTCGGCGGCCTTGCCGGCCCAGGTGGCGAGCTGAGTGACGACCAGGACGCCCGCCTGGTTGGCCAGGACGAACAGGAAGGTCCACTTGGCGAGGCGGGCGGCCTTGCCCAGGCCGTGGCCGCGCCAGTCGAAGCGCGGGCGGACACGGAAACCGGTGGCGCGCAGGTAGGGGATCATCGCCAGGGACTGGACGACCAGCCCCAGCAGGGTGCCGACGCCGAGCAGCCGGACGCCCTCCGGCGGGATCGTCTCCACACTCATCCCGGAAGTGCGGGCCGTGCCGTACACCCAGATGAAGAGACCGAACGTGGTGATGATGACGATGTTGTTCAGGACGGGGGTCCACATCATCGCGCCGAAGCGGCCCCGGGCGTTGAGGATCTGGCCCATGACGACGTGGACGCCCATGAAGAAGATCGTGGGCAGGCAGTAGCGGGCGAAGGTGACCGCCACGTTGTTGGCGGCCGGGTCGTCGGCGATCTGCACGGACAGTGCCCGCACCAGCAGCGGCGCACCCAGCACCGTGAGGGCGACCAGGCCGCCGAGGACGACCATGACCAGGGTGAGGAGACGGTTGGCGTATGCCTCACCGCCGTCCTCGTCGTTCTTCATGGCGCGTACGAGCTGCGGCACGAAGACGGAGTTCAGACCGCCGCCGATGGACAGGATGTAGATCATCGTCGGCAGTGTGTACGCCACGGTGTAGGCGTCGCCGAGGAGTGCGGCGCCGAGCGCTGCGGTGATCACCAGGGTGCGGACGAAGCCCGTGAGCCGGGAGACCATCGTGCCCGCGGCCATGATGGCGCTGGACTTCAGTATGCCGCCGCCCCGGCGGGCGGACTTGCCCGCCGCCTCGGGAAGCGGTTCCGCGGCGGTGTCTTCCGGTGCCGGTGCCGGTGCCGCCTGCGGTGGCGGTGGCGGCGGTGGGGACTGTGGTCCGGAGACGGCGGGGGACGGAGGCTGCTGCGGGCCGGGCTGCGGGGGCTGCCCGTAGGACTCCTGCGGTCCGTAGGGGCTCTGGGCTCCGGGAGCCGCCTGCGGCGCGTACGGATCCTGTGGTGCGTACGGCCCCGAGGGCTGCCCCTGCTCGTACGGCCGCCCCTGCTCGTACGGCTCTCCCTGCGGCCCGGCCGGCGGGTACTGCCGGTGCTCCTGGGACGGGGACGCCTGCTGGTCGTGGAAGAGGTGTGCGAAGGCGTCGTCGCGGGCGTGCCCCCCGCTCTCCCGCGCCCCTGCGTCCAGCAGGTCGTCCACGCCCGTGAAGCGCACGGTCGCCGAGTCGCCGCCCCGCCCCGGCTGCCCGTGGGCGCCGTGAGGGGCGGGCCGGGAGGTGTTCCGGCCGTACGGGTACTGCCGGTACGGGTACCGCTCCTGCGCGTCCTGGCCGCCCGGAACGGCCGGCTCCCCACCGCCGGGCGCATCACCGCGGTCACGGTCGTACGGCGCGTTCATCGCTGCAACCCCACCTCATCGTCCGCGGCCGTCTTCCCCGGCCCCGACAGCTCGCTCAACGCTCCACCTTCTCACCCGCACCGGAGGGGTCGCGACGTCCGGCTCCGGTGTTCCCGGCGGGGTCACCCGCCTGCCCGCCCCCGGCCTCCGCGGCGGGCCTTCCGCCGGCCTCCGCGGCTCCCGCGGACTCCTCCGGCTCCCCCCGCTCCTCCGGTCCGTCCGCATGCCGCACCAGGGGGGCGTCCGGGTCCGGCTGTTCGCCGATGCGCTTGCGCTGGGTGTACATCCGCACCCCGGCCAGCACCACGAGAAGGACTCCGCCGGAGATCACCAGCATCACCGCGGAGGTGATCTCGGTGACCTCCACCTGGAACCTCATCGCCTCGCCCCAGGGATCGCCGTCCTCGGTGTAGAGCCGGGCCTCGACCCAGGTGCGGCCGTTGGCCTTGGCGGTGGTGGGGACCTTCACCGACTGGCTGTGCCCGCCCTCCACCGTGACCGGCTGTGCCTCGCCGACGTCCAGGCCGATCCGGCGTCCGGAGACCAGCCGCAGCTCCAGGTTCTCCACGTCCTGGAGGAGCTTGTTCTGCACGGTCACCGGAATGGTGGCGCTGCGGCCGGACAGCTTCATGTCCGACTTCTCGATCAGCCGGACACCGCCCGTCAGCTCCTCCAGGTAGTCGCCCACCGAGTCCCGGTACTCCGCCGCCGCCTCGCGGTCACCGCGCCAGGAGACGGACATCGAGCGGTGGAGTGCGCTGTTGAAGGGCGTCTCCACCCGGGCCGGCTCGGACAGGATGCTCTTGAAGTCGCCCAGGGTGTTCCGGATGGCACGGATCTCCTCGAAGGACTCGGTCCGCAGCTCCCGTTTGCGCAGCGAGTCCGGGTAGGAGCCCTGCCCCGGCACCTTCCGGCCGGCCCGCGGATCCGGATCGGCTTCCGCGGCCTCGGCCAGGCTCACGAACTCAGCCCAGCGCCCGTCGAGTTGGAGTGTGTCGAGTGCGTCGGCCATCGCCTGGGCCTGGCTGACGGTGGGCATCCGCTGGGGGGTCACCACGATGCTGCGTTGCCGGCCCGGCTGCTGCGCGGTGATCGACTGGGTGTGGGCCAGGAATCGCTGTACGGCCCGCGTGGAGCCGTCGGCCCGGGTCATGTCCCCCCGGAACAGTTTCGACAGCCGGGCGTCCGCCACGATCGCGGTGGTGCCGCCGCCGATCGGCCGGGCGGCGGTGGGGGTGTGGTTCAGGGAGGCGGGTTCGCGCATGCTGTCGCTGCGGGCGATGACGTTGTGGGCGCCCGCAGAGGTGGCCACGGAGACGATGGAGGGGTCTACGGCGCCCTCCACCGGCCAGGCGAAGTCGGTGCTGGGCTCGGTGAGCAGGGTGGTCTCCACCGTCATCCGGCCCAGTTCGGTGGCCGGCCCCAGGTGGCTGAGCGCGCCGGAGACCTTCTTGCCCCGGTGGGCGAGGGAGGCGAGATCCGGGTCGCCGAAGGGCAGGGCCACGACCTCCCCGTCCTCCACCGCCTGCCGCAGCTCGTGCAGCCACCGCCGGGCGTCGGCCTGGCCCTTTCCGGCGACCTCCCGGCCGTCCTCGGTCAGCACCTTGTAGTTGTTGGTCATCGCCTCCACGGATGCGAGCAGATCCGGGTCGACCACCCAGGTGACCGGCAGCTTGCTGCCCAGGGCGACCATCTGCTGGAGCCGCCCGCCGGGCGCGATCTCGGCTTCGAGGTCGTCGTCCTCGAA
Organism: Streptomyces barkulensis; assembly: GCF_002843305.1. GTDB lineage: Bacteria > Actinomycetota > Actinomycetes > Streptomycetales > Streptomycetaceae > Streptomyces > Streptomyces barkulensis. The sequence goes on from NZ_PGSG01000006.1 coordinate 164,943, forward strand.
CACCGGAATCCGCCGCCGGTCCCCGGACTCGGTGCGGGCCGTGACGTGGGTGGAGGAGATCAGCGGCCACAGGAAGGTCAGCTGTGTGGCCTGCTCGGGCGCGGAAGGCTGCCACGGCAGGATGGCCCGCTCGATGCCCAGGACGCGTCCGTACGCCTCGTCGGCCATCCGGCCCGACAGCGACACACCGAGCTGGTACACCCCGGGCTCGTCGAACGGCAGCTTGTCGGCCGGCACGCTCAGGGTGAAGGAGAAGCCGGCTCCCGGGGGGAGGTCACCGATCTTCACGGTGCCCTTGCCGCCGATCTCCTCTCCGTCGACCCCGGGCACGTAGGCGGTGCGCGAGTCGGCGCGGTCGATCGCGCTGCGTGTGGTCAGCCGGGTGCCGGGGCGCAGCGCTACCTTGGCCTCGGTGATGTCGGACGAGGTTCTGTTGCTGACGCGGCCGGAGACGGTGACCGTGTCACCCTTGCCCGGAACCGAGGGGGTGAGCCCGGTGATGGAGACCGAGGCCGTACGGGACTCGTCGGCGGTGGGGGTCGCCGGCGCCGCCTGGGCGGAAGGGACTGAGAACGCGGAGGGGGCCGAGGGCGCGGCGGCGGCCTCGGCAGGGGACTGGGCGGCCACTCCCGCCAGCAGCGGCAGGGAGGCGGCCAGCACGGCCGTGCAGCGCACCGCCCATCGGCGACGGGCAGGAGCGAAGGGGGTCCCTGGGGTCTGTGCCGCCTCGGCCACGTGCCTCGTCCATCCTGTCCGCCGGTCGTCCGTACCGGTGCGCTGCCGATCTGCCAATGGTCTGCCGCTGGCCTGCTACTGGTCTGCCGCTGCTGTGACGCACTCAGATGCTAACGATCCCCGCCGACCGTGAGTGCCGCGGAGCCGACCATGGGGCCGACTGCGGAACCGACCACGGAACCGACCACGGGCCGGGAGTGGCCGACGGGCCGGGAGAGTAACGGGGAGGACCGACGGGAGGCAGGCCACGTACCCTGTTCTGCTGTGCCGAACGCCAACACTGACAGCCATCCCCAGCAGCAGGCCCACGGGCCCACCCGAGGGGCTCCTCCGGCGGTGCTGGGGGAAGCCCAGCGCAGAGCCGTGAGCGAACTGCTGCGGGTGTCCCCCGTCGCCGACGACCTGGCCCGCCGCTTCAAGGATGCCGGATTCACCCTGGCCCTGGTCGGCGGTTCCGTGCGCGACGCGCTGCTGGGCAGGCTCGGCAACGACCTGGACTTCACCACCGATGCCCGGCCGCAGGACATCCTGGCCCTGGTCCGGCCGTGGGCGGACGCGGTGTGGGAGGTGGGTATCGCCTTCGGCACGGTGGGCTGCCGCAAGGACGACTACCAGATCGAGGTCACCACGTACCGGTCGGAGTCGTACGACCGGACCTCGCGCAAGCCCGAGGTCTCCTACGGCGACTCGATCGAGGAGGACCTGGTCCGCCGGGACTTCACCGTCAACGCGATGGCGGTCGTGCTGCCCGAGAAGACCTTCGTCGACCCGCACCGGGGTCTGGAGGACCTGGCGCGCCGGGTGCTGAGTACGCCCGGCACCCCCGAGGACTCCTTCTCCGACGACCCGCTGCGGATGATGCGGGCCGCCCGCTTCGCCGCCCAGCTCGGTTTCGAGGTGGAGGAGGGGGTCGTCGCCGCGATGACGGCGATGTCCGAGCGGATCGGGATCGTCTCGGCCGAGAGGGTGCGGGACGAGCTGAACAAACTGATCCTCGCCGATCAGCCCCGTCGCGGCCTGGAGCTGCTGGTGACGACGGGGCTGGCCGACCGGGTCCTGCCCGAGCTGCCCGCGCTGCGCCTGGAGCGGGATGAGCACCACCGGCACAAGGATGTCTACGAGCACACCCTGACCGTGCTGGAGCAGGCCATCGACCTGGAGGAGGACGGTCCGGACCTCACCCTGCGGCTGGCGGCTCTGCTGCATGACATCGGCAAGCCGAAGACACGCCGGTTCGAGAAGGACGGGCGTGTCTCCTTCCACCACCACGAGGTGGTGGGGGCGAAGATGACCAAGTCCCGGATGACCAAGCTCAAGTACCCGGGCGAGATGGTGAAGGACGTCTCGCGCCTGGTCGAGCTGCACCTTCGCTTCCACGGCTATGGCACCGGGGAGTGGACCGACTCGGCGGTGCGGCGCTATGTCCGCGACGCCGGCCCGCTGCTGGAGCGACTGCACAAGCTGACACGGTCGGACTGCACCACGCGCAACAAGCGCAAGGCCAACGCCCTGTCGCGTGCGTACGACGGCCTGGAGGAGCGCATCGCGCGACTGAAGGAGCAGGAGGAACTGGACTCCATCCGCCCGGATCTCAACGGCAACGAGATCATGGAGATCATCGGGCTGCGCCCCGGCCCCGAGGTGGGCGAGGCCTACCGGCACCTGCTGGAGCTGCGGTTGGAGCACGGCCCGATGGGGCGTGAGGCCGCGACCGAGGCCCTCAGGCAGTGGTGGGCCGGTCGGGACTGACCGTATCGCTGTTCTCGTCGCGGTGGCCGTTGCGGCGTTTCACGTGAAACACCGCAACGGCCACCGCTGCGTACAGCGCCGTCACCGTCATCACCAGAGCCGGCGAACGGCCGTCCGGAAGGAGCATCAAGGCGGCCACACCGGCGGCACCGACGAAGGCGACGTTGAAGAGCATGTCGTACAGGGAGAAGACCCTTCCCCGATAGACATCGTCCACCGATGACTGCACGACCGTGTCCGTGGTGATCTTCGCGCCCTGAGTGGCCAGCCCCACCACGAAGGCGGCGCCCAACACGGGAACGGGCCGGAAGGGCAGCGCCAGCGCGGGCACCAGTACCGCGGCCCCCGCGGCACACAACGCGATCCAGCCGAACCGGCCGACGCGCTGTACGGCCCAGGGAGTGATGACGGCCGCGGTGAAGAAACCCAGTCCGGAGACACCCACAGCCAGCCCCAGAAGCGCCATTCCGCCCAGCAGGCCTCCGCCGTCGCCGCTGCCTCCCCCGCCGCCACCGTCCCAGGCATACCGGCTCAGCATCAGCACCATCACCGTCAGTGCTCCGTAGCAGAAGCGCAGCACCGCCATCGAGGCGAGTGACTGGGCGGCTCTGCGTCGCTCCCCCAGATGGCGGAGCCCGGCGACCAGTCCGTGTGCGACATCGGCCAGCGCGATGCTCAGCCGGGCCCGGATGATCGTGTCAGGCCCGAGCGTTCCACGGCCGATCCGGAGTGATGCCAGGGCGCCCAGCAGATAGAGACCGGCACCGAGAGCCACGACCATGGCGTCCGCACCCGGGCCGTCCGGGGCGGGGATCCTCACGAGGAATGCGAGCCCGCCTCCCGCGGTGGCCGCCAGGGTGCCCGCAGTGGGGGACAGGGAGTTCGCCATCACCAGCCGTTCGCCGTCCACCACATGCGGCAGCGCGGCGGAGAGCCCGGCGAGTACGAAGCGGTTGACGGCGGTGACCGAGAGCGCGGCGAGGTAGAACAGCCACACTGGTGCCGAGGTCAGCACCAGTGCCGCGGTGGCGGTCGCCAGCACGGCGCGCAGCAGATTGCCGAACAGCAGCACCTGCCGCCGCTGCCACCGGTCGAGCAGTACTCCGGCGAAGGGGCCGAGCAGCGAGTACGGCAGCAGTAGGACGGCCATCGCGGAGGCGATGGCGGCGGGAGAAGTCTGCTGCTCGGGGGAGAAGACCACATAGGCGGCGAGCGCGACCTGGAAGACTCCGTCGGCCGACTGGGACAGCAGCCGTACCGCCAGCAGTCGGCGGAAGCCGGAGAAGCGCAGGAGCACGCGCAGATCACGCACAACAGCCATGCGGTCAGCCTCACACACCCGCCCGTCGGGGAGGCGCAGCGCCCCGGGTACGGCCGGTCCCTGCGGTGTTTCACGTGAAACACCGCAGGGACCGGCGAGCGTCGTTCCCCGCCGGTGCCGGGCTCCCGGCGTGCCGTCCGGTTCTCAGGGAGCTGAGAGTCCTGAGGGCTCTGAGAGCTCTGAGGACTCTGAGGGTTCTGAGTGCCCTGAGTGTCCTGAGGGCTCTGAGGGCCGGGGAGAGCCGGGAAGAGCCGGGTGGCGATCCCCTCGGGAGCCGAGGACGAAGACATCGGGTGCGTGGTCGAGGACACCCCCGGAGGGGTCGTCGGAGCCGTCCCGGCGGACCACATCCCGGTCCGGCAGCAGGATGTCCCGCACCACCACGGCGCACAGATACAGCGTGCCCAGCAGATGGAGCACGATCGCGAACTGGTAGCCCTCGGTGGGCAGCCCATGGTGGTCGTCACCGCTGCCCGTGTAGGCCAGGTAGAACCAGATGCCGAGGTAGTACATCACCTCGCACGCCTGCCAGATCAGGAAGTCGCGCCAGCGCGGCCGGGCCAGGGCGGCCAGCGGGATCAGCCACAGCACGTACTGCGGCGAGTAGACCTTGTTGGTCACGATGAACAGGGCGACCACGAGGAAGGCGAGCTGCGCGAAGCGCGGACGGCGCGGCGCGCGCAGGGTGAGCAGGGCGATCGCCGCACAGCCCAGCAGCACCAGCAGTGTGGCGTAGGTGTTGGCGTGCTCCAGCGGGTCGCCGGTGCGCTGCGAGATGATCAGCCAGAACGAACCGAAGTCGATGTTCCGTTCCTGGCTGAAGGCGTAGAACTTTCCCCAGCCCTCCGGGGCGAGCAGTATGACGGGCAGGTTCACCGCCAGCCAGGAGGCCACGGCTCCGCCCAGTGCCGCGCCGAACGCCCTCCAGCGTCCCGCACGCCAGCAGAGCACCAGCAGCGGCCCCAGCAGCAGGAACGGATAGAACTTGGCGGCGGTCGCCAGCCCCAGCAGCACCCCCGAGGCGAACGGGCGGCTGCGCGCCCACATCAGCATCGAGGCGGCGGTCAGGGACACCGCCAGCAGGTCCCAGTTGATCGTCGCGGTGAGCGCGAGGGCCGGGGCGAGTGCGACCAGCAGCGCGTCCCATGGGCGCCGCCGGTGGGTACGGGCGACGCACACCACCAGGACGGCGGCGCAGACCATCAGCATCCCGGCGTTGACCGTCCAGTAGATCTGCTGCCGCTGCATCATCTCGCCGCCCTGCGGTGTGAACCAGGACGCCACCTCCATGAACACCCCGGTCAGCACCGGGTACTCCAGATACTCCATCCCACCGGAGACCTCCTGGGGGATGCGGTCGAAGTACGGCGTGAGATCGGCGGCGAAGCCGCGACCGGTGTAGAGGTGCGGGATGTCGGAGTAGCAGGCGTGCACATACTGGCTGGTCGCCCCGCGGAACCAGCCGCTCTCGTAGCAGGGCACTTTCTGCACCATGCCGAGCGCGAACATCCCCAGCATCACCAGCAGCACGACCCGTACCGGCGTCCACCAGGACCCTCCGGTCAGCGCACGCCTGCCGATCGGCCCGCCGATCAGCTCGCTGCCCGCGGCGGAGACCTCGTCCTGGACGGTGGGCCGTACCGGTGCCTGCTGCTCCTGGTGCGCGCTCGTCATGGGCCACATCCTGCCGTATGGCGGATCCGGGCACGCGGTACGCGAGGCGGTGGCCCGCCGGTCCCGGCTGCCCCGGCGGGCCGGGCCAGGCTGGGACGGCCGGGACGGCCGGGACCGGAGAAGCCGGAAGCGGCGCCGTTTCCGACGCCGCTTCCCATGTCCTTCTCAGCGCTCCCAGCCGGAGTCCCGGCAGAGGGCGGTCACTGCCCGAGGCCTTTCTCAGGAGCCGTCCTGGCCCCAGATCCCGCCGCCGTTGCCGCCGTTTCCTCCATTGCCGTTCCCGCCGGTGTCGGTTCCGCCGGTGTCCGTGCCCCCGGTGTCGGTTCCGCCGGTGTCCGTGCCCCCGGTGTCGGTTCCGCCGGTGTCCGTGCCCCCGGTGTCGGTTCCGCCGGTGTCCGTGCCCCCGGTGTCGTCACAGAACCAGTCGTTGGGACGGCAGGTGCTCGACGGAGGCCCGGACGGCGTCTCCTGGGACGGCGACGGCTCCGTGCTGGGCTCGGGCTCCTCGCTCTCCGACGGCGACGGCTCGGGCTCCTCGCTCTCCGACGGCGACGGCGACGGCGACGGGGCACCGACCTGGTCGATCTTCTTGCCGACCGGACCGGGCTCGGGGAAGTCCTTCGTCGGCACTCCCTTGAGCGCGCTCTTCATGTACGCGGTCCACACCTCGGTGGGCAGCCGGCCACCGTGGATGGATTCGAAACCACCCGTGTTGTTCATCGACAGCAGGGTGCGCTTCTCCGGGTCCGTGCGGAACAGGGTGACCGCGGTGGACAGCTGCGGGGTGTACCCCACCCACCAGGCGGACTTGTTCTTGTCGGTCGTACCGGTCTTGCCCGCCACAGGGCGGCCCAGCCCCTGGGCCCTGGTGCCCGTGCCGTGCGGCTTCTCGACGACGCCGCGCAGCACATCGGTGACGGTGTCGGCGATGTCGGAGTCCATCGCCGTCTCCTTCTGGGGCTTCTCGAAGCCGGGCTCCTCCTCGCCGTTGTGCGTCACCCTCCGCACCGTGTAGGTGTCGACCTGGGTTCCCGAGGCGGCGAAGGTCGCATAGGAGTTGGCCATCTCGATGGCGCCCGGGGTGGAGGTGCCCAGCGCGAAGGACGGGTTGAGGTTCGGGTCGAAGCTGTCCTTCTCGATGCCCGCGCTCTCCGCCATGCCCTTGACCTTGTCCATGCCCACGTCCATGCCGAGCTGGACGAACGGGGTGTTGGCGGAGACCTCCATGGCCCGGCGCAGGGTGACGTACCCGTGGTCCTTGTCACCGTCGTTCACCTGGTAGAAGGGGTTGCCCTCCTTGTCCAGGTAGTCGGTGCCGTCCTGCTGCTTGACCTTCAGCTTGTTGTCGCCGTTGTACTCGCTGCTCGGTGCGATGCCCACACCGTTGCTCTTGTAGGTGCCGTGCTCCATGGCCGCGGCCAGCACGAACGGCTTCCACGTCGAGCCCACCGGGACGCCCAGGGTGTCCGCGTTGTTGGTGAAGTGACCATTTTCGAAGCCCGGGCCGCCGTAGATGGCCACGACCTTGCCCGTGCCCGGCTCCACCGAGGCGGCGCCGAACTGCACGAACTTGTCGGTCTTGGGGCTTTTCTCGGGGTCGATGTACTGCTTGGTGACCTTGTTGACCGCCTTCTCCATCGCGGCGGTCTTCTTCTTGTCGAAGGTCGTGTAGATCTGGTAACCGCCCTGGTCGAACTTCTGCTTGCTGATGCCCAGGGTCTTCTTGACCTCGGCCTCGGCGAGGGCGGCCAGATAGCCGGCCTGCCCGTTGAGCCCGGCCTGGGCCTTGCGCGGGGCGATCTTGGGGAACTTGTACTTGTCCCGCTCGCTCTGGTCCATCAGCTTCAGATCGACCTGCCGGTCCATCACCCAGTTCCAGCGCTTCACGGCGCGCTTCCGGTTCTCCTCGGGGGAGGAGTTGGGCCCCTCGCCGCCGGCCGGGTCGTACAGGTCGGCGCCCTTGAGGACGGTGGTGAGCAGTGCGCTCTCGGAGGGTGTGAGGTCCTTGGCGTCCTTCTCGAAGTACGCCTGGGAGGCAGCCTGGATACCGTGCGCGCCGCGCCCGTAGTAGCTGGTGTTCAGGTAGCCCTGGAGGATCTCCTCCTTGCTCATCTGGGCGTTGACCTTGATGGAGATGAACAGCTCCCGCGCCTTGCGGGCGATGGTCTGGTCCGGGCTCAGATAGTTGTTCTTGACGAACTGCTGGGTGATGGTCGAGCCGCCCTGGGTGTCGCCGCCCGTGGCCATGTTGAACACCGCCCGGCCGATGCCGATCGGGTCGACGCCCTTGTCCTCCCAGAAGGTTGCGTTCTCGGCGGCGACGACCGCCTTCTGCATCGACTCGGGGATGTCCTCTATCTTGATGTTCTGCCGGTTGGTCTTCCCGGCTCTGGCCATGACGGTGTCGTCGGACCAGTAGTAGACGTTGTTCTGCTGGAGCGCCGCTATGTTCTCGTCCGGCACCTCCACCATGGCCAGCGCCAGCCCGCCGAGGCCGATCAGCATCCCCATGAAGGCCATGGCCAGGCCGGTGACCAGCTTCCAGGACGGCATCCAGCGCCGCCAGCCGTACTTGCCGGACCTGGGGTAGTCGATGAAGCGCTTCTTCTCGGGCTCGTAGCGCCCCCGCCTGCGGCCGACGACCGTGACGTCCCCGGCGTTGTCGGCCGCCCGGCGTCTGCCGCCTCCGCCGCCGGCGCGCTGTGCCGCGCGCCGCGCCTCGGCCCGGCCGCCGTGGGGGCGGTCCGAGGGCATGCCGTGGGAAGCGGTGGAGCCATACGGCTGTGCGGCACGCCGACCGCCTGACGGCGGCTGTGCGGCGCGCCGGCCACGCGACTGCGGTGGCTTACGACGGTGCTCGCTCATGTGGAACAGCTACTCCTCGGGCAGGCGCTCGCGCCTGAAGGCGGCAGTGTACTTCCAGTCCCCCGAAGTGCGGCCCGCCCACGTTCCCAGAACTGGCCGCACTGCACCCGGGACGAGGACGCGTCCGACGCCTCGTTGGTTCCCGGTGGCCTTCTGCACAGCGGACAGACTACGTAGGTACGAAAACCCCATCTCCGGCATTCAGGAGAAAGAGGGGCTACCGAGCTGTAGTGAAGGAGCGATGTGAAACCGCTCACTCTCCCCCGCGCCCACCCCCCCTTGTCGCGCCTGTGGAGGCGCTCTATCGTCTTCGCTATCGCCCCGATGTATCGAGTCGATACATCGGTGAGAGACAATGGCACAGGACGACGGGGCGCGAGCCCGAGGCGGCCGCCCGCGGACGGGCCGGCCGGCGGACACCGGTGGAAGGAGTGACGGCGATGGGCAGACGCTCGGGAATCCTGGAGTTCGCCGTCCTCGGACTGCTCCGCGAGTCACCCATGCACGGTTACGAGCTGCGCAAACGGCTCAACACCTCGCTGGGCGTCTTCCGGGCCTTCAGCTACGGCTCCCTCTACCCCTGCCTGAAGACGCTGGTCCAGCGCGGATGGTTGGCCGAGGAGCCCGGCGACGAGCCCGAGGACTCCCTCGCGGCGCCGCTCACCGGACGCCGGGCCAAGATCGTCTACCGGCTCACGGCCGAGGGGAAGGAGCGCTTCGAGGAGCTCCTCTCCCAGACGGGGCCGGACACCTGGGAGGACGAGGGGTTCGGCGTCCGTTTCGCCTTCTTCGGCCAGACCTCGCGCGATGTGCGGATGCGGGTGCTGGAAGGCCGCCGCAGCCGCCTGGAGGAGCGCCTCGCCAAGATGCGCACCGCCCTGGCCCGCACGCGGGAGCGGCTGGACGACTACACCCTCGAACTGCAGCGACACGGCATGGAGTCCGTGGAGCGCGAGGTCCGCTGGCTCAACGAACTCATCGAGAGCGAGCGGGCGGGGCGTGATCAGCATCGGGGGCAGACCCCGCCCGATCCGTCCGATGACACCGCGTGAAGGTCCGCACCGAGCGGGCCGGCACCAACACCACCGTCGGAAACGACACGGAACAAACACAGGGAGCAACCGCCAATGGGTTCGGTTCGCGTAGCCATCGTCGGCGTGGGCAACTGCGCCGCCTCGCTGGTGCAGGGCGTCGAGTACTACAAGGACGCCGACCCGAAGAGCCGTGTGCCGGGTCTGATGCACGTGCAGTTCGGCGACTACCACATCTCGGACATCGAGTTCGTGGCCGCGTTCGACGTGGACGCCAAGAAGGTGGGCCTGGACCTCGCCGACGCCATCGGCGCCAGTGAGAACAACACCATCAAGATCTGCGACGTGCCCGCCACCGGCGTGACCGTCCAGCGCGGCCACACCCTCGACGGCCTGGGCAAGTACTACCGCCAGACCATCGAGGAGTCGGCCGAGGAGCCGGTCGACGTCGTGAAGGTCCTCAGGGACCGCGAGGTCGACGTCCTGGTCTGCTACCTCCCGGTGGGCTCCGAGGATGCCGCGAAGTACTACGCGCAGTGCGCCATCGACGCGCGTGTCGCCTTCGTCAACGCCCTGCCGGTCTTCATCGCCGGTACCGAGGAGTGGGCGAACAAGTTCGCCGAGGCCGGTGTCCCGATCGTCGGCGACGACATCAAGTCCCAGGTGGGCGCGACCATCACGCACCGTGTGCTGGCCAAGCTCTTCGAGGACCGCGGTGTCATCCTCGACCGCACGATGCAGCTCAACGTCGGCGGCAACATGGACTTCAAGAACATGCTCGAGCGCGAGCGCCTGGAGTCCAAGAAGATCTCCAAGACCCAGGCCGTCACCTCCCAGATCCCCGACCGGGACATGGGCGAGGACAACGTCCACATCGGCCCGTCGGACTACGTGGCCTGGCTGGACGACCGCAAGTGGGCCTACGTCCGCCTGGAGGGCCGCGCGTTCGGCGACGTCCCGCTGAACCTGGAGTACAAGCTGGAGGTCTGGGACTCCCCGAACTCCGCCGGTGTCATCATCGACGCCCTGCGCGCCGCGAAGATCGCCAAGGACCGCGGTGTCGGCGGCCCGATCCTGTCGGCCTCCTCCTACTTCATGAAGTCCCCGCCGGTCCAGTACTTCGACGACCAGGCCCGGGAGAACGTGGAGAAGTTCATCAACGGCGAGGTGGAGCGCTAGGAAGCACCCCGGGGGTCACCCGGTTGTCGCCCGGGAGAACCCGGGCGACACAGCGGAAACAGCGGAAACACCGCAAACACCGCGCCGGAAGCCGGTGGCGCATCCGGCGGCGCAGCATGGCGAGGGGCCCGGACACGGTTTCGTGTCCGGGCCCCTCGCCGTCGTACGGCGCCGTGTACGGCCGGGCGGTACGGCGCCCCGCCGCGCGCGGCCGCTCAGTTGTCGACCAGCCGGTCGTACTGCGTCGTCGTGTGCCGCAGGATCGCCGTCAGCTCGTCGCCCACCTTCGGCTCCGCGGCCTCCTCCGGCACGAACAGGATCGACACCTGCATGTGCGGCGGCTCGGCGAACCAGCGCTGTTTGCCGTCCCAGACGAAGGGCGAGAGGTTGCGGTTGACCGTCGCCAGCCCGGCCCGCGCCACGCCCTTGGCCCGCGAGGTCATCCCGTGCATGGCCTTCGGCGCCTCCAGGCCCACCCCGTGCGAGGTGCCGCCGGCCACGACCACCAGCCAGCCGTCGCCCGGCGCCTTCTGCTGGCGGTAGCCGAAGCGGTCGCCCCGCACCACCCGTGTGACGTCCAGCACCGAGCCCCGGTACCGGGTCGCCTCGTGGTCGCCCAGCCACAGCCGGGTGCCGATCCGCGCCCGGAAGCGGGTCTGCGGGAACTGCTGCTGGAGCAGTGCGAACTCCTGAGGCTTCAGATGGCTGACGAACATCGTCTCCAGCGGCAGGCGGGCCGCCCGCAGCCGGTCCATCCAGCCGATGACCTCGTCCACCGCGTCCGTGCCGTCGGTGCGGTCCAGCGGCAGATGGATCGCGAAGCCCTCCAGCCGCACGTCCTCGATGGAGGCGCGCAGCTTGCCCAGATCCTCCTCCACCACCCCGTGCCGCTTCATCGAGCTCATCACCTCGATGACGACACGGGCCCCGACCAGCGCGTTCACCCCGTCGACCGAGGAGACCGAACGGATCGCCCGGTCCGGCAGCGGCACCGGCTCCTCACCGCGGCGGAACGGGGTGAGCACCAGCAGGTCCCCGCTGAACCAGTCCTTCATCCGGGCGGCCTCGTACGTGGTGCCCACGGCGATGACGTCCGAGCCGAAGCGGGTCACCTCCTCGGCCAGCCGCTCGTGGCCGAAGCCGTATCCGTTGCCCTTGCAGACCGGGACCAGCCCCGGGAACTGCTTCAGCACCGTCTGCTGGTGCGCCCGCCAGCGTTCGGTTTCGACGTAGAGGGAGAGCGCCATGGCCGTACGGAACCTTTCTCATCGGTCCCGGCGTGCGCCGGCGGGCCGTCTTCCGTCCCGCCGGCTCTCGCCGGACGTGCGTGGAGCAGGGCGTCAGCGGCGCGACATGTAGATGTCGAGCGCCTTGTGCAGCAGCTTATTGAGCGGAAAGTCCCACTCGCCGAGATACTCGGCGGCCTGGCCGCCGGTGCCCACCTTGAACTGGATCAGGCCGAAGAGGTGGTCGGAGTCGTCCAGGGAGTCGCTGATGCCGCGCAGGTCGTACACGCTCGCCCCGAGCGCGTAGGCGTCCTGCAGCATCCGCCACTGCATGGCGTTGGAGGGGCGCACCTCGCGCTTGTGGTTGGCCGAGGCGCCGTAGGAGTACCACACGTGGCCGCCCACGATCAGCATGGTGGCCGCGGCCACCGGCTCGCCCTCGTGCTTGGCGAAGTACAGCCGCATCCGGTTGGGGTCCTCGGCGTTCAGCGCCGTCCACATCCGCTGGAAGTAGCCCAGGGGACGCGGCCGGAAGCGGTCGCGCTCGGCCGTGACCTCGTACAGCTCCTGCCACACCGGCAGATCGTCGTAGCCGCCCTGCACGACCTCGACGCCGGCCTTCTCGGCCTTCTTGATGTTGCGCCGCCACAGCTGGTTGAAGCCCTTGTGCACCTCGTCCAGCGAGCGGTTCTCCAGCGGCACCTGGAAGACGTAGCGCGGCTGGACGTCACCGAAGCCGGCGCCGCCGTCCTCGCCCTGTTGCCAGCCCATCCGCCGCAGCCGGTCGGCCACCTCGAAGGCGCGCGGTTCGATGTGGGTGGCCTCGACGTCGCGCAGCCGCTTCACGTCCGGGTTCTGGATGCCGGCCTTGATCGCGGGGGCGTCCCAGCGCCGGATCACCACGGGCGGGCCCATCTTCACCGAGAACGCGCCCTTGGCCTTCAGGTGCGCCAGCATCGGGCGCAGCCACTCCTCCAGGTTCGGCGCGAACCAGTTGATCACCGGCCCCTCGGGCAGATAGGCCAGATAGCGCTTGACCTTCGGCAGCTGGCGGTACAGCACCAGACCCGCCCCGACCAGCTCGCCGCCCGCGTCGAACCAGCCCAGGCTCTCCGATCCCCACTCGGCCTTCACATCCGCCCACGCGGGGACCTGCATGTGACTGGCCGATGGCAGGCTCCGGATATACGCCAGGTGCTGCTCGCGACTGATCGTCCTCAGGGTCAGGCTCATTACGGGGCGCTCCTCCGGCGTACTTCGCAGGGTCTGGCCGGAAGCCTACTGCGCAGGCACGCGCCCCGGACGTGCCAGTACGGGGCCGTGGCGAGCCGAGGCCGGGCCCGCCACCGCCCCGCCCCACCGGCCGCCCCGCTCCGCCGGCCGCCCCGCCCCACCGGGCCGGTGGCCGGGAGGTCAGCCGAACAGCCCGCCGTTCGACATCCCCAGGTAGAAGCCGACCGCCGCCGCTCCCATGCTGACGACCAGCGCGAACCGCTCGCCGGTGGTGGCGGAGATCATCTGCCCCCAGCCGCCGGACACGATCCCCAGCAGTCCGGCCCAGGACGCGATCAGGCTGAGGCCGGAGAAGAAGCCGGTGACGAACGCGACCACACCGAGCACCGCGGTCACGGCGACGAGCCGGTTCTCGACCGGGTGCCGCCGGCCGTCGGTGTTGAGGAGGAAGGAGACCGGGCTCCTCCGTACCGCCTGTGCCATGGGGAACCTCCTGCGGGGCCGTCCGGAAGGGCCGGACCCCGGACAGGGCGGATGAGCCGCATCCGCCGGACTTGCGAGGGTGCGACGGGTGACGTGTGCCACGTCCCCTATGTCAAGATTGCGGGGATCGGGCACCGGATTTCAACCCGAGTGGCGGTGCGGGTACTCTGTACCGTCTGCGCGGTGTCTGCCCCGGCGGCGACCGGATCCGGGAACGGACCGGGGGCTTTCCGGGGAACGGACCGGGACTGTCAGTGCCGGCCGATACCGTTGCTCACGCATCACGACCCTCCTGCCACGGAACGACCGTGGCCGCCGAGTCCAGAGGAGGTGGGTTCCACATGCGTCACTACGAGGTGATGGTCATCCTCGACCCCGATCTCGAGGAGCGCGCTGTCTCCCCGCTGATCGAGAGCTTCCTTTCCGTCGTCCGCGAGGGCGAGGGGAAGGTCGAGAAGGTCGACACCTGGGGCCGTCGTCGTCTCTCGTACGAGATCAAGAAGAAGCCCGAGGGCATCTACTCGGTCATCGACCTGCGGGCCGAGCCCGCGGTCGTCAAGGAGCTCGACCGTCAGATGAACCTGAACGAGTCGGTTCTGCGGACCAAGGTCCTCCGCCCCGAGACCCACTGAGCGCCCCCGCTCAGCGGATTCCCGGCAACCGGTAGCGCCTCCGGCACTCCGGAAGCACCGGCACCACAGCATCACCAGCAGCCAGCAGCACCCCGCCGAGAGGTTCACCCATGGCAGGCGAGACCGTCATCACGGTCGTCGGCAATCTGGTCGACGACCCCGAGCTGCGCTTCACCCCCTCCGGTGCGGCGGTCGCGAAGTTCCGTGTCGCGTCCACCCCCCGCACCTTCGACCGCCAGACCAACGAGTGGAAGGACGGCGAGAGCCTGTTCCTGACCTGCTCGGTGTGGCGGCAGGCGGCGGAGAACGTCGCCGAGTCCCTCACCCGGGGCACCCGCGTCATCGTGCAGGGCCGGCTCAAGCAGCGCTCGTACGAGGACCGCGAGGGCATCAAGCGCACGGTCTACGAGCTGGACGTCGACGAGGTCGGCGCCAGCCTGCGCAACGCCACGGCCAAGGTCACCAAGACCACCGGCCGCGGCGGCGGCCAGCAGGGCGGTGGCGGCGGCTGGGGCGGCGGCCCCGGCGGTGGCCAGCAGGGTGGCCAGCAGGGCGGCGGCGCACCCGCGGGCGACCCGTGGGCGACCGGCGCTCCGGCCGGCGGCCAGCAGGGCGGCGGCGGTGGCGGCTGGGGCGGTGGCTCCGGCGGTTCCGGCGGCGGCTACTCGGACGAGCCCCCCTTCTGAGGGACCCCCAGGGGTTCCGGGAGGGGCTGCGCTCACAGGCACAGACTTCTTGAACCAAACGGAGAGAGACAATGGCGAAGCCGCCTGCTCGCAAGCCGAAGAAGAAGGTTTGCGTGTTCTGCAAGGAAAAGATCAAGTACGTCGACTACAAGGACACGAACCTGCTGCGGAAGTTCATCTCCGACCGCGGCAAGATCCGTGCCCGTCGTGTGACCGGCAACTGCACCCAGCACCAGCGTGACGTCGCCACGGCCGTGAAGAACAGCCGTGAGATGGCGCTGCTGCCCTACACCTCGACCGCTCGATAAGGGAAGGATGACCGACTCATGAAGATCATCCTGACCAACGAGGTCTCGGGTCTCGGCAACGCCGGCGACATCGTCGAGGTGAAGGACGGGTACGCCCGCAACTACCTGCTCCCCCGCGGATTCGCAATCCGCTGGACCAAGGGCGGGGAGAAGGACGTCGAGCAGATCCGCCGCGCCCGCAAGATCCACGAGATCGCGACGATCGAGCAGGCCAACGAGATCAAGGGCAAGCTGGAGGGCGTCACCGTGCGCCTGAAGGTCCGCGCCGGCGACCAGGGCCGTCTGTTCGGCTCCGTCACCCCGGCCGACGTCGCCGCTGCGGTGAAGACCGCGGGCGGACCGGACGTCGACAAGCGCCGCATCGAGCTGGAAGCCCCGATCAAGACCCTGGGCTCGCACCGGGTCTCGGTGCGTCTGCACCCTGAGGTCACCGCCAGGATCGGCGTCGAGGTCGGCGCCGCCTGACGGCACCCCGGCACACAGCCGAAGGGCCGCGGTCCCCATGAGGGGCCGCGGCCCTTCGCCGTGCCCCGTGCTGTGCCGGGCGGTCCGCTCAGGCGCGCACCGCCCCGGTGACGACCCAGCGGCCCGAGCGGGCCCGCAGCCACAGGGTGACCAGCCGCATCCCCATCATCAGGCCGGCGACCGCCCACCACAGCGCGGTCAGCCCCCCGCCCAGCGCCGGGACCGCCAGCGCCGCCGGGGCGAACACCACCAGCGTCGCCAGCGCCGCCCACGCCAGATACGGCCCGTCGCCCGCGCCCATCAGCACCCCGTCCAGCACGAAGACCACCCCCGCGACCGGCGAGGTCACCGCCACCACCAGCAGCGCGGGCGTCAGCCGGTCGTGCACGGCGGTGTCCGGGGTGAACAGCGGCAGCAGCAGCGGGCGCACCGCGACCACCAGCACTCCCAGCACCACCCCGGAGGCGACGCCCCACCGCACCATCCGCCGGCACGCGGCCCGCGCTCCCGCCGCGTCCCCCGCGCCCAGGTAGCGGCCGATGATCGCCTGCCCGGCGATGGCGATGGCGTCCAGCGCGAAGGCCAGCAGGGACCAGACGGTCAGCGTGATCTGGTGTGCGGCCACCTCGACGTCCCCCAGCCTTGCCGCGACGGCGGTCGCCAGTACCAGCACGGCGCGCAGCGACAGGGTGCGGACCAGCAGCGGCGTCCCGGCCCGGCCGCTGGCCCGGATCCCGGCGGCGTCCGGCCGCAGCGAGGCGCCGTGCCGGCGGGCCCCCCTGACCACCACCACCAGATAGACGGCCGCCATCGCGCACTGCGCGATCACCGTGCCCCAGGCCGAGCCGGCGATGCCCAGCCCGGCGCCGTGGACCAGGGCGAAGTTGAGCACGACGTTGACGGAGAAGCCGCCGACTGCCACGTACAGCGGGGTCCGGGTGTCCTGCAGCCCGCGCAGCACACCGGTGGCGGCCAGGACCACGAGCATGGCGGGGATGCCCAGTGCGCTGATCCGCAGATACGTCACCGCGTGCGGCGCCGCGGTCGCGGACGTTCCGAACAGGTCGACGAGTGCGGGTGCGGTGGGCAGCACGGTGGCCACCACCGCCGCGCCGAGCAGCAGCGCCAGCCAGATTCCGTCCATGCCCTGCCGGATGGCGGAGGGCAGGTCACCGGCCCCGACGCGGCGCGCGACGGCGGCGGTGGTGGCGTAGGCGAGGAAGACGAAGACGTTCACCCCGGTGGTCAGCAGGGTGGCCGCGACACCGAGACCGGCGAGCTGAGGGGTGCCCAGGTGGCCCACGATCGCGCTGTCGGCCATGACGAACAGGGGCTCCGCGACGAGTGCGCCGAAGGCGGGGAGCGCCAGCGCGATGATCTCGCGGTCGTGGCCGCGCGCCGCGGTGCGTCCGGCCGGCGGGGGAGCGTGTGTCATGATCCGATCCAAACATCCACAAGTAATAGTTGCAATAGATGTGTGACCATTACCATTCCTCACCTGGGGTGAGATCCTCTGCGCCGTTTGTCGCGATCTTGACGCGAGTCGCGAAGTTTTTCTCCTGCACAGCCGGTGGATGGGAAAACAGCAGCTCAAGCCCTGTGGAGAAGTCGGCCTACCGACTTCTCCACAGGTCCGTCCCCCGCCCCGTGCACAGGAATCGCCGAGTTCTCCACAGGATGCGGTCGTTCATCCACACACCCTGTGGATAACTGGATTGGCTGGAGGCCCCCGTAGCCCTACCGTTGTCCGGCGCCCGCCTGCTGTTCCCCTCCTCTTCGCCCGGTCCGCGACCGGAACCGCGACCGGAGGCGGGACCGGAACCGCGACCGGGAAGCGGGCGCGCCCAGTGTCAGAGCCGTGCCGTAGGAAAGACAGGCGCGGGTCGCAAGGAACGGGAGGAGGTGGCGGGGTGACGCAGTCCGAGCACGTCGACAGCCCGGCACCCGGATACGCCACCGGGGCCCCCGGCCCGGGAGGGGCCGGTCCGGGAGACCACCTCCCCGTCTCCCGCCGCAGCCGCGACTCGGCCTTTGACGGCGAGCGCCACGACCGCGGCGCCGACACCTGGCCCTCGGGCCCGGCGGGCGGCTTCGACCGCCTCCCACCACAGGACCTCGACGCCGAGAAGTCCGTCCTCGGCGGCATGCTGCTGTCCAAGGACGCCATCGCGGACGCGGTGGAGACCCTCCAGGGCCAGGACTTCTACCGCCCGGCCCACGAGACGATCTACCAGGCCGTCCTCGACCTCTACGCCAAGGGCGAGCCGGCCGACCCCATCACCGTCGCCGCCGAGCTGACCAGACGCGGCGAGATCGCCAAGGTCGGCGGCCCCGGCTATCTGCACTCCCTGGTCCAGGCCGTCCCCACCGCGGCCAACGCCCAGTACTACGCGGAGATCGTCCACGAACGCGCCGTCCTGCGACGCCTGGTGGAGGCGGGCACCCGCATCACACAGATGGGGTACGCGGCCGACGGCGACGTGGACGAGATCGTCAACTCGGCCCAGGCCGAGATCTACGCCGTCACCGAGCAGCGCACCTCGGAGGACTACCTCCCGCTCGCCGACATCATGGAGGGCGCGCTCGACGAGATCGAGGCGATCGGCTCGCGCAGCGGCCAGATGTCGGGCGTGCCGACGGGCTTCACCGACCTGGACTCCCTGACCAACGGTCTCCACCCGGGCCAGATGATCGTCATCGCGGCCAGGCCCGCGATGGGCAAGTCGACCCTTGCCCTGGACTTCGCCCGGGCCTGCTCGATCAGGAACAACCTGCCCAGCGTGATCTTCTCGCTGGAGATGGGCCGCAACGAGATCGCGATGCGGCTGCTGTCCGCCGAGGCGCGGGTGGCGCTGCACCACATGCGGTCGGGCAGCATGACGGACGAGGACTGGAACCGGCTGGCGCGCCAGATGCCCGATGTCACGGGCGCGCCGCTGTACATCGACGACTCGCCGAACCTGACGATGATGGAGATCCGCGCCAAGTGCCGCCGCCTCAAACAGCGCAACGATCTGCGGCTGGTCGTCATCGACTACCTTCAGTTGATGCAGTCGGGCGGTTCGCGCCGTCCCGAGAGCCGTCAGCAGGAGGTCTCCGAGATGTCCCGGAACCTCAAGCTGCTGGCCAAGGAGCTGGAGGTGCCGGTGATCGCGCTCTCCCAGCTCAACCGCGGCCCCGAGCAGCGCACCGACAAGAAGCCGATGGTCTCGGACCTGCGTGAATCGGGCTCCATCGAACAGGACGCGGACATGGTCATCCTGCTGCACCGCGAGGACGCCTACGAGAAGGAGTCGCCGCGGGCGGGCGAGGCGGACCTGATCGTGGCCAAGCACCGCAACGGCCCTACGGCGACGATCACGGTGGCCTTCCAGGGGCACTACTCGCGCTTCGTGGACATGGCACAGACCTGACCCTGAGCCGACCCGACCGGGCGCGGTGCCCGCTCCGGGGCCCGGTGTCGGTGGGGCCTGCCATGCTGGCCGGCATGACCCCGACACCGCGGACGACATGGACGCTGCTGGACATCGACCGCGCCCTGCGCGCGAGCTGGGCCGCCGACACCTGCTGCCCGTCCGACGGCACCCGCATCGCGTGGAGCCCGGACAACCCGGCCTGGGGACACTGCGACGTCACCTCCCTGGTCGTCAACGATCTGCTGGGCGGCGAGCTGGTGGTCGGCGAGGTGTTCCACGGTGGTGAGCAGGAGGGCTACCACTGGTGGAACCGGCTGCCGAGCGGGATCGAACTAGACCTGACGCGCGAGCAGTTCGTCAGGGGTGAGACGGTCACCGAGGGGCGGGCGGTGGAGCGGCCCGCCGGACGGACGCGCCGCCGCTGGGAGGAGTACCTGGTGCTGCGCGGCCGTGTCGAGGAGCGGCTCGGCCCGCTGCCGCCGGTGCCGGGCCTGTGAGGCGTCCGTCCGCCGGGCGGCGCACGGGCACGGGCACGGTGGGAGGCCGGTGAGTGTACGAGGAGCGGGGGTCGCGGCGGGTGGCCGGTGCGGTGGTGTGGCGCCGGGAGGCCCTCGCGCGACCGCAGCGGGCGCGGGTGCTGCCGGACGGGTGCATGGATCTGATCCGGACTGCCGGCGGGCTGCTGGTGGCCGGACCGGACACCAGGGCCCAGCTGACCGACGACCTGCCGGGGACCGGCTATGTGGGGCTGCGTTTCCCGCCCGGCACCGGGCCGCGCGTCCTGGGCGTACCGGCGTACGAGCTGCGGGACGCACGGGTGCCGCTGGAGGCGGTCTGGCCGGAGCGCGAGGTGCGGGAGCTGGCCGAGCGGATGGCCGAGCGGACGGCGGAGCGGATTGCGGGGCGGACGGCGGGGGCCCGGAGCGGGGCCGCGGTGCTGGAGGAGGCCGCGGCGGTACGGCTGCGGCGGGCGCCGGGCGATCCGCTGACGGCGGCGGTGGCCGCCGGGCTGCGGGCCGGCGTGAGCGTCGCCGAGGTGGCGCGCGGGGTGGGGCTGAGCGAGCGGCAGCTCCACCGCCGCTCGCTGGCGGCCTTCGGCTACGGGCCCAAGACCCTGGCCCGGGTGCTGCGGTTCCGGCGTGCTCTGCGCCTGGTCCGCGGCGGTGTGCCGCCGGCGTCGGCCGCGGCCGGTGCCGGATACGCGGACCAGGCGCATCTGTCGCGCGAGGTCAGGGCGCTGGCCGGGGTTCAGCTCTCGGTGCTGCTGTCGGAAGGCCGATCGCTGGAGGGCCGGCCGCCGGAGGGCTGATCGGCGGAGGCCTGATCGCCGGGTGCGCCGTCCGGCAGCGGGGCGAAGAGGGCGACCGCGTTGCCGTCGGGGTCGAGGACGATGGCGTACCGCTGGCCCCAGAAGGCGTCCCAGGGTGCCTTGTGGCCGGTGTACCCGGCCCGGGTCAGTTCGGCGTACTGCCGGTCGACGTCGGCGGGGTCGTCGCAGGCGAAGGCGAGTTCGACGCGGCCGTCGCCGCTGGGCGGAGTCCAGGAGGGATCGAAGGAGCGGATGGTCTCGACGGTGTCCCAGGCGATGCGCAGGCCACCGGGCAGCGGGGCCTCCACATGGGGCTGCCCTTCGGAGCCTGCGGGGATGTCGAGGCCGAGGCGGCGGTAGAACGCCAGCGAGGCGGCCATGTCGGAGGTGACCAGGCCGACGAGATCGATACGGGGTGCCATACGGCCATGCTGGGGCGTCGCCGGGCCGGAGGTCTTGAAGGAATCGGACGTGTCCGGCGGGCGGACCGGGCGGGCGGCCCGGGCGGTCCGGTGCGGACGGAAACGGGTCGGTGCCGCCGCGTGGGGCGGCATAGGGTGCCGGTCATGAGCGACTTCGGCATACGCCCCGCGACGGAGAGCGACCTGCGGGCCATCGTGGACATGCTCGCCGACGACCCGCTGGGCGCCCGCCGCGAGTCGCCCGGCGACCTCGCCCCCTACCGGGAGGCCTTCGCGGAGATCGCCGCCGACCCCCACCAGCATCTGGTCGTCGCGGTCCGCGACGGCCGGGTCGTCGGCACGCTCCAGCTCACCGTCGTCCCCGGGCTGTCGCGGCGCGGCGCCAGCCGTGCGCTCATCGAGGCCGTGCGCGTCCACTCCGGCGAGCGCGGCGGGGGTCTGGGCACCCGGCTGATCGAGTGGGCGATCGAGGAGGCGCGGCGCCTGGGCTGCGCCCTGGTCCAGCTCACCTCCGACGCCACCCGCGCGGAGGCCCACCGCTTCTACGAGCGGCTGGGCTTCACGGCCTCGCACGTGGGGTTCAAGCTGGCGCTCTGAGCCCCGCCGGCTCCTTCCGCCGCTAGACTGCGCAAGGCCCGAAGCCGCAACTTCCGCTTGCGACTTCGGGCCTTTGTGCGCGGTCGTGCCGCACACACCGGTCGTTGCCGGACGTGCCGGTCGTCAGCGCAGCACCTGGAGCGCCGTCCCCGTGCTCCACGCCTCCAGCAGCGCGCGGTGCACGGCGGTGATGCCGTGGCGGGCCGCGAGGCCGAGTGCGGCGGGGGTGAACGCGGAGGTGGTGACGAACAGGGCCACCTCCGCCTCGAGTTCGAGCTTCGCCATCCCGGCGAACTCCCACATCGCTCCGCTCTCCACGGCCCGGTGCGGCGTGGCGTGCTCGCACCGCACCACCAGCCGCCGCCCATCGGCGGTGTGCCCGACGAGCTCGGTGCTCGGGCCGCTGTCGGAGCCGGTGCTCGTCACGGTGCACCCGTCGCGGCGGCAGAGCCCGGCGACATGGTCCTCGAACTCGCGCCGGCCCATCGTGTCCACGGCCGTCGCCGCTCCTGTGAGTTCCCGATCCTGGAGAGTCCGCTTGACGCGTTCGAGGTCCTCGCGGATCGCGGTCAGCTCCCGGCGCTGCTCGCCGGAGGCGTGGATGAGGTGGTTCAGCATGGGGACGATGGTCTGGCCGATGAGCCGGCCCGCGGTCTGGGTGCTGATGCGCGTGATGCGCTCGTCCAGGGCGTCGAGGTCGATGTGGAAAAGGTTGTCCACAGGCCGGGGGCGGGCGGTCCGCTCGGCGTCCAGCAGGTAGGCACGCACCTGACGTGCGACGACGCTGTCGCGCAGCAGCATCGCGACGTTGAGGACGGTGCGCCGGGAGAAGACCGCGACGGAGCGGGTGCGCGGGGGCAGTCCACAGAGTTGCTTGAAGCAACTCAGTTCCGGGCCTGTCAGGACGCGGTAGCCATTGGCTTCCAGCTCGTCGCGGTGGTCGTGGACGACGGCACGGATGACGGTCTCCCCCACTTCGAAGTAGGCGGCCACCATCCGCGTCGTGACATGTGCTCCGTCCGGCAGGACGGAGAGCGCCTTCACCTTGTCCAGCGCGCCCGTGTGCTCGGCCACGCTCTCGCGCAGTGTCCTCGACTCCAGCAGGACTTCCTCGTTCACCATCACCGTCTCCTCCGTCCGGGCGTCACCCCGATGGCGCAGCCCCTCACCGGGAGAACGAGGCGAAACGTGTGAAGACACGATCGAATGCCATGAAGGTGTGCGAAGTTCCACACCAGCGCGGACGGCTTGGGACAGGCCTCCTTCAAGGAGTTCTGCCCCAAGCCGTCGGCGGGAGTTGTCCACACCCCGTGGCGCACCCACCACCAAGGGGTCGGCGCGGTGGAAAACGCTGGCCCCGGCCGACGCGGCCGGGGAGAGTGGGCGCATGATCGATTCCAGTGCGGACATGGACGGCGAGCTGCTGCCGGAGACCCGTCGAGCGCTTCTCCACAGGCTGGCCGTCGCCCAGGCCGAGGGCCGGGTGCCGTCGGCGGTCGGGGCCGTGGTGCGGGACGGGCGGACGGTGTGGACGGGGGTGCGCGGCGGAGCGGTCGGCCCGCCCGGCGCGGTGGGGGAGACGGAGGGCGTGCCGACCGCGGACACCCGGTACCGGATCGGTTCGATCACCAAGACGTTCGTCGCCGTGCTGGTGATGCGGCTGTGCGACGAGGGACTGCTGGACCTGTCCGACCCGCTCGGTGAGCATCTGGAGGTGCCCGCCGGGGCCGGGGAGGAGGTGGCCCGGGCGACGGTCGCCCAGTTGCTGTCCCACTCCGCCGGGCTGGCCGCCGAGCCGCGCGGCCCCTGGTGGGAGCGGACGCCCGGCGAGCTGCGCCCCGGAGTGGCCGACCTGTTCGGCGAGCGGCCCGTGCGGCATCCGGCCGGGCGGCGGCACCACTACTCCAACCTCGGCTACGCGCTGCTGGGCTCCCTGGTGGAGCGGCTGCGCGGCGCTCCCTGGTACGACGTGCTGCGCGAGGAGGTGCTCGACCCGCTGGGCATGGGCCGTACGACGCCGCTGCCGCGGGAGCCGTATGCCCGGGGGTGGGCCGTGCACCCGTGGGCGGACGCGGTGCTGCCCGAGCCGCTCGCGGACACCGGGCTGATGGCGCCGGCCGGGCAGCTGTGGTCCACGGCCGGGGACCTGTGCCGCTTCGCGGCGTTCCTGGCGGCGGGCGACGAGAGGGTGCTGGGCGTGGAGAGCCTGGCGCGGATGCGGGTGCCGGCGGTGGCGCCGGAGGCGGAGTCCTGGGACCAGGCGTACGGGCTGGGAATGCAACTGGTGCGCTCCGGCGGGCGGTTGCTGGCCGGGCACACCGGTTCCATGCCGGGTTTCCTCGCGGCGGTGTGGACCGCGCCCGGGGAGCGGCTGGCGAGTGTGGCGCTGGTCAACGCGACCTCGGGGCTGCCGGTGGGCGGTCTGGCGGCCGATCTGCTGGGGATCGTCGCCGAGCGCGAGCCGTCCTTCCCCGAGGCGTGGCGTCCGCGCTCGCAGGACGATCCGGAACTGCTGGCGCTGACCGGGCCGTGGTACTGGGGACCGTCGGCGTTCGCGCTGCGGGTGTGCGAGGGGCGGGCGCTGGAACTGGTTCCGGTCGGCGGCGCCGGGCGGGCCTCGCGCTTCCGGCCGGAGGCGGACGGCACCTGGACGGGGCTGGACGGCTACTACGCGGGCGAGACGCTGCGGGTGGTGCGCGGGACGGACGGTGCGGACGGGGAGGTGACCCATCTGGATCTGGGCACGTTCGTCCTCACCCGGATCCCGTACGACCCGGAGGCGCCCGTTCCGGGTGGTGTGGACCCGCGGGGGTGGTGTGCGGGGTGAACTCCGCACCCCGGACCACGGGCCGGGCCGGGCAGGCGCCCGGCCCGGCCCGCCGCGTACCGGCCGCCGTTGGCGCGGTGCATATCCCGGAAGCTTCCGGGTATACGCTTTCGCCGCTTTTCCGGGCGCGTCCGGCAGGAATCCGCAAGTTGGTTGGAAAGTGAGCGGGTCGCTCTGGAAAACTGCGGACAGACCACTATCCGCTGCTTTCCGTAACCATGGACGGAAAAGTGAAGATAACGTATGGGGAGTGTGCCGGATCCGGGGCGGCCGGCTCTGCTCGGAGAGGTCTCCGGTCGTGTCTCCCGCGTCATGGCCGATGGGTGTGGCACATCAATCACCCCTGGTAGGGGTGGTGGTGAGGTTTCTTCCGGCCGCTCCACGCAGGGGGCCCGCGCCGGGAGCGGGAGCAGCGCAATTCAGCGGGATGGCGGCGCCCGCTGAATTCGGTGGAAGTCCTGCCGGGGCTTGTGTATCGATCGTGCACCGGTATGGTCGAGACCGCGTATCGCCGCTCACGCATATCCGCGGCCGATGAAACGGGGGCTCTGCCCAGGTGGTTTCCGCTCTGTAAGTGACCGGACCGATCGGAAGATGTACGAGGCGAGACAGACCATGGCCACTACGCCGGCGGGCAACGGAACTCCCCAGCGTGCGGCCGGTGGACCGCCCACCGTCGGTGGAGGCGGTGGAGGCGGTGACCGGGGCTGGTTCGCGCCGAGGCGGGGGGAGGAGCGCACGGCACCGCCGTCCCGCCCCGGACCCGGACCCGCGCCCGGCCCGGTCCCGGAGTTCACCGCCAACCCCGGCTACGGGCGGTTCGAACCCTCCCGCGACGCGGAGCTGATACGCCGCGTCCTGGAAGAGGTCGAGCCGGTCTCCCAGGCGCTCACCTCGTACTTCTACGCCCTGCTGTTCACCCGGAACCCGGGTGTGCGCACGCTGTTCCCCGCCGCCATGGACGCCCAGCGCGACCGGCTGTTCAAGGCGCTGCTCACCGCCGCCGGGCTGATCGACGAGCGCCGCGCGCTGATGGGGTACCTCTCCCACCTCGGCCGCGGCCACCGCAAGTACGGCACCGAACCCGGGCACTACCCCGCCGTCGGCGAGTGCCTGATCGACGCGCTGGCCCGCTACGCCCCGCGCACCTGGGGCCAGGAGGCGGAGGCCGCCTGGGTGCGCGCCTACACGGCCATCTCGCAGATCATGATCGACGCCGCGGCCGAGGACGCGCGCAAGGCGCCGGCACTGTGGCAGGCCGAGGTGGTCTCGCACGAGATGCGCACCTCCGACATCGCCGTCATCACCGTCCGGCCCGACCAGCCCTATCCGTTCCTGGCCGGCCAGTACGCCAGTGTCGAGACGCCCTGGTGGCCGAAGGTGTGGCGGCAGTACTCCCTGGCCTGCGCCCCGCGCTCGGACGGGCTGCTGGTCTTCCACGTCAAGGCGGTGCCCGCGGGCTGGGTCTCGCGCGCGCTCGTCCACCGGGCCCGCCCCGGCGACGTGCTGCGGCTGGGCGGGCCCGCCGGTTCGATGACGGTGGACCACTCCTGTGGCAACGGCCTGCTCTGCCTGGGCGGCAGCACGGGCATAGCGCCCATCAAGGCGCTGGTCGAGGACGTCGCCGGGCACGGCCGCGCCCGCCCGGTGGAGGTGTTCTACGGCGCCCGCAGCGACCTGGACCTGTACGACCTGGACACCCTGCGCGAGATGGAGCGGAGGCTTTCGTGGCTGTCGGTCCGCCCGGTGGTCGAGGGGCCGTCGGGCGGGATCACCGGCCGGCTTCCGGACGTGGTACGGCAGGGCGGGCCGTGGCACGCCTTCGACGGCTATCTGTCCGGTCCGCCGGGGATGATCCGCAGCGGGCTGGACGCGCTGGTGGGGGTGGGGATCCCCTCCGACCGGATACGGCACGACTCCCTCGGCGGGCCGGCCGCCCTGCGGAGTTGAGGCCTGCGGGGTCCGCGGCTTCCCGCGAGGGCCGGGAGCGGCGGACGGACGAAGCGGACGCGACAGCGAGACAGGACGGAACCACCACGTGAACCACGACGTGGACGCGACGGAAGCGGTCGACGCCACCATGACGCTCAGGACGGTGCGCCCGGCCCGCACGGTGCCCGTGCCGGACCGTACGGGGCCGGCACGCCCGGCACGGGCGGCACGGGCGGCATGGGCGGTGGACGAGCCGGAGGACACGGCGCCGGCCGGGCGGCACCGGCAGGCGGCCGGCTTCGCCCCGGCACCCGCACCCGCCCCGGCACCCGCACCCGCACCCGCCCCGGAGCCGGCTCCCGGCCTCGACCCCGACCCCGGTCCCGGTCCCGTACGCCCCGGCAGCGACGGCGAGCACGCGATGCAGCAGCGCCTGGGCACGACCGAGCGCGCCGACCGCTTCTACGGCGAGCAGATGCTCGACCACCTCAACGAGCGGATGCGGGAGTTCATCGGCCGGCAGGAGATGTTCTTCCTGGCCACCGCCGACCGGCACGGCGAGTGCGACAACTCCTTCCGCGCCGGCCCGCCCGGCTTCCTGCACGTGATCGACGAGCGGACCCTGGTCTATCCCGAGTACCGGGGCAACGGCGTGCACGCCAGCCTCGGCAACATCCAGGAGAACCCGCATCTGGGCATCCTGCTGGTCGACTTCTTCCAGGCCCGGATCGGTCTGCACGTCAACGGCCGCGCCGAGATCGTCGAGGACGCCGAGCTGCGCCCGGCCCATCCGGACCTGCCGTCCGACTCCGTGCCCGGCCGGCGGGCGCTGGTGTGGGTGCGGGTGACGGTGGAGGAGGCGTACATCCACTGCGCCAAGCACATCCCGCATCTGCAGCGGGCGCCCAAGGGGACCCCGCGTGACTGGGGCACGGACGACCAGCGGCGCAAGGGCGGGGACTTCTTCGGGACGGCACAGGCGGCGCGGCGGCGCGGCGGTCCCTCCGTACGGCCGTCGCGCGAGCGTGCCCACCCGGGTGTGCCCGGCGGACCCGCCGGGCACGTGCCGCCCTCCGACGATCCGGCGGCCTGGCGCGCCCACGCCGAGCAGTTGCTCGACAAGGCCCGGCGGCGCCGGGCGGAGAGCGAACGGACGCCGTTCCGGGACTGGTTCGGCTGAGCGACCCCCGGGTCTCCCGGGTCTCCCGGCTCCGCCGGCTTCCCCCGGCCTTCCCGGACCGGAGACCGGACCGGAGACCGGGACGGCTCCTGGACGTCAGCCGGATGCCGGCCGGACGGTGTCAGCCCAGATCCGGGCCCAGCAGGGCGCGTACGCCCTCGATGTTGGCGTCGAGGTAGGCGCGCAGCGAGGGCGGCACCATCTCCACCGAGGCGATGCCCGCGCGGGTGAAGGGGACGCGGACGACCTCGTACTCGCCGCGCGGCTCCTCGACCTCCGGACCGTGCCGGCGCGACAGGTCCATCGAGGCCAGCCGGCAGACGAAGAAGAACTGCACCTTCACCGTGCCCCCCGCGGCGTCCACCGCCTCCGCGGCCCGCGGTGCGACGACCGCCGCGCCGCTGCCCGCGTCCTCGGCCGGATCGTAGGGGACGGTGTCGACGAAGGCGGGGACCACATCGGTCACCTTCGCCCCCAGCTCCTCGTCCAGCTCGCGGTGGAGGGCGTCGACGACGGTGGCGTCCCCGGTCTCGACGCCGCCGCCCGGAGTGATCCAGTACGGCTCGCGGCCGGGCTTGGTCCGCTTGATCAGGATCATCTCGTCGTCATCGAGCAGAATGGCCCGGGCGGTGCGTTTGACCACGGGGCGCGCGTCGGCGGTCATGGGGGAGATCTGGCCCGCTCGGGGGTCGGTGAAACCTTCCGGGCCCGGAGGACGGGGCGGCTCCCGGCCCGGCGGGCGGGCACCGGTATGACGACTGGACAATAACGCTCAGTCAACTACCCTTGACCATGCGCTGTTTACGCGCGTCGCACGGGGCGGCTTGAGGCATGAGGGGGGAGCTTCAAGCCGCCCCGCGCCCCACCGAATCCCGCGGAGCCCAACCGAATCCCACGCAGCCCATCCGCGCGCCTTCACACCCCTTCGCGCCGCCCCGTACGTCAGCCGCGCCCGGCTTCGTCCAGCGCCGCCCGGATGTCGGCGACCAGATCGGCCGCGTCCTCCACACCCACCGACATCCGCACGAAGCCCTCCGGCACCGCGTCCCCGCCCCACCGGCCGCGCCGCTCGGCGGTGGAGCGCACCCCGCCGAAGCTCGTCGCGTCGTCCACCAGCCGCAGCGCGGCCAGGAACCGCTCGGCGAACCCCTTGTCCGGCAGCGTGAAGGAGACCACGCAGCCGAAGCGCCGCATCTGCCGCGCCGCCACCGGGTACGCCGGGTCGTCCGCCAGCCCCGGGTGCCGTACGCCGCTCACCTCCGGCCGCTCGCGCAGCGCCTCGGCGACGGCGAGCGCGTTCGCGGCCTGCCGCCCGGCGCGCAGCTCCAGGGTGGCCAGGGAGCGGTGCGCCAGCCACGCCTCCACCGGCCCGGGGATCGCCCCGACCGTCTTGCGCCACAGCCGAACCGACGCCGTCAGCTCCGGATCGCGGCACGTCACATAGCCCAGCAGCACGTCACCGTGGCCGGTCAGCGCCTTGGTGCCGCTGGCCACCGCGTAGTCGGCGCCCAGCTCCAGCGGGCGCTGGCCCAGCGGGGTGGCCAGGGTGTTGTCCACGGCGACCAGCGCGCCGCGCTCGTGGGCGGCGTCGGCCAGGCGGCGGATGTCGCACACGTCCAGGCCGGGGTTGGAGGGGGACTCGATCCACAGCAGCGCCGCCCCGTCCAGGGCGTCGAGCTGCGCGTCGCCGCCGGTGGGCGCGGTGCGCACCTCCACTCCCCAGCCCTCCAGCCGCTCGCGCATCGGAACGAGCAGGTTGTAGCCGTCCGAGGGCAGCACCACCACGTCGCCGGGCCGCGTCCGCGACAGCAGCACCGCGGAGATCGCGGCCATGCCGGAGGCGAAGACGGTCGTGCGCGCCGTCTCGTCGCCGGGGGCCTCCAGTTCGCTGATGGCGGTCTCCAGGCCCGTCCAGGTGGGGTTGCCGTCGCGGCCGTAGGAGTAGGGGGCTTGCGCCGGATCGCCGGGCAGGTGGAAGTGCGCGGCCAGCACCGGGCCCGGCAGCGGCGGCGCGTACGGCTCCTCCTGCGGCAGCCCGGCCCGCACCACCCGCGTTCCGTCGCCGCGCGGCGCCGGCCCGTCCTGCCCGTCCTGCCCGCCCTGCTCGTTCCGCCCGTCCCGCTCGCGCGTCATGTTCCGCTCCTCGTCGCTCTCCCCCACCAGCCCGTCCGGCGCCTTTGAGCGTACGTGCGCCGATCGGCCGAGCATCGCCCGGGCCGCCGCGCCGCAGCGGGCGCCGTAGCCGGAGCCGAAGAGGACGGCGTGCACCAGCAGATGCTGGAGCTGGTGCAGCGGCACACGCCCGCTCCGGCCGGGCAGCGGACGGACCTCCTCGTACGCCGCCAGCAGCCGATCCAGGTGCGGGCAGCCGAACAGCTCCAGCACCGCCAGGTCCGTCTCGGGGTGACCGCCCTGTGCGGCCGGGTCGATCAGACGGGCGCGGCCGTCGGCGGACCACAGGACGTTGCCCGACCACAGATCGCCGTGGACGACGGCGGGCGGCTGCGCGGGGCCGGCCAACCCGCCGCCCGCCGGCCCGCCCGAGGCCAGCGCCTCGCACAGCCGCTCCACGTCCCGGGCGTCCCCCGGCCCGATCCCGCCGCCGTCCACCGCCCGACGCAGCAAGGGCAGCAGCCGCCACTCGGCGTGGAAGGCCGGCCAGTCCTCCGCCCCGGAGGGCGGCTCGGGCGGCGAGGGCAGGGGTACCGAGCCCAGATGGACGGGAAGGGCCGGGGCCGTGCCGCCCCAGACCGGGGCCGGCGCCGAGTGCAGGGCGGCCAGCTCGCGGCCCAGCCGCTCGGCCTGCCCGGCGCTCGCCGCGCCCGGCTCGACCCACTCCAGCACCAGTACGTCCGGCTCGGCCCCGATCACCTCCGGCACGGCCACCGCGCCGGTGGAACGCAGTAGCTCCAGACCGGCGGCCTCGGCGGCGAAGAAGCCACGGGGAGCGGCGGCGAGGGTCTTGGCGAAGACGGTACGGCCCCCCGCGAGCGTGATCCGGTACGCGTCGCAGATGTCGCCGCCGCCCACGGGCCGCGCCCGCCCGGCGGCCGAGCCGGTCAGGGCGGCCACCCGCCCGGCGACACCCTCCCCGGACCTTCCGGGACCGCCCGTCGCACCCGTCACAGCAGCGCCGCCCCGCCGCCGGTCCTGCCGTCACCGGCCGGCCGGCCGAGGGCGGCCCGTACCTCCTCCAGCAGGCCCGGCACGGCCTCCTCGACCAGGGCCAGGCACTCCTCGAAGCCCTCGGGGCCGCCGTAGTACGGGTCGGGCACGTCCAGGTCGCACGAGTCGTCCCCGGCGCCGGGGGCGTACGACCGCAGCAGCCGGACCTTGCGCGCGTGCCCGGGGCCGGGCGCGAGCCTCCGCAGATCCCGCAGATGCCCCTCGTCCAGGGCGATCACCAGATCCAGCCGCTCGAACCAGTCGCGCCGGAACTGCCGCGCCACGTGCTCGTGCACGTATCCGGCGGCCGTCAGCACCGCGACGGTGCGCGAGTCGGCGCCGTCGCCCTCGTGCCAGCCGCCCGTCCCCGCGCTGCTCGTCTCCACCAGCTCCGCCAGGCCGGCCCGCGCCGCATGGTCGCGGAAGACGGCCTCGGCCATGGGGGAGCGGCAGATGTTGCCGGTGCAGACGAAGCAGACGCGGTACGGCGTACGGACGCCGCCGGGGGTGCCGGGGGTGCCGGGGGTGCCGGGCTCAGAGGTGCGCATGCCCTCCATCATCGGCGACGCCCCGGCCCCCGGCCCCCGGCCCCGTCATCCGTTCCTCGTGCTTCTCCGCACGGCGGTCAGTCGCCGTCGGGCAGCACCATGCTCACCGCCCACGACACGATGGAGATCACCAGGGCGCCGAGCACCGCCGTCCAGAAGCCCTCCACACGGAAGGCCAGGTCGAACTGCTCGGCCAGCCAGGAGGTGAGCAGCAGCATCAGTGCGTTGATCACCAGGGTGAACAGGCCGAGCGTGAGGACCAGCAGCGGCAGGGACAGCAGTTTCGTGATCGGCTTGACCACGGCGTTGACGACGCCGAAGATCAGCGCGACGAGGACCAGTGTGAAGGTCTTGCCCGCGGTGTCGTCACCCGTGAGCGTGATGTCGTCCAGCAGCCAGACGGCGACGGCCAGGGCCACCGCGTTGGCGATCGTTCTGACAAGGAAATTCACCATGTCCGAGATCGTTCCAGAAACGGGGACGGTCGCCTACCGGTGAGGGGTCGAGGAGTCATGAAGGCGTTCCGGCTGGAGGAACTGGAGGCGGAGCGGGCCGCCAACGACGGCGCGTACCTGCAGTTCCTGCGCGAGAGGAACATGTCCGTCGGCCTGTACGCCCTGGACCGGGGCGCGCTCGACCCTCAGCAGCCGCACCGGCAGGACGAGGTGTACTTCGTCGCCAGCGGCCGGGCACTGATCACCGTGGGGGACGAGACCACCCCGGTCGCGCGAGGCAGCGTGGTCTACGTGCCGGCCGGTGTGCCGCACAGGTTCCACCACATCACCGAGGATCTGCGGGTCCTGGTGGTCTTCTCTCCCCCCGAGGGCTGACCGGACCCTCCGAACTGTCCAAACGGTCCGGGCCGTCCGGGCCGTCCGGGACGCCGCCCCGCCCTTCCTTAGGGGTCCGGTCAGGGAAGGACCCGGGCCCGCGGCGTCCCGGCGCGTGGCCCGCCCGCCTAGCATCGGAGGCGGAAGCACCGGACGCGCCCGGCCGCCGGGCCCCCGCCCGGTGACCGGAGACTTCAGGAAGCGGGTAACGGCCATGGATCTCAAGGGGACGTTCGCGGCGCTGCCGTGGTGGGTGAAGTGGGTCGCGATCCCGCTCATCGCGCTCTTCGTCTTCGGCGGCCTGATCTTCGCCGTCGTCGGCTTCGTCGTGAAGCTGCTGTTCAAGGTCCTGCTGTTCGTGGCACTGGTCGGCGCGCTGGTCTACCTGGTGCGTAAGTTCACCTCCTCCGGCTCCTCGGGAGACTGACACCTCCCGCCTGCCTCCACGGCCACGGCCCGGCCACGGCCACGGCCCGGCCACGGCCCCGGCCCCGGGCGCGGCTCAGCGCCGCGCCCGCCGCCTGCCTCCCCGGCCCCGGGCGCGCCCCGGCCCGGCGGCGGTCCCACCGCCGCCGGACGCCCCCTCGCGGTCGGCGACCGCCACCAGGGCCGCCAGCGCCGTGGTCACCGGCACCGAGGCGACCAGGCCGATCGAGCCGATCAGCGTCCGCACGATCTCCTGTGCCACCAGCTCGCTGGTGGCCACCTGGCCCATCCCGCTCTCCGCTATCGAGAACAGCAGCAGCAGCGGCAGCGCGGCCCCCGCGTACGCCAGCACCAGCGTGTTCACCACCGACGCGATGTGGTCGCGTCCGATGCGCATCGCCGCGCCGTAGAGCCTGCGCCACCCGGCCGACGGGTCGGCCTGCCGCAGTTCCCACACCGCCGAGGTCTGGGTCACCGTCACATCGTCCAGCACGCCCAGCGAACCGATCAGCACACCGGCCAGCAGCAGTCCGCGGATCTCGATGTCCGGGTAGAGGCCGTGCACCAGCCCGGTCTGGTCGTCGGTGTTGCCCGTCAGCGCGGCCCACCCGATGAATGCCGAGCCCAGCAGACCGATCAGCAGCAGCGACACCAGGGTGCCCAGGACGGCGACGGAGGTACGGGCGTTGACGCCGTGGCACAGGTACAGCGTGGTCAGCATGATCGCGCTGCCGCCCACCACCGCCACCAGCAGCGGATTGGAGCCCTGGAGGATCGCGGGCAGGATGAACAGCGTCAGCACCCCGAAGCTGACCACCAGCCCGGCCAGCGCCAGTACCCCGCGCAGCCGTCCGACGACCACCACCGCCAGCGCGAAGACGCCCGCCAGCACCACCATGGGCACCCCGCGCTCCACGTCCACCACGCTGTACTGGAACTCGCGCGGTGCGTCGGGCGCGTACGCCACCACCACGTCCTGACCGGTGCTCAGCCGGCGCGTTGCGTCCGGGGTGACGATCTCCGGGAAGGTGTGGCCCGCGTCCTTCCCTTCGGCGACCTCGACGGTCGCCCGCAGGCAGGCGCCCTCTCCGGAGCCCTCCGGGAGGGCGTCCGGACCGCCCTCGCCCGGACCGCCGCTTCCCCCCTCCCGCGCGCCTCCGGCGCCCCCGCCGCCTCCGTCGGCGCCCCCCGGGCCGCCGGGCGACCGGGCGGCGCCCACCTCCGCGCAGTCGACCTCCTCGACCGCGGTGACCCGCGCGCCGAGCGTCTGCCGGTCGAAGCCGACACCGCTGGGCGAGCCCTCCCCCTCGGGCGCACCGCCCGGCCACAGCGCGACCAGCCCGGCGAACACCGCGACGGCGAACGGGATCAGTACCGCCGCGACCACCCTGCGCAGCCGCGCCGAGGCGGGGGCGGGCGGCCCGTGGTGGTGACCGTGCGAGTGTTCGTGCGACGCATGCCCGTGGCCGGGTGACGGACGCCGGGGCGGCGGGGTGGAAGGCGGCACCGGCGGGGGCACCGGCGGGGGGACCGGCGGACGGGACGGCGGGGGAAGCGGGGAGGAGGAGTCCACGGCCCGATCATCGCAGGCGCGGCAGGGGGCACCCTGGCGCGTGCCCGGTGTCAGCCGTTAGCGTGGAGGCGCTTTTGCACATCGCGGGAGCTCCGAGCACGGGGCTGAGAGGACGCTGACCTCCGTGGACACCGCCACGGAAACGGCTGCGTCGACCGCCGAACCTGTTACCGGGTAATGCCGGCGTAGGGAGTTGGGTCTCATGACCACGCAGGACGCACGCACGCCCGAAAACGCCTCCGGGAGCGCCGAGGAGCGCGCGATCGGCTGGCACAAGGGCTATCTGAGCGGTTCGCGCCCCGACATCCGGGTGCCCGTCCGCCGTGTGCACCTCACAAACGGCCGCGACGTGACGCTGTACGACACGTCCGGCCCGTACACCGATCCGAACATCGACACCGACGTCCGCCGCGGCCTGGCGCCGCTGCGGGAGAACTGGATCATCACCAGAGGAGACACCGAGGAGTATCCGGGCCGCGAGGTGCGGCCCGAGGACGACGGCCTCAAGCACACCTCGCCGCGCGGCGGGCTGCGCAACCTGGACGCAGTCTTCCCCGGCCGTCCCCGCCTGCCGCGCCGGGGCCGCGGCGGCGCCACCGCCGTCACGCAACTCGCGTACGCCAAGCGGGGCGAGATCACCCCGGAGATGGAGTTCGTGGCCGTCCGCGAGGGCTGCTCGCCGGAGCACGTGCGCGACGAGATCGCCGCGGGCCGCGCCGTCCTCCCGGCGAACGTCAACCACCCGGAGACCGAGCCGATGATCATCGGCAAGAACTTCCTGGTGAAGGTCAACGCCAACATCGGCAACTCGGCCGTCACCTCCTCCATCGAGGAGGAGGTGGAGAAGATGACGTGGGCCACCCGCTGGGGCGCCGACACCGTCATGGACCTCTCCACCGGCCGCAACATCCACACCACCCGCGAGTGGGTGCTGCGCAACTCCCCCGTCCCCATCGGCACCGTCCCCCTCTACCAGGCGCTGGAGAAGGTCGACGGCAGGGCCGAGGAGCTGACCTGGGAGATCTACAAGGACACCGTCATCGAGCAGTGCGAGCAGGGCGTGGACTACATGACCGTCCACGCCGGCGTCCTGCTGCGCTACGTCCCGCTGACCGCCCGCCGCAAGACGGGCATCGTCTCGCGCGGCGGCTCGATCATGGCGGCCTGGTGCCTGGCCCACCACAAGGAGAGCTTCCTCTACACCCACTTCGAGGAGCTCTGCGAGATCCTGCGCGCCTACGACGTCACCTTCTCCCTCGGCGACGGACTGCGGCCCGGCTCGATCGCGGACGCCAACGACGAGGCGCAGTTCGCCGAACTGCGCACGCTGGGCGAGCTGAACCGGATCGCCAAGTCCCACGACGTGCAGACGATGATCGAGGGCCCCGGGCACGTCCCGATGCACAGGATCAAGGAGAACGTCGACCTCCAGCAGGAGATCTGCGACGAGGCGCCCTTCTACACCCTCGGCCCGCTCACCACCGACATCGCCCCGGCCTACGACCACATCACCTCCGGCATCGGCGCGGCGATGATCGCCTGGTGGGGCACGGCGATGCTCTGCTACGTCACGCCCAAGGAGCACCTGGGCCTGCCGGACCGCGACGACGTGAAGACGGGTGTCATCACGTACAAGATCGCCGCCCATGCCGCCGACCTGGCCAAGGGCCATCCCGGCGCCCAGGAGTGGGACGACGCCCTGTCCGACGCCCGCTTCGAGTTCCGCTGGGAGGACCAGTTCAACCTGGCCCTCGACCCGGACACGGCCCGCGCCTTCCACGACGAGACGCTCCCGGCCGAACCGGCGAAGACGGCGCACTTCTGCTCCATGTGCGGTCCGAAATTCTGTTCGATGAAGATCTCCCAGGACATCCGCCGCGAACACGGCGGCGACCTCGCCCTGGACCCGGAGGAGGGCATGAGGCGGAAGTCCGAGGAGTTCGCGGCGAGCGGCAACCGCGTCTATCTGCCGCTGGCGGACTGACCCCGGCTGACCCCGGCTGATCCGGGCTGATCCCGGCTGATCCCGGCTGATCCCGGCCGGTCCCGGCCGACATGGCGGTCCGCAGTGGACCGTCCGCCGCCCCCGGCCCGTGGGATCAGGGCCGGGGGCGGCCCGGGTGTGTGCGCTCAGCGGCCCCGGTGCGGCAGCCGTGCCGGAGCCGGGTCAGGCGCCGTCCCCGGTGGTGAGGGCGCGGGCGTAGTGCGTCAGTGAGCGGCGGTACTCCGGCAGGTGGGGGACGAGGGCGGTGAGGGCGAGGGCCGCCGCCTCCCGCTCCCGCCCGGCGTCGGCGAGTGCCAGCGACAGGAACGCGGCGACCGCGTCATCCAACTCGTCGGAGCACGCCTTCCGTTCGTTCACCAGCAGTGCGATGCTCTCCTCCGCCCGGCCCAGGTTGCGCAGGGTGCTGGCCAGTTGGATCACCGCCCGCCGGCGCCGCCCGCCGGGCAGGCCGGCCGCGAGGGCCCGGCGGTAGAGGGCGGCGGCCTCCTCCTCGTGGTCGAGTGCGTCGTGGGCGGAGGCCAGTTCGTACAGGGCGACGGCGTCGCCGGGCGGGAGGTCGGCGGCCAGCGCCTCGATCCGGCGCAGGAAGTCCTCGGGCCCGTGGTCGTCGAAGGAGGCCCACAGCTCCTTGAGCCGTCGCTCCCACCGTGCTTCCGGGGTCGTCATCGCCCCAGCCTCCCAGAGTTCCGCCGCCGTTCCGGCCGTCGGCGGAACTCGTCGGCGGCCGGGTGTTTCACCCGTTGGAGGAGCGGTCGGTCTGCCGGGCGAGCTTGCCGGTGACGTCCTCGGTCTTCTCGGCCGGGGGCGGGGAGACCTCGACCTCGGTGCCGAAGTCGCTGAACTCGACGGTGGTGCGGATCTTCGCCTCCTGCGCCTCCCGCGACGGCGGCTGGGACCGGGACCGGTCCTGGGAGCCGGAATTCGACCGTGCCGCCCCGCTGTCGAGGGAGATCTCGAACTGCTGGCGGCGGATGCGGTCCTGGTCGTCGAGCCACAGGTGCATCGGCAGGGAGTCGCCGAGCCGCTGCCGCAGGCGCTCGGCCTCGGCCGTGTCCTCGCCCGCGAGTTCGTCCACGTCGACGTTCACGCGGTAGTGGGTGGTCTCCACACCGCCGACCTCCTCGGTGCCGACGCGGGTGGCGTCGTCGTCCAGGGCCCGGGTGTAGTCGAGGCCCCGGACGGGGTCGTTGACCCGGATGCCGCCCACGGTGCCGCTGCTTCCGGCGAGTTCCCGCAGGTCGACGCTGATCCACGGCTTGTCCACCCCGAGCTGTTCCCGCGCCCGGTCCGGCAGCCGCTGGTAGAGGGTCTCGTCCACCACCCGCTGTTCGATCCGTTCGCCGCCGCCCGCCTCGACGGTCAGGTCGCTCGTGCCGTCGGCCAGGTCGACGGCGCCGTCGCCGGTGAGGGTCTGCTGCTGTCCGCCCATGGCGGCGCGCACCTTCAGCGTCATCTTCGCGGTCTCGGCCGCGACCGTCTTCTCGTGCGCGGTCCGAACGACCTCGGCGGCGGCCTCGTCGCCTTCCCCGCCGTCCTCGCCTCCGGTCCCCGCCTCCCGCTCGGCCTCGGCGCCGGTCCCGGTCTCCGGCCCGGGGTCCTGTTCGCCGCAGCCGGCGATCAGCGCCGTACCGGCCAGCAGTCCGGCCGCCGCCACCGCACCCGTCCTGCTCCTGCGTGACACGCGCGCCATCGCGTCTCCTCCGCTTCCGTGAAGGGGTCGTCGTCCGATGCGGTACGCGTTTCCCGGGACAGTCGCGGCAATCGTTGCGAACAGATCGATCCAGGCCAACTGTCCCGGGAGCGGGCCGGGTTGACGCGGTCACGCGGCCGGACGAGGGTTACGGCGCGCCGGTCTCCCGGTCGCCCGCCGTTCCGGCGGCCTCCGCGACCAGCGCCTCCAGCCGGTCCCCGTGGGCCCCGCGCCAGTAGACGTGGCCGCAGTCGCGGCAGCGGGCGAAGGTGTCGTAGGTGCGGCGGGTGCCGGGGCGGAGCAGATGCTCGACCTCGGCCTTCGGCACCTCGGCGAGGAGCCCGTTGCACGCCGTGCACCGCGTCCACGGCGCCAGCGGCAGGTCGAAACGGTCCAGGACGTCGGCGAGCTGGTCGTCCGGGCGCGAGCCGTGCACGTAGGCGCCCATCCACAGCTGCCGCCGCATCAGCAGCCCGCGGTCCTGGGTCAGCAGGACGCGCCGCTCGGCGTTGGCCTGCTCGACCAGGGCGGGGTCGTCCATGTCGTTGTGGTAGGCGGTGTCGGCGCCCGCCACCAGCCGCAGCCGCCGGGCCAGCGTGCCCAGGTGGACGTCCAGCAGGAAGCGCGGCGGCCCGTGAGGGACCCGCTGCGGGCGTACGACGGGCTCGACGCGGACCGTCCGGCCCGCCTCCGGGCGGTACGAGGGCTCCACCCGCCGCCCGTCCCCGCCGCTTCCGGCGGCGTCCTCCAGGACGAGCGCGCCCACCTCCGTCAGCGGGACGCCCGCGGACTGCACGACGTGGACGAGCGAGGAGGCGCCGTCGTGGGGCACGGGGAGGAGTTCGGCGCCGCGGTGGCGCGAGGGCAGGAAGATCCGCAGTCCGGGGGAGACGCGGAGGAGCAGTTCACGGGGCGGCGGTGTGCCGCCGGGGGGCTGTGGTCGGTCCGTCACCCTCCCCAGGATGCCAGCGCGGGCCCGCCGGGCCCACCGCTTTACGGATCGCTCCGGCCCCCGGTCCCGCCCCCGGACCGAGTCCCCGGACCGAGCCCCCGGCCGGGGCTCAGTCCGGGTACCGGTCGAGGGGGTGATCGGGGCCCCCGAAATCGGGGCTGGTGAAGTCCGGGCTGGTGAAGCGGGCCCCGGCACCCGTGTCGCGGGGGGTCTTCGTGGCCGGGCTGGAGAAGCCCGGGTGGGTGTAGCCCAGCCTGGGATGGCGGCTCTCCGGCCGGGGCCTCCCCGCCCCCTGGATCCCGGAGGTCTCCAGGGGACCTGCGGCTTCGGAGGCGTGCGCGGCCTCCGCGGCCGGCGCGGCCAGCGCCTCGTGGAGGAAGGGCAGCACCCCGCGCTCCAGCAGCGCCGTGCGCCAGGCCGTGCGCGCCCGCGCCACCTCGTCGGCGAGTGCGCTCTGCCCGCTGGAACCGCCCGCCCGGATCGCGCCGGAGCCGTGGCGCACCGCGGTGACCAGTAGTGCGACACACGCGGCCAGCAGCGAGACGGCGGTCAGGGCGGCGAAGGCCCAGCCCGCGTCGCGCAGCTGCGCGGCGATGGACGGCTCGGGATCCAGCACCCGCAGCAGATGACCGACCAGGAGGAAGATCAGCGCCGCGGTCCCGGCCAGTACGGGCGCCAGGACGGAGAGTGTGGCGAACAGCCCGGCGCCGCCCGGACCGGAACCGGAACCCCCGGGCGCGCCCGCGGCCGCCCGCGCCGGCCCCTGCGAGGAGGGGGCGTGTCCGGGGAGGCGCAGCTCGTCGCGGAGCGCCGCGAAGTGCTCGTACTCCGCCGCCGCGCAGGCCGCGATCGCCGCGGCCGCGCCGATCGCGGCGGTGCGCAGCTGTTCGGTGTTCAGCCGTCTTCCGGCGGCCGGTTCGGGGCGGTCGCGTACGGCGCGCAGGGCCTCGTCGAGGACGCGTTCGAACTCGGGGCGGTCCTCAGGACGCAGGTGCGGAGCGGTGTTCATGTGCATCCCCCGGTGCTCCGTAGGGCCGTGGGGCCGGAAACGGAGGAGAGCTCGCTTGAGACAGGGACCCGATGGTAGAGCGGTTCCTTCCGGCGGTGACAGGGTGTTTCCGGAAAACACGCGCCACTACCGGGTGGTGTTCACCCTCGGGGCGGTGTGTACGGGCGCGTACGGGGAGGATCAAGCGGACACCGGGGGAGACAACGTTCAGGCCGGGAGGGGGAGCCGGGACACCAGTAGCTTTCCGGCCATGGTCACCCCGCCGTCCATGGCGACCGCGAGCGAGTCG
The DNA here is from genome assembly GCF_002843305.1 of Streptomyces barkulensis. Classification (GTDB taxonomy): domain Bacteria; phylum Actinomycetota; class Actinomycetes; order Streptomycetales; family Streptomycetaceae; genus Streptomyces; species Streptomyces barkulensis. Next base: position 204,700 of record NZ_PGSG01000006.1, read on the forward strand.
GCGTAGACGTGCGGCCCGTGCACCCGGGGCGCGTCGTCCTCGCCGTCCTCGGAGCCGACCTCGCCCAGCAGGTAGGGGATCGGGCTGTGGCCGTGGACGACGCGCCGCCCGCCGTAGGTGTCCAGCAGTTCGCGGGCCGCCATGGCGCCGGCGTCGTCGCGGAAGGCGAAGCGCTTGGTGAACTTGCGGAACAGATCCCAGGTCTCCTCGGCGTCGTGGTGGGTGAGGGCCTCGGTGATCGCGTCGTTGACGTCGGCGATGGTGTCGCCGTACTCCAGGTAGGCGGTGGTGTCGGAGTGCACCAGCAGGTGGTCGTCGGCCAGGGCCATGGCGTCCAGCCGGGACATCCACTGGACGTGGTGTTCCTGGAGCCGCTCCATGTCGGAGCGCTGCCCGCCGTTGAGCAGCCAGGCCGCTTGGAAGGAGGCGGTGCCCGCGCCGGAGCCGACGGGGGTGTCGCCGAAGCGCTTGGCGCCGATCAGCAGCAGTTCGTGGTTGCCCATCAGCGCCTTGCAGTAGCCGCCGGCGGCGGCGGCCTCGGCGGAGAGCTGCATCACCAGGTCGATGACGCCGATGCCGTCCGGGCCCCGGTCGGTGAAGTCGCCCAGGAACCACAGCCGGGCGTTGCCCGCGATCCAGTGGTCCTCGGTGTCGATGAGCCCCTGGTTCAGCAGGGCCGCGCGCAGCTCGTCCAGATAGCCGTGGACGTCGCCGACGACGTACAGCGGGCCCTGTTCGCCGTCGGCGGCGGGGGAGGGGGTGTCGACCAGTGTGGGGGTGGGGGCGGCGGGGGCCGCGCCGATGACGGGCAGGTCGCGCTGGGTGGGGGTGTACCCCTCCGGGCGCGGTTCGGCGTCGCCCGCCGCACCCGGGCCCATCGCACCCGGGCCCGCCGCACCCGAACTCACCAGGCCCGAACCCGTCACGCCCGCGCCGTGCCACACGTCGGATCCCCGACCGGCCCCCTGAGTCATCGGCCCCTCCACCATCGCGCGCGCCTGCACCTGCCGGACCTCTCTCCGCCTTCCGCGGGTCGTCCCGTGTCGAGAGCCGGTCCCGGTGTCGTGGGCCCATCATAGGAACGCAGGTCGCGCCTTGTGACGCACCCGGGGGACGGCAATTCGGACCGGGCCCGGCCGGGAGCCGGTCAGCGGCCGGTTCGCCCCGGAATGAGCGGGCCCTACGCCTGCCCGCGCTGTTCGGGGGAGCGGGGGGCGCTCACCGTCGTCCGCCGCCGGCGGCGCTGCGAGGACGTGCGGACGATCAGGTCGGTGGGCATGATCCGCTGGACGGGGCGGCCGCCGCCGGTGCCCTCGATGGCGTCGATCAGAAGCTGGACGACGGTGGTGCCGATGCGCCCGGGTTTCAGGGACAGGGTGGTGATGGGCGGCTCGGTGCCGGCGTAGACGGCGGACTCGCTGCAGCACACCAGCAGCAGGTCGTCGGGGACTCGCAGTCCGTAGCGGCGGGCGGCGGCGAGCAGGTCGGTGCCGTTGGGGTCGAAGAGTCCGTACACGGCGTCGGGGCGGTCGGGCCGGGCCAGCAGTCTGTCGGCGGCGACGGCGCCGGCGCAGGGGTCGTGGGCGGGGTAGGCCTCGTACACCGGATCCTGCCCGGCTCGTTCGCACCAGCCCAGGTAGGCCTCGGTGGACAGCCGGGTGTAGGTGTCGGTGCTGGTGCCGGTGAGCAGGCCGATACGGCGGGCGCCGGCGGCGGCGAGGTGGTCGAGCAGGCCGGTGACGGCCGCCTCGTGGTCGTTGTCGACCCAGGCGGTGACGGGCAGGTCGCCGCAGGGGCGGCCGTCGGAGACCACGGGGACGCCCTGGCGGACCAGCTCGGTGACGACGGGGTCGCGGTCGGAGGGGTCGATGACGACGGTGCCGTCGAGGGCGACGTTGGACCAGACGTCGTAGGGGCTCTGCCGGGTGCTGCCGGGGAGGATCACCAGGGCGTAGCCGCGGGCCAGGGCGGCGGAGGAGGCGGCGCGTGCCATCTCGGCGAAGTAGGCGAACTCGGTGAAGGTGAAGGGCTCCTCGCCGTAGGTCGTGACCGTCAGTCCGATGAGCCCCGACTTGCCGGTGCGGAGTGTGCGGGCCGCCGCGGAGGGGCGGTAGCCGAGCCGGTCGGCGACTTCGCGGACATGGCGTCGGGTGGCGTCGGGCAGGCGGCCCTTGCCGTTGAGCGCGTCGGAGACGGTCGTGATCGAGACGCCGGCCGCCGCGGCCACGTCCCGGATGCCCGCCCGCCCCAGCCGACGGCCGTGAGCCCGGCTCACCTGGTGCTTCCCTGCTGCTGTCATGGCGTGCTGATACTAGGGCCGCGCCGCGCCGTTTGCTGGGGTGTACAGAACAACGTCAGAAGAGACGATTCTGCAAGCCGCTCTGTGGTAACGACCATGGAAAGAGCGGGAGTTGAGCTTCCGCCTCATCGTTTCTGCTGATACTTCACCGCTTGCCGCAGCAGAAGTGGTGATGTCTCAAAGCTGTCTCAACTCACCTTCACGGGCGATGCGCGCCACGGAGCGCGCCACCAGCGCATACTTCTGCGAATGCGCCCCCTTCTTCCGGCCCCTACGCCGTTCCGGCGAATCCTTCTAAGGTGTGCAGCATTGGTGGTACGAGCGGCGGCACGCCCGCCCCACGACTGGCCCCGAAGGGTCGAGGAGGACCTGGCATGACGGAGATGGCCCCGAAACTGCGCGCGGTGCTGGAGGGGATCCCCACCTACAAGCCCGGCCGCCCGGCCGCCGACGGCCCCACGGCGTACAAGCTGTCCTCCAACGAGAACCCCTACCCGCCGCTGCCCGGGGTCCTGGAGGCCGCCACCGCCGCCGCCGGCTCCTTCCACCGCTACCCGGACATGGCCTGCGGCCTCCTGACCTCGGAGCTGGCGCACCGCTTCGAGGTGCCGATGAGCCACATCGCGACCGGGACCGGATCCGTCGGGGTCGCACAGCAGCTCCTCCAGGCCACCGCCGGCCCCGGCGACGAGGTGATCTACGCCTGGCGCTCCTTCGAGGCCTACCCGATCATCACCCAGATCTCCGGCGCGGCCTCCGTCCGGGTCCCGCTGGACGGCGACGAGAGGCACGACCTGGAGGCGATGGCCGACGCCGTCACCGAGCGCACGCGCCTGGTCTTCGTCTGCAACCCCAACAACCCCACCGGCACCGCCGTCCGCCGCGCGGAGCTGGAGCGCTTCCTGGACCGCGTCCCCGGCGACGTGCTGGTGGTGCTGGACGAGGCCTACCGTGAGTTCGTCCGCGACGAGGAGATCCCGGACGGCATCGAGCTGTACCGCGACCGCCCGAACGTCTGCGTGCTGCGCACCTTCTCCAAGGCGTACGGCCTGGCCGGGCTGCGGGTCGGCTTCGCCGTCGCCCACGAGCCGGTGGCGGCGGCGCTGCGCAAGACCGCGGTGCCGTTCGGTGTGAGCCAGATCGCGCAGGACGCGGCGGTCGCCTCGCTGCGCGGCGAGGCCGCGCTGCTGGAGCGCGTGGACGCCCTGGTCGCCGAGCGGACGCGGGTGGTGCGCGAGCTGACCGCGCAGGGCTGGACGGTCCCCGAGACCCAGGCGAACTTCGTCTGGCTGCGGCTGGGGGAGCGCACGGGCGACTTCGCCGGGACTTGCGAGGCGGCGGGCGTGATGGTGCGGCCGTTCGCGGGCGAGGGGGTCCGCGTCACGATCGGCGAGACGGAGGCCAACGACCTCTTCCTCAAGGCCGCACAGGACTTCCGCAGGGGCCTCTGACCCTCCGCCGACCCCCCGCCGACTCTCCGTCCCTGGCCAACCGGGGACCAACGGCCCCCCGGACAGGACTTTCGTTCCCTCCCACCCCCCCGGTGGGAGGGAACGAACATAGGTGAGTCATACTTCTTGTGAATGTGAACGCATTCACGAGCGCGTGTGCTACGTCACACCATGTCCACTTTGGGAGAGTGCTGTGGACCTAGCTCTGGCCCCGGAGACCCTGGCCCGGTGGCAGTTCGGCATCACCACCGTCTACCACTTCCTCTTCGTCCCCCTGACCATCTCGCTCGCCGCCCTCACCGCCGGCCTCCAGACCGCCTGGGTGCGCACCGGCCGCGAGGTCTACCTGCGGGCGACGAAGTTCTGGGGCAAACTCTTCCTGATCAACATCGCGATGGGCGTCGTCACCGGCATCGTGCAGGAGTTCCAGTTCGGCATGAACTGGTCCGACTACTCCCGCTTCGTCGGCGACGTCTTCGGCGCCCCCCTCGCCTTCGAGGCGCTGATCGCGTTCTTCTTCGAGTCCACCTTCATCGGCCTGTGGATCTTCGGCTGGGACAAGCTGCCGAAGAGGATCCACCTGGCCACCATCTGGATGGTCTCCATCGGCACGGTCCTGTCCGCGTACTTCATCCTGGCCGCCAACTCCTGGATGCAGCACCCGGTCGGCTACCGCATCGACCCAGACTCCGGCCGCGCCGAACTCACCGACTTCCTCGCGGTGCTCACCCAGAACACCGCCGTGGCGCAGTTCTTCCACACCATGACCGCCGCCTTCCTCACCGGCGGCGCCTTCATGGTCGGCATCGCCGCCTACCACCTGATGCGCCGCCGCCACATCCCCGTGATGCGCACCTCGCTGCGCCTCGGCCTGGTCACCCTCGTCACCGCCGGCGCGCTCACCGCCGTCAGCGGCGACCACCTCGGCAAGATCATGTACGAGCAGCAGCCGATGAAGATGGCCGCGGCCGAGGCCCTGTGGGAGACCGAGGGCCCCGCCCCGTTCTCCGTCTTCGCCTACGGCGACGTCGACGAGGGCCACAACAAGGTCGCCATCGAGATCCCCGGCCTGCTCTCCTTCCTCGCCCACAGCGACTTCGACACCCCCGTCCCCGGCATCAACGACACCAACGCCGCCCTCCAGGAGCAGTACGGCCCCGGCGACTACAAGCCCAACATCCCCGTCGCCTACTGGGGCTTCCGCTGGATGATCGGCTTCGGCATGGCCTCCACCGCGCTGGGCGCCCTCGGTCTGTGGCTCACCCGCCGCCGCTTCCTCCTGGCCGAAAGCCACCGCACCACCGAGAACGAGGTCCCCAACCTCGCCCTCACCCCCACCCGCCTGCTGGGCCCCGCCCTCAGCCGCCGCTACTGGCAGCTCGCCTTCCTCACCCTCGGCTTCCCGCTCATCGCCAACGCCTGGGGCTGGATCTTCACCGAGATGGGCCGCCAGCCCTGGGTCGTCTACGGCCTGCTGCGCACCTCCGCCGCCGTCTCCCCCGGCGTCTCCCAGCTGGAGGTGCTGATCTCGATGACCGTCTTCACCCTCCTGTACGCAGTCCTCGCCGTGATCGAGGTGAAGCTCCTGGCCAAGTACATAAAGGCCGGACCGCCCGAGCTCACCGAGGCCGACCTCGACCCGCCCACCCGGATCGGCGGCCACGACGAGGACGACGCCGACCGCCCCATGGCCTTCTCCTACTAGGTCCGACCGAGGTTTCCCGATGGAACTCCACGACGTCTGGTTCGTCCTGATCGCCGTCCTGTGGACCGGCTACTTCTTCCTGGAGGGCTTCGACTTCGGAGTCGGCGTCCTCACCCGGACGCTGGCCCGCGACCGCCGCGAGCGCCGCGTGCTGATCAACACCATCGGCCCGGTCTGGGACGGCAACGAGGTCTGGCTGCTGACGGCCGGCGGCGCCACCTTCGCCGCCTTCCCCGACTGGTACGCCACCCTCTTCTCCGGCTTCTACCTGCCCCTCCTGATCATCCTCGTCTGCCTGATCGTCCGCGGCGTCGCCTTCGAGTACCGCGCCAAGCGTCCCGAGGAGAAGTGGCAGACCAACTGGGAGCGCGCCATCTTCTGGACCTCCCTGATCCCCGCCTTCCTGTGGGGGGTGGCCTTCGCCAACATCGTCCGCGGCGTCGCCATCGACGCGAACAAGGAGTACACCGGCGGCCTGCTGGACCTGCTGAACCCCTACGCCCTGCTCGGCGGCGCGACGACCCTCGCCCTGTTCACCTTCCACGGCGCCGTCTTCACCGCCCTGAAGACCGTCGGCGACATCCGCGTCCGGGCCCGCGCCCTCGCCGTACGCCTGGGACTGCTCACCGCCGCCCTCGCGGTCGCCTTCCTCGGCTGGACCCAGCTCGACCGCGGCGACACCACCACCCTGATCGCCCTGGCCGTCGCCGCCCTCGCCCTGCTCGCGGCCGTCCGCGCGATCGCCGCCGGACGCGAGGGCTGGTCCTTCACCCTCTCCGGCGTCACCGTCGTCGCGGCCGTCGCCATGCTCTTCCTCGCGCTCTACCCGAACGTCATGCCCTCCACGCTCGACCCCTCCTGGAGCCTGACGGTCGCCAACTCCGCGTCCTCCCCCTACACCCTGACGATCATGACCTGGCTGGCCGCCCTGGCCACTCCGCTCGTACTCCTCTACCAGGGCTGGACGTACTGGGTGTTCCGCAAGCGCATCGGCACCCAACACATCGCCGAAACCGCCGACACCCCCGACACCCCGCACCCGGAAACCACCCGCACATGAAGCCCGTCGACCCCCGCCTGCTCCGGTACGCCCGCACCACCCGCGTCTTCCTCGCGGCCGCGGTGGTGCTCGGCCTGGCCGGAGCGGGCCTGGTCATCGCCCAGGCCATGCTCATCGCCGAGATCGTCGTACGGGCCTTCCAGCACCACACACCCCCCACCGGGCTCACCACCCCCCTCGCCCTCCTCGCCGCCGTCTCCCTCGGCCGCGCCCTGGTCTCCTGGCTCACCGAGCTGGCCGCCCACCGCTCCTCCGCGGCCGTCAAGTCCGAACTGCGCCTGCGCCTGCTCACCCACGCCACCGCCCTCGGCCCCGCCCGCCCGGACAAGCCCACCGGCGAACTTGCCAACCTCGCCACCCGCGGCATCGACGCCCTCGACGACTACTTCGCCCGCTACCTCCCCCAGCTCGCCCTGGCCGTCGTCGTCCCCGCCGCCCTGATCGCGCGCATCCTCACCGACGACTGGATCTCGGCGGCGACCATCGCCGCCACCCTCCCCCTGATCCCGGTCTTCATGATCCTGATCGGCTGGGCGACCCAGGCCCACACGGACCGCCAGTGGCGCCTGCTGTCCCGTCTGTCCGGCCACTTCCTCGACGTCGTCGCGGGCCTGCCCACCCTCAAGGTCTTCGGCCGGGCCAAGGCCCAGGCCGAGAACATCCGCGCCATCACCACCGACTACCGCCGCGCCACCCTGCGCACCCTGCGGATCGCGTTCCTCTCCTCCTTCGCCCTCGAACTGCTCTCGACGATCTCCGTCGCCCTCGTCGCCGTCGGCATCGGCATGCGGCTGGTCCACGGCGAACTCGACCTCTACACCGGCCTGGTCGTCCTGATCCTCGCCCCGGAGGCGTACCTCCCCCTGCGCCAGGTCGGCGTCCACTACCACGCCGCCGCCGAAGGCCTCGCCGCGGCGGAGGACGTCTTCTCCACCCTCGAGAAGACCCCCGCCCCCGCCGGCACCACCCCCGCCCCCGACGCGCGCACCGCCACCATCGCCCTCGACGGCCTCACCGTCCGCCACGAGGGCCGCACCACCGACTCACTGCCCCCCACCACCCTCACCGTGGCCCCCGGCGAGACCGTCGCCGTCACCGGCCCCTCCGGCGCCGGCAAGACGACCCTGCTCAGCGCCCTCCTCGGCCTCACCACCCCCACCGCCGGCCACATCCGGATCGCCGGCCGGGACCTGTCCACCCTCGACCCGGCCACCTGGCACTCCCAGATCGCCTGGGTCCCCCAGCACCCCCACCTCTTCGCCGGGACGATCGCCGACAACGTCCGCCTGGCCCGCCCCGACGCCACCGACGCCGAAGTCCTGCGCGCCCTCCGGGACGCCGGAGCCCCCGACCTCTCCCCGCACGCCCTCCTCGGAGAGGCCGGCACCGGCCTCTCCGCCGGCCAGCGCCGACGTGTCGCCATCGCCCGCGCCTTCCTCGCCGACCGCCCGGTCGTCCTCCTCGACGAACCCACCGCCGCCCTCGACGTCGCCACCGAAGCCCGGGTCGTCGACGCGATCACCCGCCTCACCCACGACCGCACGGTCATCCTCATCGCCCACCGCCCCGCGCTCCTCCCCCTCGCCGACCGCGTCATCCGCCTCACCCCCACCGGCGCGGCCGAGACCGCGCCGCCCACCCCCGGGGCGGACCATCCCGCACCCGGCAGCGTGCCGGCAGCGACGGAACCCACCACCCTCTGCGCGAACGGCGCGGCCGAGCCCGCACCGCCCACCCCCGGGGCGGACCACCCCGCACCCGGCAGCGTGCCGGCAGCGACCCCCGAAGCGAACGGCGCGTTCGAGCCCGCGCCCCCCACCCCCGGGGCGGACCACCCCGCACCCGCGCCTGGCAGCGTGCCGGAGGGGACGGGTAGGGACGGCCGTTCCGGACACTCAAGCGTGATTTGCGGCCAATCGGAGCCCGCAACACGGTGCACGGCAACGGCCGTAAATCATGCCGTCCGGAATGGTCGTCCCGGACCGGCCCCGACCCCCGCACGCACCGCCCCGACCCCCACCGGCGCACCCCCCACCGGCGAACCCGCGCCCACCGGCGCACCCCCCACCGGCGCACCCCCCACCGGCGAACCCGCGCCCACCGGCGCACCCCCCACCGGCGAACCCGCGCCCACCGGCGCACCCGCCCCCACCGGCGCCCCCGAGCACGCCCCCCACCCCCTCACCCGCGTACGCCGCATCGCGCACCCCCTGCGCGCCCGCTTCACCCTCGCCCTGCTCCTCGGCTCCCTCGCCCTCCTCAGCGCCGTCGGCCTCATGGCCTCCTCCGGCTGGCTGATCTCCCGCGCCTCCCAGCAGCCCCCCGTGCTGTACCTGATGGTCGCCGTCACCGCGACCCGCGCCTTCGGCATCGGCCGCGCCGTCTTCCGCTACGCCGAGCGCCTGGTCTCCCACGACGCCGTCCTCCGCGTCCTGGCCGATCTGCGCGTCACCGTCTACCGCCGCCTGGAGCGCCTCGCCCCCGCCGGGCTGCGCCACACCCGGCGCGGTGATCTGCTCGCCCGGCTCGTCGCCGACGTCGACACCCTCCAGGACTACTTCCTGCGCTGGCTGCTCCCGGCCGGCGTCGCCGCCACCGTCTCCCTGGCGGCCACCGCCTTCACCGGGTGGATCCTGCCCGAAGCCGGAGCGGCCCTCGCCGTCGGTCTCCTGACCGCCGGCGTCGCCGTCCCGGCGCTCGCCGCCGCGGTCTCCCGCCGCACCGAGCGCCGCCTCGCGCCCGCCCGCGGGGAGCTGACCACACGTACCGTCGACCTGCTCACCGGCACCGCCGAGCTGACCGTCGCCGGGGCGCTGCCCCGCCGCACCGAGGCCGTGCGCGACGCCGACGCCGCACTGACCCGCCTGGCCGCCCGCAGCTCCGCCGTCACGGCGCTCGGCGGCGGGCTGTCCGCGCTCGCCGCCGGGCTCACCGTCACCGCCGCCGCCTGGTTCGGCGCCGCGGCCGTCCACGGCGGACGGCTGGACGGCCTCCTCATGGCGGTGGCCGTGCTCACCCCGCTCGCCGCCTTCGAGGCGGTGTCCGGGATGCCGCTCGCCGTCCAGCACCGGCAGCGCACCCGCCGTTCGGCCGAACGTGTCCACGAGGTGATCGACGCCCCCGCCCCCGTACGTGAGCCGGAGGACCCCGCCCCGGCGCCCGAGGACCCGTTCCCCCTCGCCCTCACCGGCCTCACCGCCCGCCACCCGGGCCAGGAGCGCCCGGCCCTGCGGGAGGTGGACCTCACCCTGACCCCCGGTCGGCGCGTCGCGGTCGTCGGCCCGTCGGGCTCGGGCAAGACCACCCTGGCCCACGTCCTGCTCCGCTTCCTCGACCCCGTCTCCGGCAGCTACACCCTCGGCGCGAGCGCCACCACCTCCACCACCGGACCCGCCACCCCCACCCCCACCCCCACCACCGCGAGCGCCACCGCCCCCGCCACCGACACCACCCCCGCCACCGACACCGCCCCCGCCGACGCCCTCACCCTCGACCCCGACGCGGTACGCCGCCTCGTCGGCCTGTGCGCCCAGGACGCGCACATCTTCGACAGTTCCCTGCGCGAGAACCTCCGCCTGGCCAGGCCGCCGGCCACCGACGAGGACCTCCACGCCGCCCTGGCGGCCGCCCGACTCGACGACTGGGTGGGCGAGCTGCCGGACGGCCTGGACACCCTCGTCGGCGAGTTCGGCGCCCGGCTCTCGGGCGGCCAGCGCCAGCGCCTGGCCCTGGCCCGCGCGCTGCTCGCCGACTTCCCCGTCCTCGTCCTGGACGAGCCCGCCGAGCATCTGGACCTGGCCACCGCCGACGCCCTGACCGCCGATCTGCTGGCCGCCACCGAGGGCCGCACCACCGTGCTGATCACTCACCGGCTGGCCGGCCTGGAGGCGGTGGACGAGGTGGTCGTCCTCGACGGCGGGCGCGTCGTCCAGCGCGGCCCGTACACGGAGCTGGCCCGGGCGGACGGTCCCTTCCGGCGGATGCTGGAGCGGGAGCGGGCCACCGGGGAACCGGCCGCGGCCCGGGCCTGACGGGGGCACCGCTCACGGCCGGACCGCTCACGGCCGAAACGTTCCCGCACCCGCATCGGCATCCGCCTCCGTCAGTCGGCCGGCGGCAGCTCCAGCAACCGCTCGATGACGGCGGCCACGCCGTCCTCCTCGTTGGCGAGGGTGCGGTGCGTGGTCGCGGCCAGCACCGCCGGATGGGCGTTGGCCATGGCGTAGGAGGTGCCGGCCCAGGAGAGCATCTCCAGGTCGTTGGGCATGTCGCCGAAGGCGACGACCTCCCCGGCCGCCACGCCGCGCTGCGCGCAGCACCGGGCCAGGGTGCTGGCCTTGCTGACGCCGGGGCCGCTGACCTCCAGCAGCGCGGTCGGGCTGGAGCGGGTGAACTCCGCGTGGTGGCCCGCGACGGTGCGGGCCATGCCCAGGAAATCGTCCGGAACCAGTGAGGTGTGGTGGGCGAGCAGCTTGAGCACCGGCTCGTCGGCGTACTCGGCCTCGTCCGTCAGCAGCTTCTCCGCCGGTGCGATCAGCGCGCCGGGGTCGAGGTGGAACTGCGGGTACTGCGGCTCGTAGTGGATGCCGCCGGTCCGCTCCACGGCGAAGCTCACGTCGGGGGCGGCCGTCCGCAACTCCTCGACCACGGTCAGAGCGGTGTCGCGCGGCAGCTCTCTGACCTGCACGATCTGACGCCCCCGGTGCAGGTCGACGACGGCCGCGCCGTTGGCGCAGATCGCCAGGCCGTGCCCGTGCACATGGTCGCTGACCACGCCCATCCAGCGGGCCGGCCGCCCGGTGACGAAGAAGACCTCGATTCCGGCCTCCTCGGCGGCGGCCAGTGCCGCGACCGTGCGGTCGGAGACGGACTTGTCGTCGCGCAGCAGTGTGCCGTCCAGATCGGTGGCGATGAGGCGCGGACGTGTCATCGGGGGCGCGGGAGCATGGGTCACGCTCCCCATGGTCCCGCATATGCCCGCACAGGCGTGCGCCAAGGTGCCCGAATGAGCCACGGGGCGAACGCATTCGAAACCGGATGGACACGGACAGTCGGCCTCGGGGACGCACGGCCGTCCACGTAGGGAAAACGCTACGGCTCCCCGGAAGCCGTACCGGGCATGGCGCGAAACGCACGCACCTTCCACGCCGCTAGGTCCGCCGACGGTACGGAGGATCCCACCGGACGGGTCCCACCGGACGGGGCACGCCGGGAACCCGGCTCCGCTCAGCCGAGCTGTGCGATCGCCTCCGTGGCGATGCGCTCGAAGACGGCCCGGTCGGCGGCGAAGCCCGTGCCGGGGATGGGCCAGTGGACCGCGATCTCGGTGAAGCCCAGGTCGCGGTGGCGGCCCGCGAAGTCCACGAAGGCCTCCACCGACTCCAGCGGGGCGTTCCTCTCCGGGGTGAAGCCGTGCAGCAGGACCCTGCCGAGTTCCGCCGCGTCCCGGCCGGCCTCGGCGCACGCCTCGCCGAGCCGCTCGATCTGCCCGCGCAGCGCGGCCTCCGACTGCTTCGGCGTCCCGGTCTCGTACAGCTTCGGGTCACCGGTGGTCACCCACGCCTGCCCGTGCCGGGCGGCCAGCCTCATCCCGCGCGGCCCGGTGGCCGCCACCGCGAACGGCAGCCGGGGCCGCTGCACGCAGCCGGGGATGTTCCGGGCCCCGTCGGCGGAGTAGAACGCGCCCCGGTGGGAGACCGCGTCCTCGGTGAGCAGCCGGTCCAGCAGCGGCACGAACTCGGCGAACCGGTCGGCCCGCTCGCGCGGCGTCCACGGCTCCTGCCCGAGCGCGGTCGCGTCGAAGCCGCTGCCGCCCGCGCCGATGCCCAGGGTGATCCGGCCGCCCGAGACGTCGTCCAGGGAGATCAGCTCCTTGGCGAGCGTCACCGGATGCCGGAAGTTGGGCGAGGTCACCAGGGTGCCCAGGCGCATCCGCTCCGTGGCGCCCGCGGCGGCCGTCAGCGTCGGCAGCGCGCCGAACCAGTGTCCGTCGCGGAACGGGACGCGCCAGGACAGGTGGTCGTAGGTGTACGCGGTGTGGAAGCCGAGTTCCTCGGCGCGCCGCCACTTCGCGCGGCCTCCCTCGTGCCAGCGGTCGACGGGAAGGATCACGGTGCTCAGACGCATGCCCGCAACCCTAAGCCCCGGTGGTCGCGGGCAGCGCCGACGGATGACCGCAGGCGCGCATACCGCAGTATGCTCGGAGTATGGCGGACACGACACGCATCACGGTGACACTGCCGACCGACCAGGTCGCCGAGCTCAGGAAGCTCACCGACAACGTCTCGGGATATGTCGCCGAGGCGGTGGCACGTCAGCTGCGGCATCAGTTGCTCGGCGCCGACCTGCGGCGTCACCAGGAAGAACACGGGGAGTTCACCGGCGAGGAGCTGGCCGAGGCCCGCTCCAGGATCTTCGGCACGGCCGACGCCGGCGGGTCGGCGGACACGGCGTGATCGAGCACGTCGAGACCGTCGTCCTGGACTCCCAGGGGCTCTCCGCCTGGATCGCCGAGGATCGCAAGATCCTCGGCATGTTCCAGGTGTTCCACACCATGGGGGCCGATCTCGTCATCGGCGCCAACACCATCGTGGAGGTCAGCCACGCGCGGGTGAACATGCCTCGACTGCGGTGGGCGCTCTCCCGCGTCAAGGTCGAGCCGGTGACCGAGGCGGCGGCGAAGGCGTCCGCGCAACTGCTCAAGACCGCGGGCCTGCACGGCCACAAGTACGCGATCGACGCGACCGTCGCCGAGGTGGCACTGCGTCAGCCGGGCCCGGTGGCCGTACTGACGTCCGATGTCGATGACATGGCCCGGCTGTGCGGCGACCGCGTCCGGCTCATCGGCGTCTGAACGGACGGCCGCGCTCGCCGGTCGAAGGGATCTGCGCAGGCCGGGCCGCGATGGGTGAACGGGGCCTGGCCGAGGTGACGGGGGTGCCCGGGCGCATCCGCTCCGTGGCGGTGGCGGCGGCCGCCGGCGTCGGCAGCGCGCCGAACCAGTGTCCGTCGCGGAGCGGGGCGCGCCAGGACAGGTGGTCGTAGGTGTGCGCGGTGTGGAAGCCGAGTTCCTCGGCGCGCCGCCACTTGGCGCGGCCTCCCTCGTGCCGGCGGTCGACGGGAAGGATCGCGGTGCTCAGACGCATGCCACGCCCCTGCGCGGGCTTCCCGCCGCGGCAGTCGACCGGAGGTCCGGGGCCCTGTACACGGTCGGCATCGAGCAGAGCGGACACAGCGGGACCCACGGCAGGCCGTCGCAGGCCGTCGCAGGCCGCCCGGTGGCCGCTGCGGAGCGCCAGCGAGTTAACAGGTCATGTAATACACTGCTCCCATGGACACGTCCCGCCCCGGCAAGACCCGAGTCACCAGCGTCTCCCTGCGAGCCGAGACCCTGGAGGCGATCCGCGCGCGCGCCGGCAGGCAGGGCGTCTCCTCCTATATCGAGGAGGCCGTGCAGCGGCAGCTCCAGCGCGAGGCCATCGACGAGTACATCGCCACCGCCGAAGCGGAGCACGGCCCCGTCGACCCCGCCGAGGTGTCGGACAAGGCCGAGCGCATCCGCGCCCACCACGCCGCCCACCGCGGTGCGTCCGCTCCGGCGGACGCCGCATGAGCGGGACTCTCGTTCTCGACAGCGAGGCCCTCTCCAAGCTCTCCCGCCGGCACCGCGACATGACCGTATGGCTGGACGTCGCCCGCAGACTGGACCTGCTCGTCGTGACGAGCGCCGCCACGCTGGTCGAGGCACGCGACCCGAAGGTGCCGCAGGCGGCGTTCGACCACGCGGTCTCCCTGGCCAAGGTGCGTCCCATCACGGAGGAGATCGCCCGTACGGCGAGCAGACTGCTCGCCGCGGAAAACCTGCACGGTCACAAGTACGCCATCGACGCGATGCTCGCGGCCACGGCTCACGCGGAGCATGGCGACGTCACTGTCATCACCAGCGACACGGACGACCTCCGCCGGCTGTGCCTCCCCCGCATCGCCGTCGAACCGGTCTGAGCGCCCATACCGGTTCTCTCCGAGGGCTTGCCGCATTCCCACAGGCCGGGCCGCGATGGGTGAACGGGGCCTGGCCGAGGTGACGGGGGTGCCCGGGCGCATCCGCTCCGTGGTGCCCGCGGCGGCAGCGGCGGCCGTCAGCCGGACAGGCGCAGGTACCGCGGCGGTACGCGCGGCACCAGCCACACCCCGTTGTCGCTGACCCGGAACACGTGCCCGTCCCGGTGCATCGCCCCGGCGTCCACCACCAGCACCACCGGCCGCCCGCGCCGCGCCCCCACGGCTGCGGCCGTCTCGCGGTCGGGCGAGAGGTGGACGTCGTGACGCGCCATCGCCCGCAGGCCGTCCCGCCGGATGCCGGCCACGTACCGCCCGACCGTCCCGTGGAAGAGGTACGGGGGCGGCTCGGCGGGGGGCAGGCCCAGATCCACGCCGACGGTGTGTCCCTGGGCGGCCCGGACGCGGTCCCGCCCGGGATCGAGGGTGAAGCGCCGCTTGTCGTTGGTGGCGACGACCTCCTCCAACTCCTCGCGGGTGAGCCGGAAGCCGTGGCGCGCCGCGGCTTCCAGCAGTTCCCCGACACCCACCCAGCCGTGGGCGTCCAGGGTGAGCCCGATCCGCTCGGGGGTGTGGCGCAGATGCCGTGCGATGTACTTCGAGATCCGCTTGCGGCGCCTGTCGTCCATATCCGGCCAGGGTGCCCCGGGAACCGTCGCGGCGCACCTCGTTTTCACGTCCGCGGTCCTCACGTCCGCGGTCCTCACGTCCGCCGGGGCCGCGGGCTTCGTCCTCACCTTCGCGCCCGCACGTTGATCCGGGCGAACGCCCGCAGCGCGCTCGGCGCCAGCCGGGCCAGCACCACACCGCCCCAGGCCTCCAGCCCCACCGGGACCACCGCCTTGTTCCGGATCACCGAGCGCAGCACCGTGTCGGCGACCCTCTCGGGGGCGAACCTGCGGATCCGGTAGACCTGGAGGGCCCTCTTGCGGCGGAGACCGGCGTCCCGCTCGCCGGTGCCGCGGAAGCGGGTGTCCTCGATGATGGAGGTGCTGACGATGCCGGGGCAGATCGCCGAGACCCCGATGCCCTCGCCGGCCAGGTCCGCGCGCAGCACATGGCTGAGCATCAGCGCCGCCGCCTTGGAGGTGCAGTACGCGGGCAGGGCCCGGGTGGGCTCGTAGGCGGCGCAGGAGACGACGTTGACGATGTGGCCGCCCTGCCCCCGCTCGGACATCTGCCGTCCGAAGAGGCGGCAGCCGTGGATGGTGCCCCACAGGTTGGAGCCCAGCACCGCCTCCCAGTCGTCCGCGGTGTGCTCCAGGAACGGCCCGGCCGCCGCGATCCCGGCGTTGTTGACCAGCACGTCCACCACGCCGTGCTCGGCGGCCGTCCTGCGCGCCAGCTCCTCCATCGCCGCCCCGTCGGAGACGTCCACGGTCTCGGCCCACGCCTCCTGCGCGCCGGCCCGCCGGGCCAGCTCGGCCGTACGCGCCACCTCCTCGCCCCGGATGTCCACGGCGACGACCCGGGCGCCGGCCCGGGCGAAGGCCAGCGCCGTCTCGTGGCCGATGCCCCGGGCCGCGCCGGTGACCAGTACCAGCAGGCCGCCGAAGTGCTCCGCGTACTCCTCCTGCCGCGCACGCCCCCGGCGCCCGCGCCGTCCGCCGCGCCGCACCGTCGCCGGTGCGCCCACCTCCCCGCCGCCGTGCGCCCCGTGCGCCCCGTGTTCTCCGTCCGTCGCCTGTTCTCCGTCCGCCCCGTGCGCCTCGCACTCCTCGACGAACGAGCCGATCCAGTCGGCCAGCCGGTCGGGCCGGGTGCGCGGCGCCCAGTGGCCGGCGGGCAGGGAGCGGCAGGTCAGGCGGGGTGTCCAGCGCTCGGCCTCGTCCCGCAGCGCGGGGGAGAGGAACGGATCCCCGGTCGGGGTGACGAGCTGCACGGGCACATGGGCGTAGGGGTCCTCGCGCGGCCGGAGCATCCGGGCCCGTACGTTGTCGCGGTACAGCCACAGGCCGTGCGCGGCGTCGCGGGGCAGTGAGGGCGCGGGGTGGCCCCCGCCCGAGATGCCCTCGGAGCGCCGCAGCATGCCCGGCCAGGCCCTGCCCAGCGGCCCCCGCCAGGCCAGCTCCGGCAGGACGGGCACATGCATCGCGTACACGTACCAGGAGCGGGCGCCCTGCCCCAGTGCCTGAGCCAGACGCCGCGGGGTGGGGCGGGTCAGCCGCCTGCGGAACCAGTGCCCGAAGTGGTCCAGGGACGGCCCGGACATCGAGGTGAAGGACGCGATCCGGCCCCGGGTGCGCTCGGCCGTGGCGAACTCCCAGCCCTGCACCGAGCCCCAGTCGTGCCCGACCAGGTGCACCGGGGCGTGCGGGCTGACCGCGTCCGCGACCGCCAGGAAGTCGCCGGTCAGCCGCTCCAGCGTGAAGCCGCCGCGCAGCGGCCGCGGGGCGGCGGACCGGCCGCAGCCGCGCACGTCGTACAGCACCACGTGGAAGCGGTCCGCCAGCCGTTCGGCCACCGGCGCCCAGACCTCCTTGGAGTCCGGGTAGCCGTGCAGCAGGACCACCGTGGGGCGGCGGCCGCCGTCCGCCGCCACCGCCTCGCCCAGTTCGGCGACGCACAGCTCCACGCCGTCCGCCCCGGCCACGCGCCGTTCCCGCGCGCCCCCCGGGCCACTCGCCTCCGCATCCATGCGTGCCTCTCCTCCCACCACGCCCGGCACTCCCGCACCCCGGGTAGCCGGTCTCCCCGGCATGACACCGGATCCGGTCAGGACCCACCCCGCCGGAGGAGACCCTAGGGGCATCTACGCCTCCAGTACGAGGAACAATCACGCCCCCGGGGTGAGGTGACCGGTGGCAGGCGGCATTACGGTCGTGGGGTGACTGTGATCGCGACCGAAAGCCTCAGCAAGCGGTACCCACGGGTGACCGCGCTCGACCGGCTCACCATGCAGATCGAACCCGGGGTGACCGGACTGGTGGGCGCCAACGGTGCGGGCAAGTCCACCCTGATCAAGATCCTTCTGGGACTGGCCCCGGCCAGCGAGGGCACCGCCTCCGTGCTCGGCCTGGACGTGGCCACCGAGGGCGGCGCCATCCGCGAGCGCGTCGGGTACATGCCCGAGCACGACTGTCTGCCGCCCGACGTGTCGGCGACCGAGTTCGTCGTCCACATGGCGCGGATGTCCGGCCTGCCGGCCTCCGCCGCCCGCGAGCGCACCGCCGACACCCTGCGCCATGTCGGCCTGTACGAGGAGCGCTACCGCCCCATGGGCGGCTACTCGACGGGCATGAAGCAGCGGGTCAAACTGGCCCAGGCGCTCGTCCACGATCCGCGGCTGGTGCTGCTGGACGAGCCCACCAACGGCCTCGACCCGGTCGGCCGCGACGACATGCTCGGCCTGATCCGCCGCGTCCACACCGACTTCGGCATCTCGGTGCTGGTCACCTCGCACCTGCTGGGCGAGCTGGAGCGCACCTGCGACCACGTGGTCGTCGTCGACGGCGGGAAACTGCTGCGCTCCTCCTCCACCGCCAGCTTCACCCAGGAGACGACCACCCTGGCCGTCGAGGTCACCGACACCGACGCCCATCCCGACGGCACCGAGGCCCTGCGTACCGCCCTGACCGGGGCCGGGCTCACCGTGGCGCCCCCCGGGGCGGGCGGCGAGGGCCTGCCGGGCGCCGGGCACGTGCTGCTGGTCGAGGCGGGCTCCGAGACCGTCCACGACACCGTCCGCGACACGGTCGCGGAGCTGGGTCTGGGCCTGGTCCGTATGGAGCAGCGCAGGCACCGCATCGCCGAGGTCTTCCAGACGCCCGGCGCCGCGGGCGCCACGGCGGGCACCACGGCGGGCACCACGGCGGACACCACCGAGCAGGCCGCGGAGCAGGCCGCCGAGAAGAGCACGCAGAAGGGAGGCAGCACCGATGCGGCCTGACACGGGCAACCACCCCGGCACCCACCCCGGAGCCGCCGTCCCCGCCCAGCGCGGCGAGGACGCCAGCATCCACAACATCGGCTACCGCCACTACGACGGACCCCGGCTGGGCCGCTCCTACGCCCGGTGGTCGCTGCTGGTCCAGTCCCTGCGCGGCGCGTACGGCCTGGGCCGCTCGGCGAAGTCCAAGGTGCTGCCGTTCATCCTGCTGGCCGTGATGGTCCTGCCGGCGGGCGCCATGGTCGCGGTCACCGTCGTCACCGGCGCCGACGAGCTGCCGCTGCGGTACACCGACTACGTGCTGGTGATGCAGCCGGTCATCGGCCTCTACATCGCGGCCCAGGCCCCGCAGTCGGTCTCCCTGGACCTGCGCTTCCGCACCGTGCCGCTGTACTTCTCGCGCCCGATCGAGCGCGCCGACTACGTGGGGGCCAAGTACGCGGCCATGACCGCGGCGCTGTTCCTGTTCACCTCCCTGCCGCTGGTGGTGCTGTACGCGGGCGGGCTGCTGGCGAAGCTCGGTTTCGCCGACCAGAGCACGCAGTTCCTCCAGGGACTGGGCTCCACCGCGGTGTTCTCCGTGCTCCACGCGGGCATCGGCCTGCTGGTCGCCGCGCTCACCCCGCGCCGGGGCTTCGGCGTCGCCGCGGTCATCGCGGTGCTCACCATCCCCTACTTCGCGGTCAACACCGTCCAGGCGGTCGCCGAGTTCCAGGGCGGCAACGCCACCGCCGTCACCTGGCTCGGCCTGGCCTCCCCCGGCACGCTCGTCGACGGCATCCAGTCGGCCTTCCTCGGCGGCACCTCCGGCTTCCCCGGGGCCCACGAGCCCGGCGCCGTCGCGGCGGCGGTCTACGCCCTGGTCACCCTCGCCCTGATCGCCGGCTGCTGGGCGGCGCTGATGGGCCGCTACCGCAAGGCGGGCCTGTGATGACCGGGGACCGGACGGCGACGGTCCGGACGGCAGCGGTCCGGACGGGGACGGTCCGGACGGCAGCGGTCCGGACGGGGACGGACCCGACGCAGACGGACCCGACGGCGAAGCATCGGACGAGGAACGAGAAGGCGGCCTGACCCATGACCACCATCCGCATCGACCATGTGTCCCGCTGGTTCGGCAACGTGGTCGCCGTCAACGACGTGACCATGGACATCGGGCCGGGCGTCACCGGACTGCTCGGCCCCAACGGCGCGGGCAAGTCCACGCTGATCAACATGATGGGCGGCTTCCTGGCCCCCTCCACCGGGTCCGTCACCCTCGACGGCGCGGCGATCTGGCGCAACGAGCAGGTCTACCGGGAGATCGGCGTCGTCCCCGAGCGCGAGGCGATGTACGACTTCCTCACCGGCCGCGAGTTCGTGCTGGCCAACGCCGAGCTGCACGGTCTGCCCGATGCGGGCGAGGCCGCGCGACGGGCCCTGGCCACCGTGGAGATGGAGTACGCCCAGGACCGGAAGGTCTCCACCTACAGCAAGGGCATGCGGCAGCGCGTGAAGATGGCCTCCGCGCTCGTCCACGACCCGTCCGTGCTGCTGCTGGACGAGCCGTTCAACGGCATGGACCCGCGCCAGCGCATGCAGCTGATGGAACTGCTGCGGCGGATGGGAGCCGAGGGCCGCACGGTGCTGTTCTCCTCCCACATCCTGGAGGAGGTCGAGCAGCTCGCCTCCCACATCGAGGTGATCGTCGCGGGACGGCACGCGGCCTCCGGCGACTTCCGGCGCATCCGCCGGCTGATGACCGACCGCCCCCACCGCTATCTGGTGCGCTCCAGCGACGACCGCGCGCTGGCCGCCGCCCTGATCGCCGATCCCAGCACGGCGGGCATCGAACTCGACTGGTCCGAACGCGCCCTGCGCGTCCAGGCGATCGACTTCACGCGCTTCACCGAGCAGCTCCCGCGCATCGCCCGCGAGCACGGGATCCGGCTCCTCACGGTCTCGCCCTCGGACGAGTCCCTGGAGAGCGTCTTCTCCTACCTCGTCGCGGCCTGAGAACGACCGGGCCGCCGAGGACCCCGAGACCGTCTGAGAACCAAGGAGCCCCACACCGATGTACGACCCCACGGTCGCCCGGCTCACCTACCGGGCCCTGCTCGGCCGCCGCCGGGCGCTGATCCTGTTCGTCCTGCCCGCCGTACTGATCGCGATCTCCGTCGCGGTCCGCCTGCTGGTCGGCGCCGACGACACCGTCGCGGGCCAGGTGCTCGGCGGCTTCGCGCTGGCCACCATGGTCCCGCTGATCGGCGTGATCGCCGGGACCGGCGCGATCGGTCCGGAGATCGACGACGGCTCGATCGTCTATCTGCTGGCCAAGCCGCTGAAGCGGCCGACGATCATCCTCACCAAGCTGACCGTCGCCGTCGGCGTCACCATGGTGTTCTCCGCCGTCCCCATGCTGATCGCCGGGTTCGTCCTCAACGGCAACAGCCGGCAGATCGCCGTCGCCTACGCCGTCGCCGCGGTCGCCGCGTCCGTCGCCTACAGCGCGCTGTTCCTGCTGCTGGGCACGGTCAGCCGGCAGGCCGTCGTCTTCGGCCTGGTTTACGCGCTGATCTGGGAGGCGCTCATCGGCAGCCTCGTCCCCGGCGCACGGACCCTCAGCGTCCAGCAGTGGGCCCTGGCACTGGCCGAGAAGACCGCGCCGGGCGCGGGCATCGCCTCCGACGTCGGACTGCCGGTCGCCGCGGTGCTGCTGGCGGCGGTGACCGTCGCCGGCGCCTGGTACGCCGGACGGAAGCTGCGCACCCTCACCCTCGCCGGCGAGGAGTGACCGACCACCGCTCGCCGGATAACCGGCACCCGACACCGGGTATCGGACGTACGAGGCCGGAGGGCACCGCCCTTCGGCCTCGTACGCTGGAAACATGGGCACGACACGGTGGCTGGACGAGGAAGAGCAGCGGACCTGGCGGGCGTTCCTGGCCGCCACCCAGCGCGTACGCGAGGAACTGGACCGGCAGTTGCAGCGCGACGCCGGGATGCCGCTGGCCTACTACCAGATCCTGGCCATGCTCTCCGAGGCGCCCGATCGCACCCTCACCATGAGCCGGCTCGCCCGGACCACCCGCTCCTCCGCCAGCAGGCTCTCCCACGCGGTCGCCCGGCTGGAGGCCAAGGGGTGGGTCAGCCGGTGCCAGCACCCCGCCGACCACCGCACCACCCTGGCCACGCTGACCGACGAGGGACTGGCCGAACTGGAGACCGTCGCGCCCGGTCATGTGGAGCAGGTACGGCTCTCCCTGTTCGACAGCCTCACGCCCGAGCAGACCCGGTGCCTCCACGAGATCTGCCGGGCGGTGCTGGAGGGCACCGGCGAGGGCCCGCCGCCGGACTGACCCGGCACCGGTCCGGCACCGGTCCGGATCGGCCTCACACGCTTCCGCTCGCGGGGCGCCGGTTCACAGACCGGCGAGCAGCCGCTCCAGCACGACCGCGATGCCGTCCGCGTCGTTGGACTCGGTCACCTCGTCGGCCACCGCCAGCAGCTCCGGGTGGGCGTCGGCCATGGCGACGCCGTGGGCGGCCCAGGCGAACATGGGGATGTCGTTGGGCATGTCGCCGAAGGCGATCGTGGTGGTGGCCGAGCGGCCCAGACGGCGCGCGGCGATCGACAGGCCGCGGGCCTTGGACAGCCCCAGCGGCAGCAGTTCGACGACGCCCTCGCCCGCCATCACCACGCTCACCAGATCGCCCGCGATCCGCCGGGCGGCGTCGGCCAGCGCGTCGTCGTCCAGCCCGGGGCGCTGGATGTACAGCTTGTTCAGGGGCTCGGCCCACAGCTCGTCCGGATCGGTCCCGGTGACGGCGGGGAGCCTCTCGCCGACCGGCCGGTAGCCGGGACCGAGCAGCACCTCGCCGTCCAGCCCGTCCCGGGAGGCGGCCAGCGCCAGCGGGCCGGTCTCCGTCTCGATCTTCTCCACCGCCAGCCGGGCCTGTTGCCGGTCGAGCGTGACGGAGGTCAGCAGCCGGTGCTCGCCCGCGTGGTAGACCTGCGCGCCCTGCCCGCAGACGGCCAGGCCGTCGTAGCCCAGCTCGTCCAGGACGTGTCTGGTCCAGGGCACGGCGCGGCCGGTCACCACGATGTGCGCGGCGCCCGCCGCCGTGGCGGCGGCGAGCGCGTCGCGGGTGCGTGCCGAGACGGTGTCGTCGCTGCGCAGCAGCGTGCCGTCGAGGTCGGTGGCGACCAGCCGGAAGGGGAAGCCCGGCGCTGCGGTACTCACCGTGACACGGGCTCCAGCACCTCGCGCCCGCCCAGGTAGGGGCGGAGCATCTCGGGTACGCGGACCGACCCGTCGGCCCGCTGGTGGTTCTCCAGCAGGGCCACGATGGTGCGGGGGACCGCGCACAGTGTGCCGTTGAGGGTGGCCAGCGGGCGCACCTTCTTGTCCTGGCGCATCCGGATGGACAGCCTGCGGGCCTGGAACTCGTTGCAGTTCGACGCCGAGGTCAGCTCGCGGTACTTGCCCTGGGTGGGGATCCACGCCTCGCAGTCGAACTTCCGCGAGGCGGAGGCGCCCAGGTCGCCGGTGGCCACGTCGATCACCCGGAACGGCAGCTCCAGGCCGGTCAGCCACTGCTTCTCCCACTCCAGCAGCCGCCGGTGCTCCGCCTCGGACTCCTCGGGGGTCACGTAGGAGAACATCTCCACCTTGTCGAACTGGTGGACGCGGAAGATGCCGCGGGTGTCCTTGCCGTACGAGCCGGCCTCGCGGCGGAAGCAGGGGGAGAAGCCCGCGTAGCGCAGCGGGAGCTTGTCGGCCTCGACGATCTCGTCCATGTGGTAGCCGGCGAGCGGTACCTCGGAGGTGCCGACGAGGTAGTAGTCGTCCTTCTCCAGGTGGTAGACGTTCTCGGCGGCCTGGCCGAGGAAGCCGGTGCCCTCCATGGCGCGCGGCTTGACCAGCGCGGGGGTGAGCATCGGGATGAAGCCGGCCTCGGTGGCCTGTGCGATCGCGGCGTTGACCAGGGCCAGCTCCAGCAGGGCGCCGACGCCGGTGAGGTAGTAGAAGCGCGAGCCGGAGACCTTGGCGCCGCGCTCGACGTCGATCGCGCCGAGCGCCTGGCCGAGCTCCAGGTGGTCCTTCGGCTCGAAGCCCTCGGCGCCGAAGTCGCGCGGGGTGCCGTGCGTCTCGCGGACGGTGAAGTCGTCCTCGCCGCCGACGGGGACCTCGGGGTGGACGAGGTTGCCGAGCCGGCGGAGGAGCCGCTGCGCCTCGGCCTCGGCCTCGTCGCGCTCGGCGTCGGCGGCCTTGACCGCGGCGGACAGCTCGCCGGCGCGCCTGAGCAGTTCGGCCTTCTCCTCGCCGGCGGCCTTCGGGATCAGCTTGCCGAGCTGCCTCTGCTCGGCGCGCAGTTCGTCGAAGCGGACGCCGGACGACCTGCGCCGCTCGTCGGCGGAGAGCAGGGCGTCGACGAGGCCGACGTCCTCTCCACGGGCGCGCTGGGAGGCGCGCACACGGTCTGGGTCCTCACGGAGCAGGCGAAGGTCAATCACGCCGTCAGGGTACCGGGGGCGTGCGGTCCGCTCGACCCGATATGGCGGTACGTGGCGTTATGCGGCTTTTGTCGTTCGTGGCGGAACGAGGGAAAGGGGCCGTCAAGGAAATTCCCGCTGTCACCGCACAGAGGGGCGTGCGAGTACGGAGGTGGACGAAAGGGGTGGCGGCGCGAAGGCATGCGCAAAGGCGCGCGGGGGAGGCGTGTACGAGGCGGTGCGCGCGAGGCCGGGCGGGGCTCGACGGGGGTTCGACGGGGGTTCGACCGGGGCTCGACCGGGCCTCGACCGGGGAGAGCGGCGATTGTTATCCACAACCCCGGGGGATACCGCCGAGTTTTCCACAGGGGGTATGGAAATCCTGTGGAAGACGAAGGGGGGCGCGCGTGCGGGATTCGCGCGCGCCCATCGATTCCCTCCTCACGCATCTCCTACACGCCTTTTCGGACGGAAATGCCACCCTCTCGGGTGTCGATCAATCGAATTGAGTGGATGCGGAGTCTCTGGGGGGTTGTGAACAAAGAAGGGGGATTAAGGGCTTTTGTCCGGAATGACCGCTTGGCCGTTCCGTGTTGTACACAGGACACCCACCGCTCCTGTGGATAACCTCCGGGGAGCGCCGCACACCCCTCAGGCGCGGCCGTCGACGCAGCGCGCCAGCCAGTCCGCCGCCTCCGCGAACTCGTCGTCCGTCGTCCCCCGACGCAGCGGTGTGGTCTGCGACGGCTCCACGCCCGCCCGCGGATACGACCCCAGGAAGCGCACCTTCGGGCAGATCCGCCGCAGCCCCATCAGCGCCTCGCCCACCCGCCGGTCGGAGATGTGCCCCTCGGCGTCCACCGAGAAGCAGTACCGGCCGATGCCCTCACCCGTCGGCCGCGACTCGATCCGCACCAGGTTCACGCCCCGCACCGCGAACTCCTGGAGCAGCTCCAGCAGCGCGCCCGGGTGGTCGTCGCCGAGCCACAGCACCACCGAGGTCTTGTCCGCGCCCGTCCGCGCCGCGGGCCGCCCCGGCCGGCCGACCAGCACGAAGCGCGTGGCGGCGTTCTCCGCGTCGTGGATGCCGGTCACCAGCGGCTCCAGACCGTACGTCGCCGCCGCGAACTCGCCCGCGAACGCCGCGTCGTACCGGCCCTCCCGCACCAGCCGGGCGCCGTCCGCGTTGGAGGCCGCCGACTCCCACTGGGCGTCCGGCAGATGCTCCGCCAGCCAGCGGCGCACCTGCGGCTGGGCCACCGGGTGCCCGGTCACCGTCTTGACCGCCTCCAGCGCGGTGCCCGGCCGCACCAGCAGCGCGAAGGCGATCGGCAGCAGCACCTCACGGTAGATCATCAGCGGCCGGCCGGTGGCCAGCTCGTCCAGGGTCGCGGTGACCCCGCCCTCGACCGAGTTCTCGATCGGCACCAGGGAGCCGCCCGCCTCCCCGTTGCGCACGGCGTCCAGCGCGGCGGGCACCGACACCATCGGCACCAGCTCGCGCGTGGCCGCCTCCGGGAGGGTGCGGAGCGCGGCCTCGGTGAAGGTGCCCTCGGGGCCCAGATAGGTGTAGCGGCTCGCGGGTGACATGCCGTCCACAGTAGTCCGGCCGGGGGACGGGCAGCCCGCGGTCTCAGCCTTCGAGCAGGCGCTGGCCGACGTACTCGCCCTCGCGCGCGCCGCCCGGCACCGCGAACAGCGCGCTCGCCTCGTGCCGGATGAAGCGGGACAGGGCGTCCCCCCGGTCGAGCTTGCGCTGCACGGGCACGAAGCCCCGCATCGGGTCCGCCTGCCAGGCGACGAACAGCAGTCCGGCGTCCGGCGACCCGTCGTCGCGGAAGCCGTCGTGGTAGGAGAAGGAGCGCCGCAGCATCGCCGCGCCGCCGTTGGACGCGGGCGCCGTCACCCGTACGTGTGCGTCGGCGGCGATGGCCAGGTCGCCGTCCGGGCCCCGCTTGTCCAGGTCCACCGGGGTGGTCTCGGAGCCGCCCGACAGCGGGGCGCCGTCGGACTTGCGGCGGCCCATCACCTTCTCCTGCCCGGCGAGCGGGACGCGCTCCCAGTCGTCCAGCAGCATCCGGATCCGCCGCACCACCGCGTACGAGCCGCCCGCCATCCACTCCGGATCGCCGCCGGCGGGCACGAAGACGCGCTGCCGGAAGTCCTCGTCCGCCTCCTTCGGGTTGTTGGTGCCGTCGATCTGGCCCATCAGGTTGCGGGCGGTACGGGGGGAGGCGGTGGCGCCCGGGGAGCGGTTGAAGCCGTTCATCTGCCAGCGCACCCGGGCGGTGCCGTCCGCCTCTCGCTGGAGGGCGCGCAGCGCGTGGAAGGCGACCAGGGCGTCGTCGGCGCCGATCTGTACCCACAGGTCGCCGCCGGAGCGCCTGGCGTCCAGCTCGTCGGCCGAGAACGGGGGCAGCGGCGCGAGGGCGGACGGGCGGCGCGCGGCCAGGCCCGTGCGGTCGAAGAAGGTGCGGCCGAAACCGAAGGTGACGGTGAGGGAGGACGGTCCGGCGTCCAGGGCGATGCCGGTGTCGTGCAGCCGGGCGGCGGGCGTCTCGCCCGCCATCAGCGCCTCGGCCGTCCGCGTCCAGCGGCGCAGCAGCGCGGCCGCCTCCTTCCGCCCGGCGCCCGGCGCCAGGTCGAGGGCGAGGAGATGCCCGTGCGCCTGCGCGGGCTCGGTGATGCCCGGCTGGCGGTCGCCGCGGAAGGGGACGCGGCTGCTGCCGACCGTGGACAGGGCGGTGGGCGGCTCGGTGGCGGCGGCCGTGCCCAGGGCGCCGCCCGCCGCGCCGAGCGCCAGCCCGGCGGCGCCGGCCGCGCCCGCGGCGCCGAGCAGACGGCGGCGGGAGGGGCCGGGGCGGGGGTCGGTGGACTGCTCGGTGCCGGTGCCGGTGCCGGTGCTGCTGCTTTTGCCGGTGCCGTTGTCGGGGTGGTGTGTCATCGCTGCCCAGTCTCGGTTCTCGGGTGGTGCTCGGTGTCTCGGGCGGTACGGGGGCGGGTGGTGGCGGGCGTCGGTCAGTCGAGCTCGAAGGCCTTCCGCTCGGTCACCTGGTCGATGTCGGAGGTCCGCACGGTCACGGCGGCCTCCCAGGTGCCCGGCAGGGGGAGCTGGAGCCCGGAGGCGGACCAGCGGCCCTCGCCGGTCCGCTCCAGGGCGACGGTCAGCGGGCCGACGTCCCGGGCGGGAAGGGTGAAGGCAACCTTGACCTCGGGCGCGTCCAGGGGCTCGCCGCCGGTGGTGGTGGTGCGCACCAGCAGGGAGTTGCCACCGCTCCTGCCCGGGGCCAGCAGGAGCTGGGCCCGGCCGGCGCCGCCCGGGCCGCCGGTGTCGAAGGGGATGGTGAGTACCAGCGGCCCGCAGCGGTCGGAGCCGGCCCCGCCCTGCTCCTGCTCCTGCCCCTGCTCGGCGGCGGTGCCGGACGCCGCGCCGGACGCCGCGTCGGACGCCACGGCGGTACGGGCGGGCTCGGCCGCGGTGAGCAGGGTCGTCACGGCCAGGACGGCCGCCGCGACGGCCGCCTCGGCGAGCACCGAGCGCCGCAGCCCGGCGCGTGCCGGGTCGGCGTCGCGCTCCCGCCTGCGGCGCGCGGCCTCGACCGCGGCGCGCTGGCGGGCGAGCTGCGCGGCGCGCTCGGGGGTGACGTCCGGGCCCGGTTCGGGGACGGACACCGGTTCGGGGACGGGTTCGGGCTCCGGCTCCGGCTCGGGCTCGGGGGCCGGCTCCCCGGGTGCGTCCACCAGCCGGGCGGTGTGACGGCGGGAGAGCCGGGCGGCCACGAGCAGCAGCGCCACCAGCGCGACCTTGACCAGCAGCAGCCTTCCGTACGAGGTGGAGGTCACCGCCTCCCAGCTGCCCACCTGCCGCCAGGACTGGTAGAGGCCGGTCGCGGCGAGGACGGCCACGCAGCCGAGCGCGGTCCGCGAGAAGCGGCGCACCGCCTCCCCGCCCACCGCGGGCCCCCACCGCAGCGCGGTGAGCAGCGCCGCCAGACCGCCCAGCCAGACGGCGACGGCGAGCAGGTGGACGATGTCGGCCGGTACCGCCACGGCGGTCCGGGGGCCGGTCGAGGCGTGCCCGGCCGCGGCCCAGGTGGCGGCGAGCCCCACGGCGACGACCGCGCCGCCCACCGGCAGCCCGACGACCGGGCCCCGACGGCCGCGCCGGTCGCTGCGGTCGCCCCCGGCCCGCTCCCCGCCGCTTCGCCGGGCGTACGCCCCGAACAGCAGTGAGACGAACAGCCCCGCCGCCGCGAGCAGCAGCAGCCGGGACACCAGCGCCGTACCCGTCCGGGTCTCCAGCACGGTGCGCAGCGCGCCCGTGTCGAGCATGTCGCCCGGCCCGCCCGCGCCGGTGTACGGGACGCGCAGCAGCAGTGCCGCGACGGTGCCGGCGGTCAGCGTGACCCAGCCGCCCACCACCAGGCGCCGCACCGCCCGCGCCCGGGCGGCGGCGGGCAGGCAGCCGAGGACGAGGGCCGCCCCGCCGACGAGCAGCACGAAGCCGGTGTAGGCGGCGTAGCGGGCGATGTCGTGGAGCACGCCGACCGCGCCGCCGCCCGGCTCCTCCTCCGGCACGGCGGCGGAGGTCTGAGAGGGGGCGCCGACGGAGAAGGTGAAGGCGCCGGAGATGGGATGGCTGTCGGCCGAGACCGCCTTCCAGACGACGGTGTAGGTGCCCTCGGGCAGCCCGTCGCGCAGCCCGGTGCCGTGGCGTACCTCGCCGCCCGCGGAGAGGTCCCGCACCCGGCCGGTGTCCACCCGCCCGCCGTCGGGCGCGAGGACGCGGATGGCGTCGTCCGCCAGGGACACGCTCTCGGAGAAGGTGAGCGTCACCTGTCGGGGAGCTTCGTCCACCACCGCTCCCCGCGCCGGGTCGCTGCCGGTCAGCGTGGCGTGCGCGGCGGCCGGTGCGGCGCCGCCGAGCAGCAGCGCCGCCAGCGCACCGAGCACACCGAGCACACCGAGCAGGCCGGACAGCCCGTGCGGGCCGTCCGGGCCGGCTCGGCCGGGCCGGACGGCCGGCCGCGGCAGGGCGCGGGGAGCGGTGGTGGTCATGACGGGGGTACCTGCCTCACTGTTCGGAGTGCCCGGTGTGCCCGGAGGTGTCGGGGACGTGGTTGACGGCCTCGACCGGGACCTCGACGGTGATCGGGTCGGACTTCTCGAAGCGCAGCTCCACCGAGACCTTCTCGCCCTCGGCGGGCTTGTGCTCCAGATCCATGAACATCAGGTGGTTGCCGCCCCGGCTGAGCTCCAGAGTGCCGTTGGCGGGCACGGTCAGGGAGTCCACCCGCCGCATCCGCCCGCCGGTGGTCTCGTGGATCTGCACGTCGTCGGAGATGTCGCTGGCGGCCGAGACGAGCCGGTCGGCGGTGTCGCCGTCGTTGCGGACGACCAGGAAGCCGCCCGCCCGGTCGGCGGTGACCGGCTCGGGCACATAGGCGCCCTCCACGGTCAGCTCCGGGCCCGGGGAGCCGCCGCAGGCGGCGGTGCCCGCGGTCAGCAGCGCGGCGGCCAGGGCGAGCCCGAGGGACCGGCGGACGGGGCGGTTGCCCGGGCGGGTTCGGGGGGTTCGGTGGGTTGGGTGGTTCCGGCGGTTCACGGCAGCTTCCCCTGGGCGAGTGCGGGCAGGTCCTTCTCGTAGGTCTCGACGGGCACGTCCTCGGTGTAGAGGACGTGCGCCCGGTCGTCCTTCGGCAGGAAGGCCAGGACCTGGGTGCCGTGGGAGGAGACGATGTCGCCGTTCTCGTCCTCCACCGGCGGTTCCAGGGCGATGCCCAGGGAGCGTGCGCCGGCCTGGATCTTCTCGAAGTCGCCGGTGAGCCCGATGAAGTCGGGGTCCTGGGCGCGCAGCCACTCGCCGAGCGACTCGGGGGTGTCGCGCTCGGGGTCGGAGGTGACGAAGACGACCCGCAGCTTCTTCTGCTCGGCCTCGGGCAGCTCGGACTTGGCGACGGCGATGTTGCTCATCGTCAGGGGGCACACGTCGGGGCAGTGGGTGTAGCCGAAGTAGATCAGGGTCGGGTGGCCCTCGGTCTCCTCGACCAGGTCGTAGGTCTCGCCGTCGGTGTCGGTGAGGACCAGCCCCGGCTTGTCGAACGGGTTGTCCAGGACGACCCCCTGCTTGGGGCCGGTTCCCGTGTCGGCGGAGGCCGGGGCGTTGCCGGTGCTGCCGGTGCCGCCGTCGCCGGAGGCGCCGCAGGCGGCGGTGCCCGTGGTCAGCAGCGCGGCGGCCAGGGCGAGCCCGAGGGCGCGGCGGGTGCGCCGGGGGTGGCGGCGCGGAGTGCGGTGCATGAGGGTTCTTTCCTTCTCGCGGTGGGGCTTGTGGTGGTGCTTGCGGTGGGGCTTGCGGTGGTGGGCGGCGGCCGCGGACCCGGAGGGGCCGCCGGTGCGGGCGGGCCCCTTCGGGCGCGGCCGGGCGTCAGGAGGTGCGGCGGCGTCCGGCCAGGACGCCGAAGGCGACGCCGGCGGCTCCGACGGCGATGCCGGTGACGGCGAGGACGCGGGCGGTGGTGTCGGAGGCGTCCGCCGCGCCGCCCGCCTCGCCCTGGGCGGTGGTCTCGGTGGTGGTCCCGTCGGCGGCACGGTCGGTGCGGGCCTCGTCGCCGGCGTCCGCGTCACCGCCGTGGCCGCCATCGGCGGGCGGGACGAGGTCCAGCACGGGCGCCGGGTGCTCCGGCTCCTCGCCTCCCTCCCCCTCGGCGGGCGGCTCCTCGATCCAGCGCACGACCTCGTCGCTGTCGTACGTCTGGACGGCCTTGAGGACGAGCCGGTCGGTGTCCTCGGGGAGCTTCCCGACGGAGACGGGGAACTGCTGGAAGGTGCCCGGCTCGATGCCGCCGCCGGTCTCCGTCCAGGTGATCTTGGAGGGGACCTCGGTGAGTTTGCGTCCGTGGGCCTCCACGGGCTCGGCCGGCTCGGTCTTCGTCACCTTCACCTCCCAGCCCGGCACCGGCTGGGGCATCACCGAGGAGAGCGGGTGGTCGGTGGGGAAGGTGAGCTCCACCTTGACGGTGGAGGCGTCGTCCCGCTCGTTGGGGACCTTGAGGTCGATCGTCGTGTAGCCGCCCTGCTCGGCCTCGCCGGGGTCGACGGAGATGTGGGCGGCGGCCGGGCCGGCCGTGGCGAGGGCCAGGACGGCCGTGACGGCGCCGGCCGCGGCGAGACGGCGGAAGGACGGCACGGCGGACGGCTCGGTGGACGGCGCGGTGGACGGCTCGGTGACCGGTGTCTGGGACTGCATGCTGAAGGACACTCCTCGTCAGGCATGGGGGCGCTCTCCGGCCGCGACCGCACTTGGGTCGGGGAGGCGCGCCGCGCCTCCCGGCCGGACGAGCCCGGGCATGGTGCGCGGCGGCAGGCGCACCCCACCCGTGCTCGTAAGAGCGGGGGAGCGGGAGAGCGTGCGCTTCAGGCCGCGAGGGTCAGATCCCGCGCGGCGGGCGGCCCGCGCCTGACCACCGAGTGCGACGGCAGCAGGGAGGCGGGCGGCACCGGACCGCCGGCCGCGTCCGCGCGCGGGGCGCGCACCGGCACGGCGTCCTCGGGCAGCAGCCCGCGCAGCAGGGCGCGTACGCAGCGCAGCGCGGTGCGCAGGGCGCGTACGAGCAGCCCGCAGAGTCCGCCGGTGAACCCGTGGAGCCCGTCGAGCCCGTCGGCGAAGTGGGCCGACAGCCCCACCAGCCGCCACAGCGCGGCGTCGCCGCGGCGCAGCAGCCAGCCCATGGCGAGCGCGGCCAGCAGATGGCCGAGCAGCATGGGTGCGGAGAGCAGCGACAGGGCGGAGTGCACGGCGTACCGCAGGCAGTCGGCCGCGCCGCCGATCACCGTGTCGGTCGCCGTGCCGGCCACCGTGTCGGCGGCGCCCGCGGCGGCGTTGCCGCCGGGGAGGGCGCCGGAGAGCCCGGCGTCGGCGACGATGCGGCGGGCCTCGGTCTCGCTCAGGGCGGCGGTGGCCCGGTCGTTGCACAGCAGCCGACCGGCCAGCGCGATCACCCCGCCCTCGCCCCGGTCGGAGTCGGCAGGGGCCGGGCCGGCCGGGGCGGTGTGCCCGGCCTGGCCGCAGGAGAAGAGGAAGTGCAGAGCGATCTGCCCCAGGGCCAGCAGCGCCGCGATGCCCGGCAGCGAGCGCTCGCGCCCGGCCAGCGGTACGGCGGTGGCGAGCACGGCCGCGAAGCCGGCCAGGAGCGCCCACACCGGCAGGGCCTGCCCGGCGGCGAACACGTGACCGGCCGCGGACAGCGTGACGCAGACCGCGGCGAACACCGCGGCCCGCAGCAGTCGCAGGTCGGCGGCGGCACGCGCGACGGGGGCTCTCATGGCCGGGCCATCATCTCATCACCCGTTCGGCCGCGACACGGGGCACCCTCCCAACGCGGTTGACAACCGGACGAGGGGATCACCTCGTACATTTTCCGTACATTGCAGAACTCATCGGGTCCGCCGAATGAGGGGTAGCGCGCCGCCGCCGTGCTTACCGCCGCCGCCCCGGGCAATACGTAGCGTATGTCGAGCCGCAGCCAGGAGGCTGAGCATGAGCATCTGGTGGTCTCTCCACTTGCGGCGTGAGGCTGCGAGCGTCCCGCTCGCCCGGCGGCTCCTGCTCGGGGCCATGGAGACGGCGGGGGTGGATCCCGACGTCTCCTACGACCTGTCGATCGCGCTCTCGGAGGCCTGTGCGAACGCGGTCGAGCACGGCGGCCCCGGGGGTACGGGGCCGGCGGGCGCCGGGGAGTACCACGTGACGGCGTACATCGATGACGACATGTGCCGCATCGAGGTGACCGATCACGGGCCGGGTTTCGTGGACGGGTACCGCAGCGCGCCCCGCGCCGCGACCGCCGGCACGGTCACCGACACCGTCGGCACGAACAGTCCGGCGGACCTCGATACGGCGACCGCCTTCGGGCCCCTGTTCGCCAGGAGCGCGGGCCCGGCCCGCGACGGGGTCCGCGAGGAGGCGCGCGACGGGGTCCACACCGACGAGCACGGCCGGGGCCTGTTCCTGATCGAGGCCCTCGCCGACCACGTCGACTTCCGCAACCGTCCGGGGGACGGCGCCATGGTCTGCTTCGACAAGCTCCTCAAGTGGCGGAAGGACTCGCTGCTGAGGGCGTCCTGAGCGCGGGCCCGGCCGATTCCGCGGCCGGGCCCCCGCTCTGTTCCGTGCCCTGCCCCGTGGCAGGACGTCAGCCCCGCAGGCCCGCCATCCAAGCCTCGACCTCGTCCGAGCGACGCGGCAGCGCGGCGGAGAGGTTCCGGTTGCCGTCCTCGGTGACGAGGATGTCGTCCTCGATGCGCACGCCGATGCCCCGGTACTCCTCGGGCACCGTCAGGTCGTCCGGCTGGAAGTACAGGCCCGGCTCCACCGTCAGGCACATGCCCGGCTCCAGCGTGCCCTCGGCGTAGGCCTCGCGGCGCGCCGCGGCGCAGTCGTGGACGTCCATGCCGAGCATGTGGCCGGTGCCGTGCAGCGTCCAGCGGCGCTGGAGGCCCAGCTCCAGGACCCGCTCGACCGGGCCCTCCACCAGGCCCCACTCCACCAGCCGCTCCGCCAGCACGCGCTGCGCGGCGTGGTGGAAGTCCAGGTACTTCGCGCCCGGCTTCACCGCCGCGATGCCCGCCTCCTGCGCGTCGTACACGGCGTCGTAGATCTTCCGCTGGAGGTCGGTGAAGCGGCCGTCGACGGGCATGGTGCGGGTGACGTCGGCGGTGTAGAGGGTGTGGGTCTCCACACCGGCGTCCAGCAGCAGCAGGTCCCCGGAGCGGACGGGGCCGTCGTTGCGCACCCAGTGCAGGGTGGTCGCGTGCGGCCCGGAGGCGCAGATCGAGCCGTAGCCGATGTCGTTGCCCTCCACGCGGGCGCGCAGGAAGAAGGTGCCCTCGATGTAGCGCTCGGAGGTGGCCTGCGCCTTGTCGAGCACGCGGACGACGTCCTCGAAGCCGCGCACGGTGGAGTCGACGGCCTTCTGCAGCTCGCCGATCTCGAAGTCGTCCTTGACCAGGCGCATCTCGGAGAGGAAGACCCGCAGCGCCTCGTCGCGCTCGGCGGTGGTCTTGTCGGCGAGGGCGGCCTCGACGCCCGCGTCGTGGCCGCGCACCACGCGCATGTCGCCGGACGCCTCGCGCAGCGCCTCGGCCACGGTGCGCACGTCCCGGCAGGGCATGCCGTAGAGTTTCTCGGCCTCGGTGAGGCTGTTGCGGCGGCCCACCCACAGCTCGCCCTGGCCGTCCAGCCAGAACTCGCCGTTGCCGCGGTCGGAGCGGGGCAGCAGGTACAGGACGCCGTCGTGGCCGCCGTCCGCCCTCGGCTCCATGACCAGGACGCCGTCCTCGGTCTGGTTGCCGGTGAGGTAGGCGTACTCGACGGAGGAGCGGAAGGCGTACTCGGTGTCGTTCGAGCGGGTCTTGAGGTTGCCCGCGGGGATCACCAGGCGCTCGCCGGGGAAGCGGGCGGAGAGCCGCGCGCGCCGCTCGGCGGTGTGCGATACCTGCGGGACGGGGGCGAGGTCGCGCAGCTCGGTGTCGGCCCAGCCGGACTTCATGTTCTCGGCGAGCTCGTCGGAGACGCCCGGGTACAGGCCGTTCTTCCGCTGCTTGATGGGCTCCTCCGAGGTGGGTTCGCCCTGCTCCTCCGGGGTCTCCGGCGTCTGCTGGTCAGCCACGTCGCTGCCTCCTCCTGCTGGTGGTGTGGGCCGGGTGCGGGCCGACTCCCATCGTAGGTCCGCCCCGATCGGGGCGGCCCGGGCCTGTGGACAGAGCACGCGAGGGCCTGCGGGCGAGGCCTGGGGCGAGGCCTGCGGACGGGGCTCAGAAGCGGGCGGCCAGCAGCACGATGTCCTCGGAGTCCTCGGAGTCCTCGGAGTCCTCGGAGTCCTCGGAGTCCTCGGAGTCCCCGGAGTCCCCGGAGTCCCCGGAGTCCTTGGAGTCCCCGGCGGCGGCCCCGTCTCCGGTACCGCCCGCACCGTCCCGGCCGCCGGGCAGCACCGAGCGCAGCAGATGGTCCAGCAGCGCGTCGGGGTCGGCGCGTACGGCCGGGGCGGCGGCGACGGCCGCGGCCCGGAGCCGGGCGAAGGCGCGTTCCAGCGGTTCGCCGGTGCGGTGCAGCAGGCCGTCGCTGTAGAGCAGGAGCGTTTCCCCGGGCGTGAGTTCCACCTCGACGCTGGGCGCCTCCCAGCAGGCGAGCATGCCCAGCGGCGCGGAGAGCGCGGTCTCGACGACCTCGGTGCGCTCCGGACCGACGATCAGCGGCGGGCAGTGCCCGGCCCCGGCCAGCACGATCCTGGTGCCCGCCTGCGGACCGCCCTCGGCCTGCGGCGTCCGCTCGGCGTACCCGAACAGCGCGGTCGCCGACCGGGCCGGCTCGGTCAGCCGCATCAGCAGCTCCAGGTCGGACAGGACCGCGACCGGGTCCTCGCCCTCCATCACCGCGTACGCCCGCATCGAGGCCCGCAGCCGCCCCATCGCGGCCAGTGCGTCCGGGCCGGATCCGGTGACCCCGCCCACGCTCAGCCCCAGCGCCCCCTCGGGCAGTGGCAGTACGTCGTACCAGTCGCCGCCGCCGCGCGGGCCGGTGTGGTGCCGTACCGCCAGCCGCACCCCCGGTACCCGCGGCAGCCGGGTGGGCAGCAGCCCCTCGCGCACGGTGTCCACGGTGGAGCGGGCGCGGGCGAGGTCCACCTGGCGGGCGATGTGCTCGGCGGCGTGCCGCACGTACAGGCCGAGCAGATGGCGCTGGCGCTCGGTGGGCCGCGCGGGCTCGTCGTACAGCCAGACGGCGGCGCCCAGCCGTCCGGTGCTCCGCGCGGTCAGGGGGACGGCGTGGCTGGCGGCGTAGCCGAGGCGGGCGGCGACCTCGCGGTGGCGCGGGTCGAGGTCCTCGTCCCGGGCGATGTGGGGGTGGGTGATCTCCCGGAGGCCGCCGGGGCCCGTGCCCTCACCCGCGCCGCAGTCCCCGCCCCCTCCGTCCCCGGCACCGGCCTCGGGGAGCCCGTCGAGGAGGCGCGCGTGGGAGGCCGAGTCGCGAGGGAGGGTCTCGATGTGGCCGAGGTCCGCCGCTCCCAGGCCGAGTCCGACGGTGGTGTCGGGGCCGAGCCCGTCGGCCGGCTCCAGGGCGATCAGTCCGCGCCGGGCGCCCACCAGGGCGGCTCCGGCGCGCAGCGCCTCGTGCACCGCGCTCTCCAGGGTGTCGGTGCGCACCAGCCGTTCGGTGAGGTCGTGGAGGGTGGTGAGGTCGGAGATCCACCCGGCGAGGCGGTCCTGGACGGCCGCGAGCCGCTCGACGGGACGTGCGAGGGCGGGGTCGTCGACGGCCGGGGGCCGGGGGGAGGGGGCGGGCTGCCGGTGGGGCGCGGCCGCCGCGGGCGGAACAGTGTGCTGGGGAAGGGGCGGTGGCGATTCGATTCCGGCCAGTTTCGGCGGCTGCCGGGCGCTCATGGGCGGCTGCCCTCAGTGCGGGCCAGCGTCGTCAATAGCATCGCAAACCCCCATGTCGTGCTGCTCCGCTATCAATGTCTTCAGGTGTACACGCCCTGATAACGGGTGTCCAGCATCGCCCCGGCAGGCCGCGGATGTCCCCCGCCGACCGGTTTCCGGTCCGGGTCCGAGCGCTGCTCCCGGAGCATCCGGAGGCGTCGCGGGGGTGGCCACGAGCTTGGCCGAAAACGTACCCTGTGCCGGGCGGTGCGCGGTCGACTGGCTCCCGGTACGGCGGCGCGTCATCACGATTGACGTGGGTACACGGTTATCCACGGCACGAAGGACTGGGCGGGTGAGCGGCGACCGGGTTCCGGCGGAACCCGGCGACGGGCCCGTGCGTCCCACGCAGTGGGAACGAGGCGCGCCCTCGTACGCGCCGAGAGGACCGGAGCACGGCAGGCGGAGGACCGCCGGACGGTACGGCGGTACGGGCGAGCACGAGCGGCGTCCGGCGTGTGCCGGCACGCCGCGTTCCGCGCCCGGTTCACGAACGCCCCGGCCACGGCCGCGGAGAACAGCACGGTGACGCACTGTCCGGGGGGCCCGGGCGCGGTCACACGAGATCCACAGGTGTAACAGGTGTGAGGGACCGGAAGACCGTGATCGGCCTTCTGGTCCTGCTGAGTCCTTGTCAGTGTGCTTGTCGACGTTTTTGTCGATCCATGGCGTTACGGAAAGGAACGAGCGCTGATGCGCGAGATCCTCGGAAGGCGACGCATGACCCGCTGGGCGCTGCGCGACGCGGCGCTCGTGTGCGCGACACGGTGGGGGTGGCCCGTGCTGCCCGGTGTGGCGCCGCGGGAGTCCAGGCGCCTGACCGCACGCCAGTCGGGGCAGCCTCGGGGGCGCTGCTCCTGTCCCCGGCCCGACTGCGTGGTGCCCGGCGCGCACCCCTTCGACCCCGAACTGCCGGCGGCCACCACCGACGAGCGCATGGTGCGCTGGTGGTGGACCAACCGGCCCGACGCGCCGATCCTGCTGGCCACCGGCGGCCGCGCCCCCTGTGCGCTGAGCCTCCCGGCGGCCGCGGGGGCCCGGGCGCTGGAGGAGTTCGACCGGCTCGGGCTGCGCACCGGCCCGGTGATCGCGAGCCCGACCCGCTGCATGCTGCTGGTGGCGCCGTACGACCTGGAGGAGCTGGGCGAGCTGCTCCACGCCCAGGACTGGGTGCCCAGCTCGCTGCGGTTCCACGGCGACGGCGGCTATGTGGCCCTGCCGCCGTCACGCACCGGCGCGGGGCAGCTGCGCTGGGAGCGGCCGCCGGCCGCGCTGGGCGTCGGCGCTCGCGGCACCCTGCGCGGGGGCGGTGTGCCGTGGCTGCCGAGGATGGAGCCGCTGGTGGACGTGCTGGTGCGGGCGAGCGCGGCCGTCCCGGACACGGGCAGCCGGCTGGCGTACTGACCGGCTGACCGGCCGGGCCCCGCGGGTCCGCCCCGCTCACTCGTACGGGTGGTGGTGCGCCGGGGTTGGAGGGAAACAGGCGGTCTGTCCGCCGGGACGCCTTCTTCGTCCCGGTATGTTCGGGCCGCCGAAGAGTCCTTTCCCTCCAGCGAGTTGCAGGTGGATCCCATGTACGAGCCGCGGCAGCGCGCCTCCGGCCTCCGTGTGACCGCGCTCGCGGCCGGGGTCGCCCTCGCGGCGCTCCTGCCGCTCACCGCCGCGACCGCCGGGCCGGACGAGCGGCGGACCGGCGAGGGGCGTACGGCCGTCCCCGCCGCCGACGCCACTGATGCAGCCGATGCCACCGACCCTGTCACCGGCTCCGCGCCCGAACGCTCTCCGCTTCCCCTCCCGCACGGGCTCCTCCCCTCCGAACCGACCGAGCCCTCCGAACCGTCCGAGCCGTCCACGCCGCCCGGAACATCCGGCGCGGACCTGCCGGAGACCTCGGCCTTCTGCGGCTCCTGGGCCACCTCCCCGCGAGGGGTGCGGGCGCAGACCTGCGTCCTGAGGCGGGACGGCGCCGTCTGGGGGCGGATGTACCACCGGAACTCTACGGGCGAGGCGCTGCACGGCGCCCTGAGTCTGCTCGGCCCCGGCGGCCAGGCGGTCGGCGTCCCCTGCGAACTGCCCGCCGGCGGCCGGGAGGGAGTGTGCGACACCCCGCACCGGCGCGTGGAGGGAAACCCTCCGGACGGCGGGCCGTACACGGCGGTGGCGGAGGTCGCGGCACCGGACGGGGAGGGGCTGCTGCTGCGTTCCGGCAGCGAAACCGGTGGTGAAACCGGCAGCGAAACCGGGGGCGCCGGCGAAGCCGTGGAGGGCGGAGACGGCAAAGGCGGCAAGGAAGGCGCCCGGTCCGTCGACTCACCCTGGGAATAGGGGAGTTGAGGACCGCCCACCCGCACCGAACTCGTATGCGGGAAGTGCGGGCATGAAAAGACCCGGTCGCTGGCGACGGGGGATGCACCAGCGACCGGGCTGCAAGAACCGTAACAAGTAACGGCCCGTTCGCAAATTCCACCGACGTCTTCCGGCCGCCTGTCTACCTGCGAGTACGTCCCGCTGTGACGGGAATCACTTGCCTTTTTCTTCTCTCATCAGCCGGAATTCGTCTGTCAGTTGAGAGTGATCTGGCGATTTGTGAATCCACTGCGCGCCCGTCGCTCCTCCGCGGTGAGCGGATCGGTGGACTCCAGCGCCTCGGCGAGCCGTTCCGCGAAGGCCGCGGCCGGCTTCTCGCACTCCTGCGCGCCCATCGCGCTCGGCAGGTCCCACACCGGGACCATCAGACCGTGCGCCCGGAAGGAGCCGACCAGCCGTGTGCCCTCGCCCAGCGACGACGACCCCGCCGCGTGCAGCCGGGCGAGCGCGTCCAGCAGCCGCTCCTCCGGGTGCGGCATGACCCAGCGCAGGTGGTTCTTCTCCGGGGTCTCGCACCAGTAGGCGGCCTCCACCCCCTCCAGCCGGGCGGTCGGCAGGGCGGCGGAGTTGGCGCGCTCCAGCGAGGCGGCGACCTCCGGGCTCTGGTTGCCGGCGTCCTCCACCCAGAACTCGAAGCCGCTGTGCACCTCGGGCACGAAGGGCGCGTCGAGGTCCAGCAGGTCCTGCAGACGCGGGGCGTCGGCGGGGATGCGCTCGGCGGCCACCGGGCTGCCCGGCTTCGCCGTCAGGGCCCGCCGCAGAACGTCGGCCAGATCGCGGCTGAGGTCGCCGGAGGGGGTGTCGTTCTGCACGCCCAGCAGCACGGCACCGTCCGTGCGGCGCAGCGCGGGCCAGGCCATCGGCAGGACGGTGGCCAGCGTCACCGAGGGGACGTCCCCCGGCAGCTCCTCCCTCAGCTTCAGCGGCACCGTCGCGGCGGGCACCAGCTCGCGCAGCGCCACCCAGTCGCACTCCCCGGGCAGTCCCTCGAACGGGCGACGCACCAGCTCGGTCACCGCCTGCGCGGCGGCACGCCCGTGGCAGGCCTTGTAGCGGCGGCCGGATCCGCAGGGGCAGGGCTCGCGGGCGCCGACGACGGGGATCTCACCGTCGGCGAGCTGCGGCTTGGCGGCCTTGGTCTGGGGGCGGCGCTTCTTGGCCATGGGGTGGGGTCTCCCGGTCGTTAAGGACGCTGTCGGCGCGAGCCTAGCCCTTGGCGCCCAGGCGGCACGCGTACGCGGGGGAGACCACCCGGAACGACTGCCTCAGAGGTCCTCCAGGCCCTCCAGCTCCGACAGGTCGAAGCGCATCGAGGAGGAGAAGGCGTCGTCCTCCGACGGCGCCACCACTGCCCACACCGTCACCCCGCCGTGACCGTGGCCGTGCCCATGACCCGGGCCGTGCCCATGACCGTGACCCTGCCCATGACCCGGGCCGTGCCCGCGCCCGCCGCGGTCCTCGCGCACACCCCAGTCGCTGGCGAGCGAGGTGATGATCGACAGCCCTCTGCCGCCGCGCGCCGTCACCGACGGATTGGACGGCCGGGGTCTGGTCGGGCCCCCGCCGTCGGTGACGGAGACGCTCACCCCGCCGTCGGCGGTGCGGCCCCAGGCCGCGCGCACGCAGTCGCTCACGCCGATCGGTCTGGCGTGCCGGTACGCGTTGCTGAGAAGTTCGGAAAGAATGAGAACCGCGTCGTCCACGACGGCTTCGGGCGTACCGGAGCCGAGAAGCTCCTCGCGCATCCTGCGCCTCGCCGCACCCACGCCCGCGGGACCGTGGGGTACGGCCATCGTCGACGACGTCGGCGCCTCCTGTGCAACCACCAACGCCACCCCCGAGACCTCCTTGTTCGCCCCACGCCACGTGATGGATGCCCTTTCGTCCGACGGCGGAAACCGCCCGACCCGGTACCGTGACGCAGCCCTCACCGCCCGTTCACCACCGGTGGCCCCGAGTGCGCCGTAGTGCGCGGGCCGCCCCGCCCACGGCCCCCGCTCGGCACCCGCCCGGCTCCACCTCGGCCCCCGACCCGTCCCGGCTCCCGACCCGTCTCAGTCCCGGGACATCTCCTCCAGCTGGGCCAGCACGTGCCGGGGCCGGTTGGTGATGATGGCGTCCACGCCGAGCAGCGCGCACAGCTCCACGTCGGCCGGGTCGTCCACCGTCCACACGTGCACCCGGTGGCCCTCCCGGTGCGCCCACGCCACGTACTCGGGGTGGTTGCGCAGGATCCGGATGCTCGGCCCGGCGATCCCCACGCCCGGCGGCAGCCTCCCGTCGCGGTGGCGCGGCAGCAGGAACTGCATCAGGTAGACGGTGGGGATCCACGGCGCCGCGGCCCGTATCCGGTGCAGGGAGCGCGCGGAGAAGCTCATCACGCGCACGGGAATGGCCGGATCGTGACGGGCCAGCACCCGCAGCAGCTCCTCCTCCACCTGCCCCGCCCAGCGGGTGGGGTGCTTGGTCTCGACGGCCAGCTCCACCCGGCGCCCCGCGGAGGCCTGCTCCTCCACCAGGCGCAGCAGCCGCTCCAGGGTGAGGACGGAGGTGTGCTCGCGGCTCTCGGTCTCGGGCGACTCCTCGTCACCGAGCCGCCCCTTCCAGGAGCCGAAGTCCAGTTCGGCCAGCTCGGCCAGCTCCAGCGAGGAGACGGCGCCGCGGCCGTTGGAGGTACGGTTGACGCGGCGGTCGTGGACGCACACCAGGTGCCCGTCGGCGGTGAGCCGCACATCGCACTCCAGCGCGTCGGCGCCGTCCTCGACGGCTCTGCGGTACGCGGCCAGGGTGTGTTCGGGGGCGTCCTCGGAGGCCCCGCGGTGGGCGACGACTGAGATGGGGCGCCGGGATCCGGGCGACCCCTGGGGCTGGTCAGGGCTCACCGCGTTATGGTGCCACCCCGCCCCGTGCGCGGCGGCCCGGGCGTCCGTTCGGACGGGTGCGCTTACGCCAGTCTGACGTGCGGTGGGAGAAGCTTGACGCCATACACCTGAATACGCGCGCCGCCTCCGGGAAGACGCGCGACTGTCGTGTACCTGAGGAGAGAGCTGTGAGCACCGAGAACGAGGGCGCCGCCGGCGAGCACGCGGCCGGCGCCCCCGTGCCGCACCCGCCGGCCGACCGGTCCGCCGCGAACGACGCCGCCGCGCCCAGGACACCGACCGACAGCCCGCCGGAGGACTACGACCTCCAGGCCCCCGCGCCCGCCCCCGCCCCGGAGGCGGCGCCGAGGGACGAGTCGACGACCCTCCTGCGGAAGATCGAGCCGGAGGGCCCCGAGCCGTCGTCCCAGCCCGGCCACCAGCCCCCCGCCCAGCCCGCGCCCCCCGCCGCACAGGGCCCCGCCGA
This sequence comes from Streptomyces barkulensis, assembly GCF_002843305.1. GTDB lineage: Bacteria > Actinomycetota > Actinomycetes > Streptomycetales > Streptomycetaceae > Streptomyces > Streptomyces barkulensis. The sequence goes on from NZ_PGSG01000006.1 coordinate 246,830, forward strand.
GCAGGGGCACGCCGCACAGGGGCAGGCGCAGGGCCACCCGGCCCCGCAGCCCCCGCCGGCCCCGCAGGGCCACCACACCCCGCAGGACCCTGCCGCCGCGCAGCAGCCCCCCGCCGCGCAGCAGCCCCCCGCCGCACAGCAGCCCCCCGCCGCGTACGCCTCCCCCGCCCCCCACTCCTCCGCCGGGCAGTGGGGCGCACCGGGTGGCGGCTACGACGCCTACGGCACCCCGCAACCCGCCCCGGGAGCCCCCGGCGCACCCGGCACCCCCGGTGGCGGCCCGGCCTCCCCCTGGGGTGCGCCGCTCGCCTCCCCGCCGCCCCCGGAGGGCCAGAAGAAGAAGCGCGGCTTCGGCGGCCTGATCGCCGCCGTCGCGGCGGCGGCCCTCCTCGCGGGCGGCGTCGGCACGGGCGTCGGCTTCTGGGCCGCCGACCGCGCGGACCGCGGCTCGACGACCATCTCCGCCGACGGCGGCCTCGAACAGGTCGACCGCGCCCCCGACTCCGTCGCCGGCATCGCGGCCAAGGCCCTGCCCAGCGTCGTGACGATCCAGGCCGAGGGCGGCGGCGAGAGCGGCACCGGCACCGGCTTCGTCTACGACCAGCAGGGCCACATCATGACCAACAACCACGTGGTGGCCAGCGCGGCCGACGGCGGCGAGCTGACCGCCACCTTCTCCGACGGCCGCGAGTACGACGCCGAGGTCGTCGGCCTGGCCCAGGGCTACGACGTGGCGGTCATCAAGCTGAAGAACGCCGGCGACGCCAAGCTCACCCCGCTGCCGCTCGGCAACTCCGACAAGGTCCAGGTCGGTGACGCCACCATCGCCATCGGCGCCCCGTACGGCCTGTCCGGCACGGTCACCACCGGCATCATCAGCGCCAAGAACCGCCCCGTGGCCTCCAGCGACGGCCAGGGCTCCAAGGCCTCCTACATGAGCGCCCTCCAGACCGACGCCTCCATCAACCCCGGCAACTCCGGCGGCCCGCTGCTCAACGCCAAGGGCGCGGTCATCGGCATCAACTCCGCCATCCAGTCGGCCGGCGGCGGCCTCGGCCAGGGCGCACCCGGCAGCATCGGCCTCGGCTTCGCCATCCCGATCAACCAGGCCCAGCGTGTGGGCAAGGCCCTGATCGAGACCGGCGAGCCCGTCTACCCGGTCATCGGCGTCCAGGTCGACCTCCGCGCCCAGGGCAACGGCGCCCGCATCATCGAGGACACCGACGACGGCAGCGACCCCATCACCCCGGGCGGCCCGGCCGACAAGGCGGGCCTGAAGCCGGGCGACGTGATCACCAGGCTCGACGGTGTCCCGATCGACAGCGGCCCCACCCTGATCAGCGAGATCTGGGCCCACGAGCCGGGCGAGAAGATCTCGATCACCTACATGCGTGGCGGCAAGCAGAACAAGGCCGAACTGACCCTGGGTTCCCGCGAGGGCGACTGACGAACCGGCTAGGCTGTCCCCCACGCCGTACCGCACGGCGCGGCGTGGGGAGGCTTGCCCGAGCGGCCTAAGGGAACGGTCTTGAAAACCGTCGTGGTGGCGACACCACCGTGGGTTCAAATCCCACAGCCTCCGCACCTCACAACGGCCCCCGACCAGCGCATGCGGCCGGGGGCCGTCGCCATGCCGACCACCCGCCGGCGACAGTCCTTCCCGCTCGGTGGGGCACGGCTTGTCGGCTCGACAGCAACGGAGTAGCACCGGATGCCTCTGTGCGCAGCGCCAACCAACGCTGAGCATGTTGGAGTGGCAGTCGAATGCGGGATGGGTGCTGATTCGCGGTGAGCGTTGCAGGTGACGGGAGAGATCGCTTCGCCGCTGTCGTTGCCTGGGCGCTCCTCGGCGTTGTTCTCCTGGCCTTCACGGCGTTCCTCGGGGTGAGGGCCGCCGTCGGGTTCGGCATCCTCGGCGAAGGCGGACACATCGTCGCCTCGCGGTGCGTCGAGCAGGGCGGAGGCAGGGCCGGCCCGGACGTCGAATGCGAGGGAACGCTCGTCAACGGTGACGAGAAGACGAGTGGTCAGCTGGTCAAGGTGCGCTTGTTCTCCGCGGAAGAGGGCGACACCATCCCCGTCCACCGCGCTCCCTGGGGAACCTATGAGGCGCTGGACGACAGCCTCTTCGCCAAGGCCGGGCAAGGCGTGTTTCTCGCGCTGCTCACGGCCGCCGCCGTCGGCTGCTTCGTACGCGCCTGGTCTTTCGTGCGCCGAACAGCACGAGAGCCGGTGAGGCGGGTGGAGTGACTTCGGGTTGGAGCTGCCGTGCATGCTGTGTCTATGACAAGGGGGCGAAGACGCGACATCGCTGTCTACGGGATGTTCACCCTGCTGGGCACCGCGGCGGTGGCATGGACTGTGATCACCGGGCTCGTGCAGCTGGACCTGCTGGGGAACGCTGTCCAGGTTCGGCTCACAGAGTGCCACCAGGAGGGCGGAGGGCGTGCAGGGAGCCACTCCGTGTGCAGCGGCCCGCAGGTTGGCAGCGAGACGCGCACAGTGGAGATCCGGTACGAAGGCCGCCCGGGAGAGGTCGTTCGTGCCGCGCAGAAGCCGTGGGGCAGCTATGTGCCGGTGGAGACAGGCTTCGTCGCGTGGGGCATCTGGGTGCTGGCGCCTGTTGTCTGTCTCATGGGGACAGTCGCCGCCGGTGCGCTCACCGGCAGAGAGATACGCCGAGTACGGCAGCGGTTCAGCGGGCACGGCCGATCCTCTGGGGCACGCAGCGGGCACGGCGACGATGACGACGGCTCCTCGGGGGCGGTCGCACCCGTCTGACCCGTGCGGGAACGATCAGCCCGCCTGATCGGCGAAGGTCCTGGAAACCGTCGTGGTGACGGCACCACCGTCGGTTCGAATCCCACAGCCTCTGCACTTCACAACGGCCCCCGACCAGCCCACACGACCGGGGGCCGTCGCCATCCCCGTCGCCCGCCACAGCGGGCCGGGGGCCGTTGGCGTTCCGGGAGTGTCAGTGGCCGGCGGCAGACTCGTCGGCATGGGTGACCAGGTGCGCTTGAGAGACGTCGAACCGGCCGATCTGGAGGAGTTCTTCACGCAGGAGCACGATCCCGAGGCCGTGCGGCGGTCGAAGTTCCCGCCCCGGGAGCGGGAGGCCTTCATGACCCACTGGGAGACGAGGGTCCTCGGCGATCCCACCGTCCTCGTGCAGGCCGTCACCGTCGACGGGGAACTGGCGGGCAACGTGGTGGCTTGGTGGGACGAGGGGCGGCGCTTCATCGGGTACTGGCTCGGCAGACGGTACTGGGGCCGGGGCGTCGGCACGCGGGCACTGGCACTGTTCCTGGAGCGGGAGAAGGCCCGTCCCCTGTACGCCGATCCCTTCGCCGGGAACACCGGCTCGGTGCGACTGCTGGAGAAGCACGGCTTCTGGCGCACCGAGACGGTCCGGTACGGCGAGCACGAGCACGTCGTGCTGGTGCTCGACAATGACCCGGCCTGAGCCCACCATTCATCCCGGTTCTTCCCGTCCGCCCCGTCTCACCGGCCGATCACAAGCCTTTGTCCGGCGGGTTTTGAGGATTGAGCGGAGCTACGCCGTACCGCTGCGGGATAATCGGAGTATGTCAGCCGTGCCCAGCATCTCCGACCTCCGTCGTGCCAAGTTCACTCGACGCCTCCCCGGCGCTCTGACGGAACTCACCGGCCCGGTCCACGGCACCGTCGACCTGCCGCTGCACCTGGCGTGGTCCGGGCTGACCCGATTCGACCTCGACCAGCCCCGGCTGAGGATGAGCCTGTACCGGATCGTCCTGGCCGAGGGCATGCACGACGACCTGGTCCGGTACCTCAACCACGAGCTGCTGACCGACCTGTGGCCCGTACTGCGCACCCTGGTCAGCCGTGACATCCGCGGTGCCTGGGAGGGCGCTTTTCCCGAACTGGCTCCCGGCACCTCCGCCGTCGTGTGAACCTCACGGATCTGCACAGGCGGCTCCCACTCGTTCGTCCTCACAGGGGCGATTGGTGAGGACAGGCCCGGAGACTGCGGCTCGCTCACGAACCGGATGAACGCCGGGCCCCGCCCGATGACCGGGCAGGGCCCGGCAGCCGGCCCGGCTCACCCGGCGAGGGCGGCCAGGTCCACCGGGGTGCAGTCGTGCAGCGTCATGACCAGCCGGTGGGCCAGGGTCCACCGGACCGCGAGGTCCTCGTAGGAGACCTCCTGCAGGGCGGTGTCGAGGGGCTCCAGGGTGGCCGGGTGGTGGACGATCCCGGCCACGCCCCAGGCGTACGGCCGTTCCACCAGCGCGGCGACGTGCCCTTCCCGCAGCCGCGGGCACTCCCGTACGGAGATCCGGGCGCAGGGCACGCACACGGGCGGCGCCGTGGTCCGCTCGCCCTCCTCCACCGGGCGGCCGACGTCCCGCAGCACGAAGAGGCGCGGGCCGTCCTGAGGGGTGGGCCCGCCGCACACCTGGCAGAGCATGCGCCGCATGGCCCTTCGCTGCCGCAGGGTGTGCACCGTGTGGTACCGGGGGTGCCCCTTGCCCCGCGCGAGGGTCTGCCTGGTCCACAGCACCCCGCGCCAGTCCCGGTCGTACGCGCCCTCCCCGGCGAAACCGATCCCCTCGCCGCCCACCCCCACCCGCCGCACCACGGGCGGGCGGCGCATCCGCTCCTGGCTCCACGAGGCGATGTAGGGAACCGTGCTCAGCCGGCCGGTACGTGGCCGCGCCGACGTGGCGGCGAGCTCCACCGAAGCCCCCTCCGCCCCCGCCGGGCGCACCCCGTAATCCCCGCGCCCGTCCGCAGCGCGCGCACGCCCCTCCCCGATCCGTTCCTCGACCCCTTGTGAGAAGGCGCTCCCGCCCATGTACGCCCTTCCTGACGCTCGGTCCCGTACTCACGGATACGTAACCGCGCGGTTACCCCGGGCGGTAGCGTGGGTGGAGCGGCAGCGCGTGAAACCCATGAAAGACCGCGTGGACGCGGAGGAGTGGGCGAGGGCGGCACCAACCGCATCCGCGCATGACGAAGGCCCCCACCGCCGTAGGGGTCCCTCGTCTCTGTTGGCAGGGTGACCTGGCGGGCATCCCTGCCGGGAGAACCGCTCAGTCCTCCACGCTACGTGCTCACGCCGCGGTGGTCGGCCCACGTCCGGGAAGCGTCCGCCATCGCCCCGAGCCACGAGGCGTCCGGCTTCCGGTCGGCGAAGGCGCGGTACATGAGCGCGTTGGCCCGGGCGAAGGCGTCGACGGCCTTCGGGTCCGCATCCACCCATGCCGCACAGCCGGAAGCCCAGGACTCGGCGGACTCGGGGCTGTGCCCGGCCGCGATGAGCTGCACCACCAGACAGGCCGGGTCGATGAAGCCCGCGCCACGGGTTGGCCAGGACCAGTCCACTGCCCAGGCGGTGTGCTCGCCGATCATCATGTTGCCGGGGTTGATGTCGGTGTAGAGCAGGTCATCGCCCCGGAGGAGGGCGGCCTGCCTCTCGTCCCCGGCGAACCGGTCCCACCGGGTCTCCGGCCACTCCCGCGCGACCTCGGGGAGGTCCAGCTCCCCGATCCGGTCCACCAGACCGACGACGGTGGGCAGGTCGGGCGAGCCCGGCGAGAAGTCGGCCGCCCGCCCCTCCACGGCGTCGAAGCCGAGCACGACCCACACGCCGTTCTCCGCATGCCACCGCAGCGCGGGGGACAAGGGCCGTACGGCCGGGTTGATCAGCCGCTCCCGCACGATGGAGTCGCGCCGTCCGCCGGGCCGGTTGGGGACCGCCTTGACGAAGAACGGCCCCTTCTCGCACTCGACCACGGTGGCGACATCCGAGCTGTGCCCCCCGGTGGTGGGACGGGCACGCGCCAGTTCCCCCGTGTGCGGGCGGATCAGCTCCCGGAAGTCGGCGGCGAGAAGGGGCGTGTCCATCGTCCTCAGTTCCTCGGGCTGCACGAGCTGCCCGGAAAGCCGGGCGTGCACTCCTCGTCGTCGGGGCCGCAAGGGTCGTTCCTCCCGGCCGCGCCCTGGATGGCCGTGGTGGCGCGGGTCATGGCCTCGCCGCCGAGGATAGCGGCGAGCGGGGTGTGCCTGACGTTGCCGACGCCCATCCAGCCGGAGAACACGCACGGGGACACCTCCCCCGTGGGACCGATGGCGGCCACGCCCGATCCGCACCGGCCACAGAGCTTGGCCGTGTCGGGGACCCGGCCCTGTCCGCCCCGCCCGAAGGGCCGGACATGATCGATACCGATCCGCTCCACGCCCAGGGCTTCCAGATCCCGCCGGGCACCCGCGGCCTGCTCCTCGTCGCCGGTGACGACTCCGACGCGCAGCGGGATGCCGAGCCGGACGGCCCTGGCGATGTTCTCCCGCGTCCTTCCGTGGGAGCGGCGGCCGGTCATCGCGTTGTGGGTCTCGGCCCGGCCGGAGTAGTAGGAGGTGGCCAGCGCCAGTCCCTTGCGCCGGAAGATCTCCCAGCACTCCTGGGAGACGTGCACGAGGTTGCTGTAGACCTCCACCTCCAGACCGGCGTTCAGCGCGTGGTCCACCAGGGCCGTGAAGTCGGGGTGCATGGTCGGCTCACCACCGATGAACTGCACCCCGCGCACGCCACAGGCCGCGGCCTGATCCAGAACGCCGACCCAGTCCTCACGGGTCATGGTGCCGTGCGATCCGCTCGGGCCGGAGGAGTTGTAGCAGTGCCCGCAGGCGAGCTGGCACTTCCGCGTCAGGTCCAGCCACAGAAGCCGGGTGGTGGCTTTCCGGGCCGGCGGAGTCTTGACGATCACTGTCACCGGTGTTCCCTCTCTTGTCGGGGGATGCTGTCTGCCGGCCGGTGCCTTGTGCCGCTTGAATGCTGATTCCGAACTGGCTTCGCGAGCAGCCGAGTTGGATCCGGGCGCCGTCGACAGCCGTGGCCGGACCCGCGTCACGGCGGACTGCGCGACGGATTCCCTCCGCAAGCTGGACTTCGGTACCGACCACTTCCGTGCTCACGGATACGTAACCGTGCGATTACTCTGGGCGGTAGCGTGGGTGGAGCGGCAGCGCGTGAAACCCATGAAAGATCGCGTAGATGCGGGGGCGTGGGCATGGGAACCAGGAAGCCGAACGAGGGCCTGCAGCGCGTTCTGACCGAGAGCCAGTGGTCGCAGTCCCAACTCGCCCTGGCCGTCAACCGCGTCGGAGCGGAGGCCGGGGTGCCGCTGCGGTACGACGAGTCCGCGGTGTCCCACTGGCTGAGCGGCACCAGGCCGCGCAAGGTCGTACGGCCCTTCATCCGTGAGGCCCTGTCACGCCGGCTGCGCAGGCCGGTCACGCTGGCCGAGATCGGTCTGGAGGCCGAAGAGGCGAGCACCGGCGCGGATACCGTGGAAGGACTGATGAACCTCGGGAGGACGGACATGGACCCATCCCGCAGGAGCGTGCTGGGCGTCGGCCTGTTCTCCGTGGCGCTGACCGTCCCCGGCTGGCAGGACGTGGTGGGCCGGATGGAGGCGGTGCGGGCCGGCCGCAGCGTGCGCATCGGGCGGCCGGAGGTGGACATGGTGGTCGCCATGACCGAGCGCATCAGCGAACTGGACGACCAGTTCGGCGGCCGTCACGCCCGGCCCATGGCCGCCTCCTTCATCGTCAACACCGTCTCGGCGTACCTGCGCGCCGACGCCCCCGAGCCCGTGCGCAAGAACATGCTCTCGGCCGCCTCCGACCTGTGCTATCTGACCGGCTACATGGCGGTGGACGAGGGCCTGCAGGGGCTGGCCCAGCAGTACTACCTCAAGGCCCTGGAGCTGGCCGGCGCGGCCGAGGACCACCTGACCTACTGCACCACGCTGCGCGGCATGAGCGTCCAGGCCGTCGACCTCGGCCACGGGCCGGAGGCCCTGCGCCTGGCCGACGCGGCAGCCGCGGCCTCCCCCCAGGCCGGACCACGCATGCGCGCCTTCCTCGCCGGCCAGCAGGCCCACGCCGCCGCCCAGACCGGCGACCGCCGCACCGCACTGGCCCACCTGAGGGACGCGGAGACGGCGATGGAGAAGGCCGAGTCACCAGCCGGGGTCTCGGGCCGGTACGACCCGGCCGCGCTCGCGGACCACACGAGCCAGGTGCGGTACGAACTCGGGGACATCGGCGGGGCGGTCAAGGCCAAGGCGGAGTCCAACAGGCTCCGGCAGCCCACGCAGCGCAGGAGCCGGGTGCGGAACCTGGCGATCGCCGCCGAACGGCAGATGCGGCTCGGACACCTCGAAGAGGCCTCCGCGACCTGGCACTCGGCCCTGGACGACTACCCACACGTCCAGAGCGGACGGGTGGACGACCGTATCCGCACCATGGTCACCCTGATCCGCCCCCACCTCCGCAACCGCACCGCCCGCGACCTCCACGACCGCGCAAGGACGCTGGCCCCCTCAATCCTCCGCATCTGAGGAGCAGACACGTACCGCTGGCTGCCCAGGTGGTACGCCATGACGTAGGTGCCCTGCGTCCAACAGCATCTGGCTCGTCTCCCTGGCCGCCCTCGGTGAACGTGGTCCAACCAGACCCCCACCACTGGCATTCCCTCCATGGAGCGTAGTTGCTCGACCTCGGCCTGGCTGGGTATGCGAGCCCGCGACTCCCATACCCGTCGCTCGCGCTTCGGCAGACGCCTGACGCGGACACGAGGCCTGCCTGCGTGACCGATCTGCCACCCTGCCAGGTCCAAGATGACATATTACGTCTGTCTTGAACTGCGATGGCCAGGCCTTCATGATCAAGAAATGCCTGTTATTTGGAAAATGAGGATCTATTATCTCGTATGCCCGGATTTTTGGATTAAGGGGAGGCTTTCTGATGTACCTGCCTCTCTGTCGTTCTCCTCCATAACGGCATCGCCAGGGACGGGAGTGGTGTGAATAATATTCTGCGGAATGGCTCATGGAATCGAACATGCCGAGGCAGAATGAAGCGGCTCCTGCGCTCGGACAGAGCTGTAGGTGCTGCTGCGGCCTATGCAACCAGCCGCTCCGTCCTGACGGGCTCTGGGAGTCGAACCGCTCATCGGCCCCGGGCCATCCGCGTACGAAAGGTGACTCCATGGTCTCGCTCAAAGCTCGAGAGCCGTCCAAGAAGGTGGTCATGGCCTCTGAAGCCATGGTCGTCCCGATCAGCGCCTGGTACGAGAGTAAGCGCACCGCGAAAGGATCCATCGACTCCAACGTGATGTGCGCCGGGCTGTACATCACGGAGTTCCTCGCCTGCGATTTTCCTTTGACTCGCGACATGTATGCGGCAGAGTCTCAGGTGAAAGGCGCGAGTGGAGCTAAAGCGAAGAGCATCCTCGGTGAGCACGGCGAGCACCGACGGTTCACCAGCGAGGGGGGCCGGACCTCCCGCTACACGATTCGGCATGCGGAGACCCTGGCTGACGTAATTAACAAGTTTGGAGAGGAGCATGGTATCGCTGATCTCTCCGACGTCGAGCGGTTGGACCTTTCTGCCCTGTTGCAGGGTTGGTTCGTCGGCAAGGTTCGGGAAGACTATTTTGGCAAGAAGCGGATCAGTGCGGAGATCGACCCTGGAAACTCCGTCCGCACGACCGTGGCGAACTTGATCGCGGCGGGTCGGGAGCGCGGAGGCACGACGGCGGGGGCCATCGCCCAACACCTGGTAGGTGCGAAGCTGAAGATCCGATTCCCTGACGCCGATGTCAACGTCGAGAGCTATACCACCGCCGACGTGCAGACAGGTCGCGCTGGCGACTACGAGATCGGGGACACGGCGCTCCATGTGACCATGGCTCCTGGTGAGAAGGTCTTCAGGGACCGTTGCGCGCACAACCTGCGTGAGGGGTTCCGCCCGCGCGTCTTGGTCCCCGAGGATGCCGTCGCCGCCGCCGTCCAGATCGCGCGCCTGTCGGGCCTGGAGAAAAAGATCGCTATCCAGTCCATCGAGGACTTCGTCGGAACGAACATCGAGGAGACTGCCGGGTTCACCAAGGACGAAATCCGGGTGAAGCTGCGCGAGCTGCTGGAGCTGTACAACCAGCGGATCGAGACGGCAGAGTCCGATATGTCCCTCAAGATTGAGATTCCTTCTAACCTCTGAAGCCGAGTACTGCTCCGTTGTGTAGAGCAGTGGCCGCGGCCTCGTGTTCCGCCAACCACAGCCGTCCGTCCTCGCTGTATCGGGAAACCATAACTTGATCAAAAAGGCTAAGATTGAAGAAGTTCTCGCTTGCCGCCATGATGACGAGCTAAGAGAGCAGACGGAGAAGGCGAAGGAATTGCTCCGGCGATTGAACGAAATTGCCCCGGAGGTCCTGCAAGAGTCGGATATCGATCCTGAGCGCTGGGGCGCGGTGTTCCGTGCCACAGTAGAAAGCATCCGAGGGAAGAATGCTGCCGATATCCAAGAAAAGGGTGCCTTCGTTGAAGCAGTCTTGACCCGTTGCGTGGAACGGGGGACCGTGGGATATTTCGAGGAGATCAAGGGAAAGGGGCGTCAAGACTGGAAGGTAGTATTGCCCGACGGCACGCTGGTCGCCCTAGAATGCAAAGGAGCTGGCGACGGCAACAACACCACAATTTATGAACGCCCGGCCTGGGCCAATGAGATGGTAATCTGGAGCCAGAACCCCCACAGCCTTCTCAAGCAACCTGGAGAAAGTGCTTGGTCGGCCATTGCCAACCGTCTATTCCCTAGAATTCATGCAGAGCCCAAGCAGCGGGTGGATGCCTACCTTTTCTGGGACGGCCGCTGTGGCTCCGAAGACCGTCCCTGTCCGAAGAGTTACGGCGTCACGGACGGGCTCCGAGAAGCCGCGACTCCCTACGAGGCCGCTTCGGGCAAGCCTTCGGGCTGGCTCCCGCCCCCTTGCGTATTCCTCTTCCCGAGGACTGCCGCAGAAGTTAGGGAAAACTCTGAGCCGCCTCTCCACACCCTTGATACCAGCCATTTCGTGCGCGCAGTGTTCGATGCACTCGACGTGCCAGAGTCGTTGCGCCCAGCGTATGTGAACGACGCTCGCATCCAGTTGACAGCATCCGAGAATGGGACGCTCTTGAGCGTCTCCGTGGTCTCTCGTCGCTACGGCGAAGGAGAGGAACCCGTCCACGTCTCGACCCGCCCGAAGCCCTCGAAGCAGGGCCACTGACCAATCGGGATCCATTGCATGATCGAGGTCTGTCCGGATTCATCCGGTGAGGCCGAGGGCAGTCAGGGGCCTGTGGTAGTCGCGGGCCGTATGGCGTAGGGCGGCGGCGATGTTGGTGTGGCCGTCCTGGCGGTGGACGCCGATGGCGAGGTTGCGCAGGCCAGCCATGATGCAGGGGAGGCAGCCGGTGTGAATTTTGGAGTCGTCCTCGCGGAATGTGCGGTCGCGGACGTGGTGGAGCAGATTTTCGATCTTCCAGTGCCCTCTGATCCAGGCGGCAGACTGGTGATCAGGTAGACGCGCTTAATGGTGAGCTTGCCGGTACAGCAGGGGCTGGAAGGCGGGGATCTCGTTGCTCTTGGCCGCGATCTGTCGCTGGGCCAGTACATGGCCGGCGTGGTCCATCGCGGCGAGGAGAGTGAGGTGTGCGGTGGTGGCGGTGCGCGAGCCGCGCAGGGCCTTGCTGTCAACGGCGATCGCTCGCAGTGCGGGGCTGGCCGGGGCGGCGCGGGCGGCGAGGAAGGCTCCGATCGCCCGGTCCAGGGCGTCACTGTCGAGCTGGACGAGGAGGTGGTGCAGGGTGTGGGGGCGCGGGACGGACACGGTGCCGGTCAGCGGGTCGACGGGGAAGCCGAGTGCCCGGCAGGCCCACGCGGGGACGTCGCTGATCCATTCTGTGATCGCGGTGAGCGAGCGGGCGCCGGTCAGGACACTCGCTGCGGCAGCGGCGACGAGGGAGGGCAGCGAGTAGCGGCGACCGCGGGTGCCTCGCGGATCGGAAGCAGATCCAGAAACTCAGACAGACGGACCGCGTCCGCCAACGGGGCCGAGGTGGGAATCCGGGCTAGTTGGTCCAGCGCGGAGGGCATGAGGGAAGATGCAGGGGCAGGCACGGACTCACCAAGTGTTCATGGGACTTCGACACTCACATGATCACTGAGACCGTGCCTGCGCTGCGTTCGCTCCTGCCCGAACCGGGACGTCCACTCCGCCACCGGACCAGCCCGACGTTCCGGACGGGGCGCAATCACGCAACGGACCCTGACTGACCAATTAGCCAGGACTGGCCGAGCGGCGCGCCTTGACCGCCGCCTCCACCTTCAGAGCTGCCTCGACCGGGTCCTCATGCTCCCAGAAGCGCAGCACAAGCCACCCGGCTTCCGTCAAGCGCGCTGTTGTGTCCCGGTCGCGCTCACGGTTCCGCCGCACTTTCTCCGACCAGTACGGGGCATTGGCCGAGGGGCGGGTGTGATGCTCTTCGCACCCGTGCCAGAAGCAGCCGTCCATGAACACTGCAACCTTCTGCCGTGTGAAGACAAGGTCGGCCGTACGCCTCAGCTCCGGTAGTGGGCGCGCTGCTACTCGGTAGCGTAGCCCGAGCGAGTGCACCGCCTTCCGGAGTGCGATCTCCGGTTTCGTGTCACGACTCCGGTTCGCCCTCATGCTGGCCCGTGTGCCGGGCGAGGAGGCCCAAGAAGTGTCTGAGAGGGGCATCTTTTCATGATCCTGCTTCTCCACAGGTATTGGCGAGGCTACCGACCTCCAGTCTTGAATATTACGCTAGGTAGTGGACTTGCGGCCAGTGGTCGCGTAGCGTGATCGGACTTTTGCGATCGGCGGCCCTGGTCGCCAGGCAGGAAGAGTAGGCGCATGACCGAACAATCACAGCTTCCGCTGCCTACAGGCTTGCTGAAGGCCGTCCTAGGCTCTCCAGAGGTCATCCCGGGCACCTCCATGATCGTTCGGACGTCCGGCGACTCCTGCCATAAGATCGAGCGCGTGACACTGACACCCGATCTCCTCCCCCTGCCCGCACAGGCCGTCTGCAAAGCGGCGGCTTCAACCACCTCCTTTGCGGTCGCCGAGTTCTTCGCCGGGATCGGGCTGGCCCGCCTCGGGCTGGAGCAGGCGGGGTTCAAAGTCACTTGGGCGAACGACATGGCTGCCGACAAGAAAGCAATGTACAGCGGCCACTTTGGTGCGGAAGGGTCCGCCCACTACCTTCTGGAGGACATCAAAGTCGTCGCCCAGGACATCGTGGCTGCCGGAGTCCCCCGCGACCTCGGGCTTGCCTGGTCCTCCTTCCCCTGCACGGACCTCTCTCTCGCCGGCGGACGGAGGGGACTCGCCGGGAAGCACTCAAGCACGTTCTGGAGCTTCACCGACATCTTGGAGAAACTTGGTCCAGACAAGCCTCCGGTCGTTGCCCTGGAGAACGTCAATGGGTTTGCCACCAGCCACGGCGGCAACGATCTGAAGGCGGCGGTGCGCAAGCTCAACGAACTTCGTTACTCGGTGGACGTGCTCACCCTGGACGCCCGGAGTTGGGTCCCTCAGTCCCGCCCCCGTCTCTTCCTGGTCGGCTCATTGAAGAGGCCCTTGGAGGAAGAACCTTGGGAGCGTAATTCGGTGCTCCGCCCTAAGTGGCTCGACTCAGTTTTTACGGACCCTGACCTCGACACCCACCGCGCCCGGCTCCCTGAGCCGCCAGCTCGCTCCAGTACTGGGTGGACGGACCTTGTTAAGCGGAACGGTGAAGTGGACGAAACCCTGTGGTGGGACGAGCAGCGTATGGCGAGGTTCCGCAACGAGTTGTCCCCTGTCCAGCTCGACCGCGTGGCCGCCCTCGAAGCGGCTGGAGAGGTCACCTACCGCACGGCCTACCGTCGCACCAGGAGTGGCGTCCCCGCCTGGGAAATCCGTGCCGACGACATCGCAGGCTGTCTGCGCACCACCGGCGGTGGTTCCTCCAAGCAGGCCGTGGTCCGCATAGAGAGGGGCAGGCCGCTCCGCGCCCGGTGGATGACGCCGCGTGAGTACGCTTGCTTGATGGGCGCGGACGACTATATCCTCCCTGACCGCAATAACCAGGCGTTGATGGGCTTCGGAGATGCTGTGTGTGTCAACGCTGTGAGTTGGCTCGCCCAGAACTACCTGGAGCCGCTCCTCACCGGGAAGCTGCTTCCACGCGGTTAGAGAATTGTCTGGCTGGAAGGCTCCGCAGTCTCTCGGCGCGCTACTCGGTGCTGACCGAGCTTCTATAGAGGGTGTCGTGAGGGCGGCGTATCACTCTTCACGATACTGAGCGAATACCTCCTGCTGCTCGTCTCGCCAACTCCAGTCGGCCGGCCGAGAGAAGGGCAGGCTTCGAGCAAGGTTGGAGAATTGTGCGGATGGTTCACGGCTGGCCTTGTTCACCACGATTGCCGAGAGCATCGGAGCTCGTCCATCCTCGTTGCTGTAGAGGCATACGTCCTTGAGCAAGTAGGTCATGACCCCGCGGTGAGGCAGGATGGAGTCGAAGCCCTGTGCTGCCAGTTCGGCGCTCAGGTCTCCATAGGTGATGGTCTGTCCCTGATAAGCCCGCTTCCTCAGGATCTCTACGGCCGCTTCGACCGCTGCCGGGTACTCCGGGTCCTTGAGCTTCACTGCCCCTCCCACACCGCATGGACGATGCCTGGTCTGCGCATCGTATCGACTGGGTGGCGATCCGGTGCTGTTGCAAGCGGTGCGGTACAGCAGTGAAGTACAGCAATCAGCGCGATCACAGTCACTGAACGCTTCTCATCCTGAGCGCCAGGCGATCTCGATGGCGTGAACGGCGGCGACCGTGCGACCGATGCGGTTGGTGCTGCACCGGGCCTTGCGGAGGATCCGCCATTGCTTGAGGCGGGCGAAGGCGCGTTCGCCCGGGGCGCGCAGCCGGGCGTGGTCGCGGTTGTACTGCTGGTAGTGCTCGGGCAGGTCGCGATGACCGTAGTAGGGGGTGCGGACGGTCGCGCCGGCGCCCTGGTAGGCGCGGTCGGCCAGGACGAGGAGCTGACGGGACAGGCAGGCTTGGATCACACCGTGGGCGCGGGCTGCGGTCAGGTCGTGCGTGCGGCCCGGTGTCGCGCGGGAGAACCAGAGCGGGGTGCCGTCCGGGCGGGCGATGACCTGCACGTTCATCCCGTGGCGGCGGTGCTTCTGCGAGTAGTACGGCTCGTCCGCCGCGATGCGGTTGGTAGTGATCAAAGTGCCGTCGAGGATGACGAACCCCTCCGGCGGCAGCTCGCGCAGGGCCTCGTGCAGGCTCGGGGCGCGCTCGGCGAGGAGGTCGACCGTTTCGCTCACGTACCGGCCGGCGGTGGCGGTGGAGATGCCGAACCCCGCTGCGGCCTGGGCCAGGGTCTCGTTCTTGCGCAGGTGCACCAGGACCAGCAGGGCCTGGCGGAAGCAGCCCAGCTTCCGCCAGCGGGAGTTCAGCTCACGCCTTCGGGCGTAGATGAGCCAGGAAACGTGCTCCACGACTTCGTGGGGGACGTCGAGCATGGCACGATACGGGACCAACAGGGCTCCTGTGTCGAGACGTTGGCGAGTGAGATCACCAGCCGCAACGACCAGGAGCCCTGCCGCGTTACGGCCCCCCGACCACCAGCCGCCATCACCCACGAACCACAGGATGAGAAGCGTTCA
>NZ_PGSG01000007.1 GCF_002843305.1 Streptomyces barkulensis
TTTCGTAGAGTCCGCGATCGTGTGATCAAGCGGTCTGCGGGACTTCCTCCAGGTACGCCCAGTACGTCTGCTCGTACTCGTCGGGCGGCACGTAGCCCAGGGCGGAGTGGAGTCGTTCACCGTTGTACCACGCGACCCACTGGAAGACGGCCCGCTCGACCTGGTCGAAGTCCCGCCATGGCCCCTGATGTTCGATCAGTTCGGCTTTGAACGTGCCGTTGAGGGCCTCGGCCATCGCGTTGTCATAACTGTCCGCGACGGACCCGACCGACGCCGAGGCACCGACCTCGGCGAGACGTTCCGTGTACCGAATGGATACGTACTGCGACCCGCGGTCGCTGTGATGGATGAGATCGGCGTCCTTCTTGATCCTCTGCCGCCACAGCGCCATCTCCAGTGCGTCCAGCGGCAGGTCCGTGCGCAGGTGCGTGGCGGCCTGCCAGCCCACGATCCGGCGTGAGTACGCGTCCAGGACGAACGCGACGTAGACCCACCCCGACCAGGTGCGGATGTAGGTCAGGTCCGCCAGCCACAGCTGGTTGGGCCGCTCGGCGGTGAAACGGCGGTTGACCAGGTCCGGCGGGCGCGGCGCGGCCGGCTCGGGGACCGTGGTGCGGCGGCGCTGCCCGCGGATGACGCCCTCGATGCCGAGCTCGCCCATCAGCCGCTCGACCGTGCAGCGGGCCACCGTGTGTCCGGCGCGGACCAGGGCGCGGGTGACGCGGCGTGCGCCGTAGGTGCGCCCGGAGTCCTCCCACGCGGCTGTGACCAGCGGGATCAGTTCTTCGTCGCGCAGGCGTCGGGCCGACTTCGGCCGCGTCTTGCGCGCGAAGTACGTCGACGGCGACACATCCAGCACCCGGCAGACGGGATCGACCCCGAGGCCCTTGTCGCGCAGGTGGTCGATCACCTGCTCGGCCTCGTCCGGGGACGGTCGATCTCCTGGGCAAAAAACACCGAGGCGGCCTTCAGGATCTCGTTGGCCCGCCTCAACTCGGCGTTCTCCTTGCGGAGTTCCTTCAACTCGTCGCGCTCGGCGGTCGTCAGCCGGTCGTCACGCTCGCCGGCGTCCGCCTCGGCCTGGCGGACCCAGGACCGCAGGGCTTCCTTGTGGATGCCGAGGTCGCGGGCGACGTGGGCCACAGGGCGGCCGGTCGCGCGGACCTCGCGCAC
The DNA here is from genome assembly GCF_002843305.1 of Streptomyces barkulensis. Classification (GTDB taxonomy): domain Bacteria; phylum Actinomycetota; class Actinomycetes; order Streptomycetales; family Streptomycetaceae; genus Streptomyces; species Streptomyces barkulensis. The sequence continues at coordinate 1,174 of NZ_PGSG01000007.1, forward strand.
CGCCCGCTCACGCAGCTCATCGGGGTACTTACGGGGTGCTGGCATTGCTCGTGGTTCTCCTTACGCCTGGAAGCGTAACCCAGGCTTGAGGGACTCCACGAAGATCAGTACAGCTCACCAGTGCCTCGGCCTCTTTGTCGAGCGCGGTGATCTGGTCATCCATCGCGCTGATGACCTCGATGATCCGCCTCTGGACAGGAAGCGGCGGCACGGGAACCATCCATGCTTCGAAGTCAGCCTCCTTCCATCGAGCGCGGCCCTCGGAGCCTGCGCGCATGGCACCGATCTGCTGCAAAACTTCTGATCGCTGGAAGTTGAGGAGCAGGAACCGGGCGTCCACTTCCTCTTCGTTCACTTTGTAGAGAGGGAATTCGTTCGTTGCCAGGGCGCCGTCAAGATCCTCGGGGACGACATCGAATGCCCCCTTCTGGGTGTCGATCCGATTGAAGGTGAAGTCCCCTTCCCGTACCCGGTAGAGGGACTTGGCCTTGACTGTCTCGGTTGTTACGACGCCTCTGTCGTAGGCACCTCTTCCATACCACCGCACGCCCATTGTGCGGTACTCGGTCCCTGGTTCCAGACGAACGATCTCCCGTCGCTGGTGGGCGATCTTGCCTGCAGGAACGTGCTGCCAATCACTCATCGAAGCCCTCGACTCCAGCGTCAGCGAGGACGGCGAGCATCCGCTGCTCGGTCTTCTGTCGCTCGGCGCGGGCGATGTTGTACGCCTCGATGAGGGTGCCGAGGTCTTCGGCCTCGGCGGCGGCCTGTTTGATGTAGCGGCCGATGTTGAGGTCGTACCCGTTTGCCGCGATCTCCGTGGTGGGTACGAAGCGTGCGGCCAGGCCGCCCTCTCCGTCGGGGTCTGCCGGGTTGCCGTCGGCGTCGAAGTCCGAGTGGTAGGCGGTCACCACATCGGCGATGTCGGCGTCGGTGAGGATGTTGCGGTTCTTGGCCTTGGTGAACCGCTGGGAGGCGTCGATGAACAGCACGCCGTCCTTCCGCTCCGGGACCTTGGTGCCGGGGGCGCGGAATACCAGGATCGCCGTGGGGATGGAGGTCGAGTAGAAGAGGTTGGGCGGCAGCCCGATCACGGCTTCCAAGAGATCCTCGTCCAGGACGCGGCGGCGGATAGCGGCTTCCTGGCCGCCGCGGAAGAGGACGCCGTGGGGCAGGACGACGCCGGCGCGACCCTTCTGCGGATCCATGCTGGCGATCATATGCTGGACGAATGCCCAGTCCGCCGAGGACTGCGGGGCGACGCCGCCGATGGCGCGGGGGTCGTTGGTCCAGGGCTTCCACTTCAGGGAGTAGGGCGGGTTGGCGAGAATTACGTCGAACTGCGCGACGGACCCGTCCGGCTTTGTGAAGCGGGGGTCCTTCAGGGTGTCGGCGACCTCGATCTGGAACTGGGTGAGGTTGTGCATGAAGAGGTTCATGCGGGCCACACCGGCGGTGTCGGAGACAGCCTCCTGCCCGTACAGCTTGAGGGTGTAGCCGCGTCCGCCGCGGGTCTTGAGGAGGTTCGCGGAGGCGATGAGCATGCCGCCCGATCCGCAGGTGGGGTCGTATACCGACTCGAAGGCCTTGGGGTCGAGGGTCTCGACGATCAGCTCGACGACCTCGCGTGGGGTGAAGAACTGGCCGGCGCGGGTGCCGGAGCCGTCGGAGAACCGCTTCAGCAGGTACTCGTAGGCGTCGCCGAGCACGTCGTGGGAGAGGTTGCCCTCGTGCATCTTCGGGGTGCGGTCCATCGTTTGCATGACCGCGGCCAGGACTTCGGGCGGCAGGACCTCTTCGGAGGTCCAGGTCATGGATCCGAACAGGCGGGAGAACTTGTCGGGGTTGGCCGTCTCGATGGCTTGCAGGGAGGTTCGGACCCGTTGGCCGAGGCCGGGCTGGGTGATGGTGGCGAGGATGGAGGGCCAGGAGGCGCGGCGCTCGGCGGCGGTGCCGGGGTAGATGAGCGGGATCTCGAAGCTCTGGTAGTCGCGGTACTCGATCTCGCGGGCTTCCTGTGGGGAGAGGCCGTCCAGGCCCGCGTTCTCGGCCAGGAACTCCTGGTGGCGGTGCTCCCAGGTGTCCGAGAGGTACTTCCAGAACATCAGCGGGAAGACGACCGAGGCGTACTGCGCTTCGGGCATCGCCACGCGCAACTCGTCGGCGGCGTCCCACAACCGGCTCTCGATCTCCTGCTGCGTCACTGCCATCAGTCGGGGGTGTCCTTGCTCGTCAAAAAAGGGGGCGGCGGCCCGAGGGCCATGGTGTTCCTGCTGTCGCCCTGCTCCGGGAACACGCCGGCGTGGGCACGCGGGACGTGGCGTCCTCGGCGGGAGCGACTCGCCAACGGTATCCCCCGTCAGGATCACGGGGTACGGCAAACGGCCCAACCAGAGGACGCGGCCAGCGGCGGTGCTCTCCGGCGGTCATGGAAGACGGCCTCGCGGGCTGTCCGGGGCCGCGCGGCGCGGGGTGGGGCGGGGGCGGAGACGATCGGTAGTGGTGGGAAGGATCGCTCCTGGGACGGTCTGCCATGTGTCTCTGGCCAGCAGTAGCTGCGCGGGGTGCGGGCAGTGGTGCCGCGGCCTGGTGGGGGTGCAGTGCGGTGGGCGCCACCGCGTTACGGAAGGCGCGGAAGGATTACTCCGCGCCTGGAAGCAGTCGGCGTACCGGGGGGTGGTGGTCGAGGGAGTCCTGGTCCGCCGCGCCGCCCGTCCCTCCAAGGGCTTCTGCCTTGATGGGATCGAGGTGGTCTGGCGGTGACCGCTAGTTGAATCTTGGACTGCTGTACGATCGCGCCGAACGAGGGGTGGGGGCTTCTACCTGCGCGGACGCTGCCGGTTGCCCTCCTGGGCAACGGAGTTCGTGCAGTGGGTAAGGGACAAAGCAGCAACAGCGGTCCGCTCGGGTGCGGGTTTCTGATCATCATCGCGCTCATCGTGGCCCTGGTGCAGCAGTGCGGCGGCGAGGAGGAGGAATCGTCCGCCTCCAAGCCTGCTCGGCCCAGCGCCTCGGCCAGCGCCGAGGACTCGCCGAAGAAGCCCGCCCGGCAGAAGCCGCCGAAGGTGACCCTGTCACTCGCGGAGATCGCCGAGACTCCGGGCACCTTCGAGCGGTTCAAGAAGTTCGTGGCCGAGCACGGGACGGCCAGGCAGAAGGAGGTCGTCAGCCACCTCACGGGGTGGCGGGGCTTCAGGCGAGGCACGGGGACGGGGATCCCCGCTCTGGAGGTCAAGTCCGACTACCCGGTTGTCGACTTCGCAGCGATGGACGCCGGGGACGAGAAGGAACTGGACCTGTTGCTGGACCTGCAGGAGGAGTCCCAGCACGCCGCTGAGGCGTTCGCGGCGTGGTGGAAGGCAGACGAGTCGAAGATGGCCGTTCTTCAGATCTTCGACCGTGAGGACGTGACCACCTACGGCAGCACCTGCATCGATCCGCACAGTGTCAGGAACGGCGGGTCCTGCTGGCCCCACTAACCCCGGCACAGGACATCGGCGGGCACGGCAAGGGACATTCCCACCTCGCCAGGGGCGGCACCCGCCGCTTCCTGGACGACCACCCCGCCTCTGCTGCTCTCGCCACAGCATCACAAGGCCGGCCACGGTGCCGAGGGGCATCTCGCCCCAGCTCCCCGCCGACACGTGCCCGGAGCTGGGGGCCCTCGTGTGAGTGTCGTGAACTTGGGCGCGGGATTCCCCTGCACGCCTTGGGGCTTTCGTTTGGATCAAGGTGGGATGCGGGGTGACGGCGGTTCCCAGGTGACATCCTGGAGCGATGCGTTCTGGAACTGGCAGCACCGAGAACGACCTGCGGCATCTGCTCAACGAGTGGGATCCGATCGGCGTCGCCGACGCGGTGCAGGACGAGTACGACTGCATGCTCGCCCCTCTCCTCCAGCGGCTCCGGGGTGGCGCTGACCAGGCGGAGATCGGTGAGTTCCTGCGGCATGAACTGGAGGAACACTTCGGTCTTCCCCCTCTGCCGTCGGAGCCGGAAGCGATGGCCGCCCGGCTGGTGTCCTGGTGGACAGCTGCCGGCAAGGCCGAGGGCGCCGACTGCGTGTAGTTGCTCCCTCCGATTACGGTGTCCTCATGACCGTCCCCTCCAACGCCGTCCTCATGGCAAAGGAACAGCAAAGCCCTTACTAAGCCGCAGGTCACCAAGTGACCTCCCCGCCGACGCGGGGGTATTCCGTACCAGCAGAAGCTCGCCGGGCTGTCCCCGGCGACCTCCCCGCCGACGCGGGGGTGCTCCGGACCAGCGGCGGGCGCGGATGTTCTCCGGCTTGTCCTCCCCGCCGACGCGGGGGTATTCCACCTGCCGCGGGATGCCATCACCGATGGTCGGCCTCCTCCCCGCCGACGCGGGGGTATTCCGGACCAGCAGAACATCAAGGACATCCTCGCCCGGTCCTCCCCGCCGGCGCGGGGGTATTCCTGCGGACAGGGTGGTGGGGTAGCGGTCGCCGCGGTCCTCCCCGCCAATGCGGGGGTGCTCCGAACGCGGCCGCGTGTGGTGTCAGCCGCACGTGGCCGCGTCCGTCGTGAGACCGGTGGCCGTTCCGGCTCGGTCGGGAGGGGCCGGGCGAGGTCCCCTAGGGAGCGGGCCGGCTGATTCAACGGGGCATCGGCAGCCTGTCCAGTGGTCGGCGGCCCTCGCCGTGTCCGGCCACCTTCCACACCGGCCGGTCAGGGCCGTGGGCGGCCAGCCGGTGCAGGGTCGTGGTCGCCCCGGGGGGCTCGATGCTTCCACGCGGCCGGACGGGCGGCACTGCCCGATTCCGGCAGCGTCACCGGGTCGGTGCCTGCCGGGCCGTTGTGCCGGCACAGCGGCGGTACGGGGGTGCCCCCGCCGTGGGGCGCGCGCCGGGCCGGGCGGCCTGTTCGGCGGTGCGGGCTCCGCCGGCCTGTGCCGTGCCGCGGCTCTTCTCGGTCTCGATGCTGCCCTTCCCGAAGCGAACCCGCAGCGGGAAGGCGCCGGCATCGCGGGCAAAGAGAAGCTTCTCGGCGGAAGCCGGGGTCGGTGCGGAGTCGGTCTCGATCACGGCGTTCGGTCCGCCGGGCACCCAGACCACCACGTCCGCCCGCCCGTGGCGGCCCTTGCCGTCAGGGACCACGGGCAGCCGCAGTTACTTGTAGGCGCGGGCGTAGGTAGGGGCCAGCGGGCTGTCGCGCATTAGCTCGTCCTTGAAGGAGAGCACGACCGGGGTCAGGGCCTGGGTGACGTCGGCGGTGGCGGGCGGCCCGTGCCCTTCCGCACGGTCGGCGGCGACAACCTCGGCCAATGGCTCCAGCGGCAGGTGAACGCGTGGACGGAACTGTCGGAAGAACAGCAGAGACGGCTGACCACGCTCGGCATCAAACCGCTTGAGGAGACGTCTCCCGCCCCGGCGGCCAATCGTGCGGCGAAGAGCCCGAGCAAGGCACAGCAGGCGTTCCAGCGCGGCCTGGCAGCCCTCACGCAGTGGATCGAGCGGGAAGGCGCACACCGACCGGTACCGCGCGGGCACACCGAAGAGATCACCGTCGACGGCGAGGCCGATCCAGTAGCCGTCAAGCTGGATATATGGCTATCGAACACCAAATCGAGGAAAAACCGGCTCACTGCGGATCAGCGGGACACGCTCGCCGAACTCGGCATCAACTGGACCTAGCACCGCAGGCGGTAGCTGACCTTCTCGGGTGGGGCGCGCACACCCATTACCGGATGGGGAGTAGATGCCACGGACAGAGCTTCCGCCAACCGCCGTCACGTGCTCTCGGCGACTCGCGTCTCAGCCGGGACGGCGAACAGGACGGCTCGGCACCGATGCCCGGTACGGGACAGTCAGCGGCCACCAGAGCGTATGGGCCTGCGTTCCCGCTCCGGTTCCTCGCCTGTGCCCGCCTCAGTGCGCAGCTTCCGTACGGGCAAGCCAGCTTGCTTTGCTCGTGTGGCCTGCCCAGTATCGTAGGTGACCAGCCAGACCGGCCCGGCGGCCAAGGCTTGGACGGCGAGCACCCGGTCAACGATCTCGTCGTCCGTGATGGGCAGGCGGGTGTGCCCCGGCGGGTCGAGGAGGACCTCGACGTGGTGCGGGGCGTCTGCCGTGGTGTCCTCGAGGAGCCTATCCAGGACGGCGAGCGTATGGCCAGCCCGCCAACGCACTTGCTTGTCTTTGCTCTCCTTGAGCCGGTCGAGCTCGTCCACCACGGCCATCGGAAACAGCACCCTGACCGGGCCAGCCGCTCCGACGAGATCCACGAAGTCAGCTTCCTCGAATTTGGTGTCGTGCTGGATGTAGAAGCTGCTGTCCGGGACGAGCAGGGTTACCTCGCCCGGCCACCTCTCCATCTGGGTCTGGAGGGCCAGCACCGCATCCCCAAGAGCGACGACCCGCTGCTGGATCTCCAGACCGACGATCCCATTCACCAGGGACTGCTGGTCGGTGCCGGCGAGGTGACCGACGCCGTCCAGCAGCGTCTGGTGCGTCCGCGTGCGCACCAAGCGGTCAATGTCGCGGGTACTGATCTGGGAAGTGAGCAGCCGCTCCGACTCGTTTGCCCACTGTAGGTAGGCCAGGAGACGGCGGTAAGCATCGTGGTAGACGCGTCCGTCGATGTTGCCCGCCGCGGTACGCACCGACCGGAGGACCTGGAGGACGTTGTCCCGGTTCGCACCGGGTATGGGGGTGACCAGCACCCGCCTAGGATCGCAGCACTCCGGCGGTAGTGCAGCAGGGTGACCGTTTTCCGTCGGGTGCATTGGACGATGCGGCTGGCGCAGGAGAAGAACCAGAACGTTGATGCCCTCGAACACCGGCACGTCCCGGCCTCGAGCTCACTGCCATGCCCTGGCCCCCACCCTGGGCGGCTCACTCCAGCGTCGCCGCACATCAACGATCACTGAACACGAACTCCGTGCAGTATAGATGACACGACCTGATCACCACTGCCCGCTGCCCGACAAACCGGCAGCTCAGAGCCCCGCCCCAAGACCAGCGCACACGATCGCCACGGTCACCGAGGCAACGGTATGCCCCGACCACGGCCACACACCCAACTGATCAGCCCAGACCAGACCACTACTCACTGACCAGAAAAACCGCTCCCGGACAACTGTGCGAACTGGGGCTGGAGTGGGCGTAACCGGCACCGGCCTACCAGGCCGCCTCAGCGCGGCCTGCCCTTTGACCACTACCACCGTTCCGCAAGAACTGCTGAAACAGCGGAGACCACGTCATGCTGCGCCTATCATCATCTGATCACTGTTGCCCTAGGTGACAGGACAGGGGTGGGGGCGAGCGGTGTACGTAGCCGAGGTGTTGGTAGAGCGATTCCGGTCGTGCGAGCGGGCACAGATCCCGCTGCGGCCAGAAGTGACGGTGCTGGTCGGGGAGAACAACGCAGGCAAGTCTTCCGTAATCGACGCGCTCCGGCTGCTCACGGACCCTCTGGACGGGCGCCGGGTGCGCTACTTCGAGGAAGCCGACGTCCTCATGGCCGTGGCCACGCTGGGCGGCCCTGGCCTGCAGGTGGATGTGGCCGGCATCGGTCCGCAGCACAGCGGCGCATATCTGGAGGCGCTGCTGCCCGAGGGAGCTCCCGACAGCCGTACAGCGCGGTGGCAGGTGTCCTGGATGCCGCCGCAGCCGGGCGGTCGCCGGGGGAGCACCGTCTGGACGCAGGGCGTGGGCCTCCCCGTTACGGGCGATCCTCCCGCGCGCGGGGGCGTGCGGCATGTCTACCTGCCCGCGCTGCGCGACGCAGAGCGGGAGCTGGCCTCGGCGGGCGGGGACCGGGTGCGGACGATCTTGCGTGGGCTGCTGGGGGACGACGAGCAGGTCGATGTCTTCGTAGAACGGATTGGCACCGAGCTGAAGAAGGTGGCCGCGGACCCGGACGTGTCCAGGGTCAGCGAGAAGATCAACGGGCCTCTACGGGACCTGACCGTGGGTGCGCATCCTCAGATGAGTGAACTAGCCCTAGCCGAGCCCACCTTCGCGTCGATCGCCCGGTCGCTTCGGGTGCTGTTGGGTGATGCTGCCGGCCAGCCGTTTCCGCTGTCAGCTTCAGGGCTGGGTTACGCCAACGCTCTGTTCATCGCCACGGTGATGGCAGAACTGGACGCGGCGGCGGAGGCCGACCTGACCGTGCTGCTGGTCGAGGAGCCCGAGGCACACCTGCATCCTCAGTTGCAGACGCTGTTGCTGCGCTACCTGCAGCAGCGGGCGCGGGCCTCGCGCCGCCGGCCTGCCAGTGACCCGTCCCAGCCGGCCGGACATCTGCAGGTGGTGGTCACCACTCACTCTCCGGTCCTGTCGGCCGCGGCCAGCGTGGAGAACCTGGTAGTCATGGCCCGGTGCCCAGCCGGACTATCCAACGGCTGGCAGGCACGGCCCTTGCCCATTCCCCGGCTGCGTCTGAGCCCGGACCGGGTGCGGCATCTGGACCGCTACCTGGATGCCACCAAGAGTGCCCTGCTGTTCGCCTCACGAGCGATCCTGGTGGAGGGCATCTCCGAGCTTCTTCTGCTGCCTGCCCTGGCCGAGCGTGTTCTTGCCGCCGGTGCAGGTGCCAGCGCCCTGGCGGCTCGAGAGTCGTCCGAGGCGCTGGAACGGTTCTTCGGGACCACCCGGGTGATCGTGGATGGCGTCGGGTTCGAGGTCTATCTGCGGGTGCTTCTGGCGCCTGTGGACGGCATGAGCCTGGGACGGCGGGTGGCGCTGATCACCGACACGGACGTGGCACCCGACCAGCCGGAACCACGCCGGCTGCAGTCGCTGCGGGTGCTGCCCCTGCGCTGGGGGTCTCCTGGCAAGCTGCATCTGGCCGCAGCGCCCCGCACGCTGGAACCGGCCCTGTGGTCGGCTGACAACATCGCCGCCTTGGAGGCGGCGTTCCTGCGCTGCGCGCCGCGCTCGCAGGAACGCTGGGAACAGGTCGTTAAGGCAGCGGATCCCGCCCTGGTGTTCGGGGAGTTGTTCATCACGAAGACCAGCCGGACCGTCACCGGCGCGGACGGGGAGGTCCTGAAGGGTATCGAGATCTCTAAGGGCCGGTTCGCCCAGGAACTCGCCGACGTGCTGGCCGATCCGGCAGTGGGATTCACCGTGCCCGCCTACCTCGCGGAGGCCATCCGCTTCATCACCGCCCCCGACAGCACTGGGATGAGCGCGCCATGAGTGAGCCGGGGCAGACAGGGGCGGTGCGGGCAGACGCCGAGGCGCAGCAGAAGACCGCGATGACCGTGGCCGCCCCCGCTTACGTGCCCGCCTGTCCGGGCGCGGGCAAGACGCATGTGATCACCAGTCGGCATCTGCAGTCGCCCAAGCGGCTGTTACGCCAGGGCCGGGCCCTGATCTCGTTCACGCGGGTGGCGCGGGATCAGATGGTCCGCCGCTGCCGCCAGGCGGGCCGCGCCGATCTGGTCCAGGCACCGCACTTCATCGGCACGCTCGACTCTTTTTTGTGGGAGTTCCTGGTCAAGCCTCGGCGCGCGGCCGAGCCCGTGCCCCGCCTGCTGGAGTCGTGGGCGAGCATTAAGGCCCCAGTGGAGGGCGTGGATCGGGAGATCTCCCTGCACCGCTTCCCCATGGCTCTGGCCCCCTCGCGGGTTCCGGCACGCGAGTCGGTGGTCTGGGACAAACTCGACTACGACACCCGGCAGCTCATCGAGGCCAGCGCCTACACCCGACTGGCATGGGAAGAGAAAATCTTCGCCACCCGCAAGTCGTGGTGCAAGCAGGGCTACTTCACCGGGCACGAGGCGCGGGTGCTGGCCCTGTGGAACCTACGCAACACCGAGGTCGCCGCTGGGCTGCTGGCCCCGCTGCGCTCCCGGTTCGCGGAAGTCGTCGTCGATGAGGCGCAGGACTGCTCCGCCGCAGACCTGGCGATACTCCAGCTGTTGCACGACGCTGGCTTGCCGCTGGTCCTCGTCGGCGACCCGGACCAGGCCATCTACGCCTGGCGCGGTGCCGAACCGCAGGCACTGGGAGCCTTCGCGGCCCGCCTGTCCCCCACCGCTCGCCGTTTGACGGGCAACTGGCGCAGCTCTCCCGTCATCTGCCGCCTGGCGGCCACCCTGCGCGCGGGACAGCGTCCGCCGGACACGTCCGTCGTGCGCGACGACGATATTCCCGTCCTGCTGCTGCCCACCCGGTTCGCCGCCTCCGGTAGCCGCCACCTGCACGCCCCGACCGGTGACGGCATCGTCGACGCCTTCCGTGCGCTCGCCGAGGAGTACGCCATCGAAGCCGAGGACTGCTTGGTGACGGCCTACAAGTACGCCACCCTGCCGGGCATCGCCCGGGAAAAGTCCAACACCAACGCCATCACCGGCCTGGCCTGGGCCCGCACTGTCGTCCACACCCCAGGGGCCTCCGGCGACGAGCTCACCCGGGCCTGTGCGATTGCCGTGCGGGTACTGTTCGGCTACTGGTATCCGGGCGAAACCGGCGGCTCCGACCGCATAATGGTTGTCCACCGCTTGTCGGCCGGACAGGTCCACCGCACGGCCTTCGCGTTCCTGCACAGTCTGCCCGCGCCTCACAAGGAATGGGGTCCGCAGGTATGGCAGGCCATGAAGGCCTGGCCCTCTCTGCCCGGGGCCGCCCCGCAGGGCGGCAAAGGCCGCCCTGCGGGAAAGCCCACCCTGTCCCGCCCCCAACCAGCCACCGGTATCCGCACCAACATCGTCCACCAGCTCAAGGGTGACGAAGCCGACGGGGTCCTGTTGTTGCTGCCCGATCCCAAAAGCGTCCAGCGCTGGGCCACCTCGGACCCGGCCACCGACGAGGTGCTGCGCGTCTGGTACGTCGCCGTCACCCGCGCCCGCCGCCTGGCCGCCATCGCCCTGCCCGAGGAAGAGACCGAGGCACTGGCGAACCTGCTGACAGAACGGGGAGTACCAGTTCGCGTTGTCTGACCCTTCTTCCATCTACTGAGGTTGAACGCGTGATGTCGCGTTCGGCTGACCGGGGTCCGCTCCGTGCGGTATCACCGTGGGATGCGGTATCCACAAGGAGGCGGGCTGACCGCCGAGCATCGGGAGCTCCGGGAACGGTTACGGCTGGAGGCGGCCGAACGGTTCGGACGCGGTGGTCGCCAAGAAGTTGCAGGTCAGCGTCCGGTCGGTGCAGCGGTGGCGGCGGGCCTGGGTCGAGAGCGGTTCCCGGGCGCTCGAGTCGAGTGGTCCGGCGTCGCTGCCGTGGCTGAGTGATGAGCAGTTCGCCCAGCTGGAGCGGGAGCTCACCAAGGGGCCGGCCGCGCACGGCTGGGAGGACCAGCGCTGGACGCTGGGCCGGATCAAGACGGTGATCGGCCGACGCTTCCACCTGACCTACACGGTCCAGGGGGTGCGCAAGCTCCTGGTGCGTAACGGCTGGGCGTGCCAGGCCCCCGCCCGCCGGGCCCTGGAGCGGGACGACGAGGCCGTCGCCGGCTGGGCGAAGGAAGTGCGGCCCTGCGCGGAAGGCTCGCGGCGGCCCGTGGAACATGGCTGGTCTTCGAGGACGAAGCCGGCTTCTCCATGACGCCGCCGCACGCGAAGACGTGGTCGCAGCGGGGCCGCACCCCGGTGGTGCGGATCCGCGGCCGCTCCCGCAGACGCATCTCCATCGCCGCGCTGACCTGCTACAAGCCCGGCCACAGATCCCGGCTGATCTACCGGCCCCGCCGCGACGACGGCAACCGCGACGGCCGCAAGAGCTTCTCATGGCGCGACTACCGCGACCTGCTCATCGCCGCCCACGCCCAGCTCGGCGGCCCGATCGTCCTGGTCTGGGACAACCTCAACATCCACAGGGCCGCAGGACTGCGGGAGTTCACCGCAGCGCGGGACTGGCTGGCCATCTACTACCTGCCGCCTTACGCGCCCGACCTCAATCCCGTCGAGGGCATCTGGTCCCTACTGCGGCGCGGCTGGCTCTCCAACGTCGCCTTCAGCACGCCGGACCACCTCATGCGGCGCATACGAAGCGGCCTTCGCCACATCCAGTACCGCAGCCACCTCATAGACGGCTGCCTCACCGGGACAGGACTGACCATCAACCCCGAGTCTGTGGCCTTGGGGCCGGATGGTTGCCTCCTCTGGCTCCCCCGGTGTGGCTGTTGGGTGCAGTGGCATGGCACGGAGACATCAGGGGAGTGTTGTCACCCAGAAGGGTGAATTGTTCGTGATGCGGCGGTAGTGGCCGAGACTCGCCTTGTTGGCGATCTTTTATCTCCCTTTGATGAGGCGTGCTGTGCCTGCAGGCCGCGCGGAGCGGAGGGATGACTGTGCCATGGCGCAGTCGTCTTCCGCCGGGGCGGCCATCACTCTCAGGGGGAATGCCAGTGAGTGTCAGATCGGTGAGAGCCGCCGTGATCGGTGTGCTGTCAGCGGCCCTGCTGGTTGTGGGGGTCCTGCCCGCTCAGGCGGGTGAGTCCCGGCCCGGCAACGGCAGAGGAGCACAAGGTGAGGAGGTGACCTACAAGGTCATCCCGTACGTCATCTCCGACCCGGACCTGGTCAACAGCCCGAAGAAGATCATCGATGAGTTGAACCGTACCGGTGGTTCCCTGGACGCGTTGGGGGTCTCTCCGGCCACCAGCGACGGCCCGTCGAGGATCGATAAGGGGCCGACTGCCTCAGGCGGCGACGCCAGAGGCAGCGCTCAGGTGGCGGCCGAGCCGGAGTCCTACGTTGTGGATTCCTCCCGGTTCCCGAACGGGCAAATCCCCAGCGACATCTACCAGTACGTGACCGCGGACGAGTGCGAGGCGCAGTGGGAGGCGGCGTCCCGGGACCAGGGCTGGATCAAGAACCGGTACTCCTACTGCCAGATCCACATGCTGGCGATGCCCGCGGTGGAGTGCCGGATCTTTCCCCGGCCGAGCTGCCGCACCGCCGGGGTCTTCTTGTCCCGCAACCGGCTGATGGGATTCGGTAAGAACGGAGGCGCCGAACACGTCTCGACCTCCCGCTGGGCCGACTTCCACCTGAACGTGGACGTCATCCAGGCCACCGGCCCGTTCGCCCGCAGCGGCGCCGAACTGTCGGCGGAGATCGAGTGCGAGGGCAACTACCTGGACGAGGACTACCCGCAGACCGACGCCAACGCCTGCTTCGGAGGCCTGAACAAGGAGACGGAGAAGTCCATCAAGGACTGGCGCAAGGACGGCTTCGCCCACCTGGACCTGCTCTCCCAAGCTTCCACGCCTGCGGAGCACATGGGTGAGCAGATCGGCACCGGCGTGTTCCACATCGAGTACGAGTTCGACCTGCCCTGGTATTTCCAGTTCCTGGACACCGAATCACCCGAGGGCGGCATGCGGTTCGACTCGGCCTGGTACCTGCAGTCCCACAAGCTCGGGTCGGTCTTCGACCGGGCCGTGCCCGGCATGTCCTACACCCTCTCCGACCCGGCCGTCGGCGGCGTCGCCCAGCACATCGAGGACGCCCGCACCAACCCCGGCGCGACGCTGCCCGCCCAGTCGGGCAAGTACCTGGCCGGTGCTTCTCCCGGTGACCCGATCCACCGCCTGGCCCAGGCCAAGGGGCCGGACCAGAACCACCGCTACACCGAGAACCGGCGCATCGTGCGCAACTTCTGCCGCACCCGGGCCATGCAGGACCTGCGGGATTCCCTGCCGGCGGCCGGCGGACCGTACGACTGCGACGAGTACGCCTTCGCCTCCACCTATGAAGGCGCGGCCCGCTACTTGTTCGACGGCGCCCAATACCAGCGGCACTACTCCGCCCGCTGGGTCAACAGCGACGTCAACCAGGAAGCCGGCCGCCGCCTGGGCCGCTGGTACGACGTCGACCGGATCCTGGACAGAGAGGACTTCTTCATCCCCATCCGGTAACCCACCGCGCACCTGACACGGCAGGGCCCGGGACCGAAGGTCTCGGGCCCTGCCCACACAGCACCGGCCGCACAACGATGGAAACCCCTATGTGCTGGGCCAGAACTGCACCAGAGCCCAGCCCTCCGGACCGCTACCTGAACCCTCGTCATCGAGGACGCCCGGCCGCCAGGCCGCACGCACCTGCCAGGCCCCCGCCGCGGGCAGCCGGAACACATCCGAGCGGCCACCCGCAGCGATCTCGTCCACCAGGAGCCGGCCCGACGGCAGGCGCATCACCACCTCCTGGCAGACCGGCCACAAGCGGTCGTCGAACTCCGCCGGTGGACCGTCCCAGCTCTCCAGCCGCAGCCGGGTGTCCAGGACGTCCTCGGGGGTTTGGATGTAGAGCATCGTCGCGTTCGCCGCGACCAGCCCTCCGGCGCCGGAAGTGGCGGGACGCTCGCCGTGCTGACCTTCCTCGTCCACCAGGCCGAACAGCCGGTGATCCACCGTTACATCAAGTTCGTTGAACGTCACTAGATGAGACACAGCTCCTCCAGGAACAGGAAGACACCCGCCGCCCACGCTACCCACCCGAGCACGGCTCACCAGTCCACCTGCTCCAGGAAACGCCCCCGAGACCGCCTCGGGCTCGATAGCAGTACAAGGCGGGCAGGTCCTGATGCGGTTACTCGTCCCGAGGCGGGAGCGGTCGCGCTTGTCGGCCTCGTCCTGGCCGGAGGCGGGGTGATGTCATCGGCGCTGCCAGCGCCCGGACGTGCCGCTCACCATCACTCTGGCCGGCTGGCCTTCCCCGCAGTAGCGGCTGTCAGGCTTCCGGTCCGGTGGGGACCGTGCGGCTGGTCAGAGTACGGTGCGCGGATCGGCGGGTGGGCAGCGGCTGCGCAGGGGTGGTGCGGTGGTTTGGCCGGGGCCGGGCGGGGGCGCCGCTAATGGCGAGGGTGGTGATGCGGTCGGTGAAGTCCGGGTCGGGCAGGGACAGCTCCAGGTCGTCGTCGACGATGCCGACCGCGGCCGGGACGTAGGCCACTAGGGCGCTGGCGGCCGGGGGCAAGCCGTGGTGCGGCTTGAGGGCGTGCAGTACCCGCAAGGTGGTGGCGATCTCCTGTTCGGTCTCCTCGGCGCTGGTGGTGGCCGGGGGCAGGTCGGCCTGCAGCTGCCACAGATCTGCTACGCCTTCCTCGCCCTGGGCGAGGTGGTGCAGGTAGAGACACCAGGTGGCGGTGGTGTCCTCGGCGCCAGCGGCGTACTGCCACCAGAACTGGGCGGAGTCGGTGCAGGCGGCGAGGTAGAGCAGGCAGCCCAGGACTCGGGCGCCGGGCGGCTCGGGCATGCGGTCGGCGAGGAAGATGCGCAGGTGCTCCAGGGCATCGGGGCGCGCGGTGACGGTCTCGCACAGCACGGTCAGGTCCCGGGCCGCGGCCTGCGCTGCCTGGTCTGCAGCCGAGTGGCCGCCACCGGTGTCGGCGGTCTCCGCCACGGGCGCGCCGGAGGAGGGCCACCCTGCGGCGGCGGGGGCGGGGTGATCAGCGCGGCGGGCGGCTACCCGGGCGGCGACGCGGGTGAGGGCGGCCTGGATGTCGTCGGGGGTGTAGGGGGCGGTAGGGGTCAGGTGGGCGCGGGCCAGCAGGCGGTCGACGGGGTGGTCACTGGGCGGTGTCATCGGCGTTTCCTTTGCCTTCCAGGTCCAGCAGTTGCTCCAGGCGGCGGCGGGCCTGGCGGGCGATCGAGCGGACCCCGGCGTCGGTGATGCCCAGGTGGGTGGCGGTCTCGGCTGCGCTGTAGCCCAGGCAGTACCGCAGCATGATCACGTCCTGCTGGCGTTCGGAGAGAGCGGCGATCGCGCCGAACAGGTGCAGGTTCTCCTCCAGCTGCCCGATCGGGTCGCAGGTGCCGCGTAGCTCGGCGGTGTCGAAGGCGTGCAGGTCGATGGGGGTGGGGCGGCGGGCCGGTCCCGTCCCGGGAATCGTGAGCGGGAGGCACTGGCAGGCGCTCTGGGTGTCCATCCAGCGTGGCTGCACGCTTCGCGCGACGAGCAGCTCGATGTGCAGCTTTACCGGGTCGCGTCCTGCCCGTGCGAGAAGCCGACTGCCATGGCGCGCCTCGGGCTGGGCCGGGAGGAGCCGGACTGGTACGACAGCCCCGCCGAGCAGGATGCCGCCGTGCACTGGTGCGGCTGCGGGCAGTCCTGGGTGAAGGACGCGGCCGGGTGGCTGCTGCCGCTGCCTCCGGGCGAGGAGCCGACCCCGTCCGACGGGGACCTGGTCGACCTCGGCCATCCCCTCAGCCCCAGCCCCTCGGTAACGCTCGACGAGCCGTGGCCGCGGGCACTGTGGCAGCCTCCGGCCGGAAGGAAGGGCCGTGCCCGCACCGCCTACCGAGTCCCCGAACTGCTCACCCGGGAGCCGCAGGCCCTGCCCGTACGGCCGGATGTCACGCGCGTCGTCGTGCCGGCGCCAGTGTGGGGGTGCCGGTTCGGCGGAGCGGCTTGCCGCGAACGCGTCATGGTGCCGCACCTGCCAGGCCCTGGTCGACGCGCCCAAGGGGGCGGCCGGCGGGCCGTGGGTTCTGCTGCACCGCAGCGAGCCGGAACGCGAGCTGAGCACCTGGACCTACCCCACCGAGAAGAACGCCCTGCACCATGGCGCCCATCTGGCTATGACGTACCTACAGCTGGACGACGGTCCCCTCGACCGTGTGGCGTTGGACCTGTTCACCTGCCAGGCGCACGTCCAGGTCATCGACCGGTTCCTCGAACTGCACCCGGAGACAACCCAGTTCGAGGTCGCCGAACTCGTCTCCATGCGCGCCAACGAGTTCTGAGCGACTCTGTCCCCCGGCCGCGTCGGGTCGGGCGGTCAGGCGTCAGCCGTCGTCAGCCAGGCGATCCACGCGCCGTCCTGTGCCCGGCCCAGGGTGACGGTCGGCGTGTGATCGGCCATGCGGGCGCAGATTCGGCCGTAGGCGCCGTGGCGGGCGGGGCATAGCCGGGCCAGTTCCTCGGGGTGCGACGGCTCACGTCGTTGCTCAGCCTGGCTATCGCTTGAACGCCAGCTGTCCCCGCTGGTCAAAGCTGCTGCTCGAACGATGGTCGGTCCCTACTGGTTGCGCCGCTGGAAAACAGCTGCCCAGATGCAACCGGGGGCCGCTACTTTCAGGCCGTATGAGCAAGCATCTCTCCCTGCGCAAGGCCGTGTTGTCGTGGCTCGAGTACGCGGGCGGTCTGTCCCCAACACCCCAGTCCATCGTGGTACTGATGCTCCAGCCCCACTGGGAGGACGTGGTAAGAGAGGTGGCCGCCGCAGCGCCTAGGGAAGAGCACCCCGACCTCTACACCAAGACCGACGGAGACTGGGTCCCGAACTCCCGAACGCTGTTGGAGGCGTCGGGACTGGGTACGGCGGCACGTCTCATTGCCCAGGGCGTGCCGGTTTCCGTCTCCGAGGTCGCGGACAGCTTTGTCACCTTCTGTACTGGCCCGGCACCGGTCCCCGAGCGATGGCTGCTTCTCAACGGCACCTTCCCCCAGGGAACACGGATTCCGCTGGGGCGGCACACCCTGCAGACCTTCACTGCGGACGAACTCAACCAGACGATCCCGATGCCTGCGCTGAACGTCCTGCAGCGCCGGAGCCATGATCTCGGCCTGATCACCGGCGCACCATTTCTCCATGTTCCTGATCCCGGCCGCCCGGTCACGCGTCGTCCGACCTGGTTTGACTTCACCGGCCCGCGTGCGGAAGCCCAGCACTGGCAGGGACTCCTTCCTCTGATGTTGTGGGACAGCGAACTTCTCCGGGTGGACTCGGTCTTCACCGTCGCGCGCGGACGCCTCTTCGATCTGAACCCCAGAGACGTGCCGACGACCATCCAGGTCTATGAAGGCCAGTACGGCAAAGAGGAGGAGGTTGAGGTCCGCGACACCGGAGCCTTCCACGTCCCGGCCGAATACCTTCCGGCCCTGGCTGACTTCTGCACCGCGATCTCGGCGAAAATCGACGCGGTCATGGCAGGCGCGACCCACGAGCGGCGCATCCTCAACCGGCGCGCCCGGCGACTCGAACGCGCAGCCCGGCACCTCCTGGCCGCTTACCAACGCACCTACAACGACGACGGCGTCTGGGAGGTGGAGGCCGACGAACTGCGCCTTGACTACGTCATCGCTCTGGAAGCCCTGCTGATCAGCCCCAACGACACAGGCGGGCGCATCACCGCCAACATCGTCTCCCGCGCGGCTGCGCTCTTTCTTACCCGTGACCACCAAGAAGAGGCCAAGGACATCGTCCGACGTGCTTACAAGGCGCGATCCATTTACGTCCACGGCGACGTGATCAAAGACCAGACAGAAGAGGAGAAGCTGAAAGAGCTGCGAAATCTCCGTCTCCTCACACTGCAGGTCATCCTGCGCTGGCTCGTCCTGACTCCTTCCGACACCGAGGACCTCGCGCCCCTGCTCGATGCCGCCGTCCACAGCCCCGGCCGCGAAAACCACATCGGCCAGCTCCTGCGCGCCTTCTTCACCACTACCCGGCCACACAACCGGCCCGCCGACATCACCGCCACCTGACCGCGACACTCGCCGACGACAGCGCCCTGGTCACCGACTTCGGTGCCGACCCGGCGCTCGTCGCCGAGCCCGTCACGCCGGGCAGCGCTGCCGACCTCGGGAAACGGATGATCCTGGCCTCGGTGGCGCTCAACCCGGACCTGGACGACGAAGCCGTCCGCGGGCTGGCGCGCCAGTTCGCCGACGGGGACCGGGACGGCGACGGTGTGGCCGAGACCAAGCCGGTCAACGTCGTCGTCCTGGTGCCCAGCGACCGGGCCGCGGCGGCGTGGGCGCGCTACGCCGACCGCACCTGGCAGGTCGGGGATCTCGAAACGGGCGTGAAGGAGCTCCAGGCTGGCCATGTGGGTCTGGTGGTGCTGGTCAACAAGTACGACGGCGTCAACCTCCCGGCCGGTGCCTGCTGTCTGCTGATCCTCGACGGGGTGCCGCGGCCCCTGGACGGGGTGGAGCGGCGCGAGGCTGTGGCCCTGGCCGACAGCACCATCCGCCTGGCCAGGGAGGTCCAGCGGATCGAGCAGGGCATGGGCCGGGGCGTGCGCGACGGCGAGGACTACTGCGCGGTCCTGCTGCTGGGTGCCAAGCTCGCCACGGCGATCCACGAGGCCCGTCACCTGGCTCTGTTCTCCCCCGCGACGCAGGCGCAGCTGAAGCTGAGCCGGGATATCGCCGGGCAGATCAAGGGCGAAGGGCTGGACGCGGTGAGGCAGGCGCTGCGGGCCTGCCTGGGGCGGGTGCCGCAGTGGCGCGACGCAGCCGGCGGGCGCTGGCGGAGGTGCGCTACGCCGAGCACGGGACGGTGCGGGGCGAGGCCGTCGCGCTGCGGGAGGCGTTCGATCTCGCGGCCACCGGCCGCCCCTCGGCTGCGGCCGAGCGGGTGCAGAGGGCGGTGAACGACCTCGGCGACAGTGACAAGGCGCTGTGGGGCTGGCTGCGGGAGCAGAAGGCCGCCTACCTGCACCTGACCGACCGCGCGGCCGCCGAGCGTGCCCTGGCCGGGGCGCTGGACGACACCCCGTTCGTGCTGCGGCCTGTCAACGGCGGCGCCCCCGTCCAGCTCAAGGCGGCCGCGGTGCAGTCACGCGCCGCCGAGTTCCTGGCCGGCCGGTACCGCGACGGCGTCAGCCTCAGGCTCGGCGTGCAGGCGCTGTTCGAGGACGTGGTGTGGAGAGCCTCCGGGGCGAGTGGCTCGGTTTCGAGCCGCCCACCCGGTCGTCCGGTCACCCCTCAGCCGCTTGGTCGCCGATATGCGCGGCGCCGGGCTCGTCCTGCAGGAATTGGCATGAACCGCACGCAGGACCGGCATACCGGGAGGGATTCGGCAAGAGGTTCGGCAAGTCGTCACGCAAGCCGTGGTTCCACGTTCTGTCCCTCGGCCGTCCATGCGGTCCGACGCTCGGTTCCCGGCAGCCATTTGCACTTCGGCCTTCTGGCGTTCAAGCCCCATGGCCCGGAGACGGGAGCGGCCTTTTGCCGCTCCGGACCGAGAAGGATGCCAATACCGGGCCGGGAAGGGCCGGTGATTCGTTACGGTCGTGACAGCCCGTCGGGCAGAGCGTGAAGGGGGGCGTGGGGATGTTGACGGAGACGCTGGTGGCGATCGCGGCGGCCGGGGGCACGGCGGTGGTGCAGGCCGCCGGGACCCAGGCGTGGGAAGGGCTGCGCGACGGGTTCGCGCGGCTGCTGGGCCGGGGCGAGACCGAACGGGAACGGGTGGAGCTGGAGCGGCTGGACCAGGCCGCCGGTGAGCTGACCGCAGCCGAGGAATCCGGCGGGGTGGAACGGGTGCGGGCGCGGCAGGAGGCAGTGTGGCAGACCCGGATCGAGACGCTGCTGGAGGAGCTTCCCGAGACAGATCGGGAGACGGTCGCGGCCGAAATACAGGCTGTGATCGACCAGGCCGCCGCCTCACGGAGCGAGGGGGCGCGGGCCGGGGAGCGGGGGCTGGCCGTCGGTGGAAACCTGCAAGTGCGGGCCGACCGGCATTCTCTGGCCGGTGGCGTGGTCAACATCGACGGTGATGTGACGTTCGGAAACCCTCCCCGGCCGGGGACGGAGTCGGCCTGACCGCCCCCGGAGCAGCCCCTGGCCAGCCCGCCTGGGTGGATGCGGACATTCGGGCCGACCACGGCGGCATCGCCGGCCACACGGTCCGAATCGGCACCGTGGTCTACAACTCCTCCGTGCAGGAGGCGGCGGTGGCATCCTTCGCGGCACCCTCAGACAAGCGCGAGGACCAAGGGCCGGGCCGCCCGATCGGTGAGTGGGACCCGCACGACCTGGAGGTCCACCCCGCCGACGCCGCCCTGGGAGGACCGCAGCCCGGTGTGGTGCCGCAGCGGGTGCTGCCCGGCTACGTGCCGCGGGACCACGACCAGGCCCTGGCCCACGCGGTGGCAGACGCCGCGGAAGGCCGCAGCCGGATGCTGGTCCTGGTCGGCACCTCCTCCACCGGCAAAACGCGGGCCTGCTGGGAAGCCGTCCAGCCGCTGGCCGGCGCCGGGTGGCGGCTGTGGCACCCCTTCGACCCCACCCGGGCCCGCGCCGCGTTGGAAGAGCTGCAGCGTGTGCGGCCGCGGACGGTGGTGTGGCTGAACGAGGCCCAGCACTACCTCGGCGACACCACGGTCGGTGAGCAGATCGCGGCCGCCGCCCACGCCCTGCTCACCGACCCCGGCCGCGCACCGGTCCTGGTGCTGGGCACGCTGTGGCCGCAGTACGCCGACCAGTACACCGCCCTGCCCACCCCTGGCAGTCCGGACCCTCACAGCCGGGTGAGGGAGCTGCTGGCCGGGCGCACCCTCACCATCCCCGACACCTTCACCCCCGAGGCGCTGCGCGCGGCGGCCGCCCTCGCCGCAGACGGCGACCAGTTGCTGGCCGACGCCCTCACCCGCGCCCGCGACCACGGACGCCTGGCCCAGGACCTGGCCGGTGCCCCCGAACTACTGCGCCGCTACCACCACAGCACCCCCGCGGCCCGGGCGGTACTGGAGGCGGCGATGGACGCCCGACGCCTCGGGATAGGCCTCCATCTTCCCCAAGCTTTCCTGATCGACGCGGCCGTCGACTACCTGAGCGACCACGACCTTGCCGAATTGCCCGAGGACTGGGCCGAGCAGACCTTCGCCGACCTCGCTCACCTGGTCCACGGCAGGCAAGCCTGCCTGCGCCGTGCCGCAGTCCGCCCCCGGCGGCGTCCACCCGGCAGCCCGAGTCCGGGCGCCGTGCCCGCGTCGGGAGCCGGTCCGGTGTTCCGTCTCGCCGACTACCTCGAACAACACGGCCACACCACCCGCCGACACCTGTGCCCACCCGCATCCTTCTGGCATGCCGCGGCAGACCACCTGGCCAATGCCGCGGACCTTGTGGCGCTGGCGCGCGCCGCTGAGGACCGGCACCGGTACCGCCACACCGCAGAGCTGTACTGCGCCGCCGCCAGCGCGGGAGACGCCGCTGCGTTGACAAGCCTGGCTCGGATGCGCGAGAGGGCCGGGGAGCGTGAAGAAGCCGAACAGCTCTACAGTGCCGCCGCGGATGACGAAGATGTCGATGCCCTGGCCCGCCTGGTGGAGTTGCGGGCGGCCGCTGGGGATCTGCAGCAGGCCGAGCGGCTCTACCAAGCAGCGATCGACACCGAGAACCCTTTCGCCTTGACTCAGTTGGCGTTCTGGCAGGAGAGGGTCGGGAACCGGCACGAGGCTGAGCTGCTCTACCGCATCGCCGCCGATGCAGGGGATCCTTCCGCTTTGTTCTCCTTGGTGTTGTTGCTGGAGAGGGCGGGAGAGCAGGAGGCGGCCGAACAACTCGCCAGGCAAGCCGCCGACACCGGCGACACCGATCCCCTGACCGCCCTGGCAGATCTGCGCCAGGCGACCGGGAACCAGGAAGAGACCGAACGACTCCGCCAAGCTGCCGCCGATGCTGGGGACACCGACGCCTTGTGGCATCTGGCGGAGTCTCGAGCGAGCGCTGGAGACATTCAGGAGGCCGAACGGCTCCACCGGGCAGCGGTCGAAGCCGGAGACCCCACCGCTTTGGTGCACCTGGCAGAACTCCGCAGGAAGGCCGGAGAGCGCGAGGAAGCCGAGCGGCTTCTCCAGCAAGCTGCTGACACCAAAGATCCCGGCGTCTTGCCGTACATCGCAGACCTCCGTGAGAAGGACGGAGAGCGCGAGGAAGCCGAGCGGCTCTACCGCATCGCCATCGACGCCGGGGAGATCTCGGCACCCAAACTGTTGCGGGACATAGCGGAGATGTACGGCGAGGTGACGGAAGAGCATCTGCTGCGCTACGGCCTGGAAGCGGACGGGACACCAGCCCACCCCTGGCCATGGCCGGAACCACACACGACCGAACTCTGACAACAGTTGGCCTTGCGGCCCGCTCCAGTGACCGCTGTCCAGGCTCCGCAGCCGCCAAGAGGAACAGCCGGGGAGCTCCAGCCGTCGGTGGTCACTCCAGGGCCGCCGCGTCGACCGTCGCGGCCTCGGTTAGGGAAGCATCGGGGGTGGGGTGGGGGTGGGTGAGGCCGTAGGCGCGGTGGAGGCGGTTGCGGGCGGCGACCTGCCCGGCCAGCGCCTCCAGGTGGACGGCGTGGGCCAGGCCCGCCAGGCCGGTGTCGTCGAGCTGCAGGCGCCACCGGTTGGTGGCGGTGTCGTAGTGGGCCTCGATCAGTGCCTCCCACAGGGTGCCGGCCGCCGCCGGGGCGGCGGCCAGGTCGGGCAGGAGGTGGGTGTAGCGGCGCAGCAGGAGCATCTCGTGCGGCTGGAGGGCGACCTCTTGGTAGGCGGGGTCGGCCGCCTTCGCGGTCCAGGCCGGGCACGGCCGGTCGGCGTTGGTGCGGTGGTGGTGCCAGGCCAGCGCGTCCAGGCCTTCGGGGGTGATGCGGGCGGCCCGGGCCTCGGGCGGGCGGGCGGCGTGGGCGCGCAGGACCTCGGAGGCGGGGACGGTGCGGCACAGCCCGGCCCATTCCAGTGCCCGCACCGCCCGCTCCTCCAGGGGGCCGCCGACCGGCTGCCAGGTCTGCCGCACCGTCTCCCCCGCCCGCTCCGCCGCAGCGAGATGATCCAGGACCGCCCACTGCCCGCTGGTGATCTTGTCGGTCATTCCGCCTGCCCCTCTCTCGCCGACACCGTAGGGCCGCTGCCCCCGAGCCCATGGGGAGGGATCATGGCCCACCGCGCACCGGCCGTGTGGTGTTTTCGCCCGTACACCACCCGTACAACTCCAACCTGCCGGTGCCGTCACGGCGCGGGAGCACTACGGCAGGGTGGTGGTTCAGGCGGGGTGGGCTTCTTCCCAGGCCTGGAGGATGGTGGCGGGGATGCGTCCGCGGTCGGGGAGGTCGTAGCCGTTGGCGCGGGCCCAGGCGCGTACGGCTTGGGAGTCGATGCGCCGCCCGGTGCTGGGGGACGGTGTCGGTGCGGGGGTGGTCTGGGTGGGGGCCGGGGTGAAGGAGACTCCGCCGTCGAGGAGGTCGTCGGGGAAGACGGGGACCTGGACTTGCCGGGTGAGGACGGCGGTGAGGAAGTCGGTGAGGGTGCCGTCGAAGGTGTACCAGTCGTGGCCGCGGGGCTGGTTGACGGTGATGCGCCAGGTGTCGGGGGCGGTGTGGGGTGTGGTGATCCAGAACAGGTGGTTGCCGTTGTCGGTCACTCCGATGGCGAACAGCTCCTGGGGGTCGTGGGGGACGGGGAATCTGTCCTGGTCGCGGTCCTGGGTGAGTTGGTCGCGCAGGGTGGCGGGCATGGGGCCGGTGAGGTTGGCCCATGGGGTGGGGGCGTGGGGGTGGTAGATGCGGAGGAAGTCGCAGAACGCGCCGGGTCCGTAGGTGGAGGCCAGGTGTTTGTAGTCGTCGGGCAGGCGTGTGCCGAGGGTGGTCTCGACGGTCGGCCAGTCCACGGCCGGGGGTGTGGCGGGTGGGGGGCAGAGCTGGGTCAGGTTGTCGAGGCCGGTCATGGCTGGAGTCCTTGGCGGTGTCGCTGCTGCTGTGCGTGGGCGGGGTTTTCCAGGGTGGTGTCCACGATCGTTTTTCCTTTTTGATCGTAGGCTTCGAGCTGGATGTACTTCGGTACGGAGTCTTTCTGGTCGTCGCTGTATTCGAGGTAGACGTTGTAGGTGACGATCTTTCCGTCTTTTTTGACCGCGTTGTAGATGTCTTGTTCGAGGTCCCGCATTTCGGGGCTGTTGGTGGGGTTCTGGGTGATGGTGAAGAGATTGTCCAGGGTGTCGCCGGAGCCGCCGAGCATGTTGGCCAGGATGTGTCCTCGTGCCTGGTTGTAGTCGCCGCCGAGGAAGCCGGGGGGTCTGAGTGACTGCCTGGCGTCTGTGCCTTCGTCGAGCATGTCGCGGGTGACGGTGGCGTTCATCTCGTATGGGCGTCCGTGCTGGTCGCGGGTGAAGGTGACGCGTCCGCCCCAGGTCGGGTCTGCTTCGCAGCCGGCCAGGCCGAGGGGGTCGGCCAGGGTGAAGGGGTTGGGGACGTAGGCGTAGTGGTTGATGGCGGGGGCGAGGCCGAGGGGGTCGGGGGTGATGTAGCGGCCGAGGGCGGGGTCGTAGTAGCGGTTGAGGTTGTAGTGGAGGCCGGTTTCGGGGTCGTGGTACTGGCCGGGGTAGCGCAGCGGGGTGTAGGCGGTGGCGTCGCGGTTCCACTGGGTGGCGCCCCAGGTGGTGCTGCGTGTTCGCCAGGCGATGTCGCCGTCGGGGTCGATGAGTTCGCTGGGGCTGCCGTCGAGGTGGGCGACGATGGCGAAGAAGCGCCGGTCGATCTCGTGCTGGTCGGTGTCGGTTTTCGTCTCGCGTTGGGCCAGTGGGTGCAGGCCGGTGTAGTCCCAGGTGAGGGTGGTGGGGCCGGTGGTCTGTTCGGCCAGTTGGGCGCCGTCCCAGCAGTAGGTGGTGGTCTCCAGGAGCCGGCCGTCGGGGTCCAGGTGGTGTTTGGTGATGCGGCGGCCCAGGGCGTCGTAGCGGTAGTGCCAGTGGGTGCCGCCTGGGGTTTGGAGGTGGGTGAGGCGGTCTTCGGCGTCCCAGTGGAAGTGCCAGGTGAGGGTCTTGCCGGACAGGGTGGTGGTCTGGCGGCGGATGAGGCGGCCGGCGGGGTCGTAGTGGTAGTGGGTGCGGCCGGCTCGGGTGATGCGGGTGCCCTGCTGGGTGCGGGGGCCGGCGGTGTCCTGGCCGGGGGCCTGGGCGGGCAGGGTGGTGTGGGTCTGGTCGCCGGCTGCGTTGTAGGCGTAGGTTTCCCGCCAGCCGCGGGCCTGAACGGCGGTGATGCGGCCGGAGGGGTCGAGGGTGAGGGTGCGGGGGCCGGCCAGGGTGTCGTCGATGCCGGTGGGGGCGCCGTCGGCCCGGTAGGTGAAGGTGCGGGTCAGGATGTCGGTGCCGGGGGTGGTCAGGGACTGGCCGGTGAGGCGGCCGAGGGTGTCCCAGGTGTGGTGGAGGGTCAGGCGCCCGTCGAGGTCTCGGGTGGTCTCGCGGCCGAGGGCGTCGCGGTCGAAGTGGAAGGTGTGTTCGCCCATCTCGTAGGCGGTCAGGCCTTGGGGGGTGTAGGTGAGGGTGCTGGTGGCGCCGGAGGGGGTGCGGCGGTGGGTGCGGCGGCCGAGCGCGTCGTAGGCGTGGGTGAGGGTGCGGTCGTTGACCGTCTCGGCGGTGATGCGGCCGGCGGCGTCCCGTTCCAGTTCGATGGTGGCGTGGGCGTTGGTGATGCGGGTGAGGTGGCCGGCTTCGTCGTGGGTGAAGGTGGAGACCGGTCCGTCGCTGTGGCGTAGTTCGGTGACGCGGCCGAGGGTGTCGCGTTCGAAGGTCAGGGTCTGGCCGGCGGCGTTGGTGCGGGATTTGAGGCGGCCGGCCGGGTCGTGTTCGTAGGTGATGGTGCGGCCGTCGAAGTCGGTCTCGCGGGTCAGGCGGCCGGCCGCGTCGTAGGTGTAGTGCCAGGTCAGGCCCTGGGCGTTGGTGACGCGGGTCAGGCGTAGTTCGGTGTCGTGGGCGAAGCGGTATTCGCCGTCGGTGGTGCGGGTGGCGGTGGGCTGGTCGAAGTGGGTGTGGGTGTGGGTGCTGGTGCGGCCCATGCGGTCGGTGTGGCGCAGCAGGTTGCCTTCGCCGTCCCAGGTCCATTCCTCCCGGGTGCCGTCGGGTAGCTCGCGCCAGGCCGGTTTTCCCTCCACGGTCCAGGCCTGGCGGACGGTGTGGCCCAGGGCGTCGGTGGCCGCGGTGACGCGGCCGAAGGCGTCGCGGGCGCAGGTGGCGGTTGCGCCGCCGGGGGCGGTGACCGCCTCGGGGAGGCCGGCCGGGTTGGGGGTGATTCGTGTGGTCTGGCCCAGGGCGTCGCGGATGGCGGTCAGGTGGCCGTGGGCGTTGACCTCGTACTCGGTTCTCGCGCCGGCCGGGTCGGTCGTGGAGGCCAGGTTGCCGCGGTCGTCGTAGGTGTAGCGCGTCCGCCGGCCGCCGCGTTCGGTGATCTCGACGGGGAGGTGCAGGTGGTTGTAGGCGGCGGTGGTGCGTGCCCCGTCGGGCGCGGTCATCGCGGTGAGGTTGCCGTGCTCGTCGCGTTCGAAGCGGGTGGTGTGGCCCAGGGGGTCGGTGACGGCCAGCAGGCGGTCGTAGGGGTCGAAGTCGAAGTGTGTGGTGTGGCCCAGGGGGTCGGTTTCGGTGACGACCTGGTGGGCCTGGTTGATGCGGAAGGCGGTGGTGGCGCCGGTGGAGTCGGTGAAGTGGGTGGTGCGGTGGCCGTCCGCGTCGGCGGGCTGGTAGGCGAAGGTGGACGACAGGAAGCCGGCCGGGCCGGTCGTGCGGCTGACCCGTCCTTCGGTGTCGTAGACGTAGTGGTAGGTGGAGTCGTTGCGGTCGGTCCAGGACGTGATCCGCCCGTCCGGGTCGTAGGTGAAGCGCAGCGGCCGGTCGGAGGAGTTCGTCACGGTCTCCAGGCGGCCGGCTGCGTCGTACCCGAAGGCCGTGACGCGGGTGGGGCCGTTGGGGGTGTGGAGGCTGATGTCTGCGATGCGGTCCAGGTCCGCTTCCCGCGACAGGGTCACGCGGTAGCCGCCGTCGTGGGTCACCGCAGTGGGCAGGCCGCCCTCGCTCCGCGCGATGTGGACGCTGTTGCCGTTGCGGTCCTCGATCTCGTTCAGCCAGTACAGGCTGCCCTGGTGGGGGCTGCCGGTGAAGTAGCGGGTGATCCCGGAGCGGGTATCGGTGACCGCGTAGGTCATCTCGCCCAGGACGCTGCGTTCGGCGAAGGCCAGGGGCAGCCGGTCGCCTTCCAGGGGCCAGACCGCCTCGCTTCCCTCGCCGGGGAGGGCCGGGTAGGTGAGGATCGATCCGTCCTCGCGCGCCCACAGGGTGCCGCGGTCGGTCACCTCCAGGCGCTCGTCCAGGGTGGAGGCCCAGCTGGGCCCGAACCAGTGTCCCCAGCGGTAGCTGGAGAGGTGGGTGCGGCGCAGCACCAGCGGCAGTACCCCCGGCAGGGCCAGGTCGGTGTGGGCCAGGACCATCTCGCCGCTGGCCACGTCGACCGGGTCGGTCTTGCAGCGGCGCTTGAACAGCGGGATCGCCTTCTCCCGGGGGCGCTCCGTGGCGTCCCGCAGGGAACGGGGCCGCTCCCCGCCGCGGCGAGGGCCGGGACCGGCGGGCCGGTCAGCCCCGCCGGGGCCTTTCCCACTGCGGTCGCCGCGGCCGTCTCCGCCATCAATCTTGATCTTGTCGAAGGAGTCCTTGGTGCGGCGGTCGTTGTCCTTGTGGGAGCCGGCGATGCCGCGCACGCCCTTGGGCAGCGCCCCGCCCATGTGGTCGCCGAGTTGTTTGGTGGCCTTCTCCAGGGAGGCCATCATCTTGTCGGCGACGGTGTCGATGGCCTGGGCGACCTCGTCCTTGCCGCGGGTGCGGTTGTGGCTGCTCTTGGCTTTGGTCAGCTTGCCGGTGGTGCGGCCGTTGAGCGAGGTGCTGACGCTGTTGAGCTTGGTGGCGGCCCGGTCGTGCTCGTCCTCGTCGATGTCCAGGGTGCCCAGCATCCCGCCCAGGCTCGGCAGGCCCCCCGGCCCGGGGCCGTCGGCGGAGGCCAGGTGCAGGGACTCCTTGCCGGACTGCACGCCGTCGGCGAAGCCTTCCCGGCCGGCCGCGCCGACCTGGGCGATGTCGACGCCGTCCTGGGTGCCCAGGCCGTTGGAGGCGAGCTGGACGACCAGTTCGGCGGCCATGTTCTCCAGCGCGGCCGCCGCGGGCTCGGTCATGGCGGTGACGATCTGCTCCACCGCCAGGTCCATCATCTCCTTGATCGCCCGCTTGACCGCGATCCGGCAGGCCTGGATCGCGCCCGCGCCGATCAGCGTGGACAGCCCCGCGGTGAACGGGGCGGCGGCCAGGGAGATACCGGCCGAGGCCGCGCACGCGGTCAGCTCCCCGACGGCGACCCACTTGCGGCTCTCGATGATGTCGGCCGCCGCGTCCATGGCATCGGCGAAGATCCGGGCCGCGTCGCCCAGATCCTTCAGATGCTTGTCCTTGACCTTGCCCCAGTAGCCGTTCAGCGCGCCCAGCGCCTCGCTCTGGCCCGACGAGATCAGCCGCTGCATGCTCTGGTGCGCGGCGTGGGAGTCCTCGTCCACGTCGTCGGCGAAGTCCCGCAGATCCGTGGCCATGTCGCGGTAGGCGTCCTCGTCGACGTTGGGCCAGCCCACCCCGATCAGATCCAAAATGGTGTCCGCACCGTCCGGCAGCACCACCGCCATGACCCGGCCCCCCTCGTCGCCGCCCGCCCCCGCAAGTCGGCCAACTACTCTTCCACAGTCGCTGGTTGGGCACCGAACGGTTTCCGGGCGAGCCCCCACCGCGGAAACCCCCAACAGAAGATGATCACGCCAGGTTCCGCGCCCCTCCCCCACCACAGACAGCCGCCAGCCCACCACAGGCTGAGGGTGACCCGGTCAGCACCCCAATTCGGCTTCACGGCCTGATTTCAGTCAGCCTGTGGCTTCACCCCTTGGTGTGACGAACCGAGCATCGCCTATGCCCTGTGATGGGCACGTCCGAGGCCTGCGCACAGGCAGTTTGGTTCCACGTTGTTGGTGTACTTCGCTTCGAGCGTGGAGGGCCCGTGAGCGGATCAGGCGAGGATGCGGCGACAGTTCCCTCTCAAGACACGGTGGGCAGGCTGCGGAGCAGGGCCGCAGACTTGTTCGTCGAGGTGCAGCGGGCCGACAGCAAAGCAACAGCGTTGTGTGGCCTGGCTGGAGGGTTGTTGGCTGTCGATGTCGCGGCGCTGTCGACGCTGGACGACGCCGTGTGGCCTGTAAGGGCCGCGTTGACGCTGGTGTGCGGGTTGCTGGGCACGGCTCTCATCGCCGCCTTGTTGGCGATCCGCCCGGTGCTTCCGCGCGGCAGGGCGCTCACCGGGATGGACGGCCCGTCTTCTGAGGAAAATCCCGGGGCCCTCATGGCCGTTCTTGCCGCCATGGGTCGTGAGGAGCAGTTGCGTGCGGACGCGTTTCAGGTGGCGCGGCTGGCCGCGCTCGCCCACCGGAAGTTCCGGGCCATCAGGGTGGCCGTAGACCTCACAGTATCCGCCCTCGGTATGGCCGGAATCGGATTGTTGATCACCTACATCACCTCTTGAGACCATCCCGCATGTGACGGGTGCCACACCTCGGGGGGTCTATGTATCAGCCGCATGCCACCGTGATCGGCCCACGCCTGTGGTCCAAGCTGCGTGACCTCGCTCCCGTGCGGGTCCGCCCGGCCCGCAGCATCCTCCTGCGGCAAGGTGACCCCGGGACCCACGTCATCGTGCTGGAATCCGGATCAGCCCTGGTGACGCTGGTCGGAGAGAACGGAGAGCGGACCCTCCTAGCCGTGCGGGGAGCCGGCGAGCTACTGGGCGAGTTGGCCGTTTTGGACGCGCAGCCGCGGACCGCGTCCGTGATCGCGGCCGAGATCTGTCACGTGCGTATCGTCCCCGCTGCCGATTTCCTCGCCTTCGTCGAGCAGCACGGTCTCCTGGCCCCGTTGTTGCGCCATGCCATCACCCGCGTCCGCGAAGCGGAAACCGTGCGGCTGGAACTCGCCACCGCCCCGGTCCCCGCCCGCCTGGCCTCGGCACTGAGCCGTCTGGCCCGGTCCGCCTCCGCAGCGGCGTCGGAGATCTCGGTGCGCCTCACGCAGGCGGAACTCGCACAGATGATCGGCGCGTCCCGCAACGCGGTTGGAACGGCGATCAAGGCGTGGCGCGAGCACGGCTGGCTGGACACGGAAGCCGGCGGTGGCCTGCTCATCAAGGACATC
Source organism: Streptomyces barkulensis (assembly GCF_002843305.1). Lineage (GTDB taxonomy): Bacteria > Actinomycetota > Actinomycetes > Streptomycetales > Streptomycetaceae > Streptomyces > Streptomyces barkulensis. The sequence continues at coordinate 31,846 of NZ_PGSG01000007.1, forward strand.
GCCTCCATCCAGGCCCACGCGCACGCACAGACGTGACGGAGAGCACCGGATAGGTGCCCAGTACTGGGCACCGTCTTCGCCCGGGTCCGGCCAGCATGGTGCGCCGACCTGGACCGACGTGGCTGAAAGGCCGGTGATTCCATGACCTCCCCTGCCCTGCCCGACCCTGTCGACGTACCGCCGGAGCATGCATTTTTGGTCGTCGACATGAAGGGCTACAGCCAGATTCCCGAAGCGAGGATGGCTCCGGTGCGCTCCGATCTGGACGACGTTCTGACCACCGTGTTCGCCCAGAGCGGGCTGGACGCTGTCAGACCTGAGGAAGATGACTACAAAGAGAGAGGCGACGGCGTCATCTTCGTGCTGCCGGCCCGGGATGCGGCGCGGCTGATCGATCCGCTGCTCGGGCACCTGAACGATGCCCTGGCCCGCTACGACAAGATGCGCCTGGCCAGCGCGCCGCCGATCCGGCTGCGGGCCAGCGTGCATATCGGCTCGCTGGTGATGCCGGGCTACCGAGGCGGTGCGATCAACGATGCGTGCCGATTCGTCGACAGCCAGGCCGTGCGCCAGGCCATGACCGCCGCCCTGGAACACGGTTCCTTCCTCGCGGCCGTGATCTCGGAGATCACCTTCCGTCGCACCGTGCACGCGGGACGTACCCTGACGCTCGACGAGCGCCAGTTCCTGGTCTCCACCGCCCGCGTGCAGGGGAAGCCGGACTTCGAAGAGCCCTGCAGGGTGCTCGTCCCCCGGGTGCCGCCGGCACTGGTCAGCCCTTACATCACCGAGGAAAGCGATGTCCCGCCCCCGCATCTGCGGGATCCTGCGGCGCAGGCACCGGCCGGGAGCCGGAAAACCGGCGAACGTTCAGCCCCGGTGAGGCAGAAGGCCAGGGCCAGCGGCCATGCGCAAGTGGTGCAGGTCGGCGGAGACCAGATCACTTACCGCCCGGAGCAGCCGTGACGACGTACGAAGACGCCGGAACGCCTCCGGTGCAGCAGCGAGTTGAGGCATCGGGGCACGCCAGGGTGACCCAGGTCGGCGGTGACTACAACCGTCACGAGTACGTGTGAGCTGTACTGATCTTCGTGGAGTCCCTCAAGCCTGGGTTACGCTTCCAGGCGTAAGGAGAACCACGAGCAATGCCAGCACCCCGTAAGTACCCCGATGAGCTGCGTGAGCGGGCGGTGCGCGAGGTCCGCGCGACCGGCCGCCCTGTGGCCCACGTCGCCCGCGACCTCGGCATCCACAAGGAAGCCCTGCGGTCCTGGGTCCGCCAGGCCGAGGCGGACGCCGGCGAGCGTGACGACCGGCTGACGACCGCCGAGCGCGACGAGTTGAAGGAACTCCGCAAGGAGAACGCCGAGTTGAGGCGGGCCAACGAGATCCTGAAGGCCGCCTCGGTGTTTTTTGCCCAGGAGATCGACCGTCCCCGGACGAGGCCGAGCAGGTGATCGACCACCTGCGCGACAAGGGCCTCGGGGTCGATCCCGTCTGCCGGGTGCTGGATGTGTCGCCGTCGACGTACTTCGCGCGCAAGACGCGGCCGAAGTCGGCCCGACGCCTGCGCGACGAAGAACTGATCCCGCTGGTCACAGCCGCGTGGGAGGACTCCGGGCGCACCTACGGCGCACGCCGCGTCACCCGCGCCCTGGTCCGCGCCGGACACACGGTGGCCCGCTGCACGGTCGAGCGGCTGATGGGCGAGCTCGGCATCGAGGGCGTCATCCGCGGGCAGCGCCGCCGCACCACGGTCCCCGAGCCGGCCGCGCCGCGCCCGCCGGACCTGGTCAACCGCCGTTTCACCGCCGAGCGGCCCAACCAGCTGTGGCTGGCGGACCTGACCTACATCCGCACCTGGTCGGGGTGGGTCTACGTCGCGTTCGTCCTGGACGCGTACTCACGCCGGATCGTGGGCTGGCAGGCCGCCACGCACCTGCGCACGGACCTGCCGCTGGACGCACTGGAGATGGCGCTGTGGCGGCAGAGGATCAAGAAGGACGCCGATCTCATCCATCACAGCGACCGCGGGTCGCAGTACGTATCCATTCGGTACACGGAACGTCTCGCCGAGGTCGGTGCCTCGGCGTCGGTCGGGTCCGTCGCGGACAGTTATGACAACGCGATGGCCGAGGCCCTCAACGGCACGTTCAAAGCCGAACTGATCGAACATCAGGGGCCATGGCGGGACTTCGACCAGGTCGAGCGGGCCGTCTTCCAGTGGGTCGCGTGGTACAACGGTGAACGACTCCACTCCGCCCTGGGCTACGTGCCGCCCGACGAGTACGAGCAGACGTACTGGGCGTACCTGGAGGAAGTCCCGCAGACCGCTTGATCACACGATCGCGGACTCTACGAAA
>NZ_PGSG01000008.1 GCF_002843305.1 Streptomyces barkulensis
TTTCGTAGAGTCCGCGATCGTGTGATCAAGCGGTCTGCGGGACTTCCTCCAGGTACGCCCAGTACGTCTGCTCGTACTCGTCGGGCGGCACGTAGCCCAGGGCGGAGTGGAGTCGTTCACCGTTGTACCACGCGACCCACTGGAAGACGGCCCGCTCGACCTGGTCGAAGTCCCGCCATGGCCCCTGATGTTCGATCAGTTCGGCTTTGAACGTGCCGTTGAGGGCCTCGGCCATCGCGTTGTCATAACTGTCCGCGACGGACCCGACCGACGCCGAGGCACCGACCTCGGCGAGACGTTCCGTGTACCGAATGGATACGTACTGCGACCCGCGGTCGCTGTGATGGATGAGATCGGCGTCCTTCTTGATCCTCTGCCGCCACAGCGCCATCTCCAGTGCGTCCAGCGGCAGGTCCGTGCGCAGGTGCGTGGCGGCCTGCCAGCCCACGATCCGGCGTGAGTACGCGTCCAGGACGAACGCGACGTAGACCCACCCCGACCAGGTGCGGATGTAGGTCAGGTCCGCCAGCCACAGCTGGTTGGGCCGCTCGGCGGTGAAACGGCGGTTGACCAGGTCCGGCGGGCGCGGCGCGGCCGGCTCGGGGACCGTGGTGCGGCGGCGCTGCCCGCGGATGACGCCCTCGATGCCGAGCTCGCCCATCAGCCGCTCGACCGTGCAGCGGGCCACCGTGTGTCCGGCGCGGACCAGGGCGCGGGTGACGCGGCGTGCGCCGTAGGTGCGCCCGGAGTCCTCCCACGCGGCTGTGACCAGCGGGATCAGTTCTTCGTCGCGCAGGCGTCGGGCCGACTTCGGCCGCGTCTTGCGCGCGAAGTACGTCGACGGCGACACATCCAGCACCCGGCAGACGGGATCGACCCCGAGGCCCTTGTCGCGCAGGTGGTCGATCACCTGCTCGGCCTCGTCCGGGGACGGTCGATCTCCTGGGCAAAAAACACCGAGGCGGCCTTCAGGATCTCGTTGGCCCGCCTCAACTCGGCGTTCTCCTTGCGGAGTTCCTTCAACTCGTCGCGCTCGGCGGTCGTCAGCCGGTCGTCACGCTCGCCGGCGTCCGCCTCGGCCTGGCGGACCCAGGACCGCAGGGCTTCCTTGTGGATGCCGAGGTCGCGGGCGACGTGGGCCACAGGGCGGCCGGTCGCGCGGACCTCGCGCACCGCCCGCTCACGCAGCTCATCGGGGTACTTACGGGGTGCTGGCATTGCTCGTGGTTCTCCTTACGCCTGGAAGCGTAACCCAGGCTTGAGGGACTCCACGAAGATCAGTACAGCTCACCCCGGAGGGAGCGGTGCCAGGTGGCAAGTAGTGCACGAAGCGGTACTCGGGGGAGTGCAAGCAGAACGCGGTCGATCTCGTACTGACCTCGGGCAGGACGCCGAACCGACGTCGCCCGCAATTCGGTATCAAGTACATCGGCGGACCGATGCCGTGCTCTCGTAAGACATCACCGTCATCCGCCTCGCCCCCCAAGAAGGCATCTATGGGGTGCTCTGAGACGCAGCCGAACTGCGTCGCCGGGGCTGGCTGGGGAATCACAAGCGCGTCGAGCGGATCATGTGGTAGCACGGCATCGCCGTCCTCACTGCGGTCCTCGACACCACCTCACACCAGGGTCAGCGGAACCGGACATCCTGGGTTGCTGTGGTAGCCGTCGTGGCCGTCTTTGCTTCAGCGGTGGCAGCCACCCGTTGCCGTACGATCACTGGGTGACACCTGGACCGCTGGCCCCAGAATGAGTACTCGTCCTGGCAGCGCGACTCCGCTGCAGCTATTCCCTTTGGTCGCATATCTGCCCTGATAGCAGTTCGGGCTGCCCAGTTGCTGGTATGTAAGCGTAGGTCTGAAGCGTGAACGCTGCGTGAGCGGACGGGGTGGCGCAGGCTGGACTGGGTGTCACGCCGAACGGGGTCGCAAGTCTCTGATCAGCGGAAACGGGACTCAGTGGCACTGCCCAGCACCACCCGGGATGATCTTGTGGCTCTCGTAATGCGTAGGTCAAGGGTTCGATTCCCTTAGGCGGCTCCGCCCCTCACCAGGGGAGACGGTTCGAACAGAAGGCCCCCGTGATCTTCACGGGGGCCTTCTTCATCTGCTCGGCGCCGTACGCGAGCGGGCGTGCGCGCGGTCCGCGTGCGTCAGACTTTGATGATCTCGATAGCGGGCCCGCAGAGCAGGCTGATGTCCTCGGGGTCGGAGGCAGGGTCTTTGAGAAGTGCCGAGGTGGGCGGTTCGCCTGCTGAGCTCCGGATGTGGCGGCTTGTCGACTTCTGCCAGCGGTGACCCTGGACACAGAACAGGCATGGACGCTGGTGATCATGTGGGTGTCGAGTCCGTATGAGCACCGAGCGAGTCCATGCCTGCGCACCCATCTTCCCGCATGCCGTCATGCCTTCGGCAACTGGGGGACACCCCCGACCCGATCCCGCTGCAGACAGTCGCTGACCTGCGGGGTTTTCTGGCCACGGTGCCCGACCCGCGGGCCCGTCGCGGCATCCGCTCCCCCTGGACGGCCCTTCTCACCGCCGCGGCTGCCGCCGTTCTGGCCGGTGCCGCCTCCATCACGGCGATCGGCGAGTGGATCGCCGACGCCCCCCCAGCACGTCCTGGCCCTGCTCGGATCCCGCCCCGACCCTCCCCCAGCCTCCGGCCGGGAGGTACCCCCACCGGACTGATCCGCCCGCCCCATGCCACCACCGTCCGCCTCGTCCTCGCCGCTGCGGACGGCGACGCCCTCGACCGCGCCATTGGCGACTTCCTCCGGGCACGCAAGGCCCCGAACTCGAAACGGAAGGTCATCGCCGTCGATGGCAAGACCCTCCGCGGTTCCCGCACCACCCGCCGGACGGCCACCGCACTGATCGCCGCGATGACCCACAGCGGCGAGGTCCTTGCGCAACGACAGATCGACGGCAGGAGCAACGAGATCCCGGCCTTCGCCCCGCTCCTGGACGGCGTCGACCTGACCGACGCCGTCATCACGGCGGACGCCTTGCACACCCAGCACGACCACGCCGCCTACCTGCACGAACGAGGAGCGCACTACCTGGCCGTCGTGAAGCGGAACCACCCCGGACTGCATGAGCGCCTCCGCCGCCTGCCCTGGCGCGACATCCGCCTCGACCACGTCGAGCGCACCCGGGCCCGTCACCGCGACGAGATCCGACGCCTGAAGACCGCCGCCTTCGCTCACCTCGACCACCCGCACGCCCGCCAAGCCCTCCAGGTCGTGCGCTGGAGACGCGATCTTGGCACGGGAAAGCTGACGATCGAGCGGATCTACCTGGTCACCAGCCTGCCGCCCGGTGCGGCCGGCGGCCACGAGCCCGCAGCCTGGATCCGCGGCCACTGGCGCATTGAGAACCAGCTGCACCACGTCCGCGACCGCACCTTCCACGAGGACGCCCCGCACATCCGCACCCGGCACCTGCCCCGCATCATGGCCGGCCTGGGGGCACCTCCCGGCCGAAGGCTGGGGGAGCAACCTCGCCATCGGCGTCCACCGCCAGGACGGTCACACCAACATCGCAGCCGCCCTCCGCCGTACCGCCCGCGACCACCTGCGGCCCCTCACCGCCCTCGGACTGGCATGACGAACCCGGACACAAGATCACTTCTCAAAGCCCCTGGGGT
>NZ_PGSG01000009.1 GCF_002843305.1 Streptomyces barkulensis
TTTCGTAGAGTCCGCGATCGTGTGATCAAGCGGTCTGCGGGACTTCCTCCAGGTACGCCCAGTACGTCTGCTCGTACTCGTCGGGCGGCACGTAGCCCAGGGCGGAGTGGAGTCGTTCACCGTTGTACCACGCGACCCACTGGAAGACGGCCCGCTCGACCTGGTCGAAGTCCCGCCATGGCCCCTGATGTTCGATCAGTTCGGCTTTGAACGTGCCGTTGAGGGCCTCGGCCATCGCGTTGTCATAACTGTCCGCGACGGACCCGACCGACGCCGAGGCACCGACCTCGGCGAGACGTTCCGTGTACCGAATGGATACGTACTGCGACCCGCGGTCGCTGTGATGGATGAGATCGGCGTCCTTCTTGATCCTCTGCCGCCACAGCGCCATCTCCAGTGCGTCCAGCGGCAGGTCCGTGCGCAGGTGCGTGGCGGCCTGCCAGCCCACGATCCGGCGTGAGTACGCGTCCAGGACGAACGCGACGTAGACCCACCCCGACCAGGTGCGGATGTAGGTCAGGTCCGCCAGCCACAGCTGGTTGGGCCGCTCGGCGGTGAAACGGCGGTTGACCAGGTCCGGCGGGCGCGGCGCGGCCGGCTCGGGGACCGTGGTGCGGCGGCGCTGCCCGCGGATGACGCCCTCGATGCCGAGCTCGCCCATCAGCCGCTCGACCGTGCAGCGGGCCACCGTGTGTCCGGCGCGGACCAGGGCGCGGGTGACGCGGCGTGCGCCGTAGGTGCGCCCGGAGTCCTCCCACGCGGCTGTGACCAGCGGGATCAGTTCTTCGTCGCGCAGGCGTCGGGCCGACTTCGGCCGCGTCTTGCGCGCGAAGTACGTCGACGGCGACACATCCAGCACCCGGCAGACGGGATCGACCCCGAGGCCCTTGTCGCGCAGGTGGTCGATCACCTGCTCGGCCTCGTCCGGGGACGGTCGATCTCCTGGGCAAAAAACACCGAGGCGGCCTTCAGGATCTCGTTGGCCCGCCTCAACTCGGCGTTCTCCTTGCGGAGTTCCTTCAACTCGTCGCGCTCGGCGGTCGTCAGCCGGTCGTCACGCTCGCCGGCGTCCGCCTCGGCCTGGCGGACCCAGGACCGCAGGGCTTCCTTGTGGATGCCGAGGTCGCGGGCGACGTGGGCCACAGGGCGGCCGGTCGCGCGGACCTCGCGCACCGCCCGCTCACGCAGCTCATCGGGGTACTTACGGGGTGCTGGCATTGCTCGTGGTTCTCCTTACGCCTGGAAGCGTAACCCAGGCTTGAGGGACTCCACGAAGATCAGTACAGCTCACAGCGGACCGTGGATGGATGCCCTCACCTCCTGGCGGAAGACGTGGCAGTGCCAGGGGCCCGTCGAGCTACGCGACGACGACCGTGCCCTACGGCTGACGCTCGACGTACCCGCACATGCCGCGATCCTGCGGAAGCACCTGAACCGTAACGGGCAGGCCGTGCTCACCGAGGCACCGCCGGAGGACGGGTTCGGCTGGATCGGCGGCCGTGTCCACGAGGTAGCCGTGCCCATGACCAGCACCCGGCCACCCTCACCCAATCCCCTCACCGGCCGCCTGCCCGTGCAGCGCAACCGTACGCTCGGCCCCCTGCCCGCCGCGCCCAACGCGTTCTGGGTGAACGTGCGGCTGTACGCGCACCCCGACCTCCACGATGAGCTGATCACCCAGAGCCTGACCGCTTTCACTCCGCGTCTGCATGGCTGTCCTGACTGGTGGTTCATCCGCTACCGCACCCCACACGGCGCCGACCACATCCGCCTGCGCATTCGCGCCGCGAGCGCGGGCCAACGCAGCGCCTACACCGAAGCGATCGGCAACTGGGCTGCGATACTGCACGACCACGGCGTGATCAGTGACCTGGCATTCACCACCTACACTCCCGAAATCGGCCGTTACGGCAACGGTCGAGCCATGGCCCATGCGGAAGCCGTGTTCGTCGCCGATTCGTACTTCGCAGCCACAGCCCTCGGCGGTGTCGCAACGCCAGGCGTCGACGGCCAAGCGCTCACGGCCGTCGGAATGGTCGATATGGCCCGCGGTCTGCTCGGTGACGACGAGGGCCTGCGCTGGCTGGCCGAACGTCCGGTGCCGGCTGCCGCAGGACGCGCTGCGACCGACCAGGCCATCGCTCTCGTTCGAACCGGAAGTCCAGCCTCGCATGGCTGGCCCGCGTCCCTCACCGACGCATGGCACCGTCGCGGTGACGCTCTGACCCGCTACCGTGAGTATCTGGATGATGCCATGGATGTTGATGCGGTGCTGGAGTCGCTGCTGCACATGCATCACAACCGGATGCGCGGCGTCAACCGCGACGACGAGAAGGCCTGCCGCCGTATCGCCCGTCAGACTGCCATCGCGTGCCTCGCGTGGCCGGAGGCATAGCAGTGAACTCCACAACCCAGGCGGTGCCCGGCCGGCCGCAGTCGCTGTACTCCGGAGCCGCCGGCCTCACCCTTTTACATGCGGTCAGAGAGCGTGTCGGCGTGGGTGACACAGAAGCGATGCGGGCGTGCGCCGAGTCCATGTTCCGTATGCCGATCATGGCGGGCCCCGAGGGATTCGGCCTGTACGAGGGTGCCCCAGCAGTCGCCTACGTCCTCACTTTCACGGACACCCCCTCCGCCGGGCGGCTCCTGTCTGTCCTCGATGGTCATGTACGGCGCATCACGGCCTCGCGACTGGAAGGCGCCCGCGCCCGGTTGGAAAGCGGGCGGACCGCGAAGACTGCCGAGTTCGACCTGATCAGCGGGCTGACCGGGTTGGGCGTCTACCACTTGCGTCAAGGCAACGCCGCCGAGCTGTACGGCATCCTGTCCTACCTCGTTCAGCTCTGCGAACCCATCACCATCGGCGGGCGGAGGCTACCCGGCTGGTGGAGCATCGGCGAAGCGGGGACTGCGTGGCCGGCCGACGGGCACGGCAACTTCGGCCTCGCCCACGGCATCACCGGGCCCCTCGCGCTGCTCTCCACCTCCACTCTGCACGGGTACACCGTGGCCGGCCAGAAACGTGCCATTACTCGCATCGGCCAGTGGATGGACGACTGGAAGAGCGGCAATGGGTACTCCGCCCGCTGGCCGGAGTGGATCGACCTGCGGGAGCAGCGGCACGGCAGCACCGGGCGCACGGGCCCGAAGCGACCGTCGTGGTGTTACGGCACCCCGGGGATCGCCCGTGCGCTGCAGCTCGCCGGGCGCGCTCTCGGCGACACCGTGCTTCGGAAGCAGGCCGAACAGGCACTCGCCGGATGCCTGCTGGACCCGCAGCAGCTCTCCCTGCTCACCGATGCCTCCCTGTGCCACGGGTGGTCCGGGCTCATACAGGCCGCCCGGCGTGCCGCCGAGGACGAGCAGGACGGGCAGCTCCCCGTCCTGCTCCCGAGGCTACGGTCCGGGCTCACCACGTACCTGAAGGAGCATGGGCCGCCGGCCCGCCCCACGCTCATGGAAGGTACCGCCGGGCTGGATCTGATCCAGCTCGAAGACCTCAAGTGCACTACACAAGAGACACGCTGGGACCTCTGCCTGCTGTTGAGCGGCTGATCCGATTCACCACCGATTCACACCTCCACGATGTAACCAGGCTCTGCCCGCGCTCCGCCCAGAACGAACCGGGTCTCCCGGAAGGACATGTATGACCAAGCACAGCATTCCGCATGAACTACGCAATCATCTGGTCGACCAGATCGTGAAGGCCAGTCCCCCCGGCCTCTACGACACTCGCGTCGAGGAGGCGATGCGCGCGGTTCCCCGGCACGACTTCATTCCCCGGGCATCCCTGGAACTGGCCTACGCCAACCAGGCCGTAACGATCAAGGACAATCCCGACCCCGACGCCCTGCCCCTCAGCTGCGCATCACAGCCCGACGTGGTGTTCTTCATGCTCGCCCAGCTGGGCATCCAGCCGGGCGACAACATTCTGGAGGCCGGCGCGGGCACCGGCTACAACGCCGCGCTCATGCGATACCTCACCGGCCCGGCCGGGAGTGTCACCACCCTGGACTACCACGAGGACGTCGCCGCCCATGCCCGGCAGCGACTCGACGCGACCGGATTCGGCGACGTGCGGGTCCTCACCCGGGACGGCGCCCTCGGGGCCCCCGAATACGCGCCGTACGACCGGCTCATCGCCACCGTAGGCGTCTGGGACCTACCCGCATCCTGGTGGGAACAACTGGCCGTCGGTGGCCGCATGGTACTTCCGCTGCGCTGGCGCGGTCTGACCCGCAGCGTCGGCTTCGTCCGCGAAACCGACCGCCTGCGTTCGGAGTCCCTGGCCACCTGCGGCTTCCTGCCCATGATCGGCCAGGACGGCGAACGCGAGGGCTATGTGGACGAGTCCCGCCTGGTCAAGCTGTACTGGGACGCCGACCAGCCCATCCACCCGCTCAGCCTGCGTAGAAGCCTGGCCGAGGCGGAGGAACACCTCCTGTGGACCGATGTCGTGGTCGCACCGGAGGAACCGCTCGACGGAATCTGGCTCCGTCTCAGCGCTCTGGACCCGGCGACCTGCCGCATCACAGTCCGCCCCGAAGCATTCACCGGCACCGCCGGACTGCACCGCCCGGCCGTCCCCGCGCTGAGCCCCGCCCTCGTCGAAGGTGATTCCCTGGCGTATCTGGTTCTCGAACCGGTCGATGTGCGGAGCGGCAAGCGGTACCGGCTGGGCGCCGCCGGGTACGGACCGGCCGGTCAGGGACTGGCCGAGCGGCTGAGCGTGCAGCTGCGCGCCTGGGGCAACGACCGCACCCTACTGCCGTCGATCGCCGCCTACCCGTCAGGAACTCCGACCGGGAATCCGACCGACGGGCAGATCATCGACAAGCCGTCCGTCCGCCTGGTCATCGCTTACTGACTCTCCCCTACGCCTGGCGCGGCAGTCGACACAACGGATACGTCGACTGCCGTGCCAGGCGTAGGGGGGGCGGGGGCTGCGGCGGGCAGAAGCGGTAAGCGGCAGACGAGCCGTGCTGTACGCCGGGTTCTGTCTCCGGTGGGCCTCGCGGCCCGCCGGGAGGCGGCCATCCATCTGGGACCGGTGTCGCCACCGGCCTCGTGCGGTCTACCCGCGGACTCGGGCGGGCCGCCCTCGGACATCCGCGCAGGGCCGCCGTCCCAGTAGGGCGACGGCCCCTCTTGACCTTGCTCCGGGTGGGGTTTACCGAGCCGCCCAGGTCACCCTGGGCGCTGGTGGTCTCTTACACCACCGTTTCACCCTTACCGGGGGCGGTGAGGCCCCCGGCGGTCTGTTTTCTGTGGCACTTTCCCGCGGGTCACCCCGGGTGGGCGTTACCCACCACCCTGCCCTGTGGAGCCCGGACGTTCCTCGACGTTCACCCCGTAAGGGTTCGCGCCGCGACCGCCCGCACGACTCGTCTGCCGTACCGCCCATGCTATCCCGCCGCCGTGGGCGGCGCGGACCGCGCCTTGACCATGCCGCGACGTCAAGGTGTTCACTCGCGGCATGAGGATCGGCGAGCTGGCCGCGCTGGCGGGCGTCACCACCCGCACCGTGCGGCACTACCACCATCTGGGGCTGCTGCCCGAGCCCGCGCGGCGGGCGAACGGCTACCGGGAGTACGGGCTGCGTGACGCGGTCGCGCTGGCGCGGGTGCGGCGGCTGACCGGGCTGGGGCTGAGTCTGGAGGAGGTGCGCGACGTCCTGGCCGCGCGGGGTTCGGACGCGGGGCGCGAGCTGCACGAGGTGCTGACCGAGCTGGACGCGGACCTGGCCCGGCAGGAGGAGGCGCTGCGCGGGCGCCGGGCCCGGGTGCGGGAGCTGCTGGAGCTGGCCGAACGCGGGGAGCTGCCCGCCGAGGGGCCGGTCTCCTCCGAACTGGCCGCGCTCTTCGGGGAGATGGCCCGCGCCGGGGCCCGGCTGCCGGGGCCGGAGCCGGCGATGGCGGCGAAGGAGCGGGAGCTGCTGGCCCTGCTGGAGACGGCCGCGCCCGCGCGGGCCGGCCGGGAGGTGGTCGCGGCGCTCGGCGTCGCGGGCGCCGACCCGGCGGCGATGGACCGGATGTACCGGGTGTACGCCCTGCTGGACGAACTGGTGGAGGCGGACGTGGACGATCCGCGGGTGGCGCGGGCGGCCCGGGCGGTGGCGGAGTGCGTGCCGGAGGCGGTGCTGGAGGCGGTCGGGGGCGTTCCCGGGGGACTCCCGCACGGCGGGCACGGCGGGGAGGCGGATGGCGGTTTCGCCGGGGAGGTGTTCGCCGACCTCGCCCCGGCCCAGGCGGAGGCGGTGCGGCAGGCGATGCGGCTGCTGGTGGAGCGTGCCCGGTGAGCCGGGGACGTGCGGCGGGCGGGGGGCGCGTGCTGCGGTGGGGTGCGCTGACGGTGGTACCGGCCGAGGTCGCGCTGGTGGTGTGCCTGGTGGCGGGGGTGCGGGTGCCGTGGCCGGTGCTCGTGGCGGCCGAGGCGGCGGTCGCGTGCGTGGTGGCGGCCGAGGCGGTGGTGCTGGTGCGCGCCTGGCGGGCGGCGCGGCGGCGGGGGCTGGGCGGCCGGGCGGCGGCGGGCGAGGCCGTACGGGCGGCCGCGGCGGCCGTACCCGTGCCGGTGCGGCGGCTACTGGTGCACGAGGCGCGGGTGACGGCGAGCCTGGTGCGGTGGGTTGCCCGGCGTCCGCACGGGGTGGGGCCGGGAGACGCGCCGGTCGCGTACGCGGGCGGGCAGGCCGCGCTGGTGTACGGGCTGCTGTTCGCGGTCGTGGTGGAGACGGCCGTACTGGGGGTGCTGCTGGCCCGGTGGCCGGTGGCGCACGCGGTGGTGCTGGTGCTGGACGCGTGGAGCGTGCTGCTGGTGCTGGGCTTCCAGGCCGCCTGTGCGGTGCGCCCGCATGTGGTGGGCGCGGACGGCTCGCTGCGGGTGCGCTACGGCGCGCTGGTGGACGTGGCGGTGCCCGCGGGTTCGGTGGCCGCCGTCCGCGTCGAGCGCCGCTTCGCCTCGGGACGTCCGGTGGAGGTCGCCGACGGGGTGCTGGATCTGGCCGTGGGCGGGCAGACCACGGTGACGGTGGAGCTGGCCGCGCCGGTGGAGGTCGTCCGTCCGCTCGGGGGCCGGGAGCGGGCGCGGGTGCTGCGGCTGTACGCCGAGGACCCGCGGGCGGCGGTGGCCGCGCTGCGGGCGGGGACGGGGACGGGGACGGGGGCGGGGCTTCGGTAGGCGCCCGGGCCGGGCGGACCGGCGGCGGCCCCGGCTCCGGCCGGCCGCCGCACCGGGTACGTCACACCGACCGTGTCTCGCCGCTGCGGTCGGCGTAGGCGTCGAGGAGGCGTCCCTCCAGCGCCGCCAGGACGCGGCCGTTCAGGTCGTGCACCTGCGCGGCGTCCGCCGGGCCGACGGAGGAGTCCATGGTGTCCATGATCAGTTCCGCCGCCCGCCGGACCTCGGCCGCGTCCGCCCCGCCGTCTTCCCCGCCTCCCCCGCCCTCCCGGTGTACCGCCGCGGCCAGGTCGCGGAGCATGCGCAGCAGGGCGGCGAGCACGGAGGGTTCGTCCGAGGAGTAGCGCCTGAGCTGTCCGCAGGCCAGGTCGAGGTAGTAGCGCAGGTCCCGGTCCGGCACGACCACCCGCACGGTGCCGTCCTCGTCCTCGTGCGGGACGTCCCCCAGCCGGCGGCCGGCCAGCCGCACCAGCAGGTCGGCCATGTGGCCGACGGCGGTGCAGGCGGTGACGGGGTCGTTGATCCCCGGGGACATCGCCTTGACCGCGATGTCCTCCAGTTGCCGGAAACCGAAGGCGACGTCCTGGTCGGGGGTCCGCTCGAAGCCGGTCCTCAGGGCCGCCTCGATCTCCTCGGCGGTGCCGTCGGTCCCGAGGTCGGGGATCCGGTCGGCGGGGTCGCGCGCCCACACCACCGCGACCGGGTTGCCCGCCACGATCAGGTCGCCGGGCCGGACGCCGATCCGGACGAAGGTGTCGGTGCGGCGCGCGCACGCCACCAGCGCCCGGGTGTCCACCGCCCGCAGGAAGCCGCTGCGGCGGGCGCGTACCACCGCACCGCGTACCGGTTCCGGGTCCGGGACCGGGGGGACCGGGGAGGGATCGTCGCGGGCGGGATGGCGTCTGCGGATCGCGTCGCCGGTCTCCTGGTGGGTGTCGAGCATCATGGAGTCCACCCGCAGCCTGCGGATGATGTGGTTGAGGAAGCCGAGCACCGCCGCCAGGGACGCGACGCCGAGCGCGGAGGCGAGGACCAGGGACACCACCGGCAGCGCCTCCCCCGACCTCATGAAGGACAGGGTGGCCAGCGCGAACACCAGGGTCGTGAGCAGTACCGTCAGGACGGCCTTGAGCACCGGGTCGTGGGCGTAGCGCCGCAGCAGCCGGGGGGAGAACTGCTGGGAGGCCAGTTGCAGTGTCACCACGGTGACACTGAGGGACAGGGTCGCCACGGTGACCGACGAGGTGGCCACCACCTGGAGCATCGAGGAGGCCGACTCGTGACCGCCCGGCCAGAGGTTGGCCGGACCGGTTCCGGGCCGGGGCCGGAACTGCTCCAGGAGGATCGCGGCGACCAGGGCGACGGCGCCTCCGGCGGTCGGCCACACCCACAGCGGTGGGCGGGAGGACGCCGCGCGGGTCTTCCGGTCGTGCTGGAAAGGGTTCACGCCGCGCCGGGTACCGCACCGGCCGGATCCGATGCCCCGGCCGGGCGGCGGGGTGGCGGGGCGGCCGGGTGGGAGGAGCGCATACGCTGCTGTGGCGTCGGCGCGGAGGAACGCGACCCGGCGCGTGTACCGCCTGTGAGGAGAACCACCGTGCTCGTACTGCTGCCGCCGTCCGAGGGGAAGGCCGCCGGGGCGTCCGGTCCCGCGCTCGATCCGGGGGCGCTGTCGCTGCCGGGGCTGACGGCCGCGCGGGAGGCGGTGCTGGCGGAGCTGGTGGAGCTGTGCTCGGCCGACGAGGACAAGGCGCGCGAGGTGCTCGGGCTGAGCGAGGGCCTGCGCGGCGAGGTGGCGAGGAACGCGGCGCTGTACGGGGCCCCGACGCGCCCCGCCGGCGAGGTCTATACCGGTGTGCTCTACGACGCGCTGGACCTGGCCACGCTGGACGCGGCGGCGCGGGAGCGGGCCGGGCGGTGGCTGCTGGTGTTCTCGGGGCTGTGGGGCGCGGTGCGGCCCGGTGACCCGATCGCGCCCTACCGCTGCTCGGGCGGGGTGCGGCTGCCGGCGCTGGGCCCGCTGGGCCGGTACTGGCGGGAGCCGCTGGAGTCGGTGCTGCCCGAGGCGGCGGGCGAGGGGCTGGTGCTGGACCTGCGGTCGGCGGCGTACGGGGCGATGTGGAAGCCGAAGGGCGCTCTGGCCGGGCGGACGGCGACGGTGCGGGTGCTTCAGTCCAGGATCGTCGGCGGTGTGGAGAAGCGGTCGGTGGTCAGCCACTTCAACAAGGCCACCAAGGGGCGGATGGTCCGTGCGCTGCTGCGCGAGGGCGTCGAGCCGGGCGGCCCGGCGGAGCTGGCCGAGGCGCTGCGCGGTCTGGGGTACGCGGTGGAGGTGGAGCCTCCGGCGAAGGGCGGGACGCCGTGGCGGCTGGACGTGGTGGTCACCGAGCTCTGAGCGGATCCCGGACTCCATCCCGTTGCACGATGCGCAACGGGCGTTGCGGCGTGTGAGCGGGGTGGGCAGGATGGCCGCCATGACAGACGCGCCCGCACCGCCCACGCCGTCCGCGCCCCTGCCCTCCGTACTCGCCCTGGGCCCCGTACTGCCGGTGGTCGTCCTCGACGGCGGGGCCGATCCGGCCGAGGCCGTCCCCCTGGCGCGGGCGCTGGTGGCGGGCGGGCTGCGGGCGGTCGAGATCACGCTGCGGACGGCGGGCGCCCTGGAGGCGGTGCGCCGGGCCGCGGCGGAGGTGCCGCGGGCCGTGGTCGGCGCGGGCACGGTGCTCACCGCGCGGCAGGCGGTGGCGGCCCGGGACGCCGGCGCCCGCTTCCTGGTCAGCCCCGGCTGGACGGACCGGCTGCTGGCTGCGGCGCGGGAGGCGGGCCTGCCGCTGCTGCCGGGAGTCTCCACCGCCTCGGAGGTCATGGCGCTGCTGGAGCGCGGGGTGGAGGAGATGAAGTTCTTCCCGGCCCGGGCGGCGGGCGGGCCGGCGTATCTGAGGGCGCTGGCCTCGCCGCTGCCCCGGGCCCGGTTCTGCCCGACGGGCGGCATCGGGCCGGATTCGGCGGCGGACTATCTGGCACTGCCCAACGTGCCCTGTGTGGGCGGCAGCTGGATGCTTCCGCCGGAGGCGGTGCGGGCGCGGGACTGGGAACGGGTCGAGCGCCTGGCCCGCGAGGCGGCCCGGCTGGGCGCACTCGCGGGCGCCGGCGAGGGCACCGGCGAGGGCGGCACGGGCGGCGGGGGCGTCAGCGCAGGTGGCCGGTGTCGTTGAGCAGCCGCAGCGAGGCGTTGCCGTCCGCGTAGTACGCCACCGCCGACAGCGAGGCCGCCGACAGCTCCATGCGGAACAGCGCCTCGGGCGGTGCGCCCAGGGCCGTGCACGCCAGCACCTTGACCGGTGTGACATGGGTGACCAGCAGCACCGTGCGGCCGGCGTGGCGGGCCAGGATCCGGTCGCGGGCGGCCTCGACCCGGCGGATGACGGAGGCGAAGGACTCCCCGCCGGTGGGCGCGGCCTCGGGCGAGGCCAGCCAGGCGTCCAGATCCTCCGGATACCGTTCGCGCACCTCGGCGAAGGTCAGCCCCTCCCAGGCGCCGAAGTCGGCCTCGCGCAGGTCGTGTTCGACCTCGACTCCCAGTCCCAGCCGGTCGGCGACCGCCCGCGCGGTCCGGCGGCAGCGCGCCAGCGGCGAGCTGACCACCTGCTGGACGGTGCCGCGCGCCGCGAGGGCCGAGGCGGCGGCCTCGGCCTGGCGCAGCCCGGTCGCCGACAGCTCCGGGTCGGTGCCGCCGCTGCCGGAGAACCGCTTGAGGGGGGTGAGCGGGGTCTCGCCGTGGCGCAGCAGGACGAGGGTGGTGGGGGTGCCCATGTCGGCGCCCCAGCCCACCTGCGGGGTGCGCGGTTCCCCGCGCTCCGCGGGCGCGGGTTCCGCCGGTTCCACGGGCAGTTCGTCGGCCGCGGTCAGGGCCGTCGGGTCGTCCGTCCCGGCGCCCCGCTCGGCGGCGGACGCCGTCCGGTGGGTCTCCCGTACGGCCTGGCGTACGGCGGCGCGCGCCGCCGCCCGCGCCTCGGCCGAGCTCTCGGGGGTGGCCGCCGGGGCCCCGGAGGCCGCTGAGGGGCCGGGGAGTCCGGGGAGTCCGGGGAGGGTGTCGGCGTGGGCGCCGGCGTCGAGTTCGGCGGTGGAGTCGGCCGGCCGCCACGTCTCACCGCGGCGTCCGGCGTCCATGGCCTCGTTCGCCAGCCGGTCGGCGTGCTTGTTCTCCTCGCGCGGGATCCACTGGTAGGTGACCGACTCCGGCGGGAAGACGGAGGCTGCCTCCAGCGCCAGCGGGCGCATGGCGGGGTGCTTGATCTTCCAGCGGCCCGACATCTGCTCGACGACCAGCTTGGAGTCCATCCGCACCCGCACCAGGGCCCGCGGGTCGAGCGCGTGGGCCGCGCGCAGCCCGGCGATCAGGCCCCGGTACTCGGCGACGTTGTTGGTGGCGGTGCCGATGTACTCGGCCGCCTCCGACAGCGTCCGCCCCGTCCCGGCGTCGCGGACGACCGCGCCGTAGCCGGCCGGGCCCGGGTTGCCGCGGGAGCCGCCGTCGGCCTCGACGACGAAGGCCGTGCGGGAGCCCGGGGAATCCGGGGAGCCCGGGACGTCCTGAGGACCTGGCATCACAGTCCCGACTCGGGGGTGCGCACCAGGATCCGGCGGCAGTTCTCGCAGCGCACCACCGCGTCGGCCGGGGCCTGGCGGATCTCGTTCAGCTCGGTGATGTTCAGCTCCAGGCGGCAGCCCTCGCAGCGCCGCTGGTAGAGGCGGGCCGCGCCGACGCCGCCCTGCTGCTCGCGCAGCTTGTCGTAGAGCTTGATCAGGTCGGCCGGGACGGAGGCGGCCACGACCTGGCGCTCCTTGGTGACGGTCTCGGTCTCGGCGTCGATCTCCGTCAGCGCCGCGTCGCGCCGCGCCGCCGCGTCGTCGATCCGGGCCTGGACGGAGTCGGCCCGCTGCGCCAGCTCGGCCGCGCGCTCCTGGGCGGACTCGCGGCGCTCCATGATCTCCAGTACGACGTCCTCCAGGTCGCTCTGGCGACGCGAGAGGGAGGCGATCTCGCGCTGGAGGTTCTCCAGGTCCTTGGGCGAGGTGACCGCGCCGGAGTCCAGGCGCTGCTGGTCGCGTGCGGCGCGCTTGCGCACCTGGTCGACGTCCTGCTCGGCCTTGGTCTGCTCGCGGGCGGTGTCGCTCTCCTCCGTCCGGGCGGCGACCAGCAGGTCGCGCACCTGGGTGAGGTCGGCGGTCAGTCCCTCGATCTCGGCGTGCTCCGGCAGGTTCCTGCGCCGGTGGGCGAGCTGGCTGAGCCGGACGTCGAGGGCCTGGACGTCGAGGAGGCGGATCTGGTCGGCGGGCTCGGCGTTCAGTTGGGGGCTCCTGTGATGGTGGTTGCGGGGGCGGCGCCCTGGGCGGGGGCGGACGCCGCGTGGACGGTCCAGGGGTCGGTGACCGTGCGGGAGACGTGGACGCGCAGCCCCCAGCCGTGCCGCTCGGACACCGCTTCGAGCTGGGCGGCGGCCTGCTCGCACCAGGGCCACTCGGTGGCCCAGTGCGCGGCGTCCACCAGCGCCGGCCCCGCGTGGGGGCCGCCGTGCTGCACGGCCTCCGAGGCCGGGTGGTGGCGCAGGTCGGCGGTGACGTAGGCGTCGACGCCGGCGGCCCGCACCTGGTCGAAGAGGCTGTCGCCGGAGCCGCCGCAGACCGCGACGGTGCGCACCGGCCGGTCCGGGTCGCCGGCGGCCCGCACCCCCTGCGCGGTGGCGGGCAGCCGGGCGGCCACCCGCTCGGCGAAGCGGGCCAGCGGCTCGGGGGCGTCCAGTTCGCAGATCCGGCCCAGGCCCCGCCGTCCGGCCGGGTCGGTGGAGTCGGGCACCAGCGGGCCGGTGATCCGCAGGCCGAGGGCCCGGGCGAGGGCGTCGGAGACGCCGGGGTCGGCGCGGTCGGCGTTGGTGTGCGCCACGTGGAGGGCGGCGCCGGCCCGGATCAGGTCGTGCACGACCCGGCCCTTGAAGCCTCCGGCGAAGACCGTGGTGGTGCCGCGCAGGTAGAGGGGGTGGTGGGTCAGCAGCAGATCGGCGCCGAGCTCCACCGCCTCGTCGGCGGTCTCCCGCACCGGGTCGACGGCGATCAGCACCCGGCCGACCTCGGCGCCGGGGTCTCCGCAGACCGTTCCGACGGCGTCCCACTGCTCGGCCCGCTCGGGGGGCCACAGTTCGTCGAGTGCGGCGATGACATCGGAGAGTGCAGGCACGGGTGAGAGGTTACCTGCCGTGCGCCCCGGTGTGCGGGGCCGGGCGGAGCACACCGGGCGCCTCCTCTCCCCGCGAAACGGGCCACCGTCCCCCGTACGTGTGAAGGCGTCCGGCTCGGACCGCCTGGCGGGGAGCGCGAAAACTACCGTCCTCACCGGAGGTGATGGGCTGATGACCATCAGTACCGTCGAGGCCGCCCGGAGCGAGGGCGCGAACGCGGCGCATCCCGGCCTCACGATCGCCGCGGACGGCTCCTACGCGGCCCGGCTCGTACCGGCCGGGGACGGGCGCGGCCTGATCCCGGAGCGCTGGACGCTGGACGGCCCGGAGCCGTACGCGGTCCCGCTGCCGGGGCCCCGCCCGGAGGGGCCGGGCTCCGAGGTGCTGCCGCTGCCCGACGGGCGGGTGCTGATCCGCCGCGCGGTCGGCGGGCGGCACCACCTCGCGCTGCTCTACCCCACCGGCCCGGGCACCGGCGAGCTCCCGCTGGGCTCGGTGGACCGCGAGGGGCTGCGGCTGCTGCCGCCCGCCCCGCACGGCTCGCACGGCTCGCCGGTCCACGCGCTCGCTCCCGGCGAGCACGGCTCGACGGTGTGGCTGGTGCACGGCGGCGCCCGCGGCCCGGAGCCGGTCGCCGAGGTGCCCGGCCGCTGCTCGGGCGGCACCTGGCTGGACCGCGAGGGGCGCCTGCTGGCCCTGGACCGCACCGACGCCGCCGGCCGCACCAAGACCGTCGCCGTCGACCTGGGGCGCGGCGGCGAGGTCTTCCCGCTGCTGGAGCTCACCGAGGACAGCGACGACCGGCTGCTGCTGGCCGACCCGGACAGCGGTCTGCTGCTGCTGCGCTCCGACGCGCCGGGAGAGGTGCGGCTGGGCTGGGGTGTGCTCGGCAGCCACCGGCCCGTGCGCTTCCCCGACGCCCTGCGCCCGCCGGGCGTCGCGCTGACCCCGTTCGCCGTCCAGCCCGGCCAGGCCCTCACCCCCGAGGGCTGCGCGGTGGCGCTGCGCGCGGACGGCCCGAACGGGACGTGGGTGGCCGTGTGGCGCCCCTCGCAGCGGCGGCTGCGGCATCTGCCGGCCCCGGTGGGGTGGGTGCGGGGGACAGGGCTGTGGACGGCGGAGGGCGAGCTGCGGCTGCCGTGCGCCGGCGGCCGGGCGGGGCGGACGCAGTGCGGTCTGGCCCGGATCACGCCGTCGCCGGAGCCCGATCCGCCGCCCCTTTGGCGCGCGGAGCGCACCCCGGAGGAGGGCTCGGCGGAGGAGGGCTCGGCGGATGACGGCGGCCGGTCGGGGGACGGTTCGGCGGAGGGCGGCCCGGCGGGGGACGGTTCGGCGGGGGACGGTTCGGCGGAGGGCGGCGGTCCGCTCGCGGTGCGGACGACGGCCTTCGTCCCGGTGCCGCTCCAGCAGGCGCCACTGGCCCGGAACGATGCGGAGCGAAGATCGTAGAACTACTACGATCTGGTCGGGTACGGAGGAAGAAGCCTCGAATCCACGGAGTATTCCCGCGATGTCCCAGACCCAGACCGAGACGAGCAGCGAGACGAGCGCCGAGACCGGCGAGCACCACGGCCGGCACCGCGGCCCGGCCGCCGTCGGCGAGGAGGCCTCGGTGCCCGTGCGGGGACGCCACCGCCGTCCCGCCCGGCAGGAGCCGCGGGAGGACTGATCCCGCCCCGGCACGCCCCCTCGCGGGCCCCGGGCGCCGCGGTCCCGTGCGGCGCCCGGGGCCTTCTCCGTCCGCCGGACGCGGGGGCGCTCTCCGCCGGACGCGGGGCGCACCCCGTGCGCCGCGCCCACCCGCCTCGTCGGCCGGGACGCGCGTACGGCAGCATGGTCGGCCGCACCACAGGTCAGGGAGGCCCAGCCCATGGATGTCGCAGCGCGCCCCGCGCCCGAGGTCGTCGCCGCCTTCGAGGCGGCCAAGGGCTTCATGCCCGCCGACGAGGGGATGGCGCTGTACGCGGCCGCCCGCGACGCGGCTCGGCTGGGGCTGCCGCTGCTGGAGATCGGCACGTACTGCGGCCGCTCCACCATCCTGCTGGCCGACGCCGCCCGCCGCGCGGACGGCGACGTGACCGTCCTGACCCTGGACCATCACCGGGGCAGCGAGGAGCAGCAGCCGGGCTGGGAGTACCACGACCCCTCCCTGGTGGACCCCGAGGTGGGGCTGATGGACACCCTGCCCTTCTTCCGCCGCACCCTGCACGCCGCCGGACTGGAGGAGTACGTCGTCGCGCTCGTCGGACGCTCGCCGCGGGCGGCGTCGGTGTGGGGCGGGCGGCTCGGCCTGGTCTTCGTCGACGGCGGGCACACCGACGAGCACGCGAGGGCCGACTACGAGGGCTGGGTCCCGCACCTGGCCGAGGGCGGGCTGCTGGTCATCCACGACGTCTTCCCGGACCCGGCCGACGGCGGTCAGGCGCCCCACCGCATCCACCGCCGCGCGCTGGAGTCCGGCGCCTTCGCCGAGGAGTACGCCCTCCGCTCGCTGCGCGTTCTGCGGCGTACCGGTCCGGGCCTGTAGGACGCGGCGCTACGATCCGATCATGTCCCTCGGCCGACGACTGTCCACTCCCGCCGTGATCCTCGCGATCGTGCTGTCCGTCCTCCTGGCGGGCCTGCTGGTGTGGCGTTCGGCGCGGGACGCGGACGCCGGCGGGGCGCCCGGCGCCCCCGCGGCTTCCGAGGCGCCCTCCCCGGGCGCCTCTCCCGGGGAGCCGGAGGAGAGCGGGGAGCCGGACGGGGAGGGAAGACCCCTGGACGGCGCCGTGGTGGTGCTCGATCCCGGGCACAACCCGGACAACCGCGAGCACCCCCGCGAGATCGCGCGCCGGGTGGACGCCGGCACGCACCGCAAGGAGTGCGACACCACCGGCACGGCCACCGGCTCCGGCTACGCGGAGGCGTCCTTCACCCTCGACGTCGCCCGCCGTGCCCGCACCCTCCTCGAAGGACTGGGCGCGAAGGTGGAGTTCACCCACGACGGCGACCGCCCCTACGGGCCGTGTGTGGACGAACGCGCCCGGGCCGGGAACGAGGCGGGGGCCGACGCGGTGGTCTCGGTGCACGCCGACGGATCGGGCGAGGGCAACCGGGGTTTCCACGTCATCCTCCCGGCGCGGGTGACCGAGGGCTCCGCCGACACCCGGCGGATCACCGGCCCCTCACGCCGGCTGGGCGAACACCTCGTGCGCGCCTTCGCCGAGGCCACGGGCTCCGGGCCCGCCGACTACCTGGGGGGTTCGGTGGCCGGAACCGGCCTGACCGTCCGCGACGACCTGGGCGGGCTGAACCTCTCCCGGGTGCCCAAGGTCTTCCTGGAGTGCGGCAACATGCGCGATCCGCGGGAGGCCCGGCGGCTGTCCGACCCGAAGTGGCGGCAGAGTGCGGCCCGCGGCATCGCCGAGGGCGTCGAGGCCTTTCTGCTCGGCGAGCGCGACGGGGCGCGAAGCGGCGTCGGGGACGGTGCGTGAAGCGGCGCGCGAACCGGTGAGCCGAACCGGCGGGACGGGCCGGGCCGGGCGGGAGAACCCGCCGGACTCCGCGGAGCGTCCTTCCGTACGATAGGGCCCGCCCCCGTCTGACCAGACCATGACGAAACCGATTAAGGATCTTACGTGAACATCCGCTCGCTCACCCGAAGCGATGGCGCGGTTGTCGGAGCAGCGGTACTGCTGTTCATCGCCTCGTTCCTCGCCTTCTTCAAGGCCGACGACTGCACCGAGAACTGCACGGTCAGCAGCTGGGAGCCCGCACTCTTCCCGCTGCTGCCGACCGTGACGCTCGCCGCGCTGATCGCGGCCGCCCTGCTCGTCCTCGGGCGGATCATGCCCGGGGAGCGCAAGGTGGCGGGGCTCGGCCTCGACCAGTGGGGCACCGCGCTGGCGGTCTTCGTCGGCTGGGCGGCACTGTGGTCGGTGTTCGCCACCATCGCGCCGGACCCGGAGGGCCTGGACCTCAACCGCAACATCGACCTGGGTGCGGGCGCCTGGCTGACCCTCATCGGCGGTCTGCTCCTGGCGGCCTTCGCCGTCCTGGGCAACACCGTGGGCGCGCTCAAGGCCCCGCTGCTGCCGGCCCCCTCCCCGCAGGCCCCGAACCCCTACGGTCCGGGCCCGCAGGCCGGCGGCTACGGCTACCCCGGCGCCCAGCCCGGCCAGCCCGGTCAGCCCGGTCAGCCCGGTCAGCCGATGCAGGGGCAGCCGCAGGGCGGTTACGGCTACCCGGGCGGCCCGCAGCCGGGTCAGCCCGGCCAGCCGGCACAGGGGCAGCCGATGCAGGGACAGCCGATGCAGGGACAGCCGCAGCAGCCGTACGGCGGGGGCCAGCCGACGCCGCAGCAGCAGCAGGCGGCCCCGGCGGGCGGGGGCGCTCCGGCCGACCCGAACTTCCAGCCGTTCTGGTTCGCCGTCCCGGTCGCCCGGCCGCTGTACGGCGAGGACGGCTCCCCCTCCCCGGTCGCCGAACTGGCCCCGGGCACCTGGTACCTGGCGGTGGAGCAGCGCGGCCAGGCGCTGGTGGCGCAGACGCAGGACGGCCGCCGGGGCGTTCTGCAGGACACCTCCGGCATCCAGCGCGGCTGACCCCGCCCGGACCCGCGGCGGACATCCGAGCAGACACGCGGCAGGCCCCGCCCGGTACCGGGCGGGGCCTGCCGTATACGTGCGGCGGGAGGCGGTGCGGCTTCCGCCGGGCCGGATCCGGCTCAGCAGCAGTCCGGCTCCAGCCCGGCCGGCAGCCCTTCGCCGCCGAAGACCGACACCGTGGCCTCGTCACCGCCGAGCGCGGCCACGGCCAGCAGCAGCGATCCGGCGGTCCAGGAGGTCAGTTCCTCGGGCCAGAAGGCCTCGTCCTCGAAGACGTAGCCGGTCCAGTACAGGCCGTCCTCGGCGCGCAGGTGCTGCATCCAGCGCAGGATCTCCAGCGCCCGGTCGGACTCCCCCATCACCCACAGCGCCAGGGCGAGTTCGGCGCTCTCGCCGCCGGTCACCCAGGGGTTGGGCAGCACGCAGCGCACGCCCAGGCCGGGGACGACGAAGCGGTCCCAGCCGGACTCGATGCGCTCCTTGGCCGCGGCCCCGGTCACCGCGCCGCCCAGGACGGGGTAGTACCAGTCCATCGAGTAGCGGTCCTTGTCCAGGAAGCGCTCGGGGTGGTGGCGCACCGCGTGGCCCAGCCAGCCCAGTGCCAGCTCCCAGTCCGGCTGCGGCTCCTCGCGGTGCTCGGCCAGGGCCAGCGCGCAGCGCAGCGCCTGGTGGATCGAGGAACTGCCGGTCAGCAGGGCGTCGGTGACGGGGGTGCCGTCGGCCTCGCGCTTCCAGCCGATCTGCCCGCCGGGCTGCTGGAGTTCCAGGACGAACTCCACGGCCGCGCGGACCACCGGCCACATGCGGTCCACGAAGGTGTCGTCGCCGGTGGCCAGGTAGTGGTGCCACACCCCGACGGCCACGTAGGCGCAGAAGTTGGTCTCCTTGCCCAGGTCGGTGGGGCGGGCCGCGTCCCCGTCTGCGTAGGCGGCGTACCAGGAGCCGTCCGCGTTCTGGTGCTCGGCCAGCCAGCGGTAGGCGGCCTCGGCCCGCTCGTGCTCCCCGGCCGCGTCCAGCGCCATGGCGGCCTCGACGTGGTCCCAGGGGTCGAGGTGGTGGCCCCGGAACCACGGGATCGCGCCGTCCTCGCGCTGGAGGGCGGCGATGCCCGCGACGGTCCGCTCGGCCTGTTCGGCGGTCAGGACGCCGGGCAGGACCAGCCGTTCGGTGCGGCCCGGGCTCGTCACGCCGTCTCCCGGCCGACGGCGGCGTCGGCCTCGGTGGCGTCGGCCTCGGCGTCGGCGGCGGGCAGGTGCGGCTTGGTGGCGTAGGCCACGAAGCTCTTGCCCATCACCGGGTTGAGCAGGTCCTCGGCCAGGCGGGTGGCCAGCGGCTTCTTCATGATGTCCCAGACCAGCAGCTTGTGGTACGCGCGCACCGGCAGCGCGGCTTCGTCGCCGTCCCGGTTCACCCCGAAGGCGCACTTGAGCCACCAGTACGGGGAGTGCAGGGCGTGCGCGTGGTGGGTGCCGTACGGCTTCAGGCCCGCACCCCGCATCTTCGCCAGCAGTTCGTGGGCGCGGTAGATGCGGATGTGGCCGCCCTCGACCTCGTGGTAGGCGTCGGAGAGCGTCCAGCAGACCTTCTCCGGCCCGTAGCGCGGCACGGTCACCGCGATCCGGCCGCCGGGGCGCAGCACCCGGACCATCTCGGCCAGGACGCCCTTGTCGTCGGGGATGTGCTCCATCACCTCGGAGATGATCACGGCGTCGAAGCTGTCGTCGGGGAAGGGCAGGGCCAGGGCGTCGCCCTCCATCGCGGTGGCCTCGGCGCCCGCCGGGGCCTCGCCCGCCTCCTTCATGGCGGCGAACCACTTGGCGACCTCGCGGATCTCCTCGGCGTTGCGGTCCAGCGCGACGACGCGGGCGCCGCGCCGGTAGCACTCGAAGGCATGGCGTCCGGCGCCGCACCCCAGGTCCAGGACCCGGTCCCCGGGGGCGAGCGGGAAGCGGGAGAAGTCCACGGTCAGCACTGGTGTCTGCCTTCCTCGGTGCGGTGCTATGCGGTGCGGTGCTATGCGGGGCGGTGCGTGCGGTGACGGGCCGGGAGCGTGGGGCTGCGGCTAGCGGGGAACGGGCGCGGCGGGGTTGCGGGCCGCGACGGCGGCCCGGTAGTGCTCCACCGTGCCGCGGGCGGCCTGCTCCCAGGTGAAGCGGCGCAGCACCCTCTCCCGTCCGGCCGCGCCCAGACGCGCCCGCAGTTCCGCGTCGCCGAGCAGCCTGCCCAGCGCCGCCGCGAGCGCACCGGCGTCGCCGGGGGGCACCGCCAGACAGGTCTCGCCGTCGGGGCCGGCGACCTCGGGGATGGCGCCGCCGGTGGTGGCGACCAGGGGGGTGCCGGTGGCCATGGCCTCGGCCGCCGGCAGGGAGAAGCCCTCGTAGAGCGAGGGCACGCAGGCGATCTGGGCGCCGCGCACCAGGTCGGCCAGTTCCCGGTCGCTGATGCCCTTGATGAACTCCACCGCGCCGTCGAGTCCGTAGCGCTCCATCGCCTCGGCCACCGGACCCTTCTCCGGGCGCTTGCCGACGACAACCAGATGCGCGTTCTCGTGCTCGGTGCGGACCTTGGCCAGGGCCTCGACGAGGTGGACCAGCCCCTTGAGGGGGACGTCGGCGCTGGATGTGGTGACGATGCGGCCGGGGATCCCGGGGACGGCCGGGTCGGGCGAGAACAGCCGGGTGTCGGCGCCGATGGGCACGACGTGGATGCGCTCGGGGCGCACTTCGAGGTCCTCGGTGATCTCCCGGCGGGAGGACCCGGAGACGGTCAGCACGGTGGGCAGCCGCCGGGCGACGCGCTTCTGCATACGGGTGAAGCCGTACCAGCGGCGCACCGAGGCCCGGCGTCTCCAGCCCTCGGCCGCGGCCAGGTCCAGGCGGCGGTCGACGGTGATGGGGTGGTGGACGGTGGTGACCAGGGGGAAGCCGATCCGGTCCAGGCCGAGCAGTCCGTAGCCGAGGGTCTGGTTGTCGTGGACGACGTCGAACTCGCCGCGCCGGGCGGCCAGATGGCGGCGGGCGCGCAGCGAGAAGGTCAGCGGCTCGGGGAAGCCCCCGGTCCACATGGTGGCGACCTCCAGCGCGTCGACCCAGTCGCGGTACTCGCCGCGCTTCGGGGTGCGGAAGGGGTCGGGCTGCCGGTAGAGGTCGAGGCTGGGCAGGCGGGTGAGGGTGACCTGACCCGGCAGGCCGTCCTCCTGATCCAGTACGGGGTAGGGCTGGGCTCCGATCACCTCGACGCGGTGGCCGAGCCGGGCCAGCTCGCGCGACAGATGGCGCACATAGACGCCCTGGCCGCCGCAGAACGGGTTCCCCTTGTAGGTGAGCAGCGCGATCCGCAGCGGCCGGCCGCCGTCGGCGGCCTCGCCCGCCAGGGGTCCGGGCGCGGCGCCCCAGGTGGCCTCTGCCGTCACTCACGGCCCCCTTCTCGAAGGTCCTCGCGGCGATTTTCCGCCGGAGCGTAACCGCCGGCGATATTCTGGAACAAGTTTCAATGATGCCCCGGGCACGCCCGGCCCGCGCCCGGGCCCGTCCGCCTCGGGGGGCGGGGCGGGTCCGGCTCGCAAGATTACCGGCCGGTAGAAGTTCCGGACCGAGCCGGTCCGGGTGATTCACGCCACGGCTCCGCCCTGCGAGGATGCGGCCTTCCGGGCCCCTTGCGGCCCGGGTCCGCGGCGGTGGCCGCCCGGGCCCGACGGGACAGACGGCAGGAGAGACTTGACGGCACATCCCGGCTTCCCCTCCGCCCCCGCGCTCACCGAGCGCCAGGAGGCGCGCCGCCGCCGCATCCTGGCGGCCAGCACCGGGCTGGCCCGGCGCGGGGGCTTCGGCGCGGTGCAGATGCGCGAGGTCGCCGAGTGCGCGGACGTCGCGCTGGGCACGCTCTACCGCTACTTCCCCTCCAAGGTGCATCTGCTGGTCGCCACCATGCACGACCAGCTGGAGCGGCTGCACGAGACGCTGCACCGGCACCCCCCGAGGGAGCCGGAGCCCGCCGCCCGGGTCGCGGTGACGCTGATGCGCGCCTTCCGCGCGCTCCAGCGGGAGCCGAACCTGGCGGAGGCCATGCTGCGGGCGTTCACCTTCGCCGACCGCTCGGCCGGCGCGGAGGTCGACGCGGTCTCCCGGCTCACCACCGAGATCATCCTGGACGCCGTGGGGGCGCGGGACGCGCCGACGCCGAAGCGGCTCTCGGCGGTCCGCGTCATCGCGCACACCTGGCATTCGGCACTGATCGGATGGCTTTCCGGACGTATTTCGATCGAACAGGTCCAAGAAGACATCGAAACGGTTTGCACATTGATCACCGCGGAAACGATCAGTGAAGTGCGCCGGTAGTTCGAACCGGCGGTTCGCGCGCCCCCTGTCCGCCTCCAGCGCCCCCGCCTACTTACCGGTACTGGCCGAAACTCTGCGTTAACCAGTGCCATTTGTAGGTATCTGTTGACGGGTGTTCGACAACCGTCCCCCGATCAGGGCACTGGAGGATCCGAACGTGATTCAGGTATTGCTGGTGCACCATTTCGGCCTGCTGCGGTCCGGCCTGGCCGCGTTGCTCAACGATGCACCCGACCTGGAGGTGCGCGACGTCCCCTGGTCCAGCGATCCCGGCCGGCTCCGGGCCCTGCGGGCGGACGTGTGCGTCGTGGACATGGACGGCCCCGGGGCCCCGGACGTGGCCGGCATGGCGGAGCTGTGCCGGCATATGACGTCGGCAAAATGCGGGCTATTGGTTCTGGCCACTCCCGGACGGCCCGGCGCGCTGCGCCGCGCCTATGACGCGCAGGCCCTGGGATTCGTCAACAAGGACGCCACCCCGCAGAAGTTACTCGAAGGGATCCGGAACGTCGCCGCGGGCAAGAGATACGTGGACGAGTCCCTCGCCCATGATCTGCTGCGCGCCGCGGACATGCCCCTGACGGCGAGGGAACTGAGCGTCCTGTCGCTGGCCGCCAAGGGCGCGACGGTGTCCGAGATAGCCGGGCGGCTGCACCTCTCGCACGGCACCATACGCAACTACATGTCGGCGATAACCCGTAAGACCGGGGCGCGCAACAGAATCGACGCCATACGCATATCGCAGGGCGCCGGCTGGGTGTAGGCGCCTGCGGAGCGAGGGCCCGACCGGACCGTCGTCCGGCCGGGCGCACATGTGCGCGGGCACGCGTGCGCCCGGCCGGACGGGGCCCCGGGTACGGGGCTCGGGGTACGGGGTCCGGGCAGGGGCCTCGGGTACGCCTCGGGTACGGGGCCTCAGGCCGGGGTGCTCTCCCGGCCCGGCCGGGCGGCGGGCCGGATGTCGCGGCCGGTGTGCCAGCGCCCCACCAGATCGCGGTACAGCGGTGAGCGCTCCAGCAGTTCGCGGTGGCTTCCGGCGGTGGCGCGGGCGCCGTCCATCACCAGTACCCGGTCGGCCCGGTGCGCCGAGCTGATCCGGTGGGCGATCACCACCAGCGTGCCGGGCCGATCCGCGAACGCCCGCTCGGCGCGCGCCTCCGCCTCCGGGTCCAGATGGCAGGTGGCCTCGTCCAGCAGCACCAGGGGCGCGGGCGACAGATGGGCCCGGCCCAGCGCGATGAGCTGCCGCTCCCCCTGGGAGAGGACGGCCGGGTCGACCACCGCGTCCAGTCCGCCCAGCCCGGCGGCCAGCGGACCGAGCCCGACCGCCGCCACCGAGGCGGCCACCCTCTCCTCCGGGCCGCTCTCCGGCGGGCCGCCGGGCAGATCGTCCGGGCACAGGTAGAGCAGGTTCTCGCGCAGGGTGCCGGTGAACACATACGCCTGCTGCGGGATCAGCACACGCCGCCGCGCCGACTCGCCGGCGTCCCTCCCGGCGGCGGGGGGCGGAGCACCGTCCACCAGCACCTCACCCCGGCCGGGGGTGAGCAGGCCCGCCACCAGAGCGGCGAGAGTGGACTTGCCGATGCCGCTGGGGCCCACGACGACCAGATGCTCGCCGGGCTCGACGGTGAGGTCCACCTCGCGCAGCACCGGCTGGGCGCCGGGGCCGTAGGCGAAGGTCACCGAGCGCAGCTCCACCCGGGAGCCCGCCGCGGACCGGGCGGAAGCGGGGGCAACGGGGGCGGCGGGTACGGGCGCGGGGGCCGGCGCGGGGGCCGGCTTCGCGCCGGCCGGCGCGCCCTCCCGCCGCGGGTCCGCGCCGACGAGCCGGTCCAGGATCACCAGCAGCCGGGTGCCTGCCGCCCCCAGGGCGCTCATCAGGGTCCGCAGGGCGGGCAGCAGCGACTGGGTCAGATAGGTCAGCGCGCCCAGCAGCGCGCCCGCCGTGAGCCCCCGGTCCAGCAGCCACGGGGTGGCCAGCAGCAGCAGCACGACGGGCAGATGCCCGGCCACCCCCAGCGCCACGGTGCGCGCGGCGGCCCACCGGGCCAGCGAACGGGCCGCCCCCACCTCGGTGGCCACCAGAGCGTCCGCCTCACCGGCGGTGCGCCGCTCGGCGCCGCACGCCACGACGTCCCGCAGCCCGGCCGCGACGGCTCCGTAGCGCGTGGAGAGGGCCTCGTCCGCGTCGAGGAAGTCCCGCTGGCGCGCCGCCATCGGCACCAGGGTGGCCGTGAAGAGCAGCAGTCCCAGCACCAGGGGCGGCAGTACCACCAGGAGCAGCAGGGGGTGGAGGGAGGCCAGCCCGGCCAGCGCCCCGGCCGCGGTGAAGACGAAGGAGCGCAGCACCAGCACCAGCCCGGCGAAGCTGTCCCGGGCCAGCTCGGTCTGGTGGGTGAGGCGGGAGACGGAGGAACTGTCCGTCCGGGCCGGTTCGGCCACCGCCCCGTGCAGGGCGCGGGTCACCACATGGCGCAGCAGCCCGTCGCGCAGCGGCTCCACGAGGTCGGCCAGCCCGCGGAAGACCCCCCGCACCGCCAGGCCGCCGACGACGGTCGCCGCGGCGGCCACCGCCAGCCAGGCCAGCCCCGTCCCGGTGCTCCCGGCCAGGAAGCCGCGGTCCAGGGCCTGGGCCACGCCGTAGCCGACCAGGAAGGTCTGCGCGGACTCCAGCAGCGACCAGCCACCGAGCCGGACCAGGACGCGCCGGCGGCGGCGCAGGAAGCGCGCGGCGCGCGGCAGGAGGCGGCGGGCCGGGCCCGGGGCGGTACGGTCCACCGGGTCCACCGGGTCCACCGGGTCCACCGGGTCCACCGGGCCCACCGGGCCCACCGTGTTCGCTGGGTTCACCGGGTCCACCGGGCTCACCGCCTCTCCTCCGCCGCGGCGCGGGCCTCCGGGACCCGCGACGCCTCCCGGTCCTCCGGGTCGCCCCCGGCCGCGAACACCGCCCGGTAGTCCGGCAGTTCCCACAGCGCCTCGTGCGGCCCGACGGCCCGCACCCGGCCGTCCTCCAGCCAGGCCACCAGATCGGCGCGGGCCGCGGAGGAGACCCGGTGCGCGATCAGCAGCCGGGTGCCGGCCCGCACCCGGCCCGTCAGCGCCCGGCTCACCTGGAGTTCGGTGACGCTGTCCAGGCTGGAGGTGGCGTCGTCCAGCACCAGCAGCCGCCCCGCGTGGGCGAAGGCCCGGGCCAGGCCCAGGCGCTGGAACTCGCCGCCGGACAGCGGCGCGTCCGCCAGCGCGGTGCCGTACCCGGCGGGCAGCCGGCGGACGAAGGCGTCCGCGCTGGCCGCCCGCGCGGCGTCCTCGACGGCGGCGGGGCCCGGATCGTACGCGCCGAAGGCGACCGCCTCGCCGACGGTGTGCCCGAACAGGGCCGGCCGCTCGAAGGCGTAGCCGACCTCGCGGCGCAGTTCGGCGGGGCCGAGCCCGTCCAGCGGAACGCCGTCGAGCAGCACCCGCCCCTCGTCGGGGTCGGCCAGGCGCCCGGCGAGCGCGGCGAGGGTGGACTTGCCCGAACCGGACCGCCCCACCACGGCCATCGTGGTGCCGCCGGGCACCACCAGATCGACGCCGCGCAGCACCTCGCGTCCGCCGCGCACGGCGGTGACGTCGCGCAGCTCCAGCCGTCCGGTGCCCTCCGGCGGCAGCGCGCGGCGACCGTACACGACCGGGGGCACGGCCAGCAGTTCGCCCACCCGGCGGGCCGCTGCGCGGCTGCGCACCAGGGCGCCGAGCCGGCCGGTGACCGCGCCGACCCCGGCGGCCAGGGCCGCGTAGCGGGAGGCGGCCAGCAGTTCGCCGACGCTCAGCTCCCCGGCCGCCAGCCGCACCCCGCCCACCGCCAGGACGGCGATCGTCAGCAGGGGGACCAGGACGCCGCCGCCGACCATGGCCCGCCCGTACACCTGCCACATCCGCCGCCCGTGGGCGGCCAGTTCGGGCAGCGGGGCCAGGATGCGGGCGCGTTCGCGGTCGGCGGTGCCCGCGGCGGCGAGGGTACGGGCACCGGCCAGCGCCTCGACCAGGCGCGCGGCGATCTCGCCCTGGACGCGCTGGTAGCGCGAGACGCTGTCGGAGGAGCCGCGGGCGAAGGCGCGCAGCAGCAGCACCAGCAGGGGGACCCCGGCGCAGAAGGCGGCGGCGAGCCAGACGTCCACCAGTACCAGCGCCGCCAGGGCGCCGAGCGGGGTGATGAACGAGGAGACGGTGGTGGCGGCGGCGGTGGGGGCCCCGCCGGCCTCGGCCGCGTTGCCCGACAGCCGGGTCACCAGGTCGCCGTGGTCGAAGCGGGCCGCCCGCCGGGGGCCCACGGCCAGCAGGTGTTCCAGTCCGCGGCGGCGCAGCCAGGCGGTGGAGCGGGCGTCGGTGGTGCCGGTGAGATGGGCGCTCACCGCGTCCAGCAGCACCTCGGCCGCGACCAGCAGTGCGCACAGCGCCGTCCAGCGGGCGGCCTCCCCGGCGCCGTCCAGCGCCAGGTCGAGGGTGTGCCCGAGTGCGGCGGGCAGGGCGATGGTCGCGGCGGCGGACGCGGTGGCGAGCAGGCAGATCGCCGTGGCGCGCCCGGCGCTGTGGCGGATCGCGGCCGTCAGGACGCGGCCGGCCTCAGTGCCGGTACCGGGCGCACCGGGCGCACCGGCCTTGTCGGCGGCGGGATCGGCATCGGCGGGATCGGCGGCGGGCTGGGGCGCCATGGGCGGTGGGCTCCTCGCGTCCGTGGGCGGCGCGGCGGGGGTACGCGCGGGGCGGCCGGGGTAGACCTGGGATACGGCGATGCGGTCCCGGGCGCTGTGACCGCCCGGGACCGCGTCGACCGTTTCACCACCGCGAGGTCAGACCCCGCGGCGCCGGGGTCAGCGGCAGGTGGTGACGCTCAGGGAGCTGTCACCGCACAGCAGCAGGCTGGCCTCGGAGCCGCCGCCGGCGACGGTGCCCTTGTCCTCGGAGGTCTCCAGGGTCTGCAGGTCGAGAAGCGTCATTTCTCTGTTCCTTTCGTTTCCGTGGGGACGGGATTTTCCGGTACGGCCTCCCTGACGAGAGACCGGCTCTGGGGCCGCCTCGGGGGCGGCGGGAGGAAGGGCAGGTGCACGGGGGTCTCGTGCAGCGCGCTGCCCAGGGCGAGCAGACAGCCGGCCGTGCCGGTGGCGATGTCCATCGACAGGCGCATCATCTGCTCGCCGGGGAAGGCCAGCAGGTCCTGGTACGGGACGGCGGCCCGGGTCAGCGAGGCGATCTGGCGGCGCAGGTCGGCCTCGTGGGAGCCGGGGTCGCCGACGGTGGTGCGGCTCAGGTGTAGGATCATCCCGGCCGTGCCCCGGAACAGGGCGGGCTGGGCGTAGAACCTGGAGCGGGCGGCCTTGACGATGTCGTGCCGCGCCCGCTCGAACCGCTCGTCGTCGCGGTGGGCGGCGTAGTCGTCCAGCACCATCCCGATGCCGATACTGCCCTCGCCCAGGTAGGGCATGGTGCGCCAGCCCTCGTCCACCTGGAGGGCGCCGCCGGCGCTGATCACGCAGTGGTCGAGGTCGCGCCGCAGGGCGTCGGCGGCGAGGTCGAGCAGTCCGGGCTCGCCGGTGCGCTCGTACAGCCGCAGGAAGAGCAGGGCCTGGCCGGCCGAGCCGTACAGCAGCCCGGCGCGGGGTCCGCGCCCGGGCTCGCGCCCGGCCTTGTCGGCGACGAGGCGGGCGCAGCGCAGCGCCGCTTCGCGCAGGGCGCTCTCTCCGGTGGAGGCGGCCAGCCAGTCCAGCGCCAGGCCGATGCCGGACAGCCCGCCGTGCAGGTCGGGCGCCAGATCGTCCCAGGGCTGCTCCACGACCGTCCCGGCCAGTTCCAGGGCCCGGTCGGTGTGGCCGAAGCGCTCCAGGGTCCAGGCGACGCCGGACAGTCCGTCGTAGAAGCCCAGCGGGGTGCCGGAGGCGGGTTCCTTGGTCCTGCGCAGCAGCCAGTCCTCGGCGGCCCAGCACCTCTCGGCGCCGGTGGCGGCCAGGGCGTGGAGCACGCCGGCCGCGCCGTTGGCGAAGGAGGCGCCACCGCCGGCGGCGAACTGGGCTATGTCGCCGGGGAAGAAGCGGTCCTCGCGTTCGGGGGTGGCCGAGGCGAGTATCGCCCGCACCATCGAGTCGCGGCTGCGCGGCCAGTCGGCGGGGTGGACGGGCAGGTAGCCCCGCCCGGGCGCGTCCGTCGCGGCGCCCGCCGTCCCCTCCCGGGCCGTGCCGCCCGGCCCGCGCCCGGCGCCGTCCGGCTCCGGGGGCTCCCAGCCGCGGAGGATCTCCGCCACGGCCTCGTCCAGGAACTCGCGCGGTACGGGGAACTCCTCGGCCACCAGCTCGGCCAGGTGCGACGCCTTGCCCCGGTCGATCGCCAGCAGACTGGTCTGCGGCAGGAAGAGCGCGATGCGCAGGCAGGCCAGGGCGTAGCGGTCGACGTCGAACCCCCTGCGGTCGGCGGGGGCGATGAAGCCCGGGTTGGCGATGACCTGGCGGCGGCCCTCGTCGATGTGGGCGGCGGCCTCGAAGTCCAGCAGCGTCACCGACCGCTCGTCCTCGGAGACCATGATGTTGAACAGGTGCAGGTCGTTGAAGACGACACCGCGGGCGTGGACGGCCTCGACGGCCTCCTCCACCAGCCGGTGGACGCGCAGGGCCCACTCGGTGTATTCGGCGATCGCCTCCGGGCCGGGGTCCGCCTCGATCAGCGGGTGGCGCAGGGCGAAGAAGCTGTTGAGCGGCCGGCCGTCGACGTACTCCAGCACCAGGAACCAGTGGTCGCCGAGCTGGAACCAGTCGCGCACCTCGGGGGTCTGGGGCAGGCCCGACAGCCTCTCCAGCGCCTCCTTCTCGCGGCGCAGGCGGGTCACGGCGTCGGCGCCGTCGGCGGCGAGGCCGGCGTGGGGGCGGCCCTCCTTGAGGACGACCTTCTCGCCGGTGCGGGTGTCGGTGCCGACGTACACGCCTCCGCCGTTGGAGAAGTGCAGTGCCTTCTCGATGCGGTAGGGGATGTCGGCGACCTTCGCCGCGCCGCGGGCCTCCAGATGGGGGCGCAGGAAGTCGGGGAGGGTGATCCAGTCGGGGACGTGGAAGGCCGGGTCCCTGCGGTCGGGCACCAGGCGGCCCTCGGCGTCCTCGACGGCGGGACGCAGCTCGCCGTCCTCGTAGCAGTGCCGCTCGGTGAAGCTGCCCCAGCGCACGTGCACCGGGCCGTTCCCCCAGCGCAGGTCGCTGAGGATGTACGGGCCGCTCTCGCCGGCCAGCAGCGCGTCGAGGTCCTCGGCGATGGTGCGGCACTGCTCTTCACCGGCCGGGTAGACGGTGACGAACTTGCCGCTGGCGCCGCGGTCGGCGTACTTGGCGTTGCGGTTGTGCAGCAGGTAGCGGCTGGGCATGAACTTGAAGGCCACGCCCCGGGAGACGCAGTAGTCCCAGACCTTCTCCAGGATCCGCTCGGCGTTGTCCAGGCAGGCCGAGACGTGGATCTTCCAGCCCTGGGCGGGGAGTTCGGCGTCCAGCGGGCGCAGGGCCAACCAGTCGCCGGAGCGGTGGCGCTGCCAGCCTCCGGGGGCCGGGCGGCGGGCGGCCTCGTAGGTGCCGGCCCGTCCGGTCTCGTCCGGGAGGCGGTGGGGGGCGTCGTAGAAGTGGCGGTCCGCGTCGCAGAAGACGGCGTAGCCCTTGCTCATCGTTCCCCCTTCGGCCTTCTCGGTCACCGGCGGCGTCTGGGGAAGACCTTTCCATGGCGCCGAAGGGGCGCAACAGTCACAGCTGTCATGAGTCGGCTGTGAGGAACTCACGAGTAATTTCCGTGCCGGGAAAGGGCGTCGCGGGCGTGTGGGGAAACACCGGTCCGCACCGCCGGGCGGCGGTGCGGACCGGTGTGACGTGGCGGGCCCGGCGAGGGTTCCCGGGCGGCCCGGGCCAGGCCCTGGCGGGCAGGACCTGTAGGGCAGGGCCTAGCGGCCGGCCTGGAGCGCACCCCAGGTGCCGCTGCCGACGATGCCGTCCACGGTCAGGCCGCGGCTGCTCTGGTAGTCGCGCACGGCGGTCTCGGTGTTCGGGCCGAAGGCGCCGTCGATGCCCACGGTGCGGCCGAGCGCGGCGGTCAGGGAGCGCTGCAGCCGCTCCACGTCCGCGCCCGAACCGCCCCGCTTCAGGAGGGGCTTGGTGCCGGCCGACAGCAGGGCGGTCCAGGTGCGGGCGCCCACGACGCCGTCGGCGGTCAGAGCGCGGCTGCGCTGGAAGGCCCGCACCGCGCTCTCGGTGCCGGAGCCGAAGACGCCGTCCACCGCGCCGGCGTCGAAGCCCCTGTCGTTCAGCAACTGCTGGGCCGCCTTCACCTGGGCGCCGGTCGAGCCGCTGCGCAGGGTGCTGTAGGAGGTGAAGTTCAGCTGGACGGGGGCGGTGGCGTCACCGTCGCGGACCAGCTGCATGTAGTAGGTCCAGTTCCAGTTGGGGCCGGGGTCGGTGTGGTCGTTGCCCGGTACC
The DNA here is from genome assembly GCF_002843305.1 of Streptomyces barkulensis. GTDB lineage: Bacteria > Actinomycetota > Actinomycetes > Streptomycetales > Streptomycetaceae > Streptomyces > Streptomyces barkulensis. The sequence goes on from NZ_PGSG01000009.1 coordinate 30,819, forward strand.
TCGACGTGGCCGACGATGTGCGAGCGGTCCTTGGGGATGCCGTAGCGGTCGCACAGGTGGCGGGTCAGGGCGGCCGAGGAGCGGTACATGGCGTCGGTGAACCAGGAGGGGTTGTCGACGTAGCCCTCGTGCTCCAGTCCGATGGAGTACGGGTTGCCGGACTTGGCGTGCCAGGCGGTGTCGCGGTCGCGGACCATCTGTGTGACCTCGCCGTCCGAGGAGCGGATCACGTAGTGGGCGCTGACGTTGGAGCTGGGGTTCTGGAACCAGCTGATCGAGCCGGCGTAGGAGCCCTGGGTGACGTGGACGACCACATGGGTGATCGACGACGAGCGGCCGGAGGTGTAGTTGCTGGAGTGCGCCGCCACCCACCGCGCGGGCGGGTAGTCGGCGCTCAGCGCGCCCGCCTCGGACGAGGCGCCCAGCGGCCGGACCTTCGCGTAGCGGCCGAGCTCCGGCTCGGTCTCCCTGGGCCGTACGGTGACCCGTTCGCCGGCCGGGGTCAGGGCGCTGAAGCCGTCCTCCAGGAAGTCGTAGACGGTGTCGGCGTACAGCCGGGCGGTGCGCTCGTCGTCCGCGCCGCCGTAGCGGGCCACCACCGGGTACCAGGCGTCCGCGTCGCGGCGGTCGGCGGTGTCCAGGCCCAGCTCGTCGGCGTAGGAGCGCAGGACGGCGGCGCCGCCGAGGATGTTGGCGGCGGTGTCCTTCCTGAGATCGGCGGCCGGCTCGCCGGTCAGCGCGGCGGCCTTCTCCAGGGTGCGGCGTTCGGGGTTGCTGACCAGGTGCATCACGCCGTAGCCGCCCGCGTGGCTGGGTTCGCCGCCGTGGCCGTCCAGATGGGTCTCCCCGTAGCCCACCGCGACCAGCAGGTCGCGCGGGACCTGGAACTCGTCGGCCGCCCGCTCGAAGGCCCGGTTCACCGGGGCGCGCGGGTCCGGTTCGGCGGGGGCGGCGGCGTTCGCGGGCTGGCCGGTGGCGATCAGCGCCGCGGCGGCCGCGGTGGCGAGCACGGGTGTGCCCGCCCGTCTCCAGGTGGTGAGGCGTCGGAACATTCTTCCTCCCGGTCAGCCATGCGCGTGGGGGGTGAGCGTCTGCCGCTCGCTCACGCCGGTGGTCGGAAGGAATTCCTACCTTGAAAGACATGTACACGTCAATAATTTCCCGGATTTCCCCGGCGATTCCCGTCCATCGCGGACAGGAATTCCGCACAGGGACCCGGAAAAGGCCGGAAAGGGCCCGAAAGGCAGCATCCGGCCGCCCGGACGGCCGTCACCGCCTGCGCGGACGACCCCCGGCGCGACCGTCCCCGCGCCGGGGGTATTCGCGCCCCCGCAGAGACTGGCGGATCCGTGCTACGCGCGTCAACGAAATGCGCCGGGAACCATGGGAGTTCTTTGGTGTGAACCACTGGAAAGGGCTGCGGAACGGATGGGAGAACCGTGCCGGAACACCCCGTCGCGCGCCACGGGCCGGATCGCCGGTGTGATCCCGCTCCCACCTGCGGCCCGGCCGGAACCGCGCCCGTTAGAGTGAACCGCGAAACGTCCTGTGCCCGAGTGGGGGAAGCCGGTGCGAATCCGGCGCTGACCCGCAACCGTGAGCGGGCGGACACCGACCCGTCCGCCGTACAGCCGGAGCACCCGCCCGGGCACGCAAGGCTCCCGGAGCCGTCCCCGCCGCACGGCGGGGCGCGGCCCCGGACCGGCACCGTCGAGGAATGCGGAGCCGAGCCCGGTGTGCCCCGTGCGGTGAGCGCGGCCGGCCGTCCGTGCACGGCTGCGCCGCGAGAAAGGCACCCGCCCATGTCCCTGCGCCGCACCGCCGCGGCCCTGGCCGCCTCCACCGTGCTCTGCGCGGTCGCGGCCCCCGTCGCCGCCGCCGACGAGTCGCCGTCCGCGCAGGCCCCGGCGCAGCGGGACCTGCCCTCCGGGCTGTACGGGAAGGACGACCCGCAGTACGACGGCGTGTGGCGCCAGTCGACGGCCCTGCTCGCCCAGGACGCGGTCGGGGTCAAGCCCGCGTCCAAGGCCGTGTCGTGGCTGACCGGCCAGCAGTGCGAGGACGGCTCCTTCGCCTCCTACCGCCCCGACCCCACCGAGGCGTGCACCGCGAAGACGGTGGCCGACGTCAACGCCACGGCCGCCGCCGTCCAGGCGCTGGCCGCCCTCGGCGGCCACGGCGAGCGGGTGGAGCGGGCCGTTCAGTGGCTGCGGCTGGTCCAGAACGACGACGGCGGCTGGGGCTTCAACCCCGGCAGCCCCAGCGACGCCAACTCCGTCTCCGTCGTGATCGGCGCCCTGGACGCCGCGGGCGAGGACCCGGCGAAGGCGCTCTCGGCCAAGGGCGAGAAGTCCCCCTACGACTCCCTGCTCGGCTTCCAGCTCGGCTGCGACGCCGGGAAGGACGAGCGCGGCGCCTTCGCCTACCAGCCCGACGAGAAGGGCCGCCTCGCCGCGAACGACGACGCCACGGCCGCCGCCGTACTGGCCGCCCGCGGCGAGGGCCTGGCCACCGGGCCGGGCGGCGAGGACGGCAGCGGTGAGGACGGCGGCGAGGACCGCGGCGCCCCGAAGACCCTGGAGTGCGACAAGGGTGACAAGGGCGGCGAGGACGGCGCGGAGCGCACCCCGGCCGAGGCCGCCGACGCCGGCGCCGCGTATCTGACGCGGGTGCTGGAGGCGGGCGGCGGGCATCTGAAGTCCGCCATGCCCGGCGCCGAGGAGCAGCCGGACTACGGCAACACCGCCGACGCCGTGATCGCCCTGGCCGCGGGCGGCCACCGCGACGCCGCCGCGAAGTCCCTGACCTGGCTGGAGGAGAACCTCGGCTCCTGGGACAAGGCCACCACCAGCCCGGCCGCCCTGGGCCAGCTCGTCCTGGCCGCCCGCGCCGCGGGCGGCGACCCGGCCGACTTCGGCGGGGTGAACCTGGTCGAGCGGCTGAACGCCACCGGCCCGGCCCCGGTGCACGTCCCCTCCGGCACGGACGGCGGCGAGGACGGCGGCCGTCAGGGTGCCGCCGAGGACGGCGACGACGGCTCGCCGGTGGTGTGGTACCTCATCGGCGCGGGCCTGGCCGCCGGAGCGGGCGCCGGCTTCCTGATCAGCATGCGCAAGAGGCGGGCGCGGTGACCGCGCCGCGCACCGTGCCCGCCGGCGTGCTCACCGCCGTACTCGCGGTCCTGTTCACCGCCGTGCTGTCGGCGGTGGGCGCCGCCCCCGCGCACGCCGCCGGCTACCGCTACTGGTCCTTCTGGGAGCGCGACGGCGGCCGGTGGACGTACGCCACCCAGGGACCGGGCACGCTGCGGCCCGAGGACGGCGACGTGCTGGGCTTCCGGTTCGCCGTCAGCGAGGACTCCGCCGAGGCCGACGAGCCCCGCGGGGCCGGCGACTTCGAGGAGATCTGCGGCGACGCCGAGGCCGGGGAGGGGAGCAAGCGGATCGCGCTGAGCGTCGACTTCGGCACCCGGGCCGACGCGCCCGAGGGGGAGGAGCCGCCCCGGGGCCGCACCGAGTGCGCACACGTGCCCGAGGACGGGACCGCCGCCGAGGCGCTGGCCGCCGTGCTGAAACCACTGCGGTACAACTCCGACTCGCTGCTGTGCGCCATCGCCGGCTATCCGCGCACCGGCTGCGGTGAGCAGGTCTCCGACTCCGCGGCACGGACGGCCGGCGCCTCCGGGGACTCCTCCGGTGGGTCCGGTGGGTCCGAGGGCTCGGCCGCTCCCGGGGACACCGCCTCGGAGGACGGCGGCGGCCCCTCCGCCGGGCTGATCGGGGGTGGCGCCGTCGTCGCCGTGCTCGCCGCCGCGGCCGTCCGGCAGGCCCGCCGGCGCCGGTCATGACCCCCCGGCAGCCCCTGTCGGCCCTGCGCGCCCTTCGCGCCCCGCGTGCGACGCGCTCCAACGCGCTGCACGCGGGCGCGTGGTGGCTGTGGGCGCTGGGGCTGGCCACCGCCGCCTCCCGCACCACCAACCCGCTGCTGCTGGCCCTGATCATCGCCGTCACGGCGTACGTCGTCGCGGCCCGCCGCACCGACGCGCCCTGGGCGCGCGGTTACGGCGCCTTCCTGAAGATCGCCCTGGCGGTGCTGGTGATCCGGCTGGTCTTCGCCGTCTTCCTCGGCTCCCCGATCCCCGGCACCACCGTGCTGTTCACCCTCCCCGAGGTGCCGCTGCCCGACTGGGCGCAGGGCGTGCGCATCGGCGGCCGGGTCACGGCCGAGGGGCTGGTGTTCGCGCTGCGCGACGGGCTGAAGCTGGCCACCATGCTGGTGTGCGTCGGCGCGGCCAACGCCCTGGCCAGCCCCGCCCGGCTGCTCAAGTCCCTGCCCGCCGCGCTGTACGAGGCGGGGATGGCCGTGGTCGTGGCGATGACGTTCGCCCCCCATCTGATCGCCGACGTCCGCCGGCTGCGGGCCGCCCGCCGGCTGCGCGGCCGCGACGACAGGGGCATCAGGGCGGTGCTGCGGATCGGGCTGCCGGTCCTGGAGGGCGCGCTGGAGCGCTCGGTGGCGCTGGCCGCCTCGATGGACGCGCGCGGCTACGGCCGCACCGCGCGGGTGCCGCCCGCCGTGCGCCGCACCACCGCCGCCCTCACCCTGGGCGGACTGCTGGGTGTGTGCGCCGGCACGTACGGGCTGCTGGCCGCCCAGGGCGCGGCTCTGGGGCTGCCGGTGCTGCTGCTCGGGCTGGCCGCCGCGCTCGGCGGGCTGTGGCTGGGCGGGCGCCGCGCGGTGCGCAGCCGCTACCGGCCCGACCGCTGGGGTACGCGCGCCTGGCTGGTGTCCGCGTCCGGCGCGGCGGTCGGCGCGGCCGTGGCCTGGGCCGCCTCCCGCCTCCCGGAGGCCCTCGACCCGCCCCCGGTGCCGCTGACCGCGCCCGAACTGCCGCTGTGGCCCGCCGCGGCCGTACTGGCCGGGCTGCTCCCGGCCTTCGTCGCCCCCGTACCCGCCCCCCGAACCGAAACCGACGCCGGGTCCGTCTCCCGCACCGGGCAGACCCCGCCGGCGAAGGAGACGACCCGCGCATGATCCGCTTCGACCAGGTCTCCGTCACCTACGGGGACGGCGCCGCCCCCGTCGTGCACGGGGTGGACCTCACCGTGCCCGAGGGCGAGCTGGTGCTCGTCGTCGGCCCGTCCGGCGTGGGCAAGTCCACGCTGCTGGGCACCGTCTCCGGGCTGGTGCCGCACTTCACCGGCGGCACCCTGCACGGCCGGGTGACCGTGGACGGCCGCGACACCCGCGAGCACCGGCCGCGCGAACTGGCCGACGTGGTCGGCACCGTGGGCCAGGACCCGCTCGCCCACTTCGTCACCGACACCGTCGAGGACGAACTCGCCTACGGCATGGAGTGCCTGGGACTGCCGCCGGACACCATGCGCCGCCGTGTCGAGGAGACCCTGGACCTGCTGGGCCTGGCCGATCTGCGCGACCGCCCCGTCGCCGCCCTCTCCGGCGGGCAGATGCAGCGCGTCGCCATCGGCTCGGTGCTGACCACCCACCCGAAGGTGCTGGTGCTGGACGAGCCGACCTCCGCGCTCGACCCGGCCGCCGCCGAGGAGGTGCTGGCCGTCCTCCAGCGCCTGGTGCACGACCTGGGCACCACCGTGCTGATGGCCGAACACCGCCTGGAGCGCGTGGTGCAGTACGCGGACCAGGTACTGCTGCTGCCCGCGCCCGGCGCCGCGCCGGTGCTGGGCGAACCCGCCGGGGTGATGGCGCTCTCCCCGGTCCGTCCGCCCGTCGTCGCCCTGGGGCGGCTGGCCGGCTGGTCCCCGCTGCCGCTGTCGGTGCGGGACGCGCGCCGCAGGGCGGCCGGGCTGCGGGAGCGGCTGGACGCGCTGGAGCCGCCCGCCGAACGCGACGGGTCCGGCGGGTCCGGCTCGCCGGGCGGGCCGGGCGGACCGGGCGGCTCGGGCGGCTCGGGCGGCGGCGAACCGCTGGCCGAGGTCTCCTCGCTGACCGTGCGCCGCGGCCGGATCACCGCCCTGGAGAAGGTGGACCTGACGGTGCGGCCGGGCGAGACGATCGCCCTGATGGGCCGCAACGGCGCGGGCAAGTCCACCCTGCTGAGCACCCTGGTCGGCATGTACGAGCCCGCGCGCGGCACGGTGCGCCTGGGCGGCGCGTCCGGCGCCGTGCCGCACCGCACCCGGCCCTCCGAGCTGCTGCGCCGCGTCGGCCTGGTGCCGCAGGACCCGCGCGACCTGCTGTACGCGGACACCGTCGCCGCCGAGTGCGCCGGCGCGGACCGCGACGCGGACGCCGAGCCCGGCACCTGCCGCGCCCTGGTCTCCACCCTGCTGCCGGACGTCCACGACGGCACCCATCCGCGCGATCTGTCCGAGGGCCAGCGCCTGGCCCTGGCGCTCGCCGTCGTCCTCACCGCGGCCCCTCCCCTGCTGCTCCTGGACGAGCCGACGCGCGGTCTGGACTACTCGGCCAAGGAGCGGCTGACGGGTGTGCTGCGCGCACTGGCGGACGACGGCCACGCCGTCGTCCTGGCCACCCACGACGTGGAACTCGCCGCCGAACTCGCCCGCCGGGTGGTGATCCTGGCCGACGGCGAGATCGTCGCGGACGGTCCGAGCACCGAGGTCGTCACCTCCTCCCCCGCCTTCGCCCCCCAGACCGCGAAGATCCTCGCCCCCCGGCGCTGGCTCACGGTCGGCCAGGTGCGGACGGCGCTGGAGGAAGCGGGGGTGAGCGTGTGACCGGCGCCCCGGACACCCCCGGCTCCCCCGGCTCCGGACGGAACGAACAGACCGAACAGACCGGACAGGCCGGCCAGGCCGGACAGGCCGACCGCCAGGTGCGCGCCGTACGGATCGGACCGCGCTCCGCCGCGGCCCTGGGCATCGTCTCGGCCATCGGCGTGGCGGCCTTCGGCTGGCCGCTGCTGGCCGACTCCGCCTCCGGACTGGCCCACTCCGGGGACGCGCCCTGGCTGTTCGCCGCACTGCTGCCGCTGCTGCTGGCCGTGGCGGTGGCGGCCGTGGCCGACACCGGGCTGGACGCCAAGGCCGTCGCGATGCTCGGCGTGCTGGCCGCCGCGGGGGCCGCGCTGCGCCCGCTGGGGGCGGGCACGGCGGGCCTGGAGCCGATGTTCTTCCTGATGGTGCTCTCCGGCCGGGTGCTGGGGCCGGGCTTCGGCTTCGTCCTGGGTGCGGTGTCGATGTTCGCCTCGGCGCTGCTGACCGGCGGGGTCGGGCCGTGGCTGCCGTTCCAGATGCTGTCGATGGGCTGGGTGGCGATGGGCGCGGGCCTGCTGCCCGGCCCCCACAGTCTGCGCGGGCGGCGGGAGCTGGCGATGCTCGCCGCGTACGGGGCCGTCGCCTCGGTGCTGTACGGGGTGGTGATGAACCTCCAGGGCTGGCCGTTCATCAGCGGACTGGCCGGCGGGATCTCCCATGTACCCGGGGATCCGCTGGAGGTGAAGCTGGCCAAGTTCACCGCCTACGTCCTGGCCACCTCCCTCGGCTGGGACCTGCCGCGCGCCCTGCTGACCGTGGTGCTCACCCTCACCGTGGGCGGCACGGTGCTGCGGGCGCTGCGCCGCGCCACACGGCGGGCGGCGTTCGACGCGCCGGCGGCCTTCACCGGGGCCCCGTTTGCGCGGAGCGAGGGCGGCAACGCGGAGAGTTGACAGCCCGAGCAAGGGGACACTCGTGGAAGGCGAGCCATGTCCACAGGTTTGATCATCACATTGATCGTGGCGGCGGTCGTCGTCCTCGCGATCGCCCTGTTCCTCGCCAGGCGCGGCGGTGGACCGCACTCCGTCAAGCGGCGGTTCGGCCCGGAGTACGAGCGGACCGTCGCCCAGCACAACGGCGACACCAGGGCCGCCGAGCGGGAGCTGAGTGAGCGGCTCCGGCGCCACGGCGAACTGCGGGCGAAGCCGCTGAGCCCGCAGGAGCGCGAGGAGTACACGGCCCAGTGGGCCGCCGTGCAGGAGCGGTTCGTCGACGCGCCGGTGGAGGCGGTCGTCTCCGCCGACCGGCTGCTGAGCCGGCTGGCCGAGGCGCGCGGCTTCCCCGGCGACGGGTACGACGAGCAGGTCTCCGCGCTCTCCGTGCACCACCCCCGGCGCGTCCAGGGCTACCGCGAGGTGCACGCCGTGGCCGTGCTGGCCCGCGAGGGCCAGGCCGACACCGAGCGGCTGCGCGAGGCGCTGGTGCACGCCCGCGCCCTGTACGAGGACCTGATGGAGCAGTCCGCACACGACTCCCACGGCGGCGGGCGGCGGCACGAGCACGACCACAGCCGCGACCGCGACCGCGAGCACGACCACGAGCACGACCACGGCCGTGAGCACGCGCACGCCGGCGGTTCCGGATCCCGGGGCCACGGCCGCCTCTCCGAGCGGCTGCACCTGCCCGGAGCGGTGCGCCGCCACGACACCTCCGGAGGCAGGGCATGAGCACGAACGGACACATCCCCGCGGAACGCCGGGCCCCGCTGGCCGATCGCGCCGGCCGGCCCGAGTGGACGGACGACGCGCCCCCGGCCGACGGAGCCGGCCGGACGGAACCGATGGCGGCGGTGGAGCCGGTCGAGCCGGTGGCGCCGACCGGGTCCGCGGACCGGGCGGACGGACAGGCACCGCCCGCCTCCTCACCGCACGGGCCGCCCGGAAAGAGCACCGGGACGGCCACGGACCCGGCGGCGGGACCGGGAGCGGCGGCGCACGGCGACGCGAACGGACACCGCCCGGAGGGCGGGGACGCCGGCGCCGGCCTGCTGACCTCCGGGGAGCGCGAGCGGTTCGGCAGGCGGCTGCACGAGGCGGTGACGGGTTTCGTCGACGGGCCCCGGCGCTCGGTCGAGGAGGCGGACGCCGTGTTCGAGGAGATCTCCCGCCGCATCACCGAACTGCTCACCGAGAACCACCGCAGACTGCGCGAGCCCTGGCACGGCGAGGACTCCGCGGAGCACACGGAGGATCTGCGCAGGGCGCTGCGGGAGTACCGCGACGCGGCCGACCGGCTGCTGCGGCTCTGAGCCGAGGACTGCGCACCGGCGGCCGCATCCGGCGGCCCGGCCCCGATCACGGCACGGGGCCGGGCCGCCGCCGTATACCCGCACCGCCGCCCGCGCCCCCGGAGTTGTCCGCCGCAGAGCGCCGCAGAGCGCCACAAGCCGGACCGGCCGCCGTGCCGCGGTCCCTGCGGACCGGGGCGGAAGGCACGATGGGGGCATGAGCATCGTGAAGATCAACGTTCTGACCGTCCCCTCCGAGCAGCGGGAGGAACTCGAGCGGCGGTTCGCCTCCCGGGCGGGTGCGGTGGAGTCCTCCGACGGTTTCGAGTGGTTCGAGCTGCTCCGCCCCGTGGAGGGGACCGACCGCTACCTCGTCTACACCCGCTGGCGCGACGAGGCCGCGTTCCGGGCGTGGATGTCGGGTCCGATGAAGTCGGCGCACCAGGGCGGCGGCAGCGGCTCAGGCAGCCCGGGCGGCGCGGGCCGGGGCCCGGCGGCGTCCGACTCCACCGTCTGGACCTTCGAGGTCGTCCAGCAGGCGGCTCCGAAGCCCGGGGCGGAGGACTGAGATTCACCCCGGCCCCGGGCGTCTCGCCCGGGGCCGGGGCCGCGGGCAGCGCGGCCCCGCGGGACCGGGCGGACGGAAGTGACCGGCGGGTACAAAGAGGGCCGAGAGCGTCCAGTAACCTCTGTGGCACTTTCCGATGGAGGGGAGCCCTCAGTGGCGGATACGCCCATCTGCCCCATATGCCACAGGCCCGCGGACGACTCCGGCCGGGCGAGCTGCCGGTGCGCCGGGGTCGAGGTGCTGCCGCGGCCGGTGACGCAGCCGGACCGGGGGCCGGATCCGGCCGACCTGGCGATGTTCCCCGAGGGGGCGCGGCAGGCGGACGGCGACACCGCGCCCCTGCCGCTGGTGACCGGCGGCCGGGCCGCCCCGCGCCGCCGCATCGGACGCGGCATGGCGCTGGCCGTGGGCGGCACCGCGGTGGCCGTGGTGGGTTCCGGCGTCCTCGTGGCCGGACTGTTCACACGGGGTGACGATCCCTTCGACGAGGCCCGGTTCGGCGATCGCGGCGGCGCCCCGACCGCGGTGGTGCCCACCGACGGCAAGGGCGGGGAGTCGGCCGACACCGATCCCGACGGCTCCGCCTCCCCCTCGGCCTCCCCGTCGGCCACGGCCTCCCCCTCCGCCTCCGCCTCCGCGAGTCCCTCGCGGAGCCGTACGCCGTCCTCCTCCCCCACTCCCTCCCGTACCGCCGAGGTGTCCGCGAGCATCTCCCCGGCGCCCTCCGCTCCCACCGCTCCGGGCGGGGGCTGGGACGGCGACGGGGACGACGGCGGCGGCCCGCCGCGCACGCTGCGCGAGGGCGACTCGGGCCCGGACGTCGCCGAGCTGCAGTACCGGCTGGCCGCGGTGGGGGCCTACGACGCCCAAGAACACGGCGTGGACGGCGTGTACGACGGCGAGGTCACCGAAGGGGTGGCTACGTTCCAGACCTGGTACGGGGTGCGGGGCGACCCCGACGGCGTCTACGGGCCGCACACCCGGCGCGCCCTGGAGAGGGTCACGCGCAGAGACTGACGCCGGGCCGATTGGCGCAAACGCGGAATGCTTTGTATCGTGGAGGAACAAAGTGGCTCCGCCCGTTCCCCGTTCCTGACGACGGGGGCCCCTGACCCGGCGGGCGGGCCACTTGCCCCGCCTTCCAGCCGTTGGAGCCACCCGCCATGCCCTCGGACACCCCGGACTCCCCGAAAGCCCAGGACGTCCAGGACGCCCGGCCCGCCGGGGGCAGGCCCGCGGAACCGCTGACGGCCCGCGCACTGCTGCTGGACATGGACGGCACCCTGGTCGACTCCGACGCCGCCGTCGAGCGCGTCTGGCGCGACTGGGCCGCCGGGCACGGCCTGGACGGGGCCGAGGTCATGAAGGTGGTGCACGGCCGGCAGGGCTACGCCACGATGGCCGAGCTGCTGCCCGGCCGCCCGATGGAGGTCAACCACGCCGAGAACCGGCGCCTGCTGGAGCGGGAGACCGCCGACACCGAGGGCGTGGTGCCGGTGCCGGGCGCTCCCGCCTTCCTCGCGGCGATCGAGCACCTCCCCCACGCACTGGTGACCTCGGCCAGCGTCCCCCTGGCCACCGCCCGGATGAACGCGGCGGGCCTGCGCATGCCGCCGGTGCGGGTCACCGCTGAGTCGGTCGGTGCCAGCAAGCCTCATCCGGAGGGCTTTCTGAAGGCCGCGGCCGAACTGGGCTTCCCGCCGGAGGACTGCGTGGTCTTCGAGGACTCCGGGGCCGGCGTCGCGGCGGGCCGCGCGGCCGGCATGCGGGTGGTCGGCGTCGGGCCCCGGGCGGCGGCCTTCGGGCCGACCGCCCATGTGCCGACGCTGGAGGGGGTGCGCGTGGAGCCCCTGCCCGGCGGCGGGCTGCGCCTGCACCTGGCGCCCGGGCCCCGCTGAGCCCGCACCGCCTCCCCTCCCCCGAACGCACGCCCCCCGCCTGGAACCTTCCTCCCCGCCGGTTCCGGGTGGGGGGCGTGATCACTCGCGGTGCCCCGGCCGGGCGGCCGGGGCACCGGCGGTGGCGGGCCGGGCGGCCGGTCAGCCGGTCAGCCGGTGAACGCCTCGTAGAAGCTGAGGGCGGCCAGCACCAGCATCACGCCCGCCGCGATCCGGGAGATCAGCCGCAGGGGCACCCGGCGCATCAGCGCGCGCCCGCCCAGGATGCCGATGGCCGCGACCGACCACAGGGCGGTCACCGCGCCGAGGGCGACCGAGAGCGGGCTGTCGTAGCGGGCGGCGAGGTTGGCCGTCATGATCTGGGTGAGGTCGCCGAACTCCGCGACCAGGATCAGCATGAAACCGCTGCCCGCCACCTTCCAGAAGGACTGGTCGGAGGGCTTGCGGACCTCCTCGTCCCCGTCGTCCTTCCGCAGCAGCAGCATCAGCGCGCCCGCCAGGAACAGCGCTCCGGTGATCCCCTGCACCAGCTGCTGCGGCAGCAGGGTCAGCACGCTGCCCGCGGCGACGGCCAGCGCCACGTGCAGCACGAAGGCGGCCGCGACTCCGGCGAAGACGTACGAGGCCCGGTAGCGGGTGCCGAGCACCAGTCCGGCGAGCGCCGTCTTGTCGGGCAGTTCGGCGAGGAAGACGACGCCGAAGGTCACTGCGGCGGCGGTGATGCTGAACATGCGGGAAGAACCCCTCGTCGTTCGGGCCGCCATGCCGAGGGGCCCGCGGGAGGCGAGCACGCTTCGGCACGGCAGCGTCGCGGGTGGCTTGTGTGAAGCCGTGGACACTGCGGCCGAAGGTCTCGCTGGCACGGTGCGCGAGCACCGGCTCCGGGCGCCGGGCCGGCCGTACGGGTACGGCGCGGCCAGTATGTCGACGGTCCGGCGAAGAGCTACTCCCCTTCAGACGCCGACCAGCCTACGCGACGCCCCGCGCGTTCCCGCGCCCGCCGTGGACCGGGCCGCCCGCGTACGACCTCCCCCCGGCCGGCGGCACACCGCCGTGACCAGTGAGGACGCCGGTGCGGTGCCCGCGCCCGCGCGGCGGCGGGCCGCACCGCCGGTGTGACCGGAACCACAGCCGTGCGGTCCCGCACCGCGCCGGACCCGGCCCCGGGCGGCCACCGGGCCACCGGGCCACCGGGCGCAGGCACTACCGGGAGGCACCCGGCACCGGCTCGAGCACGGCGACCCGAACCGGGCGGCCCCCTGCCCCTCCTGCCCCCCTGACCCCTGACCCCGGCCCGGCGGCCCGAGACACCTCGCGCGGCGGCTCCGGCGCTCCGAGCCGGGCCCGCACGCGGGCCCGGTGCTCCGAGCGCGTCGACCGGTCCGGGCAACGGCCTTGATCTGACGTGCCCATGTCGTCATTCTGTCATCTGGTGCCCGCCGGGAGGAAACCTTTCGGCGCCACCCTGACGGCGTTCCTTCAACTCAACTTCCCCCCATTCACAGGGAGTTCGTATGCACGGCATGCGCCTGCCCGCTTCGCGGCGCGGCTTCTACGCGCGTCGATCCACCACCCTCGGCGCACTCGTCGCCCTCTGCGCCGGCCTGCTGTTCCTGAGCGCCCCCACCGCCCAGGCCGCGCCCCCCACTCCGCCGAGCGCGTCCACCGCCCGCTCCTACCTCGCCTCCCTGACGGTCCGCGCCGAGGGTTCCTCGGACGGCTACAGCCGCGACAAGTTCCCGCACTGGATCACCCAGAGCGGCACCTGCAACACCCGTGAGGTCGTCCTCGAGCGCGACGGCACCGGCGTGGTGCAGGACAGCGGTTGCAGGGCCACCAGCGGCCGCTGGTACTCGCCCTACGACGGCGCCACCTGGTACGCGGCCTCCGACGTGGACATCGACCACGTCGTGCCGCTGGCCGAGGCGTGGCGCTCGGGCGCGAACTCCTGGACCACCTCCAAGCGGCAGTCGTTCGCCAACAACCTGTCCATCGCGCAGCTCATCGCGGTGACCGACAACGTCAACCAGTCCAAGGGCGACAAGGACCCCGCGGAGTGGATGCCGCCGCGCTCCGCCTACCACTGCACCTACGCCCGGATGTGGGTCTGGGTGAAGTACAGCTACGGTCTGTCCGTGGACTCCGCCGAGAAGAGCAGGCTCGGCAGCGTGCTGAGCGGCTGCTGACCGACCGCGGCGCCCGTCGCCCGCCCGTCGCGGCCGGGAGCCGCGACGGGATGACGGGACGGCGGGGCCCGGCCGAGGCGATCGGCCGGGCCCCGCCGTACTCCTGCCGGAATCCGCCGCCCCTACCTCCCGGGCTCCGGGTCGAGCGCCACCGTGACGCAGGCCAGCCGCCTGCCCGCGTCACCGGCGTGCCCGGGGTCGTGCCGCGTGCGGTGCTCGTGGATCACCACGGACCGCGCCTCGCCGGCGCGGAAGCGCCACATGTGGCTGGACAGCGCCCTGCCCTCGCCGTGCTCGTCGGTCGTGAAGTCCAGCCAGACCTCGTTCTCGGGGTTGGCGTGGCGGGGGCCGGCGGACGAGCCCCGCGGGGCGGGGACGTTGCGGTAGTGCGGGCCGGAGTCACCGGGCCGGGCGCCGCACGGCTCGGTGTGGACGTGCGCCCCGTAGTCGCGGTCCTCGGGCAGTCCGCGCACGCCCAGCGCGACCGTCATCCCCTGGCGGCTGTCGTACCGGGCCACCGAGACCCGGGCTCCGACGGGGACGAGGGCCCGGTCGTACGTCACCGCGGCCGGCACGGTGGACTTGCCCGGCGGGGCGAACTCGGCCCCCGCCCACGCCACCCGGTGCCTGCCCCCGATGCCGAAACCGCCGATGCCGATGTCCGCGACCGACTCGACGGCGCCGAGGAGTTCGGCCGCCTTGACGGGTTCGGCCGCTCCAGCACCGCCCGCCGGTCCCGCGGCGGTCAGCAGCGCCGCCGCCGCGGCCGTCGCGGCGGCCGCGGCCACCGTCCTGCGGGCGGTCCCGCTCCCCGTTCCGCTCGCCGCTCTGCTCGCCGTCCTGTCCGCCGGTTTCCTGCCCCTGAACATGTCGGCCCCTCCTGCTCGGTTCGTCGTGTCGTTCCGTACGGCCGCCCATGCTCCGCCGACTCCGGCCGGACGGCGGGCGGATGACGTGCCGCGGCACCCCAGCTGATCCTCACGGGTGACGCGGGCGTACTCTGATCGGCGGTAGGCCGCCCCGCGACAGGGGCCGCACCGGGGAGTGAACGTGCAGGAAACACTGGGGGAGTTGATCTACGCCCCCTGGATCTACGTGCTCATAGCGCTGTCGGTGCTGCTCGACGTCTTCCTCCCCTTCCTGCCCAGCGGCGTCATCGTGATCGCGGCCGCGGCCACCGCCGCGAGCACCGCGGCCGCGGGGACGGCGGCCGACCCGGCCGCGATCGCCCCGCCGGCCCCGGACGCCCCGCTTCCGACCGTGTGCGCGCTGGTGCTGTGCGCGGCCGCGGCGTCGGTCCTGGGCGATCTGGCGGTGTACCGGCTGGCCCGGCGCGGCAGTGACCGCTTCGCCCGTGCCGTCGCCCGCTCACGGCAACTGGCGAGCGCCCGGGAGCGGCTGGGCCACGCGCTGGCGCGCGGCGGAGGTCCCCTGGTCGTCCTCGCCCGGTTCGCCCCGGGCGGACGCTCGGTGATGAGCCTGATCGCCGGCGTGGAGCAGCGGCGCACCAGGGAGTTCCTGCCGTGGTCGGCCCTGGCGGGCCTGGTCTGGGCCGGATACGGCGTCGGCGCCGGCTATGTGGGCGGGCAGTGGCTCGGGGCGACGTGGCTGGGGACGGCGGTCTCGGTGCTGGCCCTCTTCTGCGCGGGCGCCCTGGCGGCCTTCCTGGTGCGGCGCAGACCGGCGCCGGGGGCGCGGGCGGCGCAGACCTCCTGACCGGCCGCCCGCGCAGAGGGCCGCGCCGGTGGCGGACCGTCCGTCCCCGGGCCGGAGGTGACGTCCCCCCGGCCGCTCCCCGGGGCCGGCCGCGCGCGTGTCCGCCCTCCCCCGCCGCGTCCCCGCCGTCCCCGCCCCGGCGGCACCGGACGCCGGAACGCCGCAGGCCGCCGCCTCCGTGCGGAGGCGGCGGCCTGCGCGTACGGCCTGCGACGCGGACCCGCCCGTCAGGGCTTTCGGGCGACGGCGGCGTAGAGGGACACCTCGGCGTCGGAGACGTCCGCGAGTGGCTGGTCCGGCTCCGGCCGCCAGCGGTGCGGCACGGTCAGACCGGGCTCGACGAACTCCAGCCCGTCGAAGAACCGCAGGATCTCCTCGTGTGTCCGGGCCTTGGCCGAGGCCGCGGAGCCGGACATGGAGAGGCTGCTCAGGCGTTCCCAGGTCTCGGGGTCGAGGTCGGGGGTGCAGTGGGTGAGGGTGAGGTAGCTGCCCGACGGCATCGCCTCCACCAGCCGTGCGACGATCTCGTGCGGCCCGCTCTCGTCGCTGATGTAGTGGAGCAGCGCGTTGAGGGAGAGCCCGACCGGCCGGCTCAGGTCCAGGGTCTCGTGGAGCTCGGGGTGGTCCAGGATCGAGCCGGGGTCGGTCGCGTCCGCGTGCAGGTACACGGTGCGGCCCTCGGGGGTGCTGCGCAGCAGCGCCTGCGCGTAGCGCAGCACGATGGGGTCGTTGTCGGCGTAGACGACCCGGGCCTCGGGCGCGATGGCCTGGACGACCTGGTGCAGGTTGGGCTCGGTGGGTATGCCGGTGCCGATGTCCAGGAACTGCCGGATGCCCGCCTCGCGCACCAGCCAGCGGGACGCCCGGTGCATGAAGGCGCGGTTGACGCGGGCTCCGGTGCGCACCCCCGGCCAGAAGGAGATGACCGCCTCGGCGCCCTGGATGTCGGCCTCGTAGTTGGTCTTCCCTCCGAGGAAGTAGTCGTACATGCGCGCCGAGTGCGGTCTGCTGGTGTCGATGTCGTCGGCGGAGAAGCCCTGGGCGGTCATCTGGTCTCCCGTGGGGGGTGGTCGTGGTCGGTGGTGGTACCGGATTCAGGCGAGCAGGAAGTCGGCTTCCCCGAGCTTGGCGCCCCGGATGAAGGACTCGATCTCCTGGTAGGTGTAGATCAGCGCGGGGCCGTCGGGGTCGCTGGACTGCCGCAGGGCCACCCGTCCGTCGCCGAGCTTCATCGCTTCCACGCAGTTGCCGCCGTTGGTGCCGCTCCACGGCTTGTGCCAGCCCTCGGTCCCGAGCTCCTTGGCCGGCATTCCGTTGTAAATGTGACCCATCGGTCAGAACTCCTTGCGAATGTCACCGAGCAACTCCTCGGTGTGTCGTACTGATACGGCCTGCGCACCCATGCGGTCCAGTGCCTCCAGGTAGGCGGCCGTGTCGGGGCGCTCGTCCAGATAGACGGCCCCTGTGAGGCTCTCGGTGTAGACGATGTCCGGCAGTTCCGGTATGTCGAAGCGGAACAGCTGGAAGGGCCCGAACATGCCCGGGTGCGGGCCCGCCCCGAACGTCAGGATCTGGAGGGTGACGTTCGGCAGCGCGGTCGCCTCCAGGAGCCGGTCGATCTGCGCCCGCATGACCTCCGGTCCCCCGACGGGCCGGTGAAGGACCGTTTCGTCAACCACGACCCACAGCCGCGGGGCGTCCGGTTTCGCGATGAGCCGCTGCCGGCCCAGGCGCAGCGCGACCCGGCGTTCGAGCTCGTCCTCGGGCGCGTTGGGGAAGCCGGTGCGCAGCAGGGCGCGGGCGTAGTCCTCGGTCTGGAGCAGGCCGGGGACGCAGTGGGGCTCGTAGCCGCGGATGACGGAGGCGGATCCCTCCAGGCTGACGTACAGGCCGAACCAGTCGGGCAGTACGTCACGGAACCGGTGCCACCACCCCGGTCTGCGCGACTCCTCCACCAGCGCCAGGAAGGAGTCGATCTCCTGCCGTTCGACACCGTAGGTCTCCAGCAGCTTCTCCACGAACAGCGGTTTCAGGCCGACTTCGGCCTTCTCCATCCGCCGTACCGTCGCGGCGTTGACGCTGAGCGCGGCGGCGGCCTCCTCGAAGGAGCATCCGGCCTTTTCCCGCAGGTCGCGGAGTCGCAGACCGAGCACGATCCGCCCGACGGTCGCCACGTTCCCTCCCTCGAAACCCCTGGTCGAACAGTGAGTCTGACACACCGTCTATGACGTATGCAGCCTGCCTCGAATATTCTGCAATTTGCAAGACGCCTCTTGCCTTCTGCCTACCGCAGCGAGGATAGTGAGGGTCCCCACAGGCAGAAGTACGGAAAGGCGGACGGTCGTGGCGCTCTCCCCAGGCACGATGACGCTCCCGGGACCGGTCGGCGTGTGCCCTGACCTGCGCCAGGAGACATTCGAGCTGCCGGCCCAGCCCTTCTCCGTCGCCGACGCCCGCGACCGCGCCTTCGAGCGGCTGCTCCAGTGGGGCTTCTCCCCGGAGGTCTGCCGCACGGCACGGCTGGTGGTCTCGGAGCTGTTCACCAACGCCGTGCTGCACACGGACAGCGACCGCATCGGCTGCCTGCTGTACGTCGCCGACAACCAGATACGCATCGAGGTGCGCGACCAGGGCAGCTACGCCAGCACCCCGGTCCTGTGCTTCCCCCGGGCCGACGAGGAGCGCGGCCGGGGACTACAGCTGATCGAATCGCTCACACAGGCCTGGGGGGTGGAGTCCGCAGGACTCGGACTGGGCCACATCGTGTGGGCCGTCATCCGGCCCTGAGCCGTCCGGAGCCGGATGACCGCAAGGGCCCGGGTCCCCTCCCGGCGAGGGGAGGGGACCCGGGCCCTGCAGACAAGGACCAGGCCCGAGCCGCGTGGGGGCGGCTCGGGCCTTCCCCTGCCGGTCCTCCCCCGCCGGCCCTCGGCCCACGGGCGCCCGGCAGCCGCCGCGGGGCCGGTACCGGCAGGCGCGCCGGGCGGGCGCGCCGGGGCGGGGCGCGCCGCCGGTCAGCGCCCCCGCACCGCCTCGTGCGCCGCGTCCAGCGCGAGGTGCCACGGGTACTCCTCGGGGCGCCCCTGCCCCGGCGGGTTCGGCACGAAGCCGCCGGGGCCGTACAGCACCCGTACGCCCTCCCCGCGCAGGACCTCCAGCGAACGCTCGAACTGCGGATGCCGGGCGTAGGTGGAGTTCAGGCACGGCATCACCACCAGCGGGATGCGCTTGCCCATCGCCTCCGCGGCGAAGCCCACGACGAACGTCGAAGTGATGCCCAGCGCACAGGCGTTGACCGTGTGCAGGGTCGCCGGCGCCACCACCACGACATCCGTCCCGGGCCACGTCTCGGGCCGGTCGTAGGACCGGTAGGCGCTGCGCACCGGGTGGCCGGTCAGCTCCTCCAGCTCCGGCAGCCGGTCCTCCAGCCACTCCCGCGCGTTCGGCGTCAGCCCCAGGCACACCTGCCAGCCCCGCGCCTGCGCGTCGCGGATCGCGCGGTCGATGTGGACGACGGGCGGGGAGGCGCAACCGAACAGGTACATGACTCGGTTCCTCATACTCCGCAGTTCACCACACCTGATCAGCGCGAACTCACTGGGACGGGCGGCGGGTCGCGGGTACCGTTCAGATGCCGCGAGAAACGGAGGGCCCGGTATGTCCGCATCCGACGACGAGCACATCGGTAACCGGATCGCCGCCCAGCGCAAGCGCGCCGGACTCACACAACAGGGGCTCGCCCAGCGCATCCCCTACTCCTACAGCCTTCTGCGCCATGTCGAGAGCGGTCACAAGAGCGCCTCCCCGCAGTTCGTGGCCGCCGTGGCCAGAGCGCTGCGCACCGATGTCGCCACCCTGACGGGGCAGCCCGCGCACCCTCCCCGGCCCGACCGCGTCGACGGCCTGGTCCGGCCCATCCGCGAGGCGCTCGACCTGTACGACCTGCCGCCCGACCCCTGCGGTCCCGCCCTCCCCGCACCCGAACTGGTCGCGGCCGCCGACACGCTGTGCCGCGACGTGCGCGGCGCCCGGCTGTACCAGGCGGCCGCCTGCCTGCCGGGCCTCCTGACGGACCTGACCGTCTCCTGCCGGGAGCATCCGAGCACCGAGCTGTGGCGCGCCCTGGCGTCGGCGTACCGCAGTGCGCACGACGTGACGACGAAGCTCGGCAGCTACGACCTGGCCGTCGTGGCGCTGGACCGGATGGGCTGGGCCGCCGAGCACGCCGGCGACCCGCTGCTCGGCGCGATCCGCCAGTACAAGCGGGCCCTGTCCTACCGCAGCCGGGACGCCGAACACCGCATCGGCCTGCGCATGGTGGCGGTCGGACACGATCTGCTGCGCCAGACCGGGGAGAGCACCGAGAGCCTGGCGGTGGCCGGCCAGCTCCACCTGGGCGCGGCCGTGATCGCGGCCCGCGCGGGCGACGGGGCGGCCGTGGAGTTTCACCTCGCGCGGGCCGGGGAGATCGCCCGGCGCACCGGTGAGGTGGGAGCGGTGCACTGGCTGTCCTTCGGTCCGGCGAACGTCGGGACGCACGAGGTGTTCGCCCGGCTGGAGCTGCGCCAGTACGACGCGGCGCTGAGCGCGGCGCGCGCGGTGCGCCCGCCGCGCGGCTGGGCCGCCTCCCGGCGGGCCGCCCTGCTGGTGGACCGGGCCCGCGCGGAGATGGAGACCGGCCGGATCGAGGCGGCGCTGGCCTCGCTGGCGCAGGCGCGCGCGCTGGCGCCCCAGCAGACCCGCTTCCACCCCCGGGTGCGGGAGACGGTGCGCGGCCTGCTGAACCTGCGGCGCAGGTCGCCGGACACCCTGACCCGGATGGCCGCGTGGGTCGGCGTGTGACGGTCCGGCGGCGTGCGACGGCCGGCCCCGGACGCCGGGGCGTACACGCCCGCGCGCATACGCCGACGGCACCTGTCACCGAAGAGTGACAGTTGAGAGCCGGCCGCGCCGCCACTCTGTGTCCGTAAGCGACCGTGACAAGTCCGGGGGACCTCGTGCAGACCACACCAGACGCCACCCCACCCGCAGCCCCTGCCCCGACCGGCGAACCGCCCGGCCGGGACGGCCCGTTCGGCCGGGCCGTCCCGGAGGAGACCGCCCCGCCGGCCCCGGCGGCCGATGCCGACCCGCCGGAGGCGGCCGTCCTGGTGGACGCCGCCGCCGTCCAGCACACCATCGGCCGCGCCCTGGCCCACGGCAGCGCGCCCCTGCGCCACAGGGAACTGGTGGAGCTGGATGCCCGGTTGCGCGACCACATCCGGCTGCTGCTGCCGATCGCGCGGGCCCGCGCCGCCGTCCTGCGCCCCAGCACCGCCCAGTGGCTGCGCTACCGGGCGCGGCTGGACTGGATCACCAACCAGGCCGGGCGGGAGCTGGACAGCGGACTGCACTCCGCCCGGCAGCAGGTGAGGTCCCTCGCACACGACTGCCGATGGCTGCTGCGGCAGACCCCCGAGTGGAACAGGAAGGCGACACCGTGACCATCTCCCCGCACTCCGCTCCGGCCGGCACCGCCGTCCAGCCCCCGCCGACCGGCTGGCTGGACCCCACCGGCCGCGTACCCGCCGTCCTGGCCGCCTGGGAGCACGGCGCACTGGGCGAGGTGCCCGCCGGGATCGCCTGGGACGTGGTGCGCATCCCGCTGCCCCTCGCCCGGGAGACGGTCCGCAGGATGCGGGCGGCGCGGGCCCCGCTCGGCCCCGTGCTCTCCACCCCGCTCGGCGCGGACTTCGTCGTCGCCCTGGGCTCGGCGGACGGTCTGGAGGTCGCCGGCATGTCCGTCCTGGGCCGCGGCACCCTGGTGCTGCTGCCGCACCCGGACGTCGTCGAACCGGATCCGATCGGCAACCGGGGCTGGATCGTCCGCCCCTCGGACCGGGCGCCCGCCTGGGGACCCGACCTCCGCGACGCCTACGCCGAGGCCCGCGCCGCCGCGGCGGCCGAGGCCGCGGAGGCCGCGGAGGCCGCCGGGTGACGGGGGGTCGGGCCGCGCGCCCGGCCGAACCCGCACCGCGCACGCATGGGAGGCGGTCACCCGGATAGGCGTAACGGGTGAGCGATTACCAGGAGAGAGGCGTTCCCGCCGAGGCCGACGCGGTCCGGCCCGCGCCGCCGCGCGTACCCGCGGCGCCGCGGGCCCGGACGCTGACACCCCAGCCGCTGGAGCCGCGGCGGGACGGCGAGGGCAGCCTCGCCCATGTGGTGGAGACCCTCCTCGACAAGGGGCTGGTGCTCAACGCGGACATCATGGTGTCGGTGGCCGGTGTCGAACTCCTCGGCATCCGGCTGCGGGCGGCGCTGGCCTCCTTCGAGACCGCCGCGCGCTACGGGCTGGAGTTCCCCTCCGGCACCGATGTCGACACGGCCGCCTGGCGCGAGGCCCGCGAGGAGAAGGACAGCTGTCCCGAGTGCGGAAAGCGTTCTCCGGTGCACCAGTTGCTGGAGGACATGTGCCCGTGGTGCGGCTGGCGCAGCGCCCGGGCCCGGCTGGCCCGGGGCCGCGCCGCCCCGCGCGCCCTCGCCGGCGACGGCGACGGCGACGGCGACGGCGACGGCGGTCCGCACGACGGCGGGGACCCGGAGGACGGCGGGGACCCGAAGGGCGGCGGAGGCGGTGGCCGTGACGGCTGAACGCCCGCCGATGAAGCCCACCAGGGACCCGCGCGTGACGCTGGACGACCTCGTCGAGGTCCTGCTGAACAAGGGCGCCGTCCTCCACCTGGACCTCATCGTCTCGGTGGCGGACATCCCGCTGATCGGCGTCAGTCTGCGCGCCGCGATAGCGGGCATGGAGACCATGCTGGAGTACGGCATGCTGCGCCGCTGGGACGAGGACACCCGCGCCTGGGCCGAGCGCTCCACCGGACACCGCGACCTCGAACCGCGCGCCGGGGAGCGGCACATCGTCCACATGCGCGGCGGCCATCTGCTGGAGGACGGCTTCCAGACCACCTGGCGCCCCGGCACCGTCCACCTCACCGACCGGCGGCTGGTCGTGATGCGCCGCGAGCCGCGCGAGGTGCTGTGGGAGACGGAGCTGGCGGCGGTGCGTGCGGTGCGGCCGGAGAGCGAGCGGAGCGTCGGCGGCGAACAGCGCACCAGACTGCGCGTCGTCCTGACGGACGGACGCCAGGCCCTGCTGTCCTGCACCGAGCCGGAGAGGCTGCGCGCCCTGCTGGCCGGTACGTGCCCCGGCCCGCTGGAGACGTCCCCCGCCGGCCCGGAACGGGAGGACGGCGACGGAGGCGAAGGTGACGGCGGCGAGGGCGGCCGGGCGGTCCTCGAAGGCCACCTCTGGTACCACGAGCCGCGCCGCGACGGCCCGCTGTGGCGCGGCGGGCAGGGACGGCTCACCCCGGACGCGCTGGTGTGGAAGTCGCCGCTGGACGCCCGCCCCGCTCTGGTCCTGACCACCGACGACATCACCGCCGTCCGTACCGCGCCCGGGCGCTCACCGGCCGGCGGAGGGACGGTGGTCACCGTGGAGACGGCCTCGCAGGGGCCGGTGACGCTCACGGCCGACGAACCGGGGCGCTGGGCCGGGGCACTGGACTCACTGCGCACCGCGCAGCCGCTGCCCTCGGCCTGACGTCGGCCTGACGTCGGCCCGAGCTACGCGGACGGCGGCCTCTCAGGACGGCGGGCGGGCAGCGGGCGGGCAGCGGCCGGGAAGACAAGGACGGAGAAGACCATGGCCATCACAGTCGACGAGAAGAGTCTCAAACAGGGGGTGCTCTCCCTGGTCGTCACCCTGGTCGAGGTGATCCAGGAGGCCCTGGAGCGGCAGGCGCTGCGCCGGATGAACGGCGGCGACCTGACCGAGGAGGAGCTCGAACGCCTGGGCGACGCCCTGCTGGAGCTGGACGAGGCCGTCGAGGAGATCAAGTCCGACCACGGCATCACCGACTCCGTCGCGGACCTGCACCGGGGCCTGGACGAGGTGGTGGACGACGTGGTGGACAAACTGGTCAACCCCGCCCGCTGGGCCGAGGAGGCACGGCGGTGACGGAGCAGGCCCTGTACGTGTACGCGGTGGTGCCCGACCGGCCCGGCGCCGCCGACGGCGTCACCGGGATCGACGGGCGCCCTCTGCGTCTGCTGGCCGCCCCGGACACGGGGCTGGCCGCACTGGTCCACGACACGGAACCGGCCCCCTACCAGGGCACGGACGAGGACGTACGGCGCCGGGTGGCCGAGCAGGACCGGGCGGTGGTGGCCGTGTGGGAGCGCACCGGCGCGCTCCTGCCGATGACGTTCAACGTCCTGGTCGCCCCCGCTCCCTCACCCCAGGACCCCCGCACCGCCGGGGAGCGCCTGCTCGACTGGCTCACCTCCAGCGCGGCCGGGCTCCGCTCCCGGCTGGAGGCGCTGGAGGGCCGGGCGGAACTGCGGGTGGAGATCACCGTCGACCGCGCGGAGGCCGCCCGTGACGACGAGCGCGCCCGCGCCCTGGAGGCGGAGATGGCGAGCCGCTCCCCCGGGCTGCGCCGCCTGCTGGCCAAGCAGCTCGAACAGCTGCGCCGGGAGTCCTCCGAGCGCCTGGCCGACGTCCTCCACGCGGATGTGCGCCGCAGGCTGCTGGCCGTGGCCGAGGACCTGCGGGAGCGGTCGCGCGGCGTGCGCGACCCGGGCGAGGCGGACGTCCTCTCGGCGGCCCTGCTGGTGCGCACGGAGGACATCGAGGCGGTCGGCGCCGTGCTGGCCGCCGTCCGGGACGAACAGCCCGCCGCCCGCATCCGCTTCCTCGGCCCCTGGCCGCCCTACACCTTCGCCGACCTCCCCGACGGCCCCCGCGAGCCCGCCACCCCGGAGCCGGAGCACGCCCCGGAGCGGGACTAAGCGCTCCCGTCCGGGTTCCGTCCGGTCCTCACATGCCGAACTCCGCCGCTGAGAGCCCCAGCGCGGCGCAGGCCTCCCGGACGGCCTGCTGCTCGGACTGGTCGATGTGGCCGTCGGCGCCGGCGATGACGATGCCGGTCTGAACGACGGCCCTGGCCTCCGCCGGCTTCTTGGCGGCCTTGGCGATCTCCTGCAGCGCCTCCGCCCGGCCCGCCTGGAAATCGGCCGTAAGCCGGTCCACATGGCGGTTGAAGCGCTGGCGCAGCTGCTCGGGCGGGAAGTTCCGCAGAACGTCGTTGTCGACGATCATCGACTCCATGCGCTGCCGCTCCGACGGGTCCACATGTCCGTCGGCGGCGGCCACCAGCGCGCACATCGCCATGCTCGCGTCCCGGTACGCACCGCTTTTCAACTCGGCCTTGGCCGAGGCGAGCTGGGACTTCAGCAGGCCCACCAGCTGGGCCTTCGTCCCCCCTCCGGAGCCGGAGCCGGATCCGGGGCGGGAACCGTGGCCCTGGCCGACCACGCCCTGGCCGGCGGCCCCCGGCCCTCCTGCCCCCGGCCCGCCCGTGCCCTGCCCGCCCCGGGACTGCTGGAGGTTCCTGGCCTGGTCCTTGAGCCGGTCCCACATCGCCACTTGAGCCATCCCGTCCTCGGCCGCCGCCCGCCCGACGCGGGCCGCAGATCTTCGTTCACCGTCCGTCATCACAACGTCCCCGGGGCCCGTCCTGGTTCCACGGGCGCCCGGATCACCCTTTCGGGGCGGGCCGCGGCCGCCGGCTCAGGAATCGAGCACGGCGGCGACGGCCTCGATCTCCACGAGCTGATCGTCGTACCCGAGCACCGTCACTCCCATCAGGGTGCTGGGCACGTCGTGGTTCCCGAAGGCGTCACGGACGACTTCCCAGGCGGTCACCAGATCCTCCTGACGACTCGACGCCACCAGGACCCGCGTACTGATGACGTCCTCGATCGAGGCGCCCGCGTCGGCGAGCGCGGTCCGCATGTTCTCCACCGCCTTCGCCGCCTGCCCGGCGTAGTCGCCCTTCGCCGCCGTGGACCCGTCCTCGTTCAGGGGGCACGCCCCTGCGAGGAAGACCAGCCGCGCCTCGGCGGGCGCGGTGGCCGCGTAGGCGTACTCGGCGGCGTCGGACAGGGAGCCGGAACGGATGAGGGTCACGGCACGGGGCACGGCGGTTCCTCTCGGCAAATCTGCGGGCCTGCGGCTCTGCGGGGCGCGGGTCCGCGGGTCCTGGGGGCCGTCAGCCTGCCACAGCCCACCGGGCCCGCTCCTCCGTATAAAAACGGGCGGAAACCGCTTCTCCGGGCGCCCCGTCAGGCGGCCGGCTCCTCCGGCAGCGCGGCGAGCAGCCAGTCGTGGGCGGCGCCGGGAGTCGGCTCCGGCGGACCGGCCGACGGCGCGGTCACCTCGGCGACGAGCTGCCAGTAGCGGTCGATGCGCGGATCGGCGGCGAGTTGGCTCCTGAGCCCGCGCCGGAAGCCGGGGGTGTCGCGCGTGCCGCGTGAGCGGGCGTAGGCGGAGACGAAGCAGTCCAGCGCCTCGCCCCGGTGCGGCGGCCGCCCCGCCCGCATCGGCTCGGCCGCCAGCCCGTACGCCTCGACGAGGCCGCCGTAGAGCACGGCCGGGCGGTAGCCCTCCTCCGGCCGGTGCGCGGCGGGCTGACGCTGCCGGGCGGTGCCGGGGCAGGGGCCGGAGACGAAGGCGTGCAGCCGGGCGAAGGCCAGCACCTGGGCCGGGGTCGGGTCGTCCGGGGGCTGCGGAATCGCGTGTTCGAGGATCTCCGAGACCAGCCGGGCCGGGAGCCGTGGCGGCAGCCAGCCCCGCCAGAAACGCGCCAGCGCCGCCGTGCCGGGCGGGGCGGACACGGCGCCGACCAGCCGCAGGCGGTCGGCGCGCTCCTCGGCCGTGCAGCCCTGCAGCAGGTGGAGGGCGGCCTCCCGCCAGCGCAGGGCGGCCAGTTGCGTACCGACGTCCCGCAGCCGCCCGGCGACGACGTCCTCCAGCGCGTCGTCCCGTTCCAGGGCCCGGCCCACCTCGGGGACCGGCACACCGAGGGCGCGCAGCGAGCGGATCGTGCGGAGCCGGTCGAGCGCCTCGGGGCCGTAGCGGCGGTGGCCCCCGGCGCTGCGGACGGCTTCGGGCAGCAGTCCGCGGTCGGAGTAGAAGCGGACGGTCTTGACGGTGGCGCCCGCCCGCTCGGCGAGCTCCCCGATGCTCCACAGGCCGTCAGGGGACAAGGCTTGAACCTCCCTCAGGGGGAGTTCCTACCGTACCGGCGAGCGCGGGCGGCCCGCGCTCGAAGGAAACGGGGAGGAGCATCGCCATGACGGCTTTCGTACTGGTGCCGGGCGCCCACACCGGTGGCTGGGTGTGGGAGGGGACGGCCTCCCGGCTGCGGGAGTCGGGAGCCGAGGCATACCCGGTGACGCTCACCGGCATGGGCGGCCCCGGCGACCCGGCGGGACCGGGCACCGGCCTGGAGACGCACATCGACGACCTGGTACGGCTGATCGACGGGCTGGACGCGCCCCGGGTGGTGCTCGTCGGCCACTGCTACGGCATTCACCCGGTGCTGGGCGCGGCCGGGCGGCGCCCGGAGCGGATCGCCCGGATCGTCCACCTGGACACCGGCATCCCCCGCGACGGCGACCCGGCCCTCGCCCTCGTGCCCGACGGCACGGTCCGCGAACGGCTCTCACGCGCGGACGGGCGGGGCGGCGGGCACGGGAACGGGCTGCTGCCTCCGCCGTCCCCGGACGGCTGGCGGCGCTGGGGCAGCACCGCGGGCGTGCCCGAGGATGCGCTGGAGCGGCTGGCCCGCCTCGCCGCGCCCCAGCCCGTAGGCACCCTCACCCGGCCGCTCCGGCTGAACGAGGCCGTGTCGCGGATACCGGCGACCGGCGTCCTGTGCACTGCCAACGGGCCGGGTATCGCCGCGGTCGAGGCCATGGTGGGACTGGGCGACCCACGCTTCCTGGCACTCACCGGCCCCCGGGTGGACTTCTTCGAACTGGCCACCGGGCACTGGCCGATGCTCTCCGCCCCCGATGAGCTGGCCGGCGTACTGCTGCGGGCCGCCGCGGGAGAGGGGCATCGGATCTCCCCGCCGCGGGACGAACGGCCCGCGCATCTACGGCCGTTCATCGTGGACGTGCCCGAGGCGCGCCGTGAGCGGACGGGACGGGTCGACCTCCACCTGCCCGAAGCGGACGGCCCCCGCCCCGCCGTGGTGTTCGTCCACGGCGGCCCGGTCCCGCCCGAGGCGCACCCCACTCCCCGGGACTGGCCCGCCTTCACCGGCTACGCCCGGTACGCGGCGAGCCTGGGCGCGGTCGGCGCGACGGTGGACCACCGGCTGCACGGCATCGCCGACTACGGGCGAGCCGCCGAGGACGTCCGCGAGGCCGTCCGCCTCGTACGGGCCGATCCGCGTGTGGACGGGGACCGGATCGCGCTGTGGTTCTTCTCCGGCGGCGGGCTGCTGTCGGCCCACTGGCTGGCCGCGCCCCCGCCGTGGCTGCGCTGCCTGGCGGCCACCTACCCCCTGCTCGCACCCCCGCCGGGCTGGCCGGTCGACGCCTCCCGCTTCCACCCCGCGACCGCCCTGCGCACCGCGGGACGGCTGCCGGTGGTGCTGACCCGGGTGGAGCTGGAACTCCCCGAACTCGCCGCCGCCATCCAGGATTTCCTGACCGCGGCGGAGCACTGCGAGGCCGCCGTGGAGGTGATCGACGTACCCGGCGGTCACCACGGCTTCGAGACCGTCGACCACACCGAACCGGCCCGCCGGGCCGTGGACCGCGCGATGCGGTCCGTACTGGGTCACCTGCGGAACTGACCCGCCCGTGGCGGGAACTCCCGGCGCGCCCCGGCAGTCCCCTCCCGTACGGGGTTCTCGTTCCGAGCGGGAGGGGTTGAGGTCACATGGCGGGAGGACGCGTCGTGCGTGCGGCCCGGAAGACAGGCGAGCACGTGGCCGAGTTCATCGGCGAGATCCTGCTCGAGGCGGCGCTCGCCATGGCCGCCTGCCTCATCCTGGCAGCGGGAGCAGCCGTGTTCCTGGCGGGCTGGAGGATCAGCCCCCTTGCCGCCGGCGGCTCGCTCGGCGGCTTCCTGCTCCTCGTCGGCTACGGCGCGTGGGAGGTCTTCCGGCCCGGGAAGCCCGTCCGGCGCGGACGTCTCACCACGGTGGCCATCACCGCCTTCGCCCTCGTCCTCCTGGTGCTCTACGGGGCTTCGTGCGAGTGCCTGTGACCCCCGGCCGCCCCCTGACGGCCCCGGCCGAGCGCCGAAGGCGGTCGTCGTGATTCGGGAGCGAACCGCTCCCACACTCCGTTGGCGTAGCCGGCGGAACCCGGTAACGTCGCCCGGCGTGAACACCGGACCGGCGCCACGCCACACGCGGATCGGCTGTCCGGTGGAGGGCTGACCGCACTGCGGGGGCGCGGAAGGCGCCCCCACGGTTCGGCACGCGGACCTCCCCGCGCTTGTGCACCGCGAGTCCATCTCTCCGTGCCGAGCGACAGCGAGGTCAGCCAAGTGTCAGTCACCTTCAACCACACCATCATCGCCTCCACAGACCGCGAGGAATCGGCCCGGTTCTTCCGGGAGCTCCTGGAACTGCCGGAGGCACCGTCCTGGGGCGTGTTCACCAACATCCAGCTCACCGACGGCGTGCTGCTGCAGTTCACCGAGCCTCCGGTGGAGATCCAGATGCAGCACTACGCGTTCCTGGTCGACGACGACCTGTTCGACCGGGCGTACCGGCGGCTGTGCGAGTGCGGTGTCGAGCACTGGGCCGAGCACTGAGCCGATCCGCGGATGCGGCGCCCGGGCGAGACCAACACCGAGCACGGCGGTCGCGGGGTGTACTTCAAGGACCCCTCCGGTCACGCGATCGAGCTGATCACCCGGCCGTATCTGTAACCGGCCGGGCGCGGCCGCTGACGCCGGGCGGTGACGCGCCGCCTGCCGCCGTCGAGTTCCCCCGTACGGCCCGGGGCCGTCTCCGGGCCGTACGGGCCGAGCCCACGGCCACCGTCCGGCCGCTCCCCGGAGGCTGTCAGTACCGGGTGACAGGATGCCCTGCCATGACCGCACCGATCAGTGAGTCGTGGACGCGAATCGAGAACTGGCTGGCCGGGCACGCCCCGGCCACCCGTGCCGCGCTGGCGCCGCCCGCGGACCCGGCGGACATCGCCGAGCTCGAACGCCTCGTCGGCCGACCGCTGCTGAGACCCCTGGTGCAGTCGCTGCTGCGGCACGACGGCCTCCTCGACCAGCGTTCCTGGCTGCTGCCGGGCTCCTACAGACCGTTGAGCACACGCGAGACGGCGGCCCAGTGGCGGCTTCTCACCGGCTTCTACGACAGGTGCGCGACGGACGAGGAGGAGGAGGAAGAGGTCTACCACTTCATGGAGCTCGGATTCAGCAGCGCCCTGTACGGGCATCCGCAGTTGATCCCCATCGCACGGGACATCCGCGGAGGCTGCCTCGTACTGGACCACCGTCCCGAGACCGACCGGGGGTGCGTCCACGAAGTCGAGGCCGTGGAAGGCGTCATGCGCGGGTCACACGAGATGTGGACCTCCCTGCCCGTACTCATGGAGCGGATCGCCACATCCCTCGAAACCGGCGAGCCCCTCGACGGCTACACACCCGTGGTGGACGAGGAGCACAGGCTCTCCTGGGACTTCACGCCACTGCGGTAAGACGGTGTGCGACAACGGTGGCGTCCGGCCGTCGACAGCCCCCCTTCCAGCCGAAGGTGTCGGGGCCGGCTCCACACCGGTGCTCTGGAGCGCTTCCCCGGCCGAACCGTACGCTCGCTCACGACTCGACCGGCCGTGGAACCCTCAAAGCGGGCCTCCACCATGCGGCGACAATGCTGGAGGCCCGCCCTCTCGCCTTGGAGCGATCATGGATTACGCACGCGCCCTGAAAGCAGTCGTGATCACGGCCGTCGCCACAGCGGCCGGCCACCTCACGATGAGCGCCGGGTTCGCGTGGGCCCGCGCGCAGGAACCGGACCACCCGGACGACTGGTCCGGTTTACCCGGATTCAGCGCCACCGTCCTCGCCACGTGGACACTCATGCCCCTGGCGCTGTGGATCGGGATGCGCGTCCTCGGCGAACGGCGCACCTGGCTCCAGATCCTCCTCGGCACACCGCTGTGGATCGGCGTCTCCTCGGTGTACATCGACGACGTCGACCGCCCGGGTGGGCTCATGTCCGTACCGGTCCTGGTCGCATTCGTCCTGGCAGGCGCGCTCCTCGGCGCCTACGACCCCGGTTCCGCCCGCGACGACGAGGCGGGAACGGAACGGGCGTGAAGTCGCCATGGAGGCGACGGTCATGAGCCTTCGGCCGTCCGCGTTCCTGTGCGGGCTCCGGCGGACGAGCTGGACGTGGAGGGCCGTCAGCCGTGCGGCGGCCCGACCACGGCTGGACACGGCCACTGGTACCGGGCGGCGACGCGGAGGACCCCCGGCCCTGGTGGGCCGGGGGGCTTTGTGCCGGTGGGCGCAGACGGGTTCGAACCGCCGACATCTGCCTTGAAGTTCGATCCGTTGCCCCCGGCGGACCCGTTTGACCGCCTACCATGGGATTTGTCCTGCCTCCTCTGGATTGCCCAGAAACGCCGACATCCGTGCTTGTTGATGTCAACCGCTGATGTCAGTGCGTGGCTCTGGATGATTGAGGAGCGGCGAAAGGACGTCTCGGAGATCTTCAAGCTTGCGGTAGTGAAGAGCCGTCATCCCCAGGGCACGGGCCGCGGTGACGTTGGCGGCGGTGTCATCGATGAACAAGCAGCGATGGACCGGAGTCCTGAGGCGTTCGGCTGCGATGAGATAGGCGCGGGCATCAGGCTTCGCGACGCCGATCCGGGCGGTGTTCACGACGACATCAGCGAGAGCGTCGAGCCCTTGCCGTGCAAGGTCTCGCTCCAATCGTGTCGTAGCGTTGGAGAGCAAAGCGACCTTGGCGACCTTCCGGATATTCTTGAGCAGGGTCGCGACCTGGTGATCGACGCGAGGCTCGAGGTTGGACCAGGCATTGACCAGGTTGCGGGCGCGTTCTCGTGACCTGCACACCTCGGCGATGTCCTTGGCTACGGCGGAACGCCACTGCTCATCAGTGATCTCCCCGGTGATCGCGGGACGCAGGCGGGCAGGCGCGAAGGCCGCCGCCGAAAGAGTGCCCTCGGGGAGTCCGTGTGCACGGTCGAGATCAGCGTGTCCAGGGACGGGCCAGTGACGAAGCACGCCGTCGACGTCGCATAGCACGGTGTCGTATGGGGCGGCATGCGTGACGCCGTCGGTAGCCACTCGGGCACCCTAGTGTGTGGCCTGAGGTAAATCGAGGCCCGGCGTCCTATATGGCGTGCGGGGCCTCGGTGCTGCCGGGGAGCGATGTAAGTCGGCGGAGCGACTTTGGGCGAGAGATCGAGGGCTCGTACGCTGGCCGGCGAATCGGGCTGGCTCCTGGCCTGCCGCCAGACCGTCTCCCTGGGCCGCCCCTATGCGGGCCAGACGGTGAGCGTGTCCGTGTCGGACACGGTCACCGTCGAGCTGGACGACCAGGTTCGGGTCATCCGGCACACGACCGACATCCCGGTCCGTAACGTGAAAGCCGGCAAACCTCACGAGGTTTCCGGTGTTGTCTAGGCCCAGCGTCAAGCATCATCTGGGACCCGACAGGACCGGTTGGGCTGACGCTGACGGTCGTGTTCGATGGTGTAGGCGACCGTCTCGGCGCAGTGGATGACCATCTGGAGGCGGTTGAGCACGTCGCGGCGGGCGGCCTCGATGAGGTCCTGGTGGGTCGGCGTCGGCTCGGTGCTGGTGTGGGGTGTCCAGAAGCCGCGGTGGCTGTGTTCGGTGACGATGTCCTGGCAGGCGCGGATCACGGCGTTCAGGGCGGCGGTGATCTCGTAGCGGTACAGCTGCTCGGTCTGGGCAGCACGGTCGAAGGTCACGGGTAGGGCCTTGGGATCGGTCGGGCGGTGAGCAGGTAGCGGATGGCGTCGTCGTAGACGGTGTGGGTGTAGGGCGTGCCGGAGGCGAGGGCGGCCAAGGCGTGTTCGTGGGCCTGGTCGTCGTGGAGCCAGGCCAGGACGGGGCGGGCGGCCGGCGGGTCGAGCTGGTCGCCGATGTGGCGGGCCCGCAGCTGGAGCCAGCGCAGGGCGAGCCGCGGTGAGCCGGCCGTGTGGGCGCCGAGGGGGAAGGTGCGGCCG
Organism: Streptomyces barkulensis; assembly: GCF_002843305.1. Classification (GTDB taxonomy): domain Bacteria; phylum Actinomycetota; class Actinomycetes; order Streptomycetales; family Streptomycetaceae; genus Streptomyces; species Streptomyces barkulensis. Next base: position 63,272 of record NZ_PGSG01000009.1, read on the forward strand.
TCGTCGGGGGTGGAGGCGATGGCCTGGCACCGGTAGATGCGGATCAGCACGGCTGGGCTTCCCGCGTGGTCGGCAGTGCTGCGGGGAGAGGGAGCCGGGCGGTCACCGTGTGACCGCGAGCGGTGTGGTGGACCTTCACGTCGTCGGCCAGCGTGGCGACGATCTCCAGTCCTCGGCCATGGGTGGCCTCGGCGTCGGGGTGGGTGATGCGCGGGTGGGTGGTGGTGGCGCCGGTGTCGGTGACGGTGAGCGTCACGGCCTCGGTGGTGCGGGTGATGGTGACGCGGAAGGCCGGTCCGGTGGTGTGAGTGACCGCGTTGGCGCCCAGCTCGGTGACGATCAGTGCCGCGTCGTCCACACAGGAGGTGTCGGCGAGGAGTTTGCGGGTCCATTCGCGGGCCTTACGTACCTCCTCAGGACGTCCCGCGAAGGTCCGTCGATGCATGAGCATGCGCTCCTCCTTGCTCTGAGCTGCGGTTTTCAGCGGTGCCGAGGTCTGGCAACAGACACCGCCACGCTCGCACGTACAATAAGTACTAGCACCGTAGCCATAGTGCGAGTACTTGAGGTGCTAGATCGCACTTTTAGTACTGGTCGACTGCCGAACAGCGCTCGCCACGGCGTGGTGCAGAGCCGGAATGCCAAGACGGAGAAGGAGAGCCGATGTTCGGTCTGATGGTGCGCTTCACCTGCAAGGACGAGGCGGCGGCAGCGGCGTTCGACGCGCTGGTGGCGCGGACCGGGGAGCAGATCCGCACCCATGAACCCGAAACGGTGATCTACACCGTGCACCGTGTTGACGGCCGCCCCCTGGAACGGATCTTCTACGAGCTGTACCGGGACGCCGACGCCTTCGCCTTCCACGAGGCGCAGGACTACGTGCGCGCCTTCCTCGACGAACGGGGCCGGTACCTGTCCGCCGTCGAGGTCGACCGTCTGGAGTTCGTCTCCGGCAAGGGTGTCGGTCATGAGCGCTGACTACGAGAAGACCCTCGGCCGCAGGATCGCCTCCCACCGCAGGCGCAGAGGTCTGTCGCAGAAGGAACTCGCCAGGCTCCTGGACCGCTCGGAAGCCTGGGTGTCGCAGGTGGAACGCGGAGTGCGCCGCATCGACCGCATGACGGTCCTGGAGAAGGTCGCCGACGTTCTCGGCCTGCCGGTGGCCGAACTCGCAGCGGGATCACCGGTCCTGGCGTCGAACACCGAGGGGAAACCATCCGGAGCACACCGGCTGCGGCTGGCACTGAGCGGTTCACACCGGCTCAGTGCCGTACTCGGGCAGCCGGAGCACCCGGACATGCCGGCCCTGCGCACCGATGTGGAACGCGCCTGGACCCTGACGCACGAGGGCCGGTACGCGGAACTGTCCGACTTGCTGGAACGGCTCGTGCCGCACCTGGAGTCGGCGGCCCGATCCGGTACCGGGGAGGACCCCGCCGAGCCGCTCCGTCTGCTGGCCTCCATGTACGGCGCATACGGTGCGGCACTGGCGAACATGGGCGAGCCGGACGTGGCATGGGTCGCGGTCGACCGCGCCATCGCCGCCGCCGAACGCACCGGAGATCCGCTGTTGATGGCGGCCGGTGAGTTCCGGCTGTCGATCGTCTTCCTCGGCTCCGGGTACTACGAGCAAGCGGCCCGGGTCGCGCGCAGCGCCGCAGAAGCCCTGGCACCACTGGCCACGGAGGGACGACCGGAGACCGTGGCTCTGCGCGGCGCTCTGACATTGCAGCACGCGGTGGCCTCGGCCCGGCTGGACCGAGGTGAGGAGGCGTATCAACTCCTCCGGCACGCACGCGAGATGGCCGAGCAGGTGGGAGAGGGCCGCAACGACTACAGCACGGAGTTCGGACCGCTCAACGTCGGCCTCCACGAGGTCGCCATCGCCGCCGATCTGGGCGACGCCGGTACCGCACTGCGCGCCGCCGAATCCGTCGATCCTTCTGCGCTCTCCTCCGAGCGGCAGGCGCGCTTCCGTATCGATCTCGCCAGGGCCCACGCCCAGCGCCGGCAGATCGAAGAGGCGACGGTCGCCCTCACCGAAGCCCGGCGCCTCGCCCCCGAACTGGTCCGCGCCAAGCCGGTGGTCAGGCAGCTCGTGTCCGACCTGTTGGTCATGAGCCCCCAGCCGTCCGCGTCCCTGCGGACCCTGGCGGACGAGATGGATGTGGAGGGCCGGTAGCCGTGCGGCGGCCCGACCACGGCCGCTGATGTCGGACGGCGACGCGGAGGACCCCCGGACCTGGTGGGCCGGGGGTCCTTGTGCCGGTGGGCGCAGACGGGTTCGAACCGCCGACATCTGCCTTGTAAGGGCAGCGCTCTACCGCTGAGCTATGCGCCCGGGGTGAGCCCACAGCGTACCGTGCCGCGCCGTGTGCGCCACAAACGCGGGAGGCGGGGGCTGTCCCCACCCCGGGTCCGGTGGGGTGCCGGATGCCGTCGGCGGGCGGGGATCCATAGCGTCGGCAGGGCGCCGCCGGGCAGCCCCATCGAGCACCCCGCCGAACGGATACGGAGATCCCCATGACCACCGAGACCCGCCGCAGCACCGTACGCGCCCTGGTCGCCGTCGTTCTCGCGGTGGCCGCCACCGCCGGGGTGGCCGGGTGCGTGGACGCCGGTGACGTGCCGCCCGAACACCGAACCTTCGAGGTCGGGGAGGAAGTGGAGAAGCTGGTGGTCGACGTCGAGGACTCGCCGGTGGAGGTGGTGGCGGCGGACCGGGACGACGTACGGGTGACCCGGTGGTTCGACGGGGTCGCCTACGGCGGCAGCACCGGGGCGCGGTGGTCGATGGAAGGCGGGACGCTGTCGCTGGGCCCCGCCTGCTCCGGGCTCGCGAGCTGCGACATCCGGCACCGGGTGGAGGTGCCGCGCCGGCTCGCGGTGCGGGTCGAGGGCCGCAACGGGGACGTTGACGCGCGCGGGTTCGGCGAGGCGCTCGCGGTCTTCGTCGACAACGGCGGGATCCAGGTGCGCGATGTCACCGGGCCGCTGGAGCTCAGCGGCGACAACGGTTCCGTCGAGGCCACCGGGGTCGGCTCCAGCGAGGTGGTCGCCGAGGCGGACAACGGCGGGCTGAAGCTGGCACTGGTCCGGGTGCCTCAGCGGGTGGAGGCCCGCGGCCACAATGGTTCGGTCACCGTCGAGGTGCCCCGCGCCGCGTACCGCGTGGACGCCGCGGCCGAGAACGGCGGGGCCCGAGTGGAGGTGCCGCGGGGCGGCGCGGGCGATCCCGCCATCACCGCCCGCGCCGCCAACGGCGATGTGACCGTGCGCCCCGTGGGCCGGCGGGACCGGTCGTGAGGTGATCGCCCCGGTCGCCTCCCGTGTGTTCCCCCGGGCCGGGTGGGAGAATGGCAGCCGGGCCGGCGAGGGCGTAAGGGGAGAGGACACACGTGGCGGCGATGAACGGCGGCGGCGCACGCCGCTGGGGCTGGGGCGGCGGCGGGCGTGCCGAGAGCCGGCGTGCCGAGGCCCAGGCCGCGAAGGACGCGGCGGCCACCGCGTTCTACGAACTGGACACCGCGCAGCGGGATCTGCGGATCTCCATCGAGACCCTGGCGGCCGTCGACGACTCCCCGGCCTCGCGCCGGGCCGTGGAGGACTTCGCCGAGTTCGGACGGCGGATCGACCAGGTCAGCCATGAGTACATCGCCACCGTGGACGCCCACGACCTGGAGCGCGACGACCTGGACGCCGACACCGCCTCCCGTGCCCGCCGGGCCCTGGACGAGGCGCGGGAGGACCTGGAGCGCACCCGCGCGGACCTGGAGCGGTTCGGGCAGGGGCTCGGTCCGCTGCTGGAGAAGGCCGAGACGCAGCTCGCCCGGCTGGCGCCCGCCGTGGAGCGGGCCCGGCAGGCGCTGCTGGGCGCGACGAAGGCGCTGGACGCCGTACGCGCCGCCGGGCTGCGGTCCGACGAGGCGGCGGCCCGGCTGGCCGCCCTCTCCCCCGAGCTGACCAGACTCAACGAGGGCGCCGCGCGCCACGGCGTGCGGGACACCCTCCAGCGGGCCGAGCGTGTGCTGCGGGAGGCGGAGGGGGTGCGCAGGGAGGTCGAGCTGCTGCCGGAGCGGGCGGCCGGGACCGACCGGCGGCTGTCCTCCCTGCGCACCCGCGCCGAGGCGCTGCGGCACCGGGCGGAGAACGTCGGGCCGGTGCTGAGCGAGCTGCGGCGGCGGTTCACCGTCGCGTGCTGGGAGGATCTGCAGAACGTGCCGGAGCAGGTGGCGGACGCGGTGCGGCAGGCGGAGGAGAAGCTGGCCGAGGCGCGTACCGCCCGGCAGGAGCAGCGGTGGGCGGACGCCACCGCCCGGCTGTCGACGGTGCGGGCGCTGCTGAACGACGCGGACGAGGCGGTCTCGGCGGCCGGTGAGCGTCTGCGGCGGCTGAACGAGGTCTCCTTCGACCACAGCGGCGAGGTGGAGCGGACGCGCTTCGCTATCCGTGACGCCCAGCGGCTGGCGATGGCCGGGCGCAGCCATCCCGATCCCCGGCACGCGGGTCCGCTGGACGAGTCGGTGGCCCGGCTGGAGCGGGCGGTGGCGGGGCTGTCCGGGCGGCATCCGGACTGGTGGGGCTTTGTGACGGAGCTGGACGCCATCCGCGAGACGGTGGCGGACGTGGTGCGCCGGATACGCGAGGAGCGGGCGGCGGGCGGCTGAGCCGCGCGGCCGGGCGTGGTGGCCCGGCCCCGCCCGGCCGTACGTACGCGGCCCGCTCCCGCCGTGGTGCCGCGACCGCTGTCCAACCGCTGTCCAACCGCTGTCCACAGGCTCCCCGCGATCGCCGGACCGGCGCTTATCCTGCTTGCATGCCCCGATACGAGTTCCGCTGCCGCGCCTGCGGCACCACGTTCGAAGTGAACCGACCGATGGCCGAGTCCGGTGCGCCCGCCAGCTGCCCGGAGGGCCACGGCGACACGGTGAAGCTGCTGTCCACCGTCGCGGTGGGCGGTGCGGCCGCCCGTTCCTCCGCCCCGGCGCCGAGCGCGGGCGGCGGAGGGGGCGGAGGGTGTTGCGGGGGCGGCTGCTGCGGCTGAACGGGAGAGCCGGGGTCGTCCGGCGGAAGCGGCCCGCGCGGGTGCGGGCTACCGCCTGCGCGCGATGGTCACGCCGTCGGCGACCGTCAACATGATCGACTCCATCCGGTCGTCGGCGAGGACATGGTCGTTGAAGGCCCGGATCGCGGCGGCGTTGCCGGTGGCCTCCGGGTCGGCGACCTCGCCGTGGAAGAGCACGTTGTCCGCGACGACCAGCCCGCCCGGCCGCATCCGCGGCACCAGTTCCTCCCAGTAAGCGATGTAGTTGTCCTTGTCCGCGTCGAGGTAGACGAAGTCGATCTCCGGCTCGGCGGGCAGGGCCCGCAGGGTGTCCAGGGCCGGGGCGATGCGCAGGTCGATGCGGTCGGCCACGCCCGCCCTGGCCCATGCCTCGCGCCCGAGGGCCGTCCACTCCTGCGAGATGTCGCAGGCGATGAGCGTGCCGTCCTCGGGCAGGGCCTGGGCCATGGCGAGGGCGGAGAAGCCGGTGAAGGTGCCGACCTCCACCACGCGGCGGGCGCCGGTCAGCCGTACCAGGAAGGCCAGCATCGGGCCCTGTTCCTGGGCGGACTGCAGCCCGGCCCGGTCGGGGAAGCGGGCGTGCGTGGTCTCCACCAGGTCGCGCAGGACGGGGTCGAGCGGCGGGTTGTGGTCGAGCACGTACCTGTACAGCTCGGCGGTCTGGAGGGGGCGCTTGTCGCGGGGTGCCGGTGTGGTCATGCCCGCATCCTCGCTCAGGTCCGTCGTCCCCGCTCAGTCCCGCCCGGTGTGCGCGAGGAATTCCCGCAGTACGCGCTCCCCGGCCGCGACCCCGCGCTCGGGCAGGGCGGTGATGTGCGGGGCGGTCCAGCCCAGGTCGGCCAGCTCCCCGTGGCCGGGCCGCCAGCCGGTGTCGGCGGCCAGCAGCAGGTCGGCGTCGAGGAGGGAGTCCCCGGCGGCCAGGACGTGCTCGGCGCCGGTACGCCGGGCGACCTCGGCGACGGCGGCGCTCTTGGTGAGCGGGCGCGGCACGGCGTAGAGCTTGCGGCCCTGGAGGGAGACCGTCCAGCCGCGCGGCCCGGCCCAGTCGGCCAGTTCCTTCACCCAGGTGCCGGGCAGCTTCTCGCGGTCGACGACGAGGTAGGCGAACAGCTCCTCGGCGACGCGCTCCTTGAGCAGCCAGCCGGGGTCGGCGGCCCCCACCATACGGGCGCGCACCTGCGCCAGCGGTGCGCAGTCGGCGTCCAGGGCGCGCCGTACCCGGGCGTGCCAGGCGGGGTCGGACTCGCCGTCCACCATCAGATGGCCGCCGTTGGCGCAGATCGCGTAGCGCGGGGGCGGGCCCGGCAGGTGGATGCGCCCGTACTGCTCGCGGGTGCGGGTGGTGGTGGGGACGAAGACGGAGCGGTCCGCGAGTTCGGTCAGCAGGGCGGCGGCGGTCTCGGTGAGGTACGACAGGGGCTTGGACCGGTAGACCTCCACGCACAGCAGGCGCGGGGCCTCGGCGTCGGGCATGGTCAGGCCGAGGGCGGCGGCGGAGTAGATGAGGGTGCGGTCCAGGTCGCTGGCGACCAAGGCCGTGCGGCGCTCCGGGGCCGTGCGTACGGTGTCGGCCGCCGGGCGGCTCGCCGGGCGGCTCATCGGGCGGCCTTTCCGTCGGCGCCGGTGGCGCCGCGCGTGTAGCGGGGGTGGATGAGGCCGACGCAGGAGTAGGGCAGGTCGTCGGTCTCCTCGACGGGTACGCCGCGCTGCTCGGCGAGCAGCCGGATGTGGTCCAGGTCGGCGCCCGCGCCGCGCCGGGCCAGTACGCGCCAGGGAACGCGGCGCAGCAGCACCCGGGTGGTCTCGCCGACGCCGGGCTTGACGAGGTTGACGTCGCCGATGCCGTACTCCTCGCTGATGCGCTCCACAGCCCTCCAGCCGGCCCAGGTGGGGGCGCGGTCGGCGGCGAGCAGTCGCGCCACGTCCGCGGCCACGTCGGCGCGTACGGCGTCGAAGCGGCTCGCGACGGTGTCCAGGAAGAGGTTGGAGACGTCCCCTCCGGCCAGTTCCCGGTAGTACTTGGCTCCGTGGAAGTCGTCCGGCCCGACGAGGTCGGCGCGCAGCACGGTGCGCGAGACGAGGCCGGAGACGGTGGAGTTGAGGCAGGCGGAGGGGATGAGGAAGTCCTCGCGGGTGCCGTAGGTGCGCACGCAGCCGCCGGGGTCGGCCAGGACGGCGAGGTTGGGGGTCCCCCCGACGGAGTCAGGGGGAGGGTCGAAGCCGGGGAAGGGGCGCAGGGCGTCGGCGAGTTCGCGGGTGATGGCGCCCTTGCCCGTCCAGCCGTCGACGAAGACCACGTCGGCCGGGTCGTGGTGGGCGGCGAGCCAGCGCAGGGCGGTGGTGTCGATGCCGCGGCCGCGGACGATGGAGACGGCGTAGTGGGGTATGTCCAGGCCGTGCGCGTGCCGGGCCCAGCGGCGCATCAACACCCCGACGGGGGTGCCGGCGCGCGCGAGGGAGGCCAGCACGATGCCCTTCCCACGGCCGCTCCGGCCACCGTCCCGGCCTGCCGTGCCGTCCCGGACGCCCCGCTCGGCGAGCAGGGTGTCGGTGACCGCGCCGACCGCGCGGGCGATCCGGTCGGCGGAGGTCTCCAGCGCCTGGTGGAACAGCCGCTGGTACTCCCGGCTGGGCTGGTACTCCACCGGCAGCGACTCGGCGTAGTGCGCGCCGCCGGACTGGATGGCCTCCTCGCGTTCCTCGGTGGGCGCCTCCAGGGTGACGTCGGAGAGGTCCTGGAGCAGCCAGCCGACGTCCTCGGGGGCGTAGGAGGAGAAGTGCGGGCCGCGCAGTGGTGCGGGCAGGGGCCGGTGGGAGGGGACGACCGCGAGCAGCACCCGGCCGGTGTGGGCGGCGAGGTGTGCCAGCAGGCCGTCGTGGGCGTGGAGGGCGGGGGTGTCGGCGGCGGAGTCCACGACGGCGACGACGGCGTCGAAGCCCTGGCCCGCGATGTTGTAGGCGTACCGCTCCCCCGGCCGGCCGGGGGCGCCGTCGGCGGGGTCGTCGTGGGCGGGGAAGACCAGGCGGGTTCGGATGGCGTAGCCGGGCTCGTCGACCGCCAGGACGGGCGAGCGGGTGGTGGTGGAGTAGCGGACCTCGGCGCCGGTGGCGCCGGTAAGGGCGTCGGCCAGCCGCAGCGGCGCGTACATCAGTTCCTCGCACCCCAGGACGAGCACCCTGCGCGCCCCCTCTGGCAGGTGGGCTGCGATCCGGCCGGCCATCGCCGGCAGCGCGGCCTCCAGCCGGGCCCGGTGGGCGGGGGTGAAGCCGTGCCGCCCGCCGTCGGGCAGGCCCGTCGGCCAGCCCAGGTCGATGCGGCGCACCTGCTTTGGACCGAATCCGGGCGCGGGCCGCGGCGGCGGGCTGTCGTGGGCCTCGACCAGGGCGGCGCCGCGCTCCAGTACGCCGTCGGGCAGGCGTACGGTGCCGGTGGCCAGGGCCACCACGTCGATGCGGGCGCCGAGGTCGGCGGCGAACTTCTCCAGCCGGGCCCGGTCCTGCGGCCCGCGCAGGTCGGTCAGCGCCACGATCACGTACCGCTCGCGCGGAAAGGCGCGGTGCAGTGCGGTGACGGTGTTGAGGACGGTGGTGCCGGTTGAGAACTCGTCGTCCACCAGGACCAGCGGCCCGTCTCCGGCCAGCAGCTCCGGGTCCTGCGGCAGCAGCAGGTGGGAGGTGGCGTGGGAGTGCTCCTCCTCGAAGCCGCCCACCGGCTCCACGCCGGGGACGGCCCGGCGCGTGGAGTGGAGGTAGGGGGCGGTGCCCAGGCCGTCGGCGACGCTGTGGCCGAGGCCGGTGGCGGTCTCGGCGTAGCCGAGGACGACCGCGCGGCCCGCGTCCGCGCCCAGCAGCTCGCGGACGCGTTCGCCCAGGCGCAGTCCGGTGCCGTGGACGGTTCCGGGGAGTTGGGGTACGTGCTTGCCGAGCACCTGGGAGACCAGCAGGTGCGCCCGGCGGGGGTTGCGTCGCAGGGCCAGGCCGAGCAGCTCGCGCAGGCGTCCGGCCTCCTCGCCGGGCGGGGCCTCCAGCCGTACCTCCAGCCGTTGTGCGACCCATTCGCCGGGCCATTCGCCGGGCCTCCGACCGGGGCCGGGCTCACCGGGCTCACCGGTCTCCCCCGGCGCCCCGGCCTCCCGTCCGTCTGTGCGCCCGTCCGCGTCCGCCGCCTGCGTCACCCTGCCGTACCCCTCGCCGTGGTCGCGGCCGTGGTCGTGGTCGCGGCCGTGGTCGTCCTCGTTCGTATGACTCATATGCTCCCAGCCGCCAGCAGCTCGACGAACCCCACGCCCTCGTGCGCGACGCCGAAGGCCTCGGCCCGCAGCAGGGTGCGCTCGGCCCAGGCGCGGTGCGGCTTCACCTCGTTCATCTTGTTGGTGTAGGCGGAACGCAGCACTCCACCGCCGCAGCGCTCGGGGCGCAGTATGTCGGTGGCGTCGCTGAACTCCTCGTGGCTGACCACCGACAGGGCGTGGACGGGGGCGACATGGGAGGGGTGGATGCACGTCTTGCCCTGCAGGCCGTTGGCCCGGTCCAGGCCGATCTCGCGCAGCAGCCCGTCCATGTCGTGCTCGATCAGCGCGGCGCGCAGTTCCTCGGCGCGGCCGGTGAACGGGCTCTGGCGCAGCTGCGGTTTGAACATCCGCTCCTGGAGCCGGAAGTACTCCCACACGGGTCCGGTGACGGTGAAGCCGGTGCCGTCGGCCCGGCCGAGCACGTTGACCACGTCGGCTATCACCGAGGCGACGATCTGCACGTCGTAGGCGGTCATGTCGGGACTGCGGCGCAGTCCGTAGGCGGAGCAGAAGTCGGTGACGCCCAGGCGGAGCGCCAGGACCCGGTCGCGGTACTTGTCGACGGTGCGGGCTATCCCGGTGAGCGTCTCCACCCGCGTCTCCAGGTGCAGGAGGTCGGGGGACTCCAGCACGGGCATGGCGAACAGCCGCTGTCCGCAGTCGGCCTCGGCGGCGGTGAGCGCCTCCAGGAAGGGCAGTCCGCGTTCCTCGGTGAACTTGGGCAGCACGAAACCGGACAGCAGACGGGTGCCGGCCCCCAGTCGCCGGACCAGGGAGGTGATCTGCGCGGGCTCGCGGACGCGGACGAACAGCAGCGGGGGTTCGGTGGGGCCGGCTGAGGCGGAGGGGCCGGCGGCGGAAGCGGCCAGTTCGGCGAACTGCCGGATCAGATTCTCCTCGGCACCGGGCACTTCGGCGTCGTCGATGGAGTCCTCCAGGCAGAGCACCATGGAGACCACGCCCCGTCGGGCCTGCTTGAGCACGTCGTCGGCGAGCCGGGGGCGGGTGGCGGGGCTGTAGAGGGTGGCGCCCAGGGCCACCGACAGCAGACGGGCCGGGGATCGTGCCGAGAACTCGGCCGGTTCCTTGTGGAACAGTTCCCGCCGCAGCTGCGGCGAAAGGTGTCCGAAGTGCCGCATAGGACCCCCGTTCCGTCACCGGCCCCATGTCCTTCATGAGCGAGAACCGGCCGATCATCGTAAGCACGCACGTGGCTCAAAAGTTACTCGAACGCATGAACATAGCATTACTTACGCATAAACCCGGGGTGCCGAGGCACCCGCGTTGTACCGGCGGGCCGCGACAGGCAGGATGGCGCTATGACGCACGCGATGCTGAAGGGGTCGAACATCCAGCTCCACGCGACGGCCGTGCGCGCCGTACTGCGCTGGACACCGGGCACGGGCGTCCGCGACGTCGACGCCTCCGCGCTGCTGCTGGGCGCGGACGGGCGTGTGCGCTCCGACGAGGACTTCGTCTTCTACAACCAGCCGCGACACCCCTCCGGGCTGGTGCGGTACCTGCCCAAGAGGCACGAACCGGAGGGGCTGACGGACTCGGTCGAGGTGGATCTCGGCCGCCTGGAGACGTCCGTGGAGCGGGTGATGCTGTCCGCGTCGGCGGACGGCGGCACCTTCGCCGATGTGCGCGACCTGGTGCTGCTGGTCGTGGACGCCGACGGCGGTGAGACGATCGCCCGCTTCGAGATCCGTCCCGAGACGGGCTCGGAGACGGCGCTGATCTGCGGTGAGCTGTACCGGCGCGGGGACGGCTGGAAGTTCCGCGCGCTGGGGCAGGGGTACGCCACCGGGCTCGTCGGGCTGGCGACGGACTTCGGTATCTCGGTGGAGGAGGCCGGGTCGGCCGCGCCCGGGGAGCCGGGGCAGACGATCCCGCAGCCGCCTCCGGAGCCGGGCTTCCCGCAGCCGGAGCCGATGCCCGAACCCCACCCCGAGCCGCAGCCGCACCCCGAGCCGCCGCCCGGGCCGAACCCTCCGTCGCCGCGCCCCGTCCCCGGCCCCACACCCGGGCCGGAACCGCTGCCCGAGCCGGAGCCGCAGCCGCCGCACCCCGGGCCGGGACCTGAACCGGGGCCCGAGCCGGGGCCCCAGCCCGAGCCCGAGCCCGCCGCCGCGTCGCACCCGACGGCGCCGGTGCCGGCCGGGCCGCCGCCGGGACCTGCCTACGGATACCCGCAGCCCGCCACGGGGGTCCCTCCGGCGCAGCCCGCGTACGGCTATCCGCATGTGCCCCCGCCGCCGGCCCGGCCCCCGGCCCACCGGCCCGGCACACCCGATCCGGCCTTCACCCTGCCGCCCCAGGGCCCGCAGTTCGTGGGACGTTAGCCGGAGCGCCCGGTGTCGCTCCCCTCGCGGGGAGCGACACCGGGCGGGAGTCACGCCGGGCGGCCACGAGTCACGCCCGGTCCGCCTTGTTCTTGTAGCCGCGCCCCCACTGCAGACCCCAGCCGTAGAGCCGGTCGAGTTCCGACTGGAAGCCGTAGACGTAGCGCACCTCCCGGCGGACCACCAGTTGCCCCTTGGCGTCGTTCTCGATCAGCACCACCGCGCAGGAGCGGGCCTCGGGGGCTCGTTCGTCGAGGCCGATCTCGATGCGCGGCCCGTTGCTGGGGATCAGCGAGACCACCGCCTGGGTGCGGTCGAACGCCGGAGTCCCGTCGTAGATGTAGACGAAGACCAGCAGCCGCTTGATCTCGTCCTTGTGGTCGAGGTTGACGTAGATGGTCTCGCCCGAGGAGCCGCCGAACCTGTCGTCTCCGCTGAGCTTGACGTACGGCGGCGCGTTGATCTCCCCCAGCAGCCCGCCGAGCGGCTGGACGACGCCCTTGGAGCCGTCCTTCAGCTCGTACATGCAGGCCAGGTCGAGGTCGACCGTCACCACTCCCCGGGTGTGCCCCTGCACAGGCTCGGGTTTGAACGCCTGGAGCGGGTTGCGCAGCAGGCCGCCGCGCCGCGGCCGCCCGTCGAAGTCGGACGAGCGCATCCGCCAGGAGAGATTGACCTGCAGATGGCCGCTGTCGGCGCCCTGCCGGGTGAGTGAGACCGCCGAGTGCCGCTTGGTCAGCTCCACCGCGTACGTCGACGCGCCGCCGACCGTGTCGAACTTCGGAGCTCTGCGCATGCCGCTGCGCCAGTTCTCCCACAGGGAGACCATGACTTCCTACCCCCAACTCCCGAGCGGACCGTCCCATGGACGTCCCATGAACGTGCCGTGACCGTGCCGTCCGCGTACCCGCGGTGTCATGCCGCGGGGGCGGCCACGAGACGTCTCGTGGCCGCCCCCGCACAGAGCGTTCCGCAATCGGGGCGCCGTCACACGCCCGAGGGGACTTCCGGCTTCCGCGCCGGGCTGCCGCCCTCGCCTCCGCCCTCGTCCCCGCTCTGCACGGCCTCCTTGCGGTTGTGCCGCACCGAGGTCCAGAAGGCGGTGCCGATCAGCGTGACGCCGATGAGGCCGGTGATGACCTCGTTGACGTGCCACCTGATGGTGACCAGCAGCAGGATGCCCAGGGCGCCGATGGCGTAGTGGGCGCCGTGCTCCAGGTAGCGGTACTCGTCCAGCGTGCCCTGGCGGACCAGGTAGACGGTGATGGACCGGACGTACATCGCGCCGATGCCCAGGCCGAGCGCGATGACGACCGGGTCGTTGGTGATGGCGAAGGCGCCGATGACGCCGTCGAAGGAGAAGGACGCGTCCAGGACCTCCAGGTAGAGGAACATGAAGAACGCGGCCTTGCCCGCGAGCAGGACGACCGGAGCCTGCTTGCCGGCGCGCCGGGCGGCCTCCTCGGCCTCGTGCTGCTGTTCCTCGTCCTCTTCGATCTTGTTCTCGAAGTGGCTGGAGAGACCGTTGACGATCAGATAGGTGAGCAGGCCCGCGATGCCCGCGAGGTAGACCGCCGCGGACTCGTCCGCGTGGCCCTCGTAGAGCACGGCGTGGGTGCCCAGGACGGACCCCGAGATCAGCAGGGCGATCAGTGCGACGACCACGCTGAGTCCCTCGACCTGGCCGAAACGGGACAGCGGGCGCTCGATCGTCTTGAGCCAGTGGATGTCGCGTTCCTCGTCGAAGAGGAAGTTGAGGAAGATCATCAGCAGGAACATGCCGCCGAAGGCCGCGATCGACGGGTGGGCGTCGGTGACCAGTTGCTCGTAGCGCTCCTGGTCGTTGAGCGCCAGGTCGACCGCCTCGATCGGCCCCAGCTGGGCCGAGATGGAGACGATCACGATGGGGAACACCAGGCGCATGCCGAACACGGCGATGAGGATGCCGATGGTGAGGAAGATCTTCTGCCAGAACTCGTTCATCTTCTTCAACACGCCGGCGTTGACGACGGCGTTGTCGAAGGACAGCGAGATCTCCAGGATGGAGAGGATCCCCACCAGGGCGAACGCCTCCCACCCCCCGAACAAGAAGGCGGCGACGAGTCCGGCGACGGTGACGCCGAAGGACCAGCCGAATGTCCTTAGAACCACTGATTACCCAATCTTCTCTCTGGTGGGAGTCCCCCCACGCCGTGGGCGGTACGGGGCCGCCGCGCGGCCCGCTTTACGAAACGTTTACTCCGAAGTCTAGGGCGATGCCCCGCAGCCCTGACGCATACCCCTGGCCGACGGCCCGGAACTTCCACTCGCCCCCGTAGCGGTAGAGCTCTCCGAAGATCATCGCGGTCTCGGAGGAGGCGTCCTCGGTCAGGTCGTAGCGCGCCAGCTCGTTGCCGTCGGCCTGGTTCACCACGCGGATGTAGGCGTCGGTGACCTGGCCGAAGCTCTGCCGCCGGGCCTCGGCGTCGTGGATCGACACCGCGAAGACCACCTTGTCGGCCTGCTGGGGAACCCGGGTGAGGTCCACCAGGATCGTCTCGTCGTCGCCACCGCCCGTGCCGCCGACCAGCTCGTCGCCCGTGTGCTCGACCGATCCCTCGGGGCTGGTGAGGTTGTTGTAGAAGACGAAGTACTCGTCACCGAGCACCCGGCCGCCCGCGCACAGCAGCGCGCTGGCGTCCAGGTCGAAGTCCGCGCCCGTGGTGGAGCGGGCCTTCCAGCCCAGCCCGATCTGGACCTGGGTCAGGTTCGGTGCGGCCTTGGAGAGGGAGACATTGCCCCCCTTGGCGAGCGTGACGCCCATGTTGCTGATCCTCTCCCGATGCGATGCGCCCAGTGTTCCCAGAACATCCGGCGCCGCATACCTCCCGGACATGGAAGTCTGCGGCGCCGGAGACTGCCGGGATCGGGTGGAACCGACCGGCGGCAGGAGGTGACCGACGGGTCTTTCAGACGTTCACCCCGAAGTCCTGCGCGATGCCGCGCAGGCCGGAGGCGTAGCCCTGGCCGATGGCCCGGAACTTCCACTCGGCGCCGTGGCGGTAGAGCTCGCCGAAGACCATGGCGGTCTCGGTCGAGGCGTCCTCGCTCAGGTCGTAGCGCGCCAGCTCCTTGTTGTCGGCCTGGTTCACCACGCGGATGTAGGCGTTGCGGACCTGGCCGAAGCTCTGCTGGCGGGTCTCGGCCTCGTAGATCGACACCGGGAAAACGATCTTGGCGACCTCCGCGGGCACCCCGGCGAGGTTCACCTTGATGACCTCGTCGTCGCCCTCGCCCTCACCGGTGAGGTTGTCACCGGTGTGCTCCACGGAGCCGTCGGGGCTGGTGAGGTTGTTGAAGAAGACGAAGTGCTGGTCGGAGACGACCTTCCCCTCGGCGTTCGTCAGCAGCGCGCTGGCGTCCAGGTCGAAGTCCGTGCCCGTGGTGGTGCGGGCGTCCCAGCCGAGACCGACGATCACGGCGGTCAGGTTGGGGGCTTCCTTGGTCAGCGAGACGTTGCCGCCCTTGCTGAGGCTGACTCCCACGAGTCCTCCCGTTTGGTCGTAAGGAGCACGATGTGCCCCCGTTGCGTGGATGCCGTTCGATAACGAGCCGATCCTAGTAATCGGTTCCCCGCCTTCACACGGCCTTGCGGGTACGCGGCCCTACAGGCTCTCGAGGGCCTTCGCGTACTCGTTCAGATCACGTGCGTCGGGCAGCGCGTTGACGACCGCCCAGCGCACCACGCCCTCCTTGTCGATGATGAAGGTCCCGCGCACCGCGCACCCCTTCTCCTCGTCGAGGACGCCGTACTCGCGCGCGGTGTCGCCGTGCGGCCAGAAGTCCGACAGCAGCGGGTAGTCGAGCCCTTCCTGCTCCGCGAAGACGCGCAGCGTGAAGGGGGAGTCACAGGAGACGGCCAGGAGCTGGACGTCGTCGTTGACGAAGCGGGGCAGCTCGTCGCGCAGGGCGCACAGCTCGCCGGTGCACACCCCGGTGAAGGCGAAGGGGTAGAAGAGCAGGACGACGTTCTTCTCGCCCTTGAAGTCCGCGAGCCGCACGGTCTCGCCGTGCTGGTTTCTCAGCTCGAACTCCGGGGCCTTGGTGCCCACCTCGATCGCCATGGACGCGTTCCCTTCGGTGTAGGTGACGCCTCCACCCTACGCAGGGCTCGTCCGGCCCCCTCGAGAAGCGCCGAGCCCCCGGTACGGCGGGCGCCGTACCGGGGGCTCGGCCCGGCCTTCGAGAGGCCTGGGGTCAGTGGTGAGTCACCGCTTTCCGGTGCGGGCGGTCTTCGGGGTGACCAGACGGTTGCCGGTCCAGTCCTTGCCGGCGTTGACGGTGCTGGTCTGGGCCAGGCCGGCGGTCTGGGCCGCCTCGCCGATCTCGCTCGGCTCGACGTACCCGGGCCGTCCGGTCTTCGGCGTCATCAGCCAGACCGGGGCACCGTCCTCGACCAACGTGATGGCGTCCACCAGCGCGTCCGTCAGGTCGCCGTCATCCTCGCGGAACCACAGCACCACGGCGTCGGCCATGTCGTCGTAGTCCTCGTCGACGAGTTCCTGGCCCGTGATGGCCTCGATTCCCTCACGGAGGGCCTGCTCGGCGTCGTCGTCGTAACCGAGCTCCTGGACCACCTGCCCGGGCTGGAAACCCAGCCTTGCGGCGGGGTTGGTCCGCTCCTCCGCGTGGTCCGCGGTCGCGCTCACGGATTGCCTCCTGTCATCTTTCGAAAGTAGGTGGTGCCCGCGCGGGCGCGCGGAGCATTGGGCGTAGTCCACACGGGCTGGACCGATCGCGCAAGTACCCGGCCGCCGATCCCGCCCAAACGTTGACGTGTCGCCGCACACCACCTGAACCGCTGTGGCGCACGGCACACCCGTACGCCTATTTTGCCCCAATGAGTGGGGAATAAGACTGGGATCGAACGGCCGTGCGCGGACCGCGGCGCCCCTGGGCGTAGGGTTGCCGTTCGGCCGACTCACGCCCCGGCCGCACCGGCCCGGGCACCCGGGCGTCTCACGGAGTGGGGTTACCCCTCGGTAGAGATGACGTATCCGCCCCAGCGGTACACGATGGGAGACGGCGCGACATCCCAGCAGAGCAAGACCGAACAGCGAAGGAATAGCGTGGCTTCCGGATCCGATCGCAACCCGATCATCATTGGTGGCCTTCCCAGCCAGGTCCCGGACTTCGATCCCGAGGAGACCCGGGAATGGCTCGACTCGCTCGACGCCGCCGTCGACGAGCGGGGCCGGGAACGTGCCCGCTACCTGATGCTCCGCCTCATCGAGCGTGCCCGCGAGAAGCGTGTGGCCGTGCCGGAGATGCGCAGCACGGACTACGTCAACACCATCGCGACCAAGGACGAGCCGTTCTTCCCCGGCAACGAGGAGATCGAACGCAAGATCCTCAACGCGACCCGCTGGAACGCGGCCGTGATGGTCTCGCGCGCTCAGCGGCCGGGCATCGGGGTGGGCGGCCACATCGCCACCTTCGCCTCCTCGGCCTCGCTGTACGACGTGGGCTTCAACCACTTCTTCCGCGGCAAGGACGGCGGCGACGGCGGCGACCAGATCTTCTTCCAGGGCCACGCCTCCCCCGGCATCTACGCCCGCGCCTTCATGCTGGACCGGCTCACCGAGGCGCAGCTCGACGGATTCCGCCAGGAGAAGTCGAAGGCGCCCGACGGTCTGTCCAGCTACCCGCACCCGCGGTCGATGCCGGACTTCTGGGAGTTCCCGACCGTCTCCATGGGGCTCGGCCCGATCGGGGCGATCTACCAGGCCCGGATGAACCGCTACATGCAGGCGCGCGGGATCGGTGACACCTCCAACTGCCATGTGTGGGCCTTCCTCGGCGACGGCGAGATGGACGAGCCCGAGTCCCTGGGGCAGCTCTCCCTGGCCGCCCGCGAGGGGCTGGACAACCTGACCTTCGTGGTCAACTGCAACCTCCAGCGGCTCGACGGCCCGGTGCGCGGCAACGGCAAGATCATCCAGGAGCTGGAGTCGGCCTTCCGCGGCGCCGGCTGGAACGTGATCAAGGTCATCTGGGACCGTTCCTGGGACCCGCTGCTGGCGCAGGACCGCGACGGCGTGCTGGTCAACAAGCTGAACACCACCCCCGACGGCCAGTTCCAGACGTACGCCACCGAGACCGGCGCGTACATCCGCGAGCACTTCTTCGGCGGCGACCACCGGCTGCGGAAGATGGTCGAGAACATGACCGACGAGCAGATCCTGCATCTGGGACGCGGCGGTCACGACCACCGCAAGGTGTACGCGGCCTACAAGGCGGCCCGGGAGCACAAGGGCCAGCCGACGGTGATCCTGGCGCAGACGGTCAAGGGCTGGACGCTCGGCCCGAACTTCGAGGGCCGCAACGCCACCCACCAGATGAAGAAGCTGACGGTCGAGGACCTCAAGCGCTTCCGCGACCGGCTGCACCTGCCGATCGCCGACAAGGAGCTGGAGTCCGGCCTGCCCCCCTACTACCACCCGGGGCGGGACTCGGAGGAGATCCAGTACATGCACGACCGGCGGCGCGAGCTGGACGGCTTCACGCCCAAGCGCGTGGACCGCTCCAAGCCGCTGGTGCTTCCGGGCGACAAGACCTACGCCACGGTGAAGAAGGGCTCCGGCCAGCAGCAGGTCGCCAGCACGATGGCGTTCGTGCGGCTGCTGAAGGACCTGATGCGGGACAAGGAGATCGGCAAGCGGTTCGTGCTGATCGCCCCCGACGAGTACCGCACCTTCGGAATGGACTCGTTCTTCCCCTCGGCCAAGATCTACAACCCGCTGGGCCAGACCTACGAGTCGGTGGACCGCGAGCTGCTGCTGGCGTACAAGGAGTCCCCCAACGGCCAGATGCTGCACGACGGCATCTCCGAGGCCGGGTGCACGGCCTCGCTGATCGCGGCGGGCTCGGCCTACGCCACCCACGGCGAGCCGCTGATCCCGGTCTACGTCTTCTACTCGATGTTCGGGTTCCAGCGCACCGGTGACCAGTTCTGGCAGATGGCCGACCAGCTCGCGCGCGGCTTCGTGCTCGGCGCCACCGCCGGCCGCACCACTCTGACCGGCGAGGGTCTGCAGCACGCCGACGGCCACTCCCAGCTCCTGGCCTCGACCAACCCGGCCTGCGTCGCCTACGACCCGGCCTTCGGCTTCGAGATCGCCCACATCGTGCGGGACGGTCTGCGCCGGATGTACGGCGAGAACGCCGAGGACGTCTTCTACTACCTGACCGTCTACAACGAGCCGATCAGGCAGCCCGCCGAGCCCGAGGGCGTGGACGCCGAGGGCATCGTCAAGGGGCTGTACCGGTACCGGCAGGGCGAGGCCGGGTCGATCCCGGCGCAGATCCTCGCCTCCGGCGTGGCGGTGCCCTGGGCCGTGGAGGCCCAGCGCATCCTCGCCGAGGACTGGAACGTCCGGGCGGACGTCTGGTCGGCGACCTCGTGGAACGAGCTGCGCCGTGAGGCGGTCTCGGTCGAGCGGCACAACCTGCTGCACCCGGAGGAGGAGCAGCGTGTGCCGTATGTGACCCGCAAGCTCCAGGGGACCGAGGGCCCGGTGGTGGCCGTCTCGGACTGGATGCGCTCGGTGCCCGACCAGATCGCCCGCTGGGTGCCGAACCGCTATCAGTCGCTGGGCGCGGACGGTTTCGGCTTCGCCGACACCCGCGGCGCGGCCCGGCGTTTCTTCCACATCGACGCCGAGTCGATCGTCCTGGGCGTGCTCACCGAACTGGCCGGGGAGGGGAAGGTGGACCGCTCGGTGCTCAAGCAGGCCATCGACCGGTACCGGCTGCTCGATGTGGCCGCCGCCGACCCCGGCCCGGCGGGCGGGGACGCCTGATCCCCGGCCGCGGCTGCGGCCGCGGAATTCACTGATGTGCCGCTGATGTGCCTCGGCCCCGGCTTCCGAGCCGGGGCCGAGGCGCGTCACATGCTGCGCGCCGCCGCGCCCGTCACAGCCACAGCCCCCACGAGCCGGAGGCGGTGAAGAGCCATATCAGGCCGAAGACGATGTCCAGCGCGCCCAGAACCACGGCCACCACCGCCGCCTTGGAACGGGTGTTCCAGCGGCGCCCCATGGCGAGCCAGCCGCAGACCATCGCGATGGGACCGAGTACGAACCCCATCACGAAGAGCCCGACGACCGCGCAGACCGCACCGATGACGCCGAACGTCGAGCGCTCGTCCCCGGTGAGGTCTTCGCCACCACGCCGTTTGCCTTCGAAGTACCGCGTGCCCGTCATCTTCCCTCCCAGGGTCGTCGGACCGGGCTGTGGCTTCGGATACCCCGGGGACCCCGTACGATGCCGGGCATGGCGGACATACGGGCCAAGGAACGCTGGGAACACCGGACGCAGGGACCGCTGCTGCTGCTGTCCGTCCTCTTCGCCGTCGCCTATGCCGTACCGATCATGCGCACGGATCTCGCTCCGTGGGTGCGGGACGCGTGCAGGGCTGTGGAGTAGGGGGTCTGGGCGGCGTTCGCGCTGGACTACGCGGTACGGCTCAGGCTGGCCCCGCAGCGGTGGGACTTCGTGCGCAGCCAGCCGCTCGCGCTGCTGGCCGTACTGCTCCCCCTGCTCCAGCCGCTGCGACTGCTGCGTCTGGTCTCCGCGCTGCTGCTGGTCGGGCAGCGTGCCCGGATGGCATCCCGGGTACGGGTGACCACCTATGTGGCCGGCTCGTGCCTGGGACTGCTGGTGTTCGGCTCGCTGGCCGTCCTGGAGGTGGAGAGGGACTCCCCGAACGGCAACATCACGACACTCGGCGACGCGGTGTGGTGGTCCTTCACCACCATGACCACGGTGGGCTACGGCGATCTGGCGCCGACCACCGGCCTGGGCCGGCTGCTGGCCATCGGGCTGATGCTCTCCGGGATCGCGCTGCTCGGTGTGGTCACCGCCAATATCGCGGCCTGGTTCATCGCCCGGTTCGACGAGGAGGAGGCCTCGGATCGACGGCAGACGGCGGCGATCGAGGATCTGACGGCCGAGGTACGCGCTCTGCGGGCGGAGGTCGCGGAGCTGCGGGGCGGCCTCACGGGCTCCGGTGGCCCCGGAGACGGGGCGGTGACGGGCGCCGCGGGCCACGTCAGCTCTCCCAGATCTTGACGGCCCGCACCCGATAGTCCGTCCGCGGCGCCCAACTGCCCGAGGGGTAGGTGTCGAACTCGCCGGTCTCGGCGCACTCCGCGCTCTGGTAGGCCGTGACGGGCCGCCCGGTGCGGTTGGCGAGCGAGGCCACGGAGGCGCCCCGCGGCAGCGGCACACAGCTCTCGATGTCGGTGTCCGCCAGTTCGTGGGTGCGGCGCGGCCCCTTGAAGTCCGCACGCTCCCACAGGCACAGCTCCCCGGCCGCGCACTCCCCCAGTCGCGGTGCCGGCACTGCCGCCGACACGGCCGTCTGCGGTGTCAGGGCCGTGAGCACCGCGGCGGCCGCGGTCAGGAGCGCGGCCAGTGCGGCCCGGCGGGCCCTGTGGCCGCGGTGCGTGTGGCCGCGGTGCGTGTGGATGCTGTGCGTGTGGATGCGGTAGGTGCGGTTGCGGCGAGTGCGGTGTACGTGACGCATGTGGGTCTCTCCCCCGTGCTGGTCTTCTGTGCCGGTCTTTCGTGCCGGTCGTTGTGCGATCAGCTTCGACACGGGTCGGCCGGCCTGCCAAGAGCGGACCGGCCGTTTCACCGGGACGGGTAACGGAGTTCTCCACAACCGCCCGGTTGTCCACAGCCTGGCTCCGCACCGGCCGGCTGAAGCCCGGCTCACGGGTAGGGTGACCGGCACCTTTCGAGACGGCAGGAGGTGACGGGCGAGTGGCCGGACGCCCGCCCCGGCGCGGTCCACCCGCTGCGGTGAACGCGCGCCCCGGAGGCGGGCCGGGCTCCCGGTGCCCGGCCGGCATGACGGCCGTCGGTACGGGCGGCAGCCACCGGGTGGACGAGGTGTGACGTATGCGGCGCGGCAGGGGAGGAAGACCCACGCATCGACGCATACGATGACCCGTATGGGTGACGTGCTGGCCGGAATTAACTCCTCCTGGGAGTTCGACACCGACTCCGTGCTCATCCGCTTCGAACGGGGCATCCGCACTCCGAAGCTGTTCCATGTGCTCGGTGAGCGGCGCGTCCCCCACGAGGCGCTGAGGTCTGTCGAGCTGACCCCCGGCACCAGACGGGGCACGGTCGTGCTGCGCGCCGAGCCGCGCCCGGGCGCCGATCCGCTGATGGAGGCCGCCGCCGGGCAGCTCAGGGAGACCAGCGACCCGTACCGCCTGGTGCTTCCCGCCGAGCACGAGCCCCTGGCCGCCGCCCGGGTCAGCGAGCTGTCCTCCGTGCTCGGCCCCCGGGCGCAGGAACCGGCCGACCGCCACCTGGTCGCCGCGCCCGCCGCCCCGCTGCAGTTCAAGGCGTACGACGGCAAGGTCTCCTTCGACGGCCGGGCGGTGTCCTTCCGCTGGTTCTGGACCGGGGCCTCCTCGGCGAAGTGGAAGGCCGGCGACCAGTCGTTCCCGGTCGGCGAGCTGCAGGACGTCCGATGGCGTTCGCCGGAGGTCGTGGGCGGCCATCTGCGGCTGGTCCGCCGCGGCGAGGCGGCGGACCGGGAGCTCCCGGAGCCCGACCAGGATCCGGCCGCCGTCGTCTTCGGCCTCGGCTACGGCCTGGTGCACGAGTCGCTGCCGCTGGCGGCCTCGGTGCTGGAGGCGGTACGGGCGGCCGGGCCCGCCCCGGTCCCGGAGGCGGCGGCTCCCGTCTCCCGCGCGGCGGACCCGGTCGCCACGGTCCGGCCCGCCCCCGCCGACATCGCAGACCGCATCCGGCACCTGGGCGAGCTGCACGGGGCCGGGCTGCTCACCGAGGAGGAGTTCAGCGCGAAGAAGGCCGAACTCCTCGCCGAACTGTGAGCCGCGCCAAGTCCTGGGCCGTGCCAAGTCCAAGGCCGCGCCGAGCCGTGAGACGGTGTGGCCCCCCTACTCCCGCCCCGCCGAGGTGAACCCCAGGTCGGCGTAGCGCCCGCCGGCCACATGGCCGGCGATCGGCTCCAGCGCGGCCAGCTCGTCCGCGGTCAGTTCGACACGGGTGGCCGCGGCGTTCTCCTCGACCCGCTCGGGCCGGCGTGTGCCGGGGATCGGGACGACCGGCAGCCCGTGCACCGCGGCCCGCTGCTGCACCCAGGCCAGGGCGACCTGGCCGGGCGTGATCCCGCGCGTCCTCGCGATCGCGTACAGCGGCTTCCGCAGGGCGGCGTTGGCCGCCGCGTTCTCCCCGGTGAAGCGCGGCATCGTGCGCCGGAAGTCGTCGTCGCTCAGCTCCTTGCCCGCGTCGGTGAACGAGCCGGTCAGAAAACCTCTCCCCAGCGGCGAGTAGGGCACGAAGGCGACACCCAGCTCCTTCGCGGCGGGCACCGCCGTGCGCTCCACGTCACGGCTGAAGACCGACCACTCGGACTGGACCGCCGCGATCGGGTGCACCGCGTGCGCCGCGCGCAGTTCGCCGCCGGTCACCTCGCTCAGCCCGAGCTGCCTGACCTTGCCCTCGGCCACCAGCTCGGCCATGGTGCCGACGGTCTCCTCGATCGGCACGCGCGTGTCGCGGCGGTGCATGTAGTACAGGTCGATGACATCGACGCCGAGCCGCTCCAGACTGCCCTCGGCGCACTGTCTGATGTAGGCGGCGTCGTTGCGGATGTCGCGCTTCGCCGGATCCGCCGGATCCATGACGATGCCGAACTTGGTGGCCACCACCACCTCGTCCCGGTGCGCCCTCACGAAGGGCGCGATGAACCTCTCGTTCTCACCGAAGCCGTACAGGTCGGCGGTGTCGTAGAGCGTGACGCCCAGTTCCAGGGCGCGCTCGAGGGCGGCGCGGGCGCCGGCGGTGTCCGTCGGCCCGTAGGCGAAGCTCATACCCATGCAGCCCAGTCCCTGGACGCCCACCTCGGGCCCGTCCGCGCCGAGCCGCGCCGTGGCGATCCGTTCGCTCTTCTCCCAGCTCATCCGGTTCCTCAGAGCCTCTCCGACGCCCGCCGGGCGTCCGCGTAGAAGTCGATCTTGAAGTCGAGGACCGCCAGTGTGCTCCGCAGCTCGTCGATTCTGCGCCTGACGTCCTCGCGGGTGGCGCGCAGCAGCTCCTGCCGCTCCTCGAAGGTGTGGTCGCCCGCGCGCACCAGTTCCGCGTAGCGCACCATGTCCGCCACCGGCATTCCCGTCAGGCGCAGCTTGCCGACGAAGGCCAGCCAGTCCAGGTCTCGGTTGGTGAAGCGGCGCTGTCCGGTGTGGGAGCGGTCGATGTGCGGCATCAGCCCGATCCGCTCGTACCAGCGCAGCGTGTGGGCGCTCAGACCGGTGATCGAGGCGACCTCGCTGATCGTGTAGCGGTCCCGTCCGTCCGGCCGCGGGTGGGGCACGTCGGCCGTCGCGCACACATCCGCCTGCGGCTCCCCGATCTCCCCACCGGCATCCGTGTCCGTCCCCGTCTGCACCTTCGTCTGCGTCACGGTCATGGGGGAACGCTACGGACTTCGAGTGCGCTCCAGGCAAGCGAATAACGGGGGCGAAATCCCGCCACACCGGCCCATCGGGCCCCACGTTAGGCTCAGGAGCATGGACAGCCTGCGCATGATCGAGAACTGGCCGGTCACGACGGCGGCGGCGGCCGTCGTGACCGCCGACGGCACGGTGGCCGGGACGCACGGCCCCGCCGATCGCCGCTTCGCGCTCGCCTCGGTCACCAAGCCGCTGGCGGCGTACGCGGCGCTGATCGCCGTCGAGGAGGGCGCGATCGAGCTGGACGAGCCG
The DNA here is from genome assembly GCF_002843305.1 of Streptomyces barkulensis. Taxonomy (GTDB): domain Bacteria; phylum Actinomycetota; class Actinomycetes; order Streptomycetales; family Streptomycetaceae; genus Streptomyces; species Streptomyces barkulensis. The sequence goes on from NZ_PGSG01000009.1 coordinate 87,762, forward strand.
GCCGGTCCCGAGGGCTCGACGGTGCGGCACCTGCTCGCCCACACCTCCGGCCTGGCCTTCGACGAGCAGCGCACGATGGCCGCCGCGGGCACCCGCCGGATCTACTCCAACACCGGCTTCGAGGTGCTCGGCGACCACATCGCCAAGGCCACCGGCATCCCCTTCCCCGAGTATCTGCGCCAGGCCGTCCTCGTCCCGCTGGGCATGGCCGCCACCGATCTGCCGGGCTCCCCGGCCAAGGACGGCGTCTCCACCCTGGCCGATCTGGTCCGCTTCGCCGCCGAGCTCCAGGCCCCGCGCCTGCTGGATCCGAGCACCGTCGCGGAGGCCACGTCCGTGGTCTTCCCGGATCTGCCCGGCGTCCTGCCCGGCTACGGCAACCAGAAGCCCAACGACTGGGGCCTGGGTTTCGAGATCCGCGACGGCAAGTCCCCGCACTGGACGGGCGCCTCCTCCTCGCCGCGCACTTTCGGCCACTTCGGTCAGGCCGGTACGTTCCTGTGGGTGGACCCGGACGCGGGCGCCGCCTGTGCGGCCCTGGCGGACCGGGCGTTCGGTCCCTGGGCGATCGAGGCGTGGCCGCCGTTCACCGACGCGGTGCTGGCCGAACTGCGCGGGAACTGAGACACACCGACCGACAGCGGCCGGCGCGGGAAGGCGCGGGAAGGAGCGGCACATGGGCGGGCGGCCGCGCGTACTGACGGTGCAGCACACCCCGAACGGCGGGCCGGGCCGGTTCGGCGCCTGGCTGGCCGAGGGCGGTGTGACGCTGGACGTCGTCCGCGCCTACGACGGCGAGCCGCTGCCCGCCCGGACGGACGGCCACCGGGGCCTCCTCGTCCTCGGCGGCGGTTATCTGCCGGACGACGACACGCGCGCCCCCTGGCTCGCCCCCACCCGCGCCCTGGTCGCCGAGGCGCTGGACGGCGGCGTCCCGGTGTTCGGGATCTGTCTGGGTGGCCAGCTGCTGGCCCAGGTCTCGGGCGGCGAGGTCGCGGCGGAGCACGGCGAGCCGGAGGTCGGCAGCACACCGCTGGCGCTGCGTCCCGAGGCTGCGGACGACCCGCTCTTCCACGGGCTGCCCGACCGCACCACCGCGATCGAGAACCATGTCGACGCCATCACCGAACTCCCGCCCGGCGCCCGCTGGCTGGCACGGAGCGAACGGTGCCCGTACCAGGCGTTCGCCGTGGGCGGCCGGGCGTGGGGCACGCAGTTCCATCCCGAGGTGACGGCCGCACAGGTACGGGCGTGGGATCCGGAGCGGCTGCGGCGCCTGGGCTTCGATCCCGCCGGGACCGTACGCCGGGCGGAGGCCGACGAGCCCGCCTCGGCCGGGGTGTGGCGCACCGTCGCCCTTCGCTTCGCCTCGCTCGTACGCGACGGCTGAGCGGTCGCGACGGCTGAGCGGCCGACCCGTGCGAACCGCCCTTCGGCAAGGCAGCGGACACGGTCGCAAACCCCCCTTCCCGTCACCCGCGCCCCCGGCGGCCCGCGAGGCCCGGCCCGGGGCTCTCCAACACCCCTCCAGCCCTCACCGAGCAAATTAATCAGGCGAGTTCACGAATTCCTCTTGTCTTTCCGCCCGAGCCCATTAGGGTCGCTCACGCCCACCGGACGGCGACGGACCCTGGAGGTCGCAGTGCCCATGAGACGGAGATCGTCCCTGACGAGCCTGCTCACCGCGGGAGCCCTCGCGGCGACCGTGCTCGTGACCTCCCAGGCCACCGGCGCCCTGGACACCGCGGCTCCCGGCGCCGGGGACCGCGCGGGCACCCACTCCTCCGCCGCTCCGGCGGCGTCGAAGAGGGCCGCGCGGCACTGGGTGAACACCTGGACGTCGATGCCGCAGCTCACCGAGCCCCACAACATGCCGCCCGCCCCCTTCACCGGGGAGGGGCTGGTCATGGAGGACACCACGCTGCGGCAGACCGTCCGCGTCACGGTCGGCGGCGACAAGGTGCGGCTGCGCTTCTCCAACGCCTTCGGCGGCGCGGACCTGCCCATCACCGCCGCCTCCGTGGCCTTCCCCGAGGAAGGGAAGGCCGGGACCGACGCGATACGCCCGGGCACCTCCCGCCCGCTGACCTTCAGCGGCAGGCCCTCGGCTCTCGTCCCGGTCGGAGCACAGGTGGTCTCCGACCCGGTGGACATGAGGGTGGCCGCGGGAACCAATCTCGCCGTCACCCTCTATCTGGCGGACGGCCAGGCATCGAACGACATCACCTCCCACCCCGGCTCCCGGACCACCTCCCACCTCCTGCGCGGCGACCACGTCGAGGCCGAGGACCTGCCGGGCGCGACGGCGACCGACCACTGGTACTTCCTCAGCGGAGTCGAGACGTGGTCGGCCAGGTCCACCCGGGCGGTCGCCGTCCTGGGCGACTCCCTGACCGACGGCCGCGGCTCCACCACCAACGGCAACGACCGCTGGACGGACCAGTGGTTCGACCGGCTCCAGACCCGCCGCGGCACCGCCCGCCTCGCCGTCCTCAACCAGGCCGCCGGCGGCAACCGCGTCCTCGACGACGGGCTGGGCCCCAACGTCCTGGCCCGGCTGGACCGCGACGTGCTGGCACAGACCGGGGTGGAGTCGCTGATCGTCTTCGAGGGCGTCAACGACATCGGCACCGCGGCGGCCACCGAGACCGCGCAGAAGCGGGTCGCGGCCGATCTGATCGCCGCCTACGAGCAGATCGTCACCCGCGCCCACGCCCACGGCATCGAGGTCCACGGCGCGACGCTACTGCCCTTCGGCGGCAACGAGATGTACGACGACCCGGCCGGGCACCGCGAGAGCGCCCGGCAGACGGTCAACGACTGGATCCGCACCAGCGGCCGCTTCGACTCCGTCATCGACTTCGACCGCGCCGTCCGCGACCCCGCCGACCCCGAGCGGCTCCACCCCGGCCTCCACGACGGCGACTGGCTCCATCTGAACCCCGCCGGCTACGGCCGGCTGGCCGCCGCCGTACCCGGGCACCTGTTCCGCTAGCCGACCGTCCGCGCCAGCCACCCGCGCCGGCCTCCGGCCCGTCCACGACCGCACGCGCGGTGGCCGTGGACGGGCCGAAGCCGTCAGGCGGCGTCGGAACCGGCCTCACCGGGACGGTGCCGGCCGTGCAGCATCAGGTAGAACGTCCGCACCGACTCCCGCGAGCCGTACGCGAAGCGGTTGGCCACTCTGCCCAGCGGATTCCACACGCGCCCGTCGGGCATCCGCACACCCACCGGCTGCCCGAACCGCTCGCACTGCCCGGCGTCGAAGTCCACCCAGACGGCCCCGGCCTGCCGGACCATCACCTCCCCCAGGTATCCGCCCAGACCGAACAGGACCTCCGCCACACGTCCGGCGGGCTCCGCACCCTGGCGGCGCATGCCCTCGATCACCGCGTCCACGATGCGCAGACTGTTCACCGAGTAGTCCAGGGGCAGCCGGTGCCCGGCCCTCCCCGACGTCAGGTCCGTGACGAAGTGCGCCACATGCCCGCGCATCCTTCCGGCCGTGGGTCTCGCCGTGGTCTCCGTGCCCATGAGCGTCTCCCCTCGCGTTCGGCTCGGCAGCGGGCGGCGGCACCCCGGACGCCGCCCGGGGAGGGATCCACCCTCCCCCTCTCACCCAGCGCCGCCGCATACTGCCTGGTCACGCCCTCACGGTGTGGCGGTATTCACGTTTACGCGGTGTCGGCGAAGCTCCCGTAACCGAGCCGGGGAGAGGAGCCGCACCGCCTTCGCGCCCAGGGGAATTCCACGTGAACTTCAGCCGTACACAACGTCCGCCGGAGCCCGGGCGGTATCGGGGCGCACGCGCCGCGGGCGGCCATGCGGAACCTCACCCCACCCTCCGGGCACCACTTCGGTCCCGGTGCCGACTCCCACGAAACCCCTGGTGGCGACGGGCCTCCCCATGCGGGCCGGTTCCGGTGCGGGCGGCGGCCGCCGCCCGCACCGGAACCGGTGGCCGCCCGCTCCCACACCGCCCCAGCGCACCGCTATGCCCCTTTTCGGGCTTTTCTCTTCACGAATGACGCACGGTGACGCCCTGGGGTATAACCGGCCCGTCCGACAGTGGACGGAAGGCCGGCCGCACCCCGATCCGCCGTGCGTACCGGTCGCGGTGCCGCCGCTGCCCTGGCCCGGGGCTCGTCATCGCGTCCCGGCAACGGCAGGGCGTGCCGCGGGCCGTCAGGGCGGAAGCCGCCGGCGACCACAGCGCCCGGCGCGTACGACGAGTCGTCGCACACGGCCCGTGCCGCTCGTACGGCCGCTCCCGTCCGCTGTCCGCGTCGGGGCCCGAGCCCGCCGACCGCCGAAGGGGCGGAGACAGAGCGGCGGCCACCGGACGCACCGGGATCATCCAGAGGGGGTTTGGAACACGTGGGATCGAACAGAGGCCGCGGCCGCAGGCCGGCGAACATGAAGCGCCGGACCTGGCTGGCGGTCGGCTCCGTCGTGCTCGGGGGGTCGGTGGTGACGGCGGTCGCCGTCGCCACCACCTCGGGCACTTCGGACGAACAGGCCCGCAGCGAGAGGATGCGGCCCGTGGCCGCCTACACCGAGACGTTCCAGGGCGGCGACCCGGGGAAGCGCTCGGTGCCGCGCAAGGACACCCGGCCCTTCTCCATGCTCGGCGTCTCCTGGGAGGACCCGGAGGCCGAACTCGACGGCACCGCCCAGATCCGCACCCGCAGCGCGCAGAGCGGCCAGTGGACGCGGTGGCAGGATCTCGACTTCGACATACGGCCGCCGGAGACCGACGAGGGCCAGGACAGCGGAGTACGTGGAGCCTCCGAGCCCCTGTGGGTCGGCGAGTCCGACGGAGTCGAGGCACGGGTCCTGGCGGAAGGCGGGGAGTCGGCCGAACTGCCCGGCGGACTGCGCCTGGTGATGATCGACCCCGGCGTGCTGGGCGAGGACATCGGCAAGGGCTGGCGCAAGGTCGGCGACATGAACGGGGGCGGGAACTCACAGGAGCCGTCGCAGCAGCCCACCACGGAGCCGACGCCGGAGCCCAGCCAGGGCGAGTCCTCCACGGAGCCGTCCCCCTCCGCCTCCGCCACGGAGGAGCCCGAGCCCAGCCAGGAGCCGTCGCAGCAGCCCACCACGGAGGCTCCCACCGGGGAGCCGAGCCCGGAACCCTCCACCGAACCGACCGGCGAACCCTCCACCGAACCCACCGGGGAGCCGACACCGGAACCCTCCACCGAACCCACCGGGGAGCCGAGCCCGGAACCCTCCACCGACCCGACGCCCACCGGAGAGCCGACACCGGAGCCCTCCACCGAACCCACCGGCGAACCGTCCGCCGACCCCAGCACCGAACCCACCGGTGAGCCGTCCACCACCGCCCCGGCCCCCTCGCCGTCCGAGCCGCAGACGCCGCGGATCGTCAGCCGCGCCCAGTGGGGCGCCGACGAGTCGCTGGTGGAGGACCCGCCCTCCTACATGAGCCGGGTGGACGCCGTCTTCGTCCACCACACCGCCGGCACGAACAGCTACACCTGCACCCAGTCGGCCTCCATCATCCGGGGCATCCTCACCTACCACGTCAAGACCAACGGCTGGAACGACGTCGGCTACAACTTCTTCGTCGACAAGTGCGGCACGATCTTCGAAGGCCGCGCGGGAGGCGTCGACAAGGCGGTCCGGGGCGCCCACACCTACGGCTTCAACGGCAACTCCGCGGGTGTCTCCCTGCTCGGCAACTACGAGGACGGCGGCCGACCCACCCAGGCCGCGCTGGACGCCATCGCCCGGATCTCCGGCTGGAAGCTCGGCCTGTACGGCGCCGACCCGGCCGGCAAGGTGACGCTCACCGCGGCCGCCGACACCGGCGTCTGGAAGAACGGCGAGCGGGCGACGCTGTACCGGATCTCCGGCCACCGTGACGGCTACGCGACCCTTTGCCCGGGAGCGGACCTCTACTCCCAGCTCCCGGCCATCCGCACCAGGGCCGCCTCCTCCTGACCCACTCCCACGACTGACCGGAAACAGGACCGGCCGCCCCGTACACCGGGGCGGCCGGTCCCGTACTCACCCCCTGCTCAGCCGGCGGCAGTCCCGGCGAGCTTGTCCACCTGCGCGGTGACGATGTCCCGCGGCACCGAAGCGCCCGACGGCGACTTGATGTTCAGGCTCATGAACTGCGCCAGCGACGTCCCGGAGCGCACCACCACGAAGTGCATCGGCACCTCGGTGCCCTCCGCCTCGCCCACCAGCCGTACCGCGACCGCCTCGTCACCGCTCCCGGGCGCCTCGATCTCCTCCACGGCCGTGTAGCGGACCGTCTCCCCGCCGTTGTTGCCCGAGGTGGTGAAACCGTCGCCGCACGCCTCGATCGCCGACCGCACGCCCTCCACCGTCCGGGCCGCGCCGTCGCCGTCGTAGGACAGCAGCGACACCGTCACGATCCTCCCGGCCGTCTCCTGCCCCGTCCCGGCGAACCCCTGGGCGGCGAACGCCCGCGCCCGGGGCGTACGTCCGGTGCCGTAGGCGGTCAGGTCGGCCAGCGGCCGGCACTCGTCCCGGTCCGCCTTCGGCGTCAGCGACTCCTGATCGGCGGCGGCGACCTGATAGCCCTTCACCTCGCCGTCGGTGAGCAGCGCCTCCTTCAGCGCCGCCTCGTCGAGGACCGGCCCCGCGGCCTTCCCGTCCTGCTCCCCCGCCTCCGGCGACGCGCTGCTCCCGCTCCCCGGCCGCTTCTCCGCGTCCTTACCGGAGGCGTCGTCCGAACCACCGCACGCCGCCGTGAGCGCCAGCAGCGGCGCCACCATCGCGGCCGCCAGGAGGACTCTGCTCTTCCCCACCGAACTTCCCATCTCCCGTTGTACGTTCACCGTGGAGCACACACGCGGGAATCCACCGCCGAGGCGGCCCCGTACGATCACCGGCCACCGCCCGGCGGAACATCCGCCGCCCCGTGCTCCACGGTCGGCACACGCTGTCACACCGTCGGAGGACCGGACAAGCGGCCGCGCCCGCGTACCCCGCCCGCCCGGTTCAGATCCGGTTCAGAAGCGCGGCTTTCCCGTGCGCCGCTCCAGGGCGGAGCGGAAGTGGTGGAACCGCCGCTGGTCCGGATCGGCGAACTCCAGCACGTCCAGCGCGGCCTCCGCCTCACCGCGGCGCGCCTCTCCGGCCACCAGGTAGCCCAGGACGCTCAGTCGTACCGCGCCGCCTCCACCTGCCACGCCTTCACAGCCTCCTCCCGTTCCATGGTCCTTCGCGAGCGGAGAGCACTCCGGACACGAAATTCCCAGGCGAGTAGAGGCCTTGGCGGACTGGACGAATCTCTTTCTCCCGAAGGATCTCCCCCAGACCATCCCCCAGGGCGGCGTCGTTCAGGCGGTGTGTCCGGGCCGGCAGCGCTTCAGGAGTTGGAGCAGGAGCGCGGGGTGGTCGCCGGGGCTGACGCGGAGGCAGGCACGACTCCCGGTGGTCATGAGGTGTCGAGTCCCTGATCACCGCGACGGAAGACCGTGCCTGCCCGCTCATCATCGCTCATCCCAGCCTCTCTGAGCCAACTCACCGACGCCGCACCGACCGCCCCCGATGAGTTGGTCAACGCTGACCTCGAGCACAGCCTGCCCAAGCAGCACCGGGCCCGGAACCAGGCCGAACTCGCCGCCTCTTCCGCAGACGCCGGCGCCAGCCGCACACCGCGCGCGGATATTCGGCGGCCCGCACGTTCGCTGCGTCTTCGTACAGGACCCTTCGAGTCTCGGATCAAGAGCGCGGTGGCACCCCTTCATAGAAGGGGTGCCACCGCGCTCTCTCAGGGCAGGAACTCCCAGAACGGCCCGTCAGGCGCGAGGTTGCGGGAACACAACGTCACGTCCCTACCCTTGAGATAAGCCAGCAACCACTCACTGAACGTCATCTCATAGAGAGTCCAGGCCGGACTGTCGAACTCCTGTACCACGACGCGCCAGGGCGACGAAGGGGTGTCGGGAACGCACAGGAAAACCATCTCACCCGTCGTGGCCGTCGCCACCGGCATCAATTCGCCGGGGTTCGCCCCCACCGGACTCGGCAGAAATTCCGCCATGTCCTCTTCACGCCAGAAGTCGAGGTCACCCCTGATCGTTTTTCCCAGGTTGTGCAGAAGGTGGCTGGCGGGATGCTCCAGATACAACTGTCCGTTGATCTCGATCGAACCGTAGGCGTCCACGATCTCACGGAAGTCCGTAGGAAATTCGATACCGAGCTCCTGCTCCAGTTCGATCCACGGCGCCGGATCCGACCAGTTGAACCGAGGTTCACCCAGCAGGGTTTGTATCTCTGCAAGCGCTGCCACCACTACGCTCCTTCTAGCACTTCGAGCCGATGCCGGTCGGAGAGTTGACCGCCGTGCACGAGAAAGAGTCCACGATATTTCCCTGGGGTCCGTATGCAGTCATTCCCACCTGGACGGATGTAGGAACAGCAGAATGCGGATCTCCGTAGACAGGAACGACCGACATGATCAGCTTGTTGTTCCCAGTCAAGTGCTTCCACCCGAAGCGTTCCAGCTTGCTGGTCATCCTTCTGTTTGCACCGCCGTGCAAAGCCACCAGGTTTCGGACATCCTGGCCGGTGCCCTTCCCCCGGTAGCCTATCAAGTGGCCGGCTTGCGGATCTCCGCCTCCTGCCGCGATTTCCCCATTCCGTCCGGCTTGACGGACGGCTCGCATTCGGGGCACCTCGGCAGACCACCCGCCCCGGTGCGCGACCTGCGGTCACTCTTGGTGAGGAACGCAAAGGCGCCGGTTGCCCTGCAGCCCTTCTTGCCCTGGTGGTTCGTGTGCTCCTCCAGTCCTCCGTAGATCCGTCCTCCGTCGATCAGAGGCAGCGGGTTGCAGGAGGCGCTGTCGGTGTCGGTGCCCCGCGGTGCGGGCCTGGGCGCGGGGCACGGCGTCGGCTGCGGGGTCAGGGCTCCGTCAAGTTCCCTGTAGGTGCGTAGAGTTGACGATCGCGCCTGGTGAGGGCGGGTAGCAGTACAGGCACGGGGGTTCGTGATCATTGTGGTGACTAAGCCAGATGATCACGAGGATGTCCCGTGCCTGCCGTTGTATCTTCCCCTATCCCCGCCGTGCTCGCGAAGCTGGGTCCGCTGGACGCGGACCGGATCGCTGACCTGCGCCCCTACCTCGAGTCGGTGCCCGATCCGCGCTCACGCCGGAGCCGCTGGTACTCGCTGACGGCGATCTTGCTGGTGTGTGCCTGCGCGGTCATCGGTGACGCGAAGAGCATCGAGGAGATCGCCGAGGCCGGCGAGCGGGCTACGACCACGCTGCTGGCAGCCCTCGGGATCCGCCGTCACCCGCTCGGCTGGCGGCGCAGCCCGAAGCCGGTCACCATCGGACGCATCCTTCAGGCGCTGGACGGTGATGCCCTGGACCAGGCGGTGGGCGCCTATCTCGCCGACCGGCACCGCGAAGTCGCGTCGGACGGCAGACCCTCGGCCCAGGTCCGGCGGGTCATCGCCGTGGACGGCAAAGCGCTGAAGGGCTCGGCCCGCCTGGACGCGCCGCGCCGTCACCTCCTCTCGGCGGTCACGCACACACCCGTTGCCACCCTGGCCCAGGTCGAGGTCGGGGGGAAGACGAACGAGACGCGGCACTTCAAGCCGCTGCTGGCGCCGCTCGACCTCGCGGACACGGTGGTCACCTTCGATGCCCTGCACTCGGTAAAGGCCAACATCACCTGGCTGGTCGAGGCGGAGAAGGCCCACTACATCGCGGTCATCAAGTCCAACCAGCCCCTCGCATACGCCCAGCTCGACGCCCTGCCCTGGACATCGATCGCCATTCAGCACACCGCCTCCCGCACCGCCCACGGACGGCGCGAGTCCCGGTCGATCAAGACCTGTTCCATCGCCGGCAACCTCGGCGGGATCGCCTTCCCCCACGCGGCCCTGGCCATCCGCGTCCACCGCCGCCGCAAGCCCACCGGCAAGCCCGAGAGTCGCGAGAGTGTCTACGCCGTCACCAGCCTCGACACCCACCAGGCCACCCCCGCCGACCTCGCCGCCGCCATCCGCGGACACTGGGGAATCGAAAATTCCTCCCACCACATCAGAGATGTCACCTTCGCCGAGGACGCCTCAACCGTTCACGCCGGGAACGCGCCCCGCGTCATGGCCGGCTTCCGCAACCTCGCCATCGGCACCCTGAAGCTCCTCGGGGCCGACAACGTAGCCAAGACCACCCGCGCCATCCGCCACGAACCCGAACGGGCACTCACGATCCTGGGCATCACCAACAAGCCCCACACTTACGGAACTTGATCAAGCCCTGCTGACGAACCCGGACACAAGATCACTTCTCAAAGACCTTGCCACGGAGGCTGCGACTGCGACTGACCAAAACAAACATAGTTCCGATATCCAAAATTATGGCACAGGTCAGCCGTGACACAGAAGCTTCACTAGGATCACGTTCGAATCCAAGTTTTCCAGATAGCCGAGGGGATTCCTTTCATACCTCCATCCATCTCGCATATGTGGACAGAGTTCAGGGGATACACAGGCGCCATGCACAGGGTTTCCTCTCTCGATCCACCAGCCGTCAAGCGTCAACAGATTCGAATTCCATTCGTCCCAGGAATCCGAAACGCGAAGCATCCCCTTAGGCCCCCCGGCACATCTGCCCGGCAGGCTCGGAAGGATCTTTCCATCGTAGCGAGGGAAATCATGAATGAGCCTAGGATCATCTTCGAATCCAGGGACGATCAAGAATCCCGTTGCGTCGCTACCACCGCGAATCGTCCATCGATCCCATATTTCTCGCCATTCAAAACCAGAATACATCTCAAAGGGAGCGAGGGAATCCCTTAGCAAGGCTTCAAGTTTCTCTTCGGCGCCCGCAGGCAAGCACGCCACTACTCTAATCCCCGCCATCTTATCCTCCTTGTCGAAATTGGAAAAGTTGAAATAGCGACGGATGCCACCGCTGGACCACGGTCCAGCGGTGGCATCTAACTCGTTACGCCAAATTCACTCACGCGCAGTATTTCGTCGTAGGATCGCACACCGAACTTCTCGGAGGGGGGCCGTATGTGTCGAGAACTCCCCACGGGTCGATGACATCTTCGCCCATCTCTCGAAGCCCGCCCCAGAAGCCGAAGCTGCGGAAGTAGCTGTTGGCTTGCGCGAGGGGCATGAGGCTGCCCACCACGCCCAGCGCATGGAAACCCCGCATCCTTGGGCTCATTCGTTGCACATTAGGGCCACCGGTCACGGAGCTGAAAACTCTCCCACTATCGAACCCGCTGCCTGAGTGAATCACTCTAACGCGGGAATCGTTCTTGAAGCGTTCTGCCACCGCCTCAGCCTGAGCCTCGGTCTTCGCGACAAAAATAACGTTGTTCGCCTGCTTTTTCTTGTTCGGGTCCATCTTGTTGCTTATGGTCGATGCGATCATGTCGACGCTCTGACTCGCCTTGGCTCCTGTGGCGTCGTAATCCTGTACGTCTACTATTTCTCCATTGACCCAAGATACTCTGATCATGTCGGAGCTTGTCGATGGCGGTGAACTCGGAGGTGTCGTCTGCGCCGTAGGCGGTGTAGCTGTAGAGGCCGTCCTCGGTGGTGTCACCGGTGTTCTGCTTGGCCTGGGGGAGGTGCTGGCCTCCCAGGTCCCCTCCACCTTCAGCCAATAACAGGAGTCGACCCGATATGCAGCCAGCCTGCCTGCCGGGTCGACTCCTTAAATTATGATTTTTTAGGACGCGCACACCAGCTTTAGATAGACTCTGACGGCATCCCGCTCCAGGTCCACAACGCTAATGTCGATTGAGTTATCACACCCTCCAACTCTGTTCACGTATATACCAGACTCGACGGGAAGACCTTCCGGCACCTGTTCCCACTGTCTTTTCTGCTCCAGTGAGTCGACTTCAACCAATGGGACCGTTGACCTGCTTGACTTCTTAATGAACTGCTTCAGCCCCGCTTTGGATGTTTCGAAGCGCATTTCTCCGGCGGAACCAGACCAGCTCTCTTGATCGCAAAATCGAAGTTCCTTTATTTCTGCGGGCAGAACCAATCCGTAAACTCGCTGAATCTCCTCAAGGCCTCGTCCGTCGATGCACCCGTCGTACATCCTGGCATCCGAAACCTCCGCAGAAACTTCGTAGCTTCCTCCGTGTTCACTCTGGGAACATCCTGTAGTGAATGCGAGAAAAGCCATCAAAGAAACAATTGCCGCCACCTTCCCTGGGGTCCATGAAGTCACTTTCTCGCTCCCTTCGTCCATCTAAAAAGTGTGAAGCGTGCTGGTGCCGACCATGTCGTACTCCCTCGCATATCCATGTTCATGCAGGTCAAGAAATTGTCCGAGGTCGAGTTCCATGCCTACGACCGGGATAGGGGCGGTCTTGCCCCTGTCGAAATTCCACCCCTTGAACAAGTCCACCTGATAGTTGACTGTAACGTCATCACTGTTCACGGTTACCGACGCGCTAATCCGGTACTTAACGTTCCCGATGGCGTTCTTCGCATCTAGCCCCGAGAAGGTAGCAGGAAGCCAGCCGCTGTCCGCCAAGAAGGTGCAGCTTTCATCGGCCGAACATTTCTCCGCAGCTTCTCCTCTCCACTCCTTGAGGCGCTTCTCTACGCTGCCTTCCAACCCTTTGTCCTCAAGCAATTCATCCACCATCGCGCTGTCGAGTCGGTACTGCTCTCCACTCGCGCCGCGGTAATGCTTCCACAGCTCACATGACAACTCCAGGTCAGCGGCACAGGCGCCCTTCGTGAGGTCATCGTAGAGAGTGAGAGCATGCGAGATACTGGGGTTAAGGAAGTCCATCCAGCTGGACTTGGAGTCGAAGGCACCGCCTTCGTGGGGAGTGTCCGGACTGTCGCTGCCTGGTTTGGTGAGGCTTTCCGGCACGCTGACGTCCCAGCCGCCGGCGCTGTTCATGGTGCAGCTGTAGCCGGCTTGGTCGCATTCGGCGAGGCGGTGGCCGTCGAGTTCGATGCGGCTGATGGGGTTGCCGCCGGTGAAGGCGTAGCGGTTGGCGGTGAAGGGGTCGGTGCCCAGGTGCATGTCGGCGAGGGCGCCGGTGTACATGTCGCGGGTGGTGAAGCGGTTCAGGCCGGGGCTGTAGTCGCGGAAGCCCATGTCGTAGGTGCCGGTGGCGGAGTCCCAGCGCTTGGCGTTGTATCGGTAGGGGTTGTACGGCTCCTTGGTGGGGTCGGTGGGGTCGGGCTTGTCGATGCCGGTGAACTCGGAGGTGTCGTTGGAGCCGTAGGCGGTGTAGCCGTAGGTGGCCTGGGTGTCGCCGGTGGCGTCGGTGAGGGTCTCGACGTCGGTGTGGGCGTTGTAGCCGTAGAACCCGTCCTCGGCCGTGCCGTCGGCGTGGTGTGTGGTCTGGGACAGGCGCTGGCCCCAGGGGCTGTACTGGTAGGACTTGGTGACCTGGCCGGCGACCTCCTCGTCCAGTACCTCGCCGGACAGGCCGAGGTAGTCGAAGTCGGTGGTGGTGCCGTCGGCGGTCTTGGAGGCGGTGCGCTCCAGCGGGTCGTAGGTGTAGGTGGTGGTCTTCCGCGCGCCGGTGTCGTCGAGCTTGGTGTGCTCGGTGACGTGGTCGAAGCCGTCGTAGGTCTTGGACTCGATGATCTGGCCGCCGGAGGTGACCGAGCTCAGCCGGCCGAACGGGTCGTAGTCGTAGGAGGCGGTCGAGCTGTCGGCGGTGGCGCTCAGCAGCCGGTTGCGGTCGTAGGCGTAGGTGGTGGTGGTGCCGCCCACGGTCTGGCTGATGACGTTGGCGTTGGCGTCGTGGACGTAGGTGTCGGTGCCGGCGCCGTTGCCGGTCTTGACCGACTTGGCGAGCCGGTCGGCCGGGTCGTAGGTGTAGTCGGTGGTCGAGGAGAGGTACGCCGAGTGGTCGTCGGCGTTCATCTTCTTCGCCACGTCCCGCGCCTTGTTGCCGTTGGGGTCGTAGGCGTAGGTGTGGGAGGAGACCAGGGTGCCGCCCGCCTTCTTCTCCACCTGGGTCTTCAGCGCGCCGTCGAGGAAGTAGGTGTGGTCGACGGTGTTGCCGTTGTCCTTGGTCTCGCGCAGCTTCTGGCCGCGAGGGGTGTAGGTGAAGGTGGTGACCTTGGGGTCGGTGTCGAGGGGGCTGGTTGCGACGGAGACCTCGTCGACCAGGTCGCGGATGTCGTAGCCGTAGGCGGAGTACTGGTCGGGGTTGGTCAGCGTCTTGGCCAGGCCGTTGGGGTCGTAGGTGTAGGAGGTGGTCTCCTTGACCGTGCCCGCGGCCAGTTCCTCGACCTGGTGGACCTGGTTGAGGCCGGTGTAGGCGATCCGGTAGGTGTCGATGTCGGCGCCGGAGGAGCCGTCGGTGATCTGGGTGAGGTTGCCGTTGGCGTCGTAGGTGTAGGAGAAGTCGCGCTGTTCGGTGTCGGTCTCGCCGCTGGTGTCGCGCACCAGCTTCACCGCGTCGGCGACGACCGTGCCGCCGTCGTTCTCGGACAGTTCCAGCTTGGCGTCGTTGCCCTGGGTGAAGGTGTGGGAGCCCAGGGAGACCCAGGTGCCGGCGCCGGTGGTCTGGTCGACCGTCGCCTCGGTGGTGCCCGAGGCGTGGGTGACGGTGTAGGTCGCGGAGGTGGCCGCGCCCGCCGTCTGCGGGTACTTCACGTAGGCGGTGTAGGTGCCGTCGGCGGGGATGTTGAGGGTCCAGGTGAAGGCGTCCGTGCCGGTGCCGGCCGTGTGGACGGCGTGGTCGTAGCCCTGCTGGCCGTCGGCGTCCGCCGTGGTCCAGGTGCCGGTGGAGTCGGTGTTGTGGGTGTCGGAGTTGTCGACCAGCACCACGTGCTTGCCGACCGGCACGCCGTCGTCGGTGCGGGACTTCAGCTTGCCGTCGGGGTAGTAGCCCCAGCCCATCGTGCGGGAGGAGGAGCCTCCGGCCGAGGTGAGGGTGCGGGCGGTCTGCAGGCCCAGGTCGTTGTAGTCGTAGGTGGTGGTGATGTCCCACGGGTCGGTGGAGGACTCCACCAGGCCGTGGTCGTAGTAGGTGTAGGTGGTGGTGTTGCGGACCGACTGCCCCTGGGAGGGCGGCAGGGAGGTCGACGTCACCCGGCCGACCGCGTCGTACACCGTCTCGGTGTAGACGTTGGGGTCGTTGTAGCGGAAGTCGTCCGGGTCGTACGGCTGGAACTGCTTGACCGGCCGGTTCAGCGCGTCGTACTCGGTCCGGGCGGTGAAGGCCTCCGTCGTCCCGGCCGCCACGGCCCGCGGGGTGATCACCTTGGTGCGGTTGCCGACCTCGTCGTACTCGTACTTCGTCGTGCGGTAGGTGATCGTGCCCGAGGCGTCCTTGGTGTGCGGGACCTTGACCTCGGTGGTCATGCCGCGCTCGTCGTAGGTGACGAGCGTGGTGTTGTTCTCGGCGTCCGTGGTGGAGACGACCAGGGAGTCCTTGTCGTACGCGCGCGAGGTGGTGTGGCCGGCCGCGTCCGTGACCGTGGTGACGCGGTGGTTGAGGTCGTAGGTGTAGGCGGTGGTGAAGTCGCCGGTATCGGCGCTGGCGTTCTTCTTCGGGTCGGTGACCTTCACCAGATTGCCGACGTCGTCGTAGCTGTAGCTGATCTTGTCGCCCGCCGCGTTGACCACGGAGGTGAGCTGGTAGATCGCGTCGTAGGCGTGGGTGGTGGTGTAGTCGCCGGCTGTGGTGGTCAGGTTGCCCTTGGGCTCGGTGGTCGTCAGGAGGTTGCCGACCTTGTCGTAGGCGTAGGTCGTCCTGCGCTCGTTTGAGGTGTCGGTGTCCTTCGGCGCGGTGGCCGAGGTGAGCTGGTCGGCGCTGTCGTAGACGGCCGTGGAGACCGCCCCGTTGGGCGCGGTGGACTCGGTGATGTTGTCGTTGGCGTCGTAGACCGGGGCCGGGGTGGTGATCAGCTCACCGGCGTCCTGGTCCTTGGGCACGGTGGAGACCAGCGGACGCCCGAAGACGTCGTAGGTCTGCGTGGTGGTCTTGCCCAGCGCGTCGGTGCTCTCCAGCACCTGCCCGCGCTCGTCGTAGACGAACGAGGTGGTCTTCTCCAGCGCGTCGGTGATCAGCGCCGGGTAGCCGGTCGGGCCGAACTCGCCGTGGGTGGTGGTGTTGCCGCCTGCGTCGGTGGCCGTCTTCAGCCGGCCGTGGGTGTCGTAGGTGTAGGTGGTGGTGTAGTCGTCGGTGGTGGTGGTGGCGGTGCCCTTGGGGTCGGTGACCGAGGCCAGGTTGCCGAAGGTGTCGTGGCCGAACTGCCAGGTCCGGCCCTCCGGGGAGACCTTGCGCCACAGGTCGGCCACATGGCCGTCCAGCGAGGTGGCGTACTCCATCGTCGTGCCCGGGGTGCCGGCCGCGTTGGCCTCGGCGTCCTTGGTTTCGGTGGGGTAGCCGGTCTTGGGGTCGTAGGCGTAGGTGGTGACGGCGCCGTTGTTCTCCTCCAGGCGCGTGACGTTGTTGTCCGCGTCCCAGGACAGCTTGGTGGTCTGGGACTTGGCGTTGGTCACCTGGGTGGGGCGGCCGTAGCCGTCCTGGAGGTAGGTGGAGGCGTTGCCCTCCGCGTCCGTCACCCGGGCTTCGATGAACGAGCCCGCGGTGCCGTCGGGGTCGGTGTAGACGAAGCCGGTGTCATACCCGAGGCGGTCGGTGATGGTCTGCGCCGCCCAGTGGAACTTCGGGTCGTCCCCCTCGCTGGGGTCGTAGTAGTCAAGCGAGGTGGCGTTGCCGCGCGGGTCGGTGACCTTGACCAGCTTGACGTTCTTGTTGCCCTGCGTGGCGTCGTAGGTGAAGCGGAAGACCTTCGGCTGCGCGCTGCCGGCGCCGTCGGTCAGCTCCCCCAGCAGGCCCTTGTCGCTGTAGACGAAGGTCAGCTTCCGCCCGGAGACGTCCGTGATCGACGCGATGTGGTCGATGATCTTCGGGCTGGTCAGCTTGGTGCCGGACCGCTTGGCGCCGGCGTCGTCGATGTAGGGGTAGTCCTGGCCCTTGTCGTAGTAGTCGACCGTCAGGGTCTGCCGGCCGGCCGGGTCGGTGATGTACTTGAGGAACTTGACCGGCTTGTTGTTGGAGCGGCGCTCCTCGTAGGTATAGGTCTGGGTGTTGCCGTTCTTGTCGGTGATCGCCGACAGGTAGCCGTCGCAGTCGAAGGAGAACACCGTGCGGTCCGGCCGCGTCATCGACCAGGCCCGCGGGTCACCGTCGGCCGACGGCTTGCAGTCCACGCCCTCCTTCTGCTGGAGCAGGTAGTGCACCCCGGCCGGGGCCTTCCAGGTGCCGTCCGTCTGCTTGCGGAAGGTGTGCGCGGTGCCGTCACCGTCGGGCAGCGTCACCGTGGTCGGGTCGGGGTTGGGGTGGAAGTCCAGCGCCGCGCCCGAGCGGATCGGGGCCGCGAGCTGCGCCGACCAGCCGTGGCCGAGGACGGTGTCGGAGGTGTCCAGGGAGTTGTAGGAGAACCGGGCGAAGGTGGACAGGCCGCGTCCGGGGTTGGAGAAGGCGTTGTAGGACCAGACGTTGTTGCCGGCGTACAGGTTGTTCATCACCGTGGAGCCGGCGCCGGTGTTCTTGCCCGCGTAGGAGTAGAACTTCTCCAGGCCGAGCTGGTTGGATGTCGGGTCCTCCACCGCCACATGCTGGGCCAGGCCGGGGACGCCTCCGCCGTCGGACTCCCAGGCGCCGGTGGTCTTGTTCCGCACGTCCCAGGTGAGCACGTGGTCCAGGCGCTTGTTGCCGGAGTCGGAGTTGATCGGCGCCTTGACCTGCGCCCGCACCGTCACCGACTCGCCCGGGGCGAGGTCCCTCGGCAGGGCGGTGGCGATCTGGTTGCCGCCGGTGGTGACGTCGGTGCCGTCCGGCAGCGCCCAGCGGTAGGACAGCTCGTGTCCGGTCGCCGTCCACTCCGAGCCGGTGGTGTTGGTGACCGTCACCTCGACGGTGTCGGTGTCACCGGGGATCATCCGCGACGGCGTCTGCGGCGCGTGGTAGGTCTTCTCGGCGGTGGAGTCGACGTAGATGACGCGGATCAGCGGACGCAGCTGCGGGTCGGCGGCCTCCGCCGACAGGAACAGGCTGCGTTCCTGCGGGCCGGTGGAGGACTCGTCGGCGAGCTTGAGCATCGCGCCCTTGTTGGCGGCCGGATCGCTCACCCAGCCCTGCGTCATCGAGGTGGCGTCCCACCAGTGGCGTCCGACGTCGTTGCTCCACTGCGCCGTGGTGTCGGAGACGGCGGAGCCGTAGTCACCGCCCGGCCTGCTCCAGGCGGTGGAGGAGGACGCCTTGTTCCAGGTGGCGGTGGTCTCGTCGAAGGTCCGGTTCAGCGGGCGCAGTTCGTAGACCGCCCCGTTGCTGCCGGTGGTCGTCTGCGAGGCCCACAGGAACAGCCTGGACTCCAGCACGGTGGCGCTGGTGGGGATGTCGGAGGTCGGGAACTTCAGCACCGAGCGGGTGGTGCCGTAGGTGGCGGAGTTGTTGCCGACGCTCAGCCACTTCTGGCCGACCCCCCAGGACTCGATGGTGTCCTGGTTGGTGTCCGGCTGGGCGCTGGAGAGGGTGGTGTCGCTCTGCCCGGCCTGGATGAGCCTCATCGTGCGGCCGGCCTTGGGGATGCCCACGACCCGGGTGGGCGAGCCGAGCAGCTCACCGCTCTTGGTCTTGACCGCGATCTGGTAGTAGTACGACCGCCCGATCTCGTCCGCGTGGTCGGCGGGTGTCGGGGTCGCGGTGGTGTCCGTGAAGGACGTGACCGCCTTGTCCACCGGTGCGACCAGGGTGGCCGCCGACGGGGTGAAGGTCTGCTGGGTGGAGCGGTGCAGCTGGTACTCCACGATGTCCAGACCGGAGTCGCCGCTGGTGTTCTTGTACGCCTTCCAGTGCAGCTCCGGGCCGGTGCCGTGCACCACGGTCGGGGAGTCCAGCGCGGTGCCGGTCCTGCCCCAGGTGACCGTCAGCCGCGGGTAGGTCGAGGTCTCGCCGCCGTAGTAGCCGTCGGCCGCCTCGTAGCGGGGGCCGCCCAGCGGGCCGGAGGAGGACTCGTCCCGCGCCTTGATCACGAAGCCGTGGTTGGCCGCGGTGCCCGAGACCCACTTCTGCACGGTGTCGGTCACGGGGAACTTGTGCCACTGGTTGTACTCGCCGGTGTTCTTCCAGATCTCGGCCGGGTTCACCAGCCGCACCGCGTCGGCGATGACGGCGGTGGAGGTGGAGGCCGGCCCGTCCCCGAGCACGACCTTGCCGGTGGTGCCCTTGGTGAAGGGAAGCTGCTTGCCGCCGCCCAGCGAGGTCCACTGCCCGCCCGTGCCGGCCGACTGGTCCACGGTGTACGTGGCCGAGCCGTCGCGGTGGGTGACGGTGTAGGGGGCGTTGGTGGCCCGGTCGGTGGCCGCGACGTAGTGGACGTCCACCCGGTAGGTGGCGGTGTCCTCGACCTTCGGCTGCCAGGCGTAGGTGTCCCCGGCCGTGCCGTCCTTGTTGTAGTGGTAGTCGCCGCCGACGGCGTACTGCGTCAGCGTCGAGCCGGACGCGGGCCAGGAGCCGGAGGCGGCCGTGGCCGGGTCGCCGTCGTCGACCTGGACGCTGGTGCCCGACAGCTCACCGACCAGCGAGCTGGTGCTGTCCCAGGTCGCCGTCGACTCGTCCCACGCCCCGGTGGCCCGGTGCACCCGGACGGGCACGTCGGTGCCGCCGGTGGTGTGGGTCTGGTCGAAGTACATCTCCAGGCGGGCGGAGTCGACCTCCACCCCGGCGGGGATCTCGTCCAGCGGGAACTTGATCAGCGAACGGGCGGTGCCGGTGTCGGTCCGGCCGGCCGCCAGCTTCCAGCTGGCGTTGAAGTTCACCGACGGCTGGTCGGACAGGACCATCACGTCCTGCGACTGCGACGGCGTGGGGGCGATGGAGACGGTGGGGTCGATGACCACCGGGTACCGCCGCTCCTCGGCCGCCAGCCAGTCGGCGTCCGGTGTCACCGTCAGCCGCCAGTCGTCGCCGTGGCGGGTGAGCTTCTGGGTGACGTCGTTGCTGTGGACGTATCCGTAGGGCGAGGAGGCGTCCTTGCGCGCGTCGGTCATGTACGCGGCGGGGATCTCCATCACGGGCACGCCGGGGTGCTCGCCGTAGAAGGCGATCGAGCCGTCCTTGCGCGCCTTGGGCGTGAGCTTGTCGACGTCCAGGGTGAAGGTGAACGACACCGGCCCGTCGGGCCGTTCGGCCAGGGTGATGTTCTCCTTCACCCGGCCCGGGCCCACCTCGTAGGACAGGTCGGCTCCGGGCAGGGCGTCCGCATAGGTGACGGTGTCGCCCTCGGCCCTGGGCTTGAGCTTCGCGCCCGTCGCGTCCCGCAGGCCGATCGTCACGCCCTGGCCGGTGTCGTTGGCGAAGCGCATCAGGCGCTTCGGGTCGGAGCCGAACCAGCTGCGGCCGGTGTTGGCGGTGCTGGCGAACTCGAACCCCTTGGCGTCGCTGGGACGCACCGCGGTGTCGATCGGCTTCCACCGGGCCTTCTCGCCGGACCCGGAGCGGTAGGAGGTGGGGACGGCCGACAGTTCGGCCTCGACGCGCCCGTCGGAGAGCTGCCAGAACCGGGCGTGCGCGGTGCGCCTGCCGGTCAGCTCCTTGACGCGCTTCGCCGCCGGTGCCTTCTTCCCCCTGGGCAGCTTCTCGCGGCTGGGCAGCGCCGCCCTGCCGTCGGCGGGCGGCGCTGCCTCGCCGTCGTCCTCGTCGCCGGAGAACCAGTCCGCGACGGTGTCGACGATGCCCTTGCCGCCGTCACCGCCGCCTTCGGACGCCGGGGCCGCGTACGCCACCTGCGGCAGCAGGGTGCCCATGACGGCCGACACGACGAGTCCGGAAAGCAGTCTTCGGTACCGCTTTCTCATCTTGCCGAATTCCTTTCCCGGCCGGTCCCGCGTCTCCCGTGCGCTCACGTACGTGCGGAATGCGGGCAGGCCGAAGCAACCGCCCCGGGAAACAAGGCGGCCTACGGACGGAACATGGCCGTGAAATCGGCGTTACGACGTGGGGAATGGACGACGCACCCCCGGGGGAGCCCCTGGAAAGGGATTCCGCCAAGGAATGCGTCGCCCGCCGGTCACGACGGCTCTCGCAGCCGACGGAGGGTTCTACGCTCATTCTCGATCCCCCGTCAAGCCTGCGGAAATAACGGGCACTTCGCCGGTTCGCCGCTTCATCGCCGCAGATCACGACGGATCGGCGGGCCGGATTGGGGGAGTTTGCTCCCTCACTGGCCACGAGCGGCGCACATGGTGTACAACGCCGTGTTCACATGTCCGCGTTCTCGGAAAGGGATCGTCATGAGCAAGGACATGTCCGGGCCCCCGGACACACCGGACGAGGAAAAGGAACGCGCACGGGCACAGACGGACGAATCGACCGACCGCCCGGGCGACCCGGTGCCGGGAAACCCGAAAACCGACCCTGTCGATTCGACCGGATCCGCCGATTCCGCCGATTCCGCCGACGGCGAAACCGGAAAGGGAAAGGCGATGTCCGAGCGGGGCGTGGACCGGCGCGTGGTGGCCGTCGCCGCCGCCCTGGTGCTCGCCTGCGCCGGCCTCGTCGGCTACGGCGTCCTGAACACCGGGGACGAGCCCGGGGAGCGGGCCGCCCCCACCGCCGAGGTCACCTACGAGGTGCGGGGAGAGGGCACGGCCGACATCACCTACCTCGCCCGCGGCGAGGCCGGGAAGGCCACCATCGCCTCGGACGTGACGCTGCCGTGGAAGAAGACCGTGGAGGTGCCCCTGGGCGAGGAGCCCACCGTCAGCATCCTCCTCGGCGAGGAGGGCGGCGAGGCCAGCTGCGCCCTCGCCATCCGCGGCAGGCACGTCCAGCGCTCCACCGCCTTCGGCTCCTACGGGCGCGCCACCTGCTCCGGCGCCCTCCCGGCCCCGGAGTCCGCCGCGGAGCCCGTCGCGGAGCCCGTCGTGGAGGGGCGGTCTCAGCCGTAGGACGGCTCGGAGTGCATCTCCCAGACCAGCGCCTCGGCCCCGGCCCCGCCTCCGGACGCCTCCAGCCCCTGCGCGCCCCCGATCCGTGCCGCGTCGCCCGCCTCCAGCGACTCACCGCCCAGGCTCAGCCCGCCGCGCACCACGTGCACGTACACCCACGGCGCGTCCGGTACCGCGGTGCGCTCCCCCGCGCCCAGCCGCCGTACGTGCAGCACCGCGTCGGCGCGGGCCAGGGCGTAGGGGGTGCCGTCGGCTATGCCGCGCACGACCTCGTACTCCGCCTCGCCCCCGAACACCCCCGGCACCAGCCACATCTGCACGAACCGCAGCGGCTCGCTCCCCGCGTTGCGCTCCACGTGCCGGATGCCGCGGCCGGCGCTCAGCCGCTGCACGTCCCCGGGCCGCACGGTCACGCGGCGACCGGCCGAGTCCTCGTGCGTCAGCTCGCCCTCGACCACCCACGAGACGATCTCCACGTCCGCGTGCGGGTGCTCGGCGAAGCCCGCGCCCGGCGCGAGGCGCTCCTCGTTGCAGGCGACCAGCAGCCCGAAGCGCGTGTTGGACGGGTCGTAGAAGCCGGAGAAGGAGAAGGCGTGCCGTGTCTCGATGCCGGCCGCCCGGTCCCCGCCCCGATAACGGTCCGCATCGCGCCATATGTGCAGCATTCCTCCACGGTACGCGGACGGGCCGACATCCCACACGACGGCCGCCCGCACACCTCCCGGCCTCCTCCCCCACGGGGTGCCGTGGGAGAGGGCGGCCGGGAGGGGCCGGGAGTCCTGGAGCGCGTGTGGCACCGTGTCCGCATGTCCAACGATGTCGCGTACCCCGTCCTGCGCACCCGCGATGCGGCACTGGCGCTGAGTACGGCGCGGCGGCTGCTGGCGGTCGGGGACCGGCGGCACGCGCGGGTCTGCGTGGACGCCGAGCTGCCCACCGCCGAGGATGTGCTCCGCGTACGGAGCGCGCTGCCCGACGTGTGGTTCCGGACGGAGAACGCGGAGGAGTGGGCGCGGTTCCCCTCCGATCCGACCGGTCTGCTCAGCGGCCTCCCGGCCCGCTCGCTCCCCACCGACCAGGCCGGCTGGGCGGGACTGCTGCCTCTGTGGGCTTCCATGCTCGACCAGGCCGTGGGCAGCGTCGAGGACGCCTTCGTGGATCTGGTGGGACCGCGCGTCGGCGAGATCCGCTGGCACTCGCTCGCCTGGCCCGGGGCCGAGGAGCCGGCTCTGGCCTGGGAGGGCACACACGCCATGGTCACCCTGCTGCTCAACACCCGTACCCGCGAACTGGACGAGCGCGCCGACGAGCACACCGTTCTGGTCCATGTGCGTCGCGGGAACCTCGACGGGTACGAGGAGAGGCAGGCGTCCTGGCTGGCCTCCCGCGCCGGCCTGTCGGTCATCGGCCCCGCACAGCGCCCCTGAGAGGCCGGGCCACCTCCGTCGGCTCGGCCGCCTCGGCCTGGGTGAAGCCGCCCTCCCGCCCCGTCCCGGCCGGCCTCCGGGCCCGTGCCCCGGCCGACAGACGCCGCGCGCCCTCTTCGAACACCCTCCTCCCGCCCACCAGTTCCTCCGCACGCCGACGGTGGCCGCTCCCCGACTACTTGACGAAACCGTTCACCGCTCCATCCCCTCCTCGCGACCGGCTGCCGTGGAACGCCATGGAACACCGCGGCCTCGTCCGCTTCCGCCCCGTTCGGCGACGGCCCCACGATCGAGTGGTCGCCGCGGCAACACGTGCGCACCGCACGGCGCCGCCTCAACCTCCCCGCCGCCGGCGGTGCCCCGGCCCGCGGGCAGCGAACCTCCGGCTGAGCCTCCGCTCCGGGGCGTTCAGCCGTACGTCGGGAAGACGGAGGTGTCCACCGTCCAGTCGCCCACCCGCACCGTCTCGCCGAAGGCGAACTCCGTGGAGGTGCCGTAGCGCGGACCTTCCGGGGTGCGGTGGATGCCGGAGTAGAGTGCCCCGGTGCCCTTCCGGGGGTCGAGCAACAGGTAGTAGGGGATGCCCATCGCCGGGTAGTCGCGGGTCTTCCCCTCGTAGTCGTTCTCCGGGTTGGTCCGCGAGACGACCTCGACCACGACCTCGACATCGCGGGGGTGGACGGCCTCGCCCGTCTCCAGGCAACTCTCGGGGAAGACCATCACGTCCGGCCGCCGTCTGACCCCCACGGCGGGGTCCTCCAGGTCGGCACCGCCGTGGGCGATGAGATCCGCCCCCTGCCGCTCGATCTGGGCGTCGAGTTGCTTGCCCACCCGGTGGACGATCAGTTCGTGCCGGTTGCTCGGGGACATCGTCATGACGATCTCTTCGCCGCTGATCTCGACGGCCCGGACCTCCTCGGGGATGTGCCTGCTCAGCTCCTCGGCGATCTCGGCCATACGCTCGTAGTCGACGGACATCGCGCTCCCCTGAGAACAGAACTCCCCGACCGGCTCCGCCGTCATCGTAGGCCGTACGCGCCGGCGCCGGGCGGGCGCCGGCCCGGCCCCCTCCGTTGTACGGATCCGACACCCGCCACCCATACGGCCGTACCAATAGGGCAGTCTTGTCCCGTGCCAGAACCCACTCAGACACCAGCACCCGACAAGCAGCGCCCCCACCCGCACCCCGCGACGCTGCGGCGGCTGGAGCAGTCCTCCGGCAAGCTGGCCGCCGCCGCCCTCACCCGTATGGGAGAGCAACTGCCCTGGTACCGGGCGATGCCGCCGGAGAACCGGTCGTGGATCGGCCTGGTGGCGCAGGCGGGCATCGCGGCGTTCACCGAGTGGTTCCGGCATCCCGAGACGCCCCAGGCGATCAGCACGGACGTGTTCGGCACCGCGCCGCGCGAGCTGACGCGGGCGATCACGCTGCGGCAGACCGTGGAGATGGTCCGCACCACCATCGAGGTCGTGGAGGCGGCGATCGACGAGGTCGCCGCACCCGGCGACGAGAACGTGCTGCGCGAGGCGCTGCTGGTCTACGCCCGCGAGATAGCGTTCGCCACCGCCCAGGTGTACGCGCAGGCCGCCGAGGCGCGCGGCGCGTGGGACGCGCGACTGGAGTCGCTGGTGGTCAACGCCGTGCTCTCCGGCGAGGCCGACGAGGGGACCGTCTCCCGCGCGGCGGCGCTGGGCTGGAACTCCCCCGAGCATGTGACGGTCGTACTGGGCACCGCGCCCGACGGGGACAGCGAACTGACGGTGGAGGCGATCCGGCGTGCCTCCCGGCACGCCAAACTCCAGGTGCTGACCGGGGTGCTGGGCGACCGGCTGGTGGTCATCGCCGGCGGCTCGGACGATCCGCTGCACGTCGCCAAGTCGCTGATCGGTCCGTTCGCCGCGGGCCCGGTGGTGGCCGGTCCCGTGGTGGGCGACCTGCTGTCGGCGACACGTTCGGCGCAGGCGGCCGCCGCCGGGCTGAAGGCGTGCGCCGCGTGGCCGGACGTGCCGCGCCCGGTGCTCGCGGACGATCTGCTGCCCGAGCGCGCGATGGCCGCGGATCCCACCGCGCGGGCGCTGTTGGTGGAGGAGATCTACAGACCGCTCCAGGAGGCCGGGGCCGCCCTCCTGGAAACCTTGAGTGTTTATCTGGAGCAGGCGAGCAGTCTGGAGGGGGCCGCGCGGATGCTGTTCGTGCACCCCAACACCGTTCGCTACCGGCTGCGACGTGTGACGGACGTCACCGGATGGTCCCCCTCGGACGTCCGTTCGGCGTTCACGCTGCGCGTCGCGCTGATCCTGGGTCGCCTGGCAGACGGGAGCGGGCAGATATAGTCGTGCCCATCGGTTTTGTCGGCCTCCCACAATTCCCCTGACCGTTCTTCGTGCCGGTCCCCACCGGCGTGGACATCCGTCGACAAGAGAGAGTGTGAGAGTGCTCGTACTCGTCGCTCCCGGCCAGGGCGCCCAGACGCCCGGCTTCCTGACCCCCTGGCTCGAACTCCCCGGCGTCGCCGACCGGCTGCGTGAGTGGTCGGCCGCCATCGACCTGGACCTGGTGCACTACGGCACCGAGGCCGACGCCGAGCGGATCCGCGACACGGCCGTGGCCCAGCCGCTGCTGGTGGCCGCGGGCCTGGCCTCCGCGCAGGCGCTGCTGGAGGGCGTTCCGCTGGACTCCCTCGGCGCCGTCGCGGGCCACAGTGTGGGCGAGCTGACCGCCGCCGCGGTCGGCGAAGTCCTCGCCCCCGAGGCCGTGATGGCGCTGGTGCGCACCCGCGGCCGGGCGATGGCCGAGGCCGCCGCCGTCACCCCGACCGGTATGACCGCCGTCATCGGCGGCGATCCGCAGACGGTGACGGCGCATCTGGAGGGGCTGGGGCTGACCCCGGCCAACGTCAACGGCGCCGGCCAGATCGTCGCCGCCGGCACCATGGAGCAGCTCGCCGCCCTGGCCGAGGACAAGCCGGAGGGTGTGCGGATGGTCAAGGCGCTGTCCGTGGCGGGCGCCTTCCACACCCACCACATGGCCCCGGCCGTCGACGCGCTGGCGAAGGCCGTCGAGGGCGTGGCGCCCAAGGACCCGCGCGTGCCCTACGTCTCCAACCGGGACGGGCAGGCCGTCGCCGACGGCGGCGAGATCCTGCGGCGGCTGGTGCGGCAGGTCGCCGGTCCGGTGCGCTGGGACCTGTGCATGGAGACGTTCAAGGAGATGGGCGTCACCGCGCTGATCGAGGTGTGCCCCGGCGGTACCCTCACCGGCCTGGCCAAGCGTGCCCTGCCGGGTGTGAAGACGCTGGCGCTGAAGACCCCCGAGCACCTCGACGCGGCCCGTGAGCTGATCGCCGAGCACGCCTCTCCCGCGGCCCAGCGGCCGGACAGCAGTCGATAGGAGCTTGCGAGAGCATGACCGCGAAGATCAGGCCCGCGAAGGGCGCACCGTACGCGCGCATCCTCGGCGTCGGCGGCTACCGTCCGACCCGCGTGGTGCCCAACGAGGAGATCCTCAAGCACATCGACTCGTCCGACGAGTGGATCCGCTCCCGTTCGGGCATCACCACCCGGCACTGGGCCGGCCCGGAGGAGACCGTCGCCGAGATGACGCTCGCCGCGGCGGGCAAGGCGATCGCGGACGCGGGGATCACCCCCGAGCAGATCGGCGCGGTCGTGATCTCGACCGTCTCCCACTTCAAGCAGACGCCCTCGATCGCCACCGAGGTCGCCCACCGGCTGGGCACCGGCAGGGCCGCCGCGTTCGACATCTCCGCGGCCTGTGCGGGCTTCGGCTACGGCCTGACCATCGCCAAGGGCCTGGTGGTGGAGGGCAGCGCGCAGTACGTGCTGGTCGTCGGCGTCGAACGGCTGTCGGACCTGACGGATCTGACGGACCGCACCACCGCCTTCCTCTTCGGCGACGGCGCCGGGGCGGCCGTCGTCGGCCCGTCCGAGGAGCCCGCCATCGGCCCCACGGTGTGGGGTTCGGAGGGCGACAAGGCGGACGTCATCTCGCAGACGGTTCCGTGGGACGACTACCGCGAGGGCGAGGTCGAGAAGTTCCCGGCGCTCCGCCAGGAGGGTCAGACGGTCTTCCGCTGGGCCGTCTTCGAGATGGCCAAGGTCGCCCAGCAGGCGCTGGAGGCCGCCGGGATCACCTCCGACGACCTGGACGTCTTCATCCCGCACCAGGCCAACATGCGGATCATCGACTCGATGGTGAAGACCCTCAAACTGCCGGAGCACGTCACGGTCGCCCGCGATGTGGAGACCACCGGCAACACCTCGGCCGCCTCCATTCCGCTCGCCATGGAGCGGCTGCTGGCGACCGGGCAGGCGAAGAGCGGCGACACCGCGCTCGTCATCGGCTTCGGGGCGGGTCTCGTCTACGCGGCGACGGTCGTTACCCTCCCATAGCCGGATGTTCCGCACCGCAGTACGCCGGACCGCAGTACACCGGACCACAACCCACCACGCGTAACACGACACGAAGGAGCGCCACCATGGCCGCCACCAAGGAAGAGATCGTCGAGGGTCTCGCCGAGATCGTCAACGAGATCGCCGGTATCCCGACCGAGGACGTCCAGCTGGACAAGTCCTTCACCGACGACCTGGACGTCGACTCGCTGTCCATGGTCGAGGTCGTCGTCGCCGCCGAGGAGCGCTTCGGCGTCAAGATCCCGGACGACGACGTCAAGAACCTCAAGACCGTCGGTGACGCGGTGGACTACATCCTCAACCACCAGGACTGACAGGTCCGCACGCCCGTTGAAGCGTTTGTCGCCACCCGCTCCGCGGTGGCGGATGACCGCACTTCCCCTACCAGTGGAGAAATTCCTGTGAACGCGACCCACCACACCGTGGTCGTCACCGGTATCGGCGCAACCACACCGCTGGGTGGCGACAGCGCATCGACGTGGGAGGGCCTGCTCGCCGGCCGCTCCGGGGTCAGGGCCCTGGAGCAGGAGTGGGCGGCCGAACTGCCCGTGAGGATCGCCGCGCAGGCGGCGGTCGACCCGTCCGAGGTCCTGCCCCGTCCGCTCGCCCGCAAGCTGGACCGCTCGGCGCAGTTCGCGCTGATCGCGGCCCGCGAGGCATGGGCGGACGCCGGCTACGAGGGCCGGGCCGGGGAGAACGGCCAGGTGGACCCGGGCCGGCTCGGCACCGTCGTCGCCTCCGGCATCGGCGGTGTCACCACCCTGCTCGACCAGTACGACGTGCTCAAGGAGAAGGGCGTACGCCGCGTCTCCCCGCACACCGTGCCGATGCTGATGCCCAACGGCCCCTCGGCCAACGTGGGCCTGGAGGTGGGCGCCCAGGCGGGCGTGCACGCCCCGGTCAGCGCCTGCGCCTCGGGCGCCGAGGCGGTGGGCTACGCCGTGGAGATGATCCGCTCCGGGCGCGCCGACGTGGTCGTCGCGGGCGGCGCCGAGGCGGCGATCCACCCGCTGCCCATCGCGGCGTTCGCCAACATGATGGCGCTGTCGAAGAACGAGGGTGACCCGGCGAAGGTCTCGCGCCCCTACGACAAGGCCCGCGACGGCTTCGTGCTCGGCGAGGGCGCGGGTGTCGTGGTACTGGAGTCGGCCGAGCACGCGGCCCGGCGCGGTGCGAGGGTCTACTGCGAGGTGCTGGGGCAGGGCCTGTCCGCGGACAACCACCACATCGCGCAGCCCGAGCCGGCCGGCCGGGGCATCGCCGACGCCCTGCAGGGACTGCTGGAGAGCACCGGCCTCGACCCCTCCGAGATCGCGCACCTCAACGCGCACGCCACCTCCACCCCGCAGGGCGACGTCGCCGAGATCAAGGCGCTGCGCAAGGTGCTGGGCTCCGACCTGGACCATGTCGCCATCTCCGCCACCAAGTCCATGACCGGTCATCTGCTGGGCGGCGCGGGCGGTATCGAGACGGTGGCGACGGTGCTGGCGCTGCACCACCGCACGGCGCCGCCGACCATCAACGTCGACGACCTGGACGAGGAGATCGACGCCGACATCGTGACCGGCGAACCGCGCTCGCTGGGCGAGGGCCCGCTGGTGGCGGTCAACAACTCCTTCGGCTTCGGCGGCCACAACGTCGTCGTGGCCTTCCGCACCGCCTGAGCAGCCGCCTGGGCAGCCGCCTGGGTACAGCCTGAGGCCTGGCGCGACAGGCGCGCGCAGCGCCCGAGGGGCCCGCCGGACATCGTCCGGCGGGCCCCTCGGGCGTCCGGGGAGGCCGAGGCCCCGGACGGGAGCGCGGTTCCGTAAGGGCGGGGAGCGGAGACCGGGCCGGCGCGCGGGAGTCCGTGAGCCGTCACCGCGCCCGTGACACCGGCGCCGGGGAAGGGCGTCCGCCCCCGGAACGCACCGGCCGGTCCGCCGGGTCCGCCGTCGCGGCGGCGCGGCGGTGTCAGACCACCTGGTGCAGCCAGCGCACCGGAGCGCCCTCGCCCGCGTAGCGGAAGGGCTCCAGTTCGTCGTCCCAGGGCTTGCCGAGGAGCTTGGAGATCTCGGCCTCCAGCTCGGTCTCGCCGCGCGCGGCGCGGTCCACGGCGGCGCGCAGCCGGTCCTCGGGGATGAGGATGTCGCCGTGCATACCGGTGACCGCGTGGAAGATGCCCAGCTCGGGGGTGGAGCTGTAACGCTCGCCCTCCGCGGTGGAGCAGGGCTCGGAGGTCACCTCGAAGCGGAGCATGCGCCAGCCGCGCAGCGCGGAGGCGAGTTTGGAGGCGGTACCGGGTTCGCCCTGCCAGGACAGCTCCGCGCGCCAGGTGCCCGGGGAAGCGGGCTGCTTGATCCAGTCGAGGCTGACGCGGGCGCCGAGCACTCCCGCGACGGCCCATTCGACGTGCGGGCACAGTGCGCGGGGGGCTGAGTGCACGTACAGAACTCCACGTGTCGTCACCGGGACCTCCTGTGTGGTTCGAGTGCGACCTTCCGTGGCGGCCTCGAATCCCTGCCGGCCATGCGCCGGGTCACCGGTTGACATCCTGTCCCATCGGTCACGTGTCTTCCGGCTCCCGAAGTTACGAACAGTAAACACTATCCGTGCCGATTCTCCCTAAAAGGGACAGCAAGTGACGCGATGTAATCTGTCAAACGTGTCCGGCGGCCATTTTCGGACCGTCATGGCAAAAGCTACCGTGCCACGGCACCCATGGGGTGACGTACCGTCGGCCGAGGCGGTCAACCCACCCGTCCGAACCATCACCCCACCGGGAGACAGGAAGGAACGGGGGGAGCACCCGTGCGAGACGACACGCCGTCCGGCCCTCCACCTGCGGGACGCGCCCGCCGCGGAGGGCTGCTGCCCGCCGTCTGGGCCGCGGTCGCCGCCACCGCGGCCCTCACCGTGTTCGCCGTGTCGTGCGGCGGCTTCGGCGGTGGTGCGCCGCACTCCCGGGGCGCGTCCGCCGGCGCCCGCCCCTCCTCCCCCTCCCTCTCGCCCTCGCCCTCACCTTCACCCTCGCCCTCACCCTCGCCCTCGCCCTCGCCCTCGCCCTCGCCCTCATGGGACACCGGCCCCGGCTCACTGGCGGCCCTGGGCGACTCCATCACCCGCGCCTTCGACGCCTGCTCGCTGCTGGACGACTGCCCGGAGGCGTCCTGGGCCACCGGCACCTCCCCGGAGGTGGACAGCCTGGCGCGGCGGCTGGGCGTCCCCGCCGCCGCGACCTGGAACCACGCGCGCTCCGGCGCCCTGATGGCCGAACTGCCCGCCCAGGCCCGGAAGGCGGCGGCGCACCGGCCGGAGCTGGTGACGGTGCTGATCGGGGCGAACGACGCCTGCCGGGCGACGGTGGAGCGGATGACGCCGGTGGAGGAGTTCCGCGCCGACTTCGCCGAGGCACTGCGCACCCTGCGCCGGACCTCGCCGAGGACCCAGGTGTACGTGGCCGGCGTGCCGGACCTGGAGCGGCTGTGGTCCCTGGGCCGGTCGCATCCGGTGGCCGCGCAGGTGTGGCAGCTCGGTATCTGCCCGTCGATGCTGGGCGGGGCGGGGGCCTCGGACGCCGAGGCGGCGAAGCGCCGCGCGAAGGTGTCGGCGCGGGTGCGGGCGTACAACGCCGCGCTGGCGGAGGTCTGCGAGCGCGACAGGCGCTGCCGGCACGACGGCGGGGCGGTGCACGGCTACCGCTTCACCGCCCGTGAGCTGAGCTCCTGGGACTGGTTCCACCCCGGCCCGGAGGGCCAGCGCGCGCTCGCCGAGATCGCGCACCGACAGGTCACCGCCGTTTCCCCGCCCGCCTGAGCGGCGAAATCCGCGCCCGCCCATTGACGCCGGTCGAGCCCCGTCATTACATTCGCGCCAGCATTTCGAACGTGTGACGAGATATCGAACGACAGAGAAGGGCAGCCGCTGTGCGCATCACCGGGATCAGCACGCATGTCGTCGGTACTCCGTGGCGCAACCTGACCTATGTCCAGGTGCACACCGACGAGGGGCTCACCGGCGTCGGCGAGACCCGGATGCTCGGGCACACCGATGCCCTGGTCGGCTATCTGCGCGAGGCCGAGGCCAACCACATCGCCGGGTCCGACCCCTTCGCGGTCGAGGATCTGGTGCGGCGCATGAAGTACGGCGACTACGGGCGGGCCGGGGAGATCGTGATGTCCGGCATCGCCTGCGTGGAGATGGCCTGCTGGGACATCAAGGGCAAGGCGCTGGGCGTGCCCGTGTGGCAGCTGCTGGGCGGCAGGGTGACCGACCGCGTCAAGGCGTACGCCAACGGCTGGTACACCGTCGAGCGCACCCCGCAGGCGTTCCACGAGGCGGCCCTGCGGGTCGTCGGGCGCGGCTACCGAGCGCTCAAGCTCGACCCGTTCGGCACCGGTCACTTCGAGCTGGACCACGCCGAGACGCTGCGCTCGGTGGCGCTGGTGGAGGCGGTGCGGGACGCGATCGGGCCGGAGTGCGAGCTGCTGCTGGAGATGCACGGCCGTTTCAGCCCCGCCACGGCCGTCCGCATCGCCCGCGAGGTCGAGCCGTTCCGGCCGAGCTGGCTGGAGGAGCCGGTGCCGCCGGAGAACCTCAAGGCGCTGGCCAAGGTGGCCGAGAAGGTGGACATGCCCATCGCCACCGGCGAGCGCATCCACGACCGCATCGAGTTCCGCGAGCTGTTCGAGTCCCAGGCCGCCGACATCATCCAGCCGGATCTGGGGCACATCGGCGGCATCCTGGAGACCCGCAAGATCGCCGCCACCGCCGAGACCCACTACATGCTGGTGGCGCCGCACAACGTGGGCGGCTCGGTACTGACGGCCGCCTCCCTCCAACTGGCCGGCTGCACGCCGAACTTCAAGATCCTGGAGCACTTCAACGACTTCGCGGACGCCGAGATCAAGAAGGTGGTCAAGGGCGCGCCGGAGGTCGTGGACGGCTACTTCTCCCTCCCCGACGCCCCCGGCCTGGGGGTGGAGCTGGACACCGACGCGGCCGCGGAGTTCCCGCAGCAGCAGGCCCGCTTCGACCTGTGGGCCGAGGGCTGGGAGAAGCGGGATCCGCGCGGAGCCCGGTCGTGAGGCGGGGCGGGCACCGGGGGCTCACGGCGTTCGGGCCGCACGCCCCTGCCGCACACCGGTGCGCGGGCGCGCCCTTGGAAGCCGGGGGTGGCGCACGGCCCCGTGCGCACCGGCTTCGCCTGTGCGGCGCGGGACGGTGCGGCGCGGGACGGTGCGGCGCGGGACGGTGCGGCGCGGGACGGTGCGTCACATCCGGTCCGGCAGGGGGCGGCCCCGCGGCGGCCGGCCTCCCGGGCGGTGGTGACACGTCCGGGCATCCGGCGCAGAATCCACCGCGGGGGGCGGCCGTCCGTCCTCCGGCGGGCGCCAGGGGCGCCGGAGGTCCACGCGACGCGGGGAGGAACCAGTGGTGAACGCACCCGCACACACCCCGGTGCCGGACGACGTCCGCGCCGCCGGGCGCGCCGTCCTCGTGGAGCGGCCCGGCCGCCACCGGCTGGTGGAGGCGCCCCGCCCCGAACCCGGCCCGGGCGAGGTGCGGGTGGCCGTGTACGCGGCGGGGATCTGCGCCAGCGACAGCGAGGTGTACGCGGGCAACCGCGCCGAGGGCTACGTCCGCTACCCCGTCGTGCCCGGCCACGAGTGGTCCGGCACGGTGGAGGCGGCCGGCCCCGGCGCCGACCCGGCGCTGGTGGGGCGGAAGGTGGTGGGCGAGGGGTTCCGCGCCTGCCTGGTCTGCGACCGCTGCCGCGAGGGCGCCACCAGTCTGTGCACCGGCGGCTACGACGAGACCGGCTTCACCCGGCCCGGCGCCTTCGCCGACTTCCTCGTCCTGCCCGCCCGGCTGCTGCACGTCCTCGACGACCGTGCCGACCTGCGCTCGGCCGCTCTGCTGGAGCCGGCCGCCGTGGTGGCGGCGGCGGTACTGGCGGGCGGACCGCGCCCGGGCGAGCGGATCGCCGTGGTCGGGGCGGGCACGCTCGGCCTGCTGGCCGTGCAGCTGCTGGCCGCCGTCTCCCCCGCCGAGCTGCTGGTCGTCGATCCCCGCACCGAGCGCGCCGGGCGGGCACTGCCCATGGGCGCCACCGGGGTGTGCGCCCCGCCGGAGGCCGCCGGTCTGCGCGGCCGCTACGACCTGGTGGTGGAGACCGCCGGCGCGCCCACCACCGCCCACGACTCCTGTCTGCTGGCCCGGCGCGGCGGCCGGGTGGTGCTGACCGGGCTGCCCGGGCCGGGCGCGCGGGGCATCGACCCCGTCCATCTGTCCGTCAGCCAGCTCACCGTCCGCTCCGTCTTCGGCGCCCCGCCGGCCGCCTGGGCCCATGCGGTGCGGGCCTTCGGCGCGGGGCTGCTCGCGCCCGCGTCCCTGATCACCCATGAGCTGCCGCTGGAGGACTTCGCCGCGGCCGTCGCGCTGGTCGGCGGCGGCGATCCCGGGGTCGGCAAGGTTCTGCTGCGGCCCTGACCCCACCCTCCCGACCCCCGCGGCCCGGCCCGCACCCTCAGCCGCGAACGACGTACGAGATACCGAACGAGATCGAGTCAGATCGAGTCAGATCGAACCAGGGAGCATCGTGACCGACGCGTCCATCAAACCCTCCGGCCCCCGCCGCCCCGGCGAGGCCGCCCTCGCCTCCCTCGGCCACCCCTGCCCCGACCGGGACCCCCGCGGCTCCTCCCCGCACACCTTCCCCGACGGCGGCACCTGGCGCACCGAGATCCCCTCCGTCGAGGGACCGGAGGCGCTGGCCACCGTGCTGAAGGAGGCCGAGGCCCTGGACGTCCCCGTCCACCGCGTCAGCCAGGGCAGCGGCGTGTGGATGCTCACCGACGCCGAGATCTCCGAGATGACCGGCGCCTGCGCCGAACGGAACGTGGAGCTGTGCCTGTTCACCGGGCCGCGCGGCACCTGGGACGCCGGCGCCGGCACCCGCACTCCCTCCGGCGGCGCGGGGCTGCGCGCCCGCGGCCACGACGCGCTCGCCGGATGCGTCGAGGACGCCGTACGCGCCACCGAACTCGGTGTGCGCTGCCTGCTGGTGGCCGACGAGGGCGTGCTGTACACACTGCACCGGATGCGGACGCGCGGCGTCCTGCCGGCCGACACCACCCTCAAGGTGTCGGCGCTGATCGGCCCGGTCAACCCGGCCTCGTACGCCGTCTTCGAACGGCTGGGCGCCGACTCGGTCAACGTGCCCTCCGACCTGACCCTGGAGCACCTGACCGAGATCCGCCGGGTCAGCCGCGCCCCGATGGACTTCTACCTGGAGGCTCCCGACGACCTCGGCGGCTATGTGCGGATGTACGACGCCGCCGAACTGATCCGGCGCGGCGCGCCGGTCTACCTCAAGTTCGGGCTCAGCAAGGCCCCCGCCATCTACCCCTACGGCGCGCATCTGCGCGACGCGACCCTGGACACCGCCCGCGAGCGGGTCCGCCGCGGCCGGCTCGCCCTGGATCTGCTGGCCCGCCTCGGAGCCGGGGACGGGATGTCCCCGCCCGGCTCCCGTCTGCCCGGCCCCCTCAACCGCTTCCCCGACGAAACCGGAACATCCGCCGAACCGGGAACATCCGCCGACGCCGCCACGCCCGAAGGGAACTGATCACCATGCGCGACCGCATCCGTGCCCGCAACCGCGCCCGCAGAGCCGCCGTCGGCGCCTGCGCCGCCCTCGCCCTGTCCCTCACCGCCTGCGGCCAGAACTCCGAGGGCGGCGGGAACGGCGGCGCCGGCGGTGACTCCGAGGGGGGCACCATCGGCATCGCCATGCCCACCAAGTCCTCCGAACGGTGGATAGCCGACGGCGAGAACATGGTGGAGCGGTTCGAGGCCGCGGGCTACGAGACCGATCTGCAGTACGGCGACGACAGGGTGGAGAACCAGGTCGCGCAGATCGAGAACATGATCTCCAAGGGGCACCGGGCCCTGGTGGTCGCCGCCATCGACGGCTCCTCGCTCACCGACGTCCTCGGCCGGGCCGAGGAGGCCGGCATCCCCGTCATCGCCTACGACCGCCTCATCCGCGGCACCGCGAGCGTCGACTACTACGCCACCTTCGACAACTTCAAGGTCGGCGAACTCCAGGCCCGTTACATCGTCGACGCCCTCAAGCTGGAGGAGGACGGCGGGGGCGCGGACGACAAGTCGAACCTGGAGCTGTTCGCAGGATCGCCCGACGACAACAACACCGGCTTCTTCTTCAGGGGCGCGATGAGCGTCCTCAAGCCGCACATCGACGACAAGCGGCTGGTCGTGCGCAGCGGCCAGACCGAGATGAACCAGGTCACCACCCTGCGCTGGGACGGCGGCACCGCGCAGAAGCGCATGGACGACCTGCTCAGCCGCTACTACGGCAGCGAGCGCGTGGACGCGGTCCTCTCCCCCTACGACGGCATCTCCATCGGCGTCATATCCGCCCTCAAGAGCGCCGGTTACGGCACGAAGGCCAAGCCCTACCCCGTGGTCACCGGCCAGGACGCCGAGCTGGCGTCCATCAAGTCGATCATCGCCGGCCAGCAGACCCAGACCGTCTTCAAGGACACCCGCAAGCTCGCCGAGCAGGCCGTGCGGATGACCGACGCCGTGCTGAAGGGCGAAAAGCCCGAGGTCAACGACACCGAGTCCTACGACAACGGCGTCAAGACCGTCCCGGCCTATCTGCTGGAGCCGGTCAGCATCGACGAGTCCAACACCGACCTGCTCGTGGACGAGGGCTACTACACCGCCGACCAGCTCAGGTAACCCGGCCCCCACTCCCCCCAGGAGCAGTCATGAGCAGCGTTCTGGAGATGCGCTCGATCACCAAGACCTTCCCCGGGGTCAGGGCGCTGTCCGGGGTCGATCTCACCGTCCGGCCCAAGGAGATCCACGCGGTCTGCGGGGAGAACGGGGCCGGCAAGTCGACGCTGATGAAGGTGCTCAGCGGTGTCCATCCGCACGGCAGCTACGAGGGGGAGATCCTCTTCGAGGGCGAGCCGTGCGCCTTCCGCGACATCCGGGCCAGCGAACGGCGCGGCATCGTCATCATCCACCAGGAACTGGCGCTGGTGCCCTACCTGTCCATCGCCGAGAACATCTTCCTGGGCAACGAGCACTCCTTCCGCGGCATCGTCCGCCGGCGGGAGACCGCCCGTCACGCCGCCGAGCTGATGCGGCGGGTCGGGCTGCGCGAGAACCCGCACACCCGCGTCGCGGACATCGGCGTGGGCAAGCAGCAGTTGGTGGAGATCGCCAAGGCGCTGGCGAAGAGGGTGCGGCTGCTGATCCTGGACGAGCCGACCGCCGCCCTCAACGACGAGGACAGCGCCAAGCTGCTGGGCCTCATCGGGGAGCTGCGCTCCCAGGGAGTCGCCTGCGTCCTCATCTCCCACAAGCTGGGCGAGATCCGCGAGGTGGCGGACACCGTCACCGTCCTGCGCGACGGGCGGACGGTCGAGACGCTCGCCGTCCGCCCCTCCCCCGGCGCCCCCGCCGAGGTCTCCGAGGACCGGATCATCCGCGGCATGGTCGGCCGCGACCTGGACAGCCGCTTCCCGCCGCGCACCCGCTACCGGGGGCCGGACGCCGGGCGGGTGGCGCTGGAGATCTCCGGCTGGACGGTCCGCCACCCCGTCGACCACCGGCGCAAGGTCGTCGACGACGTGTCGCTGAACGTGCGGCGCGGCGAGGTCGTCGGTCTCGCCGGTCTGATGGGCGCGGGCCGCACCGAGCTGGCGATGAGCGTCTTCGGTCGCTCCTACGGCCTGTACGAGGGCGGCACCGTGCGGATCGACGGCGAGGAGGCCGACACCCGTACCGTGCCGCGGGCGGTCGCCCGCGGTCTGGCGTACGTCACCGAGGACCGCAAGACCTACGGGCTGAACCTGATCGACACCGTCAGCCGCAACATCTCCCTGGCCTCACTGCCGAAACTGGCCCGGGCCGGGGTGGTGGACGAGCACCGGGAGCGGCAGGTCGCCGAGGGCTACCGCGACTCGATGAACATCAAGACCCCGACCGTCTCCGAGCAAGTCGGCCGGCTCAGCGGCGGCAACCAGCAGAAGGTCGTGCTCGGCAGGTGGGTGCACGCCGATCCGGAGGTGCTGATCCTCGACGAGCCGACGCGCGGCATCGACGTCGGGGCGAAGTACGAGATCTACACCGCCGTCGACCGCCTCGCCGCCCAGGGCAGGGCGGTGCTGCTGATCTCCTCCGAGCTGCCGGAGCTGCTGGGGATGTGCGACCGGATCTACACCATGGCGGCCGGGCGGCTGACCGGCGAGGTGGCGCGCGAGGACGCGACCCAGGAAGTGCTGATGCGTCATATGACGAGGGACGGGAGCCGAAGCGGCCGATGACGACCGAAGAGAGTGTTGCGCGCAAGGGGCCCGGCGGGCCGACGGGGAACCTCCGGGGCGGTACGGACTCCGGTGGCTCCGGTGGTGACGGCGGCGGTGGTGGCGGCGGTGGTGGCGGCGGAGGCGCCGTGGCGCTGCTGCTGCGGACCGTGCGCTCCGACATGCGGCAGTACGGGATGCTCCTCGCGCTGGCGCTGATCGTCGTGCTGTTCCAGATCTGGACCGACGGCAATCTGCTCAAGCCCGTCAACGTCTCCAACATCGTCCAGCAGAACAGCTACATCCTGATCCTGGCCATGGGCATGATGATAGTGATCATCGCCGGCCACATCGACCTGTCGGTCGGCTCGCTGGCCGCCTTCGTCGGGGCCGCGGCGGCCGTGCTGATGGTCCACCACGACATGTCCTGGCCGGCGGCGCTGGCCTGCTCGCTGCTGATCGGCGCGGTGGCCGGCGCCTGGCAGGGCTTCTGGATCGCCTATGTGGGCATCCCGTCGTTCATCGTGACCCTGGCGGGGATGCTGCTGTTCCGCGGCGGCACCCAGATCCTGCTGGAGGGGCAGTCGCTGGCGCCCTTCCCGCGCGGCTTCCAGAACATCAGCCAGGGCTTCCTGCCCGAGGGCGGCCCGCTGGACAACTACCACGACCTGACGGTGCTGATCGGTGTGGTCGTGGTGGCGGTCGTGCTGTTCCAGGAGTGGCGCGGCCGGCGCCGGCAGCGGGAGTACGAGCTGGAGGTGCTGCCTCTGAGCCTGTTCGTCCTCAAGTGCGTGGCGATCGTGGCGGCGGTGGTGGCGTTCACCCTGACCCTGGCCAGCTACCGGGGCGTCCCGGTGGTGCTGCTGATCATGTGCGGCATCCTGATCGGGCTGGGCTTCGTGATGCGCAACGCCGTCGTCGGCCGCCATGTGTACGCCCTCGGCGGCAACCGGGCCGCGGCCAGGCTGTCGGGCGTGAAGGACAGGCGGGTCACGTTCCTGGTCTTCGTCAACATGGGCGTACTGGCGGCGCTGGCGGGCTGCGTGTACGCCGCCCGGCTGAACGCGGGCACCCCGCAGGCGGGCATCAACTTCGAGCTGGAGGCGATCGCCGCCGCGTTCATCGGCGGAGCCTCGATGAGCGGCGGTGTGGGTACCGTGCTCGGAGCCATCATCGGCGGCCTGGTGCTCGGCGTGCTCAACAACGGCATGTCCCTGGTGGGTATCGGCACCGACTACCAGCAGGTCATCAAGGGCCTGGTCCTGCTGGCGGCGGTGGGATTCGACGTCTGGAACAAGAGGAAGGTGGGCTCGTGAGCACCAGCAGACGCAGTGTGATCGGTGCGGCCGCCGCGGCCGGACTGGCGGCCGCGGCGACCGCGGGACCGGGCGCGGGGGCCGCGCAGGCGAAGCCGGGCGGGCCGTCCGCGCCGCACCGCGCCCGCTTCGGCGAACTGGCGGACGGCACGGAGGTGGACGTCTGGACGCTGTCGTACGGGGGCACCCGGCTGCGGGTGCTGTCCTACGGGGGCATCGTGCAGTCCCTGGAGGTGCCCGACCGGCACGGCCGGCTCGCGAACGTCTCGCTCGGCTTCGGTGACCCGGCCTCCTACGAGGCCGGCTCCCCCTACTTCGGCGCGCTCATCGGCCGCTACGGCAACCGCATCGCGCAGGGCCGCTTCACCCTGGACGGCAGCACCTACGAACTGCCGCGCAACGACGGCGACAACACCCTGCACGGCGGCGACCGCGGCTTCGACAAGCGGATGTGGGCGGTGGAGCCGTTCACCCGGCGCGGCGAGGTGGGGCTGGTGCTGACGCGCACCAGCGAGGACGGCGAGATGGGCTTCCCCGGAAGGCTGGAGGTCCGGGTGGAGTACGCGCTGGACCGCCGCGGCGACTTCCGCATCGGCTACGAGGCCACCACCGACCGGCCCACCGTCGTCAACCTCACCAACCACACCTACTTCAACCTCGCCGGTGAGGGCTCCGGCAGCGTCCTGGAGCACGAGCTGGAGATCGCCGCCTCCCGCTACACGCCGGTGGACGGGACGCTGATCCCCACCGGCGAGCTGGAGCGGGTGGCGGGCACGCCGCTGGACTTCCGACGGGCCAAGCCGATCGGGACGGACATCCGCAAGGCGCACCCGCAGATCCTGTACGGGCAGGGCTACGACCACAACCTGGTGCTGGACAAGGGCATCACCGCCGAGCCCGAGCACTTCGCCACCGTCCGCGAGCCGGTCTCGGGCCGGGTGATGCGGATCGCCACCACCGAGCCGGGCGTGCAGTTCTACAGCGGCAACTTCCTCGACGGCACCCTGGAGGGCACCTCGGGGCGGGTCTACCGGCAGAGCGACGGTTTCTGCCTGGAGACCCAGCACTTCCCCGACTCCCCCAACCAGCCGTCGTTCCCCACCACCGTGCTGCGGCCGGGGCGCACCTACCGCTCCACCACCGTCCACTCCTTCCGCGCCGAGTAGACCGGGCAGGGCGCGCAGGGCGGTGCGCGCAGGGCGGGGGCGGTCCGGACCGGGCCGCCCCCGCCGCCTTGCCGTCAGCGCATCAGCACGTCAGCACGTCAGCACAATCAGCCCGTCAGCCCGTCAGCCCGTCACACGAGCCGGATCATGTTCCACGACATCGGCTCCAGGGTGGCGCGCAGCACCCCGCCGTCCAGCCCCGTGCCCTCCCCCTGTCGGGGGGCGACCCGCTCGGGTTCGGCGAGGGTGTTGCGGGCCTCGGGGTCGGCGTCGGCCAGCACACTGTGCTCGGCGACCCGCTCCAGATCCAGCCCGTGCAGGGCGACCTCCAGAGGCAGGGCGCCGTGCCGGCCGCGGTTGACGGCGAAGACGGTGACGGCGCCGGTGGCCTCGTCCCGCACCGCGGTGGCGTGCAGCAGCGGCACCTCGCCGTACTTCGCGGTGGTGTACGTGGGCGACTGCACCCGTACCTCCAGCACCTGCCCGCGCCCGTGGCGGGATGCCTGGGCGAAGGGGAAGAAGGTGGTCTGCCGCCAGGCCGGGCCTCCTGGCTCGGTCATGATCGGGGCGATGACGTTGACCAGCTGCGCCAGGCAGGCGACGGCCACCCGGTCGGCGTGGCGCAGCAGGGCGATGAGCAGGGAGCCGAAGACGACGGCGTCGGTGACGGTGTAGTTGTCCTCCAGCAGCCGGGGCGCCTCCTCCCAGTCGGGCAGCGGCTCGGCCTGGAAGCGGCGCTGGTACCAGACGTTCCACTCGTCGAAGGAGAGGTTGATGCGCTTGGGCGACTTCAGCCGGGCCCCGA
Source organism: Streptomyces barkulensis (assembly GCF_002843305.1). Taxonomy (GTDB): domain Bacteria; phylum Actinomycetota; class Actinomycetes; order Streptomycetales; family Streptomycetaceae; genus Streptomyces; species Streptomyces barkulensis. Next base: position 129,158 of record NZ_PGSG01000009.1, read on the forward strand.
CGTGGTCGCAGGTGGCCACCACGTTCTCGATGAAGGACTCCATGTCCACCGCGGAGGCCAGGAAGGAGTCGCGGTCCCCGTCGGTCTCCTCGTAGTAGGCGTGCAGGGAGATGTGGTCGACCAGGTCGTAGGTCTCGGCCAGGACAGTGGCCTCCCAGGCGGCGAAGGTGTCCATCGCCTGGTTTGAGCTGCCGCAGGCGACCAGTTCCAGGGAGTCGTCGAGCCGGCGCATGGCGCGGGCGGTCTCGGCGGCCAGCCGGCCGTACTCGGCGGCGGTCTTGTGACCGGTCTGCCAGGGGCCGTCCATCTCGTTGCCCAGGCACCACAGCCGGATACCGTAGGGCTCCTTGTCGCCGTGGGCGGCGCGCAGGTCGGACAGGGCGGTGCCGCCGGGGTGGTTGGCGTACTCCAGCAGCTCGCGGGCCTCCGCCACGCCGCGGGTGCCGAGGTTGACGGCCATCATGGGCTCGCCGCCGGCCTTGCGGACGAAGTCGATGTACTCGGCCAGGCCGAAGCGGTTGGACTCCACCGACCGCCAGGCGGCGTCCAGGCGGCGGGGGCGCTGTTCGACGGGCCCGACGCTGTCCTCCCAGCGGTATCCGGAGACGAAGTTCCCGCCGGGGTAGCGGATGGCGGTCACGCCCAGTTCGCGGACCAGTTCCAGGACGTCGGTGCGCAGGCCCTGCTCGTCGGCGCGGGGGTGCCCGGGTTCGAAGACCCCCGTGTAGACGCAGCGGCCGAGGTGCTCCACGAAGGAGCCGAACAGCCGGGGGTCGACCTCGCCGACGGTGAAGGCGGGGTCGAGGGTGAACCGGGCCGGATGGGCGGTGCTCATGGATTCCTTCCGTCGGGGGAAGGGGTGAGGCCCGGTTGGGCCCCACCCTGGATTGAAAGGTTTCAGTAAACTACCGGCCAGCCGCCTTCCCAGCGCATCAGGTTGATGCCGAGGGTGGGCGAGCCGTTGTTGTCGCGGTCGTAGTAGTGGTAGACGAGCAGGTCGCCGTCGACGTCCGGCATCACGGACTGGCCGCCGGGGCCGACGACCCGGCCGTGGGTCTCCAGGACGACCGTTCCGCCGTTGTCGCGCATGTCCCTGCCGCTCCGGTCGCGGAACGGTCCGGTGGGACTGGTGGAGCGGCCGACGCGGATGCTGTAGGTGCTGTCGGTGCCGGCGCAGCACTTGTCGAAGGACGCGAACAGGTAGTAGTAACCGCCCCGCTTGACCAGGGTCGGTCCCTCGATGCCGTTGCTGGTGGGGTTGCGGGCGGCCACGGAGTACAGGGTGCGGTCGCCGGGGTGCTGCTTGCCGGTGGAGGGGTCGAGCCGGATCATCTTGATCCCCGTCCACCAGGACCCGAAGGTCATCCACCACTTGCCGTCGTCGTCGACGAACAGGTTGGGGTCGATGGCGTTGTGGTCCGAGCCCGTGGTGGTGGCGTACACCGGGCCGTGGTCGGTCCAGGTGCCGGGCAGTCCGCTGGGGCTGGTGGCCACGCCGATGGCGGAGTGGCTGGAGCCGAAGGTGGACAGGGAGTAGTACAGCCAGTACCGGCCGCCCCGCTTGGAGACGTCCGGCGCCCAGGGGCTGCGCTCGGGCGAGTACCGGCCCCACCAGGAGGGCGGGTTGGGGAACGCCGCCCCGGCGTGGGTGAAGTGGACGCGGTCGGTGGAGACGCGCGCCTGGGGCCCGTTGTGGGTGGAGTAGAGGATGTACCGGCCGTCGTCGAGGCGGACCATAGACGGGTCGTGCACGGAGATGTCGCCGGTCACCCGGCCGGGCCCCGGGTAGGCGGAGGCGCTGCCGGGGACGAGGGCCATCAGCGTGCCCAGCAGGGCGGCGACCAGGGCTGCCAGGCGCCGGCGGGCGGGCCTGCGGGAGGACGCGCGGTGGGGGAAGGTGTGGGGAGAGGCGTGGGGGGAGGTGTGGGGGGAGGTGCGACTGTTCATCGGGCTCCTTCGGAAGTTCTCGGTGACCGGTCGGGGTTCACGGCTTCTTGGGACCTCCTCTCCTGTCCTGCGGGGCGGAACGGGACGGGCGGGACGGGCCGGGGCCGGCCTTCCGTCACTGGCCGGCCAGCCCCGTGTGGGCGACGCCTCGCACGATCTGCCGCTGGAAGAAGGCGAAGACCAGCAGCAGCGGCAACCCGGCGATCACCAGTGAGGCCATCACCTGGGCGTAGCGGGCGCCGTAGGTGGACTGGACGTTGACCAGGCCGACCGGCAGCGTCATCGCGTTCGGGTCGGTGGTCACCAGGAACGGCCACAGGAAGTTGTTCCAGGTCTGGATGAAGGTGAAGATGGCGACGGCGGCCAGGACCGGCCGCGACAGCGGCAGCACGACCGTCCAGAACACCCGCCAGCGCCCGGCGCCGTCGACGTGGGCGGCCTCCTCCAGTTCCCGCGGCACCCCCTCGAAGAACTTCACCAGGATGAACATCATGGCGGGGACGGCGACCTGGGGCAGGATCACGCCCCAGTAGGTGTCGACCAGTCCGAGGGAGACCATCTCGGCGAAGAGCGGGGCGATGAGCACCTGCGGCGGCACCATGATCCCGGCCAGCACGAGCCCGTAGAGCGTCTTCCGGCCGCGGAAGGCGGTGCGTGAGAAGCCGTAGGCGGCCATGGCGCAGGTCGCGACGGTCAGCGCGGTCGTCACGACCGAGATGTAGGCCGAGTTGAGCATCCACCGCGCCAGGTCCCCGGAGGCCCACACCTTCTCGTAGGCGTCGAAGGTGATCTGCGAGCCGATCCACTCCAGCGAGGTGCGCGTCGTCTCGTTCTCGGGCTTGAGCGAGGTGGCCACCGCCCAGGCCAGCGGCAGCACCCACAGTGCCGCCAGGACGAGTGCGGCGGCCAGCAGCGCGACACGGCCCGGGGTCCAGCGCGGCCGCCGGTCGGCCTCACCGGCGGGTCCGGCGGGTCCGGCGGGTCCGGCGGGGCCGGCGGACGGTGCGGCCGGGTTCACGGCCTTCGCGGTCGCGCTCACTTGGCGGCCTCCTCACGAAAGCGGCGGGTCATCCGCAGGTGGATCAGCGACACGATCACGATCAGGGCGAAGAAGACGTAGGAGACGGCCGAGGCGTAGCCGATCCGGTAGCCGGTGAAGCCGGCGTCGTAGACGTACTGCAGGATCGGGCGGGTGCTCTCGTCGGGACCGCCGCCGGTCATGATGTAGACCTGGTCGAAGATCTTCAGCGAGGCGAGGAGCTGGAGGACGACCACCACCGCCGTGGTGCGGTTGAGCATCGGCAGGGTGATGTGGACCAGCCGCCGCCAGGCGCCGGCGCCGTCCAGTTCGGCGGCCTCGTACAGATGCCGGGGGATGGCCTGGAGGGCGGCGAGGTAGAGCAGGAAGTTGAAGCCGACCGTCCACCACACGGTGGTCAGGGCGATCGAGAGCATCGCGTAGCGGGTGTCGGTCAGCCAGCCGATGCCGGGGTCGAGGCCGAGGGAGTTCAGCAGCAGGTCGGCCAGGCCGAAGTCGGACGGGTAGATCATCCACAGCCACAGCAGTCCGACGACGCCCGACGGCAGGAGGAACGGCGCGAACCAGCTCAGCCGCCACAGCCACTGGACCACCCGCAGATGGTGCGCGAGCAGGGCGAGGACGAGGCCCGTGACGACCAGGGGCACGGTGGACAGCAGGGTGAACCACACCGTGTTCCACAGCGACGACCACATCTCGGGGTCCCGCAGGGCCTCGGCGTAGTTGTCCAGGCCGGTGAACTCGCTTTCGGTGCCGGCGATGTTGTCGTCGCCCAGGCTCATCTTCAGGCCCAGCAGCACCGGCCAGACCAGGAAGAGCGCGTACAGCAGCAGGAAGGGGCCGGTGAAGACCAGGCCGTGCTCGGTCCAGTGCCGGCCCGCGGCCAGGGGGCCGGCCCCGGTACGGGCGGCCGCCCGGGCCGGTGGCGCCGGGGTGGTGGGCGCGGTCGCGGTCATGCGTCGCCTCCGAGCGGGTTGGGGGTGTCGAGCAGCGCCTGGAGCCGGGCCCTGGCCTCGTCGAGGGCGCCCTGCGGAGTGCGGGAGCCGGTGAGCACCCCGGAGAGGACCGCGCCGAGTTCGATCCACATGGACGACGCCGAGCCCGCGAACCAGGCGGGCGGGTCCAGGACGACGTCGTCGATCACCGACCGGTACTCCGACTGGGGTTCCAGTTCGAGGTAGCCGGGCTTGCCCAGGGTGGGCAGATAGGCGGGGACGTGGCCGCCCTTGGCCCACTCGACGGTGTTCTTCAGCATCCAGGCGACGAAGGCGTGGGCCGCCTCGTCGCTCTCGCCGCCGCGGTCGCGCTGGTGCGGGAGGACGAAGCAGTGGGAGTCGGCCTGGACGGTGGGGCGCCCGAACAGGTTCGGCACCCGGGTCATGGAGAACGGCAGGTCCAGGTTGGCGAAGGTGCTGACCTCCCATTCGCCGCCCAGGAGAAAGGCGGTCTCCCCGCCGCCGAAGACGCCGACCGTGCCGTTGTAGTCGAGGCGGCTGTGGGCCAGGCCCTCCTCGGTGAGCCGCCGCATGAAGCGCAGCACCGTCAGGGCCTTGGCGTCGTCGATGGTGATGCGGGTGGCTCTCTCGTCCAGCAGGGTGCCGCCGGTCTGGGAGTACAGGGTGGAGAACAGCCGCCAGGGTCCGACGGTGCCGGCGCCGAGGGTCTCGACGGCCAGTGCGGGCCTGCCGGTGACCTTTCCGGCGGCGCGCAGCGCGGCGGCGAACTCCTCGGCTCCGCGGATCGGCTTCGGTTTCCCGTCCGCTTCGAGCAGTCCGGCCTTCCGGCAGATGTCGGTGTTGTAGTAGAGGACCATCGGGTGGGTGTCGAGCGGGACGGCGTACTGCGCGCCGTCGATCCGGCCGCGCCGCCACAGATCGGCGGGGAAGTCGCTCTCGGTCAGGCCGTGTTCGGCCAGCAGGTCGAGGTCGAAGGGGTCGAGCAGCCGGCCGGGGCCGAAGCCGGGCAGCCGCGCCAGGTGGAGGGCGGCGACCTCGGGGGCCCGGCCGCCGGCCCCCGCCATGCCGAGCTTGGTGTAGTACGGGGCGCCCCACTGGAGCGTGGAGGCCTGGAGAGCGATCTCGGGGTGCGCGGCGCGGTAGGCGTCCAGCATCGTCTGCATGTTGACGCCGTCGCCGCCGCCGTAGAGGTGCCAGAAGCGCAGCCGGGTGCGGCCCGCGCCCACGGCGGCGGGAGCGGCGCATCCCGCGGTGCCCGCGGCCCCGGTGGCCGTCATGGCGGCCAGAGCGGCCACGCCGCCGAGCACGCGCCGACGGCTCGGGGCGCGGTCCGGCACGGAGGTTCGACGCATACGACCCACCCTCATGTTCGAAATCTCGGATATTGATCGGATATCCGAACGGGAAATTAGGATCGAACACCGTTCGCGTCAATGGTTCGCGCAGAGACAGCCCTGACGGGCGGCCGCCGCCGTCCGGTACCGGAAACCGGGGCCCGGCTCGCCCAACAGCCTTTTGCCGCCCAGGGGTTCGCTACGCTGCGATCCGCCGCCCCGCACGGCGGAGCCCGAGCCGCCGGTCGGCCCGTCCGCCCGGAGCCGACCGGTTCACCTCACCCACCGCTGGAGATCCCGTGACCACAGAAAGCCGGCCCGACAGCGCGCCGGACACCACCGTCACCTTCATCAACGTCTTCGAGATATCCGCCGAGCACCTCGACACGTTCGTCGCCCGGTGGGAACAGCGCGCCTCGCTCATGCGCACCAGGCCCGGCTTCATCGACTCCCGGCTGCACCGGGCCCGCTCCGCGGAGACCCGGTTCCAGCTCGTCAACGTGTCCCACTGGGAGAGCCAGGAGGCCTGGGAGGCCGCCGTGGCGGACCCCGAGTTCCGCGAGCGCGCCCAGGCCGCGCAGGACGACCCGAGTGCGCGGATCACCTCGAACCGGGGCCTGTACGACGTCGTCGTCGATCTCTCCGCCGCGGAGGCGGAGCCGGGGCCGGAGTAGCCACGCCCCCCGTGCCGCACGCACCCCGGGCACCGCCGGGGGCGTCGCGGCGGGGCGGGGCGCGCCGTGTCCGGCGCGCCCCGGCTCCTCCTGCTCCTCCGGCTCCTCCGGCTTCGACGGGCCGTCAGTTCTCCAGGCTGACGACCATCTTTCCGACGTTCTGTCCGCGGAGCATGCCGAGGAAGGCGTCCACCGCGTTCTCGATGCCCTGGACGACCGTCTCGTGGTACTTCAGCTCCCCGGATCGGATCCAGGCCGAGACCTCCTCGACGAATCGCGGCCGCAGCTCCGAGTGGTCGCCCACGAGCATGCCCTGGATCCTCAGCCGCTTGCCGATGACCAGCGCGAGATTACGCGGGGCCGCGGGCGGCTCGGTGGCGTTGTACTGGGCGATCATTCCGCAGACCACGACACGGCCGTGCGTCCTGAGCGAGCCGATCGCCGCTTCCAGGTGCTCGCCGCCGACGTTGTCGAAGTAGACGTCGATGCCGTCGGGCGCGGCCTCCTTCAACTGCCGTGCCACCGGGCCGTTCTTGTAGTTGAAGGCGGCGTCGAAGCCGTACTCCCCGGTGAGGAGCGCGACCTTCTCGTCCGAGCCGGCGCTGCCGACGACGCGGGAGGCCCCCTTGAGCCGGGCGATCTGACCGACCTGGCCGCCGACCGCGCCCGCCGCACCCGAGACGAAGACGGCGTCGCCCTCCTTGAAGGAGGCCACCTCCAGCAGCCCGGCGTAGGCGGTCAGTCCGGGCATGCCGAGCACCCCGAGATAGGTCGTCAGCGGGGCCAGTTCGGCGGAGACCTTCGTCGCGTGCCTCGCGTCCAGCGTGGCGTACTCGCGCCAGCCCAGGCCGTGCAGCACATGATCGCCCGGGGCGAACCCCCCGGCCTCGGAGGCGACGACGACGCCGACCGCGCCGCCGTCCATCGGCCGGTCCAGTTCGAACGGCGGGACGTAGGACCTGACGTCGTCCATCCTGCCGCGCATGTAGGGGTCGACCGAGAGGTGGAGGTTGCGCACCAGGATCTGACCGGCCTCCGGGGCCCGTACGGGGGCCTCGCGCAGCGCGAACCCCTCCGGCGTCGGCCATCCCTGCGGGCGGGCGGTCAGGTGCCACTCACGTCCGGTGGCGGGCAACGTCATGAGAAACGCCTCCATATGCTTAAGGGTGTGAAACAACGATTCCCTCGATGTTTCACCTTGTCAAGTAAATCGGTACTCTGGGGTCATGGCCTCCCGTCCCGCCCCCGTCGACCCCCTCACCCTCGAGGTCGTCGAGCTGATCGGCTCCGTCGTCCTCCGCTTCCACCAGGAGTACGACGAGGCCGCCGCCAGGCACTCCCTGACCGGAGCGCAGGCCCGGCTGCTCACCCTGCTCCACCACCAGTGCCTGCCCATGAGGGAGATAGCCCGGCGGCTGAAGTGCGAGCCGTCCAACATCACGGGCATCGTCGACCGGCTGGAGTCGCGCGGCCTGGTGGAGCGGCGCCCCGACCCGGCCGACCGCCGCGTCAAGCTCGCCGCCGCCACCGAGTCGGGCCACGAGACGGCCGAACGGCTGCGCGCGTCGATGGACTTCGCCGCCGAACCCCTGGCCGATCTGACGCCGGCGGAGCGCGCTCTCCTGCGCGACCTCCTCAGGCGCACACTGGGCGGCGGCCCCGGCGACGCCTCCCCGGGGGCGTCACCGGACGCCTCCGCGGGCTGAACGGGGCGGGACGAGACGGAGCGGCACCGGGAGCGGGGCCGGGAGCGGCGCCGGCAAGGGCCGAGCGGTCCTGCTCTAGGTGCACCACCACAGGAAGCGCTCGCAGGTGGGCGTCGGCTCGGGTTCCGGCTCCGGCGGGGGCGGATCGGCGGGCGGCGTCTCCTGGGGTGGCGGCTCGGGGGCCTGGGTGGGGTCGGCGGTGGGTTCGGGGGCCGTGGTGATGCCGCCGCTCTCGACCGCGGTGGTCGAGGGCTCCGCGGAGGCGGAGGGATCCGCCGAGGAGTCCGCCGACTCCGAGGGTCCGGCCGAGGGGGAACCCGACGCGGAGGTGGCGGCGGACGGCGAGCCCGACGGGCCGGCGCCCGGCTGCTCCGCCCCGGGCGGCCGCTCGGCCGAACCCCCGGAGTCGGCGGATCCGCCACCCTCCTCGCCGTCGGCGCCGTCACCGGGCTCGTTCCCGCCGCCGGCCGGGGAGACGCCCGGTATGGGCAGTTCCTTCAGCACGCCCTCGGTGGTGAACTCCGCGACGCCGAGGGTGGCGATCCCGGCGCCGAGTATCAGGCCCGCGACGGCGGTACGGCGCCGCCGCCCGGCCCGCGACCGCGCCCGGCGGCCGCGCCGGGCGGCCGCGCGCGCCGCCGCCCGGCCCTCGCCTTCCGGGCCGCCTTCCGGGCCGTCGACCTGCTCGCCGCGCTCGTCGTGCTCGCCGTACGCCTCCGCGCCGTACGTCTCCACGCCGTACGTGTCGCCGTGGGTGTCGCCGTGGGTGTCCTCGTAGGTGTCGCGGACGTCCTCGTGGCCGGCCTGGTGACCGTCCCCGCCGCCCGGCCCGTACCCGCCGTCGTAGTCGGCGGCGTATCCGCCGTGCGCGTCACCGCCGCCGTACGGGCCGTACGGGCCGGGCCCCTGTCCGTACTGACCGGCGGAGGCCGGAGCCGAGGGGTCCGCCGACGCCAGGCCGTGGCTGGGTGTGCCGCAACCCGGGCAGGAGAGAGCGCCGTTGAGATGCCGACGGCATGTGACGCAGTAGGTCATGGAGTCCGCAGGGTACGAGGCTCGACGGGAAGAGGAGAAGACACTCCCTGTGAAGATCCGGTGTCAACCCGCGAAAGGCGGCTGCGCCGACCCCTCCCCCGCGTCCGGCAGCACCATCAGCGAACCGGCCAGCGGTTCCGCGGCGGGATCGGCGCCCGTCCGGGCCGTGGTGATGTAGAGGTCCCGCAGGCCCGGCCCGCCGAAGGCGCACGAGGTGGTGTTGGAGGCCGGGACGGCGACCGTCCGGTCCAGCCTGCCGTCGGGGGTGTAGCGCCGGACCGCGCCCCCGCCCCACAGGGCGACCCAGACGCAGCCCTCCGCGTCCACCGTCAGCCCGTCGGGGAAGCCCGCGCCCTCCTCGATCCGTGCCAGCGTCCTGCGGCCCAGGATCTCGGGGCCGTCGGTGTCGAAGACGTCGATCCGACGGGTGGGGGTGTCGATGTAGTACATCAGCCGCCCGTCCGGGCTCCAGCCCGTGCCGTTGCTGATGCCCACGTCCGCCAGGACCGTGACGGCCGAGCCGTCCGGGGCGACACGGCTGAGCGTGCCCCCGCCCGGACGCTCGTCGTACGCCATCGTGCCCGCCCACAGCGCGCCGTCGGGGGCGACGGCGGCGTCGTTGCCCCGGCGGCCCGCGACGGGCTCGCGGCGCAGCCAGGAGAACGAGCCGTCCCCGTCGTACAGGCCCACCCCGTCGCGGAGGTTGACCACCAGGCCGCCGCCGGCCCGCGGCTTGGCCGCGCCCACGTGCTGCTCGGTCGCCAGCACCGTGCGGCGGCCGTCGGCCGGGGCGTAGGTGTGCACCCGGCTCGCGAGGATGTCCACCCACACCAGGCGCTCGCGCTCCGCGTCCCAGGTGGGCCCCTCGCCCAGCAGCGCCCCCTGCCGCACCGCGACCTCGAGCCGCGCCGTCTTCCCCGATCCGGCCATGCCGTCCCGCCCCTCTCCTCGTCGGCTCTCCTCGCGGGCCGCCCACCGGCTTCCCGCCCACCGTCCGCCCGCCCGTGCCGGCCCGGCTACGCCGCGCCGCGGTGCCCCAGCCGGGCCGACAGCTCGGCCGCGCCCTCGACCGCAAGGTTCTCCAGCTCGGCGCGCCGCTCCTCGCTCCAGCGGATCATGGGCACCGAGATGCTGAGCGCCGCCACCACCTTCCCCGTGCTGTCCCGGACGGGCGCGGCCACACAGCTCACATCGGGGTTGGACTCGCGCCGCTCGACGGCGACGCCGCGCTCGCGGATACCGGCCAGTGCCTCGCGCAGTTCCCCGGGCGAGGTGATGGAGTTCTCCGTCATGGCCCGCAGCGGCTCGTCGCCGGGACCGGGCAGGCGCGCGTCCAGCTCGTCCGGGGGCAGCGAGGCCAGCAGCATCTTCCCCACCGAGGTGCAGTGCGCGGGCAGGCGCCGGCCGGCGGCGGAGACCATGCGGACCGCGTGGGTGCTGTCCACCTTGGCGATGTAGATGACGTCCGCGCCCTCCAGGATGGCCACGTGCACGGTCTCGTCGCAGGTCTCGGCGACACTCCGGGCCACCTGCTGGCCTTCGGCGGCCAGGTCGAGCTGCTCGGCGTAGCGGCTCCCGAGCTGGTAGGTGCGCACCCCGAGCCGGTAACGTCCGGGCTGCCCGGGCACGGGCACCAGATACGAGCGCGCGGCCAGGGTGGTCACCAGCTCGTGGACGGTGGTGCGGGGCAGGCCCAGTTTCCGGGTGATCTCCGGCGCCGACAGGGTCCCGTCCCCGTCGAGGAAGAGTTCCAGGATGTCGAACGCCCTGGTCACGGCCGGCACGAGGCGCCCCATGGCAGCCCTCCCCTTCTCCCCTGAGGGCTCCGGGCTCGCCGGCACCCGCAGTCGTTCGAGATTCCGAAGAACGACCGGAATCACGAACACAGGCTAGCCGCAGCCCGAAGCACCCCGCAACGACCCTCTCCGCCGCCGGGTCCCGGCCCGCCCCGCCACGATGTGCGGCACCCCGCATGGACGGCGCCGCCCGTGGAACCCGCCCCTCATGACGAGCACCGTCGTGGAAGGCCGCACGATCGAGCTGACCAGTCTGGACAGGGTCCTCTACCCCGCCTCGGGCTTCACCAAGGGCGATGTCGTGGACTACTACACCTCCGTCGCCGGGGTGCTCCTGCCCCATCTGCGCGACCGCCCGGTGTCCTTCGTCCGCGCCCCCCGCGGCGTGGAGGCCGAGTCGTTCATGGCCAAGCACGTACCGCCCGGCACACCGCAGTGGGTGACGGTGCGCGAGGTCCACCGCGTCGGCGGGAAGACCGACCGCCAGGTCGTCGTCCAGGACCTGCCGACCCTGCTGTGGGCGGCCAACCTCTCCGCGCTGGAACTGCACACGCCCCAGTGGCGGCTCCCCGCCGAGGGGATGGCCGACCGGCTGGTGTTCGACCTCGACCCGGGCGCCCCGGCGACGATCGTCCAGTGCTGCGCGGTCGCACGCCGGCTGCGCGACCTGCTGGAGCGCGACGGCCTGCCCTCGTACGCCAAGACCTCCGGCTCCAAGGGGCTGCACGTGCTCGCCCCGCTGCGGCCCGCGGACTCCGAGGCCGTGGCCGGCTACGCCGGGCGGCTGGCCCGTGAGGCGGCCGAGGCGCTGCCGGACCTCGTCGTGGACCAGGTGCCCCGGCGGCTGCGTAAGGGAAAGGTCTTCATCGACCACGGCCAGAACCTGTGGACGCGGACGACCGCCGCCCCGTACACCCTGCGCGTACGGCCGAGGCCGACCGTCTCCACCCCGGTGACATGGGACGAGGTCGCCGGCTGCGAACAGCCCGGCGACCTCGTCTTCACGGCCGGCGATCTGGCCTCCCGGCTGGAGAGGCACGGCGATCCGCTCGCTCCCCTCCTGGACCCCTCCCGCGCGGGGCGGCTGCCGGACGGCTCCTGACGCGGAGCCGCCGGACGCGCCCCGGGGGGCCGGCCCCCTCAGGCGTTGCCGGTCCCCCAGCCGTCGTCGAACGGCGTGCGCTGCTCGACACGGCGGCCGCGCAGCATGCGGACCCGGTCGGAAACCGGTCCCGGCACACGGTCGCCCATCCGGTCGGAGACCGTGTTCAGCGCCTTGCCGGCCATCTCCCGCCCGTTGTGCGCGGCGGACTCGTAGGCGTTGCGCACCGCGGGGTTCTCGGCGAACTTGCGGGCCCTCTCGCGCAGCTGCTCGTACTTCTCCCGCCCGGCCCGCGTGCCGAACACGTACCCGACGGCCACTCCTACGACGAACGTGAGCCGGTAGCGCATGGCTCCACCCTTTCTCAGGTCTTTCCCGGCGCACCCCGGCCGCGCGGGTGTGCGCCCTGTCGGTCTGCGGCGGACGTTCCACCGGGTACCCCGAGGCGCGCCGCGAATACCGATTTCAGAGCACCCCCCGGCATGCGCTACTGTATTCCTCGCCAGCGGGGAACGCCCTGGGAAACCGGAACGGGCGCCTCCGATCAGCAGTCCCCTGTAGCTCAATTGGCAGAGCAGCCGGCTGTTAACCGGCAGGTTACTGGTTCGAGTCCAGTCGGGGGAGCAGGACGAGAAGGGCCCCGCGAGGGGCCCTTCTTCATGTGCCCGGCACGTGTCCGGGCCGCTGCGGAGAGGCCTGCTCCGTTCCGGCGACCGGCCTCCGGCCCGTGGTGACGGGCCTCACTGCCCCTGCCTCACCCCGGCACGGGCGGGAGATCGTATGAGCGGCTATGCTGCGGCAGACGGCGCGCACAGATGTGCGTGGCGCGCCGTCCCGGGGCGGTAGCTCAGCCGGTTAGAGCAGCGGACTCATAATCCGTCGGCCGTGGGTTCGAGTCCCACCCGCCCCACTCGCGGCGATCGGCGGGGTCGCTCCGGAAGCCGGAGCGACCCCGCCGCGTCCTTTCCCTCCGGTGCCGCTCCCGGTGGCCCGGCGGGCGGCTCGGGTGCGGGCACGGGTGACGCACGTACCGCGGCGGTGCCGCGGAGGCACGCCGGGCTCCAGCCCCGTCCACCGGGCCGGGCCGGGCCGGCCCAGGAGGCCCCTGGACCCCGCACATCCGCGGGCACGGCCGGTCCGGCGTCACCCGGGGAAGGCTCACTCCTCGGGGAGCAGATTGTTGAAGACGTCGATCAGGTCCTCGATCCGCTCACCGAGCGGGGTGATCTCCCAGTCCCCGGTGAAGCCCACGTCCGTCAGCCGGTCGCTGAGGTGGTCGAGGAGATCCTCGACCACCTCCTCCGACGGGGGCCGGTCCGCCGTCACGGCACTCCGTACCTCGGCGTTCCCCTCCGACAGCTCCACCAGAAACCCGTATGCCTCCCTGTTGCCCGGAAACCAGGCAGGAACCCGGCCATGGGCCGCATTCATCACCTCGACCACCTCCACGCCTCCAGGTCGCCTGGCACCGCGCCGGCTCCCCTTCCGGCCGCCTGTTCACGTGAAGGCCACCGCCCGGCCCCAGGAGCTCACCTCGGTGCGCTCTTCCCCCGTACCGAGGACCGCAGCACCGCGAGGCGTTCCCCGTCGGGGTCGATCGCCTCCAGGATCGCCTCGGCGTTCTCCCGCCTGCGGGTGCCCAACTCCCGGTACAGCAGCCACAACCCTTCCCTCGCCAACTCCCGGCAGCGCGGACCGAGATCGGGGTTTCCCCGTTCGACTTCCTCCTCATCGGACTCGCCGGAGACGATCTGGTGGATCAACTCCACCACCGCGTCACGCGCCTCGACCGAGATCTCCTCCGTCAGCGCCGCGAGGAGCACCGACAGCACCGGGAGCGCCGAGTCGAAGAGCTGCCCCTGGACGACCACGGTGTTCTCCAGGTCCCAGTAGGCCTCCATGACCTCTTCCTCGGTCTCTCCCGAGACCATCCGGCGCAAAGCGTCCGGAACCTGCTCGGAGCGGTCCCCCAAGGTGTGGAGGCCGATCCACCGATGCCGGCCAATCTCGGCCTCGCACAACCTCTTCCTCACCAGGAACCTCCCTTGTCCCATATCACGTCCGGGGGGAACTGCTTTCTGCTATACCTGCTCTGGCAACGGACGCAGATGGGTATTTCCACCCACTTCCCCTTGCGCCAGCCGAAGGCCTTGGTGAAGATAGGCACCTTTGGTCCGCGGCCGAGCTGCCGTTCCACGTCTTGCTCGGCGCAACCGCTGGGGTCTGAGGAGCACCCCACCACGACACGTCCTGTCCCAGGGTCGTATCCGGCAGTGTACGTCGCGTGCTTGTTCTTCCTTTCCTTGCCCAACAGGTCCCTGGCATAACGAGCCGCAGCAGCTTCGTCGTCCTGCGCCTCGCTCCATCGCGGGGAGCTGTCCTGGGCCTGCTGCGAGGCAGCGTCCAGAACTTGGTCCCTGGCCTCTTCCCGAGCCTCGCTCCTGGCCTCGTTCCTGGCCTCCTGCGACCGCCGCTGCTGCTGGGCCGGTTTCCTCTGCTGCGAGGGCTTCGGCTTGGGCTTCGGGCGGCTCCGCGGCGCCGAGCGAGGCTTCGGCTTCGCCTTGCGCGCGGCGGCACGGCGGGCCTGTGCCCTGCGGGCCGCCGCGCGGGCCGCGCGCTGGCGGGCCTGGGCGGCGGCGCGGCGCTGGGCCGCCCTGCGGGCGGCGGCGCGAGCGGCGGCACGGCGGGCTGCCGCTCGGCGGGCAGCGGCCGCTCGGCGGGCTGCCGCTCGGCGGGCGGCGGCACGGGCAGCGGCACGGCGGGCGGCGGCACGGGCGGCCGCCCTGCGGGCGGCGGCACGGGCGGCGGCACGGGCGGCGGCCTGGGCGGCGCGGCGCGCGGCGTAGCGGGCGGCGGCGCGGATGGCGGCCTGGACGGCGATCCGGGCGGCGATGCCGATCAGGATCGGGAAGAACAGGCCCTCCGGGTCGGAGAACGTCGCCGGCGCGTTGTTGGCGTAGGCGTACGGGTTGATCGTCGCCGGGTCGGTGTAGTCCACCATCGGGTCGACCGAGATGAACCGCCCGGTGGCCGGGTCGTAGTCGCGGGCTCCGAGCCTGGTCAGACCGGTGTCCGGGTCCATGGTCCCGCCGACGAAGCCGCGCTGTCCGGGCCAGTCGGCCGGAGCGGTGCCGCGCGGCTCGCCGAACGGCGTCAGCTGCCGGCGGGTAACGGCCATGGCGGGATCGGCCATGTCGACCAGCAGGTTGGTCGAACCGTGGTGGTCGGCGAGCATCAACTGCCGCCCGCCTCCGGTGCTGCGCACGGTGGCCGAGCCGTCGGGGTGCTCGTAGAAGCGCTGGGCCCTGACCTCACCGGTGGCGTCGTTCGCCGTCAGCTCGATCTCGCCGAGGTAGAGGGTCTTGGCGCCGTCCGGCCCGGTGCGGATCAACCGTTCCCCGTCGGGCCCGTACAGGTAGGAGGTCTCCTTGGCGCCGCCGCCCTCCACGGGCTCGGAGACCTTGACCAACTGACCCTCCACGTCCCAGGTCAGGGTCTGGGTGTTGCCGCCGCGCCGGCGCTTGGTGGTGTTGCCCGCCGCGTCGTAGTCGAAGGTGTTCAGCCGCTCGCCGCCGGGGCCGGTGGAGGTGACCTCGGCGAGCGCGTTGGGGCCGCCGACGCCCTCCTGTCCGTAGCGGTAGGTCCGGGTGACGTCCTTGGCGGTGTCACCGTCCGGATCGTGCTCGACGAGTCTGGTGCGGTTGCCCGCCTCGTCGTAGGCGTAGGTGTGCCAGTAGGGGTTGGTGCCGCCGACGGTCCCGGCATCGGGGCCGTCCTGGCATTCGGTGTCCTCCTCGGTCCAGGCCGAGGTCATCCGGCGCAGCCGGTCGTAGGTGAAGCACTGGGTGTCGGGGCGGGGGTCGGCGGTGGCGGCCTGGCCCGGCGTGCTGGTGATGCCGGTGACGTTGCCCGCCTCGTCGTAGGAGTAGCGGACGTCGTCGATGCGGCCGGGGGTGACGGACCGGTCGTAGACGGCACGGGTGAGCCGCTTGGTGAACTCGTCGAACTCGTAGGAGGCCCACACCTTTTTCCCGGTGGCGCCGGCCTCGGTGCGCAGCACCTCGCCGAAGGCAGAGTACTGGACATCGGTCACGTAGTTGGCCGCGCCGCCCATGGAGACGGGCAGGCCGTCGGCGTTGTAGCGGAAGACCACACGCTCGCGGGTGAGGCCGCCCATGCCGGGCAGTTCCGCCCAGGAGAGGTTGCCGGTGGGCGTGTAGCTGTACTTGTAGGTGTAGGTGCCGCCGATGAGCCCTTCGTCCTCGGGGATCACGGTCCGGGTGCCGGTGGGCCGGTAGGCCTTGTCGTACCCGGTGACCTCCTCGCGGTACTCCCGGCCGCCGTGGTGGCGGACGGCCGCGACGGGCAGGCCCTTGCCGAGGGTGTCGTAGGTCCACTCCAGGCGGAGGGGGCCGTCGGGGCCGTCCTCGCGCACGGCGGTGGGCCGGCCTCCGGCGTCGTAGTCGGTGTGGAGGGTGTTGCCGCGGGCGTCGGTGGTGGCCACCACGCGGTCGGAGTTGTCGTAGGTGTAGGTGGTGGTACCACCGTCGGGGTCGGTCACCGAGGTCTGGCGGCCGCGGGCGTCGTAGGTGAAGGTGGTCTCGGCGCCGCCGGGGGCGGTGATCTTCACCAGTTGGTCGAGCGCGTCGTAGTGGTAGACGGTGTCGCGCCAGGCGCCGCGGTCCTCCTCTGTGTACTCGCGCACCCGGGAGACGCGTCCCTCGTCGTCGGTGAAGGTGGTGGTGACGGTGTCGCCGCCGGGCGGCACCGTGGTGGTGGAGCCGCCGTCGCGCTCGATGGTGGTGCGGTGCTTCTCCTCGCCGCGGAAGTAGACGGTCTCGGCGATCGGCTCGCCCAGGCCGTTGTAGGTGACGCGGGTCTGCGAGGGCACCTCGTTGTCGCCGACGACGAGCAGGTCGGTGGAGGGCTCGGCGGTGTTGTGGTAGCCGTCGTTGGTCTTGAAGTCGCGTCCGGCGGAGTCGTAGAAGGTGTCGTTGACGATCCGGCCCTCGCCGACGGCCTCGTCCTGGGTCTGCCGGGTGCGCAGCAGGCCGTCGAGGATCTCGTGGGAGACCGCGTAGTCGCCGTTGTCCTTCAGGGTGCGGGTGGTGACGACCGTGGGCGCGTCGCGGCGGATGTCGTAGTCGTAGGTGGCCGAGGGGCTCTGGGTGGCCTTGTCCCGGTCTGTCTCCCAGACCTTCAGCAGGCGGCCGAGCGGGTCGTACTCCATGTCGGCGCGCTTGCCGTTGGCGTCGGTCTCGGCGAGCGGCAGGCCGCGCAGCGGGTCGAACTCGACCGTCTCGGTGTGGCCGAGCGGGTCGGTGGTGACGGTCTGCGTCGGGACGGCGACGGTGGCCGGGGTGTAGGAGACGGTGGTCTTGCGGCCCTCGGCGTCCCAGGTGGCGGTCTCCCTGCCGTGGATGTCGTACTCGGTGCGGTCGGTGGTGATGTGGCCGCTGCCGTCGGCGTCGAGTTCGCGGACCT
The DNA here is from genome assembly GCF_002843305.1 of Streptomyces barkulensis. Lineage (GTDB taxonomy): Bacteria > Actinomycetota > Actinomycetes > Streptomycetales > Streptomycetaceae > Streptomyces > Streptomyces barkulensis. Next base: position 146,231 of record NZ_PGSG01000009.1, read on the forward strand.
CGGTGACCAGGCCGTGCGTCGGCGCCCGGCCGTACGCCTGCCCGTCGTAGAGGGTGCGGGTGTCGTCCAGGACGGTGGCGCCTGCGGTGCCGCAGCCGGCCGCCGTGGTGACCTCGCGGATCTCGGTGTCGACGATGTGCTTGGCGGCGTTGCGGGCGTAGGTGGTGGTGGTGCACCGCCTGGTGCCGCCGGTGGTGGTCTCGTCGACGGTGACGGGCAGGCCGTGGTCGTCGTAGGTGGTGGTCTCGGTGGAACGCAGCCAGGTGCCGCCGTCGCCGCGTTCACGGGTGCGGATGGTGGCCGGGCGCACCATGTACGCCTCCAGGGCCGTGGTGCCCTTGCGTGCGCGGGAGGCGGTCTTCTTCGACCAGGGGGTGAAGACGGTGGCGTTCTCCACCGGGCCGCCGTCAAAGGCGTAGGTGGTCTCCTCGCGGAGCTGGCCCTGGTACTGCGGCTCGTCGGCGACGGTGTCGCCCTCGGAGTCGGTGACGGTGACGGAGCGTTTGCCGCCGTCGGGCAGCCGGTCGCCGTTCATGCCGCGGAAGTAGCGGTGCTCGGTGAGCTGCTTGACGTCGTCGCCGGCGCCGATGCGGGTGCGGACCCGCTCGTAGCCGCGGTACTGGCTCCAGGTGCGGTGCTTGGCCTCGGCGAACTCGCTGTCGTCGTAGGCCCAGGCGGCGCCGCCGAGGTACTCGTAGCTGGTGGTCTTCGGCGGGGCGTCGGTGACGTTGTCCTCCTCGCGGACCTGTGTCACCACGTACTTGTGGAACCAGTCGCGCACCGGTTCCCAGGCGCCCTCGGGTGTCCAGTACTGCGGATAGCAGCGCATGGTGTTGGTGTGCGGTGAGGCCGGCATCCGCTTGGGCTCCAGGGCCCGGCAGTCCCTCTCCGAGTAGGTGACGGCGATGGTGCCGCCGGTCTCGGTGTCGATGGCGTTGACCCGGTGGCGGGAGAAGGGCGGCAGGCCCTCGACGCCGTCGACGCGGTTGTCCAGCTGGATGCCGCGGAAGGAGACCGGGGGCATCGACGCGGTGGTGCCGTCCGCCGCGTGCCCGGTGCGGGTGATGGATTCCAGCCACAGCGCCGGGGAGGTGCCGTCACCGGTGGCGGGGAAGGACTGCTTCAGCTTCCAGGAGTCGACCGTCTTCAGCTCGGTGCCCGCCAACACCTGGGTGTCGATCTCCACCAGGCGCTTGGTGGACCAGAAGGTCGGGGTGTTCTTGCCCTTGCAGCTCTCGCCGGCCTTGCACTGGCGGTCCAGCGGGACGTCGGGCCAGTGCTTGGCGTTGGTGGCGGTCCGCTTGGACTCGGCGCAGTCGAAGGAGTCGGTGGGCAGGCAGCGTTCGGCGACGGTGAAGTTCATCCGCCCGGCGGGCCGCGCGGTGAAGAGCGTGTCGGCGCGCTGGCCGTAGTCGACGCGCCTGAGGTGGGTGGCACGGGTGTAGGCGACGCCGTCGTCCTTGCCTGCCGCGCCGTAGCGGTTGGTCTCCTTCGCCCACCACAGGCTCATCGCGTCGCCGTGCGGGTCGACGACGTAGTCGAGGTTCCAGCGCCAGGCCTGGGTGCAGGAGGAGGCCGCGAAGGTACTCGCGTGGCAGGGCTCGCCGGGGTGGTTCCCGTACACCGGGGCGGTGGCGGTGGAGTTGGTGACCGTGCCGTCGGGGGCGCCGGGCAGCTTGTTCAGGCCGAAGTGGTACCGGGTGCCGTCGGTGGTGGTCAGGACCCAGTACTCGCCGTCCCGTGTGCCGTTGTCCGCGCCGGTCCGGCGCTCCAGCCGGGAGCCGTCGTCGTCGGCGGGGCGCCAGGTGCCGGTGGTGTCGTCCTTGACCAGTTCGCCGGAGCTGCCGCCGAGTGACATCACCACCTGGTCGGAGCCCCAGCACAGGTCGCCGGTCTTGGTGGTGTTGTTGGCGCCGTCGCCCTGGTCGTCGGAGCAGGAGCGGTAGCGGCGTTCGATGAAGCCGGGTTCGTAGTCCCAGCCCTCGGCGACCCACGAGGACTGGGCGTTGGTGGATGCGGTACGGCCGTCGACCGACTGGGAGGAGTAGGAGAGAGCCACCTCGGGCTGCGGCCCGCCGGGGACCTCGGGTGCCTCGATCGGGTACGTCCAGGAGAAGCCGCCGGAGGAACTGCCGGCCATCCAGGAGCCCGAGGGGGACAGCGGGGTGGCGGCGTATGAGCCGGAGGCCCCGGAGGCCGAGGCGACGGCGGCCAGCACCGTCGGCTGCGCGGCGGTCAGCGTGACCTCGGCGGTGAGGGTCCGTTCGGCGGGGTCGTTGACGCTGCGCAGTGCGGTCGCCTCGCGGCAGTCCCGCTCGGCGGGGCTGGTCAGCGCGCAGGAGGGGAGCTCGACGAGAGTGAGCCGGGAGCCCCAGTCGCCGCCGTAGGCCTGGCCGAAGGAGGAGTAGTCGATCTCGACGCCGACCCGGCCGGACGCGGGTTTCCGGCCGGCCAGGACGTTCTGCGCCGGCGCGGGTGCGACGGTCAGGAGCACGCCGCCCACGCCCATCCGGCGGGCGGCTGCCGGGGACCTGACCTCGACGCGGGCCAGGTCACCGGTACCGGCCCGCTTCCGGTTCCCGGCTCCGTTCTTCTCCGGCGCCTTCCCGCCGGTCTTCGCCGTGGAGCCGACCGGGCGCAGGGTGACGGGGATGTCGGCGCTCGCGTCCAGGGCCGGCAGGCGGTCCGCGGGGCGGGCGGGGTCGGCCGGGTGCAGCCGGGCTTCACTCCCGTCGCCGTCCGTCTCTGCCACCGGCAGCACACCGGAGGCGGCCCGCCAGGTGCCGAGCGGGGGGCGCCAGTCCCGGGCGGTGTCGTCCGGCCCGGTCCTCTTCCCGGGTTTGTGGTCCCGGCCCGGAACCGGGCGCTCGTGCTTCGGCGCCGGCGGCTCGCTCCTCAGCGCTGCCGCCGCGGCGACATCGGCCTGGGGCAGCAGGGTGATCAACATGGCGACGAACGTCACCAAGGTCACCGATCGCCGCCAGTGTCCGAGGTACTTGAGCTGCCAGAGGACCTGCTCGGCCCGCGTCCCCACCCTGCCCCCAAAATCTGAAGATCTTGTAATCGGCCGAACACTAAGACGGCACAACTTCCCCTGACAACCGTTTCGGTCAACTGTTGACTTGATCTGACCCGTCAGACTCAAAAAAGAGCAAAGGCTGTACCGTTCGCGGCAGTTGACGACACGTAAGGAAGCACTGGAGGTAAGCCCGCTATGCCCGGTGGACGTTTCCGGCGGCCGGTGCGGCGCAGACCGTTCGGCGGCGCGGCCCTGACGGCCGTGCTGGTCGGCGCATCGCTCGCTCTTCTCCCTCCCGCCGCCCACGCGGACGGGTCCGGCGCCCTGCCGGCCGGGGCCACGGCCGAGGAGCGGGCGCTGGACCGGGCCGCCCGCAGCGGCGAGGCGGTCGAGGTCACCGCGCTGCGCACCGAATCCAGCGAGGTGCACGCCCAGCCTGACGGCACCCTGCGCCTGACCCAGCACGCGCGCCCCGTACGGGTACGGCGCGACGGCGGCTGGACACCGGTGGACACCACCCTCGCCAAGGCGGACGGCCGGGTGGCGCCCAGGGCCGCCGCAGGCAGCGTCACCTTCTCCGCGGGGGGCGAAGGGCCGCTGGTGGAGATGGCCGACCAGGGCCGGACCCTGGCCCTGTCATGGCCCGATCCGCTCCCCGAGCCGGTACTGGAGGACAGTGTCGCCCGTTATCCCGACGTCCTGCCCGGCGTCGACCTGGCGCTGGCGGCCGACGTCGACGGATTCTCCCAGGTACTCGTCGTCAAGACGCCCCAGGCCGCGAACAGCGCCGCGCTGCGGGAGATCTCCTTCGGCTTCGAGACCGAAGGGCTCACCATCAGCCTTGACGGGGAGACCAACGCGCTGACGGCACAGAACCCGGCCGGGCAGACGGTGTTCGCCACCTCCACCGCCCGGATGTGGGACTCCTCCGCCGAGCAGACGACGGCCGCCGGGGAGTCGGCCACCCGGAGATACGGGACCGCCGCCGAGCAGACCACCGCGGACGCCCCGCTCCTGTCCGGTGACGACTTCGATCCGGGCACCCGTAGCGCCGCGGTGGGCGTCGAGGTGTCGGAGCATGCCCTGGTCCTCTCCCCCGACCGGGATCTGCTCTCCTCACCCGACACCACCTTCCCCGTCTACATCGACCCTCGCTTCACAGGCGACCGCGAGGCCTGGACCACTGCCTACAAGCCCCGTCCGAACAATTCCTATTGGAACGGCACGGGCTGGGGCAGCAGCGCCAAGGACGCGCGAGTGGGGTACGAGTCGGCCACCGGCGGCACCGCCCGCTCGTTCTTCCGGATGGGCGCCAGGGACCTGGCCGGGGTGCAGGTGCTGGACGCGCAGTTCAACATCACCATGACCCACTCGTGGTCCTGCTCCGCCCGGCCGGTGGAGTTGTGGCTGACCGGAGCGATCAGCTCCTCCACCACCTGGAACAGGCAGCCCTCCTGGAGCACCAAGCTGGACACTCTCAACGCCGCACACGGCAACGAGACGTACGGCTGCGCCAACAAGGGCGTCGACTTCGACGCCACCGAGGCCGCGCGGCAGGCCGCCTCCAAGAGGTGGAGCAACATCACCTTCGGACTGCGGGCGAGCAACGAGACCGACACCTACGGCTGGAAGCGGTTCAGTCCCAACCCCAAGCTCATCGTCGACTACAACCGGATTCCCAAGGCGCCCTGGAATCTGGACACCAGCCCCAGTACCCACAACGGCACCGACTGCGGCTACACCGCCCCGCGGGTGTGGCTGGGCAACACCGATGTGCGGCTGACGGCCTACGTCTCCGACCCCGACGGCGGTGACGTGCGGGTCCAGTTCCACCTGTGGGCCACCGGCAAGCGGTACGAGGACCCCGGGCTGCTCTTCGACAGGACCGTGACGGTCGCCTCGCGCAGCGGCGGCACCTACGCACACGTCACCGTCTCCAAGAGTCTGCTGGCCGAGCACACCGGCGCCGCCGGCGGGAACTTCTCCTGGAAGGCCAGGGCGCTGGACTCCCACTCCGCGTCCGACTGGACACCCCCCAAGGGCGACCCCGGCTGCCGCTTCGGCTTCGACCCGCAAAGGCCCACCCAGCTGCCCACCGTCACCTCGGCCCAGTACCCGGACGGCAGCGACGGGACCCTGGGCGCCCCGGCCCGCACCCCGGGCACCTTCACCTTGGGCAGCGGCGGGGTCGCCGACGTGGTCGAGTACCGGTACGGCCTGGACCGGAACCCGCCGGCGAACTCCGTGCGCCCCGCCGGCGCGGGCGGCTCGGTGGATGTCTCGCTCACTCCCGCCAGTACCGGGCCGCACACCCTGTACGTACAGAGCGTCGACCGGGCCGGCAACGTCTCCGACACCCAGCGCTACACCTTCTACGCGGCGAGCGCCGGGGTCACCGACGCGCCCGGGGACCTCAACGGCGACGGGAATCCGGACTTCTACGCCGTCGACGGCGGCGGCAACCTGCGGCTGTACCCCGGCAACGGCTCCGGCGGTCACGCTCCCAGGGTCGATGTCTCCCCGACCGGCGACTGGACCGGCTCGCTGATCACCCAGCGCGGCGACTGGACCGCCGACGGCTACTCCGACCTGATCACCCGGCGCGGCGACGGCAGACTGTGGCTCTACCCCAACGACGGGCTCGGCCACGTCTCCGGTGACACCCGGCAGGAGATCCTGCAGTTCACCGACGAGGAGGACACCCAGTACCTCGACCCGGCCTCCCTCGACCAGCTCGTCGCCGTCGGCGACCTCGACGCCGACACCGAGTCGGCCGCCACCGACCTGGTGGCCGTCATCGGCGACCGGCTGTGGTACCTGCCCGGCTACACCAACGGCTATCTCGACCTGCCGATCCTCATCGGAGACAGCGGCTGGCGCGACACCACCCTGGTCTCCCCCGGCGACCTGGACGGCGACGGCCACCCCGACCTGCTGGTCCGGAACACCTCCACCGGCGAGCTGTGGCTCCACCGCGGACAGCCCGACGCGGAGGACCCGGACGCCACCGATCCGGCCTCACTGGGCGACACCGCCGCACGCGTGGCCTACGGAGACGGCTGGACGACCACCGACCGGCCGCTGATCACCGCTCCCGGCGACGCCGACGACGACGGGGTCGCCGACCTGTGGACCACCGACGCTTCCGGACGGCTGCTGTTCCTGCGGGGTGGCCGGGAGGCGGCCGGCAGTCCCACCGTCGTGGGCAACAGTGGCTGGCAGGCCATCACGGCGTTGTCCTGACCGGCCCGGTCCGCTTCGCTCCTGCCGTCCCGCCCGGACCTCTCCGGGCGGGACGGCCCCGTTCACCCCGTCCGTCACACGGAGAGCAGCACCATGAGCAGAACCGACAACCGAGCAGGCGGACCGCTGAAGGCCGCCGGAACCTCCGCCGACGCGCCCGGCAGGACCGCACGCGAACGGCTGCGGGCCGAACGCGCGCGGCAGGCCGCACGAGCCAGGCTGCGCCGCCGGCTCGCCGTGGGCGCCGCGGTGGCGGCCTTGCTGGCCACCTCGGCCCTGGTCGGCTCCCTGGCCACACGCGGGGACGGCGGCGGACGGGGCGACGGCAGCGACTGGGCCGCCGCCGCCGAGGTCGCCGAGGAGGGCGGTGGCTCCGGCCCGTACGCGCGGTACACAGCGCCGGCCCACGCCCGGGGCGAGGGAGGAACCGACATCATCCTGGGCCGGGAGGACGCCGGGCACACCCTCACCCTCTACGAGGACCTGCGCTGCCCGGTCTGCGCCGCCTTCGAGCAGGCCAACGGCGGGCGGATCCGCGAGGATGCCGAGGCGGGCCGGTACCGGGCCGAGTACGTCTTCGGCACCTTCCTCGACGAACGCGCCGGCGGCACCGGTTCGCGCAACGCGCTCAGTGCGCTCGGTGCCGCGCTGGACGTGAGCCCCGAGGCGTTCCTGGCCTACAAGGAGGTGCTCTTCTCCGCCGACCGCCACCCCGACGAGGCCTCGGACGAGTTCGCCGACGACCGGCACCTGGTCGGGCTCGCCCAGGAGGTCGCCGTGCTCAGGGGACACGACGGCTTCGAGAGGGCGGTCCTGGACGGGGTCTACGATCCGTGGGCGCTGCGGGTCTCGGCGAAGTTCGACGCGGCCGAGGACGTCACCGGCACGCCGGCCGCCGAACTCGACGGCGAGCGGATCCAGGAGGGGGGTGCCGGCGTCCCGCCCATGGACCCCGGACGGTTCGGCCGGCTCGTGGAGGCGGCCATGGAGCGGTCCGCGGGTCGGTGACCAGCGAGGAGGCGTACCGGTTACACACCGGCCGGACGGCCTCCTGTGCGAAACTTGGCTCCATTCCACGTGAAATTCCACGAGAACGGGCTCTTCCGGCGGCGCCGCACGTCCAGGGCCCGCCCGATCCGTCCCGCGGGGGAGAGCCTTGCCGATGAAACGCACACCGCTTCCGGGCGTCGGCATCCAGTACGACGTCGCCACCCGTTCCGGGCGGCACCTGTCCGTCGTCGTCCACCAGGACGGCCGCCGCTTCCTGGGCTTCTACGACCCCGAGGACCCCGACACCTGCCAGGCGTCCTTCCAGCTCGACTCCGACGAGGCCGCCTCCCTGGCCGCGCTGATCGCCCCCGAGCCCGAGGCGCCGGATCTGGCCGTCGGGGAACTGGACCTGGCCACCGAGCGGATCCCGGTGACCGCCAAGTCCCCTTACCGGGGCCGGCCGCTGGGCGACACCCGTGCCCGTACCCGCACCGGGGCGTCCATCGTCGCGGTCCTGCGGCGCACCGCGCCGCACCCTGCCCCGGGGCCGGACTTCAGACTGGAGGCGGGGGACATCCTCGTGGTCGTGGGCACCCGCCAGGGCGTCGAGGAACTCGCCCAGATCATCACGGGGGGCTGAGCATGCACGACACCACCATGCTGCTCATCGAGCTGGGCGCCATCATCCTCGGTCTGGGGATCATCGGGCGGTTCGCCGGGCGGATCGGCCTGTCCGCCATCCCCCTCTACCTGCTGGTCGGCCTCGCCTTCGGCCACGGCGGGATCTTCGAGCTCAGCGCCAGCGAGGAGTTCATCGCCATCGGCGCCGAGATCGGCGTGATCCTGCTGCTGCTCCTGCTGGGCCTGGAGTACAGCGCCTCCGAGCTCGTGGACAACCTCAGGACGCAGTACCCCTCGGGCATGGTGGACTTCGTCCTCAACGCCACGCCGGGAGCCGTCGCCGCCCTCGTCCTGGGCTGGGGGCCGGTGGCCGCCGTGGCACTGGCCGGCGTCACCTGGATCTCCTCCTCCGGCGTCATCGCCAAGGTCCTCACCGACCTGGGCCGGCTCGGCAACCGCGAGACACCCGTCGTCCTCGGCGTCCTGGTCATGGAGGACCTGGCGATGGCGGTCTACCTGCCGATCCTGACCACCCTGCTGGCCGGTGTCGGCCTGATGGGCGGCAGCGTCAGCCTGATCGTCGCCCTGGGCACGGTCGGCCTGGTCCTCTACGTCGCGCTGCGCCACGGCCGGCTGATCAGCAAGGCCGTCTCCTCCGACAACCCCGAGCTGCTGCTGCTGGTGGTGCTCGGCCTGACCGTCCTGATCGCCGGGATCGCCCAGCAGCTGCACGTCTCGGCGGCGGTCGGCGCGTTCCTCGTCGGCATCGCCCTGTCCGGCGAGGTCGCCGAGAGCGCCCAGCGGCTGTTCACCCCGCTGCGGGACCTGTTCGCGGCGGTGTTCTTCGTCTTCTTCGGCCTGTCCACCGATCCGGGCAACATCCCGCCGGTGCTCGTCCCGGCGCTGATCCTGGCCGTGGTGACCGTGGTGACCAAGGTCGCCACCGGCTGGTACGCGGCGCAGCGCGCCGACATCAGCCCCAGGGGCCGGCTGCGGGCGGGCGGAGCCCTGGTGGCGCGCGGCGAGTTCTCCATCGTCATCGCCGGCCTGGCGGCCGGGGTCGCCACCGAGATCCGTCCGCTGGCCACCGCCTACGTGCTGCTGATGGTGATAATCGGCCCGCTGGCCGCCCGCTGGACGGAGCCCGCCGTCAGGGCCCTGATGCCCCGGCTGGTACCGGTCTCCTCCGGCTCCTCGGGGCAGCCGCCGGCCGGAATGCGGGAAGGGTCCGGGATCCCCTCCGACACGGCGGCCCGCGCGGACTCCCCCACCCAGCCGTAGGGCCGGAAGGAGGCGCCCGCGGCCGGTGAGGCATCATCTCCTGCATGGGGACAGTCGCCGGTCTGGACAGTTCGTCCGAGTACACCCGCATCGTCGTCTGCGACACCGACACCGGTGCCGTCGTCAGACAGGGATACGCCCCGCATCCCGCGCCCGGGGGCGCCGGCGGCGGGGAGGACGGGACCGGAGCGGCCCCGGGCAGGCGCACCGAGACCGACCCGCAGGCGTGGCTGCTCTCGCTCGGCGACGCCGCGGCCGGCGGGGTGCTGGAGGGCGTCCAGGCCATCGGCGTCTCGGCGCAGCAGAACGGGCTGGTCGCGCTCGACGAGGCGGGCGACCCGGTGCGGCCCGCGCTGGCCGGCAACGACCGGCGCGCGCAGACCGCCGCGGCCGACCTCGTCGACGCGCTCGGCGGACGCGAGGCGTGGGCGCAGGCGGTGGGCACCGTGCCGCAGGCGGCGCAGCCGGTCGCGAAGCTGCGCTGGCTGGCCCGGCACGAGCCGGAGGCGGCCCGGCGCGTGGCCGAGGTCCTCCAGCCGCACGACTGGCTGGTGTGGCAGCTGCTGGGCCGTCCGCAGCGCCGCACCACCGACCGCGGTGACGCCTCGGGGACCGGCTACTGGTCGGCCGCCACCGAGTCCTGGCGGGCGGACCTGGCCGAGCTGGCGCTCGGTCATCCGGTGAGGCTGCCGGATGTGCTGGGTCCGGCCGAGCCCGCCGGTCACACCCCCGAGGGGCTGTTGATCTCGGCCGGCACGGGCGAGACGATGGCCGCCGCCTTCGGCCTGGGCGTCGGCCCGGGTGATGCGGTGGTCTCGCTGGGGGCCTCCGGTTCGGTCTTCTCCGTGCACCACCAGGCGCTGGCCGAGCCGACCGGCATGATCACCTCGCTCGCCGACGCCACCGGTATGCATCTGCCGGTGGTGCACACGCTCAACGCCGTACGGGCGCTGCGCGGCGCCGCCGAACTGCTCGGCACCTCCCTGGAGGGCCTGTCGGAGCTAGCGCTGGCCTCCACGCCCGGCTCCCACGGGCTGGTGCTGCTGCCCTATCTGGAGGGTGAGCGCACCCCCGATCTGCCGCACACCGCCGGCACGCTGGCCGGGCTGCGGCGCGAGAGCATGAAGCCGGAGCATCTGGCGCGCGCCGCCTTCGAGGGGATGCTGTGCGGTCTCGCCGACGCCCTGGACGTGCTGCGCGGCCGGGGCGTGTCGGTCGGCCGGGTCTTCCTGCTGGGGGCAGCGGCCGGTCTCCCGGCCGTACAGGCGATCGCCCCGGCCCTGCTGGGCGCGCAGGTGGTGGTCCCCGAGCCCGCCGACTACACGGCGCTGGGCGCGGCCCGCCAGGCCGCCTGGGCTCTGGGGGTGTCCCGGGGCACGCTCTCGCCGCGGCAGCCCCCGATGTGGTCCGCCCCCGCCGGCCGGGTCCTGGAACCGGGCGAGGAGCTGGCGGTGGGCCAGGCGGTGCGGCAGCAGTACGCGACGGTGCGGGAGCAGACGCATCCGGGTGCTTTCGGCTGAGCCCGCACCGGCGGCACCGGCCGGGGGCCGGGGATCGGGCCGAGCCGGCCGACGGGGCCGAGCGGCCGGGGGTCGGGGGCCGGGAGGTCAGTCCAGATAGCCCCTGAGCTGGTCCGCGTAAGCGTGGTCCCGGAGCCTGGCCAGCGTCCTGGACTCGATCTGGCGGATGCGTTCGCGGGTGACGCCGAAGAGGCGGCCGATCTCCTCCAGCGTGCGGGGCCGGCCGTCGACGAGCCCGTAGCGCAGCTGGACGACCCTGCGCTCCCGCTCGCCGAGGGTGGACAGCACCGCGTCCAGGTGCCGGCGCAGCAGCAGGAAGGCGGCGGTCTCCACGGGTGAGGGGGCGTCGCCGTCCTCGATGAGGTCGCCGAGGCTGACGTCGTCCTCCTCGCCCACCGGGGCGTGCAGCGACACCGGTTCCCGGGCCAGCCGCAGCACCTCGCCGACCCGCTCTCCGGTCAGGCCGAGCTGGGCCGCGACCTCCTCGGGCGTCGGCTCGTAGCCGCGCTCCTGGAGGATGCGGCGCTGGACGCGGACGACCCGGTTGATCAGTTCCACGACGTGCACCGGGACCCTGATGGTGCGGGCCTGGTCGGCCAGCGCCCGGGACATGGCCTGGCGTATCCACCAGGTGGCGTAGGTGGAGAACTTGTAGCCGCGGGTGTAGTCGAACTTCTCCACGGCCCGGATGAGGCCCAGGTTGCCCTCCTGGACCAGGTCGAGCATGGTCAGCCCGCGGCCGGCGTACCGCTTGGCCACCGAGACCACCAGGCGGAGGTTGGCCTCGATCAGGCGGCGTTTGGCCACCCGGCCCATGACCACCAGCCGGTCGAGGTCGAGGGCGAGGCTCTCATCGAGGCCGGGGGTGCGGGTGAGCTTCTCCTCGGCGAACAGCCCCGCCTCGACGCGCCGGGCGAGCTCGACCTCCTCGGCGGCCGTCAGCAGGGGGACGCGGCCGATCTCGCGCAGGTACTGGCGGAAGAGGTCGGCGGAGGGACCGGTCGCGTCGGGTCCGCCCGTCCGGGGGGCGAGAGGGGGCTCCGCCCGGAGGCGTTCGGCATCCGGTTCCGCCTCACACCCGGGGACGGCCTCCCGCCCGGGAACGGCCTCCCGCCCGGAGACCGCCCGCGGGCCGTCCCCGGGCGGTACGGCGGCCAGGGCCGGAGCGCTCGGGGTGCCGGAAGCGGCGGGGGCGGTGGAAGCGGCGGGGGCGGTGGAAGCGGCGGGGGCGGCGAGGGTCCGGGTCTGCACGGGGGCGGCCTCCAAGTTGGTCGCTGCCGGTTCGGGGACGACACGCGAGACGAGGACGGGCGCGGCCGCACCGCCGCCCGCACCGCGGCGGACGAACGGTGCCGAGGGGGTACGCGCTCCGGGGGCTCGGGCACCTCCCTCAGTGTGGGGTACGACACACTCCCGCCACGAGGGGCGTGCGCACGGTTTCTGGACTCACGGGTGACCGAACGGGTGCGGAACGTGACAGAACGGGCCGGTGCGGGATCCGGCCCGCTCGTTCCGCGCGCGGCCTACGACCAGAGCGCGGCGGCGCCGCGGTCGCGCAGCGAACGGCCGTACCGCTCCAGCGTCCACAGCTGCTCGGCGACGGCCGTCTGGGCCTCGTCCCCGCTGTTCGCCATGCGCGCGAGGGTGCTGCTCAGTTCGGCGATCCGGCGGTTGACCGCCTCCAGCCGCACCTTGACCAGGAACTCCCCGGCGTAGGCCTCGTCGGGCTCGCGCGGGGTGCGCAGCGGCTCGACGCTCAGCTCGGTGATCATCGACCGCACGGTGTCGTCCGGCGCGGCGTCCCGCACCCGCGTCAGGTACTCCCCGTCGGCCCGCTCCACTCCCCCGGCCCTCTCCACGGCCCGGCGCACCTCGGCGTAGGGCTCGGCGGTGAACTCGTCGGCCCCGTAGGCGTCGAAGAGCGGGGAGACCAGCACCGGGAACTGCAGTGCCAGCTTGAGCAGTTCGCGCTCGGCCAGCCGCTGGGGGCTGCGCAGGTCCAGCCGGGGGCCGCCGGGCGCGGGGCCGGGCCTCACCTGCGGTGCGGGCGGTGAAGCGGGGCGGCGCTGCCGCGGACCTCCCTGGCCTCCCGGGCCGCCGGCCCGCCGCTCGCGCTCCCAGCGGGCCAGCTGCCCCACCCGCCGCACCACGAACTCGGTGTCGAGGATGCCCAGCAGCCCGGCCAGGCGTACGGCGTACTGGTGCTGGATCGAGCCGTCCTTGATCCGCGCGACGATCGGCGCGGCCTCCTCCAGGGCGGCGGCCCGGCCCTCGGCGGTGTCCAGGTTGTGCTGCCCGGTGACCGAGCGGATGGCGAATTCGAACAGTGGCGAGCGCCCCTGGACCAGGGCCGCCACCGCCTCGTCGCCCTCGGTCAGCCGCAGTTCGCACGGGTCCATGCCGCCGGGGGTGATGGCGATGGAGGTGCGGGCGGCGAACTTCTGGTCGTCCTCGAAGGCGCGCAGCGCGGCCTTCTGCCCGGCCGCGTCGCCGTCGAAGGTGAAGACGACCTCCGAGCGGGAGTTGTCCATCAGCAGCCGCCGCAGGATCTTGATGTGCTCGCCGCCGAAGGCGGTGCCGCAGGTGGCGATGGCGCCGGTGACCCCGGCGAGGTGGCAGGCCATCACGTCCGTGTAGCCCTCGACGACCACGGCCCGGCCGGTCTTGGCGATCTCGCGCTTGGCCAGGTCGATGCCGTAGAGCACCTGGGACTTGTGGTAGATCGCCGTCTCGGGGGTGTTGAGGTACTTCGGCCCGTTGTCGTCCTCGCGCAGCTTGCGGGCGCCGAAGCCGACGACCTCGCCGGTGATGTCGCGGATGGGCCACATCAGCCGGCCGCGGAAGCGGTCGATGGGGCGGCCGTTGCGGCTCTCCTGGGCGAGGCCGGCCAGGATCAGCTCCTTGTCGCTGAAGCCCTTGCCGCGCAGGAAGCGGGTGAGGTGGTCCCAGCCGGCCGGGGAGTAGCCGACGCCGAAGTGCGCGGCGGCCTCCTGTCCGAAGCCGCGCTCGGCCAGGAAGCGGCGGCCGGTCTCGGCCTCCGGCGAGTCGAGCTGCTCGGTGTAGAAGGCGGCGGCGGCCTTGTGCGCCTGGACCAGCCGGATGCGCTCGCCCTGCTGGCGGCCGGGGGCGTAGCCGCCCTCCTCGTAGCGCAGGGTGACCCCCGCCTGGGAGGCGAGCCGCTCGACGGCCTCGGAGAAGGAGAGGTGGTCCACCTTCATCACGAAGTCGAGGGTGTCCCCGCCGGCCTGGCAGCCGAAGCAGTGGTACAGGCCCTTGCTCGGGCTGACGTGGAAGGAGGGGGACTTCTCGTCGTGGAAGGGGCACAGGCCCTTGAGGTTTCCGCCGCCGGCCGGGCGCAGCTGGAGGTACTCGGAGACGACGGCGTCGATCGGGACCGCGTCCCGTACCGCCTTCACGTCGTCGTCGTTGATCCGTCCCGCCACGGCGGAAAGTCTACGGCCGCGCCGCGGTGTCCCCGGCAGGGCGGGTCCGGGGCCGGACCTCCCGGACGAACACGAGGTGCGGGCCGACGCCCTCGATGACGAACTCCTCGCCGTGCGCCCGGAAACCCTGGCGCTCGTAGAAGCCCCGGGCCGTGGTGCGTCCGTTGCACCACAGCAGTGCGGCGCCGCGGGCGGCGGCCTCGGCGGTGCCCGCGCGCAGCACGGCGGCGCCGTGGCCCCGGCCGCGGGCGGCGGGGGCGCTGGCCATGCCCCGGAAGCGGTACGCGGTCGCGGCAGAGTCCGGCTGCGGGCCGGAGAGGGGTTCGGGGAACGGGCCGGGGAACGGCTCGGGGAAGAACGTGCCGCATCCGAGGACCTCCGGGGCGTCCCCCTCGCGGAAGCCCCCGTAGGAGTCCCCGTAGGAGTCCTCGTAGGAGTCCTCGTAGGAGGCGATGTGGAACGCGGCGGGGTCGCCGTCCTCGGGGAAGACCGCCGCCTCGCGCGGCAGCCCCGGGCGCAGCACCTCCCGGCGCAGGCCGAGGATCTCGGACGCGGGCACCAGCGCGGTACGGATGACGGGGGCAGTCATACCGCCACGCTACGGTTTCGCGGGCGGCGGCCCGCGGCCGGGGCGGAATCGAGGCGGGTCCGGGCGGGGCCGGCGGGTCAGTCTCCGGCCAGCTCCTCCAGCGGCAGCGAGGGGTCGGCCAGCTTCTCCGGATCGGTCTCCCGGCCGGAGCGGACCAGCCGCTGGACCGGCCCGGTGACGCCTTCGGTGTTCATGCCCAGCCCGGCCAGCACCCGCCCCTCGCTCAGCCAGAACGCGGTGAACTCCCGCTTGCCGAGGTCGCCGCGGACGACCACCTGGTCGTACGAGCCGGGCGGCGCCCAGCCGGAGTACTCCATGCTCATGTCGTACTGGTCGGAGAAGAAGTACGGCACCCGGTCGTAGCAGACCTCCTGGCCGAGCATCGCCCGGGCTGCGGCCGGTCCGCCGTTCAGGGCGTTGGCCCAGTGCTCGACGCGCAGCCGGGTGCCGAACAGCGGGTGGTGGAGGGCGGCGACGTCGCCGGCCGCGTGGATGTCGGGGTCGCTGGTGCGCAGCGAGGCGTCCACCGCGATGCCGCCCACGGGCTCCCCGGCCAGTTCCAGCCCGGCGGCCCGGGCCAGGGAGACGCGGGGGGCGGCGCCGATGGCGGCGAGCACGGCGTGCGCCGGGTGCTCCTCGCCGTCCCCCGTGCGCACGGCCAGGACCTGGCTGTCCTGGCCGACGATCTCGGTGAGGGAGGTGCCGAAGTACAGGCGCACGCCGTGTTCGCGGTGCAGGTCGGCGAGGACGGCGCCCAGCTCGGGGCCGAGTACGGGGTGCAGCGGGGTGGGGTTCGGCTCGATCACGGTGACCTCGGCGCCCCAGGAGCGGGCGACCGCGGCAACCTCCAGGCCGATCCGGCCCGCGCCCGCGACGACCAGGTGCCCGTTGTCGCGGCCGAGTCCGGCCAGGGTGCCGCGCAGTCGGTCGGCGTGCGCCAGACGGCGCAGGTGGTGCACCCCGGCCAGCCCGGTGCCGGGGACGTTCAGGCGGCGCGGCTCGGCGCCGGTGGCCAGCAGCAGCTTGTCGTAGTGGATCCGGGTGCCGTCGCCGAGCTCCACCGTCATCGCCTCCCGGTCGAGGCGGACGGCGGGCTGGCCGAGGTGGAGCTCGACGGCGGCCCCGGCGTACCAGGCGGGCTCGTGGACGAAGACGCCGTCGCGTTCGGCGGTGCCGCCGAGGTAGCCCTTGGAGAGGGGAGGCCGCTCGTAGGGGTGGTCGCGTTCGTCGCCGATCAGGATGACGCGGCCGGTGAAGCCCTCCGCCCGCAGGGTCTCGGCCGCCTTCGCCCCGGCCAGGCCGCCGCCGACGATGACGAACGTGCGATGTGCGTCGACCACGTGCTTCCTCCTCGTTGCGCTGCCCCCCTGCGGTGGATTCCCCGGGAGTGTGCCCCGCCGGCCGCGCCGCCGTGAGGGGCGGCGGGCCGGTGGTGCGGGCAGGGGTCCGGGGAGGGCCCGCGGCCGGTTCCGCGGACGTCTCCCACAGATCCTCCCCATCCTCCGGGCCGCTCTATACCTCTTCGCGCGCAGCGTCCTCGTATGTCTGGAACCATCGGGTACGCGCACCCGCCTTCGCGCGTCCGTGCGCTCAGACCGCGGGGCGGGCCCGGCCGGGCGCGGTCCGCGCCGCCTCCGGGCCCTGACCGCACGCCTGGCCGTGGAGGACGCGGCGGGCGGTCAGAGCGAGGGAGAGCTCGGCCATCTCGTGGGGGCGGCCGAGCGACCTGCCGGTGAGCTGTTCGAAGCGGCGCAGCCGGTTGAGGACGGTGTTGCGGTGGCAGAACAGCCTGCTCCCGGCCCGCCGCGCCGATCCGTCGCACTCCAGCCAGGCGGTGAGGGTGTCCAGCAGCAGGTCCCGGTCGGCGCCCTCCAGCCTCAGCACCGGTCCCAGCACCCGGTCGGCCAGCGCCGCGGCCAGGCCGGGCGAGGAGACCAGCAGGGCGGCGGGCAGATGCTCGTGGAGCAGGACCGGGGCCCCGCCCGGGGCGGCCGAGCGCAGCGCGGTCTCGGCGAGCCGGCGGGCTTCGCCGATCCGGGCCAGGCCCTCCACCGCGAAGCTGATGCCGGTACGCAGCCCCGGCAGCGCGGGCAGGGCTCCCGCCAGCTCCGCCAGCAGGCCGTCGGCGGTGCCGGAGGCGTCGGGGGCGTCGGCGCCACCGGAGACGCCGTGATCGCCGTGATCGCCGTGATCGCCGTGATCGCCGCCGAGCGTGGCGATGCCCAGGTCGGCGTCGGACCGGGGGTGCCACAGGATCCGTACGGCCGCGGGGACGCGGGAGCGGATCAGTCCGCGGTGGGCCTCCCGGCCGGGGCCCGCGACGGCCACCACCGCGTACCGGCCCCGTTCGGGCAGCCCCAGCGCCTCGGAGGTCTCCACGAGGTCCGCGACGCGCATGGTGCCCTCCAGCAGGGCGTCGGCCATCAGCCGCTGGCGGTTGCCGTGGCGCCAGGCCAGCCGGCGCTCGGTCTGCCGGTACGCCTCGGCGACCACCGCGCAGTGCTCGTCGACGAAGTCCCACACCTCGGCCGCGACGTGGACCAGCAGCCGCGCGCCGTCGGGGTCGTACCGGGTGACCCGGTCCACCAGGGACTGCCAGACCACCGCGCCGCCGAGCCGGAAGGCCCGCATCAGGGCGTCCAGCGGCAGTCCCTGCTCGGCGCGGTCGGCGCCGATCCGCCACGAGCAGCGGCGGGCGGCGTCGCGCAGTTCCTTGGGGCGCAGCAGGGAGCCCACGTTGTGCCGCAGGGAGCGGTACACCTCGTGCCACAGCTCGTCCTGGTCGACGGAGGCGGCGCGGTAGGCGGGCTCCTCCTTGCACAGAAGCTCGACCACGCGGTCGGTGAGCCGGGGGAGTTCGTCCATCAGCGGGCGGGCGGCCCGGTGCAGCACGGCCACGGCCTCGGCGTTCACGGGGGCGCGTACGACGGGGTGCATCTCGGTCCTCCACCTGGCGGGTGTCGGGAGCGGCTCGATGCAGCATTGTCAGCAGGCCCGGACCGGGATATCCAGAGGCGTGCGGAAATCGCTTAGCGACCGCTCAGTCTCCCAGGTGTACGGCGGCGCGACCGGCACCCGGCCCCGCCGGTCACGCCGCCGGTCACGCCGCCGGTCCTGCTCTCAGCCGTCGTGCCGGCCGTCGCCGGCCGCCGCCAGGACCCGGGTGAGCTCCACCCGGGAGCGGATGCCCAGCGCGGCGAAGACGTTGCGCAGGTGGTGGTCGACCGTGCGGGGGCTGACCGACAGCCGCAGCGCGACCTCCCGGTTGGTGGCCCCCTCGGCAACACAGCGCGCGATGCGCAGCTGCTGCGGGGTCAGTCTGCCCAGCACCCGCGGCGCGCCCTGCCCCGCCGCCTCGCCGGTGGCCCGCAGCTCGGCGCGGGCCTGGTCGGCCCAGCTCCGGGCGCCGCACCGCTCGAAGGCCAGGAGCGCGTCGCGCAGCACCCCGCGGGCCGCGCCCGGCCGGCGGCCGCGGCGCAGCGCCTTGCCGTGCAGCAGCTGGGTGCGGCCGTACTCGAAGTCGCTGTCGATCCGCGCGTGCGCCTCCAGCGCCTCCGCGAACAGCTCCGGCGCCTCCTCCGGCCCGGCGAGCAGGGCCCGGCAGCGGGCGAGGTGGACGGGGGCCATCGGGTCCGCGGTGACGGCGGTCCACCGGGCGAAGTGCGCCAGCGCGGCGTGCGCGGTGCGCCGGTCGCCCGCCTGGGCGGCCGCCTCCACCAGGCACGGCGCGGCCAGTGCCTGGAGCGCGAAGTGCCCGCGCCCGGAGGCGGTCCCCGGCAGTTCGCCCGGGCCGGTGCCCACCAGCGGTTCCAGCCGGGCCGCCGCCTCGTGCGGTCTGCCGTGCCCCATGTCGCAGCGGGCCAGCGCCCACTGAGCCAGGGTGGCGGCCACTCCCAGGCCGTGCGGGCCGGCGTCCTCGCCCGCCGCGCGGGCGTGCCCGGCGCAGGCGGCCGCGTCCCCCTCCACGGCCGCGGCCATCGCCAGCACCGCGTGGTGGTGGGCGGCGCAGTTGCGCTGGCCGCTGCGGCGGGCGCGGCGCAGCCCGTCCTCGGCATGGGCGCGGGCCCGGCTGTGCCGCCCGGCCCGCAGCTCGCTGTAGGCCAGATGCTCCAGCGCCTGGGGCACGACGGCGGCCGGCCCGCACGCCCTGGCCGCGGCCAGGGCGCGGGTGTTGAGGTCGTGGGCCGCCGCGACGTCGCCGACGACCAGGGCCACGATCCCGGCCCGCAGCAGCCTCCAGGGCTGCCGCTCGCCCGCGGCGTGCTCCAGGACGCGCAGCAGCATCGGGCCGCCGCGGTCGATGTCGCCGCGGAGCACCGCGTCCAGACCCGCGCGGTAGTCGTCGAGCAGCGGGTCCTCCGCGGGGGTCCTCAGCTCGGCGATACGGGCGAGGTCGGCGCGGAAACCGGCGATGTCGCCGATCGCCCAGGCCGCCTCGGTCGCGTGCAGCAGCGCCCGGCGGGCGGTGTGCGGGTCGTAGGGGCCCAGCAGCCCGGCGGCGTAGGACAGCAGCTCATGGGCGTCGGTGACCACGCCGTTGCGCAGCTCCAGTACTCCGCGCACGAGTTCGGTCCGGCCGCGCACGGTGTCGTGGACGGGAAGCGTACGGGCCCGGTCCAGCAGGGTCAGGGCCCGGTACGGGCGTCCGGCCGACCAGGCGTGCTCGGCCGCGGCGGTCAGCCGGGCCGCGCGCACGCCGGTGCCCTGGGCTTCTCCGAACCCGCCGTCTGCTCCGGTGAGTTCGGCGGAACGCCACAGGGCGTCGGCCAGTTCGGCGTGGGTGTGCTCGTCGGTCGCCGTGGTGTCGGAGGCGACGGCGGCCAGCGCGTCGGCCAGCTCCGGATCCGCGCCCTCCTGCGGCAGGGCGGCCGCGGCGCGGTGGCGCAGGGCGAGCAGCCGGTGCGATGCCCCCGCGTTCACGCCCTCACCGCTCCGGCCGCCCTCACCGCTCCGGCCGCCCTCACCGCTCCGGCCGCCCTCACCGCTCCGGCCGTCCTCACCGCTCCGGCCGTCCTCCGCGCGGGCGCCTTCCAGGGCGCGGGCGAGCAGCCGGTGGGCGGTGCGCCGCCGCTCGGGCGGCTCGCCCCAGTAGGCGGCGTGGCGCAGCAGCGAGTTGGCGAAGCGCAGCCGGTCGCCCTCACACCGCAGGACGCCGCGGCTTCGGGCCGGGTCCGCCCCGTCCGGGCCGAGTCCGGCCAGGGCCGCGGCGCGCGCCAGGGTGGAGCAGTCCGCCGTGCCGCCCAGCTCGTACGCGGCCGCGGCCAGCAGCAGCAGGGTGCGGATCCGTTCGGGCAGTTCCGCCAGTTCGGCGGCGGCCGAGCGCAGCCGGGGCCCGGTGGCGGGAAGCGGGTGGGGCAGTGGTTCGGCGCCGGTGAGCTGGGCGGGGGTGAGGGAGGCGGCCAGGTCGGTGAGGAGGCCGGGGTTGCCGTCGCCGCTGTGCAGCAGGGCCTCGCGTACGGCCGGGTCGGCGTCGGCCGGCAGCAGCTCGTCCAGGAACGCGCCGGCGGCCGCGGCGCCCAGCGGCTCCAGCGCGAGTACGGGCAGCCCGGCCAGCAGCGGGTCCTCGGCGCCGTCGCGGTGCGCCGCGACCAGCATCGCGACGGGCAGCGGCGGGCCCAGCCGCCGGGCCGCGAAGCCCAGGGCCCGGCGGCTGGGCGCGTCGAGGTGGTGCGCGTCGTCGACGCACAGCAGCAGCGGCCCCTCGGCGGCCAGGTCGTGCAGCAGCGCCGGCAGACCGGCCAGTACCGGCCCCTCGTCGGCGGGCGCGGCGCCCAGCGCCAGGGCGCGGGCGAGGGCGGCGGTGCGCGGGTCGTCCGGTGCCGCCCGGTCGGCCACCGGCCGCAGCAGGGCGTGCAGTCCGCTGTAGGGGACGGCGGTCTCGGCGGCCACGCCCCGCGCGCGCAGTACGGTGCCACCCGGGCCGGCCCGCTCGAAGGAGGCCGCCGCGTGGTCCAGCAGGGCGCCGGCGCCGAGTCCCGGTTCGGCCCGCACCAGCAGCGCGCCGCCCCGTCCCGCGCGTGCGCCGCCGATCAGTTCCGCCACGGCCTTCCGTGCGGTGTTCGCACCGTGCATCCGCACATCCCTCCTCGGAAGGGACTCCCAGGTGGCCCGGGTGTCCTCCCACGACAGCACCGAGACCACACAGTGTCCATGACAATAAGGCCAGGTCGCGACCACCGCCCAGTGGCCGGCCCGGCGGCGTGTGCGCTCGCACAACGGCTCTCCCGGCGACCGCCGGGGCGCGACCGGCCGTCCTACGGTCGGCCCATGACACGAGAGTTCACCTCCTTCGACGGCGTGACCATCCGCTACCACCGCTGGGACCCGGCGCCCGGCAAGGACAGCGGAATGCCGGTCGTGGTGCTGCACCACGGCTTCATCGCCGACACCCACACCAACTGGGTCCGGCCCGGCGTCGTCGAGGTGCTGACCCGGCGGGGACGACGGGTGGTCGGCATCGACGCGCGCGGCCACGGCCGCTCCGACAAGCCGCACGACGCCCGCCACTACGGCGAGAGGGCCATGGCACGCGATCTGCTGGCCCTGCTGGACGTCCTCGGCGAGGAGCGGGCGCATCTGGTGGGCTACTCGATGGGCGCGGTCACCGCGCTGCTGGCCGCCGCCCGGGACGAGCGCGTCACCCGGCTGGTCGTCGGCGGGGTGGGGGCCGGGGTGGTCGAGCTGGGCGGGGTGGACACCCGCGAACTGCCCCCCGAACTGGTGGTGGCGGCGCTGCTGGCGGAGGACCCGGCCGACGTGCCGCTGCGGATGGCGGGCCTGCGGATCTGGGCGGACGAGGTGGGCGCCGACCGCCGCGCCCTGGCCGCGCAGGGCAGGTCCATGCACCAGGGTCCGACCGCGCTGGCGGACGTCACCGTGCCGACCCTGGTGCTCGCCGGCGCGGACGATCCGCTGGCCGCACGCCCCGGGGTGCTCGCCGACGCGCTCCCCCGCGCCCGGCTCCGGACCCTGCGCGGCGACCATCTGACGGCCGTGCGCGACCCGTCCTTCGCCCCGGCGATAGCGGACTTCCTGGAGTCCGCCGGCTGACGCCGGGGGGCGCCGGGGGCGCCGGGGGGGCGCGGACCGGCCGGGGCGCCCGCGGCGCACCGGGCCGTACCCGAACCGTTCGCCCCGCGGACCGCTGCGCGTCACATCGGGCGGGTAGCGGGGCTGTGGACGGGGTACACCCATGGCCCACCGGGGGCGACGCAGGGAGCGGGGCGGCGGATGCGCGTGATGACGTGGAACGTGTGGTGGCGGTTCGGACCGTGGCGGGAGCGGTACGGGGCGATCCTCTCCACGTTGCGCGGACTGCGGCCCGACGCGGTCGGCCTGCAGGAGGTGTGGTCCCGCGGCGGGGAGAACCTCGCCGGACGGCTCGCCCGCGAACTGGGCATGCACTGGGCCTGGGCCGCCTGGGACGTCCCCGGGCAGTGGCGCGAGCGGCTGGACGACCCGGAGGTCGGCGTCGGCAACGCCGTGCTCAGCCGCTGGCCCATAACGGACCGGGCCCGGGCCGTCCTGCCCCCGGCCGGGGGCGGCGACGAGCGGGTGGCGCTGTACGCGCTGCTGGACGCCCCCGGCCGCCCGGTGCCGTTCTTCACCACGCACCTGACCTCCGCCGCCCACGCCTCGGCCCTGCGCTGCCGGCAGGTCGCGGCCCTGGCGGAGTTCGTCGCGGCGCGCCGCGGCGGAACCGACTTCCCGCCCGTGGTCACCGGGGACTTCAACGCACCGCCCGACTCCGACGAGATCCGGCTGCTGGGCGGCTCGCGTACGGCCCCCGCCGTCGAGGGCCAGGTGCTGCCGGACGTCTGGGAGTACGCCGATCCGTCCGCCCCGGCCGCGACCCGGGACGCGGCCAACCCCCATGTCGCGGCCACCTTCCGGCCCAGCGCCCGCGTCGACTACATCCGCGTCGGACCGCCCGGCCCGGGCGGGATCGGCCGCGTCACGGACGTGCGGCGGGCGGGCGACGGCCCGGTCGGCGGCGTCTGGCCGTCCGACCACGCCGCCGTCGTGGCGGACCTGGCCCTGGAGCCGGCCCCGGAACCGGCCTCCTGAAGGCCCCGCCCGCCTACGGGCGGGCGTCCCCGTCCGGGACGGACAGCGGCAGCGCGCGGACGTCGTCCAGCGGCAGCAGCCGGACACCGCCGGGACGGGCCAGGGCGTCGCGCATCCGCAGCACCGGACCGTCGGCCCGGTGTTCCTCGCCCGAGAGCAGGTAGTCCTCCAGGAAGGAGCGGACCGGTCCGGGGTCGACCGTGTCCGGCCGCTCTCCTTCCGTGCCGGAGGCCCGGGCGAGCACCAGCAACAGCATTCCGTGGACCCGCTCCGCGCCGGGGCGCAGCGCGGGCTGGAAGTAGGGGATGTCCAGGGCCCGGGCGCCGTGCCGGGCGTAGAAGCGCAGCCGGGCGGCCGGGTCGCCGCGCTCGCCGTCCGCCTCGTGCGCCAGCGGATGCTCCACCTCGGCGAGCGTCAGCAGCGGCCGGAAGCGCTCCTGCCAGGCTCCCGCGACCACGCCCATCAGCAGACCGCCGAGCCCGCCGGAGCGGGACCGGGGCCGTACGGTCAGGTAGGACAGCAGCAGCACCCGGCCGGCCGCGTCCCACTCGCCGACGGCCACAGCCTCGGGAACGCCGGCGTCGTCCAGGACGGCGCTGACCGCGACGCCGCCGCCGGCCAGGCCGCCGCGGACCCATTCCAGGGTCTCCAGCTCGTCCGGGGGGAAGGACGGGACGAGCAGGTCGTCGTAGAGCGTCTCCAGCAGCGGATCGCCGTCCGCCACGTCGACCACCCGCATCACTGCCTCCGTCCGTCCACGCCCGGGCCGTCCAGGCCTAGGCCTCTCCTCCGGTCCGGCGGAACCCCCATCCGAAGAGGGCCGACACCGCCACGACCACCGCGATGATCAGCAGCGACCACAGCCCCTCCACTCCGTAGCCGGACTGGGCGATCTGACCGAGCCCCGAGACACCGATCGCGGCGACGACCGCCAGCATGGTGTCCATCCTGGCCCTGCGGCGGCGTTCCTGCCGGGCCTCGTCCCGGTCCTCCTGGGCTCTGCGCTGTGCGGTGATCTTATCCACCACCACGTCCAGCTGCTCGTGCGCGACCTCCTGGATGCGGTTCATGAGCTCCTCCACCCGCTCCGGGTAGCCCGAACTCCTCAGGAGCAGGGCCAGGAAGCGGGCGATGACCGGAGAGGAGAGCAGGGACGGGGACCGTATGAGGGACAGGGTGGACCTGACCTGGACGGTGAACTCGTCCAGGAGGATCTTCTCCTCGTCCATCCTCCGCGACAGTTCCTGCAGGACGTCGGCGCTGCCCGGGGACCGGCCGTCCCCGGCCCCGACCACCTCCTCCCGCAGCCTCTCCACCCTCCTGTAGTGGTCGGCCAGTTCGTCGAACCATCCCGCGAAGAGCCCTTCGACGGAGGCGGCGAACTCGGCCACGGCCTTGTCTCCCTGGACGACGAAGTCGGCCGTCCCGAGCCGCACCAGCACGGTGGTGTTGCAGGTGCACAGCGCCGGGTTGCCGGTGATGTCCGCGACGGCCGACGAGAGGGACGAGTAGGGACCGTCCACCGCGTACCGGCTCCACTCGGCCACCGCGCCCAGCGCGTTGGGGACCGGGTTGGCGAGTACCTGCGCCCCGGCCGTCGACATGACCTCCCCGGCGCCGGTCAGCTCCCGCCGCACGGTGGACGGCGGCGCCCAGGGGCCGGCGGTCGCGGAAGCCCGCTCGACCGTGACCACCACGTGGAACATGCCGGGCCGCGCGGCGGACCGCACCTCCGCGGAGCCGTCGTCCGGGCTCAGCCGGGCGGCGGTGTCCAGCGCGAGCTGCACCGCCAGGTCGGACAGGCGCGGCCACTGCTCCGAGGAGGCCTCCGGCTCCTCCTCGAAGACCACCCGCCCGGCCCCGTGCTCGGGAGCGGCCCGGAACATCAGCGCGTGCAGACCGGCCGGGGAGAGGTCCTCGCACTCCGCCTCGAAGCGGATGTAGTGGTTGCCGAGCCTGGAGATCCTGATCTCGGCGCTCAGCCGGGTCGGCTCGACGCCTTCCGGCACCGCCGTGCCGTCGAGACCCTGGACCAGTACGTCCGGCAGATGGACGCACGCCCCCTCGTAGCCGCGGCCCAGCGAGTCCGCGCCGTCCCACACGTCGTCCAGCTCCAGGTTCTCCTCCACCCGGACCGCCCCCGTCCCCGCCAGGGTCCAGCCTCCGGCCTCCCGCGCGACCCGGTCGGCGACCTGTCCGGGCCTGATCCCGCGCAGGGCGAAGGGGTACAGGAAGACCACCGATCCCTGGTCGAGCCTGAGCCACTCGCGCCGGGCGCTCTCCCGGAGCGCGGTGAGACTGAACCGGTGCGCCCGCACCTCGCTGCGGTACCGCAGGTCGATACGCGGATCGCCCTCCGCCTCGGCCAGTTCCCGGATCGCCCCGTCCAGCCCGGCGCCGGTCCCCAGGAACGCCTCCGCCGCGCGCACCGCGCGGGCCGCGGCGGTGCAGTAGACGTCGTTCCGGCCCGCCACCCGCAGTACGTATCCCCGCAGCCACCCGTACTCCGCCGGGAGCCCGTCCGCCAGTTCGGCGGCCCGCCCGGCATGGCGCGCGGCCGCCTCCGCCGCCGGCGCCTGCACCTGTGGCAGTCCGCTGACCATCGCGTTCTCGGCCCGGATCATGGCGTCCAGGGAGTCCATCAGATGGAGCACCGCGCCGGCGGCCGTCCGGTCGGCGGGGAGGCCGGGCGCCCAGCCGGCGGGCAGCGTGGGCCTCCAGTCCGCCGGGAGGCCCGGTCTCCTGGCGCGGGGGGCGAGAGCCGTCGGGTGATCGGGGAAGCAGTCGCGGACGGCGTCGAGGACGTCCCACAGCAGACCGAAGTGGTAGGAGCTCTCCCATGCCTCCGCGACCTCGTGGAGCAGATAGCTCAGCAGCAGCGGGACACCGTACGGCTCGTCCCCGAGTTTCCCCAGAGCCGCCGACGTCCTCTCGTACGCCTTCCGCCAGCGGTCCCCGGGCCGCCTGAGGGTGGACCGCGGGTCATCCGGCGGGCGGCGGGCGGCCCCCTCGCCGCCCGGTTCACCCTCCGGTTCTCCCTCCGGTCCGTCCTCCGGTCCGTCCTCCGGTTCCTCGGCGGGCTCACCGTCGGGTGATTCGGCGTTCCAGTTCGGCAGGCTCTTGAGCCCGTCGACGTCCACCTCTCTGCCCGCCAGCCAGTCGCGCAGCGGCTGGGGCTCCCCGT
This sequence comes from Streptomyces barkulensis, assembly GCF_002843305.1. Lineage (GTDB taxonomy): Bacteria > Actinomycetota > Actinomycetes > Streptomycetales > Streptomycetaceae > Streptomyces > Streptomyces barkulensis. The sequence continues at coordinate 172,188 of NZ_PGSG01000009.1, forward strand.
CCCACAGACTGTCCGTCATATCCGTGAACATCCAGGCAGGCTAGTGACGGACCCCGGTCCGCGGGCCGGTTCGGCGGAACTCCGGGAAACCTCCGAGCCGGTCCCCGTGTTCTCCGTACACTCCCGCGAAACACCGGGAGCGGCGCGCGCAGATCACCGAGAATCGCGTCCATGACCGAGACGCCCGTACCTCACCCCGTGAACCTGACCGAGGCCCTGGCCTCCTTCACCGACGTCTACAGCCCGCGGATCGTGGCCCGGGTGAACGACTACGACGTGCGGATCGCCCACGCCGAGGGCGAGCACGTCTGGCACGTGCACGAGGACACCGACGAGTTCTTCCTCGTCCTCGACGGCCGCTTCGACATCGCCCTGCGCGACGCCGACGGCGGCGAGAGGACCGTCGAGTTGCACAAGGGCGATGTGTTCGTGGTGCCGCGCGGCACCGAGCACAAGCCGTCCTCGGCCGGAGGGTCGATCCTGATGTTCGAGCCCACCGGGACGGCCTCGACCGGGGACCGCCACGAGGGGGAGATCCCCGGCCACGTGGACAGCACCACCGGCCACGCCCTGGCCTGAGGGCTTCCCGTCCCTTCCCCGCCGCGGTGTGGCGCGGCGCGGCGGGGAAGGGACGGGGATCATTGGTGCAGACCAGATTCGGTCAACGGACAGAACGACCCTTTTCCGTTCTCTTCACCCACCCCCCGGACTCCTCCACCCGGACGGACGACCCCTGTTGCGCCGCGTGCACCGGGCCGCACCGCCCGGGAACGGACCGGAAGTCACCCTTAACGATTGGTCTGAACCAATCTATCGTCACCGGCGAGGCCCTGCGCACGGCAGGTCGCCACCCCCCGCACCGCTCCGCGCGCCGGCCGAGGAGGCCGCGCGCGGAGGGAGGAGGAGCCCCCACATGCGACAGACCGGACACATCCCACGGACGACACAGAGGACACGGACGGCGCGGAGGAGCCCCGCGAGGCTGCTGGCCTCGCTCTTCGCCTTCGCCCTGGCACTGCCCCTCGCGATTGTCATGACCTCGGCAAGTTCGGCGGGCGCCCACGGCTGGATCACCTCCCCGCCCAGCCGCCAGGACCACTGCGCCACCGGCCGGGTCACCGGCTGCGACGGCCTGCAGTACGAGCCGCAGAGCGTCGAGGCCCCCAAGGGCTCGCGCCTGTGCAGCGGCGGCACCCGGTGGACCTTCCTGGACGACGACAGCCGGAACTGGCCGGTGACCCAGGTCTCCAGCACCGTCACCTTCCAGTGGCGGCTGACCGCCGCGCACAGCACCAGTACCTGGGACTACTACGTCGACGGCGTCCTGTTCAAGCGGTTCGACCAGGGCGGCACCCGCCCGCCGTCGAACATCTCGCACACCCTGAGCGGCCTGCCCTCCGGCAAGCACAAGATCCTCGCCGTGTGGAACGTCGCGGACACCGCCAACGCGTTCTACAACTGCGTGGACGTCCAGGTCGGCAGCGGCGGCGGAGACGGCGGCGGCGATGACGGCGGGACGCCCACCCCGCCGGCCGAGTGCGCCTCCTCCCCCGCCTGGGACCGCTCCACCGCCTACACCGGCGGCCGGACCGTCACCCACCGCGACCACGCCTGGCGGGCCGCCTGGTGGACGCGCGGCGAGGAGCCGGGAGTCTCCGGCGTCTGGCGGGACCTGGGCCCCTGCTGAGACCGCACCCCCGGTGCCGGCGCCCCCGCGACGCGGGGGCGCCGGCTCTCGCCCGATCGTGTGCGTGCCGCGCCGGATCCTCCCGCCATCGGTGCCGCACAAGGCCCTGCCGACATGTCGCGGGCACGCGGAGAGCGGCCGGAGCAGCACAATGGCCCGCGTCGTCCACCGAAGCGCCGGGGAATCTCCGGGAAGGCGCCAGGGAAGAAGGGGCAGCGGGATGCGGGCAGGCGTGAGGGGCACCGCTCCCCGCGAAGCGGACGGGCGGCCACGCGCCGGGACGGGGACCGGGCACCGGTGACCGGCGGGGAGTGGACCGGGGCGGCTGTGGCGGCCGCCGTCGCCGCCTACGCCCTGGGGTCGCGCAGACTCGCCGGCACCCCCGTCTCCACCGCCATGGTCTTCGCCGCCTTCGGACTCCTGATCGGCCCGGCCGGGCTGGGGCTGCCGCTGCCCGGCCCCGACTCCGGCCTCCTGCTGCCGCTGCTGGAGACCGCCCTGGCCCTGGTGCTGTTCACCGACTCGATGGCGATCCGCAGACGGACGCTGCGCCGGGGCCGCTTCCTGCCCGGCCGCCTCCTGGGGATCGGACTGCCGCTGACCATCGGCGCGGGATGGCTGCTGGCCTGGCCGCTGTTCCCGGAACTCGGCGTCTGGGAGCTGGCGCTGGTCGGCGTCGTCCTCGCCCCCACCGACGCGGCGCTGGGCAGGACCACGGTCTCCTCCCCCCGGGTCCCCGCGCTGGTGCGCCAGGGGCTCACCGTCGAGAGCGGCCTGAACGACGGCATGGTCCTGCCCTTCTTCGTCCTCTTCCTCGCGGCCGCCCCCGCGACGGCCGGGGCGGAGGCCGGAGTGGCCCAGGTGTTCTGGCGCGCCCTGGTGCTGAGCAGCGCCCTGGGCATGGTGATCGGATGGACCGGCGGACGGCTGCTGAAGTGGTCGGGCGCCAGGGGCTGGGTCACCCCGGAGTGGGGCCAGGCGCTCCCCCTGGCCCTCGCCGCCGGCTCCTACTTCCTCGCGGACTCGACCGGGGGGAGCGGGTTCATCGCCGTGTGGATGGCGGGCTTCGCCTTCGGCGCCGCGCTGCGGTCCGCGACCGGCCCGGAGGGCTCCGGGGACGCCGCCGCACTGGCGGAGGACCTCGGCGGGCTGCTGGCCGCGCTGAGCTTCCTGGTGTTCGGCGCGGTACTGCTCGGCCCCACCCTGGAACGGCTGGAGTGGCGGACCGTCTGCTATGCCCTGCTCAGCCTCACCGTGGTCCGCATGGTCCCGGTGGCCCTCTCACTGCTCGGCAGCGGCCTGCGCGCGCCCACGGTCGCCTTCGTCGGCTGGTTCGGGCCGCGCGGCCTGGCCTCCGTCATCCTGGGGCTCCTGGCCGTACGGGACGGCGGCCCCGGACTGGAGCGGCTGGGCAGCGTGATGGCGGTCACCGTGTTCCTCAGCATCGTCCTGCACGGCGTCTCGGCGGCGGCGCTCTCGGAACGCCTGGGCCGGTGGTACGGGGAGGCCTCCGCCGGGGCCGGGGCGCCGCTGCGGGAGGAGATGGACACGGGACCGGCGGGGGACGAATGGCTCGGCGCCCGGCACCGCTGGCTCGGGCCGTTCGCACGGCAGGAGCGGGGCGGGCAGGAGCGGGGCGGGCCCCCGGCACGGTGACAACGGCACGGTGACAACGGCACGGTGACCGCGGCCGTCGGGGCCTACCCGTCGCCGATTCCGGCCAGCCGGAGAACGGCGTCCAGACCCCGGACCCGCCCCGGGGCGGCTCCGGCCGGCAGCACGTAGGAGCGCAGTCCCGCGCCGGCCGCCCCGCCGTCCTTGGCCGGGTGGTCCCCCACCATCAGGGTCTCGGCCGGACCGGCGCCCAACTCCCGGCAGGCGTGCCGGAACAGCCGGGGATCGGGCTTCTCCGTGCCGTGCTCGAAGGAGTGCGTCCAGGAGGAGAACCAGCCGTCCAGCCGGTGATGGGCGAAGGTGGGACGCAGATCCCACCCGACATCGCTGACCACGCCCAGGGCCACGCCCGCGCCGGCCAGCCGGGCCAGCACGGCCGCGCTGTCCGCGTACGGCACCCAGTGCTCAGGGGTCCGCAGCTGCTCGTAGAGCTCCCCGGCCACCGGCGCCAGCTTTGGGACGGAGGCGTACCAGGTGGTGAAGGCGCGCCGGTGAGCCTCGGCGGACACATCCCGGGCACGCTGGGCCCCGGCCACCTCCGGGTCCGACAGACCGGCTTCGAGCCCGCCCAGCAGGGCCTCCATCTCCGCCTCGCCCACCGGGCGCGCCAGCGCCGCCCGTATGCGGTCGGCGTACGTCCCGATCTGGAACAGCGTGCCGGAGAAGTCGAAGAGCACGGCCCGTACGGCGGCGGGCGGCCCCTGCGGGGTCGTCACGGCGCGGATGGGGCCCTCGGGGCCGTGGACGGGCAGTCGGCTCATCCGGTCTTCCTACCACGCTCCGGGGAGGGCGTTCAGAGCCTTGCGACCACCACGCGGTCGCCGCACAGCTTGCGCATGTCGTCCTCGTCGGAGGTGAAGACGGTGACGGCGCCGGGCTGCCGCAGGGCGGCGGCCGCCAGGGCCGCGTCGATGGCGTACTTGTGACCGTGCAGCCCGGTCTCCCTCAGGAGGCCGGTCGCGTTCCGGGCGACCTCCTCGGTCACCGGCTCCACATGGAGGCGGGACAGCGCCCACTGCCAGGCGGGGAGATAGCGCGTCGGGTCGTATGCCTCGATGAGGGTCATCGAGGTGGTTATGACGCGGATGCCGAGCCGATGGGCCTCCTTCAGACGGAAACCCATCCGGCGCTCCCCCTGACCCACTGGGACAACCCCTCACTGTCGAGCAGATAGACCACTCTGCCGCCGGTCACGCGGCCTCCCGGTGCTGCTCGGGCGCGGGCCTTTCCACCTCTGCCCGCCGGGCACGGGCGAGCTCGGCGTGCATGCGCTCGATCTCACGGCGCTCGGCCTCGGCCTCGGCCATCTCCGCCTCGGTGACCTCCCCGTACTCCTCCTCCCACCAGCTGACGGCCTCCCCCAGCCGGTCCTGCTCGCGCTGACGCTCTATGGCGTGCGTGACGTAGCGGCTGAAGCCGCCGGGTCCGACCTCGGCCCGGATGGCCTCGGCCAGCTCCTCCGGCAGGGTCACGGTGTACTTCTTCGTCGCCATACCGCCGACCATACAGAGAGGGCCGGGTCGCCGGAACGCGAAGACGGCCTGTCCATACGTGTGCGTGATCGGTGCTCGCGCCCTTGACGCCGGGCGGCGGCCGGCCCGTTCCGTCACGCCGCCGCCCCGTGCTCTCACGCCGCCGGGCCCGTGAGGCGGGCGTGGAGGCGGCGGGCGGAGGCGTCGGTGAGGGAGGCGATCTGGTCGACGATCACGCGCAGCCGGGCCCGGTCGTCACCGGCCTGCGAGAACAGCGCGCGGAACTGCGGGTCCAGGCCGTCCGGGGCGCGGGCGATCAGCGCCTGGGCCAGCCCGGCCAGGATGTCGCGCTGTTCGCCGCGCAGCCGCTCCTGGTCGGGGCGCTGCATGACGTACCGGTCGGCGACGGCCTTGAGCACGTCGCACTCCAGGCGGGCGGCGCGCGGGACCACCAGGCGGGCGCCGTAGCGGGTCAGGCGGCCCGAACCGTACGCCGCCCGGGTCGCGCCCTCGGCGGCCAGGCAGAACCGGCCGATGAGCTGGCTGGTGGCGTCCTTCAACCGGGCCTGGGCGACGGCCGTGCCGTCGTAGCCGTGCGGCCACCACTCCTGGCCCAGCAACCGGTCCAGGGCCTCGGCGAGTTCGGCCTCCTCGGTGCCGGGCGGCGCGTAGCGGGCGGCGGCGACGGCGAAGACCTCCCGGCGCTCGGGTTCGGCCAGCAGCAGGTTGGGGTCGAGGTGGCCGGCGTGGAGGCCGTCCTCGACGTCGTGGACGGAGTAGGCCACGTCGTCGGACCAGTCCATGACCTGCGCCTCGAAGCACTGTCCGTGCTCGGGGGCGCCGCGCCGGAACCACTCGAAGACCGGCAGGTCGTCCTCGTAGACGCCGAACTTCCGCGACGCGGGGCCGGCGGGGTTGCCGCCGCGCGGCCAGGGGTACTTGGTGGCGGCGTCCAGCGCGGCGCGGGTGAGGTTGAGGCCGACGCAGGCCGGCGGGCCGTCGCCTCCGCCGGCCGGTCCGGCGAACCGCTTGGGCTCCAGCCGCGACAGCAGCCGCAGCGACTGCGCGTTGCCCTCGAACCCGCCGCAGGGCTCGGCGATCTCGTCCAGTACGCGCTCGCCGTTGTGCCCGAAGGGCGGGTGGCCCAGGTCGTGGGCGAGGCAGGCGGTCTCCACCAGATCCGGGTCGCAGCCGAGCGCGGCGCCCAGCTCCCGGCCGACCTGGGCGCACTCCAGGGAGTGCGTCAGGCGGGTGCGGGGGGTGGCGTCCCACGCGCCGGCGGCCGCGTCGGGGGTGACGACCTGGGTCTTGCCCGCGAGCCGCCGCAGCGCGGCGGAGTGCAGCACCCGCGCCCGGTCGCGCTGGAAGGCGGTGCGTCCGGGCCGTTTGTCGGGCTCGGGCACCCAGCGTTCCAGCGCCGCGCCGTCGTAGCCGGCGACGTGCTCCGCCGCTCTGTCCACCGTGCCGTCCGTGCCGCCGTCCACCGTGCCGTCCGTACTGTCGTCCATGGCGTACGCATCGCCATACCTGCCGCGCATACACCGACGCTAGCCGCCCCGGGCGACGACCGGGGCCGGTACGGGCGGGTACGGGCCCGCCGCGGGCGGTCGGCGGGCGCGGGCCGGGGCGCTCCGCACCGGACGGAGGGCGGACGCGCGGGCCGCCGTACGCGCCCGGGCGAGCGCCTCGTCGTAGCGGTGCAGGACGAGGCGGGCCAGCGCCGGGTGCGCGCCCAGCGGGGAGGCGGCCGGCAGGCCGGGGGCGTCCCGCACGCACCGGGCGGCGAAGAGGCCCGGCGCGGTGAAGTACGAGGCCAGTGCGGCATCGTGGCGTCCGGCGGCGCGCAGGGCGGCCACGGCCCCGGGCACGGTCGGCCCGGCGGCCGAGGCGTAGGCGGGCAGCACCGGGACGCCGCCGAGGCGTGCGGAGAGCAGGGCGGCCGTCCGTTCGGCGTCCCGGGCCGAGTCCGCATCGCGCGAGCCGGCCGCCGCCAGCACCACGCCGCCGGTGCGGGACGCGCCGGCGGCGCTCCAGCCCGTCTCGGCCAGCCGTCCGGCCAGCGCCTCGGCCAGCAGCGGGTGCGGGCCCAGCGGTGCGGCGGTCCGCACGGACAGGTGCCCGGCGGCGGCGACGGCCTCGGGCAGGTCGTGCTTGACGTGGTGGCCGCGGCCCAGAAGCAGCGGGACGAGGACCGCCCGGCCGGGCGGGAGCGCGTCGAGGGTGTCCGGCAGCAGCGGCTCGTTCAGCTCGACGTGCCCGAGTTCCACCCGCAGACCGGGCCGCAGGGACCGCACGAGGCCGAGCAGTGCGGTGACGGCGCGCAGCGCCCGGGGGTCGCGGGAGCCGTGGGCGACCGCGACCAGCGCAGGCGCGGGGCGGGGGCGGGGGCGGGCACGGAAGGGGGAGGTCATGGGGCGAGTGTGGCGGGCCCCGGTTGCCCCGCCGTTGCGGTGTCGTGACGTCCGGTTGCGCACGGCTCACGGCGCCGGCCCGGGCGGGCTGAGGCCGGTGTACCGGGTCCGTAACCCGCGGGGGCGCGCGGCGTAACACGCGCGACTCACGCTGGGCGGCATGAGCGCGACGACTGCCCAGCCCGCCGGACAGGCACCCCAGGCACCCGCGGCGACCGTGGACACCCACTGCCCGTACTGCGCCCTGCAGTGCGGCATGGGGCTGCGCCCCGCCGGAGGCGAGGAGGGGGTCGAGGTGGTCGAGCGCACCGCGTTCGACGTCAACCGGGGCGCGCTGTGCGGCAAGGGCCGCACCGCCCCGGCCGTACTCTCCTCCCGGGTGCGGCTGACCGGGCCGCTGGTGCGGCGCCGCGCCGGCGGCCCGCTGGAACCGGCCGGCTGGGACGAGGCGCTGGACCGCGTCGCGGCGGGGCTGTCGGCGGCGCGGGCCGCGCACGGGCCGGACGCGGTGGGGGTCTTCGGCGGGGGCGGGCTGACGAACGAGAAGGCGTACGCGCTGGGCAAGTTCGCCCGGCTGGTGCTGGGCACCTCCCAGATCGACTACAACGGCCGGTTCTGCATGTCCTCGGCGGCCGCCGCCCTGAACAGGGCGTTCGGGCTGGACCGGGGACTGCCCTTCCCGCTGGCGGACGTCGCGCGCACCGGCTGCGTGATCCTGGTGGGCGCCAACCCCGCCGACACCATGCCGCCCGCCCTGCGCTACTTCACCGAGCTGCGCGAGCGGGGCGGGAAGCTGATCGTGATCGACCCCCGCCGCACCCGTACCGCCGAGCACGCCGACCTGCACCTGGCCCCGCGCCCCGGCACGGACCTGGCTCTCGCGCTGGGCATGCTGCATCTGGTGGTGGCCGAGGGGCGGGTGGACACCGGCTTCGTGGCGGCGCGCACCAGCGGCTGGGAGGAGGCGCGCGCGGCGGCGATGGCGCACTGGCCGGAGCTGGTGGAGCGGATCACCGGGGTGCCGGTGCCCGCGCTGCGCGAGGCGGTGGCGCTGTTCTGCGACGCGCGGTCGTCGATGGTGCTGACCGCGCGCGGGCCCGAGCAGCAGTCCAAGGGCACCGACACCGTCGGCGCCTGGATCAACCTGTGCCTGGCCACCGGCCGGGCGGGACGCCCGCTGTCCGGCTACGGCTGCCTGACCGGGCAGGGCAACGGCCAGGGCGGGCGCGAGCACGGACAGAAGGCCGACCAGCTGCCCGGCTACCGCAGGCTGGACGACCCGGCGGCGCGCGAGCACGTGGCGCGGGTGTGGGGTGTGGACCCGAATTCGCTGCCGGGGCCGGGGCGCAGCGCGTACGAACTGCTGGACGCGCTCGGCCGCGATGTGCGCGCCCTGCTGCTGACCGGCTCCAACCCGGTGGTCTCCGCGCCGCGCGCCGCCCATGTGGAGGAGCGGCTTCGGTCGCTGGACTTCCTGGCGGTGTGCGACGTGGTGCTGTCGGAGACGGCCGCGCTGGCGGACGTGGTGCTGCCGGTGGCGCAGTGGGCGGAGGAGACGGGGACCACGACCAGCCTGGAGGGCCGGGTGCTGCTGCGCCGCAGGGCCCTGGACGCCCCGCCCGGGGTGCGCACCGATCTGGAGGTGATCGGCGCGCTGGCGGGGCGGCTGGGCTGGGCGAAGGGCTTCCCCGCCGACCCGGAGGAGGTGTTCGAGGAGCTGCGGCGGGCCTCGGCCGGGGGCCCGGCGGACTACTCGGGGATCACCTACCGCCGTATCGCCGAGGAGGACGGGGTCTTCTGGCCGTGCCCGGAGGCCCCGGGTACGGACGAGGCCGACGACCCGGCGGTGGACCGCTCCCCCGCCCCCCACCCCGGCACCCCGCGCCTGTTCCTGGACCGTTTCGCCACCGGCGACGGCCGGGCCCGCTTCGCGCCCGTCGTCCACCGCCCCCCGGCGGAGGAACCGGACGCCGGCCACCCGCTGCTGCTGACCACGGGCCGGGTGCCGGCCCAGTACCAGTCGGGCGCCCAGACGCGGCGGGTGGCGGAGTTGAACGACGCCGCCCCGGGGCCGTTCGTCGAGCTCCACCCGCGGCTGGCCGAGCGGATCGGGGTGGCCGAGGGGGAGCCGGTGGCGGTGGTCTCGCGGCGGGGGCGGGCGGTGGCGCCGGCCCGGATCACCCCGGGCATCCGCCCGGACACGGTGTTCATGCCGTTCCACTGGCCGGGCGAGGGCCGGGCCAACACCCTGACCAATCCGGCCCTGGACCCGGTCTCGCGCATGCCGGAGTTCAAGGTCTGCGCGGTCCGCGTGGAGCGTGCGGGGGACCGGCCGGCAGCGACCGGTCCGGCGGAGGACGAGGCGCGGGAGGGCAGGCGGTAGCGTCGTCGGCATGTGGACGGATGCGGGCTCCCCCGCCGCGGACGGGCCGTCACGCGCCCCGGAACTCGAACAGGACTACGCGGCCGCCTGGCGGGAGTGGGACGAGGACGGGAGCGCCGTTCTGTGGGACGCGGCCGCCGCGGACGGGACCAGTGGCACAGCACGGTGACGTCCGTCCGGTCCGTCCGGTCGGCCCGGTCCGCCCGGCCCGGTCCTGTTCCTCCTGCCGGGCCCGCGCCTGTTCAGGAGCCCTCCGTCTCCTCGGCGACCCAGGCCAGGTAGTCGGCGCCACCGCGGACGACCGGGGTGGCGATGATCTCGGGGGTGTCGTAGTCGTGCGCCGCGCGCAGATGCGCCTCCAGGGCGTCGTAGCGGGCCGCCGCCGTCTTCAGCAGCACCTGCCACTCGGGCTCGGCGCGCACCTCGCCCTCCCACCGGTAGACCGAGGTCACCGGGCCGGAGATCTGGGCGCAGGCGGCGACGCGGGCCTCCACCGCGCCGCGCGCCAGCGCCTCGGCCTTCTCCTTGCTGTCGGTGGTGGTCAGCACCGTCAGGACGCCCGTCTCCACCATGGTCGCCGCTCCCCTTCTTCCTCGCCGTCTTCGCGGTCCCGCCCGCCAACGGTAGCCGCGGCAACCGCGGTGCGGCTCGGACCGTCTCCGTCGGTGTGATGATCAGCTCGACAAAGGCCGAAGCGAAGGTCAAGGGGATGGGAAAGATCGCGAAGCCCGGCAGAAGACAGGTCCTCCAGACCGCGGTGCTGCTGTGCGTGCTGGGGTTGCTGCCCGCGGCCTGGGTCGCGGTCTCCGCCGGCGACCGCGTCCGCACCGTCGGCGACGCGCCCGCCGCCCCGGTCGTGGTCGTGTTCGGCGCCGGGCTGTGGGACGGGGAGCCGTCCCCGTACCTGGCGCACCGGCTGGACGCCGCCGCCGAGCTGTACGGCCGGGGCCGGGTGCGCGCGGTGCTGGTCACCGGCGACAACAGCCGCCGCGACTACGACGAGACGGGCGCCATGCGGGACTACCTGGTGCGCCGCGGCGTCCCCGCCGAGGACGTCGTCGGCGACCACGCGGGCTTCGACACCTGGGACTCCTGCGCCCGCGCCCGGCGGATCTTCGGCGTGGAGCGCGCGCTGCTGGTGAGCCAGGGCTTCCACATACGCCGCGCGCTGGCCCTGTGCCGGGCCGCCGGGATCGACGCGCACGGCGTCGGTGTCGCCGAGCCGCACGACGCCACCTGGTACTACGGCGCACTGCGCGAGGTGGCGGGCGCGGCGAAGGCCGGGCTGGAGGCGACGTTCACCCCCGACCCGCACTTCCTCGGCCCCCGCGAGCGGGGCCTTGAGCAGGCTCTGGCGGGCTGATCCACGCCGCCCGCCGCCCGGCGGCTCACTCCTGAGTGGTATTCCAGGACTCTTTTCGGACAAGGCGGTTGACCGCGTCGGCCGTCGGCGCGTTGTCTGCCGGTGGTACGGGCCGCCCGGGGGCACTCCCGGGGCGGCTCCCCCTCCCGTCCTCCCCCCTCTCCCGGAGCCCCACATGACCGCTGCTCCCCGCCGCCCCCGGGCCGAGACGCCACCGGACACCCCCGGCCGCCCCGACCTCCCGGGGCGTCATGACCTCCCGGGGCGCCCCGGCCGCTCGCGCCATGTCCCGCTGTACGGTCCGGGCCTCGACGGCGACGGTCTGCCCGCCCTGTACGAGCGGCTGCGCGCGGAGCACGGGCCGGTCGCGCCCGTCGCCCTGGCGCCGGGGGTGCGCGCCTGGCTGGTCATGGGCTACGAGGAGCTGCTGCGGGTGGCGCGCCGCGAACAGGACTTCAGCCACGACCCCCGGCACTGGCGCCTGCTGCGCGACGGACGGGTGCCGGCCGACTCCCCGCTGCTGGCGTTCGTCGGCTGGCGTCCGGCCCTGATGTTCGCCGACGGGCGGCGGCACCGGCGGATGCGGTCGGCCGTCGCCGACGCGCTGGGCCGGGTCGACGGCGGTGAGCTGGGCCGCCTGGTACGGGACACCGCCGACCGGCTGATCGACGCCTTCGCCGGGCGGCGCGAGGCCGATCTCGTACCGCACTACGCGCACCGCCTGCCGGCGCGGGTCGTCACCCGGCTGCTGGGAGCGGACGAGCTGGTCAGTCGCAAGCTGGCGGAGGCCGTCGCCGGTACGGCCGCCGCCAACGCCGACTCCGTCCACGCCGGCCGCAGGCTGGAGCGCGTCCTGCTGGCCCTGGTACGGGAGAAGCGGCGCGCGCCGGGCCCCGACGTCACCTCCTGGCTGCTGACGCACCCCGCCTCACTGCGCGAGGAGGAGGTGCTGCACAACCTGGTGGTGACGGTGGTGGCGGCCCACCAGACGACGAAGAACTGGATCGCCACCACGCTGCGCCTGCTGCTGACCGATCCGGCCCTGCGCTCCTCGCTGGACGGCGGGCACCTGACCCTGGACGATGCGCTGGATCTGGTGCTGTGGCGGTTCCCGCCCACCCAGAACCTCCCCGGCCGCTACGCCCTGCGCGACGTCCGGCTGGGCGGGCAGGAGGTGCGGGCCGGGGACATGCTCGTGCTGGGGCTGGCCGCCGCGGGCCGCGACCCGCGGGTGCTGCCCGCGTGCGGGCACCCGGTGACGGGCAACCGCGCACATGTGGCGTTCGGCGCGGGACCGCACGCCTGTCCGGCCCAGCCGCAGGCCCGGCTGATCGCGCGGACGGCCGTGGAGGTGCTGCTGCGGCGGCTGCCGGGCCTGCGGCTGGCGGTGCCCGAGGAGCGCCTGGCCTGGGCGTCGTCGCCGTGGACCAGGGGTCTTGCGGCGCTGCCCGTCCGCCTGGCGCACTGAGGGCCCGTCCGCGGGGGAGCCCTCCGGGGTCCACCGGGGTCCACCGGGGCCCTTGCGCGCCCCTTCCGGACAGGGCTCACAGCCGGGGGCCGGGGGCGTTGAGGGCGGTGTTGCCGCCGGGAAACAGCGCAGACGCGGACGGGAAACAGCCGCGCCGCACGCTTTCCGCATGACCTCGAAGAAGCGTGTGGTGGTGATCGGCGGCGGGATGGCCGCCGCCCGGCTCGCCGGGCAGCTCTCCGCCGCCGGCGCCCTCGGTACCGGCAAAGCCGGTGGTGCCGGTGGTGCGGCCGTGGATCTGACGGTCGTCGGCGAGGAGCCCCACACGCCGTACAACCGGGTGCTGCTGGCCGGGGTGCTGGCCGGGCGGTACGCACCGGAGGTGATCGGTCTGCCCGCCCCGCCCGCCGCCCGCTGGCTGCGCGGTGTGCGGGCGGTGCGGCTGGACCGGGCCGAGCGGCTGGTGCGGTGCGACGACGGCTCCTCGCTGCCGTACGACACCCTGGTGCTGGCCACCGGCTCCAACCCGGTGCTGCCGCCGCTGCGCGGGCTCTTCCCCGGCGGCGGGCACGAGCCGCCCCGCGGCGTGCACCCCTTCCGCACCCTGGCCGACTGCCGGGCGCTGGAGGCGGCGGTACGGCCCGGGGTGCGGGCCGTCGTCGTCGGCGGCGGCCTGCTCGGGGTCTCGGCCGCCCGCGCACTGGCCGGGCGCGGGGTGCGCACCGTCCTGGCCCACCAGGGCGAGCACCTCATGGAGCGTCATCTGGACGCCCGCGCCTCGGCACTGCTGCGCGGGCATCTGGAGGGGCTGGGCGTCGAGGTCCACACCGAGTGCCGCGTCCGCGGCCTGCTGACCGCGGGGAGCGGCGGAGGGGCCGTGGCCCGCGGCGTGGAACTGGCCGACGGCTACCGGCTGGAGGCCGAGCTGGTCGTCCTCGCCTGCGGGGTGCGCCCGCGGACCGGGCTGGCCCGGGCGGCCGGGCTGGAGGTCCGCGAGGGGATCGTCGTGGACGACGAGCTGCGCACCGGCGATCCCCGGATCCACGCCGTCGGCGACTGCGCCGAGCACGGCGGAAGGGTCTACGGGCTGGCCGGCGCCGCCCAGGAGCAGGCCGACGCGCTGGCCCGTGTCCTGCTGGCGGGCCGCGCCGTGAACAGCGCCCTGGGCGGCGCCCCGAACAGCGCCGCGGAGGGCACGGCGGCCGGTGCGCGGTCCCCCGCGTACACCGGCACCCGGGCGCTGACCCGGCTGACGCTGGCCCCGCCCCCCTCCGGGCCCGGGAGCGCGCTGGACCTCGCCGCCTTCGGCGAGACCGTGCCCCGCGCGGGCGACGACGTCGTCCGCCTCGCCGACGCCACCCGCAGCGTCTACCGCAAGGTCGTCGTCCGCGGCGACCGGCTGGTGGGCGGCATCCTCCTGGGCGATCTCGGCACCGTCGGCGCCCTCGCCCGCGCCTGGGAGGGCGGCGAGCCGCTGCCCTCCGCCCCGCTGCTCCACCTGATCACCGACGATGGAGGCCTGTAGACATGCCACGGACGCCACGCCCCACGATCGTGCTCGTCGGGCACGGGATGGTCGGCCAGCGGTTCCTGGAGGAGCTCGCGAACCGGGAGGTGACCGGGCGGGCCCGGGTGGTCGTGCTGTGCGAGGAGCCGCGGCCCGCCTACGACCGCGTGCAGCTCACCTCGTACTTCTCCGGCCGCACGCCCGAGGATCTGTCCCTGGTGGACGAGGGCTTCATGGAGCGGCACGGCATCGAGCTGCGCCTGGGCGACCCGGCGGTCGCGATCGACCGCGAGGCGCGCACCGTGACCTCGCGCGCCGGGCTGGAGATCGGCTACGACACGCTGGTGCTGGCCACCGGCTCCTACCCCTTCGTGCCGCCCGTGCCGGGAAGCGACAGCGCCGGCTGCTTCGTCTACCGCACGGTGGAGGATCTGCTCGCCATCGAGGAGTACGCGGGCCGAAGCCGGGTGGGCACGGTCGTCGGCGGCGGCCTGCTGGGCCTGGAGGCGGCCGGCGCGCTCGGCGGGCTGGGCCTTGAGACCCACATCGTGGAGTTCAACCCGCGTCTGATGGCCCTCCAGGTCGACGAGGGCGGCGGCGCCGCCCTGCGCCGCACCGTCGAGGGGATGGGTCTGACCGTCCACACCGGCGTGGGCGGCAGGGAGATCACCGTCGGCCCGGACGGGGCCGTCACGGGGATGACGCTGTCGGACGGCTCGGCGATCGCCACCGATCTGGTGGTCTTCTCGGCGGGGGTGCGCCCCCGCGACGAGCTGGCCCGCGGCTGCGGCCTGGAGGTGGGCGAGCGCGGCGGGATCGTCGTGGACGAGCGCTGCCGCACCGCGGACGCCGCGGTGTACGCCGTCGGCGAGTGCGCCAGGACCGCGGACGGCATGGTGTACGGCCTGGTGGCGCCGGGCTACGAGATGGCGCGGGTGGCGGCCGCCGCGATCGCCGGCGAGATGGGCGTCACGGGGGACGCGGGGGACGCGGGGGCGTCCTTCACCGGCGCCGACACCTCCACCAAGCTCAAGCTGCTGGGCGTGGACGTGGCCTCCTTCGGCGACGCGCTGGGAAGGACCGAGGGCTGTCTGGACGTCGTCTACTCCGACTCCCGGGCCGGGGTCTACAGGAAGCTGGTGGTCGCCTCCGACGGCACCCTGCTGGGCGGTGTGCTGGTCGGCGACGCCGAGGCGTACGGCACGCTGCGCCCGCTGACCGGCAGCGTCCCGCCGGTGGCGCCCGAGCGGCTCGTCCTGCCGGCCGGGGCCGGGGCGCCGACGGCGCTGGGGCCGTCCGCACTGCCGGACGACGCGGTGGTGTGCAGCTGCCACAACGTCACCAAGGGCGCCGTCCGCGCGGCCGTCACCGACCACGCGTGCACCACCGTGCCCGAGGTGAAGAAGTGCACCAAGGCGGGCACCGGCTGCGGAAGCTGTGTGAAGGTGCTCACCGCTCTCGTCGACGACGAGCTGGAGGCGAGCGGCGTCGCCGTCGACAAGGGCCTGTGCGGCTGCTTCGCCCACACCCGCGGCGAGCTGTACGAGATCGTCCGCACCCGGCGGCTGTCCACCTTCGCCGAGCTGCTGGACGGCCACGGCCGCGAGGAGGCCCGGGGCGGGGAGGGCTGCGAGGTCTGCAAGCCGGCCGTCGCCTCGATCATCGCCTCGCTCGCCCCGGTGCTGGGGGCCAGCGGCTACGTCCTGGACGGCGAACAGGCGGCCCTGCAGGACACCAACGACCACCATCTGGCCAACCTCCAGCGCAACGGCTCCTACTCGGTCGTGCCGCGTGTCCCCGGCGGTGAGATCACCCCCGAGAAGCTGATCGTGATCGGCGAGGTGGCCCGCGACTTCGGCCTCTACACCAAGATCACCGGCGGTCAGCGGATCGACCTGTTCGGGGCCCGCGTCGACCAGCTCCCGGCGATCTGGGCGCGGCTGGTGGAGGCCGGTTTCGAGTCCGGCCACGCCTACGGCAAGGCGCTGCGCACGGTGAAGTCGTGCGTGGGGCAGACCTGGTGCCGCTACGGGGTGCAGGACTCGGTGCGCATGGCCATCGACCTGGAGCTGCGCTACCGGGGCCTGCGCGCGCCGCACAAGCTGAAGGGGGCGGTCTCCGGCTGCCAGCGCGAGTGCGCCGAGGCTCGGAGCAAGGACTTCGGCGTGATCGCCACGGCGAACGGCTGGAACCTGTACGTGGGCGGCAACGGCGGTGCGACCCCGCGCCACGCCGACCTGCTGGCCAAGGACCTGTCGGACGCCGAGCTGGTCCGGCTGATCGACCGCTTCCTGATGTTCTACATCCGCACCGCCGACCGGCTGGAGCGCACCGCCGCCTGGCTGGAGCGGATCGAGGGCGGCCTGGACCATGTGCGCGACGTGGTCGTGCACGACTCGCTGGGACTGTGCGCCGAACTGGAGGCCCTGATGGCCGGCCATGTGGCGAACTACCGCGACGAGTGGGCCGCGACGCTGGAGGACCCCGAGCGGCTGCGGCGCTTCGTGTCCTTCGTCAACGCCCCGGACGCGCCGGACCCCTCGGTGCGGTTCGTCGCCGAGCGCGAGCAGGTCCGGCCCGATCTGACGCTCCTGTCCGGCCCCGACATCCCCGTCCGCAGGCTCGAAGAAGCCCTTGAAGGGAGCGCGACCCGATGACCACAGCGACGACTGCGGCTACGGCCACGGCGACGACCGGAGTGACGACCGAGGTGACGACCGGTACGGCGACCGCGGTGCCGGCCGGGGCGCGGGTGGAGGTGCGCGCCGGGGGCGGCTGGGCCGCGGTGTGCGGCCTGTCCGATCTGGTGCCGGGGCGGGGAGTGGCGGCGCTGCTGCCCGACGGCCGGCAGATCGCCGTGTTCCGGGACCGGGCGGGCCGGACGTACGCCGTCGCCAACCGCGACCCGTTCACCGGCGCCTGTGTGCTCTCGCGCGGACTGCTGGGCTCGGCCGGCGGCCGGGCGTTCGTGGCCTCCCCGCTGCTCAAGCAGCGCTTCGACCTGGTCACGGGCCGGTGCCTGGACGACGACGCGGTGTCGGTGCCGGTGTACACCGTCCGCACCCGCTGAGGAGCGCGGGGGAACGGCGAAGAGCACCGGGGAACGCCGGGAGCACCGGGGAACGCCGTGGAACAGCGGAAAGGACCCCGGCCGCGGCCCGTGTGGGGCGGGCCGCGACCGGGGCCCGGCTCTGCCCCGTCCGGCACGCCGGCCGCCCTGCCCCGGCGGTTCGGCGTACCGGACGGGAGCCGGTGTCAGCCCGCGGCGCACTCCTGTCCGCCGAGGCTGACGCGGGTGCCGTCCTGGGCGGCGCCCCCGCCGGTCTGGAAGCCGAAGGAGATCGTTCCACCGGCCGGGACCGTGCCGTTGTAGGCGGCGTTGGTGACGGTGACGGTGCTGCCGCTCTGCGAGAAGGATCCGTTCCAGCCGTTGGCCAGGCTCACACCGGCCGGCAGGTCGAACTGCGCGCGCCAGCCGTTCAGGGCCTGTCCGGTGCGGACGGTCACGGAGACGACCGAGCCGGTGTCCCAGCGGTTGGAGACGGTGAAGACGGCGGAGCAGTCGCCCGGCTCGGGGTCGCCCGGGTCATCGGGGTCGTCCGGGTCGTCCGGGTCGCCGGGGTCGCCGCCCGCCGCGACGAAGGCGTCGCGCAGCGCGTCGTAGGCCGGCTTGGGCTGGTAGTTCTCGTCCCAGGGGCAGGCGGCGCCCTCTCCCGGGAAGACGTCCGGCACCCAGGAGTCCCGGTCGCTGACGCCCCAGACGGTGATGCCGGAGCAGCGGGAGACCGCCAGGCAGGCGTCGGCCACCGCGCGGTAGTCGCGGGCCTGCTGCTGGAGCTTGGAGCTGTCGGACGGCATCTGCATCCGGATGTCCAGCTCGGTGATCACGACCTCCAGGCCCAGGTCGGCGAAGCGCTGGAGGTTCTGCCGGATGGCCGGGCCGTTGACGTTGCCGACGATGAGGTGGTTCTGGAAGCCGACGCCGTCGATCGGCACGCCCTGCGCCAGCAGGTCGCTGACCAGCCGGTACAGGCCGTCGCTCTTGGCGTTGTCGAGCTCGGTGTTGTAGTCGTTGATGAACAGCTTGGCGTCCGGGTCCGCGGCGCGGGCGGCCCGGAAGGAATCGGCGATGTAGGACGCGCCGAGCTGCTGGTAGAACTTGCTCTGCCGGAACGAGCCGTCCTCGTTGAACGCCTCGTTGACCACGTCCCAGCGCTGGACCTGGCCCTTGTAGCGGCTGACCTGGGTGGTGACGTGGTCGGTCATGATCTGGCGCAGCTCGTTGTTCGAGAACGACCCGTTCTGCAGCCAGCCCGGCATCTGGCTGTGCCAGACCAGGGTGTGGCCGTAGACGAGCTGGTCGTTGGCCTGGGCGAACTGGACCAGGCGGTCGCCCCCGGCCCAGTTGAACTGGCCGCGCTGGGGTTCGACCGCATCCCACTTCATGGCGTTCTCGGCGGTGACGCTGTCGAACTCGGTGCTGACGATGTCGCTGTAGGTCCCGTTGCCCAGCAGGCCGTCGTTGACGGCCGTGCCGATGAAGCGGCCGGTGGACTCGGCGACCTCGCGCAGGGAGGGGTCGGCGGCCTGGCTCGGGGCGCTGAACCCGAAGGTCAGGGCCGCGGCCGCGGCGGAGGCGGCTACGGTCGCCCGCGCTAAGCGGCGTACGGTGCTTACACGGTGTTGCCTCATGCTGGGGTGTCCCTCTCTCGACTCCCCGGAACTCTTTCCGGAAGACTGTTGGAAGGTTTCGAGGGTGCGCCGGGAACGGTAGAGCCGATGGGAACGCCCGTCAACGGTGTGCGCGTGTGGAGGAGAGAGCATTGGGAGACGGCATGACGGACGGCGCGGTCGCCGCGGCCGGCAAAGTCGCGGAGCAGAGGATGGCGCCCAAGGTGGAGCAGAAGGTCACGATCACGGCGATCGCCCAGGAGGCGGGGGTCTCGGTCCCCACGGTCTCGCGGGTGGTCAACGGCCGCTCGGACGTCGCGCCCGCGACCCGGGCCAGGGTCGAGGAGCTGCTGCGGCAGTACGGCTACCGGCGCCGCACGGCCTCCTCCGGCGACCGGCCGGCCCTGATCGACCTGGTCTTCAACGACCTCGACAGCCCCTGGGCGGTGGAGATCATCCGCGGCGTGGAGGAGACCACGCACGAGGTCGGCTTCGGCACGGTGGTCTCGGCGATCCACGACCGCGCGGGCTCGGCCCGGCAGTGGATGCGCAATCTGCGGGCCCGCGCCTCCGGTGGCGTGATCCTGGTGACCTCGGTCCTGGAACCGGTCCTCCACGAGGAGCTGCACCGCCTGGGCGTGCCGCTGGTGGTGGTGGACCCCTCCGGCTCCCCGGCCCTGGACGCGCCGACGGTGGGCGCCACCAACTGGGCAGGCGGCATGTCCGCCACCGAGCACCTGCTGGAGCTGGGCCACCGCCGCATCGGCTTCATCGCCGGGCCGCCCAGACTGCTGTGCAGCCGCGCCCGGCTGGACGGCTACCGCGCCGCGCTGGAGGCCGCCGGCGTCGGCGTGGACGACCGGCTGATGGTGCCGGGCGACTTCTACCACGAGGCCGGCTTCACCGGCTGCAACCGGCTGATGGACCTGGACGAGCCGCCCACCGCCCTGTTCGCCGCCAGCGACCAGATGGCGCTGGGCGCGATCGAGGCGCTGCGGCGGCGGGGGATGCGGGTGCCGGAGGACGTCAGCATCGTCGGGTTCGACGACCTTCCGGAAGTGCGCTGGTCGGCTCCGCCGCTGACGACGGTGCGTCAGCCGCTGGTGGAGATGGGCAAGGTCGCGGCCCGCACCGTACTGCGCCAGGCCAGGGGCGAGGAGATCGACTCCCCGCGTGTGGAACTCGCCACCGAGCTGGTCGTTCGCGCCAGCACGGCGCCGCTGCCCGGCTGACGCGGGCAGCGGACCGGACAACTCCATATAACGGGCGCATCACGCTGCCGGGCCTCAGGTCCTCTTTTTTGTCAGACCTGTTGACACCGCTGGAGCGCGTACGTACTTTCCCACCACCACTACCGATAATTTTCGGATTCCTTCCGGAAGGTACGCGATGCGAACAGCAATACAGGGTTCGGCCATGAGAGGCCGCAGGGGATTCGGGCGGCGCCACGCCGCCAAGCTGACGGCGGCGGTGCTGGCGGCCTCCGTGCTCACCGCCTGCGGCAGCGGCGGGCCGGGCGAGGAGAAGGCCGGCGGGACCCTGAAGGTGTGGGTCTACCAGGACGCCTCGACCAAGGTGCAGCGCGAGGCGGTCGAGCGGTTCAACAAGACCTCCGACGTCAAGGCCGAGCTCGTCGAGGTGCCCGGCGAGGGCTACCAGGACAAGATGCGCAGTGCGATGGGCACGCCCAACGCGCCGGACGTCTTCTTCAACTGGGGCGGCGGCAGCATCAGCAGCTTCGTCGAGAAGGACATGCTGGTCGACCTCACGCCCGAGATCCAGAAGGACGAAGAGCTCAAGGACGCGTTCCTGCCCTCGATCCTCAACGCGGGCAAGGTGAACGACAAGATCTACGGCGTCCCGATGCGGGGCATGCAGCCGGTGGTCCTCTTCTACAACAAGGACGTCTTCGAGAAGGCCGGCGCCCAGCCGCCCGAGTCCTGGGACGACCTGCTGGAGCTGGTCGACACCTTCAAGAAGGAGGGCGTCACCCCCTTCGCGCTCGCCGGCACCGACGCCTGGACCGAGCTGATGTGGGTCGAGTACCTGCTGGACCGCATCGGCGGCGCCGAGGTCTTCCAGCGCATCCAGGACGGCGACTCCTCCGCCTGGGGCGACCCGGCCGTGCTGAAGACCGCCGAGACCATCCGCGACCTGGTGGACCGCGGGGCGTTCGGCAAGAACTACGCCTCGGTCAACTACACCGCCGACGGCGCCTCCACGCTCTTCGCCAAGGGCAAGGCCGCCATGCACCTGATGGGCAGCTGGGAGTACTCCAACCAGCAGGCCAACCAGAAGGAGTTCGCCGACAAGGGCCTGGGCTGGACCACCTTCCCCGCCCTCTCCGACGGCAAGGGCGACCCCAAGAACGTCGTGGGCAACCCCACCAACTTCTGGTCGGTCAACTCCAAGCTGAAGGGTGACCAGCGCGAGGCGGCCCTGGAGTTCGTCAAGACCGCCGCCGAGGACTGGTACGCCGAGGCCCTGGTGGACAACGGCGACGTGCCCACCAACTCCGGTTCCGAGGACATGCTCACCGGGCACCCCGCCCCCGACTACGCCCTCTTCCAGTACGACCTGGTGCGCGACGCCCCGAACTTCACCCTCTCCTGGGACCAGGCGCTGCCGGCGCAGCAGGCCTCGCCGATGCTCACCAACATCCAGAAGCTCTTCAACAAGCAGCTCAGCCCCGAAGAGTTCGTCGACGCCATGAAGGCCCTGAAGTGAAGCAAGCACCAACCGCGTCGCCGCGCGTGGGCCGCCCGGGCATTGCCTGGGCGGTCCCCGGCGTGCTGTTCTTCGTCCTGTTCGCCGTCGGCCCGATGGTGCTGGTCGGCTACCTGTCCTTCACCGACTGGGACGGCCTCGGCGACTTCCCCTCGATCAGCGGCACGGGCAACTGGGAACGGCTGTTCAACGACCCCACCATGCGGCAGGCCATCTGGCTGAGCGTCCTGCTCACCGGCGTGAGCTGGCTGATCCAGACGCCCGTCGCCCTGCTGCTGGGCGTGTGGTCGGCCGGCCGGCAGAAGAACCGGGCCGTCCTCAGCGCGATCTTCTTCCTTCCGCTGCTGGCCTCCTCGGTGGCGCTGGCGCTGCTGTGGAAGTCGCTGCTGGACCCCAACTTCGGCCTGATCTCCGACATCGGCCCGTGGCTGGGGATCGAGGACGGCAATCTGCTCGGCACCGGTGACGGCGCCTTCGCCGCCGTCGCCTTCGTCGCCGCCTGGCAGTTCATCCCGTTCCACACCCTGCTCTACCAGGGCGGCGCCCGGCAGATCCCCAAGTCCTTCTACGAGGCCGCCTCCATCGACGGGGCGAGCACCGTACGGCAGTTCTTCTCCATCACCCTGCCGCAGCTGCGCAACACCGTCATCACCTCCTCGGTGCTGATGGTCGTCGGCGCGCTGACCTTCTTCGACACCGTCCTCATCCTGACCGAGGGCGGGCCGGGAACGGACACCACGATCGTGCCCTACCTGATGTACGAGACCGGCTTCCAGGCGTACGACATGGGCTACGCCAGCGCCATCGCCACCACCTTGGTGATCGTCGCCACCGCCATCTCCCTGCTGATGGTCCGGGTGACCGGCTTCAGCAAGATGCGCAGCACCCGGGAGGGGATGTGAAGACCGCCGTCCGGCCGGAGCACCGGCCCTCCCCCGCCGCCGAACGGGCCCAGACGCCCCAGAAGCGCAACGACCGGGGCCTGCTCGGCAGGCTGCGCCGCGTCCGCAAGTGGAACATGCCCGCGGGCGTCGCCTCCCTCGTCTGGCTGGTCGTCGTCGGCCTGCCGCTGTACGTCCTGGTCCTCACCACGCTGCGGGACCGCGACTCCTACTTCGACGAGGGCGCGCTCAGCCTGCCCGGCGACCTCACGCTCGACAACTACCGCACGGTGCTGGAGAGCGATTTCCTCACCTACCTGCTCAACACCGCGGTCGTCACGGTCGCCACCGCCGCGATCGTCATCGTGCTCTCGGTGGGCATCGGCTACACCGTGGTGCGCACCCTCAGCCGGACCTCGCAGCGGATCTTCCAGTTCTTCCTGCTGGGCCTGGCGATCCCCGCCCAGGCGGTGATCATCCCCATCTACCTGCTGATCACCGAGATGCGGCTGTACGACAGCCTGCTGGCGATCATCCTGCCCGTCTCGGCGTTCTGCCTGCCGGTGTGCGTGCTGATCCTGTCCTCCACGATGCGCGACATCGAGGAGGAGATGTACGAGTCGATGGCCCTGGAGGGAGCGAGCCAGACCCGCGTCCTGTTCCAGCTCGTCGTGCCCCTGTCCCGGGGCGGGATCTCCACCGTCGGCGTCTACGCGGCGCTGCAGGCCTGGAACAACTTCCTCTTCCCGCTGATCCTCACCCAGTCGCGCGAGAGCCGGGTCCTCACCCTCGGCCTCTACGACTACGTCGGCCAGTTCCGGGTGGACATCCCCGCGCTGCTCGCCGCGGTCGTGCTGTCGATCGTGCCGATCTTCGTCGTTTACCTCTTCGCGCGCCGTCAGCTCATCAACGGCCTCATGGGCGCCGGCGGGCGCTGAGTCCCACGGGGACGCGCGAGACACGCTGACGCCTGACAAGGAGCCTCATGCATCATCACCCCTGGCAGGACACCTCCCGACCCGTCGAGGAGCGCGCCGCCGACCTGCTGTCCCGGATGACCCTGGAGGAGAAGCTCGCACAGCTCTCCAGCGTCTGGCCGGGTTCCGAGTCCGACGGCGAGGACGTCGCCCCGCTCCAGCACGAGGTCTCCGAAACCGTCGACCTGGACGCCCTGCTGCCCCACGGCCTGGGCCAGCTCACCCGCCCCTTCGGCACCGCCCCCGTGGAGCCGGCCGAGGGCGCGCGGGCCCTGGCCGCCTTCCAGACCAAGGTCGCCGCGGCCAACCGCTTCAACATCCCCGCCCTCGCCCACGAGGAGTGCCTGACCGGCTTCACCGCCTGGCAGGCCACCGTCTTCCCCACCCCGCTGGCCTGGGGGGCCACCTTCGACCCGGCGCTGGTGCGCGAGATGGCCGCGGCCATCGGCGACTCCATGCGCTCGGTCGGCATCCACCAGGGGCTCTCGCCGGTCCTGGACGTGGTGCGCGACCCGCGCTGGGGCCGCACCGAGGAGTCCATCGGCGAGGACCCCTACCTGGTGGCGACGGTGGCCACCGCCTATGTGGCGGGGCTGGAGTCCACCGGCATCGTCTCCACCCTCAAGCACTTCGCGGGCTACTCCGCCTCCCGCGGCGCCCGCAACCACGGCCCCGTCTCGATCGGCCCGCGCGAGCTGGCCGACGTGATCCTGCCGCCGTTCGAGATGGCCCTGCGCGAGGGCGGGTCCCGCTCGGTCATGCACGCCTACAACGACCTCGACGGCGTCCCGGCCGCCGCCCACACCGAACTCCTCACCGATCTGCTCCGCGAGGAGTGGGGCTTTACCGGCACGGTGGTCTCCGACTACTTCGGCGTCTCCTTCCTGGAGATGGCCCACCGCGTCGCCGACTCCCCCGCCCGCGCCGCCGCCCTGGCGCTGGCCGCGGGCGTGGACGTGGAGCTGCCGGGCCTGCGCTGCTACGGCGAGCCGCTGCTGAAGGCGATACGCTCCGGCGAGGTGCCCGAGGAACTGGTGGACCGCGCGGCGCTGCGGGTGCTGCGGCAGAAGTGCGAGCTGGGCCTGCTCGACCCCGACTGGTCGGCCGCCCCGCCCGCCGCCTCGGCGGACACCGTGGACCTGGACCCGCCCGCGATGCGGGCGCTGGCCCGGCGCGTGGCCGAGGAGTCCGTCGTCCTGCTGGACAACTCCGGCGGCGTCCTCCCCCTGCACCCCACCGCCCGCATCGCCGTGGTCGGCCCGTACGCGCAGGAGCAGGCCGCCATGCTGGGCTGCTACACCTTCCCCCGGCACGTGGGCGTCGAGCACCCCGAGCTGCCCCTGGGCGTGGAGATCCCCACACTGCTGGACTCCCTGGGCGCCGAACTGCCCGGAGCGGTCCTGACCGACTCCCCCGCCGACGCCGACATCGTTATCGCGGCGCTCGGCGACCGCTCGGGCCTCTTCGGCCGCGGCACCTCCGGCGAGGGCTGCGACGCCGCCGACCTCACCCTCCCCGACGGCCAGGCGGCGTTCCTGGACGCCCTGCTGGAGAGCACCGACAAGCCCGTGGTGCTGGTGCTGCTCACCGGCCGCCCGTACGCGCTCGGCCGGTGGGAGGGCCGCCTGGCCGCCGTGGTGCAGGCGTTCTTCCCCGGCGAGGAGGGCGGGCCGGCGGTCGCCGGAGTCCTCACCGGGCGGGTCAACCCCTCCGGCCGGCTCCCGGTCAGCGTGCCGCGCGGCACCGGCGGCCAGCCGTGGACCTACCTCGTGCCGCCGCTGGGTCTCAAGGGCGACGCCAGCAACATCGACCCGACGCCGCTGTACCCCTTCGGGCACGGCCTGTCGTACACCTCCTTCGAGTGGGAGGCCGCGGGCGCGGACGCCGACGCGCTGCCGACCGACGGCTCCGCCGAGGTCCGCGTCACCGTGCGCAACACCGGCGAGCGGGCCGGCTCCGAGGTCGTCCAGCTCTATCTGCACGACCCCGTGGCCCGGGTGGCCCGGCCGGTCGTCCAGCTGGTCGGCTACACCCGGGTGACGCTGGAGCCGGGGCAGGCGGCCGAGGTCGTCTTCGACTTCCACGCCGACCTGGCCTCGTACACCGTGCGGCCCGGTCAGCGGGTCGTCGAGCCCGGGGCGGTGGAGCTGCGGCTGGCCGCCTCCAGCGCCGATGTGCGCCACACCGTGCCGCTGACCCTGACCGGGCCGGAGCGCACCGTCGGCTTCGACCGCCGGATGACCTGCGGGGCGGAGGCCCGCCTCCTGCAGCCCTGATCCGGCCCCGAGCCGGGGCAGTCGCTCCGGGGCACTCGCTCCGGGGCCCTTCGAGCCGGCGCCCGCCCCGCCCCCCGGCGGGCGCCGCCTTCCCCGCCCCGGCGTCCCGTCCGGCCTGCGCTGTGCCGCGCGAAGGAGACGATCGCGCCGTCACCGTGGGAGCGGACGGGCGCCGAGGCGAGGAGCTGTGACATCCTCCCCGCCCTGCGGGACGAGGAGGATGTCAACGTCTCCGGACTGATGCACCTGCTGCCGGACATCGATCCGCACGACCCGGCGAGCGGCGCCAGGTACGACCCGTGGACGGCCTGCGCCCGCTCCAAGGGCGCGAACCTGATGTTCACCCGCGAACTGCCCGCCGCACCGTCGAGCACCGCCTGGTGGCCGCCGCCCGCCTCCCGGTCCGCGCTCCCGGAGCAGGCGGACAGCGCCAACGCGACGGGGACGGCGAGCGCGGCGGCTCGGACACGGCGGGTACGCACGGTGTGGTCTCCTAACGGAAGGTCAGCGGTCAACCGTCTTGCCGACCTCAGGAGTTCACCGGCCGGGGTCACCTTCCGACCGTACGCCACGCCGCCCGGGCCGCCGTGCGCGCACCGGGGGTGGCGGGGTGCGCGCACGGCGGGGTCCGTTCCCCCGGCGGGGCCGGTCAGCCGAAGGGGACGGTCAGCACCGAGCCGGAGCCGACCCGGAGCTCCGCCTCACCGTCGCCGATCGCGCCCCAGACCTCGACGCGGATCGTTCCGCCCCGCAGGTCGCCCAGGCTGCCCGAGGCCGACTTCAGACCGGCACGGGAGGCGTCGTACTCCTCCCAGCCGTCCACCGGGTCGGTGGCGAAGTAGTGGTAGGTCTCCACCCGGTCGAAGGTGCCGTCGCCGGTCAGGTCGTACGACACCCGCGCCTGCTGGCCGAGTCCGACGGCCGTGCCCGCGTCCACCTTCAGACGGAAGCCGGTGGCGCCGCCGGGCTCGTGGGAGCCGTCGACGTTCCCGATCTCGTAGACCAGCGGCCGGTGGGGGGTGCCGTCGTGGTTGGCGCCGCCCGCCGAGGCGATGGTGTCGGCCGACGCGGTGGCGGCCTCGGTGGTGCTCAGCGCCCCGCCGGAGCGCAGGTGGAAGGTGTCACCGGTGGCGGGCGGATCCTGCGGGTCGCCGGGGTCGCCCGGGTCCGTGGGGTCCGCCGTGCCGGTGCCGGTGGCCGTGGAGCGGGCCGGGACGGTCAGCTTCCCGCCGTCGGAGAACGTCACGGTCACCGCCGAGCCGGAGTGGTTGTGGGCGACGTAGGTGCGGGTGCCGTCCTTGGTGAAGACCGCGGCGGTCGGACTGTCGGCGGTGACGGAGGTGTCGGGGGCGCCGATCGCGTCCAGGGTGGTGACCCAGTGGTAGGTGTGGGCCCTGCTCTCGCCCGCCTCCGGCTCGTAGCCGCCGTGCTGCGCGTCCCAGGCGGCCTTGCCCTCGGCGGGGTCGGCCAGTGCCTGGAACTCCCAGAAGATGTCGCGCCACTCCACGGCCGGACCGCCGTTGGCCTTCTCCATCTCGGCGATGCTGCGCCGGATGGCGTCCTTGTTCCGGGCCAGGTGCAGCGAACCACCGGTCACGGGCAGGACGTTGATCCCGTGGATCTCCTCGGGGTTGGCCGTCCACCAGGTGGAGTAGGCGCCGCCGCTGCCCCAGACCATGCCGACCACGTCGTGGCCGAAGTCCTCGGGGTAGACCTCCTGGTCGGCGTCGAACCAGTACTGGGCGATGGCCTCGGACTCGGTGGTCAGCAGGTAGACGCCCAGGTCCCGCAGGGAGTCGTCGCCGGTGGCCGAGCCCCACAGGACCAGGGCGGCGCTGAGGTTGACCGACTCCGAGGAGGACTCCTGGTTGTTGCCGGCGGCGAAGCCGGCGTGCCCGGCGGCCCAGCTGTGGCCGGCGTAGACGTCGAAGCCGCGCAGGAAGGGGAACAGCTCGTCGGTGCGGCTGGGGTTGGCGGCGTCCCTCACCAGGGTCTTCACCATCCCGCCCCAGGCGGAGTCCGCCGCCCAGGCCCGGTCGTACTGGGCCACGATCGCCGCGGCCATCACGTAGTACGAGTAGTGGAAGTGGTGGTCGTTGAGCTCCTTGTCGCTGCCGTAGGAGGCGGGATAGCCGATCAGGGTGCGCCAGTCGCGGTCGTAGGAGAACTCCGAGGCCCCGCCGACGGTGAACCACTCCTGGAGCCGGCTCTTGATCAGGCCGAGCAGCTTGTCGCGCAGGCCCGTCTCGCCGATCTGGTCGGCGAGCGGCACCAGTTGGGCGAGCTTGCCCAGCTGCTTGCCCGTCCAGTAGGTGTCGGTGGCGCCGTCGAACGGGTCGGCGGCGTTCGCGACCTGTTCGATGTACCCCTTCAGCCTGGCCTCGTCCACGGCGTCCGGCACGGGCAGGCCGGGCAGGACTCCGGTGACCTTCTGGGAGGTGGTGAAGGAGGCGCCCTCGCGGACCTTCATCTCACCGCGCGGCGAGGCGTAGGTCCAGTCGGTCAGGGCGTCGGGGGTGTGCAGCCACTGGTGGCGGTAGAGCGCCTGGAGGGTGCCGCGCTCGCCGCCCTCCTTCGCCGTCGTGGTCAGGGTGTAGGTGGCCTTGATCCGGCCGGCGGCCTCGTCGTAGTCCCAGGCCACCTTGGAGCCGGTGACGAAGCTGAAGGCGTACTTGCGGAAGGTGGCCAGCGCGTCCCGGCCGGGCAGGACGGCCAGCGAGAAGTAGTCCCTGCCGCCCAGGTCCGCGCGGACGTCGGTGCCCGAGACGCTCCAGTCGCTGCCGGTGGGGGCGAACAGCGCGTAGTGCCGGCCGCCGATGGTGATGCCCAGGACGTTGCCGTCGTCGGCGAAGACCTCCGGGGTGCTCGCGGCGGAGATCCGCGCCGCGCCGCCGCTGCCCTGCGCGTACACGTACGGCAGGCCGTGGCCGATGGTGGTGCGCAGGGTGCGGGAACCGTCGGACCAGTAGGGGGTGACGGTCCAGTCGCTCCAGCCGTCCGCCTTGGCGTCCGGGGAGTTCAGGCCCGCGATGCCGAGGGTCAGGTCGCGCTTGTGCGTGAACTCGTACTGGCGGCCCTCGCCCACGACGGCGTGCGAGGCGGGGTGGCCGACCTCCAGACCGCCGGAGACGGCCCGGTAGGTGAGGGGGTGGCCGTACATGTTCTCGGAGTACGGGTTGTCGGGGTAGCGCTGGAAGGCCAGGGAGGACCACCAGTCGTTGGTGGGCACCGGCTTGTCCGCCACGGCCGCGGTGACCTTGGGCTTCACCGGCGCCCCGGCGTTGTTCTCCGGCCCGGCGGCCCCGGCGGGCCGGGTGTCGCTGTAGCCGCCCCGGCCGACGGGGACGGTGGCTGCCTGGGCGGTGTCCGCCCCGACGGCGCCGAGGCCGGTGGCGACGGCCGCCGTGGCCGCCACCGCCGCCAGCAGCGCGGCGGGACGTCTGCGGAATCTCATGAACGGCTCCTGTGGGGGGTGTGCGTGGAGGTTTCTGAGAGCGCTCTCAGATCCCGGCAACGTAGGTTTCCCCTGACCGGGCGTCAAGATGTTCGACGGAAACAATCTTGAACAGCCGGTAAGCGTTCAGGAGTTGACGACTTTGCCCCCGGTACGTCCGCCGGGTCCGCCCGGACCCGGCGGCCGGCCGGGGCACGGACGCGGAAGGGCGGCGCCTCCGCACAGGCGCCGCCCTTCCCTTTGTGCGCCGGGACCGCCGTTCCCGCCGGTGAGGGTCGGCCGGCGGGACGGTCCCGGTGTCAGGTGGTCCTCATCAGCGGGTCAGCGGCTGTCGCTGCCCTCCCCGCCCTCCATGGCCGCCGCGCGGCCCGCCTCCAGGCGGGCGACGGGGATGCGGAACGGGGAGCAGGAGACGTAGTCCAGGCCGATCCCGTGGAAGAAGTGGACCGACTCCGGGTCGCCGCCGTGCTCTCCGCACACCCCCAGCTTGAGGTCGGGGCGGGCGGCCCGGCCGGCCTCGACCGCGCCTCGCACCAGCGCGCCGACGCCGTCCCTGTCGATGGTCTCGAACGGCGAGACCCCGAAGATGCCCTTCTCCAGGTAGGCGGTGAAGAAGCTCGCCTCCACGTCGTCCCGGCTGAAGCCCCAGGTGGTCTGGGTGAGGTCGTTGGTGCCGAAGGAGAAGAAGTCGGCGTACTCGGCGATCTGGCCGGCCGTCACCGCCGCGCGCGGCAGCTCGATCATGGTGCCGATCAGCAGCTTCAGGTCCACGCCGCGGGCCTGCTGGACCTCGGCGATGACCTTCTCGGCCTCCTCGCGGACGCACTCCAGCTCCTGGACGGTGCCCACCAGCGGGATCATGATCTCCGCGCGGGGCTCGCCGCCGGCGGCGGCCCGGTCGGCGGCGGCCTCGGCGATGGCCCGCACCTGCATGGTGAACAGGCCGGGGATGACCAGGCCCAGGCGTACGCCGCGCAGGCCCAGCATCGGATTCTGCTCGTGCAGCCGGCGGACGGCCCGCAGCAGCCGCTGGTCGTCCTCGTCCACCTCGCCGCGGGCCTCGGCGAGCGCGACCCGCACCGACAGCTCGGTGAGGTCGGGAAGGAACTCGTGGAGCGGCGGGTCCAGCAGCCGTACCGTCACCGGCAGGCCGTCCATGGCTTCGAACAGCTCGGTGAAGTCGCCCCTCTGCAGCGGCAGCAGCGCGGCCAGCGCGGCCTCGCACTCCTCGTCGGTCTCGGCCAGGACCAGGCGCTCGACCAGTTCGCGGCGCTCGCCGAGGAACATGTGCTCGGTGCGGCACAGGCCGATGCCCTGGGCGCCGAAGCGGCGGGCGCGGGCCGCGTCCTCGGCGTTGTCGGCGTTGGCCCGCACCCGCAGGCGGCGCTCGCCGTCGGCCAGGGTCATGATCCGGTGCACGGCGCGGACCAGTTCGCCGGCCTGCTCGTCGGGCCGGGTGCGGCCCTCGAAGTACTCCACGACCGGGGAGGGCACGACGGGCACCTCGCCGCGGTAGACGCTGCCGGTGGAGCCGTCGATGGAGACGACGTCGCCCTCCTCGACGACCAGGCCGCCGGGGGCTGTCATACGGCGCCGCTTGAGGTCGACCTGGAGTTCCTCGGCGCCGCACACGCAGGTCTTGCCCATGCCGCGGGCGACGACGGCGGCGTGCGAGGTCTTGCCGCCGCGGGAGGTGAGGATGCCCTCGGCGGCGATCATGCCGTCGAGGTCGTCGGGGTTGGTCTCGCGGCGCACCAGGATGACCTTCTCGCCGGCGCGGGCGCGGGCCACGGCGGTGGCGGAGTCGAAGACGGCCGCGCCGACGGCGGCGCCGGGCGAGGCGGCGATGCCTCGGCCGATCCGCTCGACCGCGCCGTCGCCGGTCCGGCTCTCGTCGAAGCGCGGGAACATCAGCTGGGCGAGCTGGGCGCCGTTGACGCGGCGCAGCGCCTCGGTCTCGTCGATCAGGCCCTGGTCGGCGAGCTGGGTGGCGATGCGGAACGCGGCGGCGGCGGTGCGCTTGCCCACCCGGGTCTGGAGCATCCACAGCTTGCCGCGTTCGATGGTGAACTCGATGTCGCACAGATCCCTGTAGTGGTTCTCCAGGGTCTCCATGATCTGCATGAGCTGGTCGTAGGACTTCTTGTCGATCGTCTCCAGCTCGGCCAGCGGCACGGTGTTGCGGATGCCGGCGACGACGTCCTCGCCCTGGGCGTTGGCGAGGTAGTCGCCGTAGACGCCCTGCTGGCCACTGGCGGGGTCGCGGGTGAAGGCGACGCCGGTGCCGGAGTCGGGGCCGAGGTTGCCGAAGACCATCGAGCAGACGTTGACGGCCGTGCCCAGGTCGTGGGGTATGCGCTCCTGGCGGCGGTAGAGCTTGGCGCGCTCGCCGTTCCAGGAGTCGAAGACCGCGCGGATGGCGAGGTCCATCTGCTCGCGCGGGTCCTGCGGGAAGTCGCGGCCGGTCTGCTCCGAGACGATGCCCTTGAACTGCTCGACCAGGCTCTTGAGGTCGCCTGCGTCCAGGTCGACGTCGGTGGAGGCGTTCCGGGCCCGCTTGGCCTCCTCCAGCGCCTCCTCGAACAGGTCGCCGTCGACGCCGAGGACGGTCTTGCCGAACATCTGGATCAGGCGCCGGTAGGAGTCCCAGGCGAAACGTTCATCCCCCGCCTGGACGGCGAGTCCGGCCACGGAGGCGTCGGACAGGCCGATGTTCAGGACGGTGTCCATCATCCCCGGCATGGAGAACTTGGCGCCGGAGCGGACGGACACCAGCAGGGGGTCGTCCGCCTGGCCCAGCTTCTTGCCCATCTTCTCCTCGAGGGCGTCGAGGTGGGCGCTCACCTCCTCGCGGAGGGCCGGCGGCTCGGAGCCGGAGTCGAGGTAGACCTTGCAGGCCTCGGTGGTGATGGTGAACCCGGGAGGGACCGGGAGACCGAGGTTGGTCATCTCGGCGAGGTTGGCTCCCTTGCCGCCGAGGAGGTCCTTGAGGTCCTTGTTGCCCTCGGTGAAGTCGTAGACGAACTTCTGGGTTACGTGAGGCTCTTGGTTTTCCGGCAAGAGAATCGCGCTCCTCGCTGGATCCCCTCGGCGGAGGCCGGGGGAAGGCTGCCCTGACGGCGGGGAGCGTACCCAGATCGAAGGATTTCGAGTACGGCCACCAGTAGTCCATGGGGGCGTAACCGCTCATCCGCCGATGGATCGAAAGTAAAGACTGATTCAAGTGGTTCGAGTTGGTTCGTTCACCACTCGAACTCATCGATACACCGGGTGATGAGTGATCCCCGATTTCGCCACCCTGGGCGAGCACGGCGGCGGGTGGGTGAACGAAAGGGGGGTGGCACCGAGTGCCACCCCTTGGAGAAGTGCAGGGCCGTTTTGAGTGCTCATATGAGCAGCGCCCTTATCAGAGTGGCGAGCATCACCCTTTTGACGGGCCCGGCATCTCAGCCATTGGACACATAAGGGAGCTACGCCGCTCGAATGAGCGCCCGGTGGACGCGCCCCCGCCCGGCCCCTCCGGCGCCCCGCCTCACAGCCCCATGGCGGCCAGCCGGGCGTCGGCCCGCTCTGGTGCGTACAGATGCTCCACGACCATCGCCCCCGCCCCCACCAGCCCCGCCCGCTCCCCCAGCCGGGAGGTGACCACGGTCAGATGGGCGGTGCTGCGGGGCATCGCCCGCTGGTAGAGCAGCTCGCGCACCCCGGTGACGAAAGGGGCGCCGGCCAGATCGCCCGCGATCATCAGCACTCCGGGGTTGAGCACGGTGACGACGGTGACCAGCACCTCCCCCACCCGGCGCCCCGCCTCCCGGGCCAGCCGCACCGCGTCGGGCTGCCCGGCCGCCAGCAGTTCGCGCACCCCGGTGCCGGAGGCGGCCGGAACGCCGGAGCCGGTCAGCCGCGCCGCCAGCGCCCGGCCGCTGGCGACCGCCGCCAGGCAGCCGTACGAACCGCACATGCACAGCGCGTCGGGCCGGTCGTGCAGTCTGATGTGGCCGATGTCCCCCGCGCCGCCGTCGATGCCGCGGTACATCTCGCCGTCCACCACCAGCCCCGCGCCGATGCCGGTGGAGACCTTGACCAGCAGGAAGGCGCCGCAGCCGCGCCAGCCGGTGCGCTGCTCGGCGTACGCCATGAGGTTGGCGTCGTTCTCCACCAGCACCACGGGGCCCTCGCCCTCCGCGCCGGTGTGCCGCAGATACGCCCGCCGCATCCGCTCCGGGACCGGGTAGCGGTCCCAGCCCGGCATGATCGGCGGCTGGACCACCTGTCCCGACTCCCAGTCCACCGGCCCCGGCACCGACACCCCGATGCCGCAGACGTCCCCCGGCGCCGCCCCGGCCCGCTCCAGCAGCGACGGGAACCACCGCGCCACCCGGTCGATCACGTTCTCCGGTCCGTCCTCGATGTTCAGCGGCCCGGTGTGCTCGGCCAGCACCCGGCCGTTGAGGTCCAGCGCGGCGGCCAGCCCGTGGCGGGTCTCCACGTCCACGGCGAGGACCACGGCGTGCGAGCCGTCGAACTCCAGGCGGCTGGACGGGCGCCCGCCCGCCGGGCCGCCCACGGGCACGGTGGCGCCGTCGCGGATCCAGCCCGCCCCGAAGAGCTGGTCGAGGCGGTGGCCGACGGTGGATCGGGACAGTCCGGTGGCGCGCTGGAGTTCGCCGCGGGTGGTCGCCTGCCCGCTGCGGACCAGTCGCAGCAGATGTCCCGCGCTGGATTGGTTCCCGGTCATACGGCCATCTTCTCCGCCCCTTACGGGCGCCGCCGTCCCGCCCCTGCCGAACATCCTGCTCGGCCCCCGTCCACCCGCCGGCCGTACGCGCCCCGCGACTCCTCCGCGCCCTTCTGTGTCGGGTCTCACAGCATCACTTCTGCCTTTTCGCAAGACAGAACCCTAGGCTTATGGAGGCGTAACCTAGGAGTCGTACAGACACCGGAGTTCTCGTGGAGCGCGTCGCCCAGTCCACCGACACCCCCATATGCCCGCCCGCCCCCTGGGCCGGGGGGCCACGGCCGTGCGCGGCACGCTTCACCTCCCGCTCCGGCACGGGTGCGGCGGTCCGATGAAGCCCGTCCCGCTCCCCCTCACCACAGCCCGGCCGTTCATCCCCGCCCAGCGGCCGCCTGTCGGCGTCACCGCGGCCGAGCTGCGCCAGGCCGCGCGCCAGGTGCTGCTGCGCAACTGGACGGGTGCCTCGACCGTTCCCTCCCGCAGCCTGTACCCGCACCAGTGGAGCTGGGACTCGGCGTTCGTCGCGATCGGCCTGCGCCATCTGTCGGCGCCGCGCGCCCAGCGCGAGCTGGAGACGCTGATGGCCGCCCAGTGGGGCGACGGCCGCGTCCCGCACATCGTCTTCAATCCGTCCGTCCCGCTCGGCGCGTACTTCCCCAGCCCGGACTTCTGGCGCTCCTCGACCGCCGGAACCGGGGCCGGGGCGCCCGGGCACGTGGAGACCTCGGGAATCGTGCAGCCGCCCGTCCACGCGCTCGCCGCCTGGCTGGTGCACCGCGCCGACCCGGCGACCTCGCGGCGGCGCGGCTTCCTCAGACGCCTCTACCCCCGGCTGGTCGCCTGGCACCGCTATCTGACCGCCCACCGCGACCTGGGCGGGCACGGACTGGTGTCGGCCGTCCACCCGTGGGAGCCGGGCATGGACAACAGCCCGGCCTGGGACGCGCCCCTGTCCCGCGTGGAGCCGGCCGACCCCTGCTCCTTCCGCCGCTGCGACCTCGACCACGGCTCGGCCGCCGACCGCCCCACCGACCTGGACTACGGCCGGTACGTGCGGCTGGCGGCCGACTACCGCGACCACGGCTACCGGGACGCCGACGCCCCGCACCCGTTCGCGGTGGAGGACCCCGGCGTCAACGCCCTGCTGATCGCCTCCGAACACGCCCTGGCGCAGATCGCCGCCGAGGTCGGGGCCGAGGGCCCGGAGGACGACCCCGGCGGGCACCGCGCACGGGCCGCGCGGCTGACCGGCGCCCTGGTGGAACGCCTGTGGGACGAGCACAGCGGCATGTTCCTGTGCCGCGACGTACGCGCCGGGCACCGCGGCGAGCCGATCCGGGAGCGCAGCGCCGCCGGGCTGGTGCCGCTGATCGTCCCCGGCCTGCCGCGGCGCATCGTCCGCACACTGCTGCGCACCGTCGGCGGCGAGCACTTCGGGCTGGGCGACACCGTCCGCCTGGTGCCCAGCTACGACCTGAAGGGCCACGCCTTCGACTCGTGCCGCTACTGGCGGGGACCGGCCTGGTTCAACGTCAACTGGCTGGTGGAGCGGGGCCTGAGGCAGTACGGGCACACCAACCGGGCCGACTCCCTGCGCGCCGCGGTGCTGGCCTCGGCCGCCGCCTCCGGCTTCGCCGAGTACGTCGACCCGCACACCGGGGCGGGCCGGGGCGCCCGGGAGTTCAGCTGGACGGCGGCCCTCGCCCTGGACCTGCTGTCCCGCAGCGCCGACCGGTCCGCGGACCGCGCGGCGGTGCGCACCGGGATGCGCGTCGGGGCGCTGGTGCGCAGCGGCACGACGGGCTGAGCGGGCTCCCCCGGGACCCCCTGGACCACCGGGACCACCGGGAGCCCGGGCGTCCCCGGGGCGGCTCAGCCGCCGGAGGTGTCCAGCTCGGCCTCGGCCGCGGCGCCCGCGCAGTCGTACGGGTCGTCCAGCCAGCCGTCGGGCAGTGCCACCCGGTTGCGTCCGGAGGTGCGCCCGCGCGGGCCGTCCGCGCCCTTGGGCCACGGCTGGTCCGGGTCGAGCTCGCCCAGCAGGTCC
Source organism: Streptomyces barkulensis (assembly GCF_002843305.1). Classification (GTDB taxonomy): domain Bacteria; phylum Actinomycetota; class Actinomycetes; order Streptomycetales; family Streptomycetaceae; genus Streptomyces; species Streptomyces barkulensis. The sequence goes on from NZ_PGSG01000009.1 coordinate 207,921, forward strand.
TCCAGTTCGGCGAGCGAGGACGCGACGGCCAGCTTCCGGCGCAGCTCGGAGCCGACCGGGAAGCCCTTGGTGTACCAGGCGACGTGCTTGCGGAAGTCGATCACCCCGCGCGACTCGTCCTCCAGCCACTCCCCCAGCAGCCGGGCGTGCCGCAGCATCACCGCGGCGACCTCGCCCAGGGTGGGCTCGGCCCGCTCCGGCCTGCCCTCGCAGGCGGCCACCAGATCGCCGAAGAGCCACGGCCGGCCCAGGCAGCCGCGTCCGACCACGACGCCGTCGCAGCCGGTCTCGCGCATCATCCGCACCGCGTCGTCGGCCGACCAGATGTCGCCGTTGCCCAGTACCGGGATCTCGGGCACGGCCTCCTTCAGCGCGGCGATGGCGTCCCAGTCGGCGGTGCCGCCGTAGTGCTGGGCGGCGGTGCGGCCGTGCAGGGCGACGGCGGTGACGCCCTCCTCCACGGCGATGCGCCCGGCGTCCGGATAGGTGAGGTGGTCGTCGTCGATGCCCTTGCGCATCTTCATGGTCACCGGCAGCCCGCCGGCGCCGGTGACGGCCTCGCGCAGGATGGCCCGCAGCAGGTTCCGCTTGTACGGCAGCGCCGAGCCGCCGCCCTTGCGGGTCACCTTGGGCACCGGACAGCCGAAGTTGAGGTCGATGTGGTCGGCCATGTCCTCGTCGGCGATCATGCGGACGGCCTTGCCGACGGTCGCCGGGTCCACGCCGTAGAGCTGGATGGAGCGCGGCTTCTCGGTCTCGGCGAAGTGGACGAGCCGCATGGTCTTGGCGTCCCGCTCGACCAGTGCCCGGGTGGTGATCATCTCGCTGACGAACAGCCCGCGGCCACCGCTGTACTCCCGGCACAGCGTCCGGAACGGCGCGTTGGTGATCCCGGCCATCGGCGCGAGGACCACGGGCGGCCGGACCGTGTGCGGGCCGATGGAGAGCTGCTGTGACATGGGGGCGGGCATCCTCGTCGTCGCTCGGTGGTGGGGGCGATCCTCCATTGTCCCCCATCCGGACCGCTTCCCCGCGTGCCCCCCGTCCCCCGTCCCCGGCGGGGTCAGTGCCCCAGGAAGGCGGGGGTGAAGACCGCGAGGAAGCCGGCCAGCCCGATCAGCCCGAGGATCCAGGGCGCGGGGCTCAGCCGTTGCCCGCCGCCGGACCGCGCGCCGTGCTCGGCAAGATGGTGCGCGGCCTCGGCGCGTGCGAGGCCGCGGGCCGTGAAGCGGCGGTCGCAGGTACCGCAGACCAGATGGCGTCCCTCCCCCGTACCGCGGCGCAGGCACAGCTCACGGGTGATCCTCACCTCGTGGATGCGCCCGTCCTGTCCGTAACCGCTGACCGTGCCCGTGGTCACCGTGCCCGTCGTCAGCATTCGTCCCCCCTTTTCTCGCCCTCCGGATCCCGTCCGTGTGTGCCCGGCCGATTCTGGAAGGCGGCGCGCGGCGGTGCCAGAGCCGAGTGGGGCAGTGTTCGGCGGCGGCCGGTTTCCGGATCCCGGCAAGCGGGAGGCGGCCGGGGCGGCGGCGGGGCCGCCCCGCTTTCCGGACCCGGTGCGGGCCCCGGAAACGGCCGGAGGCCTCCGCACCCGTACCGGGTCCGGAGGCCTCCGTGCACAAGCCGCACGTGCCGCGCGTTCAGCAGCCGATCAGCCGCGCCGCGAGGTAGGACTCGATCTGGTCGAGCGAGACGCGCTCCTGCTTCATGGTGTCGCGCTCGCGCACCGTCACGGCGTTGTCGTCGAGGGTGTCGAAGTCGACGGTGACGCAGAAAGGCGTGCCGATCTCGTCCTGGCGGCGGTAGCGGCGGCCGATGGCGCCGGCGTCGTCGAACTCGATGTTCCAGTGCTTGCGCAGCGTGTCCGCCAGGCCCTTGGCCTTCGGGGAGAGCTGCGGGTTGCGCGACAGCGGCAGGACGGCGACCTTGACCGGCGACAGGCGCGGGTCGAGGCGCATCACGACGCGCTTCTCCATCTTGCCCTTGGCGTTGGGCGCCTCGTCCTCGGTGTAGGCGTCCAGCATGAAGGCCAGCATCGTGCGGCCGACACCGGCCGCGGGCTCGATGACGTACGGCGTCCAGCGCTCGCCGGCCTCCTGGTCGAAGTACGACAGGTCCTGGCCGGAGGCCTTGGAGTGCGAGGTCAGGTCGTAGTCGGTGCGGTTGGCCACGCCCTCCAGCTCACCCCACTCGCCGCCGCCGAACTGGAAGCGGTACTCGATGTCGGCGGTGCGCTTGGAGTAGTGGGAGAGCTTCTCCGCCGGGTGCTCGTACCAGCGCATGTTCTCCTCGCGCAGGCCCAGCCCGGTGTACCAGTTCCAGCGCTGCTCCATCCAGTACTCGTGCCACTTCTCGTCCTCGCCCGGCTTGACGAAGAACTCCATCTCCATCTGCTCGAACTCGCGGGTGCGGAAGATGAAGTTGCCCGGAGTGATCTCGTTCCGGAAGGACTTGCCCATCTGCGCGATGCCGAACGGCGGCTTGCGGCGCGAGGTCTGCTGCACCTGGGCGAAGTTGGTGAAGATGCCCTGCGCGGTCTCGGGACGCAGATAGGCGACCGAGCCGGAGTCCTGGGTCGGGCCGAGGTGCGTGGACAGCAGGCCGGAGAACTGCTTGGGCTCGGTGAACTGGCCCTTGACGCCGCAGTGGGGGCAGTTGACGTCCGACAGGCCGGCGGCGGGGAGGCGGCCGTGCTTGGCCTCGTACGCCTCCTCGAGGTGGTCGGCGCGGAACCGCTTGTGGCACGAGGTGCACTCGGTCAGCGGGTCGGTGAAGGTGGCCACGTGGCCGGAGGCGACCCAGACCTCGGAGGCGAGGATGACCGACGAGTCGATTCCGACGACGTCGTCGCGCGAGGTGACCATGTGGCGCCACCACTGGCGCTTGATGTTCTCCTTCAGCTCCACGCCCAGCGGACCGTAGTCCCAGGCGGCCCTCTGCCCCCCGTAGATCTCGCTGCAGGGATAGACGAAGCCACGGCGCTTGCTGAGGCTGACGATGGTGTCGATCTTGTCGGCGGCCACGGTGCTCTCTTCGGTACAGACGACGGAATGCCTCAGGTTACCGGCGATGACGGGGGCGGGATCAAATCGGTTCGGGGTTCGGACCCGGGATGCCGGAAACCCGGTCGCCGTCGATCGCCGGGATCTCCATCTCATTTGACAATCATTTCCAACTAGGGTGAAAATGAGTGTCATGAACGCTCGACGCCGCCCTCTCATACCCCGCCCCCGCCGCCGCGCCGCCTCCCGTACCGCACTGGCCGGAGCCGCCGCCCTGGGCATGCTCGGCCTGACCGCCTGCGGCTCGGGAGGGACGGGAGGAGAAGCGGGCGACGGGGTGAACGTCGTCGCCTCGTTCTACCCGATGCGGTTCCTCGCCGAGGAGATAGGCGGGGAGCACGTCTCGGTCAGCTCCCTGGTCGAGCCCGGCGTCGAGCCGCACGATCTGGAGCTGAGCCCGCGGCAGACCGCCGAGCTGGGCGAGGCGGACCTCGTGGTCTACCTCAGGGGGTTCCAGCCGGCCGTGGACAAGGCGATCGAGCAGTCCGGGGTGGAGAACGTCGCCGAGGCGACCTCCTGCACCGAGCCTCTGGAGCACGGCTCCGGCCACCAGGAGGAACACGAGGACGAGCACGCCTCCGAGCACGGGGAGGGCCACGGGGAGGAGAGCCACGCGGACGAGGGCCACGGGGACGAGGGCCACGGGGAGGAGCCCGCCGAGGAGGGCCACGAGGGCCACGACCACGGCGGCGAGGGGGCCACCGACCCGCACGTCTGGCTCGACCCGGTGAAGTACGCCGAAGTGGCCGAGGGCGTCGGCGACGCCCTGGCGAAGGCGGACCCGGACCACGCCGACGACTACCGGAAGAACGCCGACGCCCTGGCCGGGAAGCTCAGGGACCTGGACACGGACTTCCGCGAGGGCCTGGAGAACCGCAGGACCGACACCTTCATCACCGCCCACGCGGCCTTCGGCCACCTCGCCGACCGCTACGGCCTCCACGAGGAGTCCGTCGCCGGTCTCGACCCCGAGTCCGAGCCCAGCGGCGCGAGGATGAGGCAGCTGCACCGGGTCGCCGAGGAGGACGACGTCGACACGGTCTTCTTCGAGGCGGCGGCCGGCGAGCGCACCGCGAAGACCCTCGCCGACGACCTCGGGCTGCGCACCGACGTCCTCGACCCCGTCGAGGGGATCACCGACGCCTCCCCCGGCGACGACTACTTCGAGATCATGCGGGCCAATCTCCAGGCCCTGCGCAAGGCGCTCGGCGCCCGGTGAGGAGGCCGATCATGACGGACGAGCACACCGCCGCCGCACGGACGGCGGAACGGACGGCGGAACGGAGCACGGGGCCGGCGGCGCCCCCGGTGCTGTCCCTGCGGGGCGTGACCGCCTCGCTCGGGGCGCGGCCGGTGCTGCGCGGCATCGATCTGGCCGTGGGACGGGGCGAGGTCGTCGCCCTGCTCGGCGCGAACGGCTCGGGCAAGTCCACGACGGTGCGGGCCGCCGTGGGCCAGGTGCAGACCTCGGGCGGCGAGCTGGAGCTGTTCGGCGCCCCGCTGCGCCGCTTCCGCGAATGGCACCGCGTGGGCTACGTACCGCAGCGCTCGACCGCGGCCGCCGGCGTGCCCGCGACCGTGCGCGAGGTCGTCGCCTCCGGGCGGCTGGCCCGCAGGCGGCTGGGGCCGCTGGGGCGCGGCGACCGGGCGGCGGTACGGCGGGCCCTGGAACTGGTCGGACTGGCCGACCGGGCGCGGGACTCGGTGAACGCGCTCTCCGGCGGCCAGCACCAGCGCGTGCTGATAGCCCGCGCGCTGGCCGGCGAGCCCGAACTGCTGGTCATGGACGAGCCGCTGGCCGGCGTGGACCTGCTCAGCCAGGGCGTCCTGGCCGAGGCGCTGCGCGAGCGGACCGGCGAGGGCGTCTCCGTCCTGCTGGTGCTGCACGAGCTCGGCCCGCTGGCCCCGCTGATCGACCGCACGGTCGTCCTGCACGACGGCCGCGTGGAGCGCGTGGAGGGCACCGCGCACCTCCACGACCAGGCGTGCCACCCGCACGCCGACTCCCTGGCCGAACCGACCCGGACCGGACTGCTGACATGATCGAGATCCTCCAGCCCGCCTTCATGCAGCGCGCGCTGCTCGCCGCGCTGCTGGTCGGCGTCGCGGCCCCCGCCATCGGCATCTACCTCGTCCAGCGCCGCCAGGCGATCATGGGCGACGGGATCGGGCACGTGGCCCTCACCGGTGTGGCGCTGGGCTTCCTGCTGAGCACCAGCCCGGTGTGGACGGCCGTGGTGGTCGCCTCGCTCGGCTCGGTCGCGATGGAGCTGATCCGCTGGTACGGCAGAACGCGCGGCGACGTGGCCCTGGCCATGCTGTTCTACGGCGGCATGGCGGGCGGCGTCCTGATCATCAACCTGGCGCCGGGCGGCACCACGGCCGATCTCCTCTCCCCGCTCTTCGGGTCGGTCATGACCGTCTCGCCCGAGGACGTCACCGCCATCGTGGTGCTGTCGGTCCTCGCCCTGGCGGTCTCCTTCGGACTGCGGCGGCAGCTCTTCGCCGTCTGCCAGGACGAGGAGTTCGCCCGGGTCAGCGGGCTCCCGGTGCGGCTGCTCAACCTGCTGCTGGCCGTCACCGCCGCCGTCACCGTGACCGTGGCCATGCGGGTGGTGGGCCTGCTGCTGGTGAGCGCCCTGATGGTGATCCCGGTGGCCGCGGCCCAGCAGGTCACGCGCGGCTTCGCGACCACCATGGGGCTGGCGGTGGGCATGGGCGTGCTGGTGTCCGTGTCCGGCACCGCCACCTCGTACTACGCCGACGTGCCGCCCGGCGCCACCATCGTGCTGCTGGCCATCGCGCTGTTCGCCCTCCTGTCCGCGGCGGCCCCGCTGCTGAACCGCGCGCGGCTGAGGGCGCGGGCGCGGGACGAGGAGGGGACCGGACCGGACGAGCGGGCAGGAGAGCGGGAGGGGGAAGGCCGGCAGGCGGCCGAAGGCGTTACGGTCGTGCGGTGACCGATGGTCGTCGGCGGACGGCGCGGCCGATGGCACCACCGGCGCGGAGTGCGGCCCGGCGGCGCACGACGCACCTGGCACAATGGCCGATCAGCTACGCGAGGTAGCGCCGACTCTAGGAGGCAATGGTGGCGACCGCAGGTCCCCCCGTACGCGGCCGGTCGACCCGGCAGCGCGCCGCTGTGGCGGCGGCGCTCAGCGAGGTCGACGAGTTCCGCAGCGCCCAGGAGCTGCACGACATGCTCAAGCACCGAGGCGACTCCGTCGGTCTGACCACCGTCTACCGCACGCTCCAGTCGCTCGCCGACGCCGGCGAGGTGGACGTGCTGCGCACCGACGAGGGCGAGGCCGTCTACCGCCGGTGCAGCACCGACGACCACCACCACCATCTGGTCTGCCGCAGCTGCGGCAAGGCCGTGGAGGTGGAGGGACCCGCGGTGGAGAAGTGGGCGGACTCCATCGCCGCGGAGCACGGTTTCGTGGACGTGGCCCACACCATCGAGATCTTCGGCACCTGCGGCGAGTGCGCCGCCGCCCGGAGTTCCAAGGCCTGAGGGCGCGCGGCGCGGCCCTGACGCTCCCGCCGGGAGCGTCAGGGCCGCGCCGCGCGTCCGGCTCCGCACGTCCGGACCGGCGGCGTCAGGCCTGCGGCGGTACGGTCCCCTCCGACCGCGCGGGCGCGGCCTGCGGCGGGGCGGGCGCGACGGGCTCGGCGCCGCCGAAGCGGCGGTCGCGGCGGGCGTACTCCAGGCACGCGTCCCACAGGTTGCGGCGGTCGAAGTCCGGCCACAGCACGTCCTGGAAGACCATCTCGGCGTACGCGCTCTGCCATATCAGGTAGTTGGAGGTGCGCTGCTCGCCCGAGGGCCGCACGAAGAGGTCCACGTCCGGCATGTCCGGGTAGTACAGGTACTTCGCGACCGTCTTCTCGTTCACCTTCGACGGGTCCAGCCGCCCGGCCCGCACGTCCGCCGCGATGGCCGCCGCCGCGTCGGCGATCTCGGCCCGGCCGCCGTAGTTGACGCAGAAGTACAGCGTCATGGCGTCGTTGTCCTTCGTCTGCTCCTGCGCCACCTGGAGCTCCTGGACGACCGACTTCCACAGCTTGGGCATCCGGCCGACCCAGCGGATGCGGATGCCGAGCGCGTCCATCTCGTCGCGGCGGCGGCGGATGACGTCGCGGTTGAAGTTCATCAGGAAGCGGACCTCCTCGGGGGACCGCTTCCAGTTCTCGGTGGAGAAGGCGTACAGGGAGAGGTTCTTCACGCCCATCTCCAGGCAGCCCTTGAGTACGTCCATCACGACGCCCTCGCCGACCTTGTGCCCCTCGGTGCGCGGCAGCCCGCGCTGCTTGGCCCAGCGCCCGTTGCCGTCCATCACCACCGCCACGTGCCTGGGCACCAGGTCGGCGGGGATGCTCGGCGGGCGCGCGCCGGAAGGGTGCGGTTCGGGCGTGAGGTACTCGCGACGCTGCCGGGACAGCATTCCGCGCCGTGCCATGCGGTTCATCTCCAGTCGGGCGGGGCCCGGGAAGGCCGCGCCTGGGTCAGGACGGGGAAGGGATACCGGGAGCGTAGCCGGTCGGCTCCCTCAGGTCTTCTCGACGTAGCGCAGGGAGCGCAGACCCCGCTCCAGGTGCCAGTGCAGATACGCCGACACCAGCCCGCTGCCCTCGCGCACGTGCCGGGCCTCGGCCGCGTCGGCCGTCGCCCAGTCGCCCGTCAGCAGCGCGCCCAGCAGCCGCAGCGCCTCGGGGGACGGCACGACGCTGCCCGGCCTGCGGCAGTCGGCGCACACCACCCCGCCGGCGGCGACGGAGAAGAACCGGTTGGGTCCGGGCAGCCCGCACTGGGCGCACGCCTCGAAGCTGGGCGCGTAGCCGCCCACCGCCAGCGAGCGCAGCAGGAAGGCGTCCAGCACCAGCGCCGGGGCGTGCTCACCGGCGGCGAGGGTGCGCAGGCCGCCGATCAGCAGCAGGTACTGCTGGACGTTGGGCTCGCCCTCGTGGTCGGTGAACCGCTCGGCCGTCTCCAGCATGGCCGTCCCGGCGGTGTAGCGGGCGTAGTCGGTGACGATGTTCCGCCCGTACGGCGCGATGGTCTCGGTCTGGGTGCACAGCGGCAGGCCGCGGCCGATCAGATCGCTGCCGCGCGCGAAGAACTGGATGTCGACGTGGGAGAACGGCTCCAGCCGCGCCCCGAACTTCGACTTGGTGCGCCGCACGCCCCGGGCCACGGCCCGTACCCGTCCGTGTCCGCGCGTGAGCAGCGTGATGATGCGGTCGGCCTCGCCCAGCTTCTGGGTGCGCAGGACCACGCCGTCGTCGCGGAACAGACTCACGGCGCCTCCGTGGAGCCGCCCGGCCGGGGGTCCGGGGGGTGCCCCCCGGGTCGGCACGGCTGGGTGCGCAGGACCACGCCGTCGTCGCGGAACAGACTCATTCCCCCATTGTCCCCCACCCCTCCCCCGGCCGGGGGACACGGGCCGGGAGGCGTGCGGGGGCCGGGAAGCGTCAGGAAGGGGTGGTGCGGGCGGCGTCCAGCAGCCGGTCGGTCTCCTCCCCGCACAGCCGCAGCGTCCGGCCCACCAGGCCCAGCGTCCTGCGCTCACCGGGGGTGTACGGGCCGTCGGCGAGCGCGATACGGGCGCCCAGCAGCAGCAGGCTCTCGCGGCCGGGCCCGGCCAGGTGCGGGGCGAGCGGGGCCAGGGCCTCGTGCAGCTCTATCTCCATGGTGACCCCGTCGGATCCCACCGCCGCGAGCAGGGCGACCAGCTGCTCCTCGGAGCAGCCCGTGAAGCCGGCGGCCCGCATCCCCTCCACGGCCGCCTCGCGGACCGACCGCGCCTCGCAGCCGCCCACCGCCAGCACCGCCAGCGCGACGGCGTGCACGGCGTCACGGAGCATGGCGCTCAGCCGGGTGGTGGTGGGGTGGTCGAGGGTGTCGGTGCCGAAGTGCCCCTCGCAGGCCGCGCACTCCAGCACGGGCCCGGCCTCGCCGCGCGGCAGCACGGGGATTCCGAGCACCACCAGGCGGCGGCGCCCGGTGCGGCGTCTGTAGTTGCGGTCGCCGCCGCAGGAGGGACAGAAGAACTCGCCGTCGTCGACCGTGTGCCAGGCCGTGCGGACGCCCGCCAGCCGCAGTCTCCGGCCGTCCCGGCCCCGGGGGTGCACCACTGCCGTACCTCCGTCACGCTCCTGCGCCATTGCCGCGTGGGCGTGATGTTAACCACATCGATGAGGTGCCGTCAGTACCCCGGGAGGCACCCATCCCTTCCCCTTGTGGCCCTTGTGGGCCGGGCCGGAGGGCGTACGCGCAGGTCGGGAAGGGTCGCGCGGCGCCCCCGCGCCGGGTGGAAACCTTTGCGAAAGCATGGGGAGGCGGGGAGATCCTGCGCACCCTGCCGGAGCGCGCCCGTCCCCCGCTGTGAACTCGTGTGAAGACGGCCCGCCCCGCCGGACGGGCGTCCGGCGGGGCGGGCCGTGCTCACAGCGGAGGGTGCCGCGTCAGCGGAAGGCGCGGTTGACGGCGGAGACGATCGCCTTCAGCGAGGCGCGGGTGGTGTTGGGGTCGATGCCGATGCCCCACAGCACCTTGCCGTCGATGGCGCACTCGATGTACGAGGCGGCCTGCGCGGAGGCTCCCTCGCTCATGGTGTGCTCGGTGTAGTCCAGCAGCCTGGCGTCGATGCCGATGCCCTCCAGCGCGTCGAAGAACGCGGAGATCGGGCCGTTGCCGCTGCCGGTCAGCACGGTGTCGGTGCCGTCGACGGCCGCCTCGACGGTGAGGGTGTCCACTCCGTCGGTGTCGGTGGTGGTCTGGCCGTTGCGCACCTGGATGCGGCCCCAGGGGTTGCCGGGGTTGGGCAGGTACTCGTCGCGGAAGGTCTCCCAGATCTGCGCCGGGGTGATCTCGCCGCCGTCGGCGTCGGTCCTGGCCTGGATGATCCTCGAGAACTCGATCTGCATCCGGCGCGGCAGGTCCAGCTTGTGGTCGTTCTTCAGGACGTAGGAGACGCCGCCCTTGCCGGACTGGGAGTTGACTCGGATGACCGCCTCGTAGGAGCGTCCGACGTCCTTGGGGTCGATGGGCAGGTACGGAACCGCCCACTCGATCTCCTCCACCGGCTTGCCGGCCGCGGCCGCGTCGGCCTCCATGGCCTCGAAGCCCTTCTTGATGGCGTCCTGGTGGGAGCCGGAGAAGGCGGTGTAGACCAGGTCTCCCGCGTACGGGTGGCGCGGGTGGATCTCCATCTGGTTGCAGTACTCGGCGGTGCGGCGGATCTCGTCGATCCGGCTGAAGTCGATCTGCGGGTCGATGCCCTGGCTGAACAGGTTCATCCCCAGCGTGACCAGGTCCACGTTGCCGGTGCGCTCGCCCTGCCCGAACAGACAGCCCTCCACCCGGTCCGCGCCGGCCATCACGGCCAGCTCGGCGGCGGCCACGGCGGTGCCGCGGTCGTTGTGCGGGTGGGTGGACAGACAGACGAACTCGCGCCGCGACAGGTTCCGCGACATCCACTCGAAGCGGTCGGCGTGGGTGGAGGGTGTGGAGCGCTCGACGGTGGCGGGCAGGTTCAGGATGATCTCGCGGCCCTCCTCGGGCTGCCAGACGTCCATGACCGACTCGCAGACCTCCAGGGCGAAGTCCAGCTCGGTGTCGGTGAAGATCTCCGGGCTGTACTGGTAGCCGAAGACCGTCTCGTCGCCCAGGATCTTCTCGGCGTACTCGACCACCAGGCGGGTGCCGTCCACGGCGATCTGGCGGATGTCGTCCCTGGAGCCGCGGAAGACCACGCGGCGGAAGACCGGGGCGGTGGCGTTGTACAGGTGGACCGTGGCGCGGTGGGCGCCGGCCAGGGACTGCACGGTGCGCTCGATCAGGTCCTCGCGGGCCTGGGTCAGCACCGAGATCGTCACGTCCTCGGGGATGGCGCCCTCTTCGATGATGGAGCGCACGAAGTCGAAGTCGGTCTGGCCGGAGGAGGGGAAGCCGACCTCGATCTCCTTGTAGCCCATGCGGACCAGCAGGTCGAACATCTCGCGCTTGCGGGCGGGCGACATCGGGTCGATCAGCGCCTGGTTGCCGTCGCGCAGGTCGGTGGACAGCCAGCGGGGGGCCTTGGTGATCCGCTTGCCGGGCCAGGTGCGGTCGGGCAGCTCGACGGCCTCGTAGCCGCGGTAGCGGTGGATCGGCATGCCCGACGGCTTCTGGGCCACCGTGGCGGCGGTGACGGGCGTGGGGCGGCCTACGCGGGAGGAATCACTGCTCATGTGGACTGGGCTCCTGTGGAGGGCGATGGGCTTCGAAGCGTTCTCCGAACGCTTTCCGAAGGGGCCGACGACGGCATCACCGAACTCCGCGGGGAGGGGGTCGGCCGTATGTCTACAGGCCCTCGCCGCGGCAGCTAAGGAGAAGCAGCCCAAAACGCATGATGCGATTCAGCGTAACCGAGGCGGACGGTGCGTGGCGGCGCGTATCAGTATGCGAGAACTCACATGGGTGAGCACGGCTTCCCCGGACCGGCCCCGCCTCCCCGCCGGGGCGGGGAGGCAGGGGGCAGGGGGCAAGGGGCAAGGGGCAAGGGGCAGGGGGCAGGGGCGCGGCTCGTGGAAGCCTTGTCCCGGAAGCCGGGAGAAGCCGTGTCCTAGAAGCCGAGCCTGCGCAGCTGCTTGGGGTCGCGCTGCCAGTCCTTGGCGACCTTGACGTGCAGGTCGAGGTAGACGGGGGTGCCCAGCAGCGCCTCGATCTGCTTGCGGGACTTGGTGCCGACCTCCTTGAGCCGGCTGCCCTTGGGCCCGATGACGATGCCCTTCTGGCTGGGGCGCTCGATGAAGACGTTGGCGTGGACGTCCAGCAGCGGCCGGTCCGCCGGGCGTCCCTCGCGCGGCGTCATCTCCTCGACCACCACGGCGATGGAGTGCGGCAGCTCGTCGCGCACCCCTTCCAGCGCCGCCTCGCGGATCAGCTCGGCGACCATGACCTGCTCGGGCTCGTCGGTGAGGTCGCCGTCCGGGTACAGCTGCGGGCCCTCGGGCAGCAGGGGGACGAGCAGATCGGCCAGCAGGCCCACCTGGTCGCCGGCGGTGGCGGAGACGGGGACGATCTCGGCCCACTCGATGCCCAGTTCCTTGCCGAGCCGGTCGACGGCGACGAGCTGCTCGGCCAGCGCCCTGGAGTCCACCAGGTCGGTCTTGGTGACGATCGCGACCTTCGGGGTGCGCTTCATGGCCGCCAGCTCGCCCGCGATGAAGCGGTCGCCGGGGCCGATCCTCTGGTCGGCCGGCAGGCAGAAGCCGATCACGTCGACCTCGGCCCAGGTGGTGCGCACCACGTCGTTGAGTCGCTCGCCCAGCAGGGTGCGCGGCTTGTGCAGGCCGGGGGTGTCCACCAGGACGAGCTGCGCGTCGGGGCGGTGGACGATGCCGCGCACGGTGTGGCGGGTGGTCTGCGGGCGGTTGGAGGTGATCGCGACCTTCGTTCCCACCAGGGCGTTGGTGAGGGTCGACTTGCCCGCGTTGGGGCGGCCGACGAAGCAGGCGAAGCCCGCGCGGTGCGGCGCGGACTCGGCCTGCCGCTCGGGCCGGGGGGAGGGGGAACGGTCGCTCATGGTGGCCATTCTCCCCGATCCGCGGGGTGCCCCCGTACCGGCCGTCCCGCCCCTCCCCCGCCCGGTGGTTCAGCCCGCGGTGACGGTGGAGCGGACCGCGCCGTCGGGGCCTGCGAGCAGCACCGGGGTGGCCGGGCCACCCAGCTCGTGGACGGCGGCGAGGTCGGCGGAGGGCACGGCGGGCGCCTCGGAGACCACGGCCGCGGCCTCCAGGGACTTGGCCCCGGAGGCCACCGCCATCGCGACGGCCGTCTGCAGCGCGCTCAGCCGGAGCGACTTCAGGGCGACGGTTCCGGCCACGTACGTGCGCCCGGTCTCGTCGCGTACGGCCGCGCCCTCGGGCACGGCGTTGCGGGCCCGCGCGCTGCGCGCGAGGGTGACGATCTTGCGGTCTTCGGGGTCCAGGTCGGCGGCTTCGCTCATGCGGGTGAGCATATGCGCTCGCCCGCGCGAAGGGGCGGCCCGGACCGGGAAAGGGCGCATCACGCCCTTCGGCCCCGGCTCGGCCCCGTTGGCCCCGGCCGTCAGCCGCCGGTCCCGGCCGCCGCCTCGTCCTCCGGCTCCGGCGCGGGGGCGCGGACCGGCTCGACCAGGACGGTGACGATGCGGTTGCGGCGGCCGGCCGGGGACTCGGCGGTCAGCCGCAGACCGCGCGGCGCCGGTTCGCCCCGGTGGTCGGCGTGGTGGCCGCCGCGGCGCTCGCCGCGCCCCTCGGGCACCTCCACCGTCGCGGTGGCGCCCGCGATGGGGACGCGGCCCAGGAGCTTGGCCAGCAGCCCGCCGACCGTCTCCACGTCCTCGTCCTCCAGGTCCAGGCCGTACAGCTCGCCCAGGTCGCCCAGGTCCAGGCGTGCGGTGACCCGGTGGCGGCCCTCTCCCAGGTCCTCGACGGGCGGCAGCTCCCGGTCGTACTCGTCGGTGATCTCGCCGACGATCTCCTCCAGGATGTCCTCGATGGTGACGATCCCGGCGGTGCCGCCGTACTCGTCGATCACGACGGCGACGTGGTTGCGGTCCTTCTGCATCTCGCGCAGCAGGTCGCCGGCGTTCTTGGTGTCGGGGACGAAGACGGCCGGCCGCATCGCCGTGGAGACCAGGTCGCTCTCGGTCTCGCGGTTGATGTGGACCTTCCGGGAGAGGTCCTTGAGGTAGACGATGCCGACGATGTCGTCCTCGTTCTCGCCGGTCACCGGGATGCGGGAGAAGCCCGAGCGCAGGGCCAGGGTGAGCGCCTGGCGGATGGTCTTGAACCGCTCGATGGAGACCAGCTCGGTGCGCGGCACCATCACCTCGCGCACCAGGGTGTCGCCCAGTTCGAAGACCGAGTGCACCATGCGGCGCTCCTCGTCCTCGATCAGCGCCTCCCGCCCGGCCAGGTCCACCATGGCCCGCAGTTCGGCCTCGGTGGCGAACGGGCCCTTGCGGAAGCCCTTGCCCGGGGTCAGGGCGTTGCCCAGGAGGATCAGCAGCTGCGGCAGCGGGCCGAGCACACGGGCGAGCGGCAGCAGCACGTACGCGGCGGCCGTGGCGGTGTTCAGCGGGTGCTGGCGGCCGATGGTGCGCGGCGAGACGCCGACGGCGACGTAGGAGACGAGCACCATCGCGCCGCCGGCCGCCGCCAGCGCCTGCCAGGTGCTGGCGAAGGTGTGCAGGAAGCCGTAGGTGACCAGGACTCCGGCCGACATCTCGGCGGTCACCCGCAGCAGCAGGGCGAGGTTGAGGTACCGGGTGGGGTCGGCGGCGACGGCGGCGAGCTTGGCGCCGCCGCGCCGCCCGGAGCGTACGGCCTCCTCGGCGCGGTAGCTGGTGGTGCTGGCCAGGCCGGCCTCGGCGCAGGCGGCCAGCCAGGCGAGACCGACCAGCAGGACCGCCGCGGCGATCAGCGGGGTGCTCATGTCGTCGTCGGGGCCGGTGAGGGCCCCTCCAGGCCGCGCTCGGCGCGCCAGCCGTCGACGATCGCCGCCTGGAGGCCGAACATCTCGGTCCGCTCGCCGGGCGTCTCGTGGTCGTAGCCGAGCAGGTGGAGCACCCCGTGGACGGTGAGCATCTGCAGCTCCTCGTCCATGGAGTGCTTCGTCGGGGCGTCGGCGCCCTGCTTCTCGGCGACGTCGGGGCAGAGCACGATGTCGCCCAGGAGGCCCTGCGGGGGCTCGTCGCCGTCCTTGGAGGGCGGGCGCAGCTCGTCCATGGGGAAGGACATCACGTCGGTCGGGCCGGGGAGGTCCATCCACTGCTTGTGGAGCTGCTCCATGGCGTCGGTGTCGACGGCGATCACCGACAGCTCCGACAGCGGGTGGATGCGCATCCGGGCGAGGGCGTAGCGGGCGATGTCGAGGATCGCCCGCTCGTCGATCTCGCGGCCGGACTCGTTGTTGACGTCGATCGACATGTGGGTGGCTGTTGCTTTCCGTTACTTTCGGTCACTGCCGTCGGTGGTGCCGTGGCTGTCGTCGTAGCGCTGGTAGGCGTCGACGATACGGCCGACCAGCTTGTGCCGCACGACGTCGGTGCTGGTGAGCCGCGAGAAGTGGACGTCCTCCACGCCCTCGAGGATCTCCTGCACCTGGCGCAGACCGCTCCTGGTGCCGCCGGGCAGGTCGACCTGGGTGACGTCGCCGGTGATCACGATCTTGGAGTCGAAACCGAGCCGGGTGAGGAACATCTTCATCTGCTCGGGATTGGTGTTCTGCGCCTCGTCCAGGATGATGAAGGCGTCGTTGAGCGTCCGGCCGCGCATGTACGCCAGCGGCGCGACCTCGATCGTCCCGGCGGCCATCAGTCGCGGGATCGAGTCGGGGTCGAGCATGTCGTGCAGCGCGTCGTACAGCGGCCGCAGATACGGGTCGATCTTCTCGTAGAGCGTGCCGGGCAGGAAGCCCAGCCGCTCCCCCGCCTCGACGGCGGGCCGGGTCAGGATGATGCGGGTGACCTGCTTGGACTGCAGGGCCTGCACCGCCTTGGCCATGGCGAGGTAGGTCTTGCCGGTGCCCGCCGGGCCGATGCCGAAGACGACGGTGTGCTTGTCGATCGCGTCCACGTAGCGCTTCTGGTTGAGCGTCTTGGGACGGATCGTGCGGCCGCGGTTGGACAGGATGTTCTGCGTGAGCACCTCGGCGGGTGTCTCCTCGGCGCCGCTCTCCGCGTCGCGGAGCATGGCGATCGATCGCTCCACCGCGTCCTCCGTCAGCGGCTGGCCGGTGCGCAGCACCAGCATCATCTCGTCGAACAGCCGCTGGACGAGTTCGACCTCCGCGGCCTCGCCGGTCGCGGTGATCTCGTTACCGCGCACGTGGATGTCCGTCGACGGGAAGGACTTCTCGATCACGCGGAGGAGGGAGTCGCCGGAACCCAGCACCGTCACCATCGGGTGCTTGGCCGGGACGGTGAAACGGGCACTCGCTTGGGTGGACCGTGCCTGGTCCGTCTGTGTCTGAGTCATGGGCCGGCTCTGTGGCCTGCGCGTCCCTCTCTGTCGCTGCTGTGTCGCCGGTCTGTGGCCGCCGCTCGCCTGGGCTTCCAGGGTACGACGTGGCGCTGACAGGTCAGTAGCGATTTGTATGCCCGGCTCCGCGGGCGGGTGCCGCGGAGCGGGTCAGGGCCGGCGGAAGCCGATGGTCGGCACCGCGCGGCGCAGCGGCCACGGCCGGGCGCAGCCGGGCAGCAGGGCGTCCAGGAAGCCGTAGCGGCTCAGGGCGGCCGGATCCTGCTCGTCGAAGTCGCGCACGCGCTGCCACCAGGCGGCGACCTCGACCCAGCCCGGCGCGGACAGCGAGCCGCCGAACTCCTGCACCGACAGGGCGGCGGTCAGTCCGGCGAAGGCCAGCCGGTCGGCCAGCGGCCAGCCGGCCAGGGTGCCGGTGACGAAACCGGCCACGAACACGTCCCCGGCGCCGGTGGGGTCCAGCGCCTCCACCGAGATGGCGGGCACCTCGGCGGTCTCGCCCGTGGCCCCGTCCACCGCGACGGCGCCCTCGGCTCCCATGGTCACCACGGCCAGCGGCACCCTCTCGGCGAGGCGGCGGGCGGCGGCGCGGGGGCAGTCGGTGCGGGTGTAGCGCATCGCCTCCCCGGCGTTGGGCAGGAACGCCTCGCAGTGCTCCAGGTCGGCGAGGTCGTCCGGGTCCCAGCGGCCGGTCTCGTCCCAGCCGACGTCGGCGAAGACCCGGCTGCCGGCCCGGGCCGCCCGCGCGATCCACTCCTGGCGTCTGCCGGGCTGGAGGGAGGCGACACAGGCGCGGGCGGCGGGCGGGTCGCCGGGGGCGGGCTCCTCGGGCCGGGGGGCCTCGTGCCCGTGGGAGACCATCGTCCGCTCGCCCTCGTAGGCCATCGAGACGGTGACCGGCGAGTGCCAGCCGGGCGCGGTGCGCGACAGCGACAGGTCGATGCCCTCGCCCTTCTCCAGCGCCTCCCAGCAGTACTCGCCGTACATGTCGTCGCCGAAGGCGGCGGCGAGCGAGGTGCGCAGGCCCAGCCGGGCCAGGGCGGTGGCCATGTTGGCGACGCCGCCGGGGCTCGACCCCATGCCCCGGGCCCAGGACTCGGTGCCTCGCACCGGTGCCGAGTCCAGGCCGGTGAAGATGATGTCCAGGAAGACCGTCCCGGTCAGATAGACGTCGCGGGGCGGGTCGTCGGGGGTGCGGAGCGGGGCGAGCGGGTCGAGCATGCGGCCAGTGTGCACGATCGGCGCGGTGGGCCGGCCGGGAGTTGCGTAAGGCGTCACCAGCGCGGTACGGAAGGCGCCTTCCAGTCCGGATCGGCCCGGCGCATGGCGGCGGCGTCGTCCCGGTCGCGCATCGAGCCGTCGTCGGCCAGCCAGCGGCGGTGGAGGGCGTCGAGGCGGTCGCGGTCGAGGGCGACACCCAGGCCGGGCGCGTCGGGGACGGCGACGGCGCCCTCGCGGAAGGCGATGCGCTCGGTGAGCACGTCCTCGGTCTGCCAGGGGTAGTGGGTGTCGCAGGCGTGCTCCAGGCCGGGGACGGTGGCGGCGACATGGGTCATGGCGGCGAGGCTGACGCCCAGGTGGGTGTTGGAGTGCATGGACACCCCGACGCCGAAGGCGCGGCAGACCGCGGCCAGTTGCTGGGTGCTGCGCAGCCCTCCCCAGTAGTGGTGGTCGCCGAGCAGCACCTGGACGGCGCCGGTGGTGAACGCCCCGGCGATCTCCGGGAAGGTGGTCACGCACATGTTGGTGGCCAGCGGCAGCCCTTCGGCCCGCGCGGCGACCTCGGCCATCGCGGGCGTGCCGGTGACCGGGTCCTCCAGGTACTCCAGTACGCCGCGCAGTTCTTCCGCGACCTTCAGCGAGGTCTCCACCGACCAGGCGCCGTTGGGGTCCAGGCGCAGGGGGCTGCCGGGGAAGGCCTCGGCGAGTGCCCGGACGGCGGCGGTCTCCTCCTCGGGCGGGAAGACCCCGCCCTTGAGCTTGAAGGAGCCGAAGCCGTGGCCGGCCGCGAAGCGGCGGGCCTGGGCGACGATCCCGGCCGGGTCGAGTGCGGCGCCCCAGTCGTCGCCGGCGGCGCCCCGCTCGTCGCTCCCGCACGCCGCGCCGCCGGGGTGCTCGGCCCAGCGGTAGAACAGGTAGGCGCTGTACTCGACCCGGTCGCGCACCTTCCCGCCGAGCAGGGCGTGCACGGGCATCCCCAGCGCCTTGCCCAGGGCGTCCAGACAGGCCACCTCGAAGCCGGAGACGGCGGACAGCCGCAGCTTGCCGGCCGTCTGGACGCCGCGCAGTCCGCCGACGTCCACCGAGCCGTCCGTGCGGTGGCCGTCCAGGGGGAGTTCGCCGGCGAGGGCGAGCAGCCCGTTCAGGTCGCTGACCGGATGTCCGGGCAGCCGCCGGGCGAGGGAGCGCGCCAGGTCCAGGTACTTGGTGTCGCCGTAGGTCTCCCCGACCCCGGTGACACCGCCGGCCGTGACCACCTCGACGATCAGTCGGGGGGTGTACGGCTGGTGGACGCCCTGGGTGTTGAGCAGGGGCGGGTCGGCGACGAGGATCGGGGTCAGGCGCACCTCGGCGACGGTCAGGTCCTTCATCGGCGACTCCTGTCGGGTCGGGGCCGACTGCGGCGGGCGCCCGGGTCGGGGCCGCCCCACCACCGGCCTGTTCTCCTATGTGAACCCTGTCCATGTGCGGAGACGGAGACTAGATACGGCGGAGGGGGGCGTCAAGGGCGCCCGTACGTTTCCGGAAAGGGGTGCGCGGCGGCGCGGCCGGAAGCGGGCCGGGGCGGGTGCGGCTGCGGCTGCGGAAGGGGGGCGCGGGCGGCGGTCAGCGCCGCCGGGGCAACGGCACCCGCATCAGGTCCTCGGCCACGGTCAGCTCCCCGGCGAACCCCGCCTGCCGGGCCTGGGCGGCGAACCGGGCCGGGTCGTCGTAGCGCTGAGAGAAGTGCGTGAGCACCAGGTGCCGCACCCCCGCCCGCGCCGCGGCGGAGGCCGCCTGGCCCGCGGTGAGATGGCCGTACTCCTGCGCCAGGGCCTCCTCCTCGTCGAGGAAGGTGGCCTCGATGACCAGCATGTCGCAGCCCTCGGCGAGCGCGTGCACGCCCTCGCACAGCCGGGTGTCCATCACGAAGGCGAAGCGCTGCCCGGGGCGGGTCTCGCTCACCTCGTCGAGGGTGACCCCGCGCAGCTCGCCCTCGCGCTGGATACGGCCGACGTCCGGGCCCGAGATGCCGTGGGCGGCGAGCCGCTCGGGCAGCATCCGCCGCCCGTCGGGCTCGACCAGGCGGTAGCCGTAGGACTCCACCGGATGGGACAGACGCCGCGCCTGGAGCGTGTACGCGGCGGTGGTGGCCAGCGTGCCGTCGGCGCCGACCGGCTCCTCGCGCAGCTCGGCCGTCTCACGGTAGGCGGTGGCGTACCGCAGGCGGTCGAAGAAGCGCCGCCCGCTCGCCGGGTAGTGCGCCGTGACCGGGTGCGGCACCCGGTCGAGGTTGATGCGCTGGATGACCCCGGCCAGCCCCAGGCTGTGGTCGCCGTGGAAGTGGGTGACGCACAGCCGGGTGAGGTCGTGGGCGGCCACGCCCGCGCGGAGCATCTGGCGCTGGGTGCCCTCGCCGGGATCGAACAGCAGCGCCTCGCCGTCCCAGCGCAGCACGTAGCCGTTGTGGTTGCGCCGGCGGGTGGGCACCTGGCTGGCGGTGCCCAGCACGACCAGTTCGCGTACGGACAACGGGCTTACCCGGGAGGCCAGTTCAGGCCGCGTCCGCCCAGGACGTGGGCGTGCGCGTGCCAGACGGTCTGCCCGGCGCCCGCGCCGGTGTTGAACACGATCCGGTAGCCGACGGTGGCGCCCCCGGGCGGGGCGATGTCCTCCTGCGCGGCGACCTCGCCCGCCGCGCGCAGCACGTCGGCGGCCAGTTGCGGGGCGGCGGCGGCCAGCGCGGCGGCGTCGGGGTGGTGCTCCTTGGGGATCACCAGCACATGGGTGGGCGCCTGCGGGTTGATGTCCCGGAAGGCGAGCGTGGTGTCGGTCTCGTGGACGATCGTCGCCGGGACGTCCCCCGCGACGATCTTGCAGAACAGGCAGTCCGCCTGCGGTTCCTCCGCCACGGTGGCGCCTCCCGCTGTGAGGTGGGTCGATCGGTGGTCACGCAGCGCCGATCGTACCCCGGCCCCGGCGCCGGTGATCAGGACCAGCGGCCGGTGCGTCCCAGCAGCAGCGCCGACGCCGCCGTGCCCGCCGTGGAGGTGCGCAGCACGCTCGGGCCCAGCCGGTACGGGCGCGCGCCCACCCGCTCGAACGCCTCCAGCTCCTCCGGGGCGACCCCGCCCTCCGGGCCGACGACGAGCACCAGCTCGCCCTCGGCCGGCAGCCCGGCGGTCGCCAGCGGGAGCGCCCCCTCCTCGTGGAGGACGGCCGCGAAGGCGGCGGACGACAGCAGCGGGAGCAGCTGCCGGGTGGTCGCCGGCTCGGCGACCACCGGGAAGCGCAGCCTGCGCGACTGCTTGCCGGCCTCGCGCGCGGTGGAACGCCACTTGCGCAGCGCCTTCTGCCCGCGCTCGCCCCGCCACTGCGTGACGCAGCGCGACGCGGACCAGGGGACGATCGCGTCCACGCCCGTCTCCGTCATCGTCTCCACGGCGAGCTCGCCGCGGTCGCCCTTGGGCAGGGCCTGGACGACGGTGATCCGCGGGCGCGGCTCCGGTTCGGCGCGCACCTCGGTGACAGCGACCTCCAGCCGGTCCTTCCCCGCGACGGCCGCGACGGTGCCGAAGGCCCCGGTGCCCGCCCCGTCGGTGAGGACGATCTCCTCGCCCGCGCGCAGCCGCCGTACCGCGACGGCGTGCCGGCCCTCGGGCCCCTCCAGCGCCAGCACGGCGCCGGGAGCGGCACCGGCCAGGGCGGCGGTCTCGGCCAGGAAGACGGGGGCGGTCACACCGGCCGCCCGGCGGGGTGTCCCGGCCTGGCGGCCGGGGTGATCAGCTCGGTGGGCATGACGGCATCCTGCCACGCCCGCCGGGAGCGACCCGCCCCAGCACCTCAGCGCCCGTTGAACGCGTCCTTCAACCGCGAGAACAACCCCTGCTGCCCCGGCTGGAACTGGCCCGTCGGCCGTTCCTCGCCCCGCAGCTTGGCCAGGCGGCGCAGCAGCTCCTCCTGCTCCGGGTCCAGCTTGTTCGGCGTCTGGACCTCCACATGGACGATCAGGTCGCCGCGGCCGCCGCCGCGCAGATGCGTCACACCGCGCTGGTGGAGCGGGATCGACTGGCCGGACTGGGTGCCGGGCCGGATGTCGACCTCCTCCAGGCCGTCCAGCGTCTCCAGCGGGACCTTGGTGCCCAGTGCCGCCGCCGTCATGGGGATGGTGACCGTGCAGTGCAGGTCGTCGCCGCGCCGCTGGAAGACCGGGTGCGGCACCTCGTGGATCTCGACGTACAGGTCGCCCGCCGGGCCGCCGCCCGGGCCGACCTCGCCCTCGCCGGCGAGCTGGATGCGGGTGCCGTTGTCGACGCCGGCCGGGATCTTCACCGTCAGGTTGCGCCGCGAGCGCACCCGGCCGTCGCCGGCGCACTCCGGGCACGGGGTGGGCACGACCGTGCCGAAGCCCTGGCACTGCGGGCAGGGGCGCGAGGTCATGACCTGGCCCAGGAAGGACCGGGTGACCTGCGAGACCTCTCCGCGGCCGCGGCACATGTCGCACGTCTGCGCGGAGGTGCCGGGGGCCGCCCCCTCGCCGCTGCACGTGGTGCAGACGACCGCCGTGTCCACCTGGATGTCCTTGGTGGTGCCGAAGGCCGCCTCGTCCAGCTCGATGTCGAGCCGGATCATGGCGTCCTGGCCGCGCCGGGTGCGCGACCTCGGCCCGCGCTGGGAGGCGGCGCCGAAGAAGGCGTCCATGATGTCGGAGAAGTTCCCGAAGCCCCCGCCGAAGCCGCCGCCTCGGCCCGCGCCGCCCGCGGGGTCGCCGCCGAGGTCGTACATCTGCTTCTTCTGCGGGTCGGAGAGCACCTCGTAGGCGGTGTTGATCTCCTTGAACCGCTCCTGCGTCTTCGGATCCGGGTTGACGTCGGGGTGCAGTTCGCGCGCGAGCCTGCGGAAGGCCTTCTTGATCTCGTCCTGCGAGGCATCGCGCTGTACGCCCAGGACCGCGTAGTAGTCGGTTGCCACTTACGACTCCGCGAGGATCTGTCCGACGTAACGTGCCACTGCGCGTACCGCTCCCATCGTTCCGGGGTAGTCCATGCGGGTCGGCCCGACCACACCGAGCTTGGCGACCGCCTCGTCTCCCGAACCGTAACCGACCGAGACGACCGACGTGGACGTCAGCCCCTCGTGAACATTCTCATGACCGATTCGCACCGTCATGCCCGGATCCTTCGCCTCCCCCAGCAGCTTGAGCAGGACGACCTGCTCCTCCAGAGCTTCCAGCACCGGCCGGATGGTCAGCGGGAAGTCGTGCACGAAGCGGGTGAGATTGGCGGTTCCGCCGATCATCAGCCGCTCCTCGGTCTCCTCCACCAGAGTCTCCAGCAAAGTGGCGAGCACCGTCGAGACCGTGCCGCGGTCCTCGGCGTCGAAGGACTCCGGCAGGTCCTGCACCAGCCTGGGCACCTCCGAGAAGCGCTCGCCGACCACCCGGCTGTTGAGCCGGGCGCGCAGATCGGCCAGGGACGACTCCGAGATGGGGGCCGGGCAGTCCACCATGCGCTGCTCCACCCGCCCGGTGTCCGTGATCAGCACGAGCATCAGACGCGCGGGGGCCAGGAGCAGCAGCTCGACGTGGCGGACGGTCGAGCGGGTCAGCGAGGGGTACTGGACGACGGCGACCTGGCGGGTGAGCTGGGCCAGCAGCCGCACGGTGCGGCTGACGACGTCGTCGAGGTCGACGGCGTCCTCCAGGAAGTTCTGGATCGCCCGGCGCTCCGGCTTGGACAGCGGCTTGACGCCGGCCAGCCTGTCGACGAACAGGCGGTACCCCTTGTCGGTGGGGACGCGGCCCGCACTGGTGTGCGGCTGGGCGATGTACCCCTCGTCCTCCAGGGCCGCCATGTCGTTGCGCACGGTGGCCGGGGAGACCTGGAGGTTGTGCCGCTCGGTCAGCGCCTTGGACCCCACCGGCTCCTGCGTGCCCACGTAGTCCTGGACGATGGCGCGCAGGACTTCGAGTCTGCGTTCGCTGAGCATCTGGGCGCACCTCCCGTCCGGCCGTCTCTTTCCGGTCCTCTTCCCTGGCGTTCTCTGGCACTCTCAGCCGGTGAGTGCCAGTCATCCCGTGCCAGTGTACGGCCGGTGACCGTGGCCGGGGCAAGGGCGGGCGCCGACCGGGAAGGGCGATCCCCGCCACATCCCGGCGGGCACCGCCCGCGTGATGGCGCTAGCGTCGCGGTATGGAGACGGATTGGGAAGAGCTGTCGCCTGGAGTCGTACGCCGCCGCATGCCCGGCTGGGACGAGACGGTCGGGGCCGTGGCGGGCGAGACGGGAGTGCTGGTGGTCGACACCGGCGCGACGCTGGGTGACGGCGCGCGCGTCCGGCGGTACCTGCACGAGCGCTTCGGGCTGCCGGTGACCCATGTGGCGCTGACCCATCCGCACTTCGACCACGTCCTGGGCGCCTCGGCCTTCGCCGGGGTGGAGGTCTACGGGGCGGTGGGGATCGAGGATCTGCTGGTCCACTCGGGGGACGAGTTGCGCCAGGACGCCGTGCGGCACGGCGTGGACCCGCGGGAAGCGGCCGAGGCGGTCGACGTGCTCGTCCACCCGCACCACCGGGTGGCCGGCGAGCTGACCGTCCGGCTGGGCGGCCGGGAGGCGCTCCTGGCCAACGTCGGCCCGGCGCACACCGCCCACGACCTGGCCGTCGTGGTCCCCGGCGTCCTGGGCGGGCCGGACGTGGTCTTCTGCGGCGATCTGGTGGAGGAGTCCGGCGAGCCGCAGGCGGGCCCGGACTCCCACCCCGTCCACTGGCCTGCCGCGCTGGACCGGCTGCTCGCCCTGGGCGGCGAGGACGCGCGGTACGTGCCGGGCCACGGGGCGGTGGTGGACGCCGCCTTCGTCCGCGCCCAGCGCGACGCGCTGGCGGAGCGCTTCGGCCTCGGGTGACGGATGCCCCGGCGGGTTTCGCGGCAGGGCTCCGCCCCAGGTCTCACGGCAGGTTTCGCGGTGGCGATCCCGTAACACAATGACCGCATGCGCAGCAGACAGTACGGCCCCGACCTGACCCCTCCGTGGAAGCGGACCTCGGGGAACCACAGGCCCGCGCCCGAGGTGCCCGCCGAGCCGGATCTGGTGGTGGAGGAGGTCACGACCGGTTTCTGCGGGGCCGTGGTGCGCTGCGAGAGGACGGCGCAGGGGTTCACCGTCACGCTGGAGGACCGCTTCGGCAAGCACCGGGTCTTCCCGATGGAGCCGCGCGGTTTCCTGCTGGAAGGGAAGACCGTCACCCTCGTCCGGCCGCGGGCGGCGGCACCGCCCGCCCCCAAGGCGCCCCGGCGCACGGCCTCGGGGTCGGTGGCGGTGCCGGGCGCCCGCGCACGGGTGGCGCGGGCGGGGCGCATCTACGTCGAGGGGCGCCACGACGCGGAGCTGGTGGAGAAGGTCTGGGGCGACGACCTGCGGATCGAGGGCGTGGTCGTGGAGTACCTGGAGGGCGTGGACGACCTCCCGGCGGTCGTGGAGGCCTTCGGCCCCACCCCCGAGGCCCGGCTGGGCGTGCTGGTGGACCATCTGGTGCCCGGCTCCAAGGAGTCCCGGATCGCCGCCGGGGTCACCGGTGAGAACGTGCTGGTCGTCGGTCATCCGTACATCGACGTCTGGGAGGCGGTGAAGCCGTCCGCCCTGGGCATCGGCGCCTGGCCCCGGGTGCCGCGCGGTCAGGACTGGAAGACGGGGGTGTGCCGGGCGCTGGGCTGGCAGGAGAACACCGGCGCGGCGTGGAAGCGGATCCTGGGCAGCGTGCGCGACTACAGGGATCTGGAGCCGGGGCTCCTCGGCCCGGTCGAGCGGCTGATCGACCATGTCACGGTGGGCGGGCCGGCGGGCGGGCCGGACGGCCGGTGAGCCCCGGGGGCCGGTGAGCGCTCCGCCCGTCCGGGGCGGGTGCGGGTGCGGGACAATGGACCCCATGCCTTCCGCACTGCCCGACGGCGAGCCCGTCCCCGCCGACGGATCCCTGCCCGCGCACGCCCTGGCGGGCGCGGCGCGGCGCCCCCTCGGCTTCTACCTGCACGTGCCGTACTGCGCGACGCGCTGCGGCTACTGCGACTTCAACACCTACACCGCGAGCGAGCTGCGCGGCTCCGGCGGCGCGCTCGCCTCCCGGGAGAACTACTCGGAGACGCTGGCCGAGGAGGTACGGCTGGCCCGCAAGGTGCTCGGCGACGATCCCCGGCCCGTGGAGACGGTCTTCGTCGGCGGCGGCACCCCCACCCTGCTGCCCGCCGCCGACCTGGGGCGGATGCTGGCCGTGGTCCGCGAGGAGTTCGGACTGGCGGAGGGCGCCGAGGTCACCACGGAGGCCAATCCGGAGTCCGTCGATCCGGCGTACCTGGCCGGACTGCGCGAGGCGGGCTTCAACCGGATCTCCTTCGGCATGCAGAGCGCCCGGCGCCATGTGCTGGCCGTGCTGGACCGCGCCCACACCCCCGGCCGTCCCGAGGCGTGCGTGGCCGAGGCCCGCGCGGCGGGCTTCGAGCACGTCAACCTGGACCTGATCTACGGCACCCCGGGCGAGGGCGACGACGACTGGCGGGCCTCGCTGGAGGCCGCCCTCGGCGCCGGGCCCGACCATGTCTCGGCGTACGCGCTGATCGTGGAGGACGGCACGCGGCTGGCCTCCCGCATCCGGCGCGGCGAGGTGCCGATGACGGACGACGACGTGCACGCCGACCGCTACCTGATCGCCGAGGAGATGCTGTCGGCGGCCGGTCTCCACTGGTACGAGGTGTCGAACTGGGCGGTGTCGGAGGCCGCCCGCTGCCGTCACAACGAGCTGTACTGGACGGGCGCCGACTGGTGGGGCGCCGGTCCGGGGGCGCACAGCCACGTCGGCGGGGTGCGCTGGTGGAACGCCAAGCACCCCGGCGCGTACGCCCAGGCACTCGCCGAGGGCCGTTCACCGGGCGTGGGCCGCGAGGTGCTGGACGACGAGGACCGGCGGGTGGAGCGGATCCTGCTGGAGCTGCGGCTGGTGGACGGCGTACCGCTGGACGTCCTGGCCCCGGCCGGGGCGCGCGCCGCCGTGCGGGCGCTGGCGGACGGGCTGCTGCGCCCGGAGGCGTACGAGCGCGGGCGCGCGGCGCTGACCCTGCGCGGCCGGCTGCTGGCCGACGCGGTGGTCCGCGACCTGGTGGACTAGTGTCCTGCGCCGGTAGTTCGTCGTTAGATCTTGCATGGGTTCTTCTGCCGGGGTGCCGGTGCCGCGTCAGCCGATGTCTGCCCGGTAGCGAGGCTCCCCCGGCCGGAGGCGGGGGTGTGCGTGCCAGTGCGGCGAGCGGAGTGAACCCTGGCTGACGCGGCGCTGGGCACTGGCCGGCGGACCGTATGGCCGTGACGGCGTCGAGTCAGTTCTCACGGGCCGGACTGCGCCCGGCTGCGAGGCGTTTCCGTCCCTCGGGCACGGGCAGCACCGCCAGTGCGGTGTCTGCGATGTTCCGCAGCGTCTCCGGGTCCAGGCCGGCCTTGCCCACCGCTTCGACGCCTCGGACCACCGTCAGCAGCAGTGCCGCCAAGCGCTCCGGATCCGCGGCGCTGTCGATGTCGCCGTGACGCTGGGCGGCGCTGATCTCCGTCCGCAGCAGGGCCGACAACGCCTTCATGGTCTCGGCCGACCGTCCGGCGACCGTCGGATCGTGCTGGGCCAGTTCCGCCGCGCCCTTGGCCAACAAGCACCCGCGGCGCTCGGTGTCGGAGGCGGCGTTCTCCGCCATCAGGTGCACATAGCCCGACAGCCGGGCCAGGGCCTCTGCGTCCGGGCCGCCTGACAGCCGCCCTTCCGCCACCTCGACGACCGCGGTGCACCAGTCGCCGAACACACGGTGAAACAGCTTTCCCTTGTCGCCGAACGCACCGTACAGGCTGCCCTTGCCAAGGCCGGTCGCCCGGGCGATGTCGTCCATCCGGGTTCCCGCATAGCCGGTCGCCCAGAACTGTTCCCGGGCCCGCTCCAGGACTTGGCGTTCGTCGAATGCGCGTGGTCTCGGCATGGTCCCACCCTACTAATTCTTGACTCGATCGTCCATTACCGCCTACGTTATGGACGATCCATTCCACAACATGAGGGGTTCGACATGCCGGGTGTGCTGCAGGAGAAGGTGGCCGTGATCACCGGAGGGACCAGCGGGATCGGGCTGGCCATCGCCCACCGCTTCATCCGGGAAGGCGCACGGGTCTTCGTGACCGGCCGGGACATCGACCGCCTCGAAGCGGCGGTCGAGGAGATGGGCCCCGCGGCCACCGGCGTACGGTCCGACGTCTCGGTCCTGGCCGATCTGGACGCGCTCTACGCGCGGGTCCGTGAGGAGGCCGGGCGCATCGACGTGCTGGTGGCCAACGCGGGAATCGTCGCGGACGCTGCGCTCGGCGCCCATACCGAGGCGAACGTCGACCTGACACTCGCCGTCAACGTCAAGGGCCCGCTGTTCACCGTTCAGAAGGCGCTTCCGCTGCTGGCGGAGAACGCCTCCGTCCTGGTCGTCGGCTCGAGCAACAGTCTGCGGCCCAATGAGCAGCTCGAGGTCTACAGCGCCTCGAAGGCGGCGGTGAGCAACCTCGTGCACAACTGGGCCCGGCAGTCACAGGAGCGCCGGTTCCGGGTCAACGTGCTCAGCCCGGGACCCACGCGGACCCCTGGCCTGCTCGGTGTCGCGGGGCCGGACGCCGACCGGTTCGCCGAGGCCGCCGTGCCACTGGGGCGGCTGGCCGACGCCGAGGAGATCGCCGGGGCCGCCCTCTTCCTGGCTTCGGACGCCTCGTCGTTCGTCACCGGCGCCGAACTCTTCGCCGACGGCGGCTACACCCGGGCCTGAACGACGGCCGGTGGCGCGCACCCGGCTCCATCGGGCGATGGGGCGCAATCCCGTCCGCACGTGTGCGCCGTACGAGGCCAGTGCGTCCGAAGCAACGGTTCGTGGCCGCGGCTTCCTCCCGCCGGACGGTTCCCGGGCGGGCATCCCCGCTCCATCCCCGCTCGATCCCCGCTCCATCGCGCGGAGCCGGGTCGCACGGACCGCGCCGGATCCTCCGCGGGGGGCTCCTGCCGACGTGCCGATCCGGCGCCAACCAGCCTCCTCCCGGCGGTAGTTGGGTTACGTTGTGCGACGACCACCGCCGTGATCCGTGACAGGAGGCCCCCTCCCGTGAGCGACCCCCCGCCCGCACCCGAACCGCAGGCACCGCCCGTGATCGACACCACGGTGTCGCACGTGGCGCGGATCTGGAACTACTGGCTGGGAGGGAAGGACAACTACGAGGTCGACCGCGCGGTCGGCGACCAGATCACGGCGATCCTGCCCGACGTGCCCCGACTGGCCCGCGCCTCCCGCGCCCTCCTCGGCCGGACCGTGCGGTACCTGGTCGCCGAGGCCGGCGTCCGCCAGTTCCTGGACGTCGGCACCGGGCTGCCCACCGTGGACAACACCCACGAGATCGCGCAGCGGCTGGCCCCCGAGTCGCGCGTCGTCTACGTCGACAACGACCCCCTGGTGCTGGCCCACGCCCGCGCCCTGCTCACCAGCTCGCCCGAGGGCGCGACCGAGTACGTCCACGCCGATCTGCGCGACCCCGAGGCGATCCTTCGGGGCGCCGCGGCGACGCTGGACCTCACCCGGCCCGTCGCCCTGCTGCTGATGGGCATCATGGAGTTCGTCACCGACGACGACGAGGCGTACGGCATCGTGCGCCGGCTGATGGACGCCCTGCCGCCGGGCAGCCACCTGGTGCTGTACGACGGCACCAACGTCATCCACGGCGAGCGGTCGGACAGGATCGTGGAGGTGTGGAACTCCTCCGGCAACGCACCGCTCGTCCTGCGCGGTCCCGAGCGGATCGCCGCCTTCTTCGACGGCCTGGAACTGGTGGAGCCCGGGGTGGTGTCGTGCAATCGCTGGCGACCCGACCCCGCGCGGGAAGGCGGGCCTGGGGAGGGTGAGGAGGAGGTCGACGCCTTCTGCGGTGTGGGGCGCAAGCCCTGAACGGTCCGCCCGGGGCCCGGAGGGGAAGGGCCGGGGACGCACGCGGCGCGGCGTCTCCGGCCCCTTCCGGCTCCTTCCGGGCCCCGGGCCTCACGCCTCGCGGGTGCCCGCGTACATCTCCTCGATCAGGTGGCCGAACTCCTTCTCCACCGCGGGCCGCTTCAGCTTCAGGCTCGGAGTGAGCTCACCGTGCTCGATGTCCAGGTCGCGCGGCAGGATCCGGAACTTCTTGATCGTCTGCCAGCGCTGGAGGCCTTCGTTGAGGCGCTGGACATAGCCGTCGACGAGCTTGTGCACCTCGTCGGAGCCGACGACCTCCGCGTAGCTCTTCCCGCCCATCCCGTGCTCCTCGGCCCAGCCCATGATGGTGGGCTCGTCGAGCGCGATGAGCGCGGTGCAGTAGTTGCGGTCGGCGCCGTGCACCAGGATGTTGGAGACGTAGGGGCAGACCGCCTTGAACTGCCCCTCGACCTCGGCCGGGGCGATGTACTTGCCGCCGGAGGTCTTGATCAGGTCCTTCTTGCGGTCGGTGATCCGCAGGTAGCCGTCCTCCGACAGCTCGCCGATGTCGCCGGTGTGGAACCAGCCGTCCTCCTCCAGGACCTCGGCGGTCTTCTCCGGCAGCCTGTGGTAGCCCTGCATGATGCCGGGGCCGCGCAGCAGGATCTCGCCGTCCTCGGCGATGCGCACCTCGGTGCCGGGCAGCGGCTTGCCGACCGTGCCGGTGCGGTACGCCTCGCCGGGGTTGACGAAGCTGGCGGCGCTGGACTCGGTGAGCCCGTAGCCCTCCAGGATGTGGACGCCGGCGCCGGCGAAGAAGTAGCCGATCTCCGGGGCCAGGGCGGCGGAGCCGGAGACGCAGGCGCGCAGCCTTCCGCCGAAGGCCTCGCGGAGCTTGGCGTAGACGAGCTTGTCGGCCACCGCGTGCTTCATCCTCAGGCCGGCGGGCGCGGAGGCCGTGCCGGTGCGGCGGAAGTTGTCCTGGGTGACCTTGGCGTACTCGCGCGCGACCCCGGAGGCCCACTTGAAGATCTTGTACTTGGCGCCGCCGCCCGCCCGCGCCTTGGCGGCGACCCCGTTGTAGACCTTCTCGAAGATCCGGGGGACGGCCGCCATGTAGGTGGGCCGCACGACCGGGAGGTTCTCGATGATCTTGTCGACCCGGCCGTCCACGGCGGTGACGTGGCCTACCTCGATCTGGGCCGCGGTGAGCACCTTGCCGAACACGTGAGCCAGCGGCAGCCACAGGTACTGCACGTCGTCGGCGCGGACCAGCTCCGTCGCGGCGATGGCCTTGGCCATGTAGGACCAGGCGTCGTGCGGCAGCCGTACGCCCTTGGGGCGGCCGGTGGTGCCGGAGGTGTAGATCAGGGTGGCGAGCTGGTCGGAGCGCAAGGCTCCGACGGTCTCCTTGACCGCCTCGGGGTGCTCCTCCAGGTACGCCTCACCGCGCTTGCGCAGCTCGTCCAGCGACAGCACCCAGCCCTCCGGGTCGCCCTCGGCGGCCACGGCGCCCTCCGCCTCGATGACGACCACATGGGCGAGGTCCGGCAGCTCCGCGCGGCACTCGCGGGCCTTGGCGAGCTGCCCGGCGTCCTCGGCGATCAGCACACGGCTCTCGGAGTCGGCGAGGATGTAGGCGGTCTCCTCGGCGTTGGTGCTGGGGTAGACGGTCGTGGTGGCCGCTCCGGCGCACAGCACGCCCAGGTCGCACAGGATCCAGTCGGCCCTGGTGTTGGAAGCGATGGCGACCCGCTCCTCGGGCCTGACCCCCAGGTCCATCAGGCCCGCGGCGATCGAGAAGACGCGCCGCGCGGCCTCGCCCCAGGTGTAGGAACGCCACTCGTCCGGCCCCTCGCCCGAGGCCGGGGGAACGGGATAGCGGTACGCCTCACCGTCCGGAGTCGCCTCGATGCGCTCCAGGAAGAGGTTCGCCACCGAGGGCGGACGGTTCTGGATCAGGGACTGGCTGTCGCTCACAACATCCTCCGGGGCCCGCGACGGTGCAGGGGGGTGGCTCCAAGGCTCGGCCCACCGCGAGTGCTGGGGTGGGAAGGGGTGGAACGGTTCCGTGCTGTGCGTACTGCTCTGTGCGTATTGAGTGACTCGCGAGTAACAACCGAGCGGGCGATCAGCCTAAGACGGAAGGCCCCGCCTTGAAAGGGCTTGCACATCGCCTACGTGAAGCCGTGACCTGTGCGATACATACACCACATACCCCGGCCGGCCGGCCGTGCGCCCGCACACGGGCCCGTACGTGTGAGGGCGCGCCCGCCGGCCCGCGCGGGCCGGCGGGCGCGCCCTCACCGACGCTCCGTCCTGCGGCTTCCGCCCGGGCGGGCCGTGCGGCCGGTCCCGGGCGGGCCCTACTTCTTGCCCTTGGCGTCGCCGCCGCCGTCGGAGTCCGAGGAGAGCGCGGCGATGAAGGCCTCCTGCGGGACCTCCACCCGGCCCACCACCTTCATGCGCTTCTTGCCCTCCTTCTGCTTCTCCAGCAGCTTCCGCTTGCGGGAGATGTCACCGCCGTAGCACTTGGCGAGCACGTCCTTGCGGATGGCGCGGACGGTCTCGCGGGCGATGACGCGCGAGCCGATGGCGGCCTGGATGGGCACCTCGAACTGCTGCCGGGGGATGAGCTCGCGCAACTTGGAGGCCATCCTGACCCCGTAGCTGTACGCCTTGTCCTTGTGGACGATCGCGGAGAAGGCGTCCACCTTGTCGCCGTGCAGCAGGATGTCGACCTTGACCAGGTCGGCGGTCTGCTCGCCGGTCGGCTCGTAGTCGAGCGAGGCGTAACCGCGGGTCTTGGACTTGAGCGCGTCGAAGAAGTCGAAGACGATCTCCGCCAGCGGGAGGGTGTAGCGCAGCTCGACACGGTCCTCGGACAGGTAGTCCATGCCCAGCAGGTTGCCGCGCCGCGACTGGCACAGCTCCATCACGGCGCCGACGAAGTCGTTCGGGGTCAGCACCGTCGCGCGGACGACCGGCTCGTGCACCTGGGCGACCTTGCCCGTCGGGTACTCGCTGGGGTTGGTGACGATGTGCTCGGTGCCGTCCTCCATGTCCACGCGGTAGACCACGTTGGGCGCGGTGGCGATCAGGTCGAGCCCGAACTCGCGCTCCAGGCGCTCGCGGATGACCTCCAGGTGCAGCAGACCGAGGAAGCCCACGCGGAAGCCGAAGCCGAGGGCCGCGGACGTCTCCGGCTCGTAGACCAGCGCGGCGTCGTTGAGCTGGAGCTTGTCCAGGGCGTCGCGCAGCTCGGGGTAGTCCGAGCCGTCCAGCGGATACAGGCCGGAGAACACCATCGGCTTGGGGTCCTTGTAGCCGCCCAGCGGTTCGGCGGCCCCCTTGGAGAACTGGGTGATGGTGTCGCCGACCTTGGACTGGCGCACATCCTTCACACCGGTGATCAGATAACCCACCTCGCCGACGGACAGGCCGTCGGCGGGCAGCATCTCCGGACTGTTGGTGCCGATCTCCAGCAGCTCGTGGGCGGCGCCGGTGGACATCATCTGGATGCGCTCGCGCCTGGAGAGCTTGCCGTCGACGACCTTCACATACGTCACGACGCCCCGGTAGGCGTCGTAGACCGAGTCGAAGATCATCGCGCGGGCGGGGGCGTCCGCGACGCCGACCGGGGCCGGGACCTGCCGCACGACCTCGTCCAGCAGCGCCTCGACGCCCTCGCCGGTCTTGGCGGAGACCTTCAGCACCTCCGACGGGTCGCAGCCGATGAGGTGCGCCAGTTCGGCGGCGAACTTCTCCGGCTGGGCGGCCGGGAGGTCGATCTTGTTGAGGACGGGGATGATCGTGAGGTCGTTCTCCATCGCCAGGTAGAGGTTGGCGAGCGTCTGGGCCTCGATGCCCTGGGCGGCGTCGACCAGGAGGATGCACCCCTCGCACGCGGCCAGCGAGCGGGACACCTCGTAGGTGAAGTCGACGTGCCCGGGGGTGTCGATCATGTTGAGGATGTGGGGCGTCCCCTTCTCCTCACCCTCGGTGGGGGCCCACGGCAGGCGGACCGCCTGGGACTTGATCGTGATGCCGCGCTCGCGCTCGATGTCCATGCGGTCGAGGTACTGGGCGCGCATCTGGCGCTGCTCGACGACACCGGTGAGCTGGAGCATCCGGTCGGCGAGCGTCGACTTGCCGTGGTCGATGTGCGCGATGATGCAGAAGTTGCGGATCAGCGCCGGGTCGGTACGGCTCGGCTCCGGCACGTTCGATGGGGTCGCGGGCACGCAGGGTCCTGTCGGGTCATGGCTCGGATCGGTACGTCTCCCCCATCGTCCCATGAGTGGCGCTTACGGTCCGGTTTGGGAGCCGATCAGGCCTGCTGGTACCCTGACCGACTGTGTCTCAATGCCCTCGCGCGGGGCCCGGCGCGCGGACGGTGCGACGGGACCGCTCGGGGAGACCGGGCACGGAATCACACCTCATCAAACCCGAGAAGGCTCTTTCGTGGCGAACATCAAGTCCCAGATCAAGCGGATCAAGACCAACGAGAAGGCCCGCCAGCGCAACAAGGCGGTCAAGTCCGAGCTGAAGACCGCCATCCGCCGCACCCGTGAGGCGATCGCCGCCGGTGACGCCGAGAAGGCCGCCGAGGCCGCGCGCGTGGCCGGCAAGAAGCTCGACAAGGCCGCCGGCAAGGGCGTGATCCACAAGAACCAGGCCGCCAACAAGAAGGCGGCGCTGGCCCAGAAGGTCTCCGCTCTCAAGGGCTGAACCCCCGGGCCGCCGGCCGGCGGCCCGCCCCGGTGCCGAAGCGGAATCCAGCGGACCCTCTCACCGCTCCGTGCCGGCCCACCGCGCCGCACGCGGCCTGCGTTCGCCACGCGGGTGCGGCGCACCGAGAAGTCACAGGCCGAGAGTCTGACGCGCACTGCCCGCCGTGATCCCCCGCGGCGGGCAGTGCGCGTTCCGTCTCCCCCGCACCGCTACCACTCCGCACCACTCCGCCTCAGCGGGAGCGGGCCGCGCGGGCGATGATGACGACGGCCTTCTCCAGGGCGTACCCCGGGTCGTCCCCGCCGCCCTTGACCGCCGCGTCGGCCTCGGCCACCGCGCGCAGCGCCGCCGACACCCCGGCCGCCGACCAGCCGCGCATCTGCTGACGGACCCGGTCGATCTTCCACGGCGGCATCCCCAGTTCACGGGCCAGATCCCCGGGGCGCATCCCGCGCGGGGCCGACATCAGCCTGCCGATGCCCCGCACCCCCTGGGCCAGGGCGCTGGTGACCAGCACCGGGGCCACACCCGTCGACAGCGACCAGCGCAGCGCCTCCAGCGCCTCGGGCAGCCTGCCCTCCACCGCCCGGTCGGCGATGGTGAAGCTGGACGCCTCGGCGCGCCCGCTGTAGTAGCGGGCCACGACCGCCTCGTCGACGGTGCCCTCGACATCGGCCGTGAGCTGGGAGCAGGCACTGGCCAGTTCACGCAGATCGCTGCCGAGGATCTCCACCAGGGCCTGGCATGCCTCCGGTGTCGCCGAGCGCCCGGCGGCACGGAACTCGCCGCGCACGAACGCCTGCCGGTCGGCGGGCTTGGTCATCTTCGGACAGGCGACCTCGCGCGCACCCGCCTTGCGGGCGGCGTCCAGCAGCCCCTTGCCCTTGGCGCCGCCCGCGTGCACCAGCACCAGGGTGATCTCCTCGGCCGGGGAGCCCAGATACGCCTTGACGTCCTTGACCGTGTCGGCGGCCAGGTCCTGCGCGTCCCGGACGACCACGACCTTGCGCTCGGCGAACAGGGAAGGGCTGGTCAGCTCCGCCAGCGTGCCGGGCCGCAGGTCGGCGGGGGCGAGTTCGCGCACGTCGGTGTCGGCGTCGGCGGCCCTGGCCGCGTCGATCACCTGGCGCACCGCGCGGTCGAGCAGCAGATCCTCCTGGCCCACCGCGAGCGTGACGGGGGCGAGGGGATCGTCGGTCGAGGACTTCCTGGTTTTACCGGCCATCGCGCACCAGCATCCCACGAGCCGCCGACAGCCCGGCGGCTCCGGGGCTCCCGGGACCGCCCGGGACCTGTCCGCGGACCGCTCCGGCGGCTGTCGCACAATGGCGCGGTGGACGACGTACGACACATCCTGGTGCTCCCCGACCGCGACGCCGCGCAGGAGGTGGCGGAGGAGGTCGCCGAACGGCTCGGCCTGGCCGAGGAGCCGCGGCCGGTCCGCGAGGCGCTGGCCGGCGAGGACGACGCCGAGGACGCCCAGTGGCTGGTCGTGCTCGACGACCCGGGCGGCGCGTACGACCCGGCCGAACTGGACGCCCTCGCCGCCGAGTACGACGGCTGGCTGGAGAGGGACTGAGACCGGCGGGCGGCATCCGGCGTATGACGGCCCCTCAGCCCGACGCGATCACCGTGCCGTCCGCGGTGACGGCCAGGGAGCCGTGGGTGTCGGTGCGCACAACGGCGGAGCCCAGGGCGTGCAGTCCGGCGAGGACCTTCGGGGACGGGTGGCCGTAGGGGTTGTCCTCCCCGCAGGAGACGAGGGCGACGCGGGGACGCAGCCGCTCCAGCAGAGCCGGGTGCTGGTGGGCCGAGCCGTGGTGGGCCACCTTGAGGACGTCCACCGCGGGCAGGTCGGGGTGTGCCGCCAGCAGGCCGCGCTGCGCCGGAGGTTCGAGGTCGCCGGGGAGGAGGACGGTCAGGCCGGCCGCGCGGACCAGGAGGGTGACGCTGGCGTCGTTGGCGTCCTCGCCCGAGGCGGAGGGCGGTCCGGGCGGCGGCGGCCGGCGGGGCCAGAGCACCTCCCAGGACAGGTCGCCGATCCGGCGCCGCTCCCCCGGCCCAGCCCCGATCACCGGCACCCCCGCGCGGGCCGCCTCACGGCGTACCGCCGCCGCCTGCCCGGCCGGCTCGCCCCGGGCGGTGGTCTGGATCGCCCCGACCGCACGGCCCCGCAGCACCCCGGCCAGTCCGGCGACGTGGTCGGCGTGGAAGTGGGTGAGCACCAGCAGGGGGACGACCGTGACGCCGAGGGCGCGCAGGCAGCGGTCCACCGTCTCCGGCTCGGGGCCGGCGTCGACGACCACGGCCGCGCCCTCTCCCGCCGCCAGTGCCAGCGCGTCGCCCTGGCCCACGTCGCAGACCGCCAGCCGCCAGCCCGGCGGCGGCCAGCCGGTGAGCGGGCGGATCAGCGGGGCGGGGCGCAGGACCGCCAGGGCCAGCAGTACGGCGCAGGCCACGCACAGCCACCGGTGCCGCACCAGTCGGCGGGCCGCCAGGACCGCCGCCGCGGTGAGCGCGGCCAGCAGCAGTGCGCCGGTCCAGCTGCCGGGCCAGTCGATCTCGGCGCCGGGCAGGGAGGCTCCCGTCCGCGCGATGGCGGCGACGGCCCCGGTGGGCCAGCCCGCCAGCCGGGCCAGCGCCTCGGCCGGCGTCGGCGCGAGGGGCGCGGTGACCAGGGCGGCGAAGCCCAGCACGGTGGCGGGCGCGACCAGGAACTCGGCCAGCATGTTGCACGGGATCGCCACCAGGCTGACGTGGGCCGCGAGGACCGCGACCACGGGCGCGCACACCGCCTGGGCCGCCGCGGCCGCCGCCAGCGCCTCGGCGAGCCTCCCCGGCATCCCCCGGCGGCGCAGGGCCTCGCTCCAGCGGGGTGCGACGGTGAGCAGCGAGCCGGTGGCCAGGACCGAGAGGATGAAGCCGAAGTCCCGTGCCAGCCAAGGGTCGTGGAGCACGAGCAGCAGTACGGCGGCGGCCAGGGCCGGCAGCAGGGACCGCCGCCGCCCGGTGCCGATCGCCACGATGGTGATCAGCCCACAGGCCGCCGCCCGCAGCACACTGGGCTCGGGGCGGCAGACCACCACGAAGGCGAGGGTGAGCAGCGCCCCGGCGACCGCGGTGGTGCGCAGCGACATCCCCAGCCGGGGTGCCATGCCCCGGCGTTCGGCTCGTACGGCCCTGCCCGGCGGCCCGATGAGCAGCACCAGCAGGATCGCGAGGTTCGCACCGCTGACCGCCAGCAGATGGAGCATGTCGGCGGCCCGGAAGGCGGCGTCGAGGTCGGCCGGGATGCGCGAGGTGTCGCCGACGACCAGTCCGGGCAGCAGCGCCCGCGCGTCGCCCGGCAGCCCGTCACTGGCCTCCCGCAGCCCGGCGCGCAGCTCTCCCGCGATGCGCTGGGGGGCCGTCGGGCCGGCGGTCACCGTGGGCGGTCCGCCGGCGCTCACCCTCAGGACGGCGGCGATGTCACGGCCCCCGGCACCGTCTTGAGGTGGCAGGAGCCGGGCCTGGAGCCGCAGCCGGGTGGTGGGCAGCAGCTCGAGCCATCCCGCGGGCGGCCCGGCCGCCGATTCCGTACCCCGGACCAGGACGAGCACCGGCGACCGGGTGGCGGTCACCGTGCCGTCGGCGGTGGTGACGCGCAGGGCCTCTGCCCGCAGTATCACCGCGCCCGCCGTCTGCTCCGAGCCGCGTACTCGGGGCCGGACCACGCGCGGGTCGCCGGTGACGGCCACCTCGGCGGTGACGTGCGCGTACTGCCGGGCCGCCGCCGGCAGGGGTCCTCGGTGCAGATCGGCCGCGTGCGCCGCGGCCACCCCGCCGCCGGCGGCGGCGCACACCAGCGTCATGGCGACGGCCGTACGCCCGCCTCCCCGGACCCCGGCCCGGCCCCGGGCCGGAACCAGGCACACCGCCGCACCGAGGAGACACAGCGCCACGCCCGCGACGGCCGCGCCGCCCGGAGCGCCCAGGGCCAGGGCCGCCGCACCCCAGGCGGCCAGCGCCGGCGGCACCAGCCGCAGGTCGGCCGGGCCCTCCTGGCGCGGTTCCGCCGCTCCCAGCCGGCGGCCCGCGGCGGAGTGGACCGCCGACCGGGGCTCGGTAGGAGCCTCCGTACGGGGCTCCGCACCGGTCCGCGTGTTCGCGGTCACGGTCCGACCAGCGGCTTCAGCTCGGCGAAGCGGCGCTCCCCGATCCCACTGACCTCGCGGAGTTCCCCGACGGAGGAGAAGCCGCCGCGCTCGGTGCGGTGGTCGATGATGCGCTGGGCCATCACGGGCCCGATGCCGGGGAGCGTGTCGAGCTGTTCGGCCGTGGCGGAGTTGAGGCTGACCGGTCCGCCCGCCGCCGGTCCGCCCCCGGCGGCGGACCCGGCGGCGGGCGGGCCGGGTACGGCTGCCGCGGTGGGAGGCTCCCCGACGACGATCTGCTCGCCGTCGGCCAGCGGCCGGGCGCGGTTGAGGCCGTGGAGGTCGGTGCCCGGCCGGACACCGCCCGCGGCCCGCAGGGCGTCGGCCACCCGGGCTCCGGCCGGCAGCCGGTGGACACCGGGTCTGCGGACCTCGCCCGCCACGTCCACCAGCAGCGGTCCTCCTCCAAGGGCCGCGCCGGAAGCCGTACCCGAAGCCGCCGCGGGCGCCGGGGCGGAGGAGGGTGCCGGGAAAGAGGGCGGGGAGGGCACGGGACTCGAGCGGGAGGCCGACTCCACCGGCGGCGCCTGCACCACCTGCGGGCGCCCGCCCCAGAAGTGGTGTACGGCGAAGCCGAGGGCCAGGGCCAGGGCCAGGGCGAGTGCGGCCAGCGTGCGCGGTTCCACTCCGCACCGCGTGCGCACCCACAGCGGCAGCCTGTCCCGTACGGCCTCCACCAGCCGTGCGCGCCGGGTCGCGTCAACGGGGCCGGGGCCTGGGCCTGCGTCCGGCTCGGTCGCGGGGGCGGAAGCAGACGTGGACGCGGGCGCGGGCGCGCCGTTGGGACAGGAACCGGAGACGGGACCGGCCGGGCGCGGCGCCGGCACACGCTCCGCCGCCCGCTCCCGCGGGAGCTCCGCCGTCAGGCGGCCGGCCCGTGCCTGCCGGACCGCGTCGCGCGCGGCCGTGATGGCCTCCGTCCGCGACAGCGGGGCGGGCGCCCCGCCGGTGTCCGGCCCACCCGGCTCTGTTTCCGGCTCCGGCTCCGGCCCCGGCCCCGGCTCCGGTGGGGCGTTCCCGAGCAGCGCGTCCGCGCGGGCCCGCAGGGGTGCCGCCTCGGCGGCCCGCCGGATCTCCCGCCGGCGTCCGCGCCGCCCCGCGTACGGGACGGCTCCGCCGGGGCCCCGGTGGCGCCCGGGACCTGCCGCCAGAGGACGCAGCGGCGGACGTCCCGAGGGGCGGGAGGCGCGGGATGCGGAGGTGCGGGATGCGGAGGTGCGCGGTCGGAGGCGTGGTGGGGTGCTCATGCCGCTCGACGGTAGGCGGGAGTGCCCGTCCCGTCCGGTCGCGGCTTTCCTCCGTGGACTACCGGCCGGTTGTGGACAAATCCGTCACCTGTCGGAGTGACACCACGACGCCCAGCAGCCCCGGCCCCGTGTGTGCGCCGATGACCGCCCCCACCTCGCTGACGTGCAGTTCCCCGAGCCCGGGCAGCCGGGTGCGCAGCCGCTGTGCGAGCTGCTCGGCACGTTCCGCGGCCGACAGGTGGTGGACGGCGACGTCCACGCCGGCGCCGCCCGCCCGCTCCGCCACGATCTCCTCCAGTCGGGCGATGGCCCGGGAGGCGGTGCGGACCTTCTCCAGCATGCCGATACGGCCGTCCTCCAGCTCCAGCAGCGGTTTGACCGCCAGGGCCGAGCCCAGCAGGGCCTGGGCCGCGCCGATACGGCCGCCGCGCCGCAGGTACTCCAGGGTGTCCACGTAGAAGAACGCGGAAGTCCCCTCGGCCCGCCTCCGGGCCGCGGCGACCGTCTCGTCCAGCGTGCCGCCCGCCTCGGCGGTCTCGGCGGCGGCCAGGGCGCAGAAGCCCAGCGCCATCGCCACCATGCCGGTGTCCACCACCCGCACCGGTACGGGCGCCTCCCGCGCGGCGGTCACGGCCGCGTCGTAGGTGCCGGAGAGTTCGGCCGACAGATGGAGGGAGACGATGCCCTCCACTCCCGGCTCCCGCGCGATGGAGCGGTACACCTCGGCGAACACCTGCGGGCCGGGGCGGGATGTGGTGACGGACCGCCGTTTGCGCAGGGCCTCGGCCAGCGAGCGGGCGGAGAGCTCGGTGCCCTCCTCCAGCGCCCGGTCGCCCAGCACCACGGTCAGCGGCACCGAGGCGATGCGGTGGTGTTCCAGTGCCGCCTGCGGCAGGTAGGCCGTGGAATCGGTGACGATCGCGACATGGCGGGACATGGGGCGGAGATTACCGGGCCTTTCCTCGCCGCGGTGAAGCGAGCGGTGCGCCGCGGTCCGCGGTACGGCGGCCCGCTGCCCGGTGGTTCACTCAACGGCCTTTCGCGGTGGTGCGGTTCGGGTGGCGGCGCACCGCGCGGGGTTCACGACGCGCTCTGGGGACGGCCCTTGCCGAAGTCCGGCCCGAACTCCTTGGTGAAGTCGGTGCCGAAGTCCGCCGTGCGGCCCTGCGGATCACCCTTCGGGCCCTCGATGCCCGGCGCCTGCGGGGTCCGCACGCCGGGGGCGTCCGCGGCGCCCGGGTCCTGCCGCTCCTCCGGGCTCTGCGCGCCGGGGGCGGCGGTCCCGGACGCGGCGGTCCCGGGGGCGGCCTCGGAGGCGGAAGCCGTCCAGTGCCGCAGCGCACCCGCCTCGATCTCGATCTGATCGCTCAGCGCGGCCAGTCCGTCCTCGTCGTGCCGCCGGGCCCGGTCCTGTGCGGCGAAGCGCAGCGAGTCCGCGGAGGCACGGATGCGGTCGGCGCGCTCTCGCGCGTCCGGGAGCCGGGCGGCGATCCTGGAGCGGTCCGGCTCGCGCTCCATCAGCAGTCGCAGCTCGCCGTCCAGCTGACGGGCGTGCTCGTCGAGCCGGTCGAGCAGGCCGGCCGCCTCGCTCAGCGAGGGGTCGTGCCGGGTCCCGCTCTCCAGTGCGCGGCGCGTGCTGTCCAGGGAACCGCGCAGTTCCAGCCGCACCCGGGCCAGTTCGCCCACCGGACCGGGCTGGGCGCTGCGGGCCTTGAGCGTGGTCTCCTCGACGGTACGGCGCACCTGCTGCCCCGTCCGCTCCACGCCGCGCCTGACCGCCCGCACGGTCTTCACCGTGGCGACCGCGCCGAGGACGACGAAGAGCACGAAGAGGAAGGCCAGCAGACCGATGACGAACTCCACAGCTCCGCTCCTTCGTCGGCCGGTGTGCCGCCGCCCTCCGGAGCCCGGAGGGGGCGGTCGTCCTCCCAGGGTAAACGCGCGGAGCCGGTCCCGGGTTCCGGCGGGCCCGGAGTGCTCCCCTCTTCCGTCCCGCAGGGGCCCGGCGGTCTCCCGGCCGCCTCCCGGAGCGCGGCCCGGCCTCCCCTTCTCCGCCCGCCTTCTCGCCGCCGTCCGCCCGCTGGTCTACCGTCGGTCCACGCCCGTAGTCGGACTGGATGGT
This sequence comes from Streptomyces barkulensis, assembly GCF_002843305.1. Taxonomy (GTDB): domain Bacteria; phylum Actinomycetota; class Actinomycetes; order Streptomycetales; family Streptomycetaceae; genus Streptomyces; species Streptomyces barkulensis. Next base: position 249,482 of record NZ_PGSG01000009.1, read on the forward strand.
GGTGCGCCGATGCACACACACGCGCAGACGGGCCCGGCCGGGGGCCGGGCCGGGGAGCCGCCCGGGGATCTGGCCGGTGACCTGGCCGCCATCGTGGGGCGCGACCACGTCAGGACCGATGACGGTGCGCTGACCGCCTACGCCCGCGACGCCACCCCCCTCTTCCACGCCCGGCCGCGGGCCGTGGTGCTGCCCGGCAGCACCGACGAGGTCGCCGCGGTTCTGCGGTACGCCACCGAGCGGGGCGTGCCGGTCGTACCGCGCGGCGCGGGCTCCAACCTGTGCGCCGCCACCGTGCCCCTGCGCGGCGGCATCGTCATGGTGCTCACCCGGCTCGACCGGATCCTGGAGGTCAGCCCCGCCGAGCTGCTGGCCCGCGTCCAGCCCGGGGTGACCACCGCCGCGCTGGCGGACGCGGCGGCGCGCGAGGGCCTGCTGTACGCCCCCGACCCCGGCAGCCGCACCGTCTCCACCGTCGGCGGCAACGTGGCGACCTGCGCCGGCGGCCTGCGCGGCCTGAAGTACGGCGTCACCCGCAACCATGTGCTCGGCCTGGAGGCCGTCCTGCCCACCGGGGAGGTCATCCGCACCGGCGGCCGGCTGTGGAAGGACGTGGCCGGCTACGACCTCACCCGGCTGCTGACCGGCTCCGAGGGCACCCTCGCGGTGATCACCGAGGCCACCGTGGCCCTGCTGCCGGCTCCCGAGGAGACCGGCACCGGAGTCGCCTACTTCGACTCGCTCGCCGACGCCTCCCGGGCCGTCGCGGCCGTCATCGCCGACGGAATCGTCCCGGCCACACTGGAGTTCCTCGACCGCAAGTGCGTCTCGGCCGTCGAGGAGTTCGCCGGGCTCGGACTGCGGCGGGACGCCGGGGCGCTGCTGATCTTCGGCGACGACGGCTCCAGGCGCACCGTGGCGGGCACCCTCGCCCGTATCGGGGAGGTGTGCGAGGGCTCCGGGGCCCTGGAGGTCACCCTCGCCGAGGACGTCGCCCGCTCCGACGCCCTGCTCGCCGCCCGCCGCTGCTCGCTTCCGGCGCTCTCCCGGCTGGGTTCGCTCACGATCCTGGAGGACGCCACCGTGCCCCGCCACCGGCTCGCCGAGATGGTGGACCGCATCGACGAGATCGCCGACCGCCACGACCTGCGGATCGCCACCTTCGGGCACGCCGGGGACGGCAACCTCCACCCCACCTGCGTACTCGATCCCGACGACGGCGAGGGGGCCGACCGCGCCCACCGGGCGTTCGCCGAGATCTTCGCGGCCGCCATCGCCCTGGACGGCACCATCACCGGCGAGCACGGTGTGGGCGCCGCAAAACTGCCCTACCTGGCCGACCGGATCGGGGACGACCAGATCGCCCTGCTGCGCCGCGTCAAGCGGGCCTTCGACCCGGCGGGCATCCTCAACCCGGGAAAGCTCGGATCCTGACTTCCTCCCCGCCCGACGGCGGGGGCGTCCACGGAGGACCCCCGATGACCGACTCCGCACCCCGTTCCGATCCCGCCTCCTCCTCCGAGCTCCCTGAGCCCGCCTCCTCCCCCGAGCCCCTCGCCAGGCAGGACGAAGGGCTCGGCGTCTTCGACAAGGCGCTGCTCGACCGCTGCATCTCCTGCGGGTTCTGCCTGCCCGCCTGCCCCACCTACGCCCTCACCCGCCAGGAGCCCTCCTCCCCGCGCGGCCGTATCACCCTGATGCGGGCGCTGGAGTCCGGCGACCTCGCCCCGGACGACCCCACCCTGGCCGAGGAGTCGTCGTTCTGCCTGGGCTGCCGGGCCTGTGAGCCGGTCTGTCCGGCGGGCGTGGAGTACGGGCAGCTGCTGGAGCAGTGGCGCGACCACCAGTGGCAGGGGCGCGGCCGGCCCCTGATCGCCCGGCTGCTGATGGCCGCGGTGTCCCGGTCGTGGCTGCTGCGCCTCCAGGGGCTGGTGCGGCGCCACGCCCGGGAGCGCCGTCCGGCGAGCGGGGAGCGGGAGCGGCCGGTGTCGCTGATGCTGGGCTGCGCCGAGCGCGGGCTGTACCCGTCCGTCTCGCGTGCCGTGCGCGAGCTGCGGCCGGAGGTCGCCGTCCCCTCCGGGCAGGGCTGCTGCGGCGCGCTGCACGCCCACAACGGCGACTCCGCCGCCGGCGCCGGGATGGCCCGCGCACTCGGCGAGCGGCTGCCCGGCACCGTCGTGACCACCTCCGGCGGCTGCGCCGCCCATCTCGCCCACCACCTGGGCCGCGACCGCGTCAGGGAGCTGAGCGAGTACCTGGAGGCCACCGGCCACCGGCCCTCGGGCCGGGTCACGGTCGGCGGGCGCCGGGCGCGGGTGGCCCTCCAGGACTCCTGCCACCTGCGCAACGGCCTGGGCGTGACCCGCCCGCCCCGCGAACTCGTCGCCGCGGTGGCCGAGTACGTCGAGCTGCCCGGCGCGGGCGACTGCTGCGGCGCCGCCGGCACGTACGCGATGCTGCGGCCGGACGACAGCCGGGCCGTGCTGGACCCGAAGCTGGAGGCGCTGCGGAAGCTGGACGTGGACTACGTCGTGGCGGTCAACCCCGGGTGTCTGCGCCAACTGCGGCAGGGACTGCGCCGTACGCGCTCCCGTACGAAGGCCGTGCACCTGGCCGAACTGCTCGCCATGGCGGCGCGTTCGGTGCCGGGGGCGGAGCCGGGAACCGGGCCGGGAACCGGGCCGGGAACCGGGCCGGGAACCGGGCCGGGAACCGAGCCCGCCCCGGGAACGGACGCCGGGCCGGCGGCGGGCTGAACGCACACGGCGGCGGGCACCGCGGCCGGTGAGCCGCGGTGCCCGCCGCCGCCTGACGCAGGTACCCCGGGTCAGGCTGGGACGACGTTCACCAGCTTCGGCGCCCGCACGATCACCTTGCGGACGCCCGCCCCGCCCAGCGCGCCGACGATCGCCGGCTCGGCCAGTGCCCGTGCCTCCAGGTCGGCCTCGGAGATGTCCGGGGCGACCTCCAGACGGGCCTTGACCTTGCCCCGTACCTGCACGACGCAGGTCACGGTCTCGTCCACCACGTACCGGGGGTCTGCCACGGGGAAGTCCTCGTGGACGACGCTGGTGTCGTGGCCCAGCCTGCGCCACAGCTCCTCGGCGATGTGCGGGGCCAGCGGCGCGATCAGCAGCACCAGGCTCTCGGCCACCTCGCGCGGCACCTCGCGCAGCCGGGTGACGTGGTTGTTCAGCTCGGTGATCTTCGCGATGGCGGTGTTGAAGCGCAGCCCCTCCATGTCCTGCCGCACCCCGTCGACCGCCTTGTGCAGCGCGCGCAGGGTCCCCTCGTCCGGCCCGGCGTCGACGACCGAGACCTCGCCCGTCGCCTCGTCGACGACGTTGCGCCACAGCCGCTGCAGCAGCCGGTACTGGCCGACGACCGCGCGGGTGTCCCACGGGCGGGAGACGTCCAGCGGACCCATGGCCATCTCGTACAGCCGCAGGGTGTCCGCGCCGTACTCGGCGCAGATCTCGTCCGGAGTGACGGCGTTCTTCAGGGACTTGCCCATCTTGCCCAGCGTCCGGCCGACCTTCTCGCCGTTGTACCAGTAGGCGCCGTCGCGCTCGGTGACCTCGGCGGCGGGCACCGCGATGCCGCGGGAGTCGCGGTAGACGTAGGCCTGGATCATGCCCTGGTTGAACAGCTTGTGGAACGGCTCGGCCGAGGAGACGTGCCCCAGGTCGTGCAGCACCTTGGACCAGAAGCGGGCGTACAGCAGGTGCAGCACGGCGTGTTCGGCGCCGCCGACGTACAGGTCCACGCCGCCGGTGGGCATCCCCTCGCGCGGACCCATCCAGTAGCGCTCGATCTCCGGGTCGACCAGCTTCTCGCTGTTGTGCGGGTCCAGGTAGCGCAGCTCGTACCAGCAGGAGCCGGCCCAGTTGGGCATGGTGTTGGTCTCGCGGCGGAACCTGCGCGGGCCGCGCCCGTCGCCCAGGTCCAGCGTGACGTTCACCCAGTCCTCGTTCCGCGACAGCGGGGTCTCGGGCTCGGTGTCGGCGTCGTCGGGGTCGAAGGTGCGCGGGGAGTAGTCCTCGACCTCGGGCAGTTGCAGCGGCAGCATCGACTCGGGCAGCGCGTGTGCCACGCCGTCCTCGTCGTAGACGATCGGGAACGGCTCGCCCCAGTAGCGCTGGCGGCTGAACAGCCAGTCGCGCAGGCGGTAGTTGACGGTGCCCTCGCCGATGCCGCGCTCGGTCAGCCACTCGGTCGTGCGGGCCTTGGCCTCGGTCACGCCCAGACCGTCCAGCGACACCTCCACACCGGTGGAGTTGACGATCGCCGCGTCGTAGGAGGAGAAGGCGTCGTCCCAGGTGGCCGGGTCGGTGCCGCGGCCGTCGGTCGGCTCGACCACGCAGCGCATGGGCAGTTCGAAGGCGCGGGCGAAGGCGAAGTCGCGGCTGTCGTGCGCGGGGACGGCCATGATCGCGCCGGTGCCGTAGCCCATCAGCACGTAGTCGGCGATGAAGACGGGGATCCGCTCGCCGCCGGCCGGGTTGACGGCGTAGGCGCCGGTGAAGACACCGGTCTTCTCCTTCGCCTCGGCCTGCCGCTCGACGTCCGACTTGGCGGCCGCCCGCTTGCGGTACTCCGAGACCGCCTCGGACGGCGTGGAGTGGCCGCCCGTCCACACCTCGTGGGTGCCCTCGGGCCAGGCGTCGGGGACGATCCGGTCCACCAGTTCGTGCTCGGGCGCCAGCACCATGTACGTGGCCCCGAACAGCGTGTCCTGACGGGTGGTGAAGACGGTGATGCGCTCGCCGGCGCCCTCGACCGGGAACTCGATGCGGGCGCCCTCGCTGCGGCCGATCCAGTTGCGCTGCTGCAGCTTGATCGCCTCGGGCCAGTCCAGCGCGTCCAGGTCGCGCAGCAGCCGCTCGGCGTAGGCGGTGATGCGCATGTTCCACTGGCGCAGCTTGGCCTTGAAGACGGGGTAGTTGCCGCGCTCGGAGCGGCCTTCGGCGGTGACCTCCTCGTTGGCCAGGACGGTGCCCAGGCCGGGGCACCAGTTGACCGGCGCGTCGGAGGCGTACGCCAGGCGGTACCCGCCCAGTACGTCGGCCCGCTCGGCCTCGCTCAGCTCACTCCAGGCCCGGCCGTCCGGCGTGGGACGGGTACCGGCCTCGAACTGCCCGACCAGTTCGGAGATCGGCCGGGCCCGGTCGGCCTCCTCGTCGTACCAGGAGTTGAAGATCTGCAGGAAGATCCACTGGGTCCACTTGTAGTAGTCCGGGTCGATCGTGGCGAAGGACCGGCGCTGGTCGTGGCCCAGGCCCAGTCGCCGCAGCTGGGCCTTCATGTTCTTGATGTTGGCCTCGGTGGACACCCGCGGGTGGGTGCCGGTCTGCACGGCGTACTGCTCGGCGGGCAGGCCGAAGGCGTCGAAGCCCAGGGTGTGCAGCACGTTGTGGCCGGTCATGCGCAGATAGCGCGCGGTGACGTCCGTGGCGATGTAGCCCAGCGGATGCCCGACGTGCAGGCCCGCGCCCGAGGGGTAGGGGAACATGTCCATGACGAAGCGCTTGGGGAGGGCGGCGGTCTCCTGGTCACCGGCCAGATCCCCGGTGGGGTTGGGGGCCTCGTACACGCCGCGCTCGTCCCAGAAGTCCTGCCAGCGCGCCTCGATCTCCGCGGCCAGCGCGGCCGTGTAGCGATGGGGGGCCGCGGTCTCCGCGGCGGCGGTGGTCTCGCTCATCGTCCTCTAAGCTCCATCGGTCGTCGTCTGCCCGCGGGAGGGCTCACGGCCCGTAAACGAAAAGGCCCCTCGCACAGGAGGGGACGCCGCGCTGGTTCCGACCTCACCGGAACCGGGACCGGAGGGTCGGCGCTGGTTCAGCGCGGCCCGCTAAGCAGAAGGCGTACGGCACGCATGCCGTCAGGGTACCGCAAGGCCTTCCCCGCTCCGGCGACCGTCCGGGGCCCGGACGGACGAGAGCGGGCCGCCCTTCCGGACGACCCGCTCTCCCAGTGTGGAGCTAAGGAGAATTGAACTCCTGACCTCTTGCATGCCATGCAAGCGCTCTACCAACTGAGCTATAGCCCCTTGTTGCCTCCGCTGCGGTCCCCCGCGGCGGCGATGCCTACTGTACACGCCCGTGAGCGTCCTTCGCCAAATCCCATAACGGGTAGGTCACGGCCGTCCGGGTACTGTCGTACTCCCACGCCCGTACGCACCCGCCCGCCGCGCCCGGGCAACCGGCCGCGCCCGCGCGCACGTCCATGTACACGGCCGGCCGTGGAAGGTCCCGACCGCCCCGCCCGACCCGACGACCGCCGCCGCCAGGACCGTCACACCCAGGACCCGGAGCCGCCCGTGAGTACGCTGCAGTTGACCGCCGACCGCCGGTTCCCCGCGGCACGGGCGTATCTGCTGAAGCGGTCCACACGGCTCGCCGCCGTGTTCTGCCTGCTCTCCTTCACCGCCTTCCTGGCGGCCCAGAGCGCGGCGAACGTCTCCATGATCGACCTGATGGTCTACCGGGCCGAGGGCTGGACGGCCCGCACCGGCGGCGACCTGTACGCGATGCGCGCCACGCACGCCGAACTGCCCATGACCTACCCGCCGTTCGCCGCGCTGCTGTTCATACCCCTGACCCTGGTCGATGTGCCGGCGATGCGGCTGCTGGCGACCGGGGCGAACCTCGCCCTGCTGGTCTCCCTGGTCCATCTGTCGCTGCGGCTGACCGGACGTCCGCTGAACCTTCCCCGCCCGGCCGCCGCCCTGGCGCTGTCGGCGATCGCCGTCTGGTGCGAGCCGGTGTGGACGACGCTGCGGTACGGCCAGATCAACCTGCTGCTGGCGGTGCTGGTGCTGTGGGATCTGTCCCGGCGCTCCGGCCACCGCTGGGCCGGCGTCGGCATCGGGGTGGCCGCCGGGATCAAACTGACCCCCGCGCTGTTCGCGGTGTTCCTGGCCCTGTGCGGGCTGACCCTGGCCCGGCGGCGAAGGCGGCTCTCCGGCGGCCCGGTGCGGCTGTGGAACGACTGGCTGCGCCGGGCCGCCGTGGCCTCGGGCGCGTTCGCCGGGACGGTCGTGCTGGCGGCGCTGGTGCTGCCGCGGGACTCCCGGAACTTCTGGACCGGGGCGGTCTTCTCCCCCGAGCGCGTCGGCCGGGTCGAGGACACCGCCAACCAGTCGCTGCGCGGCGTCCTGGCGCGGCTGCTGCACACGGCCGAACCCGGCGCCGGCTGGACGGTGCTCGCCGTCGCGGCGGCCGTGGCGGGGCTCGCCGTCGCGGTGGCCGCCGTGCTCGCCGGCCCGCGCCGGCTGCCCTCCGCGCACGCCTGGGCCGCCGTCTGCGTCGCCTGCACCGCGCTGCTGGTCAGCCCCGTCTCCTGGTCGCACCACTGGGTGTGGTGCGTGCCCGCCGTGCTGCTGCTGGGCTCGGAGGCGCTGCGCCGCGGCAGTGCGCCGTGGTGGACGGGTACGACGCTGGTGACGCTGCTGTTCTGCTCCTACGCGCTGTGGTGGGTGCCGCACGGCTCCCCCGTGGAGCGGTTCGAACTGCGGCAGAGTGGTGCGCAGACGGTGCTGTCCGCGGTCTATCCGGCGGCCGGCGCGGTGCTGCTCGCCCTCGCCGCCGTCCTGGCGGCACGCGCGCTGCGGCGGCCCGCGCCGTACCCGGGGCCGCCGGGATTCTCCGGCGCCCTCCCCGCGCCCAGGGCCCGTACGGCCTCACGAGCCCGTGCGCGGGCGGGCGACGGTCAGGCCGCCACGAAGGAGTAGAAGCGCTTGAGGGTGCAGTGCTCCTCCAGGAGCCGGCCGTAGATCGGCTCGCCCTCCAGCTCGCGGTAGGTCTCGATCGGGTCGCCCTTGATGATCAGCGCCCGCGCGCACTCGGCGCACCAGTACTGGTACGCCGTGTTGACCGGTTCCATGTCGCGGACGATCGGGGTCCCGCTGCCGCACCAGTCGCACTTCCTGCTGTGTGCACCCATCTCCGTCAGTCAACTCCAGCCGTGACCGCAGGCGTGCGCACGTGGGGAACCCCTCCGCTGTCTCTGCCGTCCTCGATGTCTCCGAACGCCCCGGCGGGCTCCCGCTGCGCGCAGCGGCCCGTCCGGCGCTCCGATTCTGCCATGTTCCGTCCGCGGGCAGGAGGGCGCGAACGCGTGCGACGAGGTTCCGCTTCCCCCTCACCGCACCGCTCCGGGACGCCCCCGCCGGAAAGGCGAAGATCCCGCCCCCCGGTGGGGGACGGGATCTCTCGCTCGTGTGGAGCTAAGGAGAATCGAACTCCTGACCTCTTGCATGCCATGCAAGCGCTCTACCAACTGAGCTATAGCCCCAACGCTCCGGCTCCGCCGCTTTCACCGCGGTGCCGTGAACGGGAAGAAGCTTAACCGGTGGCCTGCCCGAATGCGAAATCCGCCGCCGGTCCGCCGCCGGTCCGCCGCCGGCCCATCCCGGGCCGGCCTCCGGAGCGTGTCAGACGTCGTCGCCGAGGACCGGCTGGGGAAGCGTTCCGGCGTTGTGCTCCAGCAGCCGCCAGCCGCGCGCCCCCTCGCCCAGGACCGACCAGCAGCAGTTGGTCAGCCCGCCCAGCGACTCCCACGAGCCCGGTTCCAGGCCCAGCAGACGGCCGATGGTGGTGCGGATCGTGCCGCCGTGGCTGACCACGACCAGAACCCCGCCGTCGGGCAGCTTGTCGGCGTTGCGCTCGACCACCGGCGCCGCGCGGTCGGCCACCTCGGTCTCCAGCTCGCCGCCGCCGCGCCGCACGGGCTCGCCGCGCTTCCAGGCGGCGTACTCCTCGCCGTGGCGCTCGACGATCTCCTCGTGCGTCAGCCCCTGCCACACGCCCGCGTACGTCTCGCGCAGGCTCTCGTAGCGGGTGACCTCCAGGCCGGTGACCGAGGCCAGCTCGGCGGCGGTGTCCACGGCCCTCTTCAGGTCGGAGGCGATGATCGCGTCCGGCCTGAGCGCCGCGAGCAGCCTCGCGGCACGGCGGGCCTGCTCCAGGCCCGCCTCGGTCAGCTCGATGTCCGTGGTGCCCTGGAAGCGTCGTTCGAGGTTCCACGCGGTCTGCCCGTGCCGCCACAGCACGATGCGGCGGCCGCGTCCCGCCACGCGTCCGTTCAGCTCAGCTCACCGCCCTCGCCCGCGGCGGCCTCGCCCTCGCCCTCGCCCTTGCCCCGGGTGGCCTTGGCCTCCTCGGGCAGGTCGATCTCCGGGCAGTCCTTCCACAGGCGCTCCAGCGCGTAGAAGACCCGCTCCTCGCTGTGCTGGACGTGCACGACGATGTCGACGAAGTCCAGCAGGACCCAGCGGCCGTCGCGCTCGCCCTCGCGGCGCACCGGCTTGACGCCCTTCTCCTTCTGCAGCCGTTCCTCGATCTCGTCGACGATCGACTTGACCTGGCGGTCGTTGGGCGCGGAGGCCAGCAGGAAGGCGTCGGTGATGGAGAGCACATCACTGACGTCGTACGCGACGACGTCGTGGGCGAGCTTGTCGGCGGCAGCCTGGGCTGCTGCGTTGATCAGCTCGATGGAGCGGTCCGTGGCGGTCACAGGCAACGCTTTCGGTCGGTGGTCTACAACCCCTCCAGGGTCTCACGACCCGCCGCGGACCGGCTCCGTCGGGCCCGGCGGAGGCTCCCCCGCCGGACCACCGGGCTCCCCCGCCGGCCCGCCGCGCCCGCCCGCGGTCTCACGACCCCCCGGGCTCGTAGTCCCGGCCGAGCACCACCGTGATGTCGGCGTTCGCCGCGCCCTTGCCCTCGGTCACGGCCTTCCCGGACAGACCGAGCGTTCTGGCGACCTCCTCGGCCCTGGCTCTGTCCCCGGCATCGGAGTAGGTCACGCGGGTGGTGGCCCGCGCGGAGTCCGCGCTGCCTCCGCCGACCACCGTGTAGCCGCCGTTGACCAGCGCCACCCGGGCGTTGTTCGCCGCCTTCTCGTCACCGGTGGCGTCCTTCAGGCTCACCCGCGGCGTGGCGTCGGGGTCGGTGTTCTTCACCGTGCCGCCGAGCACGTCCTTCACCAGGCCCTCGCTGGTGGCGTCGCTGAGCGTGCCGTCCGCCTCCACCGGCAGCAGTTCGGTGCCGTAGGCGTCCTTCCTGGCGTATCCGGCCAGCGAGGCGAGGCTGGCTCCGAGCTGTCCGTCGGTCAGTGAGGGGTCGAGGATCTGGGTCAGTGCCCGGACCGTGCCGGTGGCGGTCTTCGGATCGTCGGACATCTTCTCCAGCGTGGCCCGCAGGACCTGCCCGAACCGGGCGAGCTGCTTCGTCTGCGGTTCGCCCTCGGCCCGGTGCGTGGCGTAGGCGACGGCGGCCCTTCCGTCCAGGTCGCGCCCCTTGCCCCGCCGCACCGGCGGATCGTCCCCCTTCTTCGCGCCGGGCACGGTGGCGTCGGCGTCCAGGGAGATGCCGCCGACCAGGTCGACCCAGTTCTCCAGGTAGGGGGTGTCCAGTCGCCAGGTTCCCTTGATGTCGGTGCCCAGCAGCAGGCCCAGCGCGTCGCGGGTGGCCGCCGCGCCCTCGGCCTCGAAGGACTTGCCCAGCGTCGTCCCCTCCCCCGCGCCGCCGGAGGCGACGACCAGGGAGTTGGGCAGCAGGACGGTGGTGCCCCTGCCCGCGGTCTCGTTGTTGACCAGCAGCGCGGTGGACATCTCCCCGTCGTCGATGTCGCGCAGGTGGACGACGATCACCTTGCGCTTCTGGGCGCCCGAGGCAGCCTCGCCGGCCCCGCCGTCCCCGGAGGTGCCGGGCAGCATGCCCGCCCACCACAGCCAGCCGACGCCGCCGGTCAGCACCACGGCGAGCGCGACGACCAGGGCCACCGTGCGGTTGCGGCCCCGGCGTTTGGCCTCCTCTCGCCGCTCGGTGCGGCTCTCGGAGAACTTCAGCCAGTCGATGACGTCCTCGGACTCCTCGTCCTGCTCCTCGACGAAGGAGAACTCCTCGGTGCGGTACTCGTCGGCATCGGCGCCGGTGGGGGCGGTGGTGCCGCGACCCGCGCCGGGCCCGGGCTCCGGCGCGTCGCCGGCCCCGGCCGGCTCGGCGTGCCCGGCGGACCGCTCCTCGTACCAGGGCTCCTGGGCCTGCTGCGGGATCCACGTCCGCGTCACCGGCTCCTGGCGCCCGGTGGCGGAGGTGTCCCGGTCGCCGTACCGGCCGTCCTGCCCGTCGTACCCGCCGCCTTGGGGGCCGGGAGCGTAGGGGTCCCGGGTGTAGGAGCCCTGGGTGTAGGGGCTCTGGGCGTAGGGGTCCTGGGCGTAGGGGTCCTGGGCGTAGGGGTCCTGGGCGTACGCGTCCGGCGCGTATTCGGTCCGGGCTCCCCCGGCGTGGGGATCGGCGGGGTAGGAGCCGGGGGCGTACGTGCCCGGGTCGTAGGACCCCGTGCCGTACGCGCCGGTGCCGTACTGGTCGTACGCGGGCCGCTGCCCCGTCTGATGGGTCTGTCCGTACGCGGAGCCGTACGAGGGGTCGTACGAGGCGTCCCCGTGCGGCGCCCCGGGGCCCTGCTCGTCGTAGACCGGCCGCCCGTACTCGTCGTAACCGTAGACGTGGCCGCTCGCCTGCGACGGGTCCCCCGGCCCGTACGGGTCCTGTCGGTCGTTCACGACTGCCGCCCCTCTAGCCCTTCGGCGCCCGGCCGTCCCGGTACAGCCTGCGTTTGTTGATGTAGCGCACCACACCGTCCGGCACCAGATACCAGACGGGGTCCCCCTGCGCCACACGTGCGCGGCAGTCCGTCGAGGAGATGGCCAGCGCCGGGACCTCGATCAGGGACACCCCGCCGGCCGGCAGGCCCGGGTCGGCCAGGGCGTGTCCCGGGCGGGTGACCCCGATGAAGTGGGCGAGTGAGAACAGTTCGTCGACGTCGCGCCAGGTCAGGATCTGGGCGAGCGCGTCGGCGCCGGTGATGAAGAACAGGTCGGCGTCGGCGTGCAGCGCCCTGAGGTCCCGCAGGGTGTCGATGGTGTACGTCCGGCCGCCGCGGTCGATGTCGATGCGGCTGACCGAGAACTGCGGATTGGAGGCCGTGGCGATGACCGTCATCAGATAGCGGTCCTCGGCCGGCGACACAGCCCTGTGGCTCTTCTGCCACGGCTGCCCCGTCGGCACGAAGACCACCTCGTCCAGGCGGAACCTGGCCGCCACCTCGCTCGCCGCGACCAGGTGCCCGTGGTGGATGGGGTCGAACGTGCCGCCCATCACGCCCAGCCGCCGTTTGCCGGCGCCGGACACTATGTGCTCTCCCATGCGTGCCGACCTTAGCCGTCCGGCGCCGATCGCGCCGCCGTCCGGGCCCGGTGCCTCAGCGGTCCCGGTTGAAGCGGGTGGTGATCCACAGCAGCAGGAGCAGCACCGCCAGAGCGCCCAGACCGGTGGCGAACGGGTTGGCGGACGCGCCGCCGTGCTCGCCGTTCTCGGCACCGGAGGCCAGGAGGGTCAGGGTGTGCACGGTGTCGGGGAGGGTCATCGTCGGCAGACCTATCGGGTAGGGGCGGAAACTTGAGCCACATCGTAAGCGGGGCGGGGTGCTGTGGCGTGGGGCACCCACCGCCTAGGGTGGGGTCCGACACGGGGGACGGGCCCACACCAGACCCGCAGGGGGCGGACCATGACAGACGGCAACGGCACCACCGAGCACCTTCCCGGCCGCGACAGACGGCGTTTCCCGGGGATCTCCTCGCGGGCGTACGAGCATCCCGCGGACCGCTCCGCGCTGGTGGCCCTGCGCAAGCTGAGCGGGTTCGACACGGTCTTCAAGACGCTGAGCGGGCTGCTGCCCGAGCGCAGCCTGCGTCTGCTGTTCCTGTCGGACTCGGTCCGGGTGGACGACGCGCAGTTCACCCACCTGTACGCCATGCTGCGCGACGCCTGCTACATCCTGGACCTGGAGAAGGTCCCGGCGATGTACGTCACGCAGGACCCGAAGCCCAACGCCATGTGCATCGGCCTGGACGAGCCGGTCATCGTGGTGACCACCGGGCTGGTCGAACTGCTGGACGAGGAGGAGATGCGGGCGGTGATCGGCCACGAGGTCGGCCACGCCCTGTCCGGGCACGCGGTGTACCGGACGATCCTGCTGTTCCTGACCGGCCTGGCCGTCAAGGTGGCGTGGATCCCGCTGGGCAATGTGGCGATCATGGCGCTCGTGACGGCGCTGCGCGAGTGGTTCCGCAAGTCGGAGCTGTCGGCGGACCGGGCCGGACTGCTGGTCGGCCAGGACCTCCAGGCGTCGATGCGCGGTCTGATGAAGATCGCCGGCGGCAACCATCTGCATGAGATGAACGTCGACGCCTTCCTGAAGCAGGCCGACGAGTACGAGTCCTCCGGCGATCTGCGCGACTCGGTGCTGAAGATCCTCAACGTGCTGCCGCGCAGCCACCCCTTCACCACCGTGCGCGCCGCGGAGCTGCGCAAGTGGGCCGCGAGCCGCGACCACCAGCGGATCATGGAAGGCCACTACGACCGGCGCGAGGACGACAAGGACACCTCGGTCTACGAGTCGTTCCGGCAGTCCGCGAGCCACTACTCCGACACCGTGCGCACCAGCAAGGATCCGCTCATGGGCCTGCTGCGGGACCTGGGCGACGGCGCCGGGGACCTGGGCGGGAAGCTGCGCGACCGCTTCGCCGGGCGCGGCGCGGGCGGAGCCGGCGGAGCGGGCGGCGGCGCGGACCGCAGGGGCGACCAGGGCGCTACGGGCGCGGCAGGGAGCTAGGGTCCAGCGTCCCGCACACCGGGCTGTCGCCGCCGCCGCGCACGTACGGGTCGGTGCCGGCCGGGTGGTCGCCGCCGGCGCTCTGCCCGGCCGTCAGCGGGCGCAGGGCGTCGTGGGCCCGGGCCGCGCAGGACATCGGCCCGGCCCGCACCTCGCTGCGCTCCACCGTCAGATGCTGGTCGCGCAGGTCCTCGCGGTCGAAGCGCAGCCGCAGTTCGCGCCGGACCGTGAACAGCGAGGCGGCCTCCCCGTCCGGCCGGGCGCCGCTCGCCCCGGCGGGGCGGACGGCGTAGACGAAGACATGGTCGGTGACGATCTCCAGCGCGTCGGCCTCCGTCTCACGGATCTCCATCGTGCCGCGCACGCGCACCCCCTCACCGGCGAACTGCGTGTGCCCGGGGGCGAAGCGCACCAGCCAGCCGGTCGCCGCGTGGTGACCGTCGGCCGCGGGCCGCTCGATGCTGCGGTCGAACTGCGCGTGCTGGTCCGGGTCGATCAGTATCCGCACCGGCCGCGTGGTCTCACCGCTCAGCACCTCGGGGTTGAGGGAGCTCTCGACCACGTACTCCTTGGCGACGGCCAGCGCGGCGAGCACCTGGGTGTCGGCGAAGTGGGCGGTGGAGCGGACCGGGGGCAGCGTCACTCCGGCGGCCCCGGTGTAGAACTCCGCCGCCGGGCTGCGTTCGAGCAGTCGTGCCGGCCGCCCGCCGGGCACCCTGCTCTCCCCGTCCGGCGAGAGCGGGACGACCGTGCTGCTCATCACCCGCGGCCCCGGCCGGTCCACGGGCTGCTGCTGGACGCGGACCCCCGCGTAGACCACGGCACCGAAGGCGAACACGATCAGCACCGCCAGGACCAGGCCCCGCCACGGCTTCCCGCGCAGCGGCCGGGGCGGGAGGGGCCGGACGGGGTGCTCGCAGTCGGCCAGCCGCTCCCGCGCGGAGAACTCCTGGAGGCGGGCAGCACGGACGAACGACTCGTCGAAGACGGTGGAGCGGTACTCGTCGTCGCCGCCTCCGGAGAAGCCCCGGGGCGGTGGATCTCCAGGCCCGGCCATATCCCCAGAGTAGATCCGGCGAAGGCCGCCAAACCGGTCCGATGCCCCTGATGGCGGGAAAAGTCGGACAGAGTCCGCCGGGCGGCCTACCCGCCGGGCGGCCGGACCGGCGGGCGCGCGCTACGCCCGGCCGTCGAGCGAGGACGTGCTGTAGTGGCCGGACAGGGAGGGCAGCGCGCCGGACCGGCCGGCCGGCGGCGGGGCGTCGACCCCGCTGGTCGCCGGCGGGGGTTCCGGCGGGGTCTGCTGCCGCTGGCCGGAGGCCCCCCGTTGGACGGCGGCGAAGGCCATCGCGACGATGCCGACGCCCATCACCACGGCGAGCACCCAGGCGACCGGCCGCTGCCAGCGGACGTGGCCGCGGTAGGGGCGCGGGGGGTGTCCGTGGAGACCGCCCCGGCCCTCGGCCTCATCGGTGTAGGCGGCGTACCCGGCGTCCTCCGGGTACTCGGTGTCCTCCACGTACTCCAGATGGTCGAGGCGGTCGGCGAACTCCAGCCGGCCGTAGCGGTACCGGCCGTGGTGGTCGTCGCCGTCGTCCGCCCCTCCGTCGCGGCCGCCGGCGTCCTCCGCCCCCGCGTCACGGTCGTGGTCGGCGCCCTCGGGATCGTCCCGCCACGGTCCGTAGCCGTACTGGTCGTCGTGCGCGAGGGCCGCCTCGGTCTCGGAGGGGGACTGGGCGGCGGCCAGCGTGCGCTCGGCGGCGGTGGGCTCGTGGATCAGGGCGGCACGGACGAAGGACTCGTCGAACACCACGGAGGCGAACACGTCGTCCGCCGCCGCGCGGTCGCGGTCGTCGGGCTCCTCGCCGCTCTGGTGCGGCTGGCCCCCCACATCCTCCGGCACGGAACCAGCGTAGACCGGCCGGAGGACTTTGGGCAGGGAGAACGGTGATTCGTCTGCTTCGCGCGCTCCCCGCGCTCCCCGTGGAAACGTGCCGGGGAGGCGGCGGGCTCAGTCGCGCACGTGCCCCTCGCCCGTGACCACGTACTTCGTCGAGGTCAGCTCCGGCAGGCCCATGGGGCCGCGGGCGTGCAGCTTCTGCGTGGAGATGCCGATCTCGGCGCCGAAGCCGAACTGGCCGCCGTCGGTGAAGCGGGTGGAGGCGTTGACCATGACCGCGGTGGAGTCCACCAGCGACACGAAGCGGCGGGCCGCCGAGGTGTCGGAGGTGACGATCGCCTCGGTGTGGCCGGAGGACCAGCGGCGGATGTGCTCCACCGCGGCGTCCAGGGAGGGCACCACGGCGGCGGCGATGTCGTAGGAGAGGTACTCGGTGGCCCAGTCCTCCTCCGTGGCGGGCACCACGTCCACGCCGCCTGCCTCGCCCGCCTTCGCCCAGGCCCCGTCGCCGTGGACGGTCACCCCGGCCTTCTCCAGCGCGGCCAGGGCGCGCGGCAGGAAGGCGTCGGCGATGCCGGAGTGCACCAGCACGGTCTCGGCGGCGTTGCAGACGCTGGGGCGCTGCGCCTTGGAGTTGACCAGGATCTCCACGGCCATGTCGAGGTCGGCGTGCTCGTCGACGTAGACGTGGCAGTTGCCGGTACCGGTCTCGATGACCGGGACGGTGGACTCCTCCACGACCGTCTTGATCAGGGAGGCGCCGCCGCGCGGGATCAGCACGTCCACCAGGCCGCGGGCGCGCATCAGCTCCTTGACGCTGTCGCGGCTCTCGCCGGGCACGAGCTGGACGGCGTCGGCCGGGAGCCCGGCGGAGGCCACGGCGTCGCGCAACACGGTGACCAGGGCGGTGTTGGAGGAGTACGCGGAGGACGAGCCGCGCAGCAGCACCGCGTTGCCGGCCTTCAGGCAGAGCACGGCCGCGTCCACGGTGACGTTGGGCCGGGCCTCGTAGATGATGCCGACCACGCCGAGCGGCACCCGCACCTGGCGCAGCTCCAGGCCGCCCGGGAGCGTGGAACCGCGCACCACCTCGCCCACCGGATCGGGCAGGGCCACCACATCGCGCACGTCGGAGGCGATGGCGGCGATCCGCTCGGGGGTGAGGGTGAGCCGGTCGACGATGGAGTCGGCCGTACCGGCGGCGCGGGCCCTGTCCACGTCGGCGGCGTTGGCCTCGACGATCTCCCCGGTGCGGGCCACCAGGGCGTCGGCGATCGCGAGCAGCGCGCCGTCACGCGCGGTGCGCGGCAGCGGGGCGAGCGCGGCGGCCGCCTCCTTGGCGCGGCGGGCGGTGTCGGTCACGGGCGAGGTCTGCGATGCGCTGCTCATGCTCCCAGCGTAGCCAGGGCGGACGGCGTCCATCCGGAGGTCCGCAGTGCGAGACGGGTGGTGTGCCCGGGGTCAGAACGGGTGGACGCCCGCCGGTACGGCGGGGTGCGGACCGTAGCCCTCCGCCACCCGCTGGTGGTACGTCTCCCGGCCGATGACCTCCAGCCCGACGATCTCCCACGGCGGCAGCTTCGCCGACGCCCGGTGCTCACCCCACAGCCGCAGCGCCACGGCCGCGGCGTCGTGGAGGTCGCGGGCCTCCTCCCAGTAGCGGATCTCGGCGTGGTCGTTGGCGTACCGGCCGGCCAGCAGGAAGGGGTGGTCGTGGGCGAGCCGTTCCAGTGCCCGTCTGACGTCCCGCAACGGCGCCTCGGCCCCGGAGACGCTGAGGGTGACGTGCCACAGGCGCGAGGCGCCCTCGCAGCGGCCCTCCTCCCCGCCGCGGCGGGCACCCGGCTGCGCCGGGCCCCGCAGGGGGCTCCCCGCCCCGTCGCCTCGCTGGGGGAACCCCAAGTCGACGCTGGTCAGTCGTCTCACCGGCGGCCTCCCGTGTGGTGCCGAACTCATATGACTGCGCTTGTGCGACTGTGCTGGTGCGGCCGTGCCCCGGAACACCGTCCCGGCACGGCCTCCCACAGAAGTGGACCAGTACTCGAGCCGCCGTGTGGCGGTTTTCGGGAAGCTGTCCGTTGAAAGGCTGACCCGAAGGCTCCGTCAAAAGTGCCGTCGAAGGTGCCGTCAGTGGCGCAGCAGGACCAGATCGTCGCGGTGGACGACCTCCCTCTCGTACGCGGGTCCGAGCTCGCGGGCCAGGTCACGGGTGGAGCGGCCGATCAGCCGGGGGATCTCGCGCGCGTCGAAGTTGACCAGCCCACGGGCGACGGCCCGCCCGGCGGCGTCCCGCAGCTCGACCGGGTCGCCCGCGGAGAACTCGCCCTCCACCCCGGCCAGCCCGGCGGGCAGCAGCGAGGTGCGCCGCTCCACCACGGCCTGTACCGCGCCGTCGTCCAGCACCAGCGCGCCGCGCGGGGCGGAGGCGTGGGCCAGCCACAGCAGTCGGCCGGCGGAGCGGCGGCCGGTGCGGTGGAAGTAGGTGCCCACGGGCCGCCCGGCGAGGGCGTCGGCGGCGCGGGTGGCGGAGGTGAGCACCACGGGGACGCCGGCCCCGGCGGCGATCCGGGCCGCCTCGACCTTGGTGACCATGCCCCCGGTGCCGACCCCGGCCTTCCCGGCGCTGCCGATCTCCACCCCGTCCAGGTCGTGCGGGCCTCGCACCTCCTCGATGAGGGAGGTGCCGGGGGTGGCCGGGTTGCCGTCGTAGAGGCCGTCGACGTCGGAGAGCAGGACCAGCAGCTCGGCGCGGACGAGGTGGGCGACCAGCGCGGCCAGCCGGTCGTTGTCGCCGAAGCGGATCTCGTCGGTGGCGACGGTGTCGTTCTCGTTGACGATCGGCACCGTGCCCATGGCCAGGAGCTGGTCGAGGGTGCGGTAGGCGTTGCGGTAGTGCGCGCGGCGGCTGGTGTCGTCCGAGGTCAGCAGCACCTGGCCCACGCGCCGGCCGTAGCGGGCGAAGGAGGCGGTGTAGCGGGCCACCAGCAGGCCCTGGCCGACGCTGGCGGCGGCCTGCTGGCGGGCGAGGTCGCGGGGCCGTTTGTCCAGTCCCAGCGGTGCCAGTCCGGCGGCGATGGCGCCGGAGGAGACCAGCACGATCTCCTTGCTGTCCTCGTCCTCCGGGGCGCCGAGGTGTCTGGCCACCACGTCCACCAGCGCGTCCACCCGGTCGGCGTCCAGCCCGCCGGCGGCCGTGGTCAGCGAGGACGACCCGATCTTCACCACGATCCTGCGGGCGCCTTGCACATCCCGCCGAAGGCCCTGCTCTGCCGCTGCCACCTGCGCCGTCCCCTGGGTGTGATCTCTCGTCCGGTCGCTGTGCAATCTACGCGAGCCCCACCCCGCCCCGCCCGCCCGTTCCGGCGGGGATCATGGCGAACACTCTCCGAAGGCCGGGGCGGCCTGCGACCGTGTGGTGAAGAACTCCGGGACGTTTGCGCTTCGCGGTGAGTCGTCACAGACTGATCGGCATTATCGTCATACCGCCCCTTGGTTGTATCCAGCACTTGGGAGAAAGGATTCGCGTGAGCCAGGTCTCTCCCGTCGCCCCCGTCGCCCCGGACGCCACGACCCGGACGGAAACGGAAGGGGCCCGCCCCCGGGAACGCGACGCCTTCTTCGACAACGCGAAGTTCCTGGCCATCGTGCTGGTCGTCGTCGGGCACTCGTGGGAGGCCCTGCGCGACGAGAGCCGGGTCATGGCGGCGGGCTACCTGCTGCTGTACGCGTTCCACATGCCCGCCTTCACCATCATCTCGGGCTACTTCTCCAGGAGCTTCGCGTTCCGGCCGCGCCAGATCCAGCGGCTGTTCAGCGGGGTGGTCGTGCCGTACATCGTCTTCGAGACCGCGCTCAACCTGTTCCGCGCCTGGAACACCGGCGAGGAACTGAAGATCACACTGCTCTACCCCTGGTACCTCACATGGTTCCTGATGGCGCTGTTCATCTGGCGGCTGACCACTCCCCTGTGGCGTCAGATGCGGCACCCGTTCACGGTCTCGGTGATCGTCTCCGCGGCCGCCACGGCCTCACCGGGCATCGGCGGCGATCTCTCCCTCCAGCGGGTGCTTCAGTACCTGCCGTTCTTCGTGCTGGGCCTGCGTCTGGAGCAGCGCCACTTCGAGACGCTGCGGGACCGGCGACTGCGGTCGCTCGCCCCCGCCGTCCTCGCCCTGGGGGCCCTGGCGGCCTACTGGGCCGTGCCCCGGATGAACCCGGACTGGTTCTACCACCGCTACGCGGCCCAGGAGCTCGGCGCTCCCGGCTGGGTCGGCGTACTGATGGCGCTGGGGATGCTCGGCTGCTCCCTGTTGCTGAGCGCCGCCTTCCTGAGCCTGACGCCTTCGCGCCGCACCTGGTTCACGGCGCTCGGCACCGGAACGCTGTACGCGTACCTGCTGCACGGCTTCCTGGCCAAGGGGGCGCACTACTGGGACTGGTACGAGGGCGACTTCGCGAACAGCCCGGCGGGCATCCTCCTCATCACCGCCGTCGCGACCACGGTGGCCGTGGCGCTGACCACGCCGCCGGTGGTCAAGGCCTTCCGCTGGGTCATGGAACCGCGACTGGACTGGTTCCTCACCCCGGCGTCCCCGCAGAAGACGAAGACGGGGAACACGCCGCGCGGCGCCGCTCCCGGCTCCTGACCCGGCCCCACAAAACGGAACTTTCCGCCTGTTTCGGGCGCAGGCCTGTCCCGCGCCCGCCCTCACCGCGGCAGTGAACCTCCCTGGCCAACCCGGAGGGGGGTTCGTACAATCTTCCGACCCCCGATCGGCCATCCGGGTGAAGACCCGACGGCCGGTCCAGCGCGATCCTCGTCGGCGGGAGGAGGGAGCGCACACCACCGCACGAGTGGAGCCAACAGCCGTGTCAGTTCCCGACGTCACCGTCATCATCGGCGCCTACAACGCGATGCCCTATCTCACCCGTTGTGTCACCTCGGCGGTGGAGCAGACCATAGGCCACCACCGCATGGAGATCATCGCGGTCGACGACGGGTCCACGGACGGCTCCGGCGAGGAACTCGACCGGCTGGCCGCCGAGCACGGCACCGTGCTGGAGGTGATCCACCAGGAGAACTCCGGAGGGCCGGCCGGCCCCCGCAACGTCGGTCTCGACCACGCCGGGGGCCGCTACGTCTTCTTCCTGGACGCCGATGACTACCTCGGTCCGGAGGCGCTGGAACGGATGGTCGCCGCCGCGGACGCCAACTCCTCCGATGTCGTGCTCGGCAGGATGGTCGGGGTCGGCGGGCGCAGAGCACCCACCGCGATGTTCAAACGCAGCGAGGACCGCACGGACGTCTTCTCCTCCCGTGTGTACTGGACGCTCAACCCGATGAAGCTCTTCCGCCGGGACCTCGTCGAACGGCTGGGGCTGCGCTTCCGCACGGAGCTGAAGGTCGGCCAGGACCAGCCCTTCACCGCGACCGCCTACCTCAACGCGGCCGCCATCTCCGTGGTCGCCGACTACGACTGCGTCTACTGGGTCGCCCGCGAGGACGGCGGGAACAACACCGCCGTGGTACGCGGCACCGAGATGCGGCTGCGCTTTCTGTCCGCCATGCTCGAACTGGTCGGCGAGCACGTCGCCCCCGGCCCCGACAGGGACCACCTCCTGCACCGCCACTTCTCCGCCGATCTCCGGGAGACCCTCAACCACCTGGCCCGGGAGGCCCACCGGGAGGACCAGCAGAAGGCGTTCGCCAGGCTCCGTGAACTGCTGGCCACCTGGTACGGCGACGGCGTGGCCCGGCGGCTGTCCGCCATCGCCCGGTTGCGCTGCCACCTCATAGAACACGGCATGCTCGACGAGCTGCTGGAACTGCTGCGCTACGAGCGGGCCCGGGGCGCGGTCAGCTACGGGCTCAAGGCCGCTTCCGGCGAGGCGGCCGAACCCCTCACCACTCTCGTGGAAGGCGACAGGGTCTACGCCCGGTACCCCTACTTCCGCGATCCGGCGGCGGCCGTACCCGACCACGTCTATGACGTCACCGACGACGTGCGAGCCCGCCACCGCGTCGACAGCGTCACCGTCAAGGACGGCGTTCTCCGTATCACCGGCCATGCCCACCTGCGGAAACTGAGCTGCCGGGAACTGGAGACCGAACTCGTGCTGCGCAGCCGTTCGGAGGAGGCCGAGTACCGGACGGCCGTCACCTCTGTCCCCGCTCCCGAGCTGGCCGAGCTGGGGGAAGCGGACGACTTCGGCTACCCCCTGTCCGGCTTCGAGGCCGAGGTCGACCTGGCCGGGGCCGCCGACGGTGAGCCGCTGGGCAACGGGATATGGGACGTCGCCCTGCGGCTGCGCGCCCAGGGCATGACCAGGACGACGCGCATAGGCGGCACCCGCGCCCCGTCCGTCCGGGAGAAGCCGCTGACCCGTGTGATACGCACCGGTCCGGCGAAAGCGTCCGCGCTGACCGTCTACTTCTCCAGGGGGCGGGGACATCTGGCCCTGGACGTCGGAGAGAACAAGCACCGTGTACTGAGGCATCTGAGCGTCACGGATCTCGCCTGGTCCCCCTCCTCCGCCGCGGAGTTGCGCGTGGGTGTGCGCTGCACGGTCGCCGGGCTTCCCGCCGACGCGCTCAGCGTCTGCCTGACCGGCTCCGACGGCACCGCTCACCGCTTTCCCGCGGTCCGCGACCACGGTTCGGGCCGCCATGCCTTCCTGGCCCGGGTGGATCTCGCGGCGGCACACGGGGCCGGCCTGACAGCGGCCGGCGCCTGGTCCGTCGACGTCCACCTGGATGTGGCCGATCTCTCCTGGCGGCTGCCCCTCACCCCTGCGGGCGGCCTCGGCCCCGCCCGGTGGCGGCGGCGTGCCCTGACGTGGTGTGCCGAGCCGGCCCCCGGCGAGGCACTGGTGCTGAACATCAGGAAGGAAGGGCTGTTCAGAAGGGTCGGGTCCGACGACGCCGGGCGCGTGTCCCCGGTGAACCAGGGCTGAAAAGAGCCTGAAAGAGAGGGCGGAGGCCCTCCGAGATCCCTCAACTACCCTGCCATGTAACCTTTTGTACAATCCAGGGGCACTCTCATATCATCCGATCTTCGGTTTATCCCTCCTGTGCATCTCGCGCAGAGATCCCGCAGAACACCGGGTGGGCTTCCCGAGGCCGCTGCCCGCCCCTGCCCAGCTCACGGAAGATTGCTGACCTGATGGACATACCACCCCTCTCCGAAGTGCGCCGTCTCACCGAGAAGAAGCGTGACGCCTGGTGGACGGTGCTGCTCGTCGACCCCGTGGCCACACCCCTGGTCCGGTGGACGGCGAAGTGGACCCGGGTGACACCGAACCAGATCACCTGGGGGGCACTCTTCCTCGGTCTCGCCGCCGCCGCCTGCTTCGCCCGCGGCGACTGGAAGTGGCTGCTGATCGGGGCCGGGCTCTACCACCTGAGCTTCATCCTGGACTGCATGGACGGCAAGCTCGCCCGGCTCACTGGGAAGGGCTCGGAGTTCGGCGGCTGGCTGGACTACGTGTTCGACCGGGTGCGGGTGCTGATCTGCGCCGTCGCGCTGATGGGCGGCCAGTACTCCCGCACCGGGGAGGTGGCGTACGTCTGGCTGGCTCTCGTGGTGGTCTTCCTGGACGCCCTGCGCTACCTGGACGCACTCCAGATCTTCAAGGTGCGCCACAGCATGCGCAAGAAGATCAAGGCCCGCGCCAAGGCCAGCCGGCGGGCCGCCCAGGCGCTGATGACCGCCGAGGAGCTGGAGCGGGACCGCGAGCGGGAGCGGCGGGAGCAGGACCGGGAGAACGACAGCGACGAGGAGCAGGGAGTCGCCTTCATGGAGGACCTCCTCCGCGACAACCCCACGGCCGACCTCGACAACGACCCCGGACAGGACGACCAGAACAACGGAGCCGAGGACGGCGCGCAGGCCCGGCCCAAGGAGAAGAAGGTCGTCGACCTCCACGTGGAGTTCAAGAGCCGGTTCCCCTGGTACGGCCGTTTCCGCACCTTCCTGCTCCGGCACCGCATCCGCACCCACCTGGTGAGCGGTATCGAGTTCCAGATGGCCGTCTTCATCGTCGGCCCGATCTTCGCCGCGGTCATGCCCGTGACCATCGCGGCGGGCGCCCTGCTGATGGCGTTCGAGCTCGCGATCATCTACAAGCTTCTGCTGTCCACCAGGGACTTCGAGCGCACGCTGGCCTCCTACCCGGTCCCCGAGGTCCCCGCCGGGCTCCCGGCGCAGCCCGGCAGCCCGGCGGAGGAGAGCCTCTCCTCGCAGGACGGCGCGACGGCCGGACGCCAGTAGGCCGCAGGCCGGCACAGCGACGCCGTGTGGGGCGGCCCCCGGAGAGTTCTCCGGGGGCCGCCCCACACGGCGTTGTGCGCGGACTTCGCCGGGGCTCGGCATCCGGGCTCACCGGGGACAGCGAGGACAGCAAGGACAGCAAGGACAGCAAGGACATGTGGGACATAATGCGGTAACGGTCGTCAAGTGCTCAGCAGCATGCCGCTCCGCCGTTTGAAAACCGTTCCGGAGAGCATCCGATGACGGAGGTGCCGGCAGAGCAAGACGGCAAACCTGAACGTCCCCTCCTGGAGCGTGACCTGCCTGATGTCCGCCTCGTTCACAGCTGTGAGGTCCTTCCACAACAAGAAGCCGCTCGAGGAGAACACCGCCCGGCGCCCCAGCGGCAACTTCCCGGTGAAACGCGGTCTGGTCCCGCTGGTCCTGATGGGTGCGGCCTTCCTCGCACAACTGGCGGGCGCTCTGTTTCCCGCCCCCGTCCTGTTCCTCGCGGGTTCCGCGGGCGGTCTTCTGCTGGAGCTGTACATACTGCGCCGCCGGCCGTATCTGGTCGCCGCGCTGGGCAGGCTGCGCTTCGACGTCACCGCCCGCCAGCTGCTGCGTGACGCGCTGATCGTCGTCGGCCTGGTCCGGCTGCCGGGCATCGACCCGCTCGAGGAGCAGCCCCTGGCCCTGGCCCTGCTGGCCGGCTACTTCCTGCACTTCTGCTGCCAGGCGGCCGCACTGCTGGTCAGACGCCGGCGCACCCTCCCCTTCGTCACCCGCAACATCGACGCATCCGCCCTGCGCCTGTCCTCCGCGCCGCCGCGGCTGCTGGCCCGCCAGCCCAGCCGCCGGCTGCTGTACTTCGCCCTGCCCGCCACGGCCGGTCTGATGGCCTCGGCCCTGACCGCCGAGGCCCTGTGGGGCCTGCTGGGGGTCGGCGTCACCCTGGCGCTCCACCTGGGCGGTGTCCTGCGGCTCGCCGCCTGGCTGCGGCCGGGCGTGCAGCCCGTGAACGAGCAGCAGGCGCTGGAGTGGCTGGACCGATGGCTGGCCGAGTACCGGCCGACGGTGGCGATGTACTTCTCCGGCGGAGCCGCCTCCGCCTACCAGGCGAACATGTGGCTGGGCACGCTCTCCGGACTGGAGGCCAGACCGCTGATCGTGCTGCGCGAGCGGTTCATGGTGCAGAAGATCGACGCGACCGACGTACCCATCGTGTGCATCCCCAAGGTCGCCCACCTCATGCGGCTGGAGCACTCCTCGCTCAAGACGATGCTGCACCCGGCGAACTCCGGTAAGACCTCGCAGGTGCTGCGCATCCCGTCGATCAAGCACGCCTTCATCAACCACGGTGAGAGTGACAAGCTCTCCAGCTGCAACCCCTACGCCAAGGCCTACGACGAGGTGTGGGTCGCGGGCCGGGCCGCCCGGGACCGCTACCGGCTCGCCGACATCGGCGTCGACGACCGCGACGTGGTGGAGGTCGGCCGCCCACAGCTCGCGCCGATCCGCCCCCACGCCGGGCCTCCGGCCGCGGACGGCCCCGTCACCGTGCTGTACGCGCCCACCTGGGAGGGATGGACCGACGATCCGGGCAACACCTCGGTCATCCTGGCCGGCGAGAACATCGTCCGCGCCCTGCTGGCGGACCCGAAGGTGCGGCTGCTGTACAAGCCCCACCCGATGACCGGTTCGGTGGACCCGCGCGCGGCCCGCGCCGACGAGCACATCCAGCAGATGATCGCCGAGGCCAACGCCCGGCGCTCCGGCCCGCGCCCCGGCCCGGAGGCCGCCGCCGAGCTGGCCCGCCGCACCGCCGCGCTGGACGAGCTGACCAGCACGGCGTTCCGGCCGAGCGCGGACGAGATGGAGCGGATGCTGCTCCAGTCCACCCCCGAGGGGGACCGGGAGGCGGCGGTGGCGGCCGCGACGGCCGCCTGGGAGGAGGCCTACT
Organism: Streptomyces barkulensis; assembly: GCF_002843305.1. GTDB lineage: Bacteria > Actinomycetota > Actinomycetes > Streptomycetales > Streptomycetaceae > Streptomyces > Streptomyces barkulensis. Next base: position 275,271 of record NZ_PGSG01000009.1, read on the forward strand.
GGGCGTCCTTCCCCGACTGGGAGCACCTGGTCGTCACCGGGCCGCGGCCCGCCCTGTACGCCTGCTTCAACCGGTCCGACCTGCTGATCAGCGACGTCTCCAGCGTGGTCTCGGACTGGCTGGCCAGTGAGAAGCCGTACGCGGTCGCCAACACCAGCGGTCTGACGGAGGAGGAGTTCAGGGCCGGCCTGCCGACCGTGCGGGCGGCCACGATCCTCACCCCCGACGCCGCCGGTGTGCCCGCCCTGCTGGACTCCGTCCGGGACCCGTCCCGGGACACCATGGCGCGGGCCCGTGCCGAACTGAAGACGCACCTGCTGGGGCCGGCCGACCCGCCGTCGATCGTCCGCTTCGACCGGGCGGTCGCGGCGCTGTGCGCCAAGGCGGACAGGCGCCGTGAGCTGATGGCCCTGCGCACGGACGACGCCCCGGCGCCGCAGGTGGCCGCCGAGGCGACGGAGGCGGCGGAGGCGGCGGAGGCGGCCGAGACGGAAGCGGCCGAGGCCGGTCAGGAGAGCGACCCCAGCGACTCGGAGAACTCCCTCACCACCTGAGACGAACACCCGGCCGTCGAGCCGGAAGCGGCGGTGGCCCGCACCCTCCCGTCTCGGGAGGGTGCGGGCCACCGCCGCTTCCGGTGTCCGTGCCGCGCCGCGACTACCCCTCGAAGGGGTCGAAGCCCTCGTACGCGCGCACGGCCTCGTCGCGCTCCGCATCGCGGTCGCGGCGGCGCTGGGCGGCCGGGCGGACGGTGTCCATACGGTGGTCCTCACCGCGGCGGCCGAGCATCTCCGCGCCCGCGGCCACCGAGGGCTCCCAGTCGAAGACGACCGCGTTCTCCTCCGGGCCGATGGCCACGCCGTCGCCCTCACGGGCGCCCGCCTTCATCAGCTCGTCCTCCACGCCGAGGCGGTTGAGCCGGTCGGCGAGGTAGCCGACGGCCTCGTCGTTGCTGAAGTCGGTCTGGCGCACCCAGCGCTCCGGCTTCTCACCGCGCACCCGGAAGAAGCCGTCGCCCTCCCGCGTGACCGTGAAGCCGGCGTCGTCCACGGCCTGGGGGCGGATGACGATACGGGTCGCCTCCTCCTCGGGCCTGGCCGCGCGCGCCTCCTCCACGATCCCCGCCAGGGCGAAGGACAGCTCCTTGAGCCCCTTGCGGCTGACGGCCGAGACCTCGAAGACCGGGTAGCCGCGCGCCTCCAGGTCGGGGCGGATGATGTCGGCCAGGTCCTGGCCGTCGGGGATGTCCACCTTGTTGAGCACCACCACGCGCGGCCTGCCGTCCAGACCGCCGTACTCGGCCAGCTCGGCCTCGATGACGTCGAGGTCGGTCACCGGGTCGCGCTCGGACTCCAGCGTCGCGCAGTCCAGCACGTGGACCAGGACCTCGCAGCGCTCGACATGGCGCAGGAACTCCAGTCCCAGCCCCTTGCCCCGGCTGGCGCCGGGGATCAGGCCGGGTACGTCGGCGATGGTGTAGACGGTCGCGCCGGCCGTGACCACGCCCAGGTTGGGCACCAGGGTGGTGAAGGGGTAGTCGGCGATCTTCGGCTTGGCCGCGGAGAGGACCGAGATCAGGGAGGACTTGCCCGCCGACGGGTAGCCGACCAGGGCCACGTCCGCCACCGTCTTCAGCTCCAGGACGATGTCGCGGGCCTCCCCCGGCTCGCCCAGCAGCGCGAAACCGGGCGCCTTGCGGCGGGCCGAGGCCAGCGCGGCGTTGCCCAGGCCGCCGCGTCCGCCGCGTCCGGCGACGAAGGTGGTGCCCTGACCGACGAGATCGGCCAGCACGTTGCCCTGCCGGTCCAGGACGACCGTGCCGTCCGGGACGGGCAGCACCAGGTCCCTGCCGTCCGCGCCCGAGCGGTTGCCTCCCTCCCCGGGCTTGCCGTTGGTCGCCCGGCGGTGCGGGGTGTGGTGGTACTCCAGCAGCGTGGTCACGGACTGGTCGACGACGAGGGTCACGTCCCCGCCCCGGCCGCCGTTGCCGCCGTCCGGGCCGCCCAGCGGCTTGAACTTCTCACGGTGGACGGAGGCACAGCCGTGGCCTCCGTTACCCGCGGCGACGTGCAACTCGACGCGGTCCACGAAGGTGGTCATGACGGGTGCCTCCAGGCTGGTGTTCTAGGGGTGTGCGGGGGTGCGGTGTGCGGGGTGCGGGTCGGCGGACCGCGGGGGCGGCGCCGCGCGCCGGTGCGGCGGCACGGCGCCTGCGCGGGCCGCCTTCGTACAACGCGCCGAGGGCGGAACCGCTTCCCCGTCCGTACGCGCGGGGCACGTACGGACGGGAGGCGGTCCGCCCTCGGAGGGTGCTGCGGGTCGTACCGGAGCCGGTGGTTACTCGGCGACCGGGACGACGTTCACGACCTTGCGGCCACGAGCGGTGCCGAACTGCACCGCACCGGCGGCCAGCGCGAACAGGGTGTCGTCGCCGCCGCGGCCCACGCCGGAGCCCGGGTGGAAGTGGGTGCCGCGCTGGCGGACCAGGATCTCGCCCGCGTTGACGACCTGACCGCCGAAGCGCTTCACGCCGAGCCGCTGGGCGTTGGAGTCACGACCGTTCCGAGTGGACGATGCGCCCTTCTTGTGTGCCATCTCTCCTCAGTCCCTTACTTCGTCGCCGGAGCGTCGATGCCGGTGATCTTCAGCGCGGTGTGCAGCTGACGGTGACCGATCCGCTTGCGGTAGCCGGTCTTGTTCTTGTACTTCATGATGTCGATCTTGGCACCCTTGTGGTGGTCCACGACCTCGGCGTGGACCTTCACGCCGGCCAGGACCCACGGGTCGCTGGTGACCGCGTCGCCATCGACGATGAGCAGGGTCGAGAGCTCGACGCTGTCGCCGACCTTGCTGGTGGAGATACGGTCAACCTCAATGACGTCGCCGACGGACACCTTCTGCTGGCGGCCGCCGGTGCGCACGATCGCGTACACGCGGAACTCTCTCTCGCTCGTGGGTGGGGCCCCTGATGCCAGCCGCTCGCCACGGGCTGGGCCCGTGCGGATCCGAGTGGATTGAGCGGCCTCTCCTCGCGCTCACGCGACACCTCGCGGAGTGCGTGGAGGGATTTGCTCAGGAGCCTGGCGTGTCAATCGACACGCCGCGACGGTCAAGGTTACGGGGCTTTGTCGCGGGGGGTCAAACCGGCCCCGGACGCCGGTGGCGTCCGGGGCCGGTCCTTCCTCCGTCAGTCCTCGGCCGGGGCCGAGACGGACGGCGGGTTCTGCTGCTCGGCCGCCGCGGTCTTACGGGCGGTCGTCTTCTTGGCGGCGGTCTTGGAGGCCGCCGTCTTGCCGGTGGCCTTCTTCGCCGTCGTCTTCTTGGCCGTCGTCTTCTTGGCCGCCGACGCCGAGGTCTTCTTGGCGGCCGCCTTCTTGGCCGTCGTCTTCTTGGCGGCGGTCTTGGAGGCCGCCGTCTTGGCGGTGGCCTTCTTCGCCGTGGACGCGGTCTTCTTGGCGGCCGCCTTCTTGGCCGTCTTGCGGGCCGCCTTCTTCGCCGGAGCGGCTTCCCCCGCGGGAGCCTCCGCTGCGGGCTCCGCGGGGGTCTCCCCGGAGACCTCGGACGGCGCCTCGGCGGCGGACTCCGGTTCGGCCGCGGGCTCCGGTTCGGCCACGGGCCCGGCGGACGGAACGGCGGGCTCGGTGATCTCGGCCGTCTCGGGAGACCCGGTCGGAGCCGCGGCACGGCGCACCACACGGCGGCGGGGACGGGCCGGCGGAGCGGGCTCGGGGGCGGTTTCCGCCGCCCCGGCCGGCTCCTGCGCGGGCGCCTGCGGCGCCTCCTCGGCCGCCGGAACCACCGTCACCGCGGCCTCCACCTCGGCCGTCGCCCTCGGCGGACCGGCCGGAGCCGACACCTTGCGCGCGCCACGGCGCCGGGCACGCGGCGCCGCCTCCTGCTCGGCCGGCTCGGGCACAACGGCCTCGGGCACGACGGCCTCGGCCGGAGCCTCCACGGGCTCCGCCGCCCCGGCCGGCTCCTGCGCGGGCGCCTGCGGCGCCTCCTCGGCCGCCGGAACCACCGTCACCGCGGCCTCCACCTCGGCCGCCGCCCTCGGCGGACCGGCCGGAGCCGACACCTTGCGGCCGCCGGTGCGCCGCCGCCTGCGGCCGCGCCGGGCGGCCTCCTCGGCCTCGGCGGCGCTGCTGTACAGCTCCTCGTCCGGGACGAACTCCGGCTCCGGCAGCGCAGCCGGCGCGGCGGCCTCCGCCGCCACCTCGGCGGGCGTCTCGGCCGCCGGCTCCTCCGCGGAGGGCTCGGAGACCTCGGCCGGCGCCTCGGCGGCAGGGAGCTCAGCGGGGGCCTCGGGCTGCTGGGCCGCGGCCTTGCCCTTCTTCCTGCCGCGCTTGCCGCCACCGCCGCCGCCCTGGGTCTGCACCTGGTCCATGTGGACGATCAGGCCCCGGCCGTTGCAGTGCACACAGGTCTCGGAGAAGGACTCCAGCAGCCCCTGGCCGACCCGCTTGCGCGTCATCTGGACCAGCCCCAGCGAGGTGACCTCGGCCACCTGGTGCTTGGTGCGGTCGCGCCCCAGGCACTCCAGCAGACGCCGCATCACCAGGTCGCGGTTGGACTCCAGCACCATGTCGATGAAGTCGATCACGATGATGCCGCCGAGGTCGCGCAGCCTGAGCTGGCGCACGATCTCCTCGGCCGCCTCCAGGTTGTTCCTGGTGACCGTCTCCTCCAGGTTGCCGCCCTGGCCGGTGAACTTGCCGGTGTTGACGTCGATCACGACCATCGCCTCGGTGCGGTCGATGACCAGCGATCCGCCGCTGGGCAGCCAGACCTTGCGGTCCAGCGCCTTCATCAGCTGCTCGTCGATCCGGTAGGTGGCGAAGACGTCCACCTCGGAGGTCCAGCGCTGGAGCCGGTCGGCGAGGTCCGGCGCGACGTGCGAGACGTATCCGTGGATCGTCTCCCACGCCTGGTCGCCGCTGATGACGACCTTGGAGAAGTCCTCGTTGAAGATGTCGCGGACGACCCGGACGGTCATGTCCGGCTCGCCGTAGAGCAGCGTCGGCGCGCCGCCCTTGCGGGCCTTCTTCTGGATGTCCTCCCACTGCGCCTGGAGCCGCTCGACGTCGCGGCGCAGCTCGTCCTCGCTGGCGCCCTCGGCGGCGGTGCGGACGATGACGCCCGCGTCCTCGGGGACGACCCGCTTGAGGATCTGCTTGAGCCGGGCCCGCTCGGTGTCCGGCAGCTTGCGGCTGATGCCGGTCATCGAGCCCTCGGGCACGTAGACCAGGTAGCGGCCGGGGAGGGAGACCTGGCTGGTCAGCCGGGCGCCCTTGTGGCCGATCGGGTCCTTGGTCACCTGGACCAGGACGGACTGGCCGGACTTGAGCGCGGTCTCGATGCGGCGCGGACCGCCGGACATGCCCAGCGCCTCGAAGTTCACCTCACCGGCGTACAGGACGGCGTTGCGCCCCTTGCCGATGTCGACGAAGGCGGCCTCCATCGACGGCAGGACGTTCTGGACCTTGCCCAGGTAGACGTTGCCGACGTAGCTGGTGGCCTGCTCCTTGTTGACGAAGTGCTCGACGAGGACGCCGTCCTCCAGCACCCCGATCTGGGTGCGCTCGCCGCTCTGGCGGACGACCATGACGCGCTCGACGGCCTCACGGCGGGCCAGGAACTCGGCCTCGGTGATGATCGGGACGCGGCGGCGGCCCTGCTCGCGGCCCTCGCGGCGGCGCTGCTTCTTGGCCTCCAGACGGGTGGAGCCCTTGATGGACTGCACGCCGTCGGCACTCTCGGAGGACTCGTCCTTCTTCTTCCGCGGCTCGCGCACCTTGACGACCGTGCGTTCCGGGTCGTCCGGGGCCACCTCGGCGGCCTGGGGCTCGGCCTCGCCGCCGCGGCGCCGGCGCCGGCGACGACGGCGCGAGGTGCTGCTGGAGGCGCCCTGGTGCTCCTCGGCGTCCTCGCCCCGCTCCCCGTCCTCCCGGCCGCTCTCTGCAGCCGCTTCCCCGGTCTCCCCGGCGCTCTCCCGGGCCTCGTCGCCTTCCTCGCCCTCAGCGGTGTCCTCGGAGGTCTCGGCGTCGGAGCCGCGACGGCGGCGGCGTCCGCCGCGTCGGCGGCGGCGCGAGGGACGCTCCTCGCCCTCACCGGCCTCGCCCCGGCCGTAGGTCTCCTCGTCCTCCTCGCCGCCCTCCCCGGCGGCTCCGGACCCGGCCCGGGTCTCCGCGGCCTCCCCGGCCCCGGTGCCGCTCCCGGCGCCCCCGGCGGCGGGCTGCTCGTCCCGGTCCTCCTGCTCGGCGGGCTCGCCGTTCCTGCGGCGGCGGCGACGGCGACGGGCCGCGGCGCGCTCCTCGCGCTCGGCCTCCGCGGTGCCGCCGGTCTCGGCCCCGTACTCCTCGGAGGTCTCCTCGGAGGTCTCCGGCTCCTCCTCGGCGGACTCCGTGGCGGCGGCCGCCGCGGTCTCCGGGGTCTGGAAGACCGGCTCGGCGAACACGGGCGCCTGGAACACCGCCACCGGTGCCATCGGCGGCTTCCTGCGGGAACGCCGGGAAGTGGCGGGCCCGGCCTCGGCGGCCTGTACGGGCTTCTCCGCCTCGGCGGACTCGGCGGACTCGGCGGCCTCGGCTGCCCGCACCTTCGCGGACTTCCGGGTCCGCGCGGGCTTCTCCGCCTCGGCCGGGGACCCGGCCGAGACCTCGGCCGACGCCCGGGCCGGCTCCTCGGCGGCGGGCTTCTCCTGCGCGGTCTCCTGCCGGTCGGTCTTCTCGGCGGTCCTGCGGGTGCGCCGCCGGGTACGGGCGGGTGCCTGCTGCTCCTCGGCGGCCGGTACGGCGGATTCGGCGGGAGCGGCGGAACCGGCCGGTTCCGCCGCTTCGGCGGCGGGCTCGGGCTCCGCGCTCTGCGCGGCCGCCTGCGGCGGGCCCGCCGGAGCGGAGGCCCGGCGAGTGGCACGGCGGCGCGTACGCGCCGGGGCCGGCTGCTCCTCGGCCGCCGCGGACTCGGGGGCACCGGCCGTCTCGGGCGTCTCGGGCGTCTCAGCGGCGGGCTCGGACTCTGCGCCGGCCGGCTCGGCGGGCACCACCGTCTCGGCCGCCTGCGGCGGGCCCGCCGGGGCGGAGGCCCGGCGGACGGCGCGGCGCCGGGGCCGCGCGGGCGCGGTCTGCGTCTCGGCGGCGGGCTCGGCGGCGGGCTCGGCGGCGGGCTCGGGCTCGTCGGCCTGCGCCGGCGCGTCCCCGGCCGGTGCGGCGGCGGCCACCGCGGTGACGACCTCCGGCTCGGCCGAGGCCGCCGCGGGCGGTCCCGCCGGACGGGACACGGCGCGGCGGCGCCGGCGCGGCGGCAGCGTGTCGCTGGGACTGCCCTGTCCGGCCTGTCCGGCCTGTCCGGCCTCCGCCTCCGTTCCGGTCACGGCGGGTGCTGCGGGCGTGGTGTCGGTGTTCTCCGCGGGTGTGGACTCCGCGGATTCCATGGGCTCGCGCATGCGGGCGGTTCTCCCGTTCACGCTCCCGGGCGCCGTGCCTCGATCCGGCCGGGCTCCGCGTGATGTGCGCGGGCCGCTGTCCGGGGCGCGGGCGCCGCACGGGAGCTGTCGTCTCGCTCGCCGGTTCCGTGCCTTCGGGCCCGGACACGGCGAAAGTCTGCTGGTGGATGCGCCTGCCTGACGGCCGGACCCGGGTGGCTCCCTGGTGCCTCGCACATCGGCGGCGCGGCGGCGTCGGCCTTACGCGGTGCCGTCCGGCACCGTCGCGGCGGGGGTTGCGTCGCGGTCGGGCGCAAGCGGATCGGTCACCGTGCCGGTCTCCTCATCGAGCGGCCCCTGCGCCAGCCTGGTCACCGCTGCGGGGACCGGCGGCGCCAGGTCGGCCGTAGCTCGGAGGCCGGACAGGACGTCGTCGGGTCGTACGGCAGGTGTCAGGTGCCGTACCACCAGGCGCAGTATCGCACAGGGACCCTCGCCGGGCCTATCGGACCCGGCCGGGGCGGCCTCCAGCGAGGCCACGGCGGCGCGGGTGTCGAAGGTGCGCATGCCCTTCTTGGTCTGCCTGCTGACCTCGACCGAGTCCGCCGCGAGGAAGACCTCCACCGCCTTGCGGACCTCCTCCGGCTCCATCCCGTCGAGCCGCAGCTCCCAGCGGGAGGCCGTCAGACGGTCGGCGAAGCCGCTGGTGTGCGCCTCCACCGCGTCGACGACGTCGAGTCCGTCGGGCAGCGACTCGTCGAGCAGCCGCCGCAGCATCTCCGGGTCGCGCCGCTCGGTGAGGGCGATCTCCAGGTACTCGGCCTCGCTGCCCGTGCCGGTCGGCGCCGCGTTCGCGTACGAGACCTTGGGGTGCGGGGTGAAGCCCGCGGAGTACGCCATGGGCACCTCGGCCCGGCGCAGTGCCCGCTCGAAAGCGCGCTGGAAGTCGCGGTGACTGGTGAACCGGAGGCGGCCGCGTTTGGTGTAACGCAGGCGGATGCGCTGCACCGCGGGTGCGGGCGGCGGGCCTTCGGGCTGTCGCTTGCCCAGGATCCTTCTCCTTGCTGCGGGGTGGCGCGACGAGCGCCCCTCGGTCGAACACTGGCGGCCGGGCCGTCCCCGCCGGTGCGGGGCCGGTAGGCCCGTACCTACCCACCAGCCTACTCGCCGGTGGCTCCGCCCTCTCCCGGACCGGCCCCGCGCACCTGCGGCGCGGCCGGTCCCGTGGCGATCCAGTACCGCAGTTTCTTCCCCCGCCGGTCCTCGAAGACACCCCCGCACTTCTCGATGACGCGGCGGGAGGCGGTGTTGGTGTCGTCGCAGGTGACCAGCACCGGGTCGATGCCGAGGGAGTGGACGACGGGCAGGGCGGCGCGCAGCATCGCGGTGGCGTGGCCCCGGCGGCGGGCGGAGGCCCGGACGTCATAGCCGATGTGGCCGCCGTAGTCGAGCAGGAAGCCGTTGAGCCGGTGGCGGACGGCGATACGGCCGAGGTAGGTGTCGCCCTCGACCCACCACAGGGTGGTGCACGGGACGTGGCCCTCGGGGCGCGGGCTGTCCTCGTCCGCGTCGGCACGGACGGCGGCGGCGTACTCGGCGAAGACCTCCGGATCGTGCCAGCGCCCGCCGTACCGGAGGATGTCGCGGCCGACCATCGAGTTGTCCTGCGGCCCGCCGCGGCCCTCGGCCTCGAACTCCTTCATGGCCTCCAGGAAGGAGGCGTGGACGCGCGGGGCGGGGAGGATCAGCTCGGGCATGCGGCCAGTGTGTCAGCGCGCCCCGCCCCCGGCCAGCGGGTACCCCTGGCCGGGCCTTCCCGCCGTTGCGGCCCGTCATCCGCTGTCAGAGGCGGATGCCGGCCCTCTTCGCCAGAGTGTTGATCCTCGGATTGCTCCGCCGGTGCAGGGATACGAGCACCCTGCTCAGTTCCTGACTGGTGGGGTGGACCTTCGCCATCTGCGGCACGACGCTCCAGGCCGCCATGAGGGAGTCCACCGCCCCGTCCCGGTCCTTCAGGGCCAGTTTCGCCCTGGCGATGTTCATGTGGAGCGGGCCGATGCGGGTCGCGGGCAGCGAGTACCCGTTGCGGAGGTACCTCTCTGCGTCCTCCAGCGCCTCGGCGTTCCTCTTCAGGTCCACCCGGGTCGCCACCACATGGGTGACCGTGTTCTCCGGACCGAAGTGCACGCCCTGCACGTCGACATCGGTGCCGACGGCCTCCGCGGCCTTTAGCGCGGCCTTGATGTGCCGCTCGGCGGTCCGGTCGTCCCGCAGCCGGCCCGCCAGCGTCATCCCCCTGAGGTGCAGCAACCCCAGAGCCAGGTGGCGCGGCCTGCCCCGCATGGTGGATTCGGCGAGCACGACAGCCTGGTCCACCAGGGCCAACCCTCCGGCGAAGTCGCCGCCGTTGAGGAAGGTTCCGGCCTCGTCACGGGCCGCCACGGCGCGGGTCAGGGCGTTCGCCCGCTCCGCCGCCTGCCCCTGCCTGGTGACCGCCAGCTCCGCGAGTGTCATCCAGCGGTGCCGGGCCGCCAGCCAGTAGACCGCGCTGTACACGTCGGCGACCTTCGCCCAGTCCTCGGGCAGTCCTGTGCCGTGGGCGTGGTCCTGCACTCGCCGCAGCAGGCCGGGCAGGGCCCGGGTCACGGCGGAGAGGTCGGCGTCACCGCGCAGACGGAACAGCTCGGCGAGATCCCGCTCGATCCGGTCACCCTGGACCGGCTCACCGGTCGGGAGGTCGAAGCGCCGCATCACGCTCCGCAGCTCTTTCAGCCGGTCCTCGTCGCCGGCCCGTACCGGAGCCTGCCCCAGCAGCTCGTCCAGCGTGATCCCGAAGGCGTTCGCGAGCGCCGCTCCCATGCTCTGGGTGAGCGGCCGGTCGCCTCGCTCGATCTTCCCGAGCATCGACTTCGACATACCGGCCCTGGCGGCGAGCTGGTCTTGCAGCCAACCCCGCCGCAGACGCAGAACCTTGACGTTCGCGCCGGGCCCGGGCGTGGTGATCTCCGCACTCATGCGCCATGTCTTCCTGGTCGGTTGTTCCGGTCTCCATGCTCTCCGGGGCTTCTACCCGTGCCTTGGGTTGTGCACTTCTTGTGCACCTTCACAACACGCATCTGTCGTTGACTGATTACGGAAAGCGACAACAGGCGACGAACGGCAAGCTGGGGGGCCTACATGATGGCGATCTCGGTATACCGGGTGTCCGCTGACGGCAGGCGACGGACGGTCAAGCGTACGCACACGGTAAAGCCGGTCGACCAACCTCCGAAGACGGACCGCTGGCCCCCGTGCCAGTGCCTCCGGTGCCGAAGGGGAAGCCTGTGCCCCGTCCCGCCCACCGCGTAGTGAGTGCCTTCAGCCCTCTGCCGGGAGCGGCGCCGCACCCTCCGAGCGGCCGTCCGTGCCCAGCGCAGGCGGACGAAAGGCGCGTATGGACTACAGGCATGTGCTGGTTGTACTGCCGGCGCTCGCACATTCCCGTGATCTGGCTCGGGCCTGTGACCTCTTCCGGGATACAGGCGCCGTTCTACGGATGCCGTGAGTGCATCGCCGAACTGGACCACATGGTCTGGGCCTATGTGGAAGCGAAGGACCGCCTCTGATCTCCCACCTCCCTGGCACGTAGGCCGCCACCAACCCCACGGCAAAGGCTGGTTGCCACGGAGGCGGGGTTCCACCCCGCTCCGGGCGCGCCCGGTTGATGTACAGGTCGAGCGCGACCCGGGCGGGTTCGCCCGAACATCACTGCGAAACCCACTATGGAGGACAACGTGTTCAATCACTCGGATCGGCTCCCGACCGGTTCGCCGGTACCCCAGGGGCATGCAACCGCCGTTCCGTGGGGCGTTCGGAGGATGGCCCCGTACCCGGCCCTGGCGCCCGGCTACGCGCGAGCCGAGATCGACCCCACGACGCAGACCGCCCGCTACTTCGACCACAGCGGGCAGGTCATGGAGATGCCCGGACACGGCACCAGCACCGGCACGAACCCGGCCACGAACACCGGCAACCCGTCGGACGGCGCCGGGCCCGGTGGCTCCGGTGGCGGTGACCAGGACACCGGGAACGACAGCGACCAGTGATCAATGACGGCCCGGTGCTGGTCGTCACCATGATCGACGACCCTACGGCCGACCTGGTGATCAACGAGCTGCACGACCGGGGCACCCCGGTCGTGCGGCTCGACTCCGGGGACTTCCCCGCCACCTTGTCGGTCGCGGCAACCATCACCGAAGAGGGCATCAGCGGAACCCTGGTCACCCCGACACGCGCCGCAGACCTCTCCCGCGTCCGCTCCCTCTACTACCGGCGTCCTTCGGGCTTCGCCTTCCCGCACCTCAATGAGCAGGACGCTCGATTCGCCGTCACACAGGCCCGTTACGGACTCGGCGGCGTCCTCGCGTCCCTGCCCGGCTGTCTGTACGTCAACCACCCCCACCGCATCGGAGACGCCGAGTTCAAGCCCTCGGGGCTCGTCGCTGCGGCGCAGTGCGGCTTCAAGGTCCCCGACACGATGGTCACCTCCGACCCCGAAGCGGCAAAAAGGTTCGTCAAGGACCACGGCCCTGCCGTCTACAAGCCCCTGTCCACTCCGCTGTACCGCGTGGACGGGGCGTCCTGCACCGTGGAGGTCGGGGAAGTCACCGCCGACCAGTTGGACGGACAGGTGGCCGGCACCGCCCATCTCTTCCAGAGTCGCGTGGACAAGGTCGCCGATGTTCGGGTGACGGTGATCGGGGACCGGATCTTTCCCGTCCGTATCGACTCCGGCCTTCTGGACGTGGACGCCGGGGCCTGGGCCGCACTGCGGAGGGAGAGCGAACGGCGGCTCGTCCGGCAGGGCGGTCCCGACCGGCTGTGGGACCGGATCGAAGACCATCTGAGCCGATGGCACAGGGACGGAGCACCGACTCTGGACCGGTTCCTGATCACCGCATCACCCGAAGGCCAGAGGATCACCTGGACCACCTGATGGCAGTGCTCAAGCTCCCGTCCCGCGTACGGCCGAAGCGGTCGGCGCTCCCCTCCGCGCCGGCCGCTCTGGTGCTGAAGCGACAGGAACAAACGGATGCCCGATGAAGAACCACTGTCCGACTACATGGCTCGCCGCGAAGCCCGAATCGGCCGAATGCGCATCGTGCACGCCTACGGCCCCCGACGCGGCGAACATGTGGGTCCCGGCCAGCCGAGGTTGGTCGAGCGGTGGAACAGGTCATCGTGGGAGTTCTTCGCGATGGCCGACAACCTGATTCATGCCCGCAGGATCGTCCGGCCTCCCACCGAGCAGGTATCCCGGGGAGAGACCCCCGAACCTCCTGCCAACCCCCTGGCTCCCGGGCGCGGCCGACACCGTAAGCCACGATGAGCGAGGACCGGCACGTCGGTGGTCGCCCCAAGGGCATGCACACCGAAGAGATCCGGCAGTCGCGGGAACTCGTAACCGAGGGCAGAAGCTACGGCGCCATCACCCAGGCGCTATGAGTGGTGCGGACGACCGTCTACCGGGTGATCACGGGCACGGCAGGGTGATCATCGGACAATCCCGGACAGCGCCTGAGACGGGTGCACAAGAGCACGGAAGCCGAAAGCCGAGGCCCCGGCGCGAGGAGATGCGCCGGGGCCTCGGCAACAGGGTGAGCCCTTCAGCCGACAACTTCGGAGTGCACCGGAACGGGCGGGCGTACTCCCGTGAGTGCCTCCGCTCGGGCCACCAGGTGAGGCGCAAGGTCGGGGTACCAGCCACGGGCTACGGCTTGCAGCATCTCCGCCAGCGCGGCAAGCTCCCCAATTCGGCCGGCGGGGGTGTCGAGGACCGCCGCGAACTCCTTGCGAATGCGGGCGGCAACGTCGGGAACAAGCAGGCTGTTGGCGTGGAGGAGCCCCGCGTCATAGCCGAAGGGCACCAAACCCCACCGCTCCCAGTCCAGCAGGGCCAGGGGCATGGCCGTGAGGTTTCCCCAGTGGAGGTCGCCGTGACCGGTCACCCGCTCCACCTTGACGGGCGCCGGGACGCCAAGGAATTGAGGGAAGGCCCGCTCGGTCCAGCCGTCCCGGACGGTGATCTTCACCCCCTCCGCCTCAGCGAGCAGGGAAAGGGCTCGGCGAAGGTCCGCCCACCACTCGTCAGGCAACCTCGGATCGTGGTCGATGTCGGCCCGGTCCGGGGACACCACGGTTTGTGTGAGGCAGTCCAGGACTTCGGCCTCGAAAGCCCACTCCCCGTCAGTCCAGTCGTGCACTGCGTAGAGGCGGGGGCGGGGGACGCCGTCAGGCACCAGTTCAGAGGCGCCGACGATGCCCTCCCCTCGCTTCCTGCCCGCGTTGCGCTTCGCCGTCCGGCTGACCCGCAGCCACCGGTCTCCCGCTCGGCGTCCGAGGGTGACACCGAGGAAGCCCCACGCCGGCGGCCCCGTGCAGGTGAGGCCGAGTTCCTTGGCCGCCCGGTCGTGGGCGGCCTCCATCAGGGCCCGCACCTCCTCATTAACCGGCGAGTTCATCCGTCACCTTCCTGAGTTCCCGGGCCGTCAGCGGCGCGGCCAGAGCCTTGGCCACATCGTCCCAGTGCTCGCGGGTGCTCGCGGAGGTGAGGACGACATCGAGACCAGGGCACGAGCCAGCGGCCAGCAGGGCAGCGGCTGCGGCCGACAGGCCGGGGCGGATGAGGTTCACCAGTTCGGGTGTCACGGCGTCGAGGAGTTCGCCTCCGTGCAGCGGAGCGGAGCCGAAGGTGATCAGCCCCGCGTCCTTCGCCTGTACCAGTGGTCCGCCACCGTTCAGGGCCTGTGTGATCGGGGCATCCATGATCAGGCTGACGGGCATCTGCAAGCCCGTGAAGTGGTGCTCGGCGGAACCGGCCGCCTGCTGGGCGAGCGTGAGCAACTCGGGCACGCTGAGCGCTCCGGAGGTCAGGCCCGACCAGGTGGCGACGCCGTACCCGCCGATCCTGCCCGCATGGGCGAACTCTTCCAGCGCCGTGAAGGCTTCCCGTACACGCCCGTGCAGAACGGCACGGTCAAGGCCGTGCCCGTGGTGCTCGGGGTTGTGCACGAACACAAGGTCCACGCGCCCGAGCGCGGCCAAGGATCGCTCCGTCTGCCAGCGGACGAAGTGCCGTTCAAGGCTGTGCCTACTGGCCGCCTCTTCTCGGGTGAGCACGCCCTCAGTCAGGGCGGTGCGGCCTTGCTCCGCCGTGAAGAACCCCGTCTTCGTGGCTACCCGCACGGTCGGGTACTCCCCGAGAACCAGGCGCAGTTCCTCATGCGCCCGGCCATAGGCGTAGTTGGGTGCCGTGTCCACCCATGGGCTACCGGCGGCCAGGGCGGTGCGTGCCGCCTGGCTGACGGCACGCACGCGGTATGTCCCCAGGGAGAGTGCAGCGGTCACAGCGCCGTACCCACGACTGCGACGGCATGGCCGTCAATGAGGACGGAGAGCAGTCCGGCTACGTCCTTGGCCTCCAGTCCCGCGGAGTCGGCGAGTTCGCCGAGCGTGGTCGGCTGGTTGGTCAGCAGCGCGCCCAGCGCGGGCGCGGCGGGTTCGGCGAATTCCCAAGCGGTACCGGCTGCCGAGAAGGTGACCGTGCCCTGTGTCGGGTTCGCCGTCAGGCGGCCTCTCGGAGCGGTGAGCTTCACCGTGATCTCCCGTAGTGCGGGGAGCCCGCCCACATACGGCAGGGACGGGATCGCGTGGCCCCGGTCGGTCGTGTCGATCGACTCCGCCCACCGTTCCACGAGCTGCGGGTCCGCCATCATGTCGGCCACCTCGCGGCGTACCGCGTCAATGAAGTCCGACCGTTCCGTCGGCGAGCCGAAGCGCGGAATGTCCCTGCGCAGCGCGAGGGACGCCCGGAGCTGATCGACGACCCACAGCATCAGGTCGGCACCCGTGTGCGGGACCATACCGAACGTGAGGTGAAGGGATTCCATCCCCTGGTCGGCGGTGACCGCGTGCCACCAGCCGCGTGGCAGATAGAGCACGTCCCCCGGGGACAGGACGAGGTCCGCCACCGGCTCGCCCTCCGGCTCCTTTGGCGGCTCTACATCCCGGAAAGTGGGCGCCTCACGGGTCGCCCCCCACAGACGCCACCGCTTCGAGCCGTGCAACTGGACCACGACGACATCATGGTCGTCCCAGTGCCGACCGAAGCCCTCCCGCTCGGTCCACGAGGCGTACACGTTGACCTGCACAGAAGTCCCGAGGAAGCGTTCCAGCCCCTCGGCAGCCGCCCCCACAGCGGGGTGGATCTTCTCGACCGCATCGAGGACCAGCGATGCCCCATCCCTGAGCTGCGCGTGGAAGTCGGACGGCTGGATACTGGACCAGGTGACCGCGCGGCGGTTCGTGGTCGGGATCGCGTAGCGGTGCAGCGGGACCATCTCGCCATCCGCCGACAGGCGCAGCCGGGGCGGCTCCAGCCGCTGCGTGGCGATGATCCGGTTCAGGTCGTCCCAGGAGAACAGGCCCGCCCCGTCAGCGATCCTGGGGAAGTGCGCGTAGGAGCGGTGGTACGTCCGGGCGAGGAACGCGTCCCCGCCCAGACGCCCCGCCCACGAGGCTGCGTCAAGCAACGTGGGCGCTCCCGTCAGTCGTTGCCGTCGGAACGGCCACTGCTGATGTCCGACTCCTGCTCGGCGCGGGTGCGCGCGGCCACGATCTTCCGCTTCGCGATGAGCAGTCCACCCCCCGCGGGGGTGGCCAAGACGGTGCTCTGCTTATCCATCGGCTTACCTCTCTTCTCGGGACTCCCGCCGGGAATCAGGCGGGAAGCTCGGGATGCGGGTGGTTCGGGAACTCCACTCCGGCGTTCGTCACCACCGGCGCTTCGCCCCTGTCACGGCTGCCCGACACTGCTGGACCAGCGCCGCGCACATGTCACACCCGGCGCGGGTTCCAGCTGGAAAGGGGAAGTACCGGATACGCGGGCTCGGATTTCGCCATCATCCTTTTCACTCGCGCGACTGCCCCCGCCTGCGCTCTGTTGCGTCACCCATCCTCGGGGGTCTGGCGGGGCAGTCCTACCCTCTTTCCCGTTGAAGAAAGAAATCGTCTCGGATGCCCTCGACGAGACAGCGCATGTCGTCCCCGTGGAGCGCCACAGCGGAGAAGCGGCCGAAGGTCTCGATGTACGTCTGGATGTCTCTGGGTTCACGCGTGGTGATCTCCGAGTGGAACGTCTCGACGATCACAAGCCGGTCATCGTGGATGCTGAAGCACGTCATGGGGAAGTCGGGCATCCGGCCAGTCAGCGGCACGACGCCGATGCTCACGTTGGGAAGCCGGGAGAGGGACACGACCCGATCCAGTTGGGTAGCCATGACAGCCGGCTCGCAGACCAGCCATCGCAGGACGTGTTCGCAGATGACGAAGTGGAACGATCGGCCGTCCTCGTACAGCGTCGCCTGCCGCTCCAGTCTGGCGGTCACCGTTCGATTCCTGGTCTCCTCCGGTAACGCGGGCGGCAGGGAGAACACCGCTGTGGCGTATTCCGGCGTCTGGAGGAGTCCGGGAATGAGCTGTCCCTGAAACAGCCTGAGCAGAGACGTGCTGCTTTCAATGGCCTTGATGGTGTTCTGGTGCTTCCATGGCCCCATGCGACGCAGCAGGCGCCATGCTGTCGCCTCCGTAGCCTCTACTCTGGCAGTCGCGAGGAACTTTTCCTTCACCTCACCCGAGACGTCGAGCGCCGAAAGGATCAAGACCTTGTCTCACGTGGTGGGTTCGGTGCGGCATGATGGGTGGCTGTGAGTGTTGATCTGTCGCAGCGGTTGGTTCCCGACGGTTTGTGGGAGCTGGCAGCTCCGCTGCTGCCGAAGTTCACGTCCCGGCCGCAGGGCGGTGGGACCGCCCCGGTGGACGAGCGGGCCGCTTTCACCGCCGTGGTGTACGTGCTGACCAGCGGGTGTGCCTGGCGGCATCTGCCGGAGACCTTCGGCATCTCCCCGGCCACCGCGCACCGCCGGTTCACGCTCTGGACCGAGGCCGGGCTGTGGCGCCGGCTGCACCGGGCGGTGCTGGACGAACTCGGGGCCCGGGGCGAGGTGGACTGGGCCGCGGCGATCGTGGACGCGGCGAGTGTGCGGGCGAAAAAGGGGGCTCGCTGACCGGGCGCAATCCGGTCGACCGGGGCAAGAAGGGCAGCAAGCTCCACGTTCTGTCCGATGCCCAGGGCCTGCCGCTCGCCCTGGGCGTCTCGGGCGCGAACGTCCACGACAGCCAGGCGCTCCTGCCGCTGGTGGCGGGCATCCCCGCCGTCCGCTCCCGGCGCGGCCCGCGCAGACGCCGCCCCGGCAGGCTCCGCGCCGACAAGGCCTACCACTCCGCCGAGAAGCTGGCATGGCTGCGCGAGCGGGGCATCGTCCCGCGCATCGCCCGGCCCGGCATCGAGTCCGGCGAGCGCCTGGGCCGGCACCGCTGGAAGATCGAACGGTCGATCTCCTGGCTCTTCGGCTACCGGCGCCTCACCGTCCGGTACGAGCGCAAGGGCAGCCACTTCCTGGCCTTCCTCGGCCTCGCGGCCGCCCTGACCTGCTACAAGAAACTCGCCCAACTCACCACGTGAGACATGCTC
>NZ_PGSG01000010.1 GCF_002843305.1 Streptomyces barkulensis
TTTCGTAGAGTCCGCGATCGTGTGATCAAGCGGTCTGCGGGACTTCCTCCAGGTACGCCCAGTACGTCTGCTCGTACTCGTCGGGCGGCACGTAGCCCAGGGCGGAGTGGAGTCGTTCACCGTTGTACCACGCGACCCACTGGAAGACGGCCCGCTCGACCTGGTCGAAGTCCCGCCATGGCCCCTGATGTTCGATCAGTTCGGCTTTGAACGTGCCGTTGAGGGCCTCGGCCATCGCGTTGTCATAACTGTCCGCGACGGACCCGACCGACGCCGAGGCACCGACCTCGGCGAGACGTTCCGTGTACCGAATGGATACGTACTGCGACCCGCGGTCGCTGTGATGGATGAGATCGGCGTCCTTCTTGATCCTCTGCCGCCACAGCGCCATCTCCAGTGCGTCCAGCGGCAGGTCCGTGCGCAGGTGCGTGGCGGCCTGCCAGCCCACGATCCGGCGTGAGTACGCGTCCAGGACGAACGCGACGTAGACCCACCCCGACCAGGTGCGGATGTAGGTCAGGTCCGCCAGCCACAGCTGGTTGGGCCGCTCGGCGGTGAAACGGCGGTTGACCAGGTCCGGCGGGCGCGGCGCGGCCGGCTCGGGGACCGTGGTGCGGCGGCGCTGCCCGCGGATGACGCCCTCGATGCCGAGCTCGCCCATCAGCCGCTCGACCGTGCAGCGGGCCACCGTGTGTCCGGCGCGGACCAGGGCGCGGGTGACGCGGCGTGCGCCGTAGGTGCGCCCGGAGTCCTCCCACGCGGCTGTGACCAGCGGGATCAGTTCTTCGTCGCGCAGGCGTCGGGCCGACTTCGGCCGCGTCTTGCGCGCGAAGTACGTCGACGGCGACACATCCAGCACCCGGCAGACGGGATCGACCCCGAGGCCCTTGTCGCGCAGGTGGTCGATCACCTGCTCGGCCTCGTCCGGGGACGGTCGATCTCCTGGGCAAAAAACACCGAGGCGGCCTTCAGGATCTCGTTGGCCCGCCTCAACTCGGCGTTCTCCTTGCGGAGTTCCTTCAACTCGTCGCGCTCGGCGGTCGTCAGCCGGTCGTCACGCTCGCCGGCGTCCGCCTCGGCCTGGCGGACCCAGGACCGCAGGGCTTCCTTGTGGATGCCGAGGTCGCGGGCGACGTGGGCCACAGGGCGGCCGGTCGCGCGGACCTCGCGCACCGCCCGCTCACGCAGCTCATCGGGGTACTTACGGGGTGCTGGCATTGCTCGTGGTTCTCCTTACGCCTGGAAGCGTAACCCAGGCTTGAGGGACTCCACGAAGATCAGTACAGCTCAGTTCTTGGCGACCTTCCGGTGCGGTGGTGTGATCACCCGCCCGCTGGCCTGCGTGCCCAGGCCCCGGCAGCCGGTGTCGGCGAGGATCTCCACCGCGGGCCCGTCGGGCAGGAGGCTGACCAGCCCCAGCTGACAGGTGTGGGTGAAGTTCGCGCAGCTGCCCGGCCGGGGCGGGCTGCGGAACAGCACGCGGCCGCCGTCGCCGGTGACGCCCATGGCCTGGACGGCGTTCTGTCTGGTCCTGCCGGAGATGAACGCCTCCCGGTCCGCGCGTCCGGCGGCTGGACACGGATCTCGGTGCTGCCGATGATCCCGGTCCTGCCGCCAGCGCCGAGGTGGTCGATGGCCTTGGTGCGGGTCGTGAGCCGCACGCAGGGGTGGACGACGCAGCCGCGCTCGGCGAGCATGAGCCGGATCCCGCCGACGACGCGGGTGATGGTGGAGCGGTCCACAGGGTGGCCAGCAGCCGGTCGACGAAGACCAGCCGGTGCTTCGCGCCGGCGCCCACGGCCCGCTGACGCGGCCGGGAGGTGAAACTGGCCTGGTGCCGTTCGTGCCGCAAGAGACCCAGCTCAACCACGAATTCAGCGATCACACCGGCCGACAAACCGGTGATCGTCCGGCCGCTGATGATCGCTGCACGCATCGCTTTCCCCACCACACAACCGTGACCAACGATCAGCAGCTCGACGCCTCACCACCTACCATGCACGAGTTCGCTAGAAGTCCATGCCTTCCAGGAATCGACGCGCCTCTTCGTCATTCCTTCGGCCCTCCTCGCGGTAGGAGTCAGCGATGTCGCGCAAGACGGATGCAGTGCGCGGATGAGTTGCCTGCACAGCCTCGGCCCACGCGGCGTACTCGTCGGCAAGATCATATTCCTGCTGACCACCTTCAGCCATGCTGCGTGAAGTAACGCCTCGCTTGTTGTAGACGCCGATGGAGAACCCTCTCGCTAGGCGCTCGCCCGACGCGTCTTCCAAGACTTCACGAATGGGAAAGGACGGGAAGGTGCCGTCCGCGTCCTCCGGTGAATGCGCGAGAACCTCACCGATCTGCAGTTCCCCGATCTCAAGCCGGTCGGACTCCTCAAGCAGCCGTCTTGCTTCGTCGAGCCAGGCACGGAGGTCATCGGCCTCAATCACGCCGTCATCGTTGGCCCCCGGGACGATCTTCCAGTCGCGAAGAAGTCGATACGCGTTGCTCGCGAGAGTCGCATCCCCGGCGGTCTGCTCGACTCTCTCTTCGTCCCTCGCGCTCGCGGGCCTGAAGGCCATTTCGATCATCTGCACGAAGGTGCGTGGATCGCGGGACAGAAGTCGCTGGAGTGCGAGCATCTCGCCGTCGTCTTGGAGGAGTGGCAGATACCTCCATTCCAAAAGAGCGATTTTCTCCTCATCGACTCCGCGTTTCTTGAGGTAGTCGATGAGGCTCGTGATGTCGTAGGCCGAAACGCTTCGAGCCTCGGGGTCGTCGTGGCTGCCGAACTCCTGGAGAGCCTGGATGACCAGGTTCTCGTCGACATCGTCACCACTTCGCGTGGCGTACATACTCAATGCGTCAACGGCGATAGCCGAGCGCCCGTGCTTCAGGAGGTTCTGAACCGCTTCGTTGATGTGAGGGAAGTCGGACCCACGGCCGTACGGCGAGAACTCCGACCAGTACGCGCTCCGAACCGCTTCGTCATAGTCGCTCAGCGCGTCCCAAGCTGCGGGTACATCCTCCGCCAACTGGAACAAACGAGACTGCAGAAGCGGGCGACCCGCGAACTGTGCGGCCCACCTGCGGATGTCGTCAAGAGATCCGAGGAGTCTGCGACGTGCGAACCCGTCGGCGAACTGTCTAGTGGTCCGGTCTTCGCTGTCGAGGTCTCCCATGACTTCGGCGTCTACAGTTTCCGTTGTCGCTGCCAAGGCCGATCCGACAGTCCAGGGCAGTTCCACGGACGCCGCAAGTCGGCGCACTCCGGCCAGGCCTTCGTCGGCGAAGACTTCACCAATGGCCTGTTCGCGACCCGCCGCGAGTTCCGCGTCGTAGGCTTTCAGATCATCGACCGGCACTCCAATGTCGGGGTGCCAGTCATCGAAGAGCCAACGGTGCGCGTCGGCAGGCTTGGTCGGCTTCAGGCGATCTGCGACGGTCGCGAGCTGCACCAACCAGTCCTCCGAGAGTGACCATTGAGCGTCGGCGTGCTCGCGATGGCTCCTGATGTAGCCGCTAAGTGCCTCCCAGAGAGCGTTACTCCGCTCGGGTGTCAGGTCGTCTGGCGTGAGATCAGACATCGCCGCAACCGCTTCCGTCCGCGCGTCGGGCGGCAGACGATCGAACTTCGGGACGATCTCTTCCCAACGAGTCGCGTCGTCTTGCGCGAACCGAAGAATATGGGATGCCGCCGCCTCCAGGGTCGCGATGAGGTCTGCCCGAGTCACAGGGGTCGCCTCGGTGGCCCAATCGCGAAACTCGGGGGTGTGACTCTGCATGCCTACTTCGTGACTGCTCGGCAAGAGCGCAAGCAGAAGGTCCCAAGAAGCACCGGGATGACGGCGAGCCAGGCTATCCAAGGTCTGAATGCGTGCATCGAGCGATGCGGACGTCTGCGGGGACCAAGCCCTGAAGATTGCGTGCAGACTCGCACTGGGGCGATTGCTGAGGCGACCCCCAGGGTCAATCTCGGCTAGGGAGGCGAGTGCCTCGGCGGCGTAAGCCATGTGCTGCTCCGACCAAGCGATGCCCTCGATCGCCCACAGCAAGCCGGTGTGAGGGCTGCTCACGTTCCAGCGGTTGTCGATGTCCTGGAACAAGCGTTTGGCAAGCGGCTCGGTCCCGACCGTGGCTTTGGAGACAGCACGAAGGAACGCGTCTGGCGCGGCCTCTGCCAGGAGCGGCAGAACGTCTGAAATCGACGTCCACAACTGAGCCGTGTCGTCCTCGTTCGCGCGAGTGAACAGGCTCAGGGCGACGCGTTCGGCCCACTCCCGGGCCGAACGTCCACCGGTCAGCCGAACGTCGTCGCCACGAGTGCCGAGCAGAGCGAGCGACCGCGCCAGTCCCTTTCGCAGGTTCGACGAATGCACGGGTGCCTTGCCGTAAACCGCGGCGGCCCAGCGGTCCTCAGCTGGCAGTTCCAGCCGAGGGTCGATCGATCCGAGCACCGTCTGAACAGAACGCTCCAGGGCAGACAGGTCGCCCTCGGTGATCAAAGCGCGTGCGGTCCTCCATGAGTCCAATGGGGAAGCAACCGCCCATGTCTCGCCGACCTTGGTAAACAACGGGTCGGCCCGACGGATGGCTCCCTGAAGGCGTTCGTCCAAGTCAATGAGGTCCGTTTCGCACAGACTTGCGAGCACCTCGCCGTCTCCGCTTTTGGACTGGCTCCACCTCCCGGCGAGCCAGGCTCGCCGAATGGCGCGCTTTGCCAGGTAGGTTGACCACTCCTCCGGGTTGCGCTGGCCGAACCTAGTAGCCACTCGACGGAGCGCTACCAGGCTCTTCGTGCCTGCCCTCACATATCGCTCAAGGTCTTCCGTCGGTACGCCTGCCTCGGTGAGTGCGGCCTGGAGGGCCAGGTGGTCGTGTGGAGGCAACTCGATGTCGGCATCACCGTCGGGCTCGGTGATCACGAAGACGACGTGATGGTTCTCAACTAGGTGCGCTTCTCGCTGGAGGCCCTCTTCATAAGGCAGAAGGATCAAAAGGCTGGACATACGATCTAGTCGGCGGAGAGTCACGCCATCGTGCACCAGCAGTGACCGAGCGAGGATCGGCTCGGCATCCTCCGGCGGGACCGTCATCATCGAGCATGCGGCGAAAGCCAGCCCATCGTCGACGCTGACCGCGCGGATGAAGGTCCGGCCGACGTCTTCGGCCATCCGCCGAACCAGGGTGGCGGCCTGGTCGGCGCGACCGGCGAGCACGACTTCCGGCGTCATCGTCGGGTCGAAGCCTCGGGAGTATCTACCCCACCAGTCTTCGACGGAGGTCGCCCCTAGTGGTTCCAGCCCGAGCAATTCCGACAGCCACACTTGAACTGCTGGTGAAACCTCCAGCGCCAGTTCGATGTCGTCCGCATCGAGAACGCGAACATCCCGCCATACGCCCTCGGCGCGCTTTCGCTGCTCCCAATCCTTCTTGTCTTCCCATCGCCGGGGGGTGACAAAGACGAATGTGTGGTCCGTCGGATCGATCCCCTGCGGGTCGTCGGTTCGTGACCTGTAGTCGCGTTGGGCCTTGGCCCCTGGGTCTCCTCCAACGCCCATTTCCCAGATACTCAGGCCCTCGGGAACGAACGGAGTGGCGCGGCTCGCCTCCACGAAGCCGTCGTAGCCGGTGAGCCCGACTCCTTCACCGCCGCGCATCTCGACCCGCTGCACCTGGTCGTTCTCTGCGCGGATCAGCCGTCGCACCAGCCGAGGCAGGTCGGCTTGCGCAGACCGCGTGTCGGCCCATCTATCGAGGTCCGTCGCGTCAGCGAGATGCGGCAGTCCGTACGGCACCGTTCTCTCCCCTCTGGCTAGAGAGAGCCTAGCCTGTCCCACGGACACGGCCCGCTGGCTAGTGCTCTGACCGCAAAGGTTCGCCGGGCTGGCGGTTGGAGCAGTCGGATGGGCGGCGACGTCCGATCCGACCGCTGGGAGGCGCGAGTGGCCGAGCCTGTCCGTGTGCGCAGACTGACCGACCAGGAGGGGCAGAAACTGCAGCAGATCGTGCGCCGGGGGAGCACCAGCTCAGTGCGCTACCGGCGCGCGATGATGCTGCTGGCCTCGGCCGGCGGGAACCGGGTGCCGGTAATCGCCCAGCCGGTGCAGGCCGACGAGGACACCGTCCGGGAGGTGATCCACCGGTTCAACGAGATCGGTCTGGCCTGCCTGGACCCTCGATGGGCGGGAGGCCGTCCCCGCCTGCTCACCCCCTGACGACTGCGAGAAAGGCGTCCGCTGGGGCGGGCACCCCCTCAAGACCGCAGCGTGACCGCACCTCCCACCCAGCACAGCTCCTCGTGAAAGGCTGGCAGCATGGTGGCCAGACGGTCTGAAAGAGCGTTTTGTCCCGGCAAGGTTGTTTGGTGGCACTTAGGTCGCGGGTCGCCATGGGGTTGTTGAGGCGGGAGGATCCTGCGAGGGCCATGTGACTACAGAGGCGAGACCTCGGCCCGTTTCGACGTACTCGCTCCTGTCTGATCCCAACGCGCCCCTGGATGACGCCTTTTGCGCCCTGGGGCGGTGCCGCGCCTGACGGTACTACCGAAACATGACGCGACAGCGCCCGTATCCCAGCGACCTGTCCGACGCCCGCTGGGAACTGATCGGACCAACGCTCACCGCCTGGCGGGCCGAGCGCAGGGGCAAGGGCCTGCACATCGGCCGCCCACCCGAGCACGACCTGCGCCGCATCATGGACGCCATCCTCTACGTCGATCGCACCGGCATCCCCTGGCGCTATCTGCCCCACGACTTCGCTCCGTGGGAGACCGTCTACGGCTACTTCGCCGCATGGCAGAAGGAAGGCATCTTCGACCAGCTCAATGGCCTGCTGCGGCGCCTGCTCCGTCAGGCCGAAGGCCGCGACAGCGAACCAACCGCCTGCGTACTCGACGCCCAGAGCATCAAAACCTCGGCCAACGCGCCCGCGGCCGACCAGGGCATCGACGCCGGCAAAAAAATCGCAGGCCGCAAGCGCCACCTCGGGGTCGACACCCTCGGATTGCTCCTGGCCGTCTGGGTCACCGCGACCGGCGTCTCCGACAACGCCGGCGGCATACACCTGCTCTCCCAGATCGCTAGCACAAGCCCCCACGTGACCAAGGCATGGGCCGACAACGGCTACCGCACGAAGGTCATCGACCACGGCGCTCGCCTCGGTATCGACGTCGAAGTCGTCCAGCGCACCCCTGGAACCAAAGGCTTCAAGGTGATTCCCCGGCGATGGGTGGTCGAGCGGACCTTCGGCTGGCTCATGCACCACCGCCGCCTGGCCCGCGACTACGAAACCCACGC
The DNA here is from genome assembly GCF_002843305.1 of Streptomyces barkulensis. GTDB lineage: Bacteria > Actinomycetota > Actinomycetes > Streptomycetales > Streptomycetaceae > Streptomyces > Streptomyces barkulensis. The sequence goes on from NZ_PGSG01000010.1 coordinate 7,284, forward strand.
CCACCGGTCCGAGGCCATGATTCACGTCGCGATGATCGACCTCATAAGCCGACGGCTCACCAGTGAATCCACCCCGAACTGGCGCGATACCTGAACCTCGAACCAAACAACCTTGCCGGGACAAAACGCTCTTTTAGCGGGACTCGGTAGCGAAGCGACAGCGCTGGGGTCCTTGGTGGAAGGGACCACGCGTGACGTGGACGTTGCCGGAGCCGATGCTGAGCGTGGCCGTCCCGGTGCCGGATCTGCGGCCGGGATGGGCGGGGGAGCCGAAGTGGGACGGTTCTCCAGACACGAGAATGTGTGTCAGGCAGGGTGATTGCTGACTGTCTGTCAGTCGAAGCGCCTGCTGTTCACCTGGGTGAGGTGAGCGCTCGGAGGCTGTTGCGCCTCTATCTCGCTGACCAGCGGAGGGTCCTGGACGAGGGGGGCGGATGCCGGGGGACTTGTCATGGGGGTGTGCCGGCCGGCTGCGGGGGTGGGGTCGTCGCGGTGCGCCGATACGCGCTGGGGCTGATGCCGCGGGTTCGTTTGAACGCCGCGCTGAACGCGAACGCGTCGGAGTAGCCCACGGCGCGGGCGATCTCCGCGACAGTCGCCGTCTCGCGCTCGGTCAGCAGGTCCGCCGCGAGTGTCATGCGCCAGTGGGTGAGGTAGGTCAGGGGCGGTTCGCCGACCAGGTCGGTGAACCGCTTCGCCAGCGTGGCCCGCGACACCCCGGTCCGGCTGGCCAGCGAGGCGACCGTCCACGGCGCTGCCGGTTCCCCGTGCAGCAGGCGCAGCGCGCCGCCCACCACCGGGTCGCGCCCGGCGGAGTACCAGCCCGGCGGAGTACCGCCGGGCCGGTCGAAGTACTCGCGCAGCGCGCACACCAGCATCCAGTCCAGCAGCCGGTCGAGGACGATCTGCTGGCCCGGGGTGTCGGCGGCGACCTCGGCGGCGAGATGGTCCCACACGGGGTCGGGCCCGCCGCCGGACCCCACGCGCAGTACGACGGGCAGCGCGTCCAGCAGCCTGCGGCTGATCTCCCCGCGCACCGGATAGGCGCCGACGACCAGGGTCGTCGTGTCCTGGCCGCCGGTACCGGCGTCGTGCCAGCCAAGCCGGTGGCGGGTCCCACCCTGCTCGGGCGTCGAGCAGAACGCGCCGCACTCGACGGGTTCGGCCCGAGTGCCCACCTCGTCGACGAAGAGGAACGGCGCGGGGCCCCGCACGATCACTGTCTCGCCGACGCCCAGGCGCTCGGGAGGGCGGCGCTCCGGCACGATCCAGCCGCCTCCGGAGAGGACGGTGCACAAGGTCAGCGGCGCGCCGTCCACGAAGTGCAGCGACCAGGGCGGGGTCAGGGTCGAGCTGCCGAACAACGAGCCCTGGGCCCGCACTCCGCGCAGTAGGTCGCCGAAAGCATCCACCCGCCAAGGCTAAACGATTCAGACGATTACCCAGGTGATCTGGCGTATCACCTATGGAACCGTCCGGGTGTGTGCCGTTGACTCGCTGCCATGAGCAACGACATCACTCTTGTCCCCGGCGCGACGGGCAACACCGGCCGGCGGGTGACCGCCCGGTTGCGGCTGCGCGGCACGCCCGTGCGTGCCGCCTCCCGTTCCAGTCGGGCCCCGTTCGACCGGTTCCACCCCGCCGGCTGGGACCAGGTCCTGCGGGGCGTCACCACCGCCTGCGTGGTGCCTGTGCCCGTGCCCGGTCCGGTGCACGACTTCGTGGCGCGGGCCGAGGCCGCCGGTGTGCGGCGCCTGTCCTGCTCTCCGGTCACGGCACCGGCGATTGGGGCGACTCCGCGTTCGGTCTGGACACGCGCCCGGCCGAGGACGCCGTGCGCGGCTCGGCGCTGGAACGGACCATCCTGCGCGCCTCGGACTTCGCCCAGAACTTCGACGGGCACCCCTTCCACACCCCGCCGGCCGCCGGCGCTTCCGGCGGGTGCGGTCCCCGAGCCGTTCATCGGCCTTGAGGACGTTGCCGACGTGGCGGCCGCAGTGCTGTCCGAGCCCGGACGGCACGCCGGTCGGGTCTGTGAGCTGACCGGGCCGCGCGGACCGACCTGGGCGGAGGCAGTCGAGCTGATTTCCCGGGCGTCCGGACTGCCCATCGTCTACCGGCGCATCTCCCCGGCCAGGTACACCGCGACGCTGGTCCAGGAGGGCTGGGGCGAGGACGAGGCCCAGCACCTCACCGAGATGTTCGTGCTGCTTGAACGCGGGACCTCTGCCCGGACGTCGGACGACGTCGCCACCGTGCCGGGGCGCGCACCGCGGACCTTCGAGGACTTCGTCCTGCGGGCCACGGCAGCGGAAGCCCGGCGGTGCTGAGTCCCTCGGGCCCTGGCCTGACGTACCGGGCTCCGGGAAGCGGAGCACCGCACGCCATCCCGCACATCCACACCACTTGTTGACGTCCGTATCCTCACGTAACTGGAGCCATCGATGCACACCCTGCTGGTCGCCGCCAACCCCGACCCCCGGTCCCTGACGCATCACGTGCTGGGAAAACTTCAGGCAGCGCTTCAACCCGGATCGGTCGAGATCGCCGACCTGGCCAAGGAGCGGTTCGACCCCCGGTTCACTCCGGCGGATCGCCGGGCGTACCACGACGGCGGCAACTATCCGGCTGACGTCACGGCTGAACACCGTCGTCTTGAGCGCGCCACCGATCTCGTGCTGGTCTTCCCCGTGTACTGGTGGTCGATGCCCGCACTGTTGAAGGGGTGGATCGACCGTGTCTTCGTCAACGGCTGGGCCTTCGAACACTCCCCCGCTTCGGGTCTGCAGCCGAAACTGCAGGGCCTCACCACACATCTTCTCCCCATCGCCGGCGACGACTGCGGTGCATACGAGCGCCACGGATACGAGAGCGCGCTGCGGACGCAGATCGAGCACGGCATCATCGACTACTGCGGCAGCCGGCGCGGCTCCACAGCGTTCATCTACGAATCCGAACAGCTCACCCCCGAGGCCATGGTGCGAGATGTCGACCGTGCGGTGCGGACCATCAGCGAAGCCATCCATGCCCGCCTGAAGGAATGAGGCGGGTCAGACAGCCTTTCAACCGGTGAGATGCTGCGGCAGAGCGGTCAGGGACGCCGGCTGCCGCGCCTCCAAAGGGACATCGGAACACCGGGCCGGGACTGGTGACCCCGGGCGAGTAGCACGCCCCGTCCCGCCCCTCCTCCACCCCCTACCGCGGTAGCGCCCCCACATTGGCTCCCCGGTACGACGCCCGGCGCTCAGCCGTCCCCGCACTCTTCACCCGTCACGGAAAGTGCACGCAAGAGGGAGACAGGACATGAGGCTACGCAGGGGCAGGCGGCAGAAGGCGGACAACCGGCCCGAGGTCCCGGCCGCCACGCCCGGTCTCGCCGTCGAACTGCGCGACGTCCGGCGGCAGTACGGCCGCGGGCCGGGCACGGTGCACGCCCTCGCGGGCGTCGGCCTCGCCCTGCCGCGCGGCACGTTCACCGCGGTCATGGGCCCGTCCGGGTCCGGCAAGTCCACCTTCCCGCAGCGCGCTGCCGGGCTCGACCGGCCGACGGCGGGATCCGTGCGCCTGGCCGGGCAGCGCCAGGACCGGCGCCGGGCGCAGGCGGTGCTCGCCCAGGTCTGACTCGCCGACAAGGCGAAGCGCCAGCCCGGGCCGCGCTGCGCCGCTGCTCCCAGCCCATCCGGGGCGGCAGCGCCACATGCCGTGCGCTCCCCGGTTGCTCCCTTCCTCACCCGGCAATGACGGAAAGGACACTCATGACCACAACCCTGGATCCCCCGGTCCCCATCGGGAAGGCCGCTGTCGGAGCCCTCGGTTTACTGGCACTGTCCACCGGCGCTCTGGAGTCGGTGGTGTCACCGACGATCCCGCTCCTGGAACGCGAACTGGACATGAGCCAGTCCGAAGGGGCACTGCTCAGCATCGTGCTCCTCATCACCGGGGCACTCATCACGCCGTTGGCAGGCAAGTTCGGCGACCGCTACGGCGGGAAACGGGTCCTGATCCGGCTGATGGCGGTCGTCGCGGTCGGCGGCACGGTGTCCGCCCTGGCCCCGAACCTGCCCGTGCTGCTGCTCGGGCAGGTGCTGCAAGGGGCGATGGTGGGCGCGCTTCCCCTGTCGTTCATCGTCGTGCGCAAAAACCTCCCCCCGGGAGAGTCGAGGGTCGCCATCGGGGTGGTCAGCGGACTCTTCGTCGGAGGAGGGATGGTCGGCATGCTGTCGGCCGGGCCGGTGGCGGAAGAGCTCTCCCGGCACTGGATGTTCGCGCTGCCCACGATCGCGGTCATCGGAGCCACCCTGCTCGTGAACAGGCTCATGCCGTCCGACCAGCCGGGCGGGTCGGACGACGCCGGCATCGACTGGCCCGGCCTGCTGCTCCTGAGCGGGATGCTGGTCACGCTCATGCTCGTACTCGCGCTGGCGCCCGAAGCGGCCTCGCAACCACTCGTGCTCGGCGCCCTCCTCGTGCTTCTGGCCGTCTTCGTCACCGGTTGGGTGTCCGTCGAACGGCGTGCGGCCTCTCCGATGATCGATCTGCACATGCTGGCACGGCCCGCGATCTGGAAGGCGTGTGCGCTGACGTTCGTGATCTGCCTCGGCACCTCGATGGCGGCCTATCTCGTTCCGCAGCTGCTCGACGAGCGCGGCGACGGGTACGGATTCAGCGCCAGCGCCACCGAGATCGGCTTCCTCCTACTGCCCGGCGCCGTCGCCGCGACGCTGGCCGGGCCGCTCGGCGGGATCGGGGACCGGCGTTTCGGCTCGCGTGCCGTGGTCAACACCGGGGTCGTCATGATGGCCGTCTCCCTGGTCGTCCTGGCGTCCGTGCACACCGAGGTCTGGCACGTCGTCGTCGGCAAGGCGCTGATCGCGCTGGCCAACGGCTTGTGCGTCACGGCGATGATGACCAGCACCGCCACGGCCGTCGATGCCAAGGACACCGGCATCGCCACCAGCCTGATCCTGGTGAGCCGCGTGCTCGGCTACGCCGTGGGCGGGCAGCTCGGTGGTGCGCTCCTCACCGCCGCAACCCCTTCCGGGTCGGAGGTCGCGGCCGAATCGGCCTACGTCACCGGCTTCGTCACAGCCGGCGTCGTCACGTCGCTGGTCCTGTTCGTCACCCGCACCATGCCCAAAGGAGTCAAGGAATGACCCTCACCGATCAGCTGACGGATGTCCGTGGCACGCCGAGGCGCAAGGTCCTGATATCCGGGGCCAGCATCGCGGGGCCCGCCCTCGCGTTCTGGCTGAACCGCTACGGATACGCGGTCACGGTCGTGGAGAAGGCGCCCACCCTGCGTGGGGGTGGCTATCCCATCGACGTGCGCGGCACCGCACTGGAAGTCGTCCGGAGGATGGGGATCCTGCCGCGGCTGCGGGACGCGCACATCGACCTGCGGCGGCTGACCTTCCTCGACTCGGACGGCAGCGAGGTGACCTCCCTGCACCCGCATGCCGTCACCGGCGGCGTCGCGGGACGGGACCTGGAGGTACGGCGCGGGGATCTGACGGAAGCGCTGTACACGGCGGTCCGTGACGACGTGGAGTTCCTGTTCAGCGACTCCATCGACACCCTCGACCAGAGCGACCACGGGGTCGAGGTCACCTTCCGCGGGGGCGGCAGCCGTACGTTCGACATGGTGTTCGGTGCGGACGGCATGCACTCGCGCACCCGGGAGATGCTGTTCGGCCCTGAAGAGCAGTTCCACCGCTACCTCGGCTACTGCTTCGCTGTGTTCACCATGCGCAACACCTTCGGGCTCTCCCACGAGACCGTGATGTGGAACGCCCCGGGCAGGGCCGCGGCACTCTACTCCGTGGGTGACGACGACGAGGTGCACGCCTTTTTGAACTTCGCCCGGCCGGAGCCGCCCATGGGCGCGTTCCGGGACCCGCGAGCCCAACGCGACCTGGTCGCCAAGGTCTTCGCCGACGCGGGATGGGAGGTCCCGGGCATGCTGGCCGCCCTGCGCGAGACGGAGGACCTGTTCTTTGACGGGGTCAGCCAGATCCACATGCCCCGCTGGTCCAACGGCAGGGTCGCGCTGGTCGGCGACGCCGCGTACGCGCCCTCGTTCCTCACCGGACAGGGCACCAGCCTCGCACTCGTCGGCGCGTACATGCTCGCCGGCTGCCTCGCGGACCGGGGCCACGGCGCGGGCTTCGCCGCCTACGAACGCGACACCCGGCAGTTCGTGACCGCGAACCAAGGGCTGGTCGGCCAGGGCGGCGCCACCCTCTTCCCCACCACCGCCCAGGCCCTGGAGCAGCGCAACGAACGACTGCGCGGCCTCAGCGCCATGCCCCCGGCGGAGGGAAAACTGGCTCATTCGGCGCTCACTCTGCTCGAGCCCCTGCGCCGGCATGACCGCCGAGCCGGGTCGGGCCCTGCTGGCTGATGGAACTCCGTCCGGAACAGGTCGAGCCGTTCCGTCACCGACCCGTGTCATGTCGTCAGCGCGGGTCGACTCGATACTCGCGCTTCATCTGCTCCGGTCCGCGCTCGTGCATGTCAACACGCTGCTGGTGCAGCAGGTCCTGGCCGAGCCGGCCTGGGCGAAGAATCTGAGGGACGAGGGCCGGCGCGGCCTGCCCGCACTGTTCTGGTCCAACACCAACCCGTACGGCGCCTTCCGCCCGGACATGGACAAGCGGCTCGATCTGGGGCTGACCGCTGCCGTGTCCCGCCCCCGCACCCCGGCGGATACCGCCGGGGTGCGGGGTGCGGGGGCACATTGAAGGGCTTCGCTGATCTCACCGGCCCCCGGATGAGCGAGGCCGTGTGGCCGGACGCTCGATCCGGTGGCCTTCGGTTTCAAGGTGGTGTCCTGGCCGGATGACGGCCGGTGCGGTCAGGCGTCGTTGATGTCGGTCGGTGTCGCCTCGCCGAGCACAGCGAGGGTGAGTACGTTACCGGCGATGCCCCAGCCGCCGTCGGCGACCTCTTCGACCAGAACCATGGTGTTGTTGCGGGCGCGCTCGCCGTAGATCTCGACGTACAGCTCGGTGGTGCGGGTGACGATCTCCTCCTTCTGCTTCGGGGTGAGGGTCTTCTCGGGGACCTTGAAGTTCGCGAAAGGCATGGTTGGTTGCTCCTTCTCTCAGTGGGGTGTTACAGGGAGCTGCCTGCGGTGAGCAGGCTGTCCGGTCCGATGCGGCGGAAGAAGTCGGCGCGGAGGCGGTCGGGGACCGCGGAGACGACTTCGCCGCCATCCCGGCTGGGGTCTGTGTGGGTGCGCAGAGGCCGGGTGCCGTGCTTCATCGCGACCGGTCGCGCGACGGCTTCAGCGACCTCGGTCGCATCGGCGTCCGAAGGGGTGAGCGCGGCCAGGCGCTTGCCCAGGTCGTCCATAAGGGGTTGGTGACGGTGGTCGCAGGCTTCCCGCACGGTCGACGTCGGCGGGGGTGCCCGCGTTGGCGAAGTGGTTGGTGTCGTAGCGCACCAGGTCGGCCACCGCGGTCGCGCTACGGGTCGCCATCTGGCGGATGCCCGCGTACACGGTGTGACCGGCGAGGGCCAGAGCACGCACGGACAGCGCCCCGGTGCCGCTGGAGGCCCCGGTGACCGGGATGGCCTTTCCGGTGTCGTCGTTCCTCATGAGGGGGTCTTTCGTTGATCGATGGGGTGGCTGGGCGGGCGGTTCAGATGATTCCGCCGTTGGCGCGGACGACCTGTCCGTTGATCCAGTGGCCGACCGGGGAGGCCAGGAACGCGACGACCTCGGCGATGTCCGACGGGGTACCGAGTCGCCCCAGCGGGGGCTGGGCGGCCAGGCGGGCGATGGTCTCCTCGTCCTTGCCGTCCAGGAAGAGGTCGGTGGCCGTGGGGCCGGGCGCGACGGCGTTGGCGGTGACGTCCCGGCCCCGCAGCTCCCGGGCCAGGATCAGCGTCAGCGCCTCGACCGCGCCCTTACTGGCGGAGTATGCGCCGTAGCCCGGGAAGGCCAGCCCCACCACGGACGTGGAGAACGTCACGATCGCACCGCCGGGGCGCACCCGGCGGGCGGCCTGCTGGACGACGACGAACGTGCCGCGGATGTTGGTGTGGTGCAGGTCGTCCAGGACGGCCAGGTCCAGCTCGGCGATCGGCGCCGTGTGTGCCCGCCCGGCCGCGTGCACGACGACGTCGACACCGCCGAACTCTGCTTCGGCCGCGTCGAACAGGGCCGCGACGGCGTGTTCGTCGGCGACGTCGGCACGCACCGCGATCGCCCGGACGCCGCTGGTGACGGCCTCCTTCACGGCTGCTTCGGCCTCGTCCTGGTTGCCGGCGTAGCCGACCACGACGGCGTATCCGTCGGCGGCCAGCCGTCCGACGGTCCGGCGGCCGATGCCGCGCGAGCCGCCGGTGACGATCGCGACACGGGACGAGGCGGAGGGCTGAGCCTGGGCAGCGGTCCCGTCGAGGGAAGTGGGGATGGACATCACTGACTCCTGCGGTGAATGCGGGTCGGGTCGCGGTCTCGCCGTCGCCCTGCTGTGTCATCCACGATCGGCCGGTCCCCCGCCCCCAGCCAGGGCTGCGTTCACCCAGGGGATGCCACCCCCTGGCTACGGCTCGGCGCGCGCGCGACCATGAAGGGGTGAACCTTCCAGAACTCGGCGCCTTCCTCAGGACACGCCGCGACCGCATCCGCCCCGCCGAGGTCGGTCTCCCCCAAGGCCCGCGCCGGCGCGTCCCCGGGCTGCGCCGCGAGGAAGTCGCCCAGCTGGCAGGGCTGTCAGCCGACTACTACATCGAACTGGAACGCGGCAGCGCGAAGAACGGCGTGCAGCCTTCGGCCCAGACCCTGGCCGCCCTCGCCCGAGCCCTGCGCCTGAACGGCGACGAGCGCGACTACCTGTTTCACCTCGCCGAACGGCCGGGCCCTCCGTCAGCGCACGGACCGTCGGCGCACGTGCAGCCCGCGCTTCTCGGACTGCTGGACCGGCTGTCCAACACCCCCGCGCGCGTCATCACCGACCTGCACGAAACCCTGGTGGAAAACGACCTGGCCAGGAACCTGCTCGGCGAGTCCCCGGCACACCGCGGCCCGGCGGCGAGCTTCGTGTACCGCTGGTTCACCGACCCGCAGGCGCGCGAGAGGTACCCGCCCGAGGATCACCCGCACCACTCCCAGGTGTTCGTGGCCGACCTCCAAGCAGCGGCCGCCAAGCGCGGCCGGGACGCGGAGGTCACGAAGATGGTCGCCGTGCTACGCCGCCGCAGCCAGGAGTTCGCAGCCCTCTGGGACACCCACGACGTCGCGGTGCGCCGCATGGACCACAAGAAGATCGTCCACCCCACGCTCGGCATCATCGAACTCGACTGCTACAACCTCCTCAGCGAAGACGGACGCCAACGCCTGCTGTGGTTCACCGCCCCGCCCGGAAGCCCGGGAGCCGAGCAACTGGAACTGCTGTCCGTCATAGGGACCCAGGACCTGGGTATCACGGAGGGCACGGCACCGGAGGGGTTGTCCGCGGCGGAATCCGGATCGCAGCCCTGACCCGCGCCGCCGGGGGGACCGCCTTCCCGGCAAGGCGTGGCGGTCCCTACCCCCACAGAGGTATGTTCTCCGGCCCGGGGCTCACGATGGCCCCCTCGATTCCTGTTTTCCTCACGCTCACGGGATGGTCTCCGCAGCGGCAGGTCGACCGGGCGCGGCAGCGCCGGTGTTTCACAAGTGGTCGGTCATGGCGTAGCCGACGGCCTCGTGGGTGGCCGGGTTCGGTCGGCAGGCGAGGGAGAACCGGCCTCTGCGGTGGGCAGATGGGCGCATCGTGGTCTGCAGCTCCGCCACATCCCGGTCGGTCATGCTGGCCAGGGTCCGGGTGGAGGCGGCGGCCTTGTCGGAGCCGGGCGACTTCCGCCTCCGGCTCCTCGATACGCGCCACCTTGTGCTCCAGCTCCTCCGGGCGCCAGCGCAGCTCATCCTCCCCGACCTCCGCCCTCTTCGAGGGCCTGGTCGGGGAGACCCGAAGGGCTCCTGAGACAGTCGGCCTGGCCCCGGGCTTACCGGGTGCTGGCCTTCCGAGGTCAGTCCAGGGTGATGCGGGCGCGGATCCGCTTGCCTCCGGTTTGTTGGCTGATCTCGAAGTGGCGGCACAGGGCCAGCACGATCTCCATGCCGTGGCGGCCGACGCGTTCGGTATCCGGGGTGGCCAGGCCGGGCAGGTGGGCCTCGGTGTCCCAGACGGTGAGCTGTAGGCCGTCGCCGAGGATCTCCGCGTCCAGCAGGCACGGACCGGGGGCGTACTTGGCTACGTTGGTGACCAGCTCGCTGACCACAAGCCGGGCGATCTGGGTTGTTTTGGCGGTGACCGGCAGGCCGCGCTCGCCCTGGGCGCGGGCGAGGAAGTCGGCCACCAGGTCCCGGGCAGCCGGGGTCATCACCGCGTCTCCGTCGTAGGCCGCGCTCGCCCGCGGTATCGGCGGCTGCCCCGCCTCGTCGTGCGCCATGTCCTTGATGTCCTCGACCATCGGATGTCCGCTCCCCCCCGTCGCTCCCACTCCGTACAGTCCCGCGGTGCACGCCCGAGGACCCATCATCGGGCAGGGCTTCGGCGTAGTCGGTCCTGGCCAGGAGTTTGCGGACCGTCGATTCCGCGGGCCAGGAGCGCTCGGGGAAGAGGGGATCGACACGGATGCCGAGCTGTTCCAGGATTTCCGCCGGGGCGTCGGCCACCCATTCACCCACGGCCGGCAACGACCTCGCCCCGGCCAGGACGGCGCAGGCCGTCAGGGCCGGCACCGCGACGAGCGGATGTCTCACTCCGCGTGGATCACGTGGGTCGGGGACCTGCGCAAGACGTTCCATGAGGCCGGGAACCTCACCACTCACGGCCTCCGGATGGGAGCCGAGTTGGTCAAGAGCAGGAGAGATCGGAAATGACGCGTCGGCAGGCACGGGCTTCCCAGGATCACAGAGCGCAGAGAACTCCGTGATCACGGATGTCCGTGCCTGTACTGCATCGGACCCCGTCCAGCCTGGCCATCCCGTCAGGAACCGGACGTCAGTCGACTATGCCGAAGCCCTGCTTGCGGGAGACCAGCGCCTGGATGCGGCGGCGTCGCAGCTCACGCGCACAGCCTTCGAGTCGTACGCCTTGTCGCGGGTCGTCGGCCGTGCGCGCCCCGAAGGCGCGATGTCCTTCGGGGCGCGCGGCAGGGGGTTCGGGTTCAGGCGTTGTAGCCGCCGTGGGCGTCCAGCACCGCACCCGTGACGTACGACGCGGCGGGGCTCGCCAGGAAGGCGATCGCCGCGGCGATTTCGTCGGGGTGCCCCATGCGTTGCAGAGACAGCGAGCTGACCAGGGCATTGAGGGTCTCGGGGTCCGGCGGTTGCATGCCGCCCTCCATCAGTCCGGCCTCCACTACGTTGGCCGTGATGTTCCGGGGTCCAAGGTCGCGTGCGACGCCCATGGTGTACCTCTCGATCCCGGACTTTGTCGCCGCGTAGTCGGCAAGGCCGGGGGCGCCGACCCGGGAGCCCAGTCCGGAACTCACCGTGATGATGCGGCCGCCCTCGCGCAGCACTCGGGAGGCGGCCCGGATGACGGCGATCACGCCGAGGTAGTTGGTGGCGTGCATCCGGTCCAGTGCGGTGGTGTCGGCGTCCGGGTCGTCCACCGTGCCGGCCACGGAGATCGCCGCGTTGTTGACGAGGATGTCCAGGCCGCCGAAGTGCGCGACCACGTCGTCGATCAGCGCCGGCGCCCGGCTCGTGTCTGCCTGGTCGGACCGGAAAGCGACGGCCTTGGCCCCCTTGCCGTGCACCTCGTCGACGACGGCCTGTGCCTGCTTCTCGGAGCTGACGTAGGTGAAGGCGACGTCGGCGCCCTGCTCGGCCAGCAGCCGTACGGTCGCGGCTCCCAGTCCGCGCGACCCCCCGGTGACCAAGGCGACCTTGCCCATGAGTGACTTGCTCATTCTTCTCACCTCGTTGATCGCCTCTTCTCAGTAGTCGCAACTCTAATTGTTACGACAGGGCGTTGCAACCTTCACTGTTACGACTGCATTGTCGTAACATAAAGCGTTGCGGCCGAGAGGAGGGCTTCATGAGTGCCAACAGCAGGTTGACCATTGCCGCCCACGCGCTGGCCTGGATCGGTCTCTATCAGCGCCAGGGCCATGAGGTCGCCACCTCCGAGCAGATCGCGACCAGCGCGAACACCAACCCCGTGGTGATCAGGCGGCTGCTCGGCGAGCTGCGCAGGGCCGGGCTCGTGGAGTCCCGGCGGGGCGTGGGCGCGGGCTGGTCGCTGGCGCGCGAGCTGGAGTCGATAACCCTGCTCGACGTGTACGAGGCAGTGGAGCCCGGCCCGCTGTTCGCGATGCACCGCACCACCCCGGACCAGGGGTGCGTGGTGGGTTACGGCATCCAGCCGGCGATGCAGAGCATCTACGAGGGCATCGAGGAGACCCTGAGACACGAGCTGGCCCGCGTCACGCTCGAGAACGTACTCCGGGACGTACTCGCGGCACCTCGCTAGCCTCCCCGTTACGCCTTGACATCACCAAGATCCCCATCGGTGCCCAAGCCAGTGAATGGTCCGGCAACCAGTCACGCCAATGACGGTTGCGCCATCTCTCGCTCCAGGACCATCTTGTCGGTTCGCACCCACCGTGTCCGGGTGGCCTTCTAGGACCCGGTGCATGCTGGATCCCGGGCAGGTGGGCGGACGTGCGGTGACGCTGATCCCGCACCGCACCTCAGGCGTGGAGGAGACCACCCTTCCGCCGGATTACCAGCGCATTCCCGCCGCCGTGCGGCAGGCCGCCGGCCCGGTCAAGGCCCGGCAGGTCGGCGACGCGCTGGGAATCGACGTCAGCGTGCGGGCCAAGCTGGAGCCGCTGCGTGGGAGGCTGGTCAGACTCGTCGGTCGCGGCTGGCTACGCAAACTACCCGACGGCCGGTTCACCACGCGTCACCCACCTCGAACCCGTTGACGTCCTCGCCCCGGGCGAGAACGGTTCCGGCTGCCTCCATGCCCAGCACGCGGGGAAACGGACGCCCGCCGTCGAGCCCGTCGACCAGACCCGAGCGCAGAAGGTGGTCGAGGGGATTCACCCCGGCGACGTCGACTCGGATCAGCACCTCGCCGCGACCGGGGACGGGGTCGGGGTCGGGGTCGGGGTCGGGACGATCGAAGAACTCCCGCACCTCGGGCCCGCCATACCTGCCGAAACCCCACGCCTGCCCCATCTTCCGCCGCCTCTCGTATGAACGACCCGGTGATTCCAGGCGTTGTCGCCATCCTCACCTCTGACATTGATGTGAGGGGCAACCGGCTGAGACGTAGACCACAGCATCAGGTCGACCGGGCCACCGGTCCCGGGGTCGTGGACAGCTCCGCCCGGTGTCGGCTGTTGGCCCTGATCAGCACGTCGAGTGCATCCCGGGTCTCGGTCAGGTGCGCGATGTCGGCGTCGATCCGGTCGCACTCGCGCATCATCGCCGTGAACGTCTCCCCGGCGACGCCCAGGTCACCCGGAATGTCCACACACGGCAGCACAGTCGCGATCACCCTGCTGGACATACCCGCGTCGAACAGCTGTCGGATGAGTGACACGCGCTGGACCGCGGCATCGGAATAGTGACGCTGCCCCGCGTCTGAACGTGAGCTGGTCAGCAGGCCCTGCTCTTCGTAGTACCGCAGTGAGCGCGGACTCACGCCCGTGCGCTTGGACAGCTCACCTATCCGCATCCCTGAGAGCCTACGCCCGCGTGCTCCAGGTTCAGACCGCCGTCGAGTCATGGACGCCCGCGGACACCCTCACGGCCGCGGGATTGTCCTCCCGGTCCCACCAGTGAGCACGTCCGTCTGTACACACCTGAGCACTTCTCTCACTACGCCGACAACAGTATCGACGGCGTCACCTGGGCGGACGTCGGCGCGGGCCAGAAGGACGGTGGCGTGGTCATCGGCTCGAACGGTGGCGGCCTGTCCTATGTCGCCGACTACTGCCCTACGGCACCCCTTCGGGCCCGCAGCTCGCGCCCCGGGTCGCATCTGTGTCCGCCGCCTCGACGCGCGGATGCGGTCCTGACCTGGTGGACAAGGGGCGCCGCAGCACACCGCACAGGCGCCGGCCGGGACTGGAATCCGGCATCCGGTTTCGCGAAGATGCCTGCGGCCGTGAACCGTCTTCTCTGCTCGCGCCGAACCCGCGGGGGTCAGGGGGCGGGGGTGTAGGAGAGGCGGGTGTCGGGGCAGTCGGCGGGGAGGTCTTCCAGCGCCGACCGTTCGGCGGTGTCGGCGGTCAGGGGCCAGCGGAGCTTGGTGGCGATCCAGTCGGCCGCATAGTCACAGTGCGCATCGGTGGACGGGGAAGCCGTTCGGCCGGGTCCTGGTCGCCCTTGGAGCGGTTGGTGGAGACGGTGACCGCGATCAGGGCGTAGCCGGCGTCCAGGTCGTTGGCGAAGGCCTCACGCCGCTGGGCGTCCCAGGAGTGGGCGCCCGAGTCCCAGGCCCCGGCCAGGGGGACCATGCGGTCGATGTCGAGACGGGCGGGGTGACGCGTTGACCGACCGCGATCCGAACCGTCGGGACGTTGCCGCTGCAGTCCTCGGGGACCTCCTACGAGGCACTGCGCTCGACACGGACACCGCCTGCCTGGTCGTCGGATGCCTGGTCAGCCTGACCGTCAACGAACCGGAAAACAAGGTCCGCGAGTCCGCCCTGAACTCGATCAGCGAGGCCTTCAACCACGACCGCCTGCCCCTGGACCTCGTCGAACCGCTGGCGACCGCCATGCCGACGATGGAACACGAGCTCCTCGAATACGCCCTCTACGTCTTCGGCGCCACCCAAGACCCGCGGGCCCGGCCGCTGATCGAGCCGTTCCTCCTCCACCCCGACCCACGGGTGCGCGAAGATGCCCGGCTCGCAGCAGCCGAGATCACCGCGCCGGAAGGCCCCACCCACAACTCTTGACTATTGCTCAGGGCGGTCCGGGCAGGGCCGGAAGCCCGGTCAGGTCAGCATGAGGACGACGGCATCGCCCGCTGTGGCGGCAGCGCGGAAGAACCGGGTCAGCTCCTGGTAGCGGCGCCGCAGGGTCTCCAGGTCCGAGGGGACCCCGGCCTCGGATTCCGGCAGGAGATAAATCTCGGCGCGGCGCATGGCCGCCAGGTCGTAGTGCGGGGCGAGCTCGCCGAACGGTGTGGCGGCGAGGAAACCGGCGGCCCGGGCGACGTCCTGGGAATTCAGGTAACGGGCGGGGCCGTAGGCCATCTCCTCTTCCAGCACAAGCACGGCCCCTCCATGAACGATGTCGACCGGCATGCCGCCGTGGGCGGCAAGGAGGTGGTGCAACTTGTGCCAGGTCTTCTCGATGCTGAAGAACGGCGCCTTCTCCGGCGGCAGTGGATCCCCGTCGGCCCAGGCGTCACCGAGCTCGTCGAGGTGTTTCTGCGCCCAGGCCGGATCGTCCAGCGACCGCCGCAGCTCGGCCGGGGAAAGGCGGACGTACTCGCAGTGGATGCCCATGAGAAGCGACGCTAACCGCGGGCTCTGACAAGCCACCGGCCGCGCCCGCCGACTCCCCCGTTCAACAGCCACAGGGAACAGCCACAGGGGTCGGCGTCTCAGCGCCCCGGCAGCGGCTCGTGATCAGATGAGCTTGTGGCGCGGTGCACGGTGCTCTGCGAGGCTCCTCACCGTGGCAGGGACTGACACGGATGCTGTGCTCAAGCGGTTCGTCTCCGAGGCACGGTCGGTGGTGCCGGTGGTGGCCGTCTGGGCACACGGTTCACTCGCGCTGGGCGACTTCCGGCCGAAGCGCAGCGATCTCGATCTCATCGCGGTGGTCGAAGGGCCCCTGAACGCCGAGCACAAGGAACGGCTGACCGACCTCCACCGGAGGCTGGTGGAGGAGGAGCCGGCAGCGGACACGCTGCACTGCTCCTACATGGCCGGGGCGGCGCTTTCCGACGCCGGGGCGGCCCATGTCACCTGGGCGCACGGCATGCTTCTGGAGCGCCCGGTCACCCCGGTCACCCGGCGGGAGCTGCTCGACGGCGGACTCACCCTCCACGGCCCGCCGCCGGAGGAACTGCTCCCGCCGCTCGCCCCGGGAGAGTTGGAGGAGTTCGTCCGGCGCGACCTGGCGGAGTTCTGGCTCCCGGCCACGGCCAGACCGTGGCTCTGGCTCCGGGACGTATGGGTGGATCTGGGCCTGCTGGTCCTGGCCCGCGCCACCGTCACGCTCCGCGACGGACGGCTGATCACGAAGGGCGAGGCCCTGACGGAGCTGCCGGCGCTCGGCGCGCCCGCGGACGTGGTCCGCGACATCCGCGAGCGCCGGTACGCCGATCCCGGGCCGATCGGCCCCCTGCGGCGTGTCCGCCGAGCGATGCGGGCCCGTGCCTTCGTGCGGCTCGGCATCAAGCGCACCCTGGCCGCGAGCGGAAACCCACAGGGACCACCGACCGGCATGGACGAGCCGTAACGGCCTCGAACTCCCAACGGAACGAGCTGCACCTTGCATCACCAAGCACCTTCCGCCGATGCCGAAGCCGGTGGTCCGCGAGGTTCTCGGGGAACGCCGGCCTTCAGAGCGGGTGCTGGCGAAGGTGTGCGAAGGGCGAGGTTCGGCCCCGGTCCGGCGGTCGTGGCCTACCAGGGCGGATCCCGCCGTCTGGCCGACGAGTTGCTGGAGGCCTGGGAACACTGGGAGTCGAGGGGCGCACCGGGGCTGTACGACTTCGGCCTCACCCGCACCCGGCACGCGCAGCGGGTCTGGGGCAGCTCCCCGGACGGCCCCCGCCGGCAGCCGCTGGCCCCGCGGCGGTGCACTGATCTCTACGGTTGGCCTGGCCGCGGTGGCGAAGGCCGGGGGGTGCCTTGGTCGCCCCACGCCATCATGGTCTGCGGGCTTCAAGAGCGCTTTGGGGCAGGTTCTGCTGTGCAGGACCTGCCCCAAAGAGGGTCGGGCCTATGGCTGTGCGCCGCCGGGAGCGGGAGGAGGGTCAGCCGGACGTGTCGGACTGCTCGGCTTTCAGGTCGTCCTCGGTGAAGGCCACGGCCTCACGGCCCACCCCGAGCGCGCCGAGCAAGACCTCCAGCGCGGCTTCGACGTCGCGCTGCGAGCGGTTCAGCCACACGAACAGGCGGGCCTCGTCGTGCACGAACCGGCTGAGGGCGAACTCCGTGCCCTGGATGCGGAACAGGGCCACGTCCACCTCGCCCAGCTCCTCCCAGGTGCGCTCCACTTCCAGACGCAGCCGGGCCGCGATCGTCTCCAGCGGCGGCGTCAGCCCGGCGACGATCCGGTAGAAGCTCGCCGCGTACTGCCACGGACTCACCTGGAAGGCGGGGTTCTTGCCCACGTAGTAGCCCAGGGCCGGCGCGGGCTGCCAGTCGGGCTCCGGCCCCGGCACCTCGACGGTGCCGGGTGTGGCCACGGGCGCCTCTCCCCCACCGGGCCCCGAGGGAGCGGTGTCCTGGTGCGGGGCCTGCTGGGCGGCGTGCCACTGGTCGGCCAGTCGCTGCCTCCAGCCCTTTGGGGGCGGCCAGGGCACGCCCCAGGCGGCGAGCTGATCACGGGTCCAGCCGCCCGCCGGAGTACGCGCGGCCTCGACCTCGTCCGGAGAAGGAATCATCACCCGCCCCATAATGGGCCAGAGCCGGGGTTGCAGACCACCGGCTTCAGTTGCGATGACCGCCCACGTCTACCTTCAGGCCGTCAGCCAGCAGGTGAAGGCGACCACCGGCCAGGCGGCTCGCCCCAGCACTGCCGCATACCAACACCCACCGAACACGAACCCTGCGCAGCGCAGACGACACGACCTGATCACCACCGCCCGCCACCCGACAAACCCGCAGTTCAGAGTCCCACCCCTAGGACCAGCGCCCGCACTCACCACGTCACCGAGGCACCAGACGGCCCGACCACGGCCACACACCCACCTGTCCAACCCAGACCAGACCACCACTCCCTGACCAGGGATACCGCTCCCGGACACCCCCGCACTGGAGGAACTGGAGATGTGGGAGTCTCTGTCAGCCCGGTACAGGGGCCAGGGTTCTCGCCGTCGGCCGCTGGACCGTGTACGGTCCACCCGCCGGGAAGGGGGACCCATGGGGCGGATGCGAGTGCTGCTGCTGGACGCGGCTCCCGGGGAGCTGCTCGACCGTGAGCTGGAGCGTCTGCTCGGGCACGGTCTGGCCGTCACGCTGAACCTCCGGCGGGTGACCGACCCGGCGGGCGTGCGGGCGGCGTGGGCGGGCCGGGTGGCCTTCGCCGACTTCGACGCCTTCGACGAGTCGGTGCTTGTCGCCGAGACCGTCCGCGACGGGCTCGGTTACCACGCGCTCAAGTCCCGGGCCGGTGTCCCGCTGCGCGCCGCCTTCCTGGCGGCGGCGACCGGCCCGGCGGTGGCCAGCCGGCTGAGGGTGATCGGGCGGGCCGGGGCGGGCACCGACCACGTGGACCTGGCCGCCGCCGACCGCCACGGCGTGGCGGTCACCCACACCCCGGGCTCCAACGCGAACGCGGTCGCGGAGTTCGCCCTGGCCCAGCTGCTCGCCCTGACCCGGAACCTG
>NZ_PGSG01000011.1 GCF_002843305.1 Streptomyces barkulensis
CAGTGAGGTTTTCTCAGCGAAATGATCTACGCGAAGCCGGATGAGGCTCTGGTGTCCGGACGATTCGGGCAGCCCTGCCCCGGTGGCGGGCAGACGTAAAGCCCCTGGTAGGACGGTTCTCTCTCACAAGATCGTCCTGCGACACCAGAGGCTTCACGTTGGTCCCCTATGTTGCCATGCTCGACATCCCCCGCCCGGTGGTGGCCTTCCTCGCCCGCCTGCTGGCCGCCCACCGGCGGAAGATCGGCACTCCGCGCGGCTCGCGGGCGCTGGGCCCGTTCCGCCAGGCGGTCCTGGTGCTGCGCTGGTTCCGCCACCGCACCTGCGTGCACTGCCTGGCCCGCGACGCCGGGATCTCCCAGGCCACCGGCTACCGGTATCTGCACGAGGGCATCGACGTCCTCGCCGAGCGCGCCCCGGACCTGCACCAAGTGCTGGAGCGCTGCCGTGAGCAGGGCCTGAGCCATGTGGTCCTGGACGGCACGCTCATCGCCTGCGACCGGGTGGCCGGCACCACCGAGCGGGGCAACGACCTGTGGTACTCCGGCAAGGGACGACGCTTCGCCGGAAACCTGCAGTTCCTCGCCGCTTCCGACGGCTCGCTGCTGTGGGTCTCCGACATCGAGCCCGGCTCGGTGCACGACCTGCGCGCCGCGCGGACCCATGTGCTGCCGGCGCTGTACGCCGCGGCCCGCCACGGGCTGCCGACCCTGGCTGACGCGGGTTACACCGGCGCCGGCAGCGGCGTGCACACCCCCTTCCGCCCGCATCCCGACATCGCCTCACCCCTGGCGGCAGACACCCGCGCCCACAACCGGCTGCTGCGCGGCATCCGCGCGATCGGCGAGCGTGCGGCGGCCGAGCTCAAACAGCGCTGGCGCACGCTGCAGCATGTGACGGTCAGCCCCAGCCGGATCGGAGCCATCGCCCAGGCCGCCCTCGTCCTCAACAATGCATGGCACGAAAGGCGTTGAGAAAACCTCAGTGAGAACGGCTTTGCGCAGAGCCGGGAGCTCGCGCGACGCAGCACCGGGCTGCGCGTCGCCCAGATCTACAGCAGCCCCATGGTGCGCGCCGTGCAGACGGCGAAGGAGATCGCCGAGGCACACGGGATTCCGCACACGGTCGACGACGACCTGGTGGAGGTCTCGGTGGGGAAGGCCGAGGGGATGCCCGAAGACGAGGGCATGGCGTTGCTCTCCGAGGGCTGGGTGCGCTGGATCAAGGAGGCCGACTACGCATCCCCTCTCGCCCCCGGTGGTGAGAGCGCGGTCGACGCGATGGCCCGGGTGCGGCGCTTCCTCGCCCGGGCGCGCAAGCGGCACCCGGGCGACGAGCGGGTGGCGGTGGTCACCCATGGCGGCCTGCTCCACCTGCTGTGCTTTCTCTGCGAGAACCTGCCGGACGGGCACGGTTACCGGAACTGGCTTCGCAACACGGAGTCGGCCGAGTTCGTCGACGGGGAGCACGGCTTCCTGTGCACCGTGTGGGGTGGGCTGCCCGTGGACCTTGTCCCTGTGGACAGCCGGTCAGCGGCGCCGGACGGCGCTGTGTGACGGTGCGCCCACCGCCGACGGGCCTGGTGCGCCGGCCGGCGCACCAGGTGGGACTCGCAGTGACCCCGAGAGGAATCAGCTGGCCATGCCTACCCAGCCCTTGTCACGGCATGCCGACGCGGTGAACACCGCGATGGCGTACATGAGAGACCTGTCCGAACTGGCCCTGCGTATGGATCTTGACACGGTCGGACGGGCCACCCAGAGGATCGCCGACACCATCCGGGCAGGCCGCACCGTCTTCGTGGCGGGAAACGGCGGCAGCGCCAGTACGGCCAGCCACGTCGTGTGCGACCTGCTCGGCACCTGCCGGGCGGTCGGTCTGCCGCGTGCCCGCGTCGTCGGGCTCTCCGACAACGCCTCGGTGCTCACGGCGCTCGCCAACGACACGAGCTTCGAGGAGGTGTTCGCCCACCAGATCGGTCTGCAGGCGGAGACTGGCGACCTGCTGCTGCTGCTGAGCGTCAGCGGCGAGTCCCCGAACATGTTGCGGGCGGCCGAGACGGCTCGGGACCTAGGGATGCACACCATCGCCTGGGTGGGAGTGCAGGGCAGCAGCCTGGAGAAGTACTCCGAATGCTGCGTCTCCATCGACTCCGACGACTACGGCCTGACCGAGGACCTGCACCTCGTACTGAACCACGTCGTGGCCCGGATCCTCTGCGGTGGCGAAGCACGCAGGTGCCGCACGTCATGACCGGCGACGCGCGGCCCTGAGGCCCCATCCATCACATCGCCGAGTCCGCGCCGTGTCCACGAGGAGAGGAACATGTGCGGAATAGCCGCGGTGTACGACGCCCGCGCAGCCCGCAGACGGTCACTGACCAGCAGCATCCTGCACGCCATGGCACATCGGGGACACCACCGAGCCGGCCGGCGGACAGCCGACCGCGCGGAGTGGGCCACCACCCTGGGCACCAACCGGCTCCCCATCGTGGGCCACGCCGCGGGTGACCAGCCGGTGCTGTCACCCCGCGGACGCTATCTGGTCGCCTTCAACGGGGAGGTGTTCAACTACCAGGAGCTGAGCCGGCGTCTGGGTGAAGCCGACCGTTCCTACGCCGGCCTGCCGGACAGTGACACCGCGGTGCTCGCCGCGGCCATCGAGCACTGGGGACCGGAAGCGGCCACGCCCGAGCTCGTCTGGGAGGGGGCGTACCTCTGCCTGGACACGGAGAGCGGCGTCCTCTGGGCGGCCCGGGACCATCTGGGCATCAAGCCGCTCTACTGGACCGCCGCCAACGACACGGTCCTGTGGGCGTCGGAGATCAGAGCGCTCACGCCACACGCGACCGGCACCGTCGAACCGGTCGCTCCAGGAAGCCTCCTCCGGTGGGCGCCGCCAGGGACCGGCGCCCCCACCACGACCACCTGGTGGGCGCCGGAGGAACACAGCCCGCTGCCCGAGAACGAGGGGGCGTCCGCGGACGCCGAGAACAAGGAGGAAACAGTTCTCCGGCTCGGTGAACTGCTGCGCGAGGCGGTGCGTGCGCGTACACCGCGCACCCCCTACGCGGTCGCGCTGTCCGGCGGCCTGGACAGCTCCCTGATCCTCCGTCTGGCCCACGAGGCGAACGACCAGGTGACGGCCTACGTACTCAATCGCCCCGACTCGCCCGACCTGCCCTACGCGGAGGAGCTCTGCCGTCTGCTGGATGTGCCCCTGGTACGGGTCACCGCCTCGGAGACGACCCAGCTGTACAAACGGCTGCCGGAGGTCATCCGCACCGTGGAGACCTGGGAGTGGCAGGTGGTCAACCACGCGGCTCCCATGTCAGACCTGATGGGGGCCATCCAGGCGGACGGCCATCGGGTGGTGCTCACCGGGGAGGGAGCTGACGAGCTGTTCTGCGGTTACGGGCAGCCCGTCGCCTCGGACGGGACGTTGCAGTCGGAGCGGCTTGCCAGGGTCCGGAACCTGCACCGCACCAACTGCCGGCGCCTGGACCGCATGGGTATGCAGGCGACGCTGGAGTGCCGGGTGCCGTTCCTGGACCGCACCGTCACCGAGTTCGCCCTCGGCCTGCACTCCCGGTGGATGGTCCGGGACGGCCGTAACAAGTGGGTGCTCCGAGCCATGGCGCACGGCGTCCTGCCGCAGCGCATCGCTGAGCGCAAGAAGCTGTCCTTCGCACGGGGTGTCGGTTACGAGTACTCGCCACAGACGGTGTCCAGTGTCTTCGGCGCCCTACAGGACGACGAGGCCGTGCTTCCCGCGGAATGGGCGCAGCTGCCCCGGTACCCCAGCGAGCGGCTGTTCCTGCGGCATTTCCTGGACTGCGGTTATGGAGCGGCCAGATACCTGCGGTCACGCAGTGTGTAGCGCGGCGCCGGACGGTCGCGGCGCAGCCGGACGGGCATCGAGGGGAAGTGGGAAAGAGCATGCGGATAGGGCTTGTGATCGGTGCCTCTCGGTCCGAGGGCACACGCCTGGCCGACTCCCTGGCACAGGGCGCGTCCGGCGACTCGGCCGTGGTGCACGCCGTACGGACCGAGGGCCTGGCGGTCTCGGCCCGTCAGATCGAGCTCGGCACCGCGGATCTCGGAGCCGAGCAGCCGCTACTCCATGACGGGGGACTGCCCGGCCTGCCCGAAAGCGGGGGACGCGTTCCGGAATGCGGGGTGACGGTGACGGCCGACCCCCGCAGTGCGAGTGCCGTGGTGGCGCGCGACCGGATCGGCACCCGCCCGTTTCATCTTGCGCGTACCGAGGAAGGGCTGATTCTGGGCGCCTCCCAATTGGCGGGGCTGGCGTCCAGACCTGATGTGGCAGAGATCCTCCTGCTGCCGCCCGGCCACATTGCGTCACTCGGGCCGGATGAGTTCCGGATATCCCCCGGAACCGGTTCTCAGGCCGCCCTGCCGGAACCGGCCGGATCCCGCCGCACCGAGACGGACCTCGAAGGGACATGTGCCGAACTGCGTGCGGCACTGATCCGGGCCGTGCGTGTCAGGGTCCCTGACGAGGACTATGCGGTCCTCCTGTCCGGCGGGCTGGACAGCTCGGCGGTACTGACGCTGGCCCGGCGTGTCAATCCTCGCGTACGTGCTGTGACGGTGGCATCGGAGGGTTCGGAGGACCTCGAATACGCCCGCCGTCTCACCGGCGACCTGGGGGTCCCGCTGGATGTGGTGCCGGCTGCCACGGAGACCGAACTGCTCGGCCAGCTGAACGAGATGGTCGATCGGGTGGAAACCTGGGAGTCGCAGGTACTGACGCATTCCTTCCCCACGTGGACCGCACTGTCCTCGCTGTCCGGCCGGACCCGGGTCGTGCTCACCGGTGAGGGGTCCGATGAGCTGTTCGGCGGCTATCGCAGCAGCGGGGAGAGCGAGTCGGAGGTGGAGCGGCACCGGCTGCGGGAGCTCGGGAACCTGCACCGCACGAGCTGCCAGCGGCTGGACCGCCTGGCAGCGGCGGCGGGAGTGGACGTCCGCTCCCCCTTCCTGGACACAGAGGTGGTGCGGATCGCTCTGCGGCTTCCGGCCGGGGTACTGGTGGACGGCGGACTCACCAAGGCCCCCCTGCGCAAGGCCCTCAGCGGCGATCTGCCGGAGTACGTGCTCAAGCGCCCGAAGATGACGTTCGCCCGGGGCGCGGGCTACCGGTACGGGAGCCAGGCCGCCGGTGAGGGACTGCTCGCCGACCGTCTCACGGACGCTCCCTTGGTGCCAGAAGCACACCGGAGCCTGTTCGCACGACTGGCGCGGGGCAGGGTGGAGCAGCATTCCCTGAGGCGTTTTGTCGAGCGTCACTACGACAAGGCCGGTTATCTGCTGTCGGGAACGCTGTGAGCACGGTGGGAGCCCGGCCCGGTCCGCAGCGGCCGGGTCAGTGCCCCACTATCTCAAGGAGCTCGTCGATGGACTCGATCCGGTAGGTCGGTTCGCAGGACGCCGTGAGCAGGTGCTGCTGGTGTACGGAGTCATGGGGCAGCAGAGCCGTCTTCATACCCACGGCGGTAGCCCCGGCGATGTCCTCGAACATCCGGTCGCCGACGAACAGGCACTCCTGCGGGGCCGGGCCGCCCAGCCGGGCCAGCAGCGCGCGGAAGGCTTCCGGGTGGGGCTTCGCCACCGCCAGTTCGCTGGAGAAGACGGTGCAGGCGAAGAAGTGATCCACCCCGTCACGGGCGAGCATCTCCCGGTGCCACGCGGCCGGCCAGACCGTGTTCGACAGCAGGCCCATGGCGAGACCCGCCAGGCTCAGTGCGGACAGTACCGCCGCCGTCTCCTGCGGAATACGCGTATATGGTTCCCAGGTCCGGCGATAGGCGGCAACCCCGTCCGGTGTCCATGGCACCCCGGCCAGTTCCAGGATTCTTTCGAAAGTAAAGGATCGCTGCTCGTCCCGGCACGCCCGGAATGCCTGCATCTCGGCCTCGCGAAGACGTTTCACTTGCTCTTCTGTGCTTTCTCCCGTGACGGTCTCGGCGTAACACCGCCAAGGTTCGTCCGGATCCATGGGAGGCAAGGACACCGTCAAAGTGCCGGCGAGGTCGAACAGGACCGCTGTGAACTTCATTCTGCTCCCCGGATTATGGCGTGTCCGCAGTCCGGCCGCAGCGGCAATCGTCTGGTTCCAGTCCGCTGCCCTCGCTCATGATAGAAGAATTGAAATTGACCGGACAGGTGGAATTCATCATTCCGTTTGTGGAGTTCCAAGAGAATTGCTCCTCTGTTGGTGTGGCGGGTGATGTGATACCTTCGGCGCGCCGTGAAAATACTCGAAGTGTGCTGCCCGGGATGCACCCTGGTGTCAGGCATGTGGGCACATGAATTCGGGTCTGGCGTTTTTCGTTCCGCGGCGCATCGAAGGAGAGGCGTACGACCGGTCATGGCTGAGAAGACGGAAGCTTCAGAGGTGGAGCTGGTGGGCGGCGGGACCACCCGGGTGGTACGTGTCGGTGAAACCGTCCGGAGGGCGGTGCGACCGTGGAGCGACACGGTGGGACAGCTGCTGGACCACCTCAACCGGGCGGGCGTCGCCGGAGTGCCGCGCCGGTACGGGATCGACGACAGCGGACGCGAGATCCTGGACTACCTGCCCGGTGAGGTCGGCAACTACCCGCTCAGCGCCGAGGTGCGCAGTGAGGAGGCGCTGACCAGCGCCGCGCGGCTGCTGCGCAGGCTTCACGACGCCTCCGCCGACCTGGCGCACACGCTCGACCGGGGCTGGCACGCCCCGCCTCTGGAGCCCGTTGAGGTGGTCTGCCACGGTGACTTCGCACCGTACAACTGCGTCTTCGACGGACGCCGGACCGTTGGGGTCATCGATTTCGACTACGCCAGGCCCGGGCCGCGCCGCTGGGACCTCGGCTACGCGCTGTACCGGTTCGCACCACTGACGGACCCCGCCAACGGAGACGGCTTCGGCAGCCTGGCGGAGCAGGCGCACCGCACCCGCCTGTTCCTGGACAGCTACGGATGCACACCCGCGGAGCGGCTGGACGCCGTCCGGGCCGTGGAGCTCCGTCTGCAGGCCCTCGTCGACCTCATCCGCCAGTCCGCCGCCGACGGTGACGAGAACTTCCAGCGTGCCATCGACGAGGGGCACGTGGACCTGTACCTGCGCGACATCCGGCACGTGGAGCGGAACCGTGACTACCTGCTCGAGGCGGTCTCCGCGACATGACGCCGGCCGGCATCACCCGCTTTCCCAAGGAGTATGACGTGCACTCGGACATCCGTCTCGTGCCGCTGCGCGGTGACACGTGAACCAGCCACTCTTCCTGGCGGGTCAGGCTGCGCCCGCCGCCGTCACGGCGGGCGGCCAGCGCCTCGGAGCGACCCGTGCCTCCGGTTCCGCCGCCCTGCTGTGCGACCGTGACGGCACCATCATCGAGAACCGTGACGACTATGTCCGTGACGCTGCTCACGTCAAGCTCCTGCCGGGTGCGGTCCAGGCCCTGCGCCGCGTCTGCGCCGCGGGCGTCCCCGTCATCCTGGTCACCAACCAGTCGCCCATCGGCCGCGGCCTGCTGACCCGGGAACACGTACTGGAAGTGCATCGCGGCCTGCTCGACTCGCTGGCGGCCGCGGGGGTCGGCATCGCGGGCACCTTCATCTGCCCGCACGCCCCGGACCACCGGTGCGGCTGCCGGAAACCCGCACCGGGCATGGTCCACGCGGCAGTGGCCCGGTTCGGGCTCGAAGCCTCCCGCACGGCACTGGTGGGGGACGCAGTCGAGGACATGCTTGCCGCGCGGAGCGCGGGCATCCGGGGCGTGATGGTGCGCACCGGACGGGGGGAGCAGCACGCCGGCCGGCTCGCCACCCACCCCCAGGCCGCGGACACGCCCGTCGTCGCCGATCTGGCCGCGGCTGTCGAGTTGCTCGGCGGCCTGCTGGCGAGGGAGACCACGTGCACGGACAAGCCGGAGCGCATGGCGCGACCACCGGCCGTCGGCAATCCCTGACCGCCGCGCTTCCGCCGGCTCCTCGCTGCCCCACGGCCCGGCCGCGCCGACACCCTTCGACCGCGGAGTCATCATGTCCGACCTTTTGATCGAGCACGACGGAACCCCGCTGAGTGGGAAAATCCACCTGGACGGTGCGAAGCATGCCTTCGCGCATTCCCTGGCCTGCGCGGCCCTGAGTGACCAGGGCGTTCTCACCTCCGTACCCGACCACATCGACGCTCGCGCGCTGCGTACCGCCCTGTCCCTGGTCTTCGCCCGGGTCACGTACGACACCGGCACCCGGCGGCTTTCCTTCGGCGAGCCCCTGCAGCCGCCGCAGGTGACCGTGCCCAGCGAACTCGCCGGCCGTTCCCGCTCGCTGTTCTGCCTGTTGCCAGCGCTGCTGGCGCGCGCCGGAGAAGTCGTGATGGAGTCGGCGCCGCAGGGCTGCCGGATCGGCCAGCGGCCGATCGACTGGTACACGCGCATCCTGGCGCAGTTCGGAGTCGAGTCCCGCGCCGACGGAACGGCGACCGTCTACACGTGGCGCCGACGGCATGCCGCGCAGGTGAATTTCGAGTACCCCACCATGACCGGCACCGTCATCGCGCTCGCCGCCGCGGCCGTGTCACCCGGCGTCACGACGATCGGCAACGCCTCCGTCGAGCCGTCGTGCGCGGAACAGCTGGCCTGCCTGCGGGAGATGGGCGGCAAGGTGAGCGGCGGGCTGCCCGATGTGCGCATCGAGGGGCGTGACGGATACTCCGGTACCCAGTGGGCCGTCGGTCCCGACCGCATCCACGCCGTCACCTACCTGACCGCGGGACTGCTGACCCGCGGGAAGGTCACCGTCACCGGTGCCAGGCCGCTGGACATCCCCCGCTACGTCGAGTTCCTCGACCGCGTCGACGCGTGCGGCGACATCACGGCGGACAGCATCACAGCCGGCTTCCCCGACTCCGGCTTCCTTCGTCCGGTACAGATCGCGGCCGGCTCCGAGCCCCTGTTCAGCAGTGACTGGGTGGCGTTCACCTCCCTCCTCCTGGCCATGCGGGGCCAGGGGCCCAGCACGCTCAGCGACGACGTGTTCCTGCAGCGCTTCCAGTACGTGGACAATCTCGTCCCGCACGGACTGGACGGCATCTCACTGCGGCACGCGCCCCGCGGCGGCCGCTCCGCGGTGCACGCCGACATCCGGCCCAACAGCCGCGACACCCTCCGCGCAGGCGACTTCGGGACCTGCGCCGACATCCGGGGCAGCGCGACCCTCGTGCTCGCCGCCCTTGCGGCCGACGGTCCGTGCAAGGTTCGGGACGATTTCCACATTCGGCGGGGTTACACCGACCTCGCCGGTGATCTGGCAACGCTCGGAGTAACCACTGTCGGGACCATACGAGAGGAGACAGCGCGATGAGCCAGGTCGTAGTCACCGGCGGAGGTGGCTTCATCGGATCACATATCGTCGACCGGCTGTGTGAACAGGGCCACGAGGTACTGGTCGTCGACGACTTCTCGACCGGCGATCCGGACAACCTGGCCGAGACCCGGGCCGCGTACCCAGGGCTGACCGTGCTGACAGCGGACGTGGCGGATCCCGCGACGGCCGTCGCCGTCGCCGATTTCGGGCCCGAGGCGATGCTGCTGCTCGCGGCGCAGTTCAGCGTCAAGGTCTCGCTGCGCGATCCGTTGCTGGACGCGAGGGTCAACGTGATCGGCCTCGTCAACATGCTGGAAGCCGCGCGTCGAGGCGGATGCCGCAAAGTGGTGTTCGCCTCCAGCGGCGGAACGATATACGGACATGCCGCCGAGGAGCAGACGCTGCTCACGGAGACGACCCCGCGCGTACCGGAGTCGTTCTACGGCCTGACGAAGTCCGCCGCCATCGACTATCTGCGCCTTTACCACGAGCTCCACGGCCTCGACTACGCCGCGCTCGCCCTGGGCAATGTGTACGGGCCCCGGCAGACACCGTACGGCGAGGCCGGCGTCATCGCCATCTTCGCGCAGGCCATGCTGGACCGCCGCCCGTGCGTCATCAACGGCGACGGACTGAACACGCGTGACTTCGTCCACGTCAGCGACGTGGCCGACGCCTTCGTGCGGGCCATCGGCCTCGGCCACGGTCTGATCAACGTCTCCTCCGCCCGGGAACACTCCGTGCTGGAGATCCACGACGCGCTCCGGCGGCAGATCGGGCATGCCGAGCCGCACCGCTTCGGTCCGCCGCTGCCGGGAGAGGTGCGCCGCGTGTGTCTGGACAACTCCCGTGCCCTGGAGCAGTTGGGCTGGGCTCCGAAGGTGTCGCTGCAGGACGGCATACGGACCGTGATCAGCTGGCTGGAATCGCGGGCGGTCCGGACGAGCGCGGGCGGGGCGGGGGCGGCCGAGTGAGACTCGCCGGAATGATCCTCGGCGCCGGACTGGGGCGCCGGATGGGGGACCTCACCGCGCGCACGCCCAAACCCCTCCTGGAGGTGGGCGGCAAGCCGCTGCTCGGGCACCTCGTGGAGCGTCTTGTCCAGGCCGACGTGGCAGAGATCTGCATCAACCTCCACTATCAGGCCCAGCGCATGCGCGACTACCTCGACGCCAACCCGGCGCCGGTGCCCCTGCGCGCCCGTGTCGAACCGGAACTGACGGGCCCCGCCGGAGCATTACGCGTGTTCCGGGAGGAGCTGCAGAAGTACGACGCCGTACTGGTCGCCTCCGCGGACGTCATCGTCGGGGAACCGCTGGAGAGGCTGGTCGGCACGCACGCCGGCAGACCGGGTCCGCTGACCTTCGCGTGCGCCCGGGTGACTCAGGCACGCAGGTACGGCGTGCTGGACATCGGTCCGGACGACGACGTCCGGGGCGCGCAGGAGAAACCCGACGTGCCGGACGCCGAGTACCGCTGGATCAGCGCAGGCGTCTACTGCCTCGACCCCCGGGTCATCGACCGGATCCCCGAGGGCCGTGTCTACGACTACGCGAAAGACCTCGCTCCCGCTCTGATCGCCGACGGCAAGCGGGTCGGAGTGCACCGGCTCAGCGGCTACTGGCGCGATGTAGGGACTCCCGAGGCACTGGCCGCCGCCCGCGCGGACGCCGCACAGGGGCGTATTCCCTGGTTGCGGCCCGCAGCCGAGAGGACGGAGGCGGAGCGATGAAGATCCTCATGCTGACGTCGACCTACGAACCGCTGACCGGCGGAGCGGAGACCTACGCCCGGTTCCTGTGCGAAGGTCTCGTGGCGCGCGGGCACGACGTGGTCATCGCGACCGACGGCTCGTGGCTTGACGGCTTCCCGCTCACCTCCCACGAGCCCGGCGGCCGCGTGCTCAGGCTCCGGACGTTCGCCGGGCGTGTGGATGCCCGCGACAAGGTGAAGTGGCGCCAGATGCAGTATTCGGTGCTGGACGAGCTCGGGGATGTGCTGGACGGCGAGACGTTCGACGTCGTCCACGCGAACAGCCACGAGACCCTGACCCTGGCGAGCATGGTGGCCCTGGACATCGACGCCGCACTGGTCTGCTCCCTGCACGAGCAGAACCCCGATCTGGAACGGTACGGACGCGGCCGGTGCCGGCTGTCGTACCAGGTCCTTCCGGTCGGCATGTACTTCGCCGCCAGCCGCTTCTACGCGGACAGGGCGGTGCGCTTCGGGGTGCCGGCCGACCGGCTGAGCCTGGTCTACCACGGCGTTCCGCCGATCCCCGTCGACGCCCGCAGCCGCGCCGCCGTGCGCGGCTGGCTCGGGCTCTCGGAGGGCCAGCGCCTGGTGGTCCTGCCCGGCCGCGTCTACACCCGCAAGGCCCAGCTCGACCTCGCGGCCGCGCTGCCCTCGGTGGTGTCCCGCTGCCCCGACGTCCGGGTCCTGCTCGCCGGCCGTGTCTCGGACTTCGACTACGAGAAACGCATGTGGGAGCTCCTGCGGGAACTGGGAGTGGCCGACCGGGTGACACTGCGCCAGGACCTCGGTGCGGCCGACATGCCGGGCGTCTACGCGGCTGCCGACCTCGTCGTCCAGCCCTCGCTCGAGGAGGGGCTCGGCCTGGCGCTGATCGAGGCCATGAGCGCGGGCAGGCCCGTCGTGGGGACGAGGGTCGTGGGCATCAGCGAGGTGATCACGCACGGGGTGAACGGCCTGTTGGTTCCGCCGTCCGACCCGCCGCGGCTGGCCGAGGCCATGGTGGAGGTGCTCACGGACCGCCGCCTGGCCGCGTCCCTCGCGTCCGGCGCCAGAGCCCGCGCCGAGGAGCGTTTCAGCCAGGACCGTATGGTGACGGACACGCTCGCCGGCTACCACAGCGCGATCGCGTACCAGCGGTCACACACTGCCGGGGGCACCGGAACATGACCCGTGGTGCGCCGAGGAGCAGACGGGAGCCGTGGCCGGAGGGCGTGCGGGTGGTGCTGCGGCACGCCGCGGGCGGGCGCACGTGGTGTGCGCTGCCGGTCACGGTGCTGCACGACGGGTCCTCCTGCACCGTCTTCCGTATCCACGAGGGCACGGAGTGGGCCGCGGCGTTCGGCCCGGACGGCCGTCGCGCGCACGGCTGGCAGCGGGGCTGGCGCCTGCGCCGTACCACCTGGCGGGGGGACCACGGGACGTACGTGGTGGAGTGGGGCCGCTGGTACGGCACGGCGGTCTTCACCGACCCGGCCACCGATCGCGTGCGCAAGTGGTACGCCAACTGTCAGGATCCGCTGCGCCGGACGGCCTGGGGATTCGACACCATGGACCGGGAGCTTGACGTCGAACTGGCCGTGGACGGGCGGTCGCCGCGGTGGAAGGACCTGGACCGGTTCAGGCGGGTGGTCGACAGCGGCCACCTCGCCCGGCACACCGCAGGGGTCATCGTGCGGGAGGCCAGGAGCGCGCGGAACCGGCTGGCCGATCCGGCTTTCCGCAGCGCGCTCACCCAGTGGACCGTCCGCCCGGCCGGGTTACCGGATTTCACGGCCGTCCTCGCGGCGCATCCGGTACCCGGCGATCTGAAGCGTTTCGCCGCAGGAGGGCACAGCGCATGAACAATCCCACGTCCACTGGCCGCTCCGCCTCCATCGTGCTCGCGCGCGCCCCGCTGCGGCTGTCGCTGGCCGGGGGCGGCACCGATCTGCCGAGCTACGCGGACCGGTTCGGCAGCACCGTCATCAGCCTCACCATCGACCGGTACGTCGGTGTCACGGTGCACCCCCGCAGCTTCGACGGGCACATTCACTTCGCGGGGGAGGCGACCGAGCATGTGTCGGACGCGAACAGTATGAGGCACCGCTTCGCGCGGGCCGCCCTCCTTCGGACCGGCACCCGGCGCAATGTCCAGATCACCGTCTGCGCGGACGCGCCCAGCGGAACCGGCCTCGGAGGTTCGGGGGCCTTCACCGTCGCCCTCCTGCACGCGCTGCGGCACAGGGAGGACCCTGAGCCTGTCGACCTGGCCGAGGAGGCCAGCGCCATCGAGATGGCCGACCTGGCGCGCCCGGTCGGCAAGCACGACCACTACATGGCGGCCTTCGGGGGCATCAGAGCACTGCGTATCGACCGTTCGCGCCGCGTGACGCCGGAGGAGGTTGTCGTGCCCGACGCCGTCCACCGTTACGTCCGCGACCGGCTCATGCTCTTCTACACCGGGCTGAGCCGCGACGCCGGCCAGACGCTCACCGGGCAGGACCAGTTGACCAGGCACGGCGACACGGTCACGGTGTCCTCGCTGCACGCGATCGGCGCCCTGGCCGGGCCCATGCTCGACGCCCTCCGTGCCGGGCGCGTCGACGAGATCGGTCCGCTCCTGCACGAACACTGGACCAGCAAGCAGCGGCTCAGCGACGGGGTGTCCAACCCCGCGATCGACAAGCTCTACCGGACGGC
The DNA here is from genome assembly GCF_002843305.1 of Streptomyces barkulensis. Classification (GTDB taxonomy): domain Bacteria; phylum Actinomycetota; class Actinomycetes; order Streptomycetales; family Streptomycetaceae; genus Streptomyces; species Streptomyces barkulensis. The sequence continues at coordinate 13,809 of NZ_PGSG01000011.1, forward strand.
CATGCTCGCCGGCGGGGACGGAGGAAAGCTTCTGGGTGCCGGCGGCGGCGGATTCCTGCTGATCAGCGCCCGCGAAGGGCACAAGGACGAACTCCGGGCGGCGATGGCCGCCGAGGGGCTGCAGGAACTGCCCTTCGGCCTGGACAGCAGCGGCTCCCGCGCCACCGACCTGCCCCTCTGACACCCAGGAGTGACCGGTGACAGTGAGACTGGTACGCGATGACCTCAGCGCGCGCAGCGTGTACGTGGCGGGCGACCGGAACAACCGGTCTCAGCACGGTGCCCAGGACTGCCCCTTCTGCCCCGGAGGCATGGAGGCGCCGGAGCAGGTCACCGGGCCCTACGCCTTCCCGAACCGATGGCCGCCCCTGGAGCCGGGACGGTGCGAGATCGTGGTGCACGGGCCCGGTCACGAGGTGGATTTCTCCCGCATGGACGTGGCCGGGGCCCGTGCTGTGATCGACGTGTGGGCCGAGCGCGGCAGCGACCTGAACCAGCGGTACGCACCACCGAGCGTGGTGGTGTTCGAAAACCGCGGTGCGGAAGCGGGGGCTACGGTCGCCCACCCGCACAGCCAGATCTTCGCGCTGTCCACCCTGCCGCCGCTGCTCCAAAACCCTCCACAGGACTGCCCCGCTTGCCGGGAGAGCCGGGCCGAACTGCGCGTCGGGACGGTACGGGGCTGGTCCGTCAGCGTTCCCGAGGCCCTGCCGGCTCCGTACACTCTTCGCCTGGTCCCGCAGGAGCACAGGACCGGCCTGGACCTGCTCGACGGCCGTGAGAGGGACGGCTTGGCACAGGCTCTGACACGCGGCGTGCGGTCGCTGGACGCGCTCTTCGGCCGGCCCATGCCCTACCAGCTCTGGGTCGCGCAGACCGCTTCCCACCACCTCAGCCTCACCATCGCCGGACTGCTGCGTGGCCCCGACCGCATGCGCATACTCGGTGCCGCCGAGCTGGCCACCGGGCTCTACTTCAGTCCGCTGGCGCCCGAACGGGCCGCGGACGTGCTCCGCGAGGCTTTCGCGGCCGAGGGAGCCGACGGCTGACGGGCCCTCGCCGAGCTGGGACCGGCCGGGTGGAACGGAACCGGGCAGGGCGCGTGGGTCCGGGGGTACCAGGCGGCTGTCGGCGGGTACGCGTCGAGCCGCGGCTCTGCGTGGGATCGATCCGGCCACCTCCGTTCAGCCGCTGGCCGTCTACGGGGAGGCGAACATGTCGTTGGCGCTGCGCGGGCTGGAGCCGAAGACCACCGACCCCTATCTGGCCGGCTGGCGGTTGCGGGTGGTGCCGTCCCTGGGACATCTGCCGCTGGCGATGGTCAGCAACGGCGCGGTGGACCGCAGCGTGTACGGGTGGATCGCCGATGGATGCAGCCGCTCCACGGTGAAGAACAGCCTGGCGGTGCTGGTGCGGGTGATGGAACAGGCCCGGCGGGACGGGCTCATCCAGTCCAACCCGGCCCGGGTGAAGGGCTGGCAGAGCGAGTACCACAAGGCCGAGGACGAACTCGACGATCCCCGCTGCCTGGCCCTGCCCGACTGGACGGCCCTGACGACGCTGGCCGACGCCCTCGTCGCGCGCTCCCACGGCGGGTTCGCGGGCTGGGGTGAGGTGGTGGTCTTCGCCGCGTGCACCGCCGCCCGGATCGGGGAGGTCTCCGGAGTGCGGGTGCGGGACATCGACCCGGTGAACTGGATATGGACCGTACGCCGCCAGACCACGCCGTCTCCGGGCGGACTGGCGGACAAGCGGACCAAGGGCAAGACCGCTCGCCGGGTGCCGTTGATCGAGGAGGTGCGGCCTCTGGTCGCCCAGCGTCTGCTGGCCGCCGGGCAGGATCCAAACGCCCGGCTGTTCACCGGCCCTCGCGGCGGACGGATCACCACCGCGGTGCTGCGGGACGCCACCTGCTGGGACGAGGTCGTCACCGGGCTCGGCTACGAGCACCTTCGGCGGCACGATCTGCGCCACACCGGGCTGACGTGGATGGCCGACGCCGGAGTTCCGCTGCACGTGCTGCGGAAGATCGCCGGGCACGGGGCGCTGACCACCCAGCGCTATCTCCACCCGGATCTGCGGTCGATCACCGAGGCGGGCCGTTCGCTGAGCACCCACCTGTCGGTGGCGGCCGCCCCGCCGAAGCCGCCAGGGATGGTGCGCCGGGTGCTGTAGACATCCCACAAGCGGGGAAGAACGCGGATGATCTTGGTCCCCGAGGAAGCGTGCTCTGGTCTGCGGTGTCTTCCCAGGGCTGGTCCCCAGGTGGTCCCCGGAGAGGTGGGGGCGCCCCTGCCGGCCTGGCGTGCCGTCAGACGAAGAAAGGCGCTCTGACCTGGGATTTCTCCCAGGTCGGAGCGCCTTCCGACAGTGTCGGGACGACAGGATTTGAACCTGCGACCCCTTGACCCCCAGATCATCGCGGTAGACGTTTTCGCAGATCAGAGGCCCTGCGGTGCGCGATCCGCCGTTCCGCTGAGCTGGGGTTGTGCGCTGCCGTGCGGAGCGTGTGGTCCCAAAATGGTCCCAGCGCCGATCGAGCTAGAGCAACTTAAGCATGTGCGGGATCGCAGAGGCGAAGACGGTTCCCACTGAGACGATCAGCGCGGCGACAATCGCTCCCACGGCTGTGACCAGGGCTGCGGTCACAGCCATGCCCAGTCGCTCGATCAGCCGCTCAATCCTCCAGATGCATGCATCAAGTGGGGTGACGGGGCGGCCCGCCGCTGTACTGCACACCGGGCAGTAGGTACTCTGCACATGAGGGTGTGTACGTGAGTGGCTGTAGCCAGCCATAGAGGGTGCACCTTCCTATGTAGCGAAGGCCGCGGGCGCAATTATCTCTATGGCAGGAGAGCGCCCGTGGTCCTTCGTTGTTCCGTGGCATCGTGGTGTTCACGGCGAACGACGTCGCGCTACTGCGTCCGAGGATGCAGGTGCTCCACCAGCGCTACCCACGATCACCCTAGCGTACGTTTACTGGGAGACGTACAAGCTCCTGAGTACGTCAATGACTTGACGTACCGTCTGTTTCAAGGGCTGTTCGCCTGATCTCCGCCTGAGAGGGTGTGTGCATGCCACCTCTTATGTGGTTGGCAAGGCTCATGAGTCCAGCGGACCGCAAGAGGGACGGCGTGAGGTCGGTGGAGCGGGTTTGGCCGGTGTCCTGCCTGGGCTGGGGTCGGGCATGATCAGGGGGCCGTACGCTGGTTGGCAACTCGGGCAGGCTTTGGACCTGCCCGCAATGTGTCCGAGTGGCCCCCTGGTCGTGCCCGACGCGGGTCCCGGACCGGGCAGGTGGGTAAAGCCGTGGAGCCGACCGCCCCCAGCCCCGGCCTGGTCTTTTCGCCCCCTTGCGGGCGCGGGCGGGTGACGGCGCGCGGCCCCGGCGGCGAAGACGAGGAGGGGCCAGCGCGGCGGCGCCCGGCCCGGCGCCGCCGCGCT
>NZ_PGSG01000012.1 GCF_002843305.1 Streptomyces barkulensis
CACTGAGGTTTTCTCAACGCCTTTCGTGCCATGCATTGTTGAGGACGAGGGCGGCCTGGGCGATGGCTCCGATCCGGCTGGGGCTGACCGTCACATGCTGCAGCGTGCGCCAGCGCTGTTTGAGCTCGGCCGCCGCACGCTCGCCGATCGCGCGGATGCCGCGCAGCAGCCGGTTGTGGGCGCGGGTGTCTGCCGCCAGGGGTGAGGCGATGTCGGGATGCGGGCGGAAGGGGGTGTGCACGCCGCTGCCGGCGCCGGTGTAACCCGCGTCAGCCAGGGTCGGCAGCCCGTGGCGGGCCGCGGCGTACAGCGCCGGCAGCACATGGGTCCGCGCGGCGCGCAGGTCGTGCACCGAGCCGGGCTCGATGTCGGAGACCCACAGCAGCGAGCCGTCGGAAGCGGCGAGGAACTGCAGGTTTCCGGCGAAGCGTCGTCCCTTGCCGGAGTACCACAGGTCGTTGCCCCGCTCGGTGGTGCCGGCCACCCGGTCGCAGGCGATGAGCGTGCCGTCCAGGACCACATGGCTCAGGCCCTGCTCACGGCAGCGCTCCAGCACTTGGTGCAGGTCCGGGGCGCGCTCGGCGAGGACGTCGATGCCCTCGTGCAGATACCGGTAGCCGGTGGCCTGGGAGATCCCGGCGTCGCGGGCCAGGCAGTGCACGCAGGTGCGGTGGCGGAACCAGCGCAGCACCAGGACCGCCTGGCGGAACGGGCCCAGCGCCCGCGAGCCGCGCGGAGTGCCGATCTTCCGCCGGTGGGCGGCCAGCAGGCGGGCGAGGAAGGCCACCACCGGGCGGGGGATGTCGAGCATGGCAACATAGGGGACCAACGTGAAGCCTCTGGTGTCGCAGGACGATCTTGTGAGAGAGAACCGTCCTACCAGGGGCTTTACGTCTGCCCGCCACCGGGGCAGGGCTGCCCGAATCGTCCGGACACCAGAGCCTCATCCGGCTTCGCGTAGATCATTTCGCTGAGAAAACCTCACTGTGGAATTCCGTCGGCGGGAACCCGGCGGATCGTGAATCCGGAGTCCCGGCCTCCTGCCGGGAACACACGGGCTGTCGTCGGCACCGCACAGCGGATTCCGGCCATGTTCCCGAAGCGCTGCGAGGGAAAGATTTCGGCCCCTGCTCCCGCGCCGGCTGATTCCGAATCTTGTGGCGCGGCTTCTTTCGAAGCTTTTCCGTGCAAACCCCGGACATTCGGTTCCGGTGAGCGAACAAGTCGCCTGTCCTGTTTTCCCCCTTCTCGTTTTATGGCGCGAATTCGAGAACTCCCTGCATGTGGATAGAAATGGAACTGCTAATTCCGGGAAGCGTTCCGTGCGGCGCTCGCTGTGCCTTGCCCCACGCTCCGGAAGCGTGTTTAACTGATCCACGAGATCGCGGCCGCCTATGGCGTCGGCCGGCCTTTCTTCCGCTCGGTCACCTTCGCTGAAACCCTGCCTGTGTGCTGCCATGAGCGGCACTCGAGGAGACGCGTATGCGCTTTGCGACGCATAGCTCGGTCGGCCGCACAACGAATTCCATGACCAAGAGCCACACAGAACTGCCGCTCGAGTGGTTCCTCCGGGCGACATCACCCGGAAACCGATTTCCCGGCCACGAACTCGGGGCAGACCTCGGCCCGCGTTCCCGGGCGCCCGCCGGCCCCTGAGCCGCGCAAACGCACGACCGGACCGGCACCCGGACGGACGGGTCCCCCGTACCCGGTACCGGACGCGGACGGCAAGGGAGCCGGAGATGACCAGTCCGTCCGACGGCCCCGACGGCGGCTCTGGGGCCCCGCTGGAGAACGCGGACCACCGTTCGCCCCGGCCGGGACCGGCCGGGACCGGCCGGTAGCCCGTGAGGCCGGAAGGCGGTTCTCCGCCCGTCCTGTCGGATCTCCCGCACCGAGCACACCGACGTCCACTGGAGGGATAGGAGCCCGCGCAACCACGCGACCCGTCAGCCGTCCACTGGTTCCCCGAAACGAAACCGACTGAGTGAGGTACAGGTCATGAGTGTGTCCATTCCGACGGATGAGGAAGTCGTCGTCCGGACCCCGGAGGAATTCCTGGCGATGCCGGAGGAGTACCGGGAGATCTGCCTCCGGCAGATGATGGTCAACACCGAGGGAGAGCTCTCCGGAGGCGACGACTACATACAGGTCTTCCTGCCGCTGGCGCCCAGCGCCGAAGAGCGTCAGGTCTGCGCCGAGCGCGCGGTCGAGGAGTACGACCACTACAAGATCGGCAAGCGGGTGCTGGCCGGTGTCGGTGTGGACACCGGCTACATGGAGAAGCAGACGCTCGCCGAGCGGACCCTGTTCGCCGACCAGACGCTGCACACCTGCACCACATGGGCCGAGCGCGGCATCTTCTCGTACATCGGGGAAGAGACCGCGATGGTGATGATCTCCGAGTTCGCCCACAGCAGCTACAAGCCCTGGGCCGAGGCGGTGCGCACCATCATCCAGGACGAGAAGATCCACATCGCCCATGGCGCCCGGGTGTGCCGCAACTTCGCGGAGACCGAGGAGGGCCGCTACGAACTGCAGCAGGCTCTGGACCGGCTCTGGCCGACCTTCGTGAAGATCTTCGGCAGCCCCCGGTCGGAACGGGCCCGGCTCGCCGTGCGCTTCGGGCTGCGCAGGACCACCAACGGCGAGGCGTGCGATGTGTGGCGCGCGAAGGTCACCCCCCGGATCGAGCGCCTGGGACTGCGCGTTCCCGAGTGACAGGCAGCCGCCCCTACACCGAGGAGCTTCGTCAGATGGCAATACCCGTCACGATCGCGCAGCGCCCGCTGAGCCGCAGAGAGGCCAAGGAACGCACCGCGGCCCTCCTCCAGGACCGGCCCGACCTGGCCGAGCGGCTGCACCGACTGCGCCGCCAGGGACGCGCCGTCCGCTCCTGCGAGGTGCATCTCACCAACGCCTGCAACATCCGCTGCAAGGGCTGCTGGTACTTCGAGGGCGGTTTCGACTCCGCGGTGAGCGAGGAACGCGACCTCGCCAAGATCCGCGCCTTCACCCGCCGACTGCGCGAGGACGGGGTGAACCAGGCCACGCTGATCGGCGGCGAGCCGACGCTCGTCCCGCAGCGCGTCGAGGTGTTCGTCGAGGAACTGCCCTACATCACCATCTCCACCAACGGCCTGCGTCCCATGCCCCTGCAAGGCTTCGAGAGGATCGCCATCGCCGTCAGCATCTTCGGCGGCGGTCCGCTCGACGACGATCTGCGCGCCATCCGCGTCAACGGATCGAAGTTCACCGGCCTCTTCGACACGGCGCTCTCCCACTACCGGGACGACCCGCGGGTGATGTTCATCTTCGCGCTCTCGGAGTCCGGCCTGGACCACATCGAGCCCACGGTCCGGAAGATCGCCGACAACGGCAACATCGTCACCTTCAACTTCTACAGCGAGCACGGATCGGACAACCCGATCCGGATCGAGAACGAGAAGCGCGTCCTCGACGAGGCCCTCCGGGTCAAGGAGCTCCACCCGGAGACCGTCGTCAGCCACCCCTACTTCATCCGGACGCTGATCACCGGTACCACCCACTGGGGCGGGCGGTTCGGCTACGACGTCTGCCCCAGCCTCAGCGTGGACCACCCGGACCACGCCGAGCGGGTGGTCAACGGCAACCCGGTCATCCCGGGCTTCAACGCCTGGGGCGCCGACTACGAGTCGCTCCAGTTCTGCTGCACCTCGGGCGACTGCAACGGCTGCCGGGACAGCCAGGCCGTCTACAGCTGGCTCGTGGTCAGCGCCAACCGCTTCCTCGACAGCGCGGAGCGACTCGAGGAGTGGCTGGACATCGCCGAGAGCTACTGGCGGCAGTGGTACTGGTCCCCCTTCCACGCGAGCAGGGCCGACACGGTCGGTGCCTGACCGACCGGAAGCGCCCGAGCTTTCCGGAAACCGTCGGAAACCGCCGGAGGCCGGCCTTCACCGGCCGGCCCCCGGCGGCCCCTTCCTCCCACACCGCACCCGAGGAGAAGCATGTCCCTCACGCTCGACCGCAAGGCCATCGAGACCTTCGTCGCGGACGCACTGGTGGACCTCGGGGTCGACCGGTCCGACATTGCCACCGACGCCTCGCTCGACGATCTGGAGATCGACTCCCTGGACATGGTGGAACTGAGCCAGTCCATCAGGCGGGATTTGGACATACCCGTCAAGCCCAAGGACTTCGACGGGGTCGAGACCGTCGGGCAGGTGCTCAGGGTCTGCTGCGAGAAGGCCGGCTGCGAGTGATCGTTGGAGTGGTCACCGGCTTCGGGGCGGTGACTGCGTTCGGTGTCGGTGCCGGTCTGCTCCACGACCGCGCGGTGGCCGGAGAGAGCGGCCTGACCGACGGCGTGGGGCGGTGCGGCGACTTCACGGCCCGGGAGCATCTGTCCCGTCACGAGGCCCGTCGCACCGACCGTTTCAGCCAACTCGCGCTCGTCGCGGCCGCGGAGGCGCTGGCCCAGGCCGGCTGGCGGACGGCGGCCCCGCCGTATCCGTCCGACCGGGTGGCCTGTGTGATCGGCTGCGGCCTGGGCGGCACCACGACCCTCGGGATCCAGCAGGGCGTCCTCGAGGGGCAGGGGGAGGAGTACGTCTCACCGCTGACGGTGCCGATGGCGATGGCCAACGCCGCGGCCTCGCACCTGTCGATGCGCTACGCCCTCCACGGCGAGTCGCTGTGCGTCGCCTCGGCCTGCGCCAGTGGTGCGCAGGCCATCGGCACCGGGCTGCGGCTGCTGGCCGCCGGCGCGGCGGACGCGGTCGTGGTGGGCGGCACCGAGGCGTCCACCTCACCGTTGATCAGCGCCGCCTTCCGGGCCTCCGGCGCGCTGTCGCCCACCGGCGCGTCCGTGCCCTTCGACCGGGACCGGGACGGATTCCTCCTCGGCGAGGGGGCGGGGATCCTGGTGCTGGAGACCGCGGCCGGAGCCGCCCGGCGTGGCGCCGCCGTGCTCGGCAGCGTACTCGGCTACGGGGCGTCCTCGGACGCCCACCACGTGACCGCCCCGGAGCCCAGCGGGCGCAGCGCGGCGGCCGCCGTCACCCGCGCGCTGGCGGACGCGGAGGCGGCCCCGGGCGACATCGGCTACATCAACGCGCACGGGACCGGCACCGTCCTCAACGACCGGCTGGAGTGCGACGCGCTGCGGCTGGCGCTCGGCGACGCCCTGCCCGCCATCCCGATGTCCTCGAGCAAGGCCGGTGTGGGCCATCTGCTCGGCGCCGCCGGGGCGGTGGAGGCGATCGCCACCCTCCAGGCCCTGCGCCACGCGACCGCGCCGCCGACCGTGGGGCTGCGCCGCCCGGACGAGCGGCTCGGCCCGTTGGACCTGGTCCGCACCGCACGGCGGCTGGCTCCGCCGGTACCGGGCCGGCCACTGATCGGGCTCTCCACCTCGTTCGGGTTCGGCGGCCACAACGCGGCCCTCGTGCTGGCCTCCACACCCTCTGCACCCTCCGCTCCCTCCGTCACTACGAAAGGCCGTGGGTGATGTTGTCGTTCCACGGACAGCGCTATCTGGTCACCGGAGTCCTCAACGAGGACTCCATCGCCTGGCACACCGCCCGCCGGCTCCAGCAAGCGGGGGCGGAGGTCCTGCTGACCGGCTTCGGCCGCTCCCGCCGCATCACCGAGGCGGCGGCGGCCGGCCTCCCCACCCCGCCCGAGGTGCTGGAGCTGGACGTCACCCGCCCCGGGGACTTCACCCGGCTGGCGGAGGAACTGGACAAGCGCTGGGGCGCGGTGGACGGGGTGCTGCACGCCATCGCCTCCGCGCCCGAGGACGCCATCAGCGGCAACTTCCTGACCACCGGGCCCGAGGACGCGGCGTTCGCCTTCCGCACCGCGGCCTACTCCCTGCACTCCCTGACCACCGCGCTCACCCCGCTGCTGAGCGCCGACGGGCGCCGGGGCAGTGTGGTGGGGCTCGACTTCGACTCCTCGGCGGCCTGGCCCGGATACGACTGGATGGGCGTCGGCAAGGCCGCTCTGGGGGCCGTCTGCCGTTACCTCGCCCTGTACCTCGGGCCCGCGGGGATCCGCGTCAACCTCGTCGCGGCCGGCCCTGTGGAGACCGTGGCGGGGCGTGGTATCGGCACCTTCGACCGGATCGCGGACCGCTGGGAGGCCGAGGCGCCACTGGGCTGGGACCGCACCGACACGGAGCGACTCACCGGACCGATCCTCTTCCTGCTCTCGGACCTCGCCTCCACCGTCACCGGCGAGATCGTGCACGCCGACGGCGGGATGCACGCGGTCCACATGGGCTGGGGCGCCGTTCCCGCAGGCGGTGACGCCGCCAGGGGCGGCGGGCGGCACCCGGCGGCTCCGCACCCGGCGACCAAGGAGACCACACGATGACAGCGGCTATCGTCGGCATCGGCGCCGCGCTTCCCGAAAACGCCGTTCCCAACAGTTACTTCACCTCCCACCTCGACACCTCCGACGAGTGGATCCGCAAGCGCACCGGCATCACGGAGCGCCGTTTCCTGGCGGAGGACGGCCATCTGGCCGATCTTGCGGTGGCCGCGTCCCGGCAGGCCCTGCGCACCGCCGGACGCGCCGCCGCCGACGTACACCACATCGTGGTGGCGACGACCACCCCGGACCGGGTCACCCCGGGACTGGCCGTCGAGGTCGCCACCCGGCTCGGCATGCCGCGGGCGGCCGCGTTCGACCTTCACGCCGCCTGTGCCGGCTTCGTCTACGCACTGGACCACGCGAGCGCGCTGATCGAGTCCGGGCGGACCAAAGCAGTCCTGGTCTGCGGAGCCGAGGCGCTCACCCGCATCACCGACCGCACCGACCGCTCGACCGCCGTCCTGCTGGGCGACGGAGCGGGCGCCGTTCTGCTCGCCGACGTGGCGCGGGCTCCCGCACCCCGCTTCTCACTGGGCTCCGACGGCGAGCAGATCCCGCTTCTCTACGCCGACCGCCACGACCGGGTGCTGCGCATGGACGGTCCGGAGATCTTCGTACACGCGGTGGAGAAGATGAGCGCCGCGACCCGGCGAGTGCTCAGCCGGCAGGAGCTGGCGCCGGAGGAGATCGACCTGTTCGTCGCCCACCAGGCCAACGCCCGCATCGTGCGTGCCGTCGCGAAGGAGCTCGGTGTGCCCGCCGAGCGGGTCTTCCTCAACGTGGACCGCGTGGCCAACACTTCGTCGGCGTCCATTCCGATCGCTTTGGCCCAGGCCGGGGAGGAGGGGCTGCTGAGCGGGTCGGGGCTGCTGGGCGTGGCCGCCTTCGGGGCCGGCGTCACCTGGGGCGCCGGAGTGGTGGGCTGGCGACTGGGAGAGTCATGACACCCGCAGGAGCGGCGCGACCGCCCCGCATCCCCCTGCTCGCCCGGATCACCACCCCGGACGGTGCCCGACTGACGGTCCGTGCCCTGTCCCGGCAGGAGCCGCAGGCCCCGGTGGTCGTGCTGCTGCCGGCCATGGGCATGTCCGCACGCAACTACACCCCGCTGGTGCGCGCACTGCACGCACAGGGGCTGACCGTTGTCACCACCGACCTGCGCGGCCACGGGGAGAGCCTGCCCCGGCCGCGGCGCGGCGTCCGCTTCGGCTACCGGGAGATCGTCGAGCAGGACATCGGGGCGGTGCTGCGGGAGGTCCGGGCGGCCTTCCCCGAGGCCCCCAGGCTTCTGCTGGGACACAGCCTGGGCGGTCAACTGGGGCTGGTGCACTGCGGCGTGTTCCAGCCGCCGGTCGCCGGGATGGTGCTGGTGGCGTCGGGATCGGCCTGGTATCGGTGCTTCGGCCCGCTCGAGGGCGTACGGCGGCTGTTGCTCGGCCAGCTGTACGCGGTGGGCGCGACGGTGCTCGGCCACTGGCCGGGCGAGCGGCTGGGCTTCGCCGGCCGGGAGTCCGCGCGGCTGATCCGCGACTGGGCCCGGCAGGTGCGCACCGGCCGCTACAGGATCCGGGGCGGCTGCGCCGACTACGAGCGGATGCTGCGCACCGTACGGATGCCGGTGCTGGCGGTGGACGTCGAGGGAGACGATCTAGCGCCGCCCCGTGCGGTCGACCACCTCTGCGCCAAGACGCCGCACGCGGATGTCGTGCGCTGGAGCCTCACCCGCGCCGGCGCGTCCGGAAAGCCACTGGGTCATTTCCGCTGGATCCGCCACCACACCGGACTGGTCGAGAGGATCGCCGCATGGGCCTTCCAGGTGGCCGACGCCGACGCCGCATGCCGGTAGAACCGCCGACGAGCCCGGGGCCGGCGCGCCGCACCGCCGCGTCGGGCGCGGGTACGGGCACGGGTTCGCCGATGCTGTCCGGGCTGCTGCCGCCGTGGGCGGGATGCGCCGAAGCGCGCGGGGAGGAGTCCGTGGTCCTCTTCCCGGAAGAGGCGGACGTCGTCGCCCGTGCCCGTGCCGGGCGCCGGCGGGAGTTCGGCACCGCCCGGCTGTGCGCCCGGCGTGCGCTGGGCGCCCTGGGGCTCCCCGCCTCCCCGTTGCCGCGCGGCCCGCGGGGCGCGCCCGTCTGGCCGGAGGGGGTGGTGGGGAGCATCACCCACTGCGACGGCTACCGGGCGGCGGCGGTGGCCCGTGCCCGGGACGCGGTGGCCCTGGGCGTGGACGCCGAGCCCGACGCGCCCCTGTCCGCCCGGGCACTGGAGGCAGTGGCGTCCGGCGAAGAACGGCGACGTCTGGTGGAACACCGGCGGTGCCGCCCGGACGTCTCCTGGGATCGCCTGCTGTTCAGTGCCAAGGAGTCCGTCTACAAGGTGTGGTCCCCGCTGGCCGGCCGCTGGCTGGGCTTCGAGGACGCCGAGGTGACGTTCGAGCCGCCCGGTGAGGGACCCCGGGGCACTTTCCACGCCACGATCCCGGCGGCTCCCACCGGGATCCCCCTGCCGCGCCGGCTGCGCGGACACTGGCTGTCCCGCGACGGGCTGCTGGTCACCGCGATCGCCGTGTGCCCCCCGCCCCCCGACCGCATGGAGAGGACACCATGACCGCCGCGGACACCGTCGCCGCCGAGAACACCGATGACATCAACGCGCTGATCGGCAAGGAGTTCCCCTGGCTCGCCTCCGACCACGTGGTCGCAGCGGTGACCGAGGGCCAACTTGTCATGGAGGCCCGGTCGGAGTCCCTGGAGCGGGGTCCGGCCGAGGGCACCGTGTCCGGCCCGGCCCAGTTCCGCATGGCCGACCTGGCCGGCTACCTGCTGATCAAACACCGTTCCGGAGCGGACTGTTCGGTACGGCTGCGCACCGTGAGTCTGAGCTGCCTGGACGCACCGGCCCCCGGCGTTCTCACGGCACGGGCGACCATGCTCCGCCACAGCAAGCGCAATGCCGAGGTGCGGGTCGACATCTGCGACGCGCGGGACAACAGGATCTGCGCCGCCTCCCTCCTGTACTCCGTCCGATGATCTCGAGGAGAACTGTCATGGGCATCACGCCAGAGGAAATGCGGAGCCCGTCCGAACTCCTGTCCCGCACGGCCCTGCAACATGCGAGCCGGGCAGCCGTCCGGCTCGACGGACAGGAGCTGACCTTCGCCGAGCTCGACGACCTCAGCTCCCGCACCGCCGCGTACCTGCGCTCCCGGAATGTCACCGCGGGCGACCGAGTGGCCCTGTTCTTTCCCAACGTCCCGCTCTTCGCAGCCCTCTACTACGGCATCCTGCGTGCGGGCGCAGTCGTCGTGCCCATGAACCCCATGCTCAAGTCCCGGGAGGTGGCGCACTGTCTGGCGGACGCCGGTGCTGCCCTGCTGCTCACCTGGCACGAAGGCGCCGACGAGGCGGCGAAGGGAGCCCGTTCGGTGGGCACCCGGCATATCGCGGTGGAGCCGGCCGCGTTCGCCGAGACCCTGCGACAACACCGGCCCGGGGACTTCACCCGGGAGAGGTCGGCCTCCGACACGGCCGTCGTCCTCTACACCTCGGGCACCACCGGCAAGCCCAAGGGGGCCGAGCTCACCGGCGCCAACATCCTGCACAACGTCGCCGCGGCGGTGGACGTGCTGCGGCTGGGCCCCGAGGACGTGACGTTCGGCGGCCTGCCGCTCTTCCACTCCTTCGGGCAGGTGATGGGGCTCAACTGCGCGGTGGCGGTGGGCGCGTGCCTCACCCTGATGCCCCGCTTCGAAGCAGCCCGCGCCCTCTCGCTGATCGAGCGCGACAAGGTCACCGTCCTCCTCGGCGTGCCGACGATGTACACCCTTCTGCTCGGCGCGGCGGACCACGGCCGCCACGACGTGTCCTCGCTGCGCGTCTGCGTCTGCGGCGGCTCCCCGCTGCCGGTCGAGGTGCTGCGCGGCTTCGAGGACCTCTTCGGATGCGCGGTCCTCGAGGGTTACGGACTGTCCGAGTCCTCTCCGTTGGCCTGCATCAACCGCATCGACCGGAGGCGCGTCGCCGGCACCGTGGGTGTTCCCGTCGACGGTGTCGAGATGCGGGTCGTGGACGAGGAGGGCAAGGAGGTGCCCGTCGGAGAGGTCGGCGAGATAGTGATGCGCGGCCACAACGTCATGAAGGGCTACTGGCGCCGCCCGGAGGCCACCGCCGAGACGGTCAAGGACGGCTGGCTGCACACCGGGGACCTCGGAACCCGGGACGCCACCGGCGACTTCCGCATCGTGGACCGGCTCAAGGACGTCATCATCAGGGGCGGCTTCAACGTCTACCCCCGGGAGGTCGAAGACGTCCTGTACCGGCATCCGGCCGTCCTGGAAGCCGCGGTGGTGGGAATCGCGCACCCCACCCACGGAGAGGAGGTCGCCGCCACCGTCGTCCTCAAACCGGGTGCCGAGACGACCCCCGGACAACTGCGTGACTTCGTTCGCGAGCAGGTGGCGAGCTACAAGTACCCGCGTGTCGTCCGGATCGCCGCGTCCCTGCCCAAGGGGCCGACCGGGAAGATCCTCAAGCGGGAGATCACCGTCTCCTGACACATGGCGGCGGCGTCCGGTGGTGTGGTGGGTACGCGCGTACGGCCCTGCCCCGCAGGTCCCGGGGCGGGCGCCGCCTTCCGCCTGCTCGCCGCGGAGCCGGGGCGGAGCCGAACACCTTGGGCACCCGTCAGGCGCTGGCGCGGACGATCAGCCGGGTGGGCAGGATCAGGGGAGTGGGGTCCTGTCCGTTGACGAGGGCGACGAGCATGTGCGCCATCTTCCGCCCGAGGGCCTGTACGGGCTGGTGGACGGTGGTGAGCGGCGGGTCGGCGACCCGGGCGACGGTCAGGTCGTCGAAACCCACCACGGCGACGTCGTCGGGTACCGTCCGCCCGGCCTCGCGCAGCGTGCGCAGCGCTCCCGCACCCATGTTGTCGTTGGCGGCGAACACCCCGTCCACCTCGGGACGGTTCGCCAGCAGCGCGGCCATGGCGGCGGCGCCGCTGGGTTCGGTGAAGTCCCCCTCCTGCGGCGGGAGAGGGTCGAGGCCGGCCGCCAGCATGGCGTCCCGGTAGCCGCGGTACCGGGCGCGTCCGACCCCGGTGTCCAGCCGCCCGCAGATCGCGGCCACATGTGTCCGGCCGCGCGAGACCAGATACTCGGTCGCCTCGCGGGCCCCGCCGACGTTGTCGGCGTCCACGTACCACCGGGGAGCCGGGCCGACCGGCCGCCCTCCGAAGACGACCGGCATCGCCGTCTCCTCGGCCGTACGGATCAGTGGATCGTTCTCGCGCAGCGCCATCAGCATCACGCCGTCGGCGCCCCTGGAGCGAAGCAGTTCCTCCACCCGCCTGCGGCCCCGGTCGGAAGCGGCCAGACACAGCATCAGATGCAGGTCGGCCTCCTCCAGAGCGCCTGACGCCCCCACGATCACCTGGGCGAAGAACGGATCCGCGAAGATCGACGGATCCTCTCCCGAGACGACCAGGGCGGCCACCCCCGTCCGGCGGGTGGCCAGCGCCCGGGCGGTCGTGTCGGGCACGTAACCGAGTCGCCGGACGGCCCGCTCGACCGCCTCGCGTTTGGCGCGGCTGACATGCGGGGCGTTGTTGAGGGCGCGGGAGGCCACGGAACGGGACACACCCGCGAGTTCGGCCACCTCGTCGAGCGTCGACCGCCGACGCGCCACATCCTCTGCCATGACCCCCGAGCCTCTCCCTGCCGACCGGACGGAAGCGTCTCACCCCCGCCCGCCCGCCTGCCACCCGCCCGGTGGACGAGGAGGACGGAGAAGGGGGAGGGGCCCGGCCGCGGGACTGGAAGCGCTTCCAGAAAAACCGTATGCCTCCGCCGTGCCATCGGCGGTGATTTCCCGAGTACTTGACAGTCCAACGGAAGCAACCACACGATACCTGTCACGACGAAGACTCCGGGGACTGGGAGCGCTTCCAGTGGGAGCGCTCCCAGAGGTCTCCGCCGAGTCCTTGCGCGTGTCCTCCCCGCCGGAGAGCCCGTCGCCGGCGGGGAGGCGTACCACCGCACTTCCTTCAGCGCGTCGCACACCCGGAGCGCGGGCGCGCGACGCACCCCCCACCAGGAAACCGAGGTACCGTCATGCGCCGCAGTATCCGCGCCCTCACGGCAGCGCTCCTCGCCCTGCCGCTGGCACTCGCCGTCGCACCGTCCGCCCACGCCGCCGACCCGACCACCATGACCAACGGGTTCTACGTGGACCCCGACTCCAGCGCCAAGCGGTGGGTCGCCGCCAACCCCGGCGACGGCCGGGCGTCCGCGATCAACGCCTCCATCGCCAACACCCCGACGGCCCGCTGGTTCGGCTCGTGGAGCGGCACCATCGGCACCGCCACGGGCGCGTACGCGGGGGCGGCGGACCGCGCCGACAAACTGCCCCTGCTCGTCGCCTACAACATCTACAACCGCGACTACTGCGGCGGGCACTCCGCGGGCGGAGCCTCCTCGCCGTCCGCCTATGCGAGCTGGATCGCGCAGTTCGCCGGCGGAATCGGCAACCGCCCGGCCGTCGTGATCCTGGAGCCGGACTCGCTGGGAGACTACGGCTGCATGACGCAGGCCCAGATCGACGAGCGCGAGCGCATGCTCACCGGGGCCCTCACCGAGTTCGGCCGCCAGGCCCCCAACACCTGGGTCTACCTCGACGCCGGCAACCCGGGCTGGGCGTCCCCGGCGACCATGGCCCAGCGCCTGCACGAAGCCGGCCTCCGGCAGGCCCGCGGCTTCTCGCTCAACGTCTCCAACTACTTCACCACGGCCGAGAACACCGCCTACGGCAACGCGGTCAACAGCGAACTGAGGGCCCGCTACGGCTACACCAAGCCGTTCGTCGTGGACACCAGCCGCAACGGCAACGGCTCCAACGGCCAGTGGTGCAACCCCTCGGGCCGCCGCATCGGCACCCCCACCCAGCAGGGCGGCGGCGCCGAGATGCTGCTGTGGATCAAGGTTCCGGGCGAGTCCGACGGCAACTGCGGCGTCGGAGCCGGCTCCTCGGCCGGCCAGTTCCTCCCCGAGGTCGCCTACAAGATGATCTACGGCTACTGATCACCGAACTCCGCGCCCCCGGCCCAGGAGGAACCTCGCACGCCTTGAGGAACGCGCTCGGCGGCTCCCGGCCGTAAGGAGCGCCCCGCTCCCGCAGGGCGCCGCGGAAGGCGGAGCGGGGCAGGCGGGCTCCGCCTCGGTCGCCCGCGCCCACGCCCGTACGGCGGGCCGGTGTCCTGCCCGCCGCGCCTGCCCCATCCGGCTTCCTCGCGACCCGTACAACGCGCCCGAGGCGGCACGGGCGCCGCGGGAGGAGCCGGATGGAGCCCGCCTGTGCCCCGACACCGGCGGGCGGCACTTCCCGCCTGCGGAGAGGAACCGGAACAGGGCCGGATCAGCCCACCGGCCCACCGGCCCGCCGGTCCGGCAATACACCGAGCCCGGACGTTTTTCGAATCGGAGGACACCCCCATGCTCCGCCACCGCCCGACCCGAGGCCGCCGCACGGCCGGCCTCCTCACCACAGCGCTGGTCGCCCTGTCGGCCGGCCTGACCGCGATCACGCCCGCTCACCCGGTCCACGCCGACACCGCCACCCTGGGCGAACTGGCCGAGGCCGAGGGCCGTTACTTCGGCTCCGCCACGGACAACCCCGAACTGTCCGATACCCAGTACACGCAGATCCTGGGCAGCGAGTTCGGCCAGATCACCGTCGGCAACACCATGAAGTGGCAGTACACCGAGCCGTCCCGGGGCCGGTTCGACTACACCGCCGCCGAGGAGATAGTCGGCCTGGCCGAGTCCAACGGCCAGTCGGTGCGCGGACACACCCTGGTGTGGCACAACCAGCTGCCGGACTGGGTCAGCGACGTGCCCGCCGACGAACTTCTCGGGGTCATGCGCGACCACATCACCCACGAAGTCGACCACTTCGAAGGCCGGCTGGTCCACTGGGACGTGGTCAACGAGGCGTTCGAGGAGGACGGCAGCCGCCGGCAGTCGGTCTTCCAGCAGAAGATCGGCGACAGCTACATCGCCGAGGCCTTCAAGGCCGCCCGCGCCGCCGATCCGGACGTCAAGCTCTACTACAACGACTACAACATCGAAGGCATCGGCCCCAAGAGCGACGCCGTCTACGAGATGGTGAAGTCCTTCAAGGCCCGGGGTGTTCCCATCGACGGCGTCGGAATGCAGGCCCACCTGATCGCCGGCCAGGTCCCGGCAAGCCTTCAGCGGAACATCCAGCGCTTCGCCGACCTGGGCGTCGATGTCGCCATCACCGAACTCGACATCCGCATGACCCTGCCGCGTACCGCCGCCAAGGACGCCCAGCAGGCCACCGACTACGGCGCCGTGGTCGAGTCGTGCCTGGCGGTCTCCCGGTGCGTCGGCATCACCGTCTGGGACTACACCGACAAGTACTCCTGGGTTCCCTCCGTCTTCCCCGGCGAGGGCGCCGCTCTGCCGTGGGACGAGGACTTCGCCAAGAAGCCCGCATACCACGCCATCGCCGCCGCGCTCGGCGGAGGCGGCCCCGCCCCCGGCGGCGACTGCACCGCCACCTACCGCGTCACCAGCCAGTGGCAGGGCGGCTTCACCGCCGAGATCACCGTCGGGAACGACCACACCGCGCCGATCGACGGCTGGACCGTCACCTGGACGCTGCCCGGCGGCCAGTCCATCAGCCACCTGTGGAACGGAGACCTCACCGTCGACGGGCAGAACGTCACCGTCCGCAACGCCGGCTACAACGGCACCCTCGGCAGCAACGGAAGCACCACCTTCGGCTTCCAGGGCGAAGGGGTGGCCGGCACTCCGGCGGACGTGACCTGTACCCCCGGCCGGCCGTCCGGGACCTCGGCGTAGCCGGTCGGGGGTCGTTCGCCGGCGGCTCGCCGGGTCGGGAGGAGCCGACGGGGCGGGTGGGGCGAGTGGACCCCACGGCCGGGCCCGTGCTCCGGTTCTCGGCTCACCGCGGACGCGGTGTCCGGCGTCCGCGGTGAGCCGCTCCTGCCATCGTGGAGCCCCCATGAGCTCCAGGCCTGACGGACTCGTCATGCCGGGGCAGACGGCGTTCCGGACGCCCAGGGAGGCTTCCGGGCCCCGCGGCTGTCCGTCAGGGGCGGCCATCCGCCGCGAACGGGCCGTCTCCCCTGAGCCACCGCCGGCGGCGCGGTGCGGAATACGGCCATGGAACCTTCAGGGATTGACCAGCTGCTCCGGGAACGCAGGCAGAACCGGGACCGGGCAGGCGCCGGCGAGCTGTTCGCGGACGCTGTCGTCGTGGAGCGGCCGGTGTTCACCGGCGTTGACCGACCAGCAGCGTCTGCACCACACGACCGCAGTCGCCGGCCGTGTCGTCCAGGCGTCCCACGGCCAGCCCGGATCCGCGCGGGCTGGCGTCCGTGGCCGACCGCAGGCACAGCCACTCGCCCACCGGGTCGCGGTGCAGGGCGAGCGTGACATCGGTGTTGATGACGAGCCGGCGGTGGTGGTCCAGCTCGAAGGCGACCGCCCAGCTGCTGTCCGCCACGGTCAGCGCACGGGTGAGCGGCGTGTCCTCGCCCCCGGCCAGCAGCGGGATGAGCTGACGCGCCCAGGCCGTGCCGGGCCCCTGGGTGTCGAATCCCGTGCCCGGCTCGAAGCGCCACTCCATGGCGGCGACGTAGCCCGCCAGGTGCGCGCCGGCCATGGTGGGCTCCGGCTGGGCCCCGGGCAGGGACGGCGCGGGGGGCGACGAGCGCAGGGACGGCGTGTCCGGCGGGCTGGCGGCCATCCGCCACGCACGGGCCAGCATCACCGTCTCCCCGCCCGAGTGGATCTCCCCTTCCAGCAACTCCGCATGACGGCCCGAGCGCACGGTCCGGACGCTGACGTGGAGGTCGGCGACGGGCACCGGCCGCGGCAGTTCCACCGTCACCCGGGCGATCCGGAAGCCCGGCCGCGGCTCGTGCCGTTCCATCGCCCTTCCCAGCAGGGCCGAGGGCGGCCCGCCGTGCTGCCACTCGGGGCTCCAGGGCCCCGCGGTGGCCGGGCCGCTCGCATAGCGGCCGTGTCCCAGATCGCGGTAGAAGGCCTCCGGCAGGACGGCCGGAGCGGAGGGGTCCGCGGTGTTCACAGGGTGTGCTCCTCATCGACGACGGACTCGGGCGTGGTGCCGGCCGTGATCCGGCCGGTCTGATCTGGTCGACGCCCGCGGTGTCCCGGCCCGGTTTCCAGGCCGCGGGCCTCACTGCCTCGGGGCGACGGGGATGTCCGCCGGCCCGACTCCTCCGCCCTCTCCCCGGGGGCTGAACCAGTTCCGGTAGGACTCAGGCGCAACCCCCACCGTGCGGCCGAGGCACCGGTGCAGCGTCGCGGCCGTGCCCATGCCGGTGCAGACGCCGAGAATCCCACGTGCCGCCGGCCTGCCCAAGTCGCCCACGGCCGGGGGTTGCCCGCCCGACATGGGCCGTTACTGCGGAATTCCGGAACCAAACCCCCTGGCCAGCGGTGATGATCCGGCAGTGGTCCGGCCGGTCGGCGACACCGCCCTCGTGTGGCAAGGGTGATGTCGCGAATCCGCCGGCTTTCGGCGCCCGGAGCCTGCTGAACTGATCGCGCGACGACAGGCCCTTCACAGGGCGGAACCCCCATGGCCTCGACAAACACCGCCGTCACACGCCTCCCTGACGGAACCGTCCTGCCGACCCGGTCCCCGCTGGCCGGATGGCCGGCCGTGGTCTCGGTGATGCTGGGAATCTTCTCGATCTTCACGACCGAGATCCTGCCGATCGGCCTGCTCACCATGATCGGATCGAGCTTCACCGTCTCGGACGGGATGGCGGGCCTGATGATGACCATGCCCGGTTTCCTCGCGGCCGTCTCCGCACCGGTGGTCACCGTGGCGACCGCGCGCATCGACCGCCGTCTGATGCTGTGCGTGTTCATGCTTCTGCTGTCCGTGGCGAACCTCCTGGCCGCCGCGGCGTTGGACTACTGGCTCGTCCTGCTCTCCCGGGCCGTCGTCGGTGTCGTCATCGGCGGCTTCTGGCCGATCGGTGCCGGACTGGCCGAACGCCTGGTGCCCGCGGAGTCGGTCGGCCGTGCCACGGCGGTGATCTTCTCCGCGGTGCCGCTGGGTTCGGTGCTCGGCGTGCCGGCCGGCACCTTCATCGGCGACCTGGCCGGATGGCGCACGGCGTTCGTCGCCATGGGCGTCCTGACGGTCGGTGTGCTGGTCATGCCGCCGCTGCCGCCGGACCGGGCGACCCGTCCGAGCGTGCTGCGGGGCATGTTCGGCAACGTCGACACCTACACCTACGTGACGCCGTTCCTGGAGCAGGTCACCGGCATCAGCCCCCAGTTGATCACCGTCTTCCTGCTGATCTACGGTGCCGCGGGCATCGCCGGGAACTTCCTGGGCGGAGCGATGGCCGCCCGCCGCCCCCGGGCCGCCTTCGGTGTCGCCGCGGGCATGATCGCGGTCGCCGCCCTGCTGCTGCCGGTCCTGGGGCGCTGGGAACTCGGCGTCGCGGCCCTGCTGGTCGTCTGGGGCATCGGGTACGGCGCGGTTCCCGTCTCCTCCCGGACCTGGTTCGCCAAGGCGGCCCCCGGCGCGCCAGAGGCGGTCTCGGTGCTGTTCACCGCATCATTCCAGGCGACGGTCTCGCTCGGTGCGCTGGCGGGCGGCTTCACCCTGGACCGCACCTCCCCGTCCACGGTCATGACCCTCGGCGGCATCACCGCCGTCCTCATGGTCATGACCGTGGGGGCCCACTTCGCCCGGCGTTCGGCATGGTCGGAGGGCACCTGACCGCCGCAAGGGCCCGGGTGCCCCTGAAACGCCTCGGAACTCGGCCGGTCGCACGGTGCGTGGTCCTTGTGACGTGCGTGGATGGAAACCGCTTGTGCGATGGGCGGCCTATCGCAAGTGCTCTGTGCGGAGTGCTCGCAGGGGCGGTGTGGAAGGCCGGAAGCGTAGGCGCCAAGGCCCTGTGTCAGCTTGTCGGCAGGGCGGGAAACGGGTGTCCGGGTGGTAGCGCCTCCAAGCGGCGGGGCGGTCGCCGAGGCCAGGAAGGCCCGTGCAAGAACGTCTGGCCGGGCTGCGGCCGGGCGACCGCCTCGGGCGCATCGGCACGGCTGCGGGCCGGGCCGGTCCGGGTATCCGAATTTTCGATGAGCGCGCTCACTGAGTATGCTCACTGACATGGGTGACGACTCCGCGCGCCCGCCCTCCGGCGGCGTACGCGCGCAACGCAAACAACAGACCCGTCAGACGCTGCTCGCGGCGGCACGCCGAGTGCTGCTGCGGCGCGGGCTCGCAGGACTGACGACACGGGACGTGGCCGCGGAGGCCAACGTCGCGGCCGGGACGTTCTTCGTGCACTTCCCCGATCTGAACACCTTGATCGAGACCCTCCTCGACGAGCACATCGGCCGGGCGCTGGAGGCCGCGATGCGCACCCTGCCCCCGGCCGGCGACCTCGTCGGCCGGCTGGTCCACGTGGCCGGCGAGCTCTACGCCAGCTACGACCGCGAACCCGACCTCGCCCGGCAGTACCTGTCCGCCTCGCTCTTCCACACCAACCCCCAGGGCCCCACGGAGCGGCGGATGGCCGAGTTCCGCCGATGGGTGACAGGTGAACTGGAAGAGGCCGCCTCGGCACGCACGGTCACCCTCCCGGATCCGGACCTGCTGTTCACGGCCTTCTTCTCCCTCTACTTCGGCATCCTCGTCGCCGGACTGCGCGGGGAGATGGACCGTGCCGCCCAACTGCGGCTGCTGAAGGCGTCCCTCACCCGAATCATCACCGCGCAGCACCAGCAGGAGCAGACATGAAGGCGCTCGACATCCTCGTGGCGGGCGGCGGCATAGGCGGGCTGACCGCAGCCCGCGCCCTCCAGCGCGCGGGTCACCACGTCACCGTCGCCGAAAGGAGCCCCCACCGCTCCACGACCGGCGCCGGCATCGTCCTGGCTCCCAACGCGCTCCACATCCTCGCCGCACTGGATGTGGACCTGTCCGGGCGCAGTCACCCGCTGCCCTCGTTCGACCTCGTCGATGCCGAGGGGGCCGTGCTCCAGCGCATCCGGCCCCAGCGCCCGGCCGGTCACGGCGAACCCTCCCGGTCCCTCGCCCGCTCATCGCTCCACGCAGTCCTCCACGACCACCTGCCGGGCGAGGTGCGTTTCCTCGCCGGGCGGGCCGTCACCTCCGTGCGGGACACCGGCCGATCGGTCGAGGTCGGCTTCACCGGGGACGGCGCGGTGCACTCCTACGACGCCGTGGTCGGCGCCGACGGCCTGCGCTCGACCGTCAGGGAACAGCTCACCGGCCCGCTCCCGCTGCGCTACAGCGGCACCACCTGCTGGCGGGGGATCACCGACAACGCCGGGTTCACGAACGCCGTGGAGTCGTGGGGTCCCGGCACACGCATCGGCGCGGTGCCCCTGCCCGACCGGAAGCTGTACTACTACCTCGTCACCACCGCGCCCCGGCGTGCCCCGGAGCCCGGCTGGCCCGACGGCTTCCGCCGCGCCTTCGCCCACCACCGCGGCGAGCCGGCCCGGCTTCTGGACACCCTGACCGAGGCCCCGCCCCTCCACCACGACCTCGAGGAACTCGACACACCCGTCTGGGGAAGCGGCAGAGTCCTGCTCCTCGGCGACGCCGCCCACGCCATCACACCGAACCAGGGGCAGGGAGCCGCCATGGCCATCGAGGACGCCTACGCCCTCGCCCTCTGTCTGGCCCCCGGCACGGACGGTGCTCTCGAGCGCTACCGAGCCCTGCGCCACCGCCGTGTCCGCCGCATGCAGCTCACCTCACGGCGCATCGGGAAGATCTCGCACTGGCGAAGCCGCCCGGCGCGTGCGCTGCGTGACACGGCACTCCGCCGACTGCCGCCGTTCGCCGCGCAGAACCAGTACCGCGCACTGGTGGAACCCGCGCTGGCCCTGCTCCGCAAGCCGTAAGCCGGGGCGGCCTCCGATGCGCGCCGCGCTGCCGGAGCCACCGGAGACCCCGCGCGCAGACGGGGTCTCCAGCACTTCAGGTCACCATCGAGCCGTCCACCACAGGAGCACGGTCCATGCCCCGGAACCCGCATCGCATCGCTGCCGTCGCGGCTGCCCTCGTGCTCGCCGCCCTCTCGTCCCTCCACCTCGTCTGGCTGAGGTCGCCCTGGCCGCTGACCAGCCGGGAACGATTCCTCGAAACCGTCGTCGGCCAGACCGACCCGTCATCAGGCCCGTCCCCGTGGATGACCCTGGCCGTCGCCTGCCTGCTCGCGGTGGCGGCGTGGCTCGTCCTGGCCGGAGCCGGGTTCGTGCGCGGTCTCCTTCCGCACCGGGTCCTGAACGCCATGACCTGGATCCTCGCCGCCGTGCTGCTCCTGCGGGGCGCCGCGGGCCTGGTCCTGTCCGGAGTGATCGGCCAGGGCCCCGCGGCGTTCCGGTTCTGGGATCTGGTCCTGTACTCGCCTCTGACCCTGGCCCTGGGCACGGTCGCCGCCCTCGTCACCCGTGCTCCGGCCGGCCGCCCGCAGCGGCGGGCCGGGCCGCCGGACGCGTACCGAGGCCCGTGACGGGCCAGGCCACGGGCCCGGTACCTGCCAGTTCTTCGGATGGGGCGATGCCGTGCTCAACGCGGACGCGCCGCGAGGAGTGCGCCGTGCACTTCCGCCGGTACACGGTCTCGTAATCAGGCCGGGGTGTTCCCGAATCTGCGGTGCGGTGGAGTGATCACGCGCCCGCCGGCGGCGGGCGCGTGATCACCGTGTGCGTCGCGAACGGCCGGCCGGCCGGCCCGGATGGACCGGGCCGGCCGCTGTCAGCGGTTACCTGACGTGGAAACCGTAGACGTGGTGGGTGCCGGCGCCGGTGAAGGGGGCCGAGGTGTGGGGCGGGAGTACTGCGACGTCCCATCCCAGGTCCGTCCTCCAGAAGACGACCACTTCGTGGGCGCCCGAGGAGAAGGAGGTGACGCCGCCCTGATTGAGCGGGACGTCGCCGGGGCCGGTCCAGCACCGGGCGTGCTCCGTGCCGTTGTCCAGATACGTCACCCTCACGGAATCCGTGCCGGTGCCGCAGTCGATCTCGTCGGTGGCGAGGGCGGGGGCCGCCGGGAGCGCGAGGCTCACCGCGACGGCCGTCATGGCGCTCAGTGCCAGTTTCCTGGGTCGGATCTTCATGGTGCTGTGGTTCCTTCCCGGTCGGAGCTCCGGTGGGACGAAGCTTTGAATGAATTTTCAACCATCAACCGGCTTCAGTTCGGCGTTTCCGCGAAATCTCCTCGCGAGCCGACCGTCGGCCTTCGGGGTGACGGCCGGGGTCCTCCGACACCGGGCAGCTTCTTCCGAGTGGTCGGCCGGCTGCCTTCGACTCGACAGCGGGTTAAACGCGCGGGTTAAAGAAAGAAATGAGAGAGGGTTAAATTTTGCTAGGGTCCGGGGTGGAGGTGAGGCGCGTGCCGACCCAGGAGGAACTGTTCGAGGCGGTGGACGCACTGCTGGAGGAGGAGCCGCAGCTGCCGCCCCCGGCGGAGCGGGCCCGGCTGCGCGAGACCGCCGGGATCACCCAGGCCCGACTGGCGAAGGCGTTGAAAACCACGCTGCAGACGGTGAAGAACTGGGAGAACGGGCGCAGCGAACCCAGGCCGCCGCGGCTGCAGGCCTACCAGCGGCTGCTGCAGGGCTGGGCCGCGAAGCACCCCACGCCCGGCACCACCCCGCCGGTATCCGCGCCGGCGCCGGAGACGCTCACCGATCCCGCCCCCCGGCCGCAGCCGGTCGCTGCGCCCCCCACGACGCCCGAGCCTTCGGCCGGGCCGGGAGTGGAACGTCCCGCACCCGCCTCCCGCCGCGCCGCGTCGCGCCGCCCGGCGCGCAAGCGGCCGGTGCCGAACATCGCCGCCGCCCCCTACCAGCACGGCCCGCTGGCCGTGCTGGACGGCGACGGCACCGCCTACGGCGCGCAGGGCATCGTCATGGAGTGCCCGGCCACAACCCTCCCCGAACTGGTGGAGTGGACGCTGACCGAATCCCACCTGGGCGCGCCCCGCCTGCACCGCGCCGGCAAGGACGCCGACCCGCTGATCGTGCTCACCGCCGCCGCGGCGGTGAAACTCGGCCTGCCCGAACGCCTGGAAGGGCCCGAGGCCCGCCGCACCCTGCGCCTGCCCGACGACCACCCGGTGGTCCAACAGCTCACGAGGGCGCGGTGGAAGCTCACCCGGCGCGGCTTCGGCCCCTGGGCCCGCGTCTACCGCCCCGCCACCGACGGCCGCCGCCGGTGCGTGCAACTGGCCATCCTGCCCTGGGACGCCCTCGACACCCGCTCCTGGCCCGGTGCCGCCGACCTGACCGCGCCCCAGCTCGCCGACGCGCTGGGCCTGTACGCCACCCGGGTCATCACCCCGCGCGGCTCCACGGCGGTGACCGGGCTGGAGCTGATGACCGCCCTGCGCCCGCCCACCCGCGCGGTGCGCGACGCAGCCGGCGGCGCCTGGGTCTCCGGCCACAACCCCGGCTCGCTGGGCACCGACCCGGTCGACCCCGCCCCACCGGAGGCGCCCTCCGAGCATCCGGTCGCCCAGGGCTGGGCGGGCGGATTCCTCGACGAGGAGGTCTACCAGTGGGTCCGCGGCGTCGACCTGCTGTCGGACGCCGAATGCCTGCTGCCCTACGCGATCGGGCTGGACATCAACACCGCCTTCCTCGCCGCCGCCGCGCGCCTCACCGTCGGCCTGTCCGGCCCCGAGCACGTGGTGCGCCCGGTCTTCGACAAGAAGATCCCCGGCTGCTGGTACGTGGACCTGTCCCACGTCGACACCGATCCGCGCCTGCCCTCCCCCTTCACTCCCACCGGCGAGCGCCCCGAGGGGCCCGCCTGGTACGCCACCCCCACCGTCGCCTACGCCCAGGAACTGGGCTGCAACGTCGCGCCCGTCGAGGCGTATCTGCGCCGGGAGACCGGCGCGTACCTGGACCCCTGGCACGACCGCCTCAAGGCCGCCTACCTCGACACCCTCGCCGACCTCGGCGTCACCACCGACCTCACCGACACCGCGTTCCTCACCGCCATGGAGCGCCACCGGCCCACCGACCCGGCCCCGGCCATGGTCCTCGCCGCGATCAAGTCCACCGTCAAGGGCGGCATCGGCAAACTCCGCGAACGCCCCCAGGGACGCCACTACCGCGACGGGGAGCGCTGGCCTGCCCTGGAGCGTCCCACCTGGCGCCCCGACATCCGCGCCGCGGTCATCGCCAAGGCCCGCGTCAACATGCACCGCAAGATGCTCAAGACCGCCGAGGCCACCGGCCTGTACCCCCTGGCCGTCCTCTCGGACTGCGTGGTCTATCCCAGCCCCGGCGACTCCCCGCTGGACTTCCTGCCCTACACCACCTCCGGCAAGCCCCTGCCCGGCTCCTTCCGCCTGGGTCCCAGCCCGGGTCTGTGCAAGGTCGAAGGCGTGGCGCAGATGGCCTGGGCGGTCGATCTGATGGAGCAGGGCTACAACCCCGCCCGCCACATCAAGGACGGCGTCGACGCCGTCCTGGACGAAGGAGAATAAGCCCGTGGGGGAGATCGACGACGCCCTCGAACGCGCCGAGACCGAGGTGTTCACCCGCAACCCGCCCAAGACCCTCAAGGCCCAGATCAACTTCCTGCTGGGTAAACTGAAGACCACCCGAGCCGTCGCGCAGGAGCTCGGCGTCAGCCGGCGCTCGGTGGAGCGCTACCGCAAAGGCGACCGCAAGAGGCCGCCGAAGGCCATCACCGACCGCATCGACGCCGCCGTCCGCGCCCGCTGGCAGCCCCTGGTGCGCAAGCGCCGCCGCCGCGAGGCCGCCACCAGTACAGGCATCACCATCGAAACCCGCGCCCGCTTCGGCTACAGCGCCCCCATCGGCTCCACCGACGACCCCCGCCTGCGCCGCCTGACCGTCCACCTCCCACCCGCCTACGCCGACCGCCTCTTCACCGCGCGGCAGCAGGGCGCCGACGACCGGCAACTGCGCGACATCGTCGCCGAAGGCCTGCAACAGGAGTACTTCCGCGACGGCGGCCGCCGCGCCGACCGCCTCGACGTGGCCTTCACCGACATCGACTACATCGACGTGTCCTTCTGACCCCGCCCTGCCCGCCTGCGAAGTCCCGGTTCCCGTGAAGGAACCACCCGCCCCGGCCCGCCCCGGCCCGTGCAGGACGCCGCCGACGAAGCCGAAAACCGACCGCGCCGCCGCACAGCGGCCCGCATGACGGCCCCGCGGTCAGCCCCGTGGTCAGCTCTGCGGTCAGAACACGCCGCGCCCCCTGCCGCCACGGGAACACCTCCCGCAGCGGCAGGGGACAACCGGCGTCGCCCACCGGCGGGCCGGATGACCGAGCCCGATCTCCGTGCCGGCCGCGACCATGGCGAAGGGCGCCCGTCGGTCAGGGCGTGAAGACGAACCCGGACGCCCTTTCGGCAGCTGACGCTGTACGGGCAGCAGGTCAGGTCTCCCACGGCCAGGACGCGTTCCGCCCGGCCTCCAGCAGCGGCACCATCCGGAACGCCGCGTCGGTGAGCCCCCCGAAAACGTGCCGGTTCGCTCCGCCGGACGGCGCGTGCCCGGCCCGGTACCCGGCGAGGTTCCACGTGTACATCGGCACGCCCGCGGGGATCGACTCGCTCACCTCCCGCACATCGTGCCCGGCCTGCTCGTCGGTGACGATCACGACCCGGTCGTGCCCGGCGTACTCCTCGCGGAGCGCCAGCGCGGTGTCGGTGCCGCCGCCGAGGAACCAGCCGCCGTCCTTCCACCGGCCGACCGCCCGCAGCAGCGACTCCCCACGCCCCAGCGGGAACGCCTTCGTCCTCGCCCCCGGGGAGTCGCCCCAGTAGCTGCGGGCCGAGGAGAACGACACGACGTCCGCCTCCGCGCACCGCTGCCCCAACGCGATCCCGAACAGCGCCGCGGCGTCCCACCGCTTGACCGTGCCGTCCCCGGAGAACCCCTCGTTCATCGAGGAGGAGGTGTCCACCAGGACCAGCGTCCGCCCCGGCAGCGCGGGCACGTTCCCCAGCGCCGCGGTCAGGGCCTTCTCCAGCGCGTGCCCCCACCGCAGCGACGGTGCCGCCGCGTACGCGGAGTAGAACCGCATCGGCAGCTGCCTCGAGCGTGCCACCTCCCGCGGGTCCGCGAGCTTTTGGCAGACCTGCTCGGCGACCTCGTCCGAGACGCCGGCCTCGTCGAAGTTCCGCAGGTTGCGCAGGAGTGCCATCACTCCCATGGACGGGATGATCGCCTCCCACGCAGCGGCGTCCATCGGGCCCTGCAGCCACCCGGCGAGCGCCTCCCAGGTCATGCCCGCGTCCCGCAGCGCCACCTGCGCGGCCGGCCCGGACAGCAGCGCCCGCCGCTCCTCGACCGGCATGGCCGTCAGGCGCGCCCGCGCGTGCAGCGTCCGCAGCGACTCGGGGACGGCCCGGTCCCGGCCGTGCCGGCGGTCGATCGCGTGCCGGAACAGGTCGCCCTGCCACGCCGCGGCCGGTTTGGGGTGCACCAGCTCGATCACGTCGCCGAACCGGAAGCCACGCGCAGCGGTGTCGTACTTCAGCAGTGCCCGCTCGGTGTACAGCGCCCCCAGCGCGTCCTGGACGCCGCGCTTGACGGGCTTGGGGATCGCCCGGCCGTACCGGGACGTCCAGTACGCCAGCAGCTCGCCCGGCTCGTCCGCGCGCTGCAGCACCGAGGCGATCACGGCGCGGTTGGAGATCGTGGAGTGCGACAGATCGTCGCCCTCTGGCCGTCCGCTGCCCGGCTCGGCGGTCTCGTGGCTGCCGGTGGGGCGGCTGTTCGCCGCCCGCAGGCGCGCCCTGACGTACTCGGCGGCCCCGGCGATCGCCGCGGTGCGCATGTTCCCGCCGGTGCGCAGCCACTTCAGCAGGCCGGCGGTCCAGGCCGGGTCCTCCACCGCGAGTTGCCGTACGAGCTGGGTGAAGCGGTCGTCGCGCTGCCCGCCGGTCTCGTAGAAGGTGCCCTGTCCGACGAGGTTGGTCACGGACAGAAGGAAGAGCTCGCCGCGCGGGTCGCGCAGGTAGCCGACGCCGCCCTGGTGTGTGGTCGTGCGCCCACCGGTCGTGGTGACGGGGGAGAAGCCCGCGGGGCGGGCGGTACGGGTGTTGAAGCGAGCCATGAAAAGCCCCTCTCTGTGAGAGGAGAGGCGTTCGGCGAAACGGGGCGCCCGAGAACAGGGGCGGCGGATGGAACGTGGTGCTCTGGGCCGCTGAGCTACACCGGCCGTACGGCCGGCGGCGGGATTCGAACCCGCGTCTTTCTCTTGAGAGGAGAAGTACCACCCGCCTGCGCACCGGGCGCCCCGGATGCCTGAGCCTCCCGAGATCAGGACGGCTGCGGTTGTGCGGGGTTCGAACCCGCGCACCCGAAGGTGCTTCAACCGAAGAAGTAACCGCAGCCTGCGCACCGGGAGGTGCAGAGGTATGAAGTTGTGGGCCCGGAGAACAAGGTCGGCGACGGGAACGTAAGCGCTCTGCCGTTGAGCTACCGGTCGAACTCACGCTCGGCCGGGCAGGATTCGAACCTGCAACCACTCGATCCCAAATCGAAGTACCCGCCGCCTGCGCACCCGGGCACGCTCACTGTAGGTCATCCCGCTGACGACGAGAACTGAATAACCGCGCCCGCGGGGACGGCTTTCCGCCTGTGGCCGGGGGCGTCGTGTTTCCGCGTGTCGTGGGGCGTGTTGTACGGCCGGGGCTCATCGGGCGGTCCGCCGGACGAGGAGAACGTGGTCGGTGACGGCGACGGTCCCTCGGCCACTCCGAGCAGGCAGGCTCACCCGGGGCCGGGCACCACCGCCCACGCTCGGATCACCGTCGCCGGATCCGTCCGACCGCGCCGGGCCGGTGGTCTGGAACCACAGTCCTGATCCATCATGGGCCGGGTGACGATTCCTTCATCGGACGCGGCCGGTGACGCACCCGGTGTGGTTCGGGTGCCGGGGCCGGAACCTGACTGGCAGCCCGCGCCGGCCCTGGGCTACCACGTGGGCAAGAACCCCGCCTTCCAGGTGAGTCCGTGGCAGTACGCGGCGAGCTTCTACCGGATCGTCGCCGGGCTGAGGCCGCCGCTGGAGGCGGTCGCGGCCCGGCTGCGTCTGGAAGTGGAACGCACCTGGGAGGAGCTGGGCGAGGTGGACGTGGCCCTGTTCCGCATCCGGGGCACGGAGTTCGCCCTCAGCCGGTTCGCGCACGACGAGGACCGCCTGTTCGTGTGGCTGAACCGCTCGCAGCGTGACGTCGAGACGGCCCTGGACCTTCTCCTCGGCGCGCTGGGGGTGGGCCGCGAGGCCGTGGCCTTCATCGAGGACCAGATGGGAGACCAGCACTCCGGCACACCTGGCTGACCCCCTCCCGCTCCCGGTGGCCCACGGCCAGGGCGGCCCGGCGGACGACCCGCGACGGCAGGAACCCCGGCCCCGACCCCGGCCCCGAACAAGCCGGGCGAACGGGCTCGCATCCGCCGGTGAGGCCCGGGTGAGAAAGGAGGAGCCCCTGCCGTGAGCGGCCCTGTGCTCCACCTCTCGACGTCGACGGCCCGCTGAGGGCCACGACGCCTGCCGAGTCCTCGACCGCGAAATGCTGCCGGGGAACGTCGAAGGTGCCCGCGCGAAACTGAAACGCCTGGTCAAACCTGGTCTGCTCACCGAGGTCGACACCGGCGACCTCACCGGGAAGCCATGGCCGGACACCTACGACCAGCGGCCCCTGGCCACAACCCGGCGTGTGTACTGGTCCTTGGGGGCGACCTCTTGGACTGCTTGCCGGGCTTCTTGCACCCGACTCGTCTCACCCGGCAGCCGAACAAGGTCGTACAGGGCGCCCCGGTCACCGTCTTCGGCACGGTCGCGCAGTGCCGCCTCCATGCCCCGTTCTCGAAGCGACCTGTTGAGTCTTCGACGTGCGTGGACGTCCGTGAGAGCGCGCTCCGTGAGTTCCGGAATCCGTTCCGCACGGGCAAGCAGATCCATGTGCCACAGATGGTTGTCGTGCATGTCCGGATCGTTGGAATAGCACTCGGCGTGGGCACTCACCAACACGATCGCCGCGTCCCAGTCCCGGAGTCGCTCCGCCGCCCGAGCCTGCTCGAACCAGTTCACAAGACCGAGTATCGTCTGTCGCCGCGTGAGGTGACACCGTAGGAGTACCACTGGTGAGCGCCCTTCAGAACAAACTGCCGGTAATGCCCTCAAAACGCGCTCCGGGTTTCAGATCGGGCGGTGCCTGCTGCCGGTGCGGCGCGCTTGACTGACCGTCATGGAAGTCACGCAAGCGACCGTCAACGATCTGCTGGCCCGCCCCGCCCCGCCCCGCCCCGCCCCGACCCGGCCCGGCCACCCGCGGCAGGTCGCCGTCGTGGCGTTGAACGACCGGCAGCAGGGCCGGATCCAGATCTGGGACACGCGGACACGGACGCGGACGCACGAACTGGAGGGCGACGAGGTGGACGCGGTCCTCCAACAGGAAGACACCGACAAGCTGGCCTTCTCCCCGGACGGCCGGCACCGGATGGTGGCCCACAACGACGGCAGGCTGCACCGATGGGACGACGTCGGGAACCGCGAGACCGCCGGCGGCTCGGTCGTGCTTCGGACAAGCGATCACCTCATGGGCATGACCGACGAAGGAGTGGTGATCACGGCCGAGGGACACGACGGCTACGAACTGTGGGGTCCCGAAGGCGTTCGTATCGGCGCCATTCGCCACCACACCGACTCCTCCTCGGTCCTGAGAGGCACGCGGCTCGTCATGGAGAGCGAGGGGCTGCGATCCGTGTTCGACGTGCGCCCGGACGCTTGGTTCGACCACCTCTGCACGAACTTGCCGGAACGGAAGTGGTCAGGGGGCCGGTGCCAAGTACGCGGCGGGCGGTTATGCCGGGGCGATGAGGACGCCGGGAAGGTCGCCGGCCTTCACGGCGTCCTGGTCGACGGCCACGCCCGTGTAGGACCCCACGGCGGTGAACACCAGCTCGGGCAGGCGCACGCCATGCTCCTCGAAGTACGTGACGACTTCGACCTCACCGGCCGCGGGCATCGACGGGAACACCGCCCCCGCGGCGCCGAGGGCGGCATCGAGGGCCGATCCCCGCCCGGTGTCGGTACCGAAGTCAGCCCGGTACGCGCGAGCACCGGGCGCATGGACGATCAGGGCCGGGGGGCTGAAGCGGTTGGCGGTCAGGCAGAGGATCTCCTCGCCCTCGCTGGGAAGCATCGACTCGGCCTTGCCCTGGTAGCCGGTCGCCCAGGTCGCCATGCCCCAGTCCTCCAGCACATACGTCCACTCACCGCACGTGCCGTACATGGCGCGGTTGAGGCTGGGGGAGGGCCGGCCCGGCCGCCCGGCCGGTACGCACAGCTCCCTGCACGGGGTGCGGGCGGCGAGCTCGTCGAGGTCGGCGCCCAGGTTGATGAGGAACTCGTCCGCCTCCACACCTCGGACCAGGGTCAGCGAGATGCCGCCGAGCATGCCGGGCCCGGCCGGTGAAGAGGTGTGGTGGTGTGCGCCTATCCACGCGATGCCGCCACTCATGCCGTCAGGCTACCGGCCGCTGGAAGGCCGTCGAGCCCACCGGGTGGGACGCGCCACGGGAGACTCACCCGCGCCTGTGCGGCAGCTGCAAGCAACAGGCCATTGCCGCCGGACTCGACCGCACCCTCCCGGCCACGGAATCCTGGCCGGCCCACCGGCCCACCGGCCCACCGGCCCACCGGCCGCAGGATGGTCACTCTTCGCTGGTCAGGTGCGCAACCATCGTCTCCATCGCCCGGGCTGCGCGGATGCGCAGCGCCTGCGCGCTGTAGGCGTCGGGATCGGCGGTGATACGGGCGTGGAGGACGACCGGTCCCTTGCGCGCCATGATCTCCGAAACCGGCCAGGCCTCTCGGGGGGCCTTCTGGCCCTGCGCGGTCTGGGAGGAGGTGGCCGACCAGGCCAGGATCTCGTCCACGCCGTCGATCCCGGCGTTGTCCATGTGGATGTCGTCGTAGCGCAGCACGTCGCCGTAGTACCAGGTCTGGCACTGGTCCAAGGCGGCGCGCATGTCCGGGAGCTGGAGGCGGGCGGTGGACTGCCGCTTGTGCACGAGAACCATCGAATCCGCCTCGCCGGTGATCGAACCCGATGGTCCCGAGCCGGGGGCCTCCACGTTGCGGACCCATCCCACCAGATCGGGGGATGGGCCGGGGGCCTGCTGCCAGCGGCAGTCCTCATCGGGCCGACCCATCGATATCTCGCTCAGGTCGTACTCGTAGTTGCCGTCCCGCCGCTGGAAATCCTTCCCCCACTGCCTCGGCGTGAGCGCCGTGCGCCGTGCGACCTGCTCGGCCTGCGCCGTGCCCACGGGCGGTTTCCAGCCCTCGCCGCTGTCCCCGCGATCACTGTCGCTGCCGTTGCCGCACGCGGTGAGGAGCAGCAACGCACACGAGGCGCCCAGCACGGCAGTCCGTCGAATGAGCTGCCCCGAATTTCGTAGAGTCCGCGATCGTGTGATCAAGCGGTCTGCGGGACTTCCTCCAGGTACGCCCAGTACGTCTGCTCGTACTCGTCGGGCGGCACGTAGCCCAGGGCGGAGTGGAGTCGTTCACCGTTGTACCACGCGACCCACTGGAAGACGGCCCGCTCGACCTGGTCGAAGTCCCGCCATGGCCCCTGATGTTCGATCAGTTCGGCTTTGAACGTGCCGTTGAGGGCCTCGGCCATCGCGTTGTCATAACTGTCCGCGACGGACCCGACCGACGCCGAGGCACCGACCTCGGCGAGACGTTCCGTGTACCGAATGGATACGTACTGCGACCCGCGGTCGCTGTGATGGATGAGATCGGCGTCCTTCTTGATCCTCTGCCGCCACAGCGCCATCTCCAGTGCGTCCAGCGGCAGGTCCGTGCGCAGGTGCGTGGCGGCCTGCCAGCCCACGATCCGGCGTGAGTACGCGTCCAGGACGAACGCGACGTAGACCCACCCCGACCAGGTGCGGATGTAGGTCAGGTCCGCCAGCCACAGCTGGTTGGGCCGCTCGGCGGTGAAACGGCGGTTGACCAGGTCCGGCGGGCGCGGCGCGGCCGGCTCGGGGACCGTGGTGCGGCGGCGCTGCCCGCGGATGACGCCCTCGATGCCGAGCTCGCCCATCAGCCGCTCGACCGTGCAGCGGGCCACCGTGTGTCCGGCGCGGACCAGGGCGCGGGTGACGCGGCGTGCGCCGTAGGTGCGCCCGGAGTCCTCCCACGCGGCTGTGACCAGCGGGATCAGTTCTTCGTCGCGCAGGCGTCGGGCCGACTTCGGCCGCGTCTTGCGCGCGAAGTACGTCGACGGCGACACATCCAGCACCCGGCAGACGGGATCGACCCCGAGGCCCTTGTCGCGCAGGTGGTCGATCACCTGCTCGGCCTCGTCCGGGGACGGTCGATCTCCTGGGCAAAAAACACCGAGGCGGCCTTCAGGATCTCGTTGGCCCGCCTCAACTCGGCGTTCTCCTTGCGGAGTTCCTTCAACTCGTCGCGCTCGGCGGTCGTCAGCCGGTCGTCACGCTCGCCGGCGTCCGCCTCGGCCTGGCGGACCCAGGACCGCAGGGCTTCCTTGTGGATGCCGAGGTCGCGGGCGACGTGGGCCACAGGGCGGCCGGTCGCGCGGACCTCGCGCACCGCCCGCTCACGCAGCTCATCGGGGTACTTACGGGGTGCTGGCATTGCTCGTGGTTCTCCTTACGCCTGGAAGCGTAACCCAGGCTTGAGGGACTCCACGAAGATCAGTACAGCTCA
>NZ_PGSG01000013.1 GCF_002843305.1 Streptomyces barkulensis
CCGGCCACCCACGCGTAGTACGTGGACCGCGCGGTCTTCATCACCTTGCACAGCAGCGTGACCGGGTAGTTCGCCTTCTCCGCGTGGATGAACCGGCATATCGCGCTCACCGGTCGCTCTCCTTCGCGAAGAAGGCCGTCGCTTTTTTCAGGATCTCGATCGTCTTCGCCTGCTCAGCGGTCAGCTTCCGCAGCCGCTTCAGCTCCTCGTCCCGGTCGTCGGCACTCTGCCCGGCCCGCCCGGCCACGGGACCGGATCCGGTGTCCTGAGCGGCGCGGGCCTTCTTCACCCAGCCCCGCAGGGACTCCGAGCTGACCCCGAGCTCCCGGGCGACCTCGGTCACCGTCCGGCCCGACGACCGCACGAGCTCGATCGCGTCCCGCTTGTACTCGTCCGAGTACCGCTTCGTGTACTTGCTTCCCACCTGGCACTGCTTCCTCTGGGCTCTCACGTCCCAGTTTCCAGGTGTCCAAGAACACGGGGAAGCTTCAGGAGAGCCCCGTCCGGCCCGCGCATCCCGGTAAAACATGAGTTCAGGGAATCCTGCGATAGGCGTCGCGACGATTCCCGACGGCCAGGACCCACACGATCAACTGGCCGTCCTCCACGGTGTACACGACGCGGTAGTCACCGATCCTGAGCCGCCACCTGGCGCTGTGGCCCTGCAGTGCTTTGATGTCGAACGCCATGGTGTCCCCCGAGTCCATCGCCTTCAGCAGTTCGGCGAGGCGGTGCAGAAGACGCGCGGCGTCGGCGCGCAGGGTCTTCAGCATGTCCCGCTGCATGTACGGGATGAAGGGATGAAGGGCGTTGCACACCTCATGGATCAGTCCTCGTCGGCGCGGAGCAGCGCCGCCATCTCCTGAAGTGAGACCGCCCCTTCCACGCCTTCGGACTCGGCCTCGTCGGCCAGCCGGTTGAGCCATGCATCCTCGACGTCTTCGGCGATCCGGCGCAGACGCTGATGCTCCTCGATGTCGATCACCACGCCTTCCTCTTTGCCGCGCCGGTTTGTGGTCGCCGGAGTCTCCCCCGCCGGGCACGGTTGATGATGTCGGCGAGATGGCCACGCACCTCAACCGTGGATTGCACCACCGGATCACCCGTGCAGCAGATCTACATGAGTGCTCACCGCTCCCCCAGGGCGTACTCCGCCCAGACGGTTTTGCCCGGCCCGTCCCGGCGCGGATGCCAGTCCCAGCGCGCGGCCAGCTCCGACACCAGGAGCAGGCCACGGCCCGACTCCTGCGGGCACTCGGCGTCCGGGGCGGCGGGGCGCACCGGCAGGCGTTCGGCGCGGGTGTCGGTGACCTCGACGCGCACGCACCGGCCACCGGCCGGTGCGTGCAGGCGGAGGTGGAAGTCCCGGCCGGGTACGTGCCCGTGCCGCACGGCGTTCGCGGCGAGTTCGGCGGCGATCAGCACGATCTCCTCGTGCGCGGTGGTGCCGTACGGGATCCCCCAGGCGTCGAGGCGGACGGCGACCAGGTGCCGGGCGAGACGGGCCCCTCTGGGCGTGGAGGTGAAGCGCATCCCGAAGACGCGGTCGCCGGGGCCGGCGAGGCGGGTGGGACGGGTGGCGTCAACGGGGCTGCCGGGCTTGCTCGTCATGGCCACCACGGTCCCCGTGGCGGCGCGGCGCGACCAGTGGTGACGCGGTTCGCGGGCCGCTTGTACGCGCGGTACGCGTGCGAGTACGAGGCATGCGGCGTGACCGCCTTCCGGGTAAGCGCGTTGGCCCGGTGAGGTGATGTTCGATGACTGAGCGTACGGACGGGGAGACCGCCCCGAGTGGCGGGGCGGTCGTGAACTTCGGTGACGGCTGGGAAGGCGACGACGGGCCCGGGCGGCGGCCGGAGGACGAGAGCGGACGCGGTGTCGTCACCGCGTTCGGGCGGACCATGAAGGCCCTGCGGTCCCGACAGGGCCTGGAGCGCGAGGAGTTCGGCAAGCGGATCGGTTACTCGGCCTCGACGGTCGCCTCGTTCGAGCAGGGGCGGAGGATTCCGTCGCCCCGGACGATCGAGCGGGCGGACGAAGTTCTGGACGCCGACGGGCTGCTGAGCCTGTGGAAGGAGGAGGTGGAGCGGGCTCAGTACCCGCTCTTCTTCCAGGGGATGGCGGCGCTGGAGAAGGAGGCCATCGAACTGGTCATGTACGACACGCTCGTGGTCAACGGCCTGCTCCAGACCGAGGAGTACATGCGTGCGCTGCTCGGCATGAGGCGCCCGCCGCTGGACCCGGAGACCATCGAACTGCGCGTCGCCGCGCGGCTGGCCCGCCAGGAACTCCTGGACCGGCGGCCCGCGCCGCTGCTCAGTTTCGTGATGGACGAGTCGGTGCTGCGACGCCGGTACGGCGGAAGGGACGTTCTGCGCCGACAGTTGGAGCACCTGCTCCTGACCGGCCAGAAGAGGAACGTCGAACTTCAGGTCATGCCGCTCGACTGTGAGGAGAGTTCGGGCGTGGACGGGCCGTTCACGGTCGTCACGCGCAAGGACGGCAGGAAGTTCATGTACACCGAGGCCCAGGGGACCAGCGCTCTTCAGACCGACCAGGAACGAGCGGCTCTCGCGCACGCGCGCTATGGGATCATTCGGTCTCAGGCTCTCAGTCCGCGAGAGTCGCTGGAGTTCATCGAAGGGGTGCTGGGATCGCTATGACCAACACTGAGTCCTCGACCGTCGCCTCCGGTCTCGCCTGGTTCAAGAGCAGCTACAGCGGAGCCGAGGGCGGTCAGTGCGTGGAGGTCGCGGCCGGCACGGCCGCTGTGCACGTCCGGGACTCCAAGGCCGTTGCCGGGCCGGTCCTCACGGTGTCGCGCGAGGCCTGGGCGGAGTTCGTCGGGCCGGCCTCCCCGCAGCGGGACGCCTGACACCCGACAGGCCCGTGGACGCGAGAACCCCGCTGCCTCGACGAGGCTGCGGGGTTCCGTGCTGTGTCCGGGGGCCTGTCGGGTGTCAGGCGCCCACCTCGCGAGCCTGCCCTGATCAGGACTTTTCGATGACCTCGAAGATATCGGCGTCAGTCTCCTGCTGCCATGCCGGGAGGTCGGCCCAGTCGGCGACGTACCCCGGCTTGGGGTCCGCGAAGTGCTTGAACATCTGCGCCGTCCAGCACACCGCCACGAACCGGCCCTTCTGCTCCCGGGACAGCTTGGCCGTGTGACCGCCACTGACCTCGATGAACTGGCGGACCTGTTCGTATACGGCACCCGCGGCCTCGCGCTCCCACACCGGTGTGTCCTCCCAGGGGGTGACGTACCCGGGCTTCGGCTCCCCCGGGAAGTGGCGGTGCACTCCTTCGATCCAGGCTTCCCGGAACACTCGTGCGCCTTCGACCTGCGACATGCCAACCCCTCTCGTCACGGCGTGCTCAGCGTGGCGATCTCCGCCCCCAGCTCCGCTACCCGGCGGTCCCTGTTCAGGGGGCCGAACTCATCGCACAGGGCTTGGAGTCTACGGGCGACGTACCCGGACGATGATGCTTGGGCCAACCGGATGGCCTCCCGTCCGTACGCCACGACCTGTTCGGGGTCACGCCGCTTCGCGCCCACGGCGGCCAGATCGGCCAGCACAGCGCCCCTGCGCCGGTAGGACTGCCCGGAGGCAAGGGCGGTCTGGGCCAGCGCCTTCTTCGTTGTGCGGCGTGGCTCCAAAGGGCTGTTCGCGGTGGACCACCACCACGGACTGCGAGCCAACGAGGCGAACGTCCTGGAGCTGGCTGACGGGCACCTGGCGGACCTCGGCCTTGTACGTCCGGAAGTCCTCCGCTCGCTTCTCCGGCGTGCCGTGCTCGGCGTGGACGTTCCATGGGGACTGCTCGAACCACTGCTCGGTACCGAGCTATGGCTACGTGCCGGCGACACCGCGACCGATCGAGTCCGCTGGGAGGACAGGCCGTGAACGTCCCCGCTCCGAGCCGCCACACCCGTACCGCACTGACAGGGGCGGCGGGCGTAGTCGTCAACTACCGAACCGGAACAACCATGGTCCTTACCGGCGATTCCCTCTCGCGCTGGCTCGACCGCCTGGAACGCGGCGAAGCACCCGCCCCCGTCACGGTCCGTCCCTCGGAAACCTCATGGGGGACGAGTGAGTCATCCGCTCGGCTGGACGCTCCGGCGCCGCCCCCGTGGTCGTGGCGCATCGCGGCGAGCGTGCTTCTCGCGGGCACCCTCGTAACACGTCATCTGGGACGAGGGCGCACGCGCTTCGGTCGCCTGGTACGGCTGGCGGAAGTGGGCCGCAACCTCCCTGGCCCGACCCGGGCGCA
The DNA here is from genome assembly GCF_002843305.1 of Streptomyces barkulensis. Classification (GTDB taxonomy): domain Bacteria; phylum Actinomycetota; class Actinomycetes; order Streptomycetales; family Streptomycetaceae; genus Streptomyces; species Streptomyces barkulensis. Next base: position 4,276 of record NZ_PGSG01000013.1, read on the forward strand.
CGCCGGTCTGGCGGTCCGGTCGGTCCGCTGGGCCGCGCGCCTGTTCCCCGCCCGTGTCGCATGCCTGGAAGAGTCCACGACAGCCGCGCTCCTGCTGGCGATCGGCGGCCGTGGAGGAGCCTGGCGGCACGGCGTCGCCACCGATCCGATACGCATGCACGCGTGGATCTGTGACGTTCACGGCCGGCCTGTCGAAGAACCGGACCAGACTGGTGACTACTCCCCCATCAACGGAACAGAACCAGCGTCGAAGAGGTATCGATGACCGACCCGTACATCCTGCTCCCGGGCAAGCGCGTCAGCCTGGCCATGCCGGACCGCGACCACCTGCCCGACTACCACCGCTGGGAGAACGACCCCGGCACGATCCTGGGCTTCGGCACCCAGGTCCCCCAGTCCTGGGAGGTCCGTGCCGGCGGATGGGAAGCGACCGGACGGAACCGGGACTTCCCCCAGTTCGAGGTGATCACCACCGAGGAGCGCACTCCGGTCGGTCTCACAACGCTCCAGATCGACTCAGCCGTACGGACCGCCGAGTACGTCATCCTGCTCGCACCGGAAGCCCGGGGCCAAGGGCTGGCCACAGAGGCAACGGCCCTGACGCTGCGGTGGGCGTTCGAGTACGCCGCCCTGCGGATGGTCTGGCTGAAGGTGCTGGAGCCGAATGCGGCGGGGCTCACCGCCTATGAGAAGGCCGGGTTCAAACCCGCCGGGCGCCTGCGGCAGTCCGGCTACTGGCGCGGTCGGCCCTGCGATGAACTCCTGATGGACGCGGTAGCCGAAGAATTCCCCGCTGCCCCCTGACGTGACGAACTGATCCCGGAGCCCGGTGGGCTTCCCGCTGCCGGGCTGCCGGGGGCTGGCGTCCGGCTTCCGCGCCCCTGCGTCCTTCCCAAGTGCTCTCACCGAAGTGGCACGCGACCATGAGGCAGGCGCCCTCACGTTCCGCTCCGACATGGCCATGGGACAGCTCATGGACGGGCGGCTTGCCAAGCACCGGGGCGAGGACACCACGAGGGAGGTACACGAAGAGGAGCGAAGGAGCTGGTCACGCCACAGCCGGAAGCACAGAAAAGCCCCAGATCGACTGGGGCTTCCACTGGTGTCCGAGGGGGGACTTGAACCCCCACGCCCGATAAAGGGCACTAGCACCTCAAGCTAGCGCGTCTGCCATTCCGCCACCCGGACCGGTGTGCGACCCGCGGCCTTCCGGCCGCGGCGACGGGAACACCATACCAAGTTTTCGCGGTGCCTCTCACATGCATAAGCCGTGGTCCGGCGGGGTGCGGGGAGATCGCGCGGGCTCTCACCGCAGGTGAGAAACCGCGTACGCCCGGACACCACCGGCCCGCCTCCGGGCCGGTGGTGTCCGGGCGGTGGAAGGTCAGCAGCGCGGGACCACGGGGTCGGCGGAGCCCGTGTAGACGAACGCGTCACTGATCCAGGAACCGCTGGTGAGCCTGTTCCACAGGTTCGAGCTGCCCCAGGGACCCACGTGGGTGGTGCCGAGGGAGTAGCAGCTGATCCGGACGGTGTCGGCGTCCTGGACCCGGCCGACGGCGGAGTAACCGGTCCCCGGGCCGGAGCGCAGGTTGACGTAGCCGGTGCCGTCGCCGGTGCGCACCGTGTAGGTGTTGTTGCCGGACGGGGCGTTGACGCCGGCCTCGGCCTCGCTCCAGTACGCCTGGTAGGCGCCGGTGTTGTAGGTGGTCCACGGAGTGAAGCCGCCGCTCCAGCCGTAGATCCGGTAGGCCGCGTCGGCGTTGCACTGCAGGTCGTAGGCGCACGCGTCGGAGACGTCGGAGTGGTAGCAGTCGTTGATCTGCCACGCGCCCCGGTCCGCCGATCCGTAGGGGCAGCCGGTGGTCGGGCCGTTGTATCCCGTGGCTCCCGGGGTGCAGCCGGACTCGGCCAGGGCGATCGCCACGGCGAGCACCAGCTGGTCGCCCCGCCACCCCGCCGCGCGCCCCGCCCCGGCGCAGCTGATCGAGCGGGTCGTGGCGGTGGCGCCCACCTCCCGGGCGGCCGGGCCTGCGGAGTCGGCCGGAGCGCCGACGCTGGCGGGCGCGTCCTGCCCGCCGCGGGGAGTGGCGGCGGCCGTGGAGGCAAACGCGCCGAACAGGGTCAGTGCCGCCACCGCCACCGCGGTCAGCAGCCGGCGCGGGACGGGGAGCCGGCTCATCTCTCACCGCCCTTGTCCGCGCCCTCGTCCGTCTCGGGGGCGCCCTTGACGGAGTGGACGGACGCCGAGAGGTCGGGGGCCTTCACCGTCGGGAGCAGACCGATCCCCTCGGTGAGCAGGCCCCTGCGGAACGTCTGGTCGTCCAGGTGCCCGGCACGGACGAGGACGGCGGTGGACACGGTCGCACCGCGCCGGTCCGCGTCGAACATGATCTCCGCGGGGGCGGTGGCGGCCTGGACCCCGGCGCCCAGTACGCGGTCGGCGGTCCGCTCGTCGAGGATGTGCACCCATGTGCGGTACGGGGTGGGGTCCTCGGTGACGCCGGGGCCCACGATCGTGGTGCGCTCGACGCTCTCCGGCAGCCGTACCGAGGGGCAGGTGTCGGCGGCGGCGACGGCGGCCCGCGCCGGCGGTGCGCCGAACGCCGCCTCCCAGTCGGGGTGTTTCTGCACCTGTGCGAGTCCGGAGACCAGTTCGGCGCGGGCCTGCCGGGGGTTGTCGAGCTCTCCGGTGGTGCTCACGCAGAGCCGGAAGTCCTCGCGGGTGCTGACCAGCAGTCCGCCTTCCAGGGTCAGCTCGGCGTGGGCGGGTGAGGCGCTCTGGGCGACGAAGCCGCCCGCCAGTGCGAGCACCCCGGCCATGGCCGCCAGGTGGAGGGCCGCCTTCCTCCGGCTGTTGCTCCTGGTGTTCCTCCGGCTGTTCCCCCTGTCACCGCTCTCGCTGTTCGTCCTGCTGTCGCGCAGTCGTCGAAGCATGTCGAATCCCACTTCCGCTCGGCCGGAGGTCAGACGCCGTTCATCACGGTGACGACGGAGTTGTAGTCGTAGCTGCTGGGCCACCAGTTCTGCCAGTTCGTGCAGCCGTAGGTGTAGCTGCCGTGCATGATGCTCGGGGTGTGGCAGTCACCGTCCCAGCGCGGGTCGAGCAGGCCCCAGGAGTGCCCGGTCTCGTGGTTGATGAAGGCGCGTCCGCGGTTGTCGAGCTGACCGCCGGAGCTGTCGACCAGGTAGATGACGTTCCAGCGGTAGTCGGTGTGTCCGTAGGCGGAGTTGTAGACGGGGTTCTGGTCCACGGCGCAGTTGTAGTAGCCGTAGCTGCCGCCGCACACGCTGCTCCAGTCGGCTGCGTAGTGGTACTCCATCTCGATGCCGGCCCGCTCGGCCGAGGGGTAGGAGGTGCAGGGGTTGGGGGCCAGCCACATGTCGATCCGGTAGTCGCCGGTGCCGTCCCAGTCGCGGTCGCCCTGGCCGGTGAGGGTGTTCTGCAGGAAGTTCGTGGCCTGACTGTGCGTCAGGTAGGAACTGGAGTGCACCTGGCCGCAGTACTGCTCGTCGTACGTGCCGGGTCCGCCGGAGTTCACGGTGTTGTAGTGCATGTTGTGCAGATGGCTCTGGGTGGAACCGGTGTGGTAATGGGACGCCTGCGCCGCCGGGGCGAGCAGTGCGGCCAGCAGGGCCATGACGGCCGCCCAGCCGAGTCTGGTCCACAAGGGCGCGAAGCGCCCTTTGCGGTGTGCGCGGTCAGATGTCACCTGGTCTCCTCTCGTCGTGCCTTCGGGGTTCTCCCGGGTCGTCCCGGGTGGTTCGGTCGCGGTCAGCCGCGGTCGCTGCGCCAGCGCTGCCACAGCGGGTCCAGGTCGGTGCGGCTGTGCTCCTGCACCGTCTGCCGGAACTCGGCGGGCTCGACCACGCCGTACCGGTTGCGGGCCATCAGGTCGCTCAGCGCCAGGCGCAGTCCCTCGGCGCCGACGGTGGCGCGCACGTCGTGGAGCATGCACACGCCCTGGTGGTAGACGGTGGGGACGTATTCGGCGTAATTACCGGCGAAGTAGTCCATGCCGGCGTCGACCCGGGCGGAGGCCGACGGCCAGCCGCTCACCGGGCTGCAGTCGCGCCGGCGGTTCAGGTACAGGTCGGTGGCGAACTGGGCCACCGACTCGTCGAGCCAGGGATGGTGGTACTGATCGTTTCCGGCCATGCCGTACCACCACTGGTGGGCCGTCTCGTGGGCGGCGACGGATCCGGTGGGTTCGGTGAGGACGAATCCCGGGTACTCCATGCCGCCGCCCTGCGGGGTGAACGCGCCGCTGATGACGGCGTCCAGTTCTCCGTGGGCGTAGGCGCCGTAGCTGTCGGAGAAGAAGTCGACGGCGCCGCCCACCGTCGCGGTCACCGACCGCGCCTGCGCCGAGGTGACGTCGGGCGTGGCCCAGCCGCGCACCGTGACCCCGGTGCGGGTGACCGCGGTGACCTCGCGGAACGGTCCGGCGGCGAAGGCGAAGTCTCTGACCCGGGGCGCGTGGATCCGGGTGACGGTGCGGCCGTCGGCGCTCTGGGTGCTCTGGACGGTTCCGGTGGCCGGGACGGCGAGGGCGCTGGGGTGGTCGAGGGTGACGGTGAAGTCCGCGGTCAGGGAGAAGAAGCTCTCCCCGAAGCTGCCGCCCTCGGGAACGTACGGCGGCAGGTGCCAGCCGCCGGCGTCCCTCACGGCCAGGACGGGTACGGCGTTGCCCAGGTAGGAGAAGTCGCCGACCCTGCCGAACCGCTGGTGCTGGTAGGGCACGTCGATGGCGAGGTGGAAGGAGATCTCCGTGGCGTCGCCGGGGGCCAGCGGGGCGGGCAGGTCCACGGGCAGGGCCGTGCAGTCCTGGGCGAGGGGGCCGGGCGTCCCTCCGGTCACCCGGGTGACCCGTATCGGGTCGGTCGCCGCGCAGCCGTGGATGCCGTTGCTCCACAGGCGCAGCCAGATCCGGTCCAGGGGCGTGCCCCCGGTGTTGGTGAAGGCGATGTGCTGGGTGCCGCGCCACTGGTCGCCCGCGGTGTTGCCGCTGAGTTCCAGCCAGTGGTGGGCCTGGGCCGGTGTGCGCTGGGGGCCGGGTGAGGTGGCCGGTCCCGGCTCGGGCCGCGGCGGGGGTGCGGGGGCCGGGGAGGCGGGCGCGGTCGTGGTGGCCGCGAGGGTGAGCAGCAGTCCGAGGACACCGAGGACGCGGCGGAGCCGCGGCCCTCGGGCGCGGGCGCTCGTCGCGGTCACGGCGCGTCCGGCCCGGTCGGCGGTGACGGTAACGGCGACGGTGGGAGATCTGTCACGGTGACGGCTCGCTTTCGTCGGGGAACCGGCCGCGGCCCGGGCATGCGCGGATTCGCCCTCTACGCATGGCGCGGGCACGACATCTACGCTCAGAGCGTGGCGCCCGGCGATGAAACGAGAGTGAAACCACGCGTCCGACCCGTGACCTGGGGGCAGTCCCCCGTCACAGCCGTGTCGGAGAGGGGAGCGACGCGCCGTGATCGGCTACGAGGAGACTCCGTTGGTCGTGCGTGAGACGACCCGGTGCAGGCACGCGATCGACAGTGGCGACTTCCCCGAAGCCGTCGCCCTGCTGAAGAACCTCGCCAAGCCGCTGTGCGACCGCGGCGAGGCGCACACCTTCGTCGGGCTGGTGGAGCGGATCCCGTCGCATCTCAGCGCGGACGACATCGAACTGGCGCTGCGCACCGGGGAGGCCTGGACCGAGTTGGCGCAATGGCAGCGGGCGGCGCTCTGCTACGAGCGGGCGCACCGGCTCGCCGAGCGCGCCGGCCACCCGAACGAACGCGCCCGGGTGCTGACCGCGCAGGGCGTCCTGAGCTGGTACCGCGGGGACATCCCCGGCGCCGGGCGGCTTCTCGAGGCCGCCCGGCGGCTGCTCGCGGACACCGACGAGGAGCACCGCGACTGGGACGAGTTACGGGAGGGGCTGGCGCTGGTCCACAGCGGGCAGGGGCGGCTGGACGAGGCCGAGGGGCTGTTGCGAAGGCAGCTGCGCGTGTTCCAGCTCCGAGCGGACGCCGAAGGACAGCGGCACGTGCTGGCCAACACCGCCCTTCTCGTCGCCCTGCGGCGGGGGGACTTCGACAACGCCGGGGCGCTGCTGCGCGAGGCGGTCGACATCGCCCGGCAGCACGGCCTGCGCCTGGGCCTGGCCCGTACGCACAACTGCCTGGCCTTCGTGCTCAACTGGAGCGGGCAGCACGCCGAGGCCCTGGACCACGCCCAGTGGGCGCTGCGCCACAGTGGCAGTCCGCCCGTCTCCCACATCGTCGGCTTCGCCCAGTACAACCGTGCCGTCGCCCTGCTCCACCAGGGCGACACGGAGGCCGCGCACGACGCCTGCCGGCGCTCCCTGCGGGAACTGGACTCCGGTTGCTCCTCGCTTCTGGGCGCCGACGTGCTGATGGCCCAGGCGGAAGTGGAGGCCTCCCGCAGCCTGCTGAGCGCGGCCCGCACCGCGCGCTCGGCGGTGGACGTGGCACGGATGCAGCAGGACCTGTGGACGCTGGCGGTCCATCTCGTCGCCTACGCGGGGCTCGCCGACCCGGCGAACGCGAGGGCGGCTCTGGAGGAGGCCGGCGTCCTCCTCGAACGCTACGGCGACCCGCACCAGCAGCTGCGGTGGAGGCTGGCGGCCGCCGCCCTCGCCCACGCCGAGGGCGACCGGGGCACGCTGTGCGAACACGTCGGCCACCTCCTCACCCAGATGTGCCACTATCCGGGGCTGACCGCTTCCATCACCGAACGGCTCGGGGGGCTGCTGCCCGCCGCGATCGAGCACGGGGCCGCCACCCTGCCGCTCCCGGACCCGCTGGGAACGGCCTGGGCCCAGGCGTTCGCGCCCCTGGCCGCGGATCTGCTCGCCTCACCCGACGAGCGGGTCCGCGAATGGGCGGTCAGGGCGCTCGGCAGACAGCGGGAGGCGTGGGCGTACGAGCTGCTCGCCGGCCACCGGGACCCCACCGCAAGGATCCGCGGCATGGCCGCCGAGGCGATCTCCGACGCCGGGCACCAGCCCCTGCCCGAGATCGGCCTGCGCTGCCTGGGCGGTTCCGAAGTGCGCCTGTCCGGGGTGCTCGTACTCCCCGAACGCTGGAGTTCTCTGCACGCGCAGCTCATCCTCTTCCGCCTCGCGCACACCGGCGGCGCCACCCGCGACGAACTCATCGAGCTCCTGTGGCCCGGCGAGGACCCGGCCAGGACCGAGGCCCGGCTGCGCACCACGATACGGCTCCTGCGCTCGGCGCTGCGCCCGGCCTGGCACCCCAGGGCCGACTACATCACCCACCGCGCCGGGCGCTACGGCCTCTCGCCCGGGGCACGGGTCACCAGTGACGTACAGCGATTCGAGCACTGGGTCGACCGCGCCCGCCGGCAGGAGGGGGCGCCGCGCTGGCAGTCCTGCGAGCAGGCGGTCGCCTGTTACCGCGGCCCCTTCCTGCCCGACTGGCACCAGGAGTGGGCCCACCGCGAGCGGGAACGGCTCACCGGACGGTGGCTGTGGGCGCTGGAGGAGCACGGGAGCGCGCTGCTGGCCGCGGACCGTGCCGAGGAGGCCGAGGAACGGGCCCGCCAGGTCATCGCCGTGGACGAGCTGCGCGAGCGGGCCTGGCGCGTCCTGCTGCACGCCCTCGACCGCCAGGGGCGCAGGGCCGAGGCGGTCCGCAGCTACCGGCAGTTGCAGGAACTGCTCCACGACCTCCTGGGGACGGTCCCGGCGCCGGCGACCCGCCGGCTCGCCGGACGCCTCACCGGCTGAGCCTCCCGGCGCCCGGGGGACCGTCGGCGGCGCACAATGGGACCTCGGGCCCGGCCCGAGGAGCCGCGGCCGTACAGCACCACTTCGAGACGGGACTGATCTTTCATGGGCCGAGTCACCGAACGCCGCCGCGTCGTCCGTCTGCGCGACGGTGCGGTGAGCGAGCGCCCGGACACCCTGGTGGCCGAGGAGCCGCTGGAGATCCGCCTGAACGGCAAGCCGCTGGCGGTCACCATGCGCACGCCCGGCGACGACTTCGCCCTGGCCGCCGGTTTCCTGGTCAGCGAGGGGGTGCTGGGCGGCCCGGAGGAGCTGGCGAACATCGTCTACTGCGCCGGGGCCACCGAGCAGGCCGACGGCACCACCCGCAACAGCTACAACGTCGTCGACGTGCGCCTGGCCCCCGGGGTGACCGTCCCCGACATCACCCTGGAGCGCAACGTCTACACCACCTCCTCGTGCGGGCTGTGCGGCAAGGCCAGCCTGGACGCGGTGCGCACCACCTCCCGCTGGCCCATCACGGGGGATCTCCCCCCGCTGGAGCCGGAGGTGCTGGCCGCGCTGCCCGACCGGCTGCGCGCGGCCCAGCGGGTGTTCGACCGCACCGGCGGCCTGCACGCGGCCGCGCTGTTCTCGCCGGAGGGGGAGTTGCTGGACCTGCGCGAGGACGTCGGCCGCCACAACGCCGTCGACAAGCTCGTCGGACGCGCCCTGACCGGCGGGGAGCTGCCGCTGTCGCGTACGGTGCTGCTGGTGTCGGGGCGGGCCTCGTTCGAGCTGGCGCAGAAGGCGGTGATGGCCGGGGTGCCCGTGCTGGCGGCCGTCTCCGCACCCTCCTCCCTGGCCGTCGACCTGGCCGCCGAGACGGGGCTGACCCTGGTCGGCTTCCTGCGGGGGGCGTCGATGAACGTCTACGCCGGCGAGCACCGCGTCGCGCTCGGCGCCCGGCGGGCCTGACGGCGGCGGGACGGGCGGGCGGAAGCAGTGCCCGGGAACCGCCGCCCCGGCGGCCACGTCCCACCGCACAAGAGGGGGGAACCGCACGGGAGATCCGGTGGAGAGGACCGGGATGAACGGTGACGGCCCGGCACGGGCGTCCCGAAGTGACCGTATTTACCCCGCCGGGCCGCATCACCTCCCTTCCTGGGCACCCCGCGGATCCGATACGGTCACCTCGCTGTGAGTCCCCCATGGCACAGCGCGACGAGGAGCGGCACGTGCGCGAGTTCACCGTCCCGGCCCTGGCCACGGAGCCTCAGACCGGAGGGCTGGCCGACGCCGTCTTCGACCGTGCCGACGCCGACCCGCGCCAGGTGGTGATGGCCCGCAAGGACGCCTCCGGCACCTGGCGGGACGTGACCGCCGGGGAGTTCCGCGACCAGGTGCTGGCGCTGGCCAAGGGGCTGCTCGCCGAGGGCGTGCGCTTCGGCGACCGGGTGGCGATCATGTCGCGCACCCGCTACGAGTGGACGCTGTTCGACTTCGCCCTGTGGTCGGTGGGCGCCCAGCCGGTGCCGGTCTACCCCACCTCCTCGGCCGAGCAGGTCCACTGGATGCTGCACGACGCGGAGGTGACGGCCGCCGTCGTGGAGCACGAGGACCACGCGATGACCGTCGGCTCGGTCATCGACCGGCTGCCGCGCCTGAAGCGGCTGTGGCAGCTCGACGCGGGCGCCGAGGGGGCGCTGGCCGCCGCCGGGGCGCATCTCCACGCCGACGTGGTGCACCGCCACCGGCTCGCGCTGACCCCGGACACCCCCGCCACCGTCCTGTACACCTCCGGCACCACCGGCCGCCCCAAGGGCTGTGTGCTGACCCACGGCAACTTCATGGCCGAGTGCGACAACATCGTCCGGCGCTACGAGGCCCTCTTCCCCTCCGGGGACGGGAAGCAGGCCTCCACCCTGCTCTTCCTCCCCCTCGCGCACGTCTTCGGGCGGATGATCGAGGTCGGGGCGGTGCGCGCGGGCGTCAGGCTCGGGCACCAGCCCAACATGACCGCCACCGCCCTCCTGCCCGACCTGGCGGCCTTCCGGCCCACCTTCGTGCTGGCCGTGCCCTATATCTTCGAGCGGATCTTCCACGCCGCGCGGCGCAGGGCCGAGGCGGAGGGGAGGCTGGAGGTGTTCGACAGGGCGGTGGACGTGGCAGTCCGCTACGCCGAGGCGATGGAGGAGAAGGCCTTCGGGACCGGGCGCGGCCCGGGTGCGGCCCTGCGGATGCAGCACGGCTTCTTCGACAAGGCCGTCTACTCCCGGCTGCGCGCCGCCCTCGGCGGCCGCTGCCGGTACGCGATGTCGGGCGGTTCGGCGATGGAGCGGCGCCTGGGACTGTTCTACGACGGCGCCGGCATCCGCGTCTTCGAGGGGTACGGGCTGACGGAGACCACCGCCGCGGCCACCGCCAACCCGCCCGAGCAGACCCGTTTCGGCACCGTCGGCGTCCCCATCCCGGGCACCACGGTGCACATCGCCGAGGACGGCGAGGTGTGGCTGCGCGGCGGCCAGGTCTTCGCCGGCTACCTGAACAACACGCGCGCCACCGGCGAGGTGCTGCACAACGGCTGGTTCGCCACCGGCGACCTCGGCTCGCTGGACGAGGACGGCTATCTGACGCTCACCGGCCGGAAGAAGGACGTCCTGGTGACCTCCGGCGGCAAGACCGTCTCGCCGACGCTGCTGGAGGACCGGGTGCGGGCGCACCCGCTGGTGGCGCAGTGCGTCGTGGTCGGCAACGACCGGCCCTACGTCGCCGCGCTGGTCACCCTCGACGAGGAGGCCGTGCACCACTGGCTGACCATGCGCAACAAGCCGGACCTGGGCCCGGCCGAGCTGGTGCGCGACCCCGATCTGGAGGCCGAGGTCAGACGGGCGGTGGTGGCCGCCAACACCCAGGTCTCCCAGGCCGAGTCGATCCGCACCTTCCGGATACTGGGGTCGCGGTTCACCGAGGAGGAGGGGCTGCTCACCCCCTCGTTGAAGCTGAGGCGCAAGGTCGTGGAGAAGACCTACTCGGTCGAGATCGACGCCCTCTACCAGGGCTGAGCGGGGCGGCTGGACCGGGCGGGCCGGGGAGCGGGCCGAGTCCGGAGCCGTACGGCGGGGCGCGCAGGGCTGCGGAGGGCCGCGCAGGGGTACGGCGGAGTGCGACGGGGTTCGGCGAGGCGGGAATGACAACGCTGCCATGATCGTTGGGACCCCGGGTACACGTGTCGCCAACCGACTGACAAGGACCGATCGCTCGTGAGCAACGTTCCCAACATCATCCTCAACAACGGCGTCCGGATGCCGCAGCTCGGCTTCGGCGTGTGGCAGGTGCCGGACGAGGAGGCCACCGCCACCGTCGGGCACGCACTCGCCTCGGGCTACCGCAGCATCGACACCGCCGCGATCTACCAGAACGAGAAGGGCACCGGGAAGGCCATCGCCGAGTCCGGGCTGCCACGCGAAGAGCTCTTCGTGACCACCAAGGTCTGGAACAACGACCACGGCCGCGACGCCGCGCTGCGCGCCTTCGACGCCTCGCTGGAGCGGCTGGGCCTGGACTACGTCGACCTCTACCTCATCCACTGGCCCGCGCCGGGGCAGGACCGGTACGTCGAGACGTGGAAGGCGCTGGAGGAGATCCACGCCGACGGGCGCGCCAAGGCCATCGGCGTGTCCAACTTCAAGCCCACCCACCTGCGGCGGCTGATGGAGGAGACCGAGGTCGTCCCGGCCGTCAACCAGATCGAGCTGCACCCCAACTTCCCGCAGGCCGAGTCCCGCGCCTTCCACGCCGAGCACGGCATCGCCACCGAGGCCTGGTCGCCGCTGGGCCAGGGCAAGGGGCTGCTGGAGGACCCGGTGATCGCCGAGATCGCCCGCAAGCACGGCCGCACCCCCGCCCAGGTGGTGCTGCGCTGGCACCTCCAGACGGGGAACGTGGTGATCCCCAAGTCCGCCACCCCCTCCAGGATCGAGGAGAACATCGACGTCTTCTCCTTCGTCCTGGAGGACGACGACATGACGGGCCTGTCCACCCTGGACAACGGCACCCGGCTGGGCCCCGACCCCGACGAGATGGGCTGAGGCGGCACCGGCTCCGGCGGCTCCCGCTTCTCCGGCGACCAGGCCCAGGGCGTCACCTCCGGAGGCTCCGGCAACTGCCGCACCGGCGGCACCACGTACCACCAGCCGCCGGCCGGCGAAATCCTCTCCGCCCACGGGCTGACCCTCAGGCGGTGATCCGCCACCGCGACACGAACGGAAGCCGCCGCCCGGCCGACCGGGCGGCGGCTTCCGCCGTACACGTGACACGCAGGGCTACGGGCGCGCGCCGTGCGAGGGGGCGATCTCCTCGATCCGCCGCGCCAGGCCCACGTCCAGCTCCGTCACCTTCCCGCCCACGCTGTGGGTGTTCACCGAGACCCCCACCGAGTCGTAACCCAGCAGCAGATCCGCGTGGTGGTTCGTCTCCTCCTGGATCTGCGCGGCGTGGAGCACCATCGCCGCGGCCGGGAAGTGCCCGGCGAAGGAGTACGTCCTCCTCAGCCGGTCCTCGGCGAACTCCCAGCCGGGCAGCTCCGCCAGCGCGGCGTCGATCTCCTGCGAGGTCAGCGGTCGGGGCGCCATGGCACGAAATCTCACTTCCCGTGGACGACCCTCCCAGCCTAGGGTCGCGGCATGGGATCCGCTGCGGCCGACACGGGGACGAGCACGGGGACGGGCAGGCCGGCGAACGGGGTGGGGCCACTGCTGCGGCACTGGCGGGAGCGCGCCGGGCTCAGCCAGCTCGAACTGGCCCTGCGCGCCGACTCCTCCGCCAGGCACATCAGCTTCGTCGAGACCGGGCGCACCCGCCCCAGCCCTGAGATGGTGCTCCGGCTGGCCGAACACCTCGACGTCCCCGTGCGCGAGCGCAACGCGCTGCTGCTGGCCGCCGGGCACGCCCCGCACTACCCCGAGACCCCCGTGGACGACCCCTCGCTGGCCGCCCTGCGCGAGGGCCTGGAGCGGATGCTGACGGCGTACGAGCCCTTCCCCGCCCTGGTGGTCGACGGCCGGTACGAGGTGGTGGCCGCCAACCGCGGCATCGCCGCCCTGCTGGAGGGCGTGGCCGGACACCTTCTGCGCCCGCCGCTGAACGCCATGCGCCTGACCCTCCACCCCGAGGGCCTGGCCCCCCGCATCCGCAACCTCCCCCAGTGGCGCGAGCACCTGCTGGAGCAGATGCGGCGACAGCTCGCGCTGCTGCGGTCGGCGCCGCTGCGCGAGCTGTACGAGGAGGTGGCCGCCCTTCCGGTGTCCGGGGAGGACACCGAACGGCGTGAGACCGCGAGCCCCTTCGCCCTGCCGCTGGTGATCGAGCACCAAGGACACGTGCTGTCGTTCTTCTCCACCATCACCACCTTCAACACCCCCGTGGACGTGACCGTCTCCGAGCTGGCGATGGAGACCTTCGTCCCGGCCGACCCCGAGACGGCGGCCCTGCTGCCGAAGCTGCTCGGGTAGCCGCCTGGTCCGGGGCCGGCCGGGACTCGGTTCCCGTTCTGCCGTTGGTGCGTGTGAAGGCTGATCATCGTTGATACGACAAGCCGCTTGGCACACTTTTTATTCGAATTCGGTGGCCCACTCGTACGGGCCCACTCGTACGGACCCACTCGTACGGACCCGACCGCGGCGGGTGCGAACGGCCCGGTCAGCGCAGGGGTGCGCGGGCCGGGACGAAGGGCGCGGTCACCGCCGGGGCGGCCTGTGCCTCGCGCAGCCAGCCGCGCAGCACCCGGTGGACCTGCTCGGCGCCGACCGGCTCGCCGTCCGCGTCCGGCGGGGACAGCAGGCGCGGGTAGAGGATGAACGCCCGGGACTGCTCGCCTCCCAGGCCGCCGTGGGAGCCGATCTGCTGCTCGAAGGCGTGGACGGCGCCGGTGGCCTGGTCGAGGGCCGAGTTGACCATGATGTCGGCGGCGTGCGGGAAGCGCGCGGTGCGCCGCACCAGGGCGGCGGCGCGGGGCCCGTAGGGCTTCAGGGGGTCCTCGCCGGTGATCTCGCCGGTGTCCAGGCGGTGTTCGCTGTCGCCCGGGCCGAGCACCACCGGCCCGTGGTGCTCGGTGTCCACCAGCAGGAAGCCGATGCCGGGGTGGTTGGCGAGGGTGCGCAGCAGGGCGGGGTGGCGGCGGTCGATCTCCTCGCGGGTGGCCCGCCCGGGGATGCCGGGGAAGGAGACCAGCCCGAGGTTGCCCGAGCCCAGCACCACCGGGTCGGAGGTGGGGGCGGGCCAGTGGGGTTCGGCGCCGTGCCCGTCCTCGGGCCGGTGCAGGGCGGCGCGGGCGGCGGCGCGGGCCTCGGCGCCGCTGGCCGTGTGCCGGGCCCGCCGGGAGACCGGCAGCCCGCATCCGGCGCGGACCAGGTCCTCCAGGGTGAGCCCGTAGCGGGAGTCGAAGGTCTCGCCGGGGCTCTGCCCGTGGTCGGACAGGAGCACCAGGCGGTAGGGCCGGGGGGCCTGGGCGGCGGCATTGGCGATCAGGCCGACGGACCGGTCCAGCCGCCGCAGCACCTGGTGGGTGTCGCGGCCGCGCGGCCCGGAGTGGTGGGCCACCTCGTCGTAGGCGACGAGGTCGGCGTAGACGGCGGTGCGCCCGCTGAGGACGTCGCCGAGGACGGAGGCGACCACCACGTCCCGCTGGACGACGGTGGCGAAGGCCCGGATGAACGGGTAGAGCCCGCCGCGCGGCACCCGCGGGCTGTCCCCGCGCAGCCTGGCGCGGGTGGACTGGACGATCTCGCGGACGACCTCGGCGGTGAAGGAGGCGGCCGTGCGGGTGGCGTTGGCCGGGTCGGAGAAGTACGCGAAGTACCCGGCGCGCGACCGGTTGTGCCGGCCGCGGCGGGCGGAGACGGAGAGCACCAGGGCCACCTGGGCGGCTCCGCCGCTGAAGAGGTTGCCGCGGCTGGCGCCGTCCTGGGCGAGCAGTCCGGGCTCGCCGCTGTGCTCGGCGGCGCGGCGCTGGAGCCGGGCGGCGCTGGAGGGCCGGTTGCTGATCACCACCTCGCCGGTCTCCTTCTCGTACCAGCGGAAGGCGGGCACGTCCTCGTTGGAGCCGTGCAGGATGCCGAGCTGGCTGGCGCCGGTCTGGCTGGACCAGTCGGTGTGCCAGGGGACGAGGCGGTGGGTGTCGCGGAGCATGGCGGCGACGGTGGGCATCAGCGGTTCGCCGTCGGCGGGCGCCGCGACCGCGTCGCGCAGCACGTCGTGGCCGATCCCGTCGAGTTGGAGGAAGACGGTGCCGGGGGTGGCGGGCATCCGGCGGCGCCCGGAGCGGCGCCAGCGGCGGTCGGCGAGCCGGGCCAGGCGCCGCCGGTAGGCCCGGTCGTCGCGGACGGCCAGGAAGGTGTTGGCCGCCGAGGAGGCGGCGGACATCGCGGCGGCGACGACCACGGCGGTCTGCGGGTCGGCCTCGCCCCGGTAGTCGGGCAGGAGGGCGAGTGCCAGCCACAGCAGCGAGCCGTTGAGGAAGAACACCAGCAGGCCCAGCACCAGGGCGGGCACCAGCAGCAGGGCTCTGACCAGCACGGGCCACACCAGGGCGCTGAGCAGGCCGAAGGCGCCGGCCCCGAGGGCGGCGGTGATCCCGATGCTGGTGGCGCTGTCGCCGTCGGCGGACTGGAGCCGGAAGTCGGGGAGCACGCCGGCCAGCACCAGCATGGTGAGGGTGCTCACCGCCCACACCACCAGGACGCGCAGCACCGCGCCGCCCGCCCTGCGCCAGGCCGCCATCCGCACGCCGTCCGCCTTTCCTCCTCCGGGGCCCCGGGCCGGGCCCGCGCCGGCTCCCGCCGGGCCCGGTCGGCCCCGCCGGGCCCGGTCGGCCCCGCCGGGCCCGGTCGGCCCCGCCGGGTCCTCGCGGGCCCCTGCGGTCCGCGTTCTCCGCGCCGGGGACGTCCATGCTCCCCGCGCGCCGGAGACCGCCGTACCCGGCCCGGCACATCCCACTTTTCCACAGCGCTTCCCCCTTCCGGGGGCGCGTCCGGTCACTTTGCGAAGGCTCCCGGGGGCGCGGGAGTGTGATGAGAGGATCGGTACGGGGAAGGGGCGGGCGGAGGGAAGGAGGGCCCGGTGCCTGCGGAGATCACGTGGTGGGGCCATGCCACGACGACGGTGCGCGACCGCGGCGTGACGGTGCTCACCGACCCGGTGTTCGTCCGGCGGCTGGCCCATCTGCGCAGGCGGCGCGGACAGCCGCCGCCGGAGTCGGCGGCGCGGGTGGATCTGGTGGTGGTCTCCCATCTGCACGCCGACCATCTGCATCTGCCCTCCCTGGCCCGCCTGGCTCCCGGCACCCGGGTGGTGGTGCCGCGCGGCGCGCTCGCCTCGGTGGCGGGGCTGCGGCGGCTGGCGGGGCGGCTGCGGATCGAGGAGGTCGACGTGGGCGAGCGGGTGCGGGCCGGGGATGTGACCGTCCGCGCGGTGCCCGCGGAGCACGACGGGCGGCGGCTGCCCTACGGGCCGCATCTGGCGCCCGCCCTGGGCTATGTGGTCGAGGGGGATTCCAGGACGTACTTCGCCGGTGACACGGGGCTGTTCGACTCCATGGCGGAGGCGGTCGGCCCGGTGGACGCGGCGCTGCTGCCCGTGGGCGGCTGGGGGCCGAAGCTGGGCGACGGGCACATGAACGCGCGCCGGGCCGCCGAGGCGCTGGCCCGGCTGGGGGCGCCGCTGGCGGTGCCGGTGCACTACGGCACGTACTGGCCGATCGGTCTGGACGCGGTCCGGCCGCACGAGTTCCACTCCCCCGGCGACGAGTTCGCGCGGCTGGCGGCGCGCTCGGCCCCCGCCGCGGCGGTGCACCGGCTGGGGCACGGCGAGAGCGTACGGCTGGAGGCGGCGGGGTGATGGAGGCGCTGCTGGGCGCGGTGCGGGAGATACCGGGGCAGGTGGCGCCCGGCGCGGTGGGCTATCCGTCGCTGTTCCTGCTGGTGGCCTTCGGCGCGCTGGTGCCGGTGGTGCCGACGGGGGCGCTGGTCAGCGCGGCGTCGGCGGTGGCGTTCCACCGCAGTCCTCCGGTCCTTCCGCTGCTGCTGGTGTTCGCCGTCGCGTCGCTGGCCGCATTCCTGGGCGATCTGCTGCTGTACTGGCTCGGGCGGCGCGGCGGTCACTCCAGGAGCGGGGAGCGCTGGCTGGAGCGGATGCGCGGGCGGGCCGATCCGGAGCGGCTGGAGGCCTCGCGGCGGAAGCTGGACGAGCACGGCGTGACGGTGCTGGTCCTCTCCCGGCTGGTGCCGGCCGGGCGGATCCCGGTGATGGTGGCCTGCCTGCTGTCGCGGGTGCCGGTGCGGCGGTTCGTGCGCGGCGCGGCTCCGGCCTGCCTGGTGTGGACGGCGACCTACCAGCTGATCGGGATCCTGGGCGGGTCGCTGTTCCCCGAGCCGTGGCAGGGCGTTGCCGCGGCGGTCGGCCTGACGCTGCTGGTCGGCGCGGCGCCCTCGGCGTGGCGGCGGATGCGCCCGGTGCGGGTCCCGCGCTAGGCGGGGCCGGGGCCGGCCCGGTCAGTCCAGGATCCTGGAGGCCCCGATCGGCATGTCCCACAGGTCCTCGCGCGGACGTCCCGCCGCGGCCCAGGCGGCCCGTACCCGGCTCAGCGGCTCCAGCGGCGGCTCGGCCGAGAGCAGGAAGGTGGCCCAGTGCATGGGGGCCATACGGCGGGCGCCGAGGTCCAGACAGGCCTGTACGGCCTCTTCCGGGTCGGTGTGCACCGGGCGGAGCATCCGGCGCGGCGCGTACGCGCCGATCGGCAGCAGGGCGAGGTCGATGCCGGGGTAGCGGTGGCCGATCTCGGTGAACCAGTGGCCGTAGCCGGTGTCGCCGGCGAAGTGGATCCGCCGCCCGTGGCGGTCGGTGAGCACCCAGCCGCCCCACAGCGAGCGGCAGGTGTCGGTGAGGGTGCGCCGGGACCAGTGGTGGGCGGGGACGAAGTCGAGGCGGACGGTGCCGCCGCCCGGCGAGGGCAGTTCGGCGGCCTCCCACCAGTCCAGTTCGGTGACGGACGTGAAGCGGCGCCTGCGGCACCAGGCTCCGAGCCCGGCGGGGACGAACAGCGGGGTGTCGCGCGGCAGGCGCCTGAGGGTGGGGGCGTCGAGGTGGTCGTAGTGGTTGTGGGAGATCACCACGGCGTCGACGGGCGGCAGGTCCTCCCAGGGGACTCCGACCGGGGTGACCCGTGCCGGGGTGCCCAGGATCCGGCGGGACCAGACGGGGTCGGTCAGGACGGTGAGGCCGCCGATGCGCACCACCCAGCTGGCGTGTCCGGCCCAGGTGACGGCGGCGGTGTCGGCGTCGACGGGCGGCAGGGGGGCCGGTTCGCAGGGCAGCAGGGAAACCTCGCGCAGCGTCGCGGGGTCGGGGCGCGTGCTGCCCTCCCTGGCTATGCGGGACAGGGAGCGCAGACCGGGCAGGGGTTCGGTGAGCCGGTCGGCGAAGGTGCCCGGCCAGGTGCGCCGCTCGCCCAGCGGGCGGGGCTCGGGCAGGGCGGGGGGCCGCCGGGGGGAGCCGGCGGCGGGGGCGTCGAGTACGGCCTGTGCGGGCTTGTCCGTCTGCTCGGTCATGCGGGGCTCCCATCTGTGTCCGTCCGGGGCTGTGTCCGGGGCTGTGTCCGGGGCTGTGTCCGGTGATCTCACGGGGCGGGGGCCGCCGGGCCCGCGTCCGTCAGCTCCCGCAGGACCGACTCCAGCGATGCCCGTGCCCCGGCGGAGCCGCCGTCCGGCGTGCCGCCGGACGGCACATCCGTCGACAGGCGCACCCGCAGGGCGTGCGGATCGTCGCCGAAGCGGTGGCCGCCCAGGGCGTACGGGCCCAGCCGCCGCACCAGTTCCGCCTCCAGCCGGGGGGCGTCCCCGATGCCGCGGGCGGCCAGCGCGGGGCGCAGCGCCTCGAAGTCGGGGTAGATGTAGCGGCCGGCGTGCGGTGGCCGGCAGACCGCGCCGGCGCGGGCCAGGATCCGGTGGAGCGCGGCGGCGCGGGCGGCGTGGGCGCGGTTGTCGGCGGCGCGGTGCTCGCGCAGCGGTTCCGCCTCACCCAGCGCCTCGGCGGCGGCGGTGGCGTCGCGGTCGCGGGGGCGGGCGTGCAGGGCTGCCAGGACGGCGCGGGTGCGCTCGCCCAGCTCCCGCCCGCGCGCGGTGGCGGGCAGCCGGGCCACGCCCACGGCGGTGCCCGGCCCGAAGGCGTACTCCGGGTCGGCGCCGAGGTCGACGAGGACCACGACGCAGTCGTGGTCCCCGCCCTCGTCCGCGCCGCCCTCGTCCGCGCCGCCGGGCGGGCCGTGGGAGGCGCGGGCACGGTCGTGGAGGGCGTGGGCGTGGGTGCCGGCTCCGGTGCGGCGGGCGGACCGGTGCAGGATCTCGGCGGGGCTGACGATCACCGTGTCGTGGGGGTCGTGGGAGGTGTCGCGCCAGCTCTCGTCGCTGATGATCAGCAGGTCCTCCTGGACGGCCGCCTCGCACACCTCGTGCAGCAGCTCGGGCGGCGCCGTCGTCCCGGTCAGTCCGTCGGCCACGGACAGCAGCAGCACCCGCGGGTCGCCGCCGGCGGCGCGGGCCCGGCCCACGGTCTCCAGCAGTGCGAAGGGGTCGGGCACCCCTCCGCACTCGGCCGGCACGGGTACGGGGTGCAGCGGCCGGCCGAGCAGCCGTGTCTGGTCGGCGTGCCAGGCCGGGCCCGGCCTGGGCAGCACCACCCCGCCGCCGTCCTCCGTCCCGCCCTCCCCCCGCCCGTGGACGTGTCCGTCTCCGGGCTCGGCGGCGGCGAGCAGTGCCAGCAGGAGCAGGGGGGCGGTGGGGGCCACGACGACCTGTCCGGGCTCGGTGGGCAGGCCACGCCGCCCCCAGTAGCCGCAGGCCGCCTCGGCCACGGCGCCGTGAACGCCGTACGCGCCGTACGCGCCCCCGCCGTGTCCGCCGTGTCCGCCGTGTCCGGTGTCCCGGGCGCCGCACGGATCCGGTGCGGTCACGGCCGCGGGGGTGGAGGTGGGGCCGTCGGGTCGGGTCTGCTGCATCCGTGCCTCCGCCGTGTCCGGGGGCGGCCCGCCGGCCGCTCCGTCTGGCTGTTCTGGTTCCGCCGCTGTCCTCCGGCCCTTCCGCCGGACCGGTCAGGGCCGCCGGGCCCGCTCCCGGAAGCGCTGGAGTTCCTGCTCCATGCCGTGGCCCCGGGTACGCACCAGGGCCGCGGCCAGGTCGGAGAGCTTGCGGTTGGTGTGCTGCGAGATCCCGCGCAGCAGGTCGAACGCCTCCCGCGCATCGCAGCCGAGCACGTACATCACGATCCCGCACGCCTGGTCCACGACGGGTCTGCTGCGCATCGCGTACCTGAGCTGCTCCGTCTCCGCCAGCGCCGCGCGGTGGCAAAGGTCGCGGGCCAGTCCGGTGGCGGCCAGGTCGCCCAGAAGCGCCGCCGGGCAGCGGACGGTCTCCTCCAGCGGGCGGGGGCGGAAGCCGTGGACGGTGACGGTGAGGGTGAGACCGCCCCGGCGGTACGGCAGGGCGGCGCCGGAGCGCAGCCCCATCTCCAGCGCCCTGGCACGGTAGCCGGGCCAGCGGTCGTCCAGCAGCAGGTCGTCCGAGCCGGCGGGGCGGCCGGTGCGCAGGGCCTGCGGCACGGGACCGTCCCCGTCCTCCCACTGGACGGCGACGAGTGCGGACAGGTCCGGATGGGTGACGGCGGTGGTGCCCTCGGCCGGGTCGGAGCCGGTGTGGGCGGTGGCGGTGGCGCCGCAGCAGCCGGGAGTGGAGCGGACGACCTGCTCGGCCAGCCGGGCGAGGCTCCGGGCGGGCGAGGCGGCGTCGAGCGCCGGCTCCGGCTCCGGTCCCGGCCGGGGCGGAGCGGACTCGAACGGCATCGCGTCGCATCGGTCCGGCATGGCGCTGCCCGGTCCTTTCCCTGTTCTCCGGCCGGTTCCGGCCGGCTCCCGAACGTCCGGTTCCGTGGGATCGGCTGCCCCGCGCGGCGGCCGGGAAACAGCCGGCGCGCTCAGCCGTCCCGGGCGGGCGCGGCCCGCCCGGAACCACTCCCGCGCGGCCTCTCCCACCATCATCATCCCAATAAAGAGTGATGAGTAATATTTTTTCCGCGCGATCGACAGGACCGCAGGCTGCCCGCGGGTTACGTTGATGACATGGCGCAGGCGGAGGAGTTCGGAACCGAGCTGGCGGACTTCCGCCGACGGGTGGAGGAACTGCGGTCGGCGCCTGCCCTGCCGGAGGCCGACCGGCTCCCCGCCCTGGAGGCCGCGCTCCTGGAGCTCCGCCACGCGGCCGAGGTGCTGTGGCCGCGCTACCAGGAGCTGGCCGCCGAACGGCACCGCGGCGGCCCGGAGGAGCACCACGAGCACCGGCTGCTGCGCGATCTGTTCCAGCGGCTGCCGGTGGCGGTGGCCCTGCTGGACCGGGACACGGTGGTACGGCGGTGCAACCCCGCCGCCGGGCAGGTGCTGGGAATGCGGGCCGGATACGCCACCGGGCGGGCGCTGACCGGCTCCCTGGCCCACGGCTGTCGGGGGGCCTTCCGCTCCCAGGTGGCCGCGGTCGCCCGCGGCGAGGGCGACCGCGGTCTGACCGTCCGTCTGCCGGGCCCGCCGCGGCACGGCGGCACCGCGCTGCGGACCACCCTGACGGCGCTGCGCCCCCCGCACGAGCCGGGCGCGATCGTTCTGGCCGTCTTCCAGCCGGCCGGGCCCGGCGCGCCCGGCGAAACCGGCCCCGCCGGGCCGGTCGCGGCGGTCGCGGCGGTGGAGCGCGAGGAGCGGCGCCCCGACCCGTCCGAGGCCGCCCGAGGCGCCGAACTGATGGATCTGCTGGACGGGACGACGACGGCGCTGCTCGGCGCCGACTCCCCCAAGGAGGTGCCGCAGCGGGTGGCGGAGGCGCTCTACGGCCGGTTCGCCGACTGGGTCGTCGTCGACGCCGCCGTGCCCGGCGGCGCGCTGCGCCGGGCCGCCGTCCTGGCCCCGGCCGGGCGGCTGCGCGACGCGGTCGCCGGGCAGGACCCGTCCTCCTGGCCGCCGGTGGTGGACGCGGTGCGGCACGGCGGCACGACGCTGCGGGTGCGGCCGGAGGACCCCGGGCTCCTGGGCCAAGACGGTGCCGGGGCCCCCGTTCTGGTGCGGGCCGAGGTCGGCTCGCTGCTGTGCGTGCCGCTGTCCGACGGCGCGGGAGGCCCGGCGCTCGGCGCGCTGACGCTGCTGCGCACCAGTGGCCGCCGGGCCTTCGGGCTGGCGGAGACCGGTGCCGTGGAGCGGATCGCACGGCATGTCGCCCTCGCCCTGCGCGGTCTGTGAGACGCTCCGCGGACTGATCCGCGAACCGTTCCACCGGCTGGACCGGCCGGCCCCGCCGGACACCGGGCGCGCGCCCGCCGTACCCGCGCGGCTCGCGCGGGTACGGCGGGCGCCGGGGGTGCGGAAAGGCGCCGGGGCCGGGCGGCGGCGCGTCAGGCGGCCCGGGAGCCCGCGTAGACGCGCTCGCGCTCCCGCTCCGGTACGGCGGCCTGCTCCCGCTCCAGGTCCGCCTCGACCTCGGCGTGCAGGCGGTTGCAGGTGCGGCTGATCAGCCGGGAGACGTGCATCTGGGAGATGCCGAGCTGCTCGGCGATCCGGCTCTGGGTCATGTCGCAGAAGAAACGCAGGTAGAGGATCTTGCGCTCGCGCTCGGGCAGGTTGCGCAGCCGGGGCTTGAGCGACTCGCGGTAGACGACGAGGTCGAAGCCGGGTTCGGCGCTGCCGAGGGTGTCCACCAGCGCGTAGCCGTCGTCGGCGCCGGGCAGCTCGGCGTCCAGGGAGAGGGTGCTGTAGCTCTCCAGGGCCTCGGAGCCGATGCGCACCTCCTCCTCCGTCAGCCCGCTGTGTTCCGCTATCTCCCTGACGCCGGGGGTGCGGCCGTCGAGGGAGTGGCTGAGCTGGCGGCTGGAGGCTCGTACGCGGTTGCGCAGCTCCTGCACCCGTCGCGGCACGTGCAGGCCCCACATGTGGTCGCGGAAGTGCCGCTTGATCTCGCCGACGATGGTCGGCACCGCGAAGCTCTCGAAGGCACTGCCGCGCGCCGGGTCGTAGCGGGTGACGGCCTTCACCAGGCCGAGGGCGGCCACCTGCTCCAGGTCCTCCAGGGACTCGCCACGGTTGCGGAAGTGCCGGGCCAGGCGCTCGGCCATCGGCATCCAGGCCCGCACCACCCGCTGCCGCAGCTCCTCCCGCTCCGGGCCGTCCGGAAGCTCGGCGATGCGCCGGAACTCGGCGGTGGTGTCGGGGGCGTCGTCGTGCGGGTGCCGCGCGTGCTTTGCTCGTGCTCGTACGGGGGTCATGTGCGGTCTCTCCCGAACTGTGGACTGTGGCTCTGTGGGGGTTACCGCGGGACCGGGCACAGGGGGACCGGGGCCGAAACACCCGGGGCGGGGAATGTCACCGCTCCCGCGGATGTGCCTGCGGTCCGAAGCACGAGGGTTCGGATGCCCGGGGCCCACCCCTTCAAACGATGTTTTTCACACCGGCACCCGGTTACCCGGTGCCCGCACCGCCGGACCTGTGGAGGACTGCGTCGATGACCGAGTACGGCTACTTCCTGGCCTGTGAGGACCACGGACCGAACGAGTTGGTGGAGCAGGCCCGGATGGCCGAGCAGGCGGGCTTCACCTCGCTGTGGATCTCCGACCACTACCACCCGTGGAACGGCGTCCAGGGGCACAGTCCGTTCGTGTGGTCCGTCATCGGCGCGATCTCGCAGGCTACCTCGCTGCCCGTGCAGACGGCGGTCACCTGCCCGACCGTGCGCGTCCACCCCGCGGTGGTCGCCCAGGCCGCCGCCACCGGCGCGGTGATGCTGGAGGGGCGCTTCCGGCTGGGCGTGGGCACCGGCGAGGCGCTCAACGAGCACATCCTGGGCGACCGCTGGCCCCAGGCGTCGGTGCGGATGGAGATGCTGGAGGAGGCCATCGGCGTCATTCGGCGCCTGCTGACCGGCGAGGAGGTCAGCCACCACGGCAGGCACTACACCGTGGAGAACGCCCGGCTGTACGACGTGCCCGACCGGCCGGTGCCGGTCGACGTCTCCGGCTTCGGCCCGGCCGCCATCGAACTGGCCGGACGGGTGGCCGACGGCTTCATCACCACCATGCCCGACGTGGAGGGGCTGGAGCGCTTCCGCCGCAGCGGCGGGGGCCGCGGCTCCGGGCAGGGGCCGGCCTTCGCCGGGACGAAGGTCTGCTACGGCACCGACCGCGACGAGGCCGTGCGCACCGTCCACCGCCGCTGGCCCAACATGTTCCTGCCCGGCGAGCTGGGGCAGGTCCTGCCCACCCCCGCCCACTTCGAGCAGGCCTCGCGACTGGTGACCGAGGAAGTGGTGGCCGGCTCCGGGCTGCCGTGCGGCGACGACCCCGACGAGCACGTACGCGCCCTGCGGGAGTTCGCCGACTCCGGATTCGACGTGGTGCACGTCAACCAGATCGGCCCCGACCTGCGGGGCTTCTTCGACTTCTACCGCAGTGACGTCCTGCCGCGACTGAGGGACTGAGCCGGCCGACGGGCCGTCCGGCGGCGGACGGGCCCCCTGAGCGGGGGCGCGGAGAGGGTGCGGCTCTCCGCGCCCCCTTCGCCTGCCCCGCGCCCGGCCGGGGGTTCGGGGCGGGGCCCGGGGACCCCGGGGTTCCCGGGCTCAGTCCAGCAGGGCGTCGAAACCGCCCTCGCGGGCGAGCCGTTCGAGCTCGTCCAGCGCCCGGCGGGCCCTGCCGGCCGTCTCCGGTTCACTCTCGGGCAGCCCGCTCCCGGCGAACTCGTCCTCGTCCAGGCGCAGCACGGCGGACCGGTCGGACGACACCCACAGGTCCAGTTCCAGGTCCCATGTGGTCAGCGTGTCCCGCGCGACGGCGGCGGGGCGGGTGACGTCGCAGTACCAGCCCTTGAGGGCGCCGCCCGGGCCGCGCACCTCCTTGACCGAGAACCAGCGGTCGCGCCAGTAGTGCTCGGTGAAAACGTCGCCGCTCTCGAAGCGCACGAAGCCGAAGTCCCGTACCGGCGGGCCGGCCCAGGGCGCCCGCACGACGGCGTGGACGCCGTCGTCGCGCTCCACGGTCGCCGGGTAACGGACCTGGCGGCCATGGGACTTGTGCAGGACGACGGTCACCGTGTCGTCCGGCGCCAGGGTGGTTCCGGGGAGGGGGTGCGCATCACTCATGGGCCCACCCTCCACGACGGGCGGCAGGGGCGCACCCGGTTTTCGGGTGCGCCCCTGCCGCCTCCTGCCCGCGCGCCTCGCCCGCGCCTCCGCCGTGCTCGTGTGCTCCCTCTCCCGTGCGCAGCGCGCTCCGGACCGGTGTGCCCCAACGGCCTTGCCGGCAGCCGCGGGTACCGCCCTGAGCAGGGCGGTACCCGGGTTCGGGAGCGGCTCCGGGCACGGTCCCTGACCTCCGTGCCCGGAGCCTTCTCACTCCCCCACAGGGCCGCTCGCTCGGCCGCGGTCCGGGTGCCCCCGCCTGACGGGGGCAAACACCCGCTCACCCGGCCGTCACAGCACCGCCGCCATGCCGCCACCGCCGCGCCGCCGCGCCGCCGCGTTCACCGCGCCCCTCGTCTCACTCGGTGCGCGCCCGGGCGCCCTCCCTGGTACGGCCCGCCGAGACGGCCCGGTCGGGGTGGCGCCGCAGGTACTCGCCCTCCAGTTCGGCGGTGCGCCGGGTGTGCGCGGCCAGCGCGTCCGACGAGCCGTGCAGCAGGGTGTCGTGGCGGGTCCGGTGCAGAGATTCCAGCTCCTCGATCAGCGCGGTCTCGGACAGCTTCTCCGGGTCCACTCCCATTGCCATGGTCCGGTCGCCTCCTTCGTCGGTGTTCTCCGGCGTCGCTCCGTGTCTTTTGCACCGGTTCGGGTACCCGGAAACCGGCGATTCCAAGGAGGGAGCCCATGGAACTCGGATTCCTGAGCCCGATCTTCGACCGTCCCGGCCCCTGGGCCTCGGTCTACTTCGACACCTCGTGGCTGACCGAGGACGCGGCGGCCCGTCACGAACTCGCCGCCCGGGAGGTTCACGATCTGCTGAAAAGCCAGGGAGCGGACGAGCGCACCCGCAAGGCGGTGTACGACGCTCTCATGGCGCTGCCGCGCAGCTCGGCCTCGCCGGGGCGGGCGCTGTTCGCCACCGCGGGCGAGGTGGTGCTCGATCCCGCGCTGGCCCGGGCGCCGAGCGGCGGCCCGCACGCCACCTGGGGGCCGCTGCCGCACACCGCGCCGCTGCTGGAGCTGATGGACACCGCCCCCACCTGCCTGCTGGCCCGCATCGACCGCACCGGTGCGGACCTGGAGCTGCGGGGCTCCTTCGGCAGGCGCGAGGCCGGCCAGATCCAGGGGGAGGACTGGCCGGTGCACCGCACCCCGAACGCCGACTGGTCCGAACGGCGGTTCCAGAACGCGGTGGAGAACACCTGGGAGCACAACGCCGCCCTCATCGCGGAGAGCCTGAGGGCACAGCAGGCCGAGACGGGCGCACAGGTGCTGGTCCTGGCCGGGGACACCCGCGAGTGCCACGCCGTGCACGACCGGCTGGCCCCCGACTTCCACGGGATGGCCGTCATCGCCGAGCACGGGGTGCGCGCCCCGGGCCGTAACGCGGCGGCCGGCGAGGAGAAACTGGAGAAGGAGGTGGAGGAGGCCCGCGCCTCGTATGTGCACCGCCACGCCGCCGAGGTCATGGAGCGGTTCCAGGCCGGGCGGGTGCCGACCGACGACGGCAGGGTGGGCGCCGCCGAGGGGGTGCCCGCGCTGGTGGACGCCGCCCGCGAGCACCGCATCTCCGCCCTGCTGGTCCGTCCCGACGGGCCCGATCTGCACCGCGAGGTGTGGGTGGGCGACGGGCCCGACCAGGTGTCGGTGCGCCGCACCGACATGCAGTACCTGGGCGAGACCCGTCCCGTCAGCGCCCGCGCGGACGACGCGCTGCTGCGGTCGGCGGTGGCGACCGGCGCCGAGGTGATCTCCGTGGGGCCGCTCACGGAGGAGCCCGGGACTCCCGAGGGGCTGCCCGTGGGCGGGCTCGGCGCGCTGCTGCGCTGGCCCTACGGCGGGCCGCCGGCCGAGGGGGCCACGGGTGGTTCGGCCCCGGCCGGATGACCTCGTGCACCCAGCACACCGGCCCGGCGGGCGGCGGATCCCACCTGCGTCCACATGCTGGAATCATCTTGCTCACATAGCAAGATGACGCGGTACGGTGCGCGCATGCCGAGACCGAACGCCGTGTACACCCACGGCCACCACGAGTCCGTCCTGCGCTCCCACCGGTGGCGTACCGCCGCCAACTCCGCCGCCTACCTCCTGCCCGCACTGGCCCCGGGCCTGTCGGTGCTGGACGTGGGCTGCGGCCCGGGCACCATCACCGCCGACCTGGCCGCCCTGGTCGCCCCCGGGGAGGTGGTGGGGGTGGACCGGGCCGAGGACGTCCTGGCCGAGGCCCGGTCCGCCGCCGCCGACCGCGGCCTGGGCAACGTCCGCTTCGCGCGGGCGGACGTCCTCGCCCTGGACTTCCCCGACGACTCCTTCGACGTCGTCCACGCCCATCAGGTCCTCCAGCACATCGGCGACCCGGTGGCGGCGCTGCGCGAGATGCGCCGGGTGTGCCGCCCCGGCGGGGTGGTCGCCGCCCGCGACGCCGACTACGCGTCGATGGCCTGGTACCCCCTGGTGCCCGGCCTGGACGACTGGCTCGGCCTGTACCACCGGGTGGCCCGGGCCGGCGGCGGCGAGCCGGACGCGGGCCGCCGGCTGCTCTCCTGGGCCCGCGAGGCCGGTTTCACCGACGTCACCGCGGGCGCGGACGTCTGGTGCTTCGCCACGGAGGCGGACCGCGCCTGGTGGAGCGATCTGTGGGCGGAGCGCACCACCGGCTCCGCCTACGCCCGCCTCGCCGTCGAGGGCGGGCACGCGGACCGGGCGGAACTGGAGCGGATCGCCGCCGCCTGGCGCGAGTGGGGCGGACGGCCCGACGGCTGGTTCTCGGTGCCGCACGGGGAGATCCTGTGCCGGACCTGAGCCGGTCCCCAGGCGGCTCCGAGGCGGCCCCCGGCCTGGGGCGGCGGGGCGCGCCTGACACCGTACGCGCCCCCAACTAGGCTCCTGGGCATGGAGATTCTGGGTACTGCGCTGCGTGTGTGTGTCGACGACCTGGACGCGGCGGCGGGCGTGTACGAGCGGCTCACCGGTGCCGAGGCCATGCGGTTCGCGCAGGGCCCCGTCTCGGCGGCCGCGGTCGGCCCCTTCCTGCTGATGAGCGGCCCGCCCGGACCGATGGAGGTCCTCAGCAAGGTCGCCGCCACGCTGGCGGTGGGGGACGTGGAGGAGGCGGCGGCCGATCTGCGGGCCGTCGGCGCCGAGATCATCGCCGGCCCGCAGTCCACCCCCATCGGCCGGAACCTGGTGGCCCGCCACCCCGACGGCTCGGTCTTCGAATACGTCGACCGCCGGCAGGCGGGTGCGGAGGGGTAGCCCGCCGGCAGGCGGGTGCGGAGGGCCAGCCCTCCGGCAGGCGGACCGGGGGAACTGACGCGGGGGCCCGCCGGAAGGCGGGCCCCGCCCCGGGAAGCCGCGTCAGGAGACGTCGATGACGACCTTCCCCCTGGTCCGCCCGGACTGGCTCAGCCGCCACGCCTCGGCGGCCTCGGACAGCGGCACCGCCCGGTCGACGCCGACCGTCAGCCTCCCGGCGTCGGCCAGGTCCGCCAGGGCGGCGAGGTCGGCCGGGTCGGGCCTCACGAACAGGTAGTGGCCGCCCTTGGCCATCACCTCGGCGTCGACGACCGACAGCACCCGCGAGGAGTCCTTGAGCACCTGCTGCGACACCTCGATCGACTCGCCGCCGACGAAGTCGAAGGCCGCGTCCACACCGTCGGGCGCCAGCCCGCGCACCCGGTCGGCCAGCCCCTCGCCGTAGGCGACCGGCTCGGCGCCCAGCTCCCGCAGGAAGTCGTGGTTGCGCTCGCTGGCGGTGCCGATGACCCGCGCGCCCCACGCGGCCGCGATCTGCACCGCCAGCGAGCCGACGCCGCCGGCCGCAGCGTGCACCAGCACCGTGTCGCCCTCGCCCACGTCCAGCCGCCTCAGCGACTGGTACGCGGTGAGCCCCGCCAGCGGCAGCCCCGCCGCCTGCCGCCAGCTCAGCGCGGCGGGCTTGCGGGCCAGGGTGCGCACGGGCGCGGCGACCAGCTCGGCGTAGGTGCCGTTCTGCGCCCAGTCCTTGCGGACGTACCCGATCACCTCGTCACCGGGGGCGAACTCCTTCGCGTCCGGGCCGGTGCTCTCCACCACGCCCGCCACGTCCCAGCCGGGCACCAGCGGGAAGTGGGCGTCGAGGACCGGGTCGAGGTAGCCCGCCCCGACCTTCCAGTCCACCGGGTTCACCCCGGCCGCCTTCACCCGCACCAGGACCGCGTCGGGTCCCACCTTGGGGTCGGGAAGCTCGGTGAGGGTCAGGTCGTCGGGTCCGCCGTACTCGTTCAAAGCGATTGCCTTCATACCCCGCACAACTTCCCCGCCCGAGAAGATCATTCCCCCGTCCGCCCGACAGGCGCGCGAACGGCGGCACCTCGCCGCCCGCCGTCCGCCCCGGCCCCGCCCCGCTATCTGCGCCGCACCAGATACATCCCGGACAGCAGCCCGATCACGCCCGGGATCAGCAGCGCCACCCACAGAGGCATGGTCACGATGGGGACCAGCAGCCTGATCTCGGTCTGCTCGGTGTTCTGGAAGACGAAGACCAAGGTGGCGGCCAGCAGCAGCAGGACCAGCACCCTGCCCGGGGTCAGAAAGCCGCGCGCGCCGCCGTCGCCCGTTCTCCGGTGTGTGCTCATGCCACCACCATGGGCGCGGGGGCCGCCGCCCGCCCGCCGGGCCGCCCCTACGGAACGCTCCCCTCCCCCGTACGGGTGGCGGCGACCGCCACGGCCGCCGCGTAGCCCTCGGGCGCGGCCACGTCGGTGAGCTCCCAGCCGGGGACCGCGGCGGGGGTCGCCAGACTGCCGACGTAGGTGGTGTCCGGGCTCTCGCCCAGACCGGCGCCGGTGCCCTTGAGATACGCCTCCTTCCTCGTCCAGCAGCGGGCGAAGGCGGCCGGCCGGTCGGCCGGCGCCAGCCTGCCGATCTCGGCGCGCTCGCGCGGATGGAGGGCGGAGACTGTCTCCGCGACGACGGCGGCCGTGGGACACGCCTCCACGTCGGCCCCGACGGGCGCGTCGTCGAGGGCGATCAGCACCACGTCGCCGGCGTGCGACAGCGAGAAGTGGACCGGATTGCCGGGTACGGCCGGGCGGCCGTGCGGCCCGCCGCACAGCGGGCACGGCTCGCGGGTCAGGGGAACGGCGGCGGGCTCGGTGCCCAGGACCGCGGCCAGCTCCAGGCGCAGGGCCGTGTGGGCGACCCGGTAGCGGTCGCGGTCGGCCTCCCGGACGAACGCCGCGCAGCGGGCGCGCTCCTCCTCCGACAGCACCGCGCCGTCGGTTGCGCCGGCCGCGTGCTCGGACACGCGCAACAGGTGCAGCTTCAACCCGCCTCCTAGGGTGTCGCGCCGCCCGTCAGGGACGTCTGACGCAGGTGTAGGCGCCGAAGAGGCGCCCTTCGTACTCCGCCTCCACTATCTCGAACCCGGCCCTCTCCGGCATCGGTTCCGGCCCCGCGGCCTCACCCGTCCGCCTCGGGTTTTCAGCGCGGCCCGCCGGGCGCGTGGCGGGCGGTGTGCTCGGCGAAGGGCGCGATGCCGACCTCGACGCGCAGGGCGTCCACCCGGACGGAGTCGGGGTCGGCACACGGCCAGGGGACGGGCACGCCGTCGCGCACGCCCGCGATCTGGGTGCCGTAGATCTGCGAGCGGCCCTCGTTGACCAGGACGCGGTCGCGGAGGAAGGCGAGGTGGCGCGGGCTCGCCCCGCCGTCGGCCACGGCCCGCTCCAGCAGGCGCAGCGCGCGGCGCTGGAGGCCGAGTTGGCGGTCGGCGTGCTGGGCGACGAGCCAGGCGCCGGTGGCGGCCTCCTCGCCGACGTCGGCCTCGGCCGGCCAGCCGTGCTCGTCCAGGATCCGCTCCAGGCGGTCGCCGTGTTCGGCGGTCAGTCTGCGCCAGGCGAGCTGCTCGGCGAAGTCGTCGCTGCCCGCCAGGTGCGCCGAGCGGGTCTGCTCCCGCTTCATCTCGCGCAGTTCGGCCGCCACATCCTCCGGGATGCCGCCGGAAGCCGCCGTCATGTCCTCCGCGTCCTCCATGTCCTCGCTCCCCTTCCTCCGGGCCGGGCGGGTCGGTCCCGCCGGGCCAACGGTAGGCGCGGCGGGCGGCGGGAAGATCGGCCCGGAGAACGGTGACATCGAGGGCCGGAGCGGCGAGAATGGATACACGCCCCGGCCCCCTCTGTCCCGCCCCCGCCGTCCGCCGCCCGGTTCAGGCGGTGAGGCCGCCGTCCACGGCGATGGAGGCGCCGGTGATGTACCGGCCCTGGGCGCCGGCCAGATGCGCCACCGTCGCCGCGATCTCCCCGGGCCTCCCGTAGCGCCCCAGCGCCGTCAGTCCGCTCTGGTAGTCCGCGCCCGGCCCGTCGGCGGGGTTCATCCCGGTGTCGACCGGGCCCGGATGGACGAGGTTGGCCGTGATGCCTCGCGGGCCGAGTTCCCGGGCCAGCGCCTTGGTCAGGCCGGTCAGCGCGGCCTTGCCGGTGGCGTAGAGGGAGGCACCGGGGAAGGCGACGCGCTCGGCCACGCAGCTTCCGACGGTGATGATCCGCCCGCCCTCCCCCATGTGGGCGAGGGCGGCCTGGCAGGCCAGGAAGGGGGCGCGGACGTTGACGTACAGCGTCCGGTCGACGTCCTCGGCAGCGATCTCGCCGATCGGTGCGACCAGGCCGATCCCGGCGTTGTTCACCAGGATGTCGAGCCGCCCGAACTCCGCCGCGGCCGCGTCGACGGCGGCGCGTACGGCCTCCGGGTCGGCGCTGTCGGCGCGCACCACCAGGGCGCGGCGGCCCAGCGCCTTGATCTTCTCGGCCACCCGCCGCGCGCTCTCCTCGGAGTCCCGGTGGGTCAGCGCCACATCGGCGCCGTCCCGGGCGAGGCGGAGCGCCACGGCCTCGCCGATGCCGCGGCTGCCGCCGGTCACCAGCGCCGCCCTGCCGTACAGGTCGTTCATATCCGCTGTGTCGTTCATGCCGGTCGTCTCGGTCGTTTTCGTGGACATGGCTCGATCCTGGCGCGGCGCGGTCCGGGAGTCCGGCGGCATTCGGACGTCGCGTTCGGCGGCGGGGAGGGTGCGGACCGCCGGCCCGCCTATGCTCGCCCCCATGACGTCCGCGGATCCGGTGCCGCCCGGCCTGCCCGTGGTGAGGACCGTCTCCGGCTACCCGGGCGGGCCCGAGTGGCTGGGCCGACTGCCCGCCCTGATCGGGGAGTTGGCCCAGCGGTGGGAGCTGGTGCCCGGTGAGCCGTTCGCCGGGGGCAGCGTCTCGTGGGTGGCGCCGGTGCGGCGCGCGGACGGCTCGGAGGCGGTGCTCAAGGTGAGCTGGCCGCACCGGGAGGCGGCCGGGGAGGGCCAGGCCCTGCGGCTGTGGGACGGTCGGGGCGCGGTGCGGCTGTACGAGCACGACGCCGGGCGGTACGCACTGCTGCTGGAGCGCTGTACGCCGGGCACCGAGCTGGGCCGGGCCGCCGGACTCCCCGTCGAGGAGCGGCTGCTGGCCGGGGCGGAGGTGCTGCGCGAGCTGTGGAGCGCGCCCGTTCCGCCGGACGCGGGGCTGGAGACGGTGGCGGAGGTGACCGCCGGGTGGGCGGATCTGGCCGAGGGGCGGATGGCGCGGCTGCGGCCTCCCGGCTTCGATCCGGCCCTGGTGGCGCTGGGGGTGCGGCTGCTGCGCGAGCTGCCGGGGACGGCCGCCCGCCAGGCGGTGGTGCACGGCGACCTCAATCCCGGCAACGTCCTGGCCGCCGGGCGGCGGCCCTGGCTGGCGATCGACGCCAAGCCGATGACCGGTGATCCGCTGTACGACCCCTGGCCGCTGATCGAGCAGATCGGCTACGCCTTCGGGCAGCCCGTCCCTCGTGACGTGGCCGCCGCGCGGTGCTCGCTGGTGGCCGGCGCGCTCGGCGAGGACGCGGGGCGGCTGATGGCCTGGGCGGTGGCCCGCCGCGTGGAGTCGGCGCTGTGGGCCGTGGCCGAGGGCGGCGACCTGGAGGCGGGCACGGCGATGATGGCCCAGGTGCGCACCCTGGCGGATCTGGCGGGGCTGTAGCTCCCCGAGGCTGTGAGCCGCGGCCCGGTGGGAGCCGGCGCCGCTCAGACCAGGGCGGGCTCGTCGAGCGTGAGCGTGCGCGTGTCGGCGTCCAGGGCGGCACGGACCCCCAGCGGCACGGTCAGGGTCGCCGGGCCGTGTCCGAAACCCATCTCCTCCACCACCGGCACCCCCAGCGGGGCGAGGCGGTCCAGCAGCACCTCACGGACCCTCTCGTACGGGCCGCAGTCGTGCCAGGAGCCGAACACCACGCCCGCCACCCCGTCCAGTTCGCCGGAGCGCAGCAGGTGGGTGAGGTAGCCGTCGAGGCGGTACGGCGGCTCGCCGACGTCCTCCAGCAACAGGATGCCGCCGTCCGGGCGGGCGCGGTCCCGCCCGGGGACGCCGGTCTGGCCGGCCAGCAGCGACAGGCAGCCGCCGTAGGTGGTGCCGGACGCCCGGCCGGGCACCAGCGTGCGGGCGGTCGGGGAGGTGATCCGCGTGACCGTCTCCGGGGCGAGGAGGGTGGCGCGCAGATGCTCCTGGGTGGGGCCGTCCTTGAGGAAGGAGACGGTGGCGGGCATCGGGCCGTGCAGGGTGGCCAGGCCCAGCCGGGCCGCGAACGCCTCGTGCAGCACGGTCAGGTCGCTGTAGCCGACGAAGGGCTTGGGGCCGGCCGCGCGCATCGCGTCCCAGTCGGCCAGGTCCACCATCCGCTGGACGCCGTAGCCGCCGCGGGCGGCGAGGACGGCCGCGACGGACGGGTCGCACCAGGCCTCGGTCAGGTCGCGGGCGCGGTCGGCGTCGGTGCCGGCCAGGTGGTCCAGGCGCGGATGGACGTCCAGGACGTGCGGCATGACCTGCGGGTCCAGGTCCCAGCCGCGCAGCACGTCCACTCCGGCGTCCAGCCGCTCGCGCTCCACCGGTCCGCTGGGCGCCACGATGGCCACCCGGTCGCCGGGGCGCAGCCGCCGGGGCCGGGTGAGGGCGGGGCGCGGTGGTGAGGGAGGTGTCATGTGGTCAGCTCCAGCCGGGGGACGTCCGGACGGTCGAATCCGAAGACCTGTGCGTACAGGGAGAGTTCGGCCTCCACGGCCCGGGTGATGGTCTGCGCCCTGCGGAAGCCGTGGCTCTCGCCCTCGAAGGCGAGGTAGGCGTGCGGCACTCCGCGGCCGGCGACCTCGGCCAGGAAGCGGTCGCACTGGGCGGGCGGGCAGATCACGTCGTCCAGGCCCTGGAGCAGGAGGAAGGGGGCGGTGACGCGGTCGGCGTGGTGGACGGGCGAGCGGTCGCGGTAGCGCTCGGGGTGCTCCTCGGCGCGGCCGACGAGGGAGACCAGGTACCGCGACTCGAAGTCGTGCGTCTCGCCGGTCGCCCAGCCGGCCAGGTCGAGGATGGGGTAGCTGATGGTCCCGCAGGCGTACAGGCCCTCGGTCAGCGGCGAGGTGAGGGAGACCGCGGTGGTCCAGCCGCCCGCGCTGCCGCCGCGTATGGCGAGCCGGGCGGGGTCGGCGGTGCCCTCGGCGGCCAGGGCGCGGGCGACGGCGGCGCAGTCCTCGACGTCGACCACGCCCCAGTTCTCCCGCAGCCGGTCGCGGTAGGCGCGGCCGTAGCCCGCCGAGCCGCCGTAGTTCACCTCCGCCACGCCGATGCCGCGCGAGGTGAAGTAGGCGATCTCCAGGTCCAGTACGAGGGGCGCCCGTCCGGTGGGCCCTCCGTGGGCCCACACCACGTACGGCGGCAGCTCGCCGTCGGGGGCCGCGGCGGCGGGGTGGCGCGGGGGGTACAGGTGGGCGTGGATCTCGCGGCCGTCCGGGCCGCGGAAGACGCGCTCGGCGGGGTCGGGGTAGTACGCCGGGTCGACCAGGTCGGTGTGGGCGGAGCCGACGACCAGGGTGTGGCCGGTGCGGGTGTCCAGCTCCACGACCTCGTACGCGCCGCGCGGGCTCGCGGCGACGCCGATGACGCGGGTGCCCGCGGCGGCCAGGGTCGGGGCCCACTCCGTCCACGGCCCGGGGGCGTCGGCCAGTTCGCCGGTGGCCGGGTCCAGGACGCCCAGGCGCAGGGAGCCGCGGCCGTGCAGGACGGCGACCGTGCCGTCCTCCAGCGGCTGGAACCACTGGTGGCCGATCTTCCACAGCGGCCCGCCGAACTCCTCCTCGCGCGGGCACAGGGGGGTGGGCCCGTCGGCGGCGCCGGCGGCGTCCACGTCCAGGCGGTACAGGTTCCACCAGCCGCTCGCGTCGCCGGTGTACAGCAGCGAGCCGTCCGCCGCCCAGCCGACCTGCGCCACCGACTCCCGTGTGCCGCCGGCTACGGCGCGGACACCGGCGAAGCCGCCCTCGGCGGTGACGTCGGCGAGGCGGACGACCGTGCCGTCCCAGGGCATCCGGGGGTGGTCCCAGACCAGCCACGCCGCCCTTGTGCCGTCCGGGGAGAGGCGGGGGCCGGTGGTGAACCGGTCGGCGTCACCGGTCAGTTCGCGGACCCGGGAGCGGTCGGAGGCCGCCGAGCCGTCCAGGGGCACGGCCGCGATCACCCGGCGTACGTCGGTGGGCCGCTCGCCGGTGAACTCCTCCAGCACGCACCACACCTCGCCCCGCTCCGGCAGCACCACCGGATCGGCCCAGCGCAGGCCCTCGCCGAGGGCCGAGACGGGGGTGAGGGGGCGCGGCTCGGCGCCGGGGGCGTCCGGTTCGAAGGCGTACATCCGCTGGTCGGCGTGGCGGACGAAGACGACCAGCGGTCCGCCCGCCTCGCGCGCTGCCCCGGCCCAGGGTCGCCCGCCGTACTCGATCACCCGGCTGCGGACGTTCCACGGCTCGGGCAGCACCGACTCGGCGGGGCCGGACCCGTCCGGGCGCAGCCTCATCAGCGCCCGCCGCCCGCCCTCGGCCGGGCGGGGCTCGGTCCACCACACCTCCGCGCCGACGGTGCCCGCGTACTCGGGGTGGCCGTCGTGCGCGGCGACCAGGCGGGCGTCGATCGGTGACTCCCAGGTGCCGTACGGGGCGGTGGCGTACGTCATCGTGCGCGGCTCCTCGCGGGCTCGGCGGGTTCCTCGGAAAAGGGGTGCGGCGGGGTACGGCCGGGGCGGCTCGGGGCCGCCCCGGCCGTACCGGGGCTCAGAGGGCGAACAGGGCGCGGTCCATGACCCGGACGCCGAAGTGGAGCGCGTCCACGGGGACACGCTCGTCGACGCCGTGGAACATCGCCTGGTAGTTCAGCCCCTCGGGCAGCCTCAGCGGGGTGAAGCCGTAGCCCGTGATGCCCAGTTCCGCGAACTGCTTGGCGTCGGTGCCACCGGTCATGCAGAACGGGATGACGTGGGCGTCGGGGTCGAAGTGCTCCAGGGACTCGCGCAGCACGGCGAAGGTGCGCGAGTCGACCGGCGCCTGGAGGGCCGGGCCGCGGTGGTAGAACTGCCAGTCCACGTCCGGGCCGGTGAGCTCGTCCATGGTGGCGGTGAACTCCTCCTCGGTGCCGGGGAGCATCCGCCCGTCCACATGCGCCTCGGCGGTGCCGGGGATGACGTTGATCTTGTAACCGGCCTTGAGCCCGGTGGGGTTGGTGCTGTTGCGCACGGTGGCCTCGACCAGCTTCGCGGACGGGCCCAGCTTGGCCAGCAGGGCGTCCACGTCGAAGTCGGGGGCGTCGAAGTCCGGGGCGTCCAGCCCGTGGAGGCGGGACAACTCGGTGAGGGCGGCGCGCACCGTCCTCGACAGCCGCACCGGCCAGGCGTGCTCGCCGATGCGGTGCACCGCGGCGGCCAGCCGGCTCACCGCGTTGGCGCGGTTGACCTTGGAGCCGTGCCCGGCCCGGCCGGTGGCGGTCAGCTCCATCCAGGCCGTGCCGCGCTCGCCCGCCGCGATCGGGTAGAGCTGCAGGCCGCCGCCGGCGTGGAAGGTGTAGGCGCCGGACTCGCTTATGCCCTCGGTGCAGCCCTCGAACAGCTCCGGGTGCTCGCGGGCGAGGAAGTCGGCGCCGTACTGGCCGGTGTCCTCCTCGTCGGCGGTGAAGGCGAGGACGATGTCGCGGCGGGGGCGCACCCCGGCCCTGGCCCAGGCGCGGACGACCGCGAGGACCATCGCGTCGGCGTTCTTCATGTCGACCGCGCCGCGGCCCCAGACCACGCCGTCGCGGACCTCGCCGGAGAAGGGGTGGACGGTCCAGTCGGCGGGCTCGGCGGGCACCACGTCCAGGTGGCCGTGGACGAGCAGCGCGTCGGCGGAGGGGTCGGTGCCCTCGATGCGGGCGACGACGTTGGTGCGGCCGCGGACCTTCTCCAGCACCACCGGCTCGATCCCGGCGTCGGAGAGCTTCCCGGCGACGTACTCGGCGGCCTTGCGCTCGGTGCCGTCGCCGTTGCCGAGGTTGACGGAGTCGATGCGGATCAGCTCGGAGGTGAAGGCGACCGCCTCGTCGAGTGCCCGGTTGTCGATGCGCTCAGCCATACTGCTCCTCCACTGCGGCAGAGACGACCGTGGTGACCGCCTTGAAGGTGCGGATCCCCTCGTACATGGACGGCGATGTGTACGCCACCCGGCGCTCACCCGTCTGCTCCACGCCGGGCACGACGGTGGCCGCGCCGGCCAGGTGCTCGGCGTCGAACTCGATCTCGACCGCGCGGGGCCGGGGGCCGGTGGGCTCGTGGCGCACCGCCAGCGCGGCCGCCTCCTTCGCCGCCGCGCGGATGTCGGCGGCGGTGCGGGCGGGGGTGCGGCAGACGGCGGCGTAGCGGGAGACGTAGTCCTTGACGGCGACGCCGCGCGCGGCGGGGGCGTAGCCGCGGGCGTCGTCGCAGGTGCGGTCGTCGCCGGTGACCAGGACGACGGGAACGCCGTACTCGGCCACCACCGCGGCGTTGAGGCGGCCCTCACTGGCCCGCTCGCCGTCCAGCCACACGCCGGTGAGGGAGTTGGCGAGGTAGGTGTGGGCCAGGACTCCCTCGGCTCCGGCGCCGGTGTGGTAGCCGACGAAGGCGATGCCGTCGACGTCGCCGTGCTGGACGCCCTCGACCATGCTGAGCGACTTGTGGCGGCCGGTGAGCATCTGGGCGCGGTCGTCCAGCTTCTCCAGCAGCAGGTTGCGCATCGTCCAGTGCGCCTCGTTGACCAGCACCTCGTCCGCGCCGCCGTCGAGGAAGCCGGCGATCGCCGCGTTCACGTCGGAGGTGAACATCGGGCGGCAGCGTTCCCACTGCGGGGTCCCGGGCAGGACGTCGGCGGGCCAGGTCACCCCCGTGGCGCCCTCCATGTCGGCGCTGATCAGGATCTTCGTCATGGAAGGCCACGTTACGCCCAGCCCGGGCGGCGTCAAAGACCAGGGTGGGGCGCCGGGCCGGTGTCACCGGTCCACACCTTCGGCGTCACTCGCCGCGGCCCACCACCAGCCAGTTCGACGGCAGGTCGAGGCGTGAGCCGTCCGGTTCGAAGTCGGTCGTGGACAGCGGGAGCGAGCCGCCGGCGAGCACCTTCAGCCCGGCCGCGGTGAACGGCCCGGCCTGCTCCGCCGGTTCCTCCCCGGGGATCTGCGGGGCGCCCGGCGTGTGCGGCAGGTCCGGGAGGCCGGGGGTGTCGGGGGTGTCGGGGGAGCCGGGCGGTTCGGTGGGGTGGGCGGCGCCCGCCCCCCGGGCCAGGGCCGCGTCGGCCTCGGGCGCGGGCTCCACCACGAAGGCGCGGCCGCGCTCCCCCACCAGCGCCGCGACGGACTCGGCGACACGGGCGCGGCCGGCGGGTCCGCTGCGCCGCAGGACGCCGCGCAGGTAGACGTTGGCGTCGCCCAGTTCGTCGTGCAGCCGCCGCATCGCGGCGGGGTCGGCGGCGTCGAGCTGCCGGAAGTCGGGCGCGGAGCGCCCGCCGGCCCCCTCCCCCACCGCCGTCCGGGCGCGTTCCAGGACGGCGGCCGAGCGGTCGATCCCGACGCACGGGTGGAAGCGTCCGGCCAGGAAGACCGTCTGGGCCCCGTTGCCGCAGTCGGCGTCGACCAGCGGCAGGTCCGGGGCGAAGTGCTTCTCGAAGATCGGCATGTGCACGGCGGCCGTGATCGCGGGGTCGGTGCTCCGGATGCCCTGCGAGGAGCCGCCGTCTTGGAGTGTGGCGTTCACGGGATCGCTCCCTGGTCATGTCTGCGGGCCGCGGGTACGGCCGCCGGGAGAGCCCGCCTACCCCGTCCGGCGCGGTTCGTGCATCCGGGCGCGCCCCCGTCCGGCCGGGGCGCCGCGGGGTGGAACGCGGCAGATCGGAACGGGGCGGGGGTCGTGAGTCAGTCGGGGTTCGGCGGGCTGTCAGGCGCCCGCGCGGCCCTCGGTCTCGGTCTCGGTCTCGGTCTCGGCGGCGAGGTTGGCGAGCAGCTCGTCGTAGACGCGGGCGAGCCCCTTGGGGGCGAAGGCGCGCTCGAAGAAGCCGCCGACGCCGCCCGCGCCCTTCCACTCGGTGGTGACGGTGACCCGCGAGGCCCCCTCGGCCGAGCCCGGGGTGACGGTCCAGGTGGTGACCATCGAGGAGTTGCGGTCGCGCTCGACCAGCTGCCCCTCCATGGGCTCGTCCACCTCCATCAGGCAGTCGCGGACCCGCTTGGAGGTGGCCTGGAGCCTCCAGTGGACGAGCGTGCCCTTGCCGTCGCCGCCCTCGCGCACCTCGTACTCGCTGAACTGCCCGGGCAGCAGCCTGCCCCGGGTGCCGCTGTAGTCGGCGAGCGCGTCGAACACGTCCTCCGGGCGGGCCGCGATCTCGCGCTGCGTGGTGGATTCGACCTGCGCCATGGCTGCTCCCCTGGGAGTCCTGGTGATTCCGGTGGTCCGGGTGGTCCAGCGGCTCCGCCGTGACGGCCGGCCGTCGCGGCGGCCGCTGACGCCAGCCAACCACCCGCGACGCGCCCGCCCAAATCGGGGTTACCGTCAATGGGAACAGATGTTCTATTCTTGTGCGGGCCGAACGAGGAGATCGCATGCGCTGGGACAATCTGCACCGGGAGGGACCGGACGCGAGCGGCACCGCCGCCCTCTTCGGCTCCGACGTGGTCACACGCACGGTCGACACCCCGGAGTTCAGGGGCGTCACCTTCCACGAGGTACGGGCCCGTTCGATCATCAACCGGGTGCCGGGCGCCTCCCGGATGCCGTTCGAGTGGACCGTCAACCCCTACCGGGGCTGCTCCCACGCGTGCGTGTACTGCTTCGCCCGCCGCAGCCACGGCTATCTGGACCTGGACACCGGGACCGGTTTCGACACCCAGATCGTGGTGAAGACCAACGCCGACCGGCTGCTGCGCCGGGAACTGGCCTCCCCGCGCTGGCCGGGCCACCACATAGCCATGGGCACCAACGTCGACTGCTACCAGCGCGCCGAGGGCCGCTACCGGCTGATGCCCGGCATCCTGACCGCCCTGCGCGACCACGCCAACCCGTTCTCCATCCTCACCAAGGGCACCCTGATCCTGCGCGACCTGGACCTGCTGCGCTCGGCCGGAGCGGTGGCCGAGGTGGGCGTCTCGGTGTCGGTGGCCTTCCTGGACGAGGAGCTGTGGCGCACCGTCGAGCCCGGCGCCCCCGCCCCCGAACGCCGCCTGGAGGTGGTGCGCGCCCTCACCGACCACGGCATCGGCTGCGGGGTGCTGATGGCCCCGGTGATCCCGTTCCTCTCCGACAGCCCCGACAAGCTCCGCGCGACGGTGCGGGCGATCGCGGCGGCGGGCGCGACCTCCGTCACGCCGCTGGCCCTGCACCTGCGGCCGGGCGCGCGCGAGTGGTTCACCGCCTGGCTGGCCCGGCACCACCCCGGCCTGGTGGGCCACTACGAGCGGCTGTACGCCGACGGCGCCTACGCCCCGCGCTGGTACCAGCGCCGGATCACCCGGCAGGTGCACGAACTGGCCGAGGAGTACGGCATCGGACCGTCCCGGCCGGGGGCGCACCGGGGCGTCCCCGAACCCCGGTGCGCCCCCGAGCCCGAGCCGGGCCCGACGCAGCTCACCCTGCTGTGAGGCCCGCCCCGGCCGGCTCGCGCGTGTAGCGCACCTCGGCCACGGGCGTCCCTCCGGCGTCGAAGAGCGACCTCGCCCCGTCCGGGGCGAAACCCGCCGCCGCGTAGAAGCGGCGGGCCCGCTCGTTGCCCTCCGCCACCCACAGCCGCAGCCGGGGCGTCCGGCGCGCGCCCGCCCGCCGCACCACCTCGGCCAGCAGCGCGCGCCCGATACCCGAGCCGATGCGCTCCGGCTCCACGTACAGGGCGTACAGCTCGCCGTCGCGGCAGTCCTCGCCCTCCTCGCACCCACCGCCGCCGCTGCCGCCGTCCTCCCCCCGGCACGGGCCGAGGGCGGCCCAGCCGGTGACACGGCCGCCGCCGTCCACCGCGACCAGGTCGGTGACCGTCTCCCGCGTCGCGGCGAAGGTCTCCCGGCGCCGGGCGGCGTACGCGGCGGCGTCCATTGCCTCCAGGTACTCACGGGGCATCAGACGGCGGTACGCGTACCGCCAGCCCCGCACCCGCAGCGCCGCCACGGCCTCCAGGTCCGCCTCGGCCGCCTCCCGTACACGCACCGGCTCCCGTCCGTTCACCGTCGCCCCCTCGCTTCCCTCTTCCGTTCCCCGTTCGGACGCCTCCACCGGGGCGCGAGGAAGTGATGCAACCCTCCCCCTGCGTTAGAGTAAAGCCGCTCGCCGACATGGTCGGCCTGCTTCCACGCCACCTCCGGGGCCACCGCTCCGTCGTCGTCCGGAGCCTCGGGGGTGGCCGCCCCCAATCGCACCGCAGACACCGCAAGGACCCGCGGTCCGCCGCCACCGTACGGCGGCCGCCGGGGGAAAGGCATCAGGGATGGCCGTCTTCAAACTGCAACTCACGGATGGCGGGGAGAGACTGGTCGAGGCCGGGCGCGCCGGACGCACCGCCGACGGCCAGATCGTCATCGAGGACACCGACTCCCTGGGCGTGTGGGACTGCCTGGAGGAGTACCCGGCCGACCGCGTGAGGGCGGTCTGGCGGCGCGGCCCCGCCGAGAGCGGCATCTACACCTGGATCCCGCAGCCCTCCGAGGGGAGCTGGTGGAGCTACTGACGGCTCCCGCGCCTCCGGCCGGCCGCCGGGCCGGCCGGAGGCGCGGGGCCGGAGACACGGGACCGGACCGTTCGCACCCCCGGCCGGCATGCCACCGCCCCCGCGCCGGATGCCCGGGGCGCCCGCGCACTCGCCCTGCCCCCGTCGAGGCCCCCACCTGGCTCCGCCTTGGAAGCACCGCCTCCAGACCTTCTGTGTCGTATTTCACAAGGCCGCACACGGAAACGGCCTGCGTTTCGCAGCCTGACGGCCGTTTCATCTCTTACGTCGGGAGAGAGTTTCCCGACTCTCCCCCGGGACGCCCCCGGGGACACATCGGGGAGCAGCGGACGCGCGGCGCCGTGTGTCGGCCCCGGCCGGGGCCGACGACCCCGGCCCTCCCGGGCTCCGGTCCCGCGCCGGCCGGTCCGCGCCCTCTCGGGCGCCCTGACCGGCGGTCGGCCGCCGACCGCCGCGGCCCGCCTCCACGGGGACACCGGCGGCGGCGCCCGGTACCGGCCCCGCCGGATCAGAGTCTGCACAGCGCCTCGTCGGCCGCCGCGCGCAACTCCTCGCGCTCCCGGGCGGCCAGCAGCACCAGCCGGGCCCGCGCGTCGCCCAGCGCCCCGAGCCCGTCCACGCAGGCGCGGGCCACCTGCCAGTGGTGGACGGGGCCGGCCAGCAGCCGGTCCAGGACGCGGATCAGGGTCGGCGCGGACTGCGGCGCGCGCAGGGCGGCCAGCAGCCGTACGGGGTGCAGCGCGTAGGAGGTGCGCAACTCGTTGGTCGCCAGCGCCGCCGCCGCGCGGGCGGTACGCGGATCGCCCAGACGCAGCAGGGCGCGGGCCGCGGCGGCGCAGCGGGCCGGTTCACGGTGGTTGAGCAGGAACACCAGTGTCTCGAAGGCCCGGGGATCCCCGGCCCGGCCCAGGGTGCAGGCCGCCAGTTCCCGGGCCCACAGGGGGCGGGCGGGTGCGGTGAGTTCGGCGGCCAGCGCGTCACGGGCGGCGGCCGTGTCCCGCCGGGCCAGGGCGAGCAGCCGCTCGTACTCCTCCGGATCCGCCTCGACCCGCAGCCGGTCCACCATTTCGCGGTCCATCGTGCCCGCCCTGCCCACCGGCACGTCACCTCCCTGTGGTATGTGCCACATTCCTGGAAGCGGTCTACCCTCTGGCATTCGGGTTACCCGCAGGTTAGCCTGCTCATCGGAGCGGTACCCCCGCTCAGTCGGACGGCCTGGTGACGCAGCCGTTCGCGTGCAGTCGGTTCAGCACGCACATACACGCATACACGCAGGTCGAGCACGGCCCCGGGACAGGGCCGCTCTCGCTCGTTCCACGCCTGCGCAACGCCGAGGGCCCGGCGCTCCCACGCGCCCCCGCCCGCCCTTCTCCCCTTCTCTCCACCGCAGTCGTCACCGTCTCTTCCTCTTCTCTGGAGTCCCGTGATGGACCGTCCCACCCTCACCACTGTCGCCGTGGTCGGCCTCGGCACCATGGGCACCGGCATCGCCGAGGTCCTGGCCCGCGCCGGCCGCGAGGTCATCGGCATCGACACCGACGAGAACGCCGCCCGCCGGGCCGTCGCCGCGCTGGATGCCTCCACCGCCCGCGCCGTCGAGCGCGAACGGATCACCGAACAGGAGCGGCGCGACGCCCTCGCCCGCTTCCGCACCTTCTGCGACCTCCAGGCCGCGGCCGAGGCCGATCTGGTCATCGAGGTGGTGCCGGAGGACTACGGGCTCAAGCAGCGTGTCATCACCGAGCTGGACGGCATCGTCAAACCGTCGGCCGTCATCGCCACCGGCACCAACGCCCTGTCGGTCACCCGGCTCGCGGCCGACTCCGCGCACCCCGAGCGCGTGCTGGGCATGCACTTCTTCAACCCCGCGCCCGCGATGAGGCTGGTGGAGATCGTCTCCTGTGTGCTCACCTCCCCCG
This sequence comes from Streptomyces barkulensis, assembly GCF_002843305.1. Taxonomy (GTDB): domain Bacteria; phylum Actinomycetota; class Actinomycetes; order Streptomycetales; family Streptomycetaceae; genus Streptomyces; species Streptomyces barkulensis. The sequence goes on from NZ_PGSG01000013.1 coordinate 48,236, forward strand.
AGGCGGTCGCCGCGGTCACCGATCTCGCCGTCGATCTGGGCAAGGAGCCGATCCCGGTCGGCGACCGGCCCGGCTTCGTCGCCGACGGGCTGCTGTTCGGCTACCTCAACCAGGCCGCGGCGATGTACGAGTCGAAGTACGCCACCCGCGAGGACATCGACGCCGCGATGCGCCTGGGCTGCGGTCTGCCGATGGGCCCGCTCGCCCTGCTGGACCTGATCGGCGTCGACACCGCCCGCACCGTGCTGGAGGCGATGTACGCCGAGTCCCGTGACCGGCTGCACGCCCCCGCCCCGATCCTGGGCCAGCTCAGTGCCGCCGGCCTGACGGGCCGCAAGGCCGGGCGCGGCTTCTACACCTACGAGGCGCCGGGCTCGGCGACGGTGGTGCCGGACGCGCTCACCCCGCGCGAGGGCGAGCTGCGGGGCACCCCGCGCCAGGTGCGCTCCGTCGGAGTGGCGGGCTCGGGGACGATGGCCAGTGGCATCGCCGAGGTGTTCGCCAAGGCCGGCTACGACGTGGTGCTGGTCGCGCGCAGCGAGGAGAAGGCCGAGACGGCCAGGGCACGGATCGCCTCCTCGCTGGAGCGGTCGGTGCGGAAGAGCCGGATGAGCGCCGAGTCCCGCGACGAGACGCTCGCCAGGATCACCCCGGCCGGCTCGCTGTCGGCGATGGCGGACGTGGATCTGGCGGTCGAGGCGGTGGCCGAGGACCTGGAGGTCAAGAAGGGCCTGTTCGCGACGCTGGACGAGGTGTGCAAGCCGGGTGCGGTGCTGGCCACCACCACCTCCTCGCTGCCGGTGGTCGCCTGCGCCCGCGCGACCTCGCGCCCGCAGGACGTGATCGGCATGCACTTCTTCAACCCCGCCCCCGCGATGAAGCTGGTGGAGGTGGTGAGCACCGTCCTGACCGGCGACGACGTCCACGCCACCGTGCGCGATGTGTGCGCCAGGATCCGCAAGCACCCGGTGGACTGCGGCGACCGGGCGGGCTTCATCGTCAACGCGCTGCTGTTCCCGTACCTGAACAACGCGATCAAGATGGTGCAGGAGCACTACGCCGACATGGACGCCGTCGACGCGGCCATGAAGCTCGGAGGCGGCTACCCGATGGGTCCGTTCGAGCTGCTGGACGTGGTCGGTCTGGACGTCTCCCTGGCGATCGAGAAGGTGCTGCACGAGGAGTTCCGCGAGCCGGGCCTGGCCCCGGCGCCGCTGCTGGAGCACCTGGTCGCGGCGGGCTGCCTGGGCCGCAAGAGCGGGCGCGGCTTCCGCGAGTACGCGAGGCGGTGAGCCCGGCGAACCCGGCGTTCCCGCCCCGGGCGGACTCCGGGTGGGGTGGGTTGCTGGATCCCGGCGGCCCACCCGCCGGCGGCGGCGCGCCGTGTAACGTTCCCCACATGTCGCAGTCCGTTCGGTCCGCCCGACCCAATGTGCCCAGCCAGCGTCTGAAGATGCGCCGTGAGCTGGCCGCAGCCGCGATGGAGCTCTTCGCCACCAAGGGGTACGAGGAGACCACGGTCGACGAGATCGCGGCCGCGGCGGGGGTGGCCCGGCGCACCTTCTTCCGGCACTTCCGCTCCAAGGAAGAGGCGATCTTCCCGGACCACGACGACACCCTGGAGCGTGCCAAGGCGGTGCTGGACGCGGCGCCCGCGCACGAGAACCCGCTGGACACCGTGTGCCGCGGCATCAAGGAGGTCATGCGGATGTACGCGGCCTCCCCGGCGGTGTCGGTGGAGCGCTACCGGCTCACCCGCGAGGTGCCCACGCTGCGGGAGCGGGAGATCGCGTCCGTGGCCCGCTACGAGCGGCTGTTCACCCGTTATCTGCTGGGCCACTTCGACGAGTCCGCCGTGGCCCACCGGGACGGCGACGAGGACGGCCTCGACGAGCCGCTGCTGGCCGAGGTGGCGGCGTCGGCGGTGGTCACCGCGCACAACCATGTGCTGCGGCGCTGGCTGCGCGCGGGCGGCCAGGGCGATGTGGAGGCCCAGCTGGACCGGGCCTTCGCCACCGTGCGGCGGACCTTCGGCACCGGTTTCGTCGCCGGCCGGGCCGCGGCCGACCTGCCGGCCGCGTCCGCCGGGGCGAGCGGGACGGGCTGGGCGGCCGGCCGGGAGGGCGAGGTGCTGGTGACGGTGGCGCGCGCCGACGCCCCGCTGGACCAGGTGATGCGCGCGATCGAGGAAGCCCTGCGGCGGGGCTGAGCAGCGCAGCACCGCACAGCCCTCAGCGCGAGCGAGAACCGACGCAGCCGGACATAATCAGACACAATCGGACAAGGACATACGGCCGCCTCCTCCGGGAGGCGGCCGTTTCCGTCCTCGCTCGCCGTACACCCGCTCATGCGTGCACTCGTGATGACAACTGAGAGAAATTCTTGGCACGCAGTGTCTTGTGGACTGGCACGCAGTGCCATAACGTGAGCGTTGTCCGGGCACTGTCCCCGCGGTCACTGCCGTGCGCCCGGGCGCCTGCGTCACAGGCACCTTCAGCGCTACCGCGCCGAGCCGCAGTACCACCGCCGAACCGACGGCACCAGCAGCTCACACAAAGACCGAAGAAGACCCCAGCGACCCCTCAAGCGTCCCCGAACGCTCGCCGGAGGCCACAGTGAAGGAAATCCTGGACGCGATCCTCGCGTCGGACAGCAAGCCCGCCGACTTCGCCAACCTGGCGCTGCCCGAGTCCTACCGCGCGGTCACCGTGCACAAGGACGAGGCCGACATGTTCGCCGGAATGCCCACCCGGGAAAAGGACCCCCGCAAGTCCCTGCACCTGGACGAGGTCCCCCTGCCCGAGCTGGGCCCCGGCGAGGCCCTGGTGGCGGTCATGGCCTCCTCGGTGAACTACAACTCGGTGTGGACCTCGATCTTCGAACCGGTGCCCACCTTCGGCTTCCTGGAGCGCTACGGCCGCACCTCGGAGCTGGCCAAGCGCCACGACCTGCCGTACCACATCATCGGCTCCGACCTGGCCGGCGTGGTGCTGCGCACCGGCCCCGGCGTCAACGCCTGGCAGCCCGGCGCCGAGGTCGTCGCCCACTGCCTGTCGGTGGAACTGGAGAACGCCGACGGCCACAACGACACCATGCTCGACCCCGAACAGCGCATCTGGGGCTTCGAGACCAACTTCGGCGGCCTGGCCGAGATCGCCCTGGTCAAATCCAACCAGCTCATGCCCAAGCCCGCCCACCTGTCCTGGGAGGAAGCCGCCGCCCCCGGCCTGGTCAACTCCACCGCCTACCGGCAACTGGTCTCCCGCAACGGCGCCGCCATGAAACAGGGCGACAACGTCCTCATCTGGGGCGCGAGCGGCGGCCTGGGCTCCTACGCCACCCAGATGGCCCTGGCCGGCGGCGCCCACCCCATCTGCGTGGTCTCCTCCCCTCAGAAGGCCGACATCTGCCGCGCCATGGGCGCCGAGTCGATCATCGACCGCAACGCCGAGGACTACCGCTTCTGGAAGGACGAGCACACCCAGGACCCCCGCGAATGGAAGCGCTTCGGCAAGCGCATCCGCGAACTCACCGGCGGCGAGGACGTGGACATCGTCTTCGAGCACCCGGGCCGCGAGACCTTCGGCGCCTCCGTCTACGTCACCCGCAAGGGCGGCACCATCACCACCTGCGCCTCAACTTCCGGCTACATGCACAGCTACGACAACCGCTACCTGTGGATGAGCCTCAAGCGCATCATCGGCTCCCACTTCGCCAACTACCGCGAGGCCTGGGAGGCCAACCGCCTGATCGCCAAGGGCAAGATCCACCCCACCCTGTCCAGGACGTACTCCCTGGC
>NZ_PGSG01000014.1 GCF_002843305.1 Streptomyces barkulensis
CCGGCCACCCACGCGTAGTACGTGGACCGCGCGGTCTTCATCACCTTGCACAGCAGCGTGACCGGGTAGTTCGCCTTCTCCGCGTGGATGAACCGGCATATCGCGCTCACCGGTCGCTCTCCTTCGCGAAGAAGGCCGTCGCTTTTTTCAGGATCTCGATCGTCTTCGCCTGCTCAGCGGTCAGCTTCCGCAGCCGCTTCAGCTCCTCGTCCCGGTCGTCGGCACTCTGCCCGGCCCGCCCGGCCACGGGACCGGATCCGGTGTCCTGAGCGGCGCGGGCCTTCTTCACCCAGCCCCGCAGGGACTCCGAGCTGACCCCGAGCTCCCGGGCGACCTCGGTCACCGTCCGGCCCGACGACCGCACGAGCTCGATCGCGTCCCGCTTGTACTCGTCCGAGTACCGCTTCGTGTACTTGCTTCCCACCTGGCACTGCTTCCTCTGGGCTCTCACGTCCCAGTTTCCAGGTGTCCAAGATCAAGGGGAAGCTTCAAGCACACGAAGCTCCTGGCCTGACAGGTTGATCTTGGTCGACAACCCATCTACCAGGAGCTTCACCCGTTGCTACCGCCGGGGTCTGTCTCCAACCTCGGCGTCAGGTTGGAAACAGCTCACTGCCGGGAAAGTCCGGCCGGATCGATTGCAACAGGGAACGGGACATCCAGGCGGGTGGTCGCGCCCGCGAGTGCGGTCGTCCGCTCCATGTACCGGCCGCCTTCCAGCTCATAGACGACGAGCATCGGAGCCGGGTCGAACTCAAGCCGCCAGAAGTATGGGATGGCGGCCTCGGCGTAGAGCATCGGCTTGAACTTGCGGTCCACAGTGCGGTTGCCGGGAGAGACGAGCTCGACCACAAGCTGTACGCCGTCGGCGTCGACACTGACGCCGTCCTCGGCGGTCGCGCCGGCATCGGTCACTACGAGATCAGGGACGACGAGGCCCGAGGGCAGGATGACGTTGATGGCCTCCAGCACCTCGACCGGCGCCTCGGCGGCCTGGGCTGCCGCGTGGAGGAGCATGGCGAGCCGGAGCGAGGCGCGCTGGTGGCGGATGCCAGGTGCGGGGGACATTACGAGGGACTCCCCCAGCAGTTCATAGCGGGTGGTGCGGTCTTCGGGCAGGGCGAGGACGTCAGCAACGGTCCAGGGCCCTGTGTGGTCGATGGCAACGCTCATATCCCCTTCACCTCCTCGTCCGCCCGGCAGCCGCGGGCTGCATCGGCAGGCGGTACACGGCCAGCATACGGGCGCTCCCACCTGCTGACACGAGGGTTCGCCAGCACGAGCGGGACCTCGAATGCGCGTGCCCAACTCCTTGGATACCAGGCGCTCCGGCATGGGCACCCTGGTGCTGTCTGTGCGCGGCCAGGGGCTCGGGGCGGGCGGCGGGGCGGCGCCGTAGCGGCCGGGCCCGCGACCCGGCCGCGTGCGGGTCCGCGTCAGCGGGCCCGCCTTGACCGGGCCGGACTCCGACGCATCCGCTTCCACGACCTCCGGCACTCGACCGCCACCCTGCTCCTGGAACAGGGCGTCGACCTCATCGTGATCAAGGAACTCCTCGGACACGCCCACATCGGCGTCACCGCCGGCGTCTACGCCCACGTCCGACTCCGCCTGCAACGCCAAGCAATCGACACCCTCGGCTCAGGGAACGACGGCCCCGAAGACCCACCCGCCGCAGCCGTCGTCCGCTGACGTTGCCGTCAGCGTTGCCGTCAAAGACCAGGACGCCCCTTTCTCCGCCAATCGGGAAAGGGGCATCCTGTCTCACTTTTCGACAGCACCTACGGGTGAGCTAGCTTTCGCCCAGGAACTGCAAGACTCCTTCAGGTCCGCCTGAATCGATAATCCCCTTGAAGGAATCCAGCATCGCAGCCAGACCCCCCTCCGGAATGATCACGAGATCGGGACACTGAAAGTATGCCCCGCCGGAGCATTCTCCAGTCTCTTTCCATCGATCCATCACTTGCGCGATCGCGCGCAGCGTCATGAACGTGGCGCTCCACCGTGTCCCATCCGGGAGGGTGAGTTCCGCGTCTACATTCTCAACGTTTTCCTTGTCGTCCTCTGCGCCCAACATGAAGAGTGCGCTGAACTGCTGGTTCTCTACGCGATAGAGAGGGTCACTGACCATAGAGCTGATTCAGCCTCGCAATCACCTTGGACTCGTTCGCTTTATCTGACTTCCCAACGACCTGAATCCCTCCGTCAACGTTCCGGAAGAACAGGCGACCGCCGTTCCTTCCTCGCGCGTAGGTGACATCCGTTCCGGCCAAGGCCTTACTTCCGAGGCCCGGATTCATATTTCCGCGCGACAGCTGCTGGAACAGGCTGTCCAGATCGGCCTGAACCTTCTGATTCTTCCCTGCCTGCTGCGCGGCCTTCGTCAGCGCTGAATCCTCGCCAATGACAGAAGACATCGTTGTGAGGGGACAGTTGGAATTGTGAACCAGTACCGGCGTCTCGCCTGCCAGCACATAGTACGTGTGGATGCCCTGGACAGTGAGGTCGTGGGTGCGCTGGCGCTTGGTGAAGGAGCGGACCTCGTCGACGGCGACAGTGGCCCCGTCGGGAGCACGCAGAGACATGCCGGGAGCGAGCTCGCCGGCGTCCAGCCACTTCTCTTCGCTCTCCACCCAGAAGGGGTGGGTGGTGGTGGAGACAAGAGAGGCGGGGCCGTCTTCGGTGGTGATGGTGAGGTCGACGAAGTGCTTGTCGTCCTCGGTGACGATGGTGGCGACGACCTCACGGGTGGTTGTCTCACCGGTCTCGGGATCGGTGACGACGACCTTGTCACCTATCTCGACGTCTTCGATGCTCTTGGTGGTGCCGCTGAGGTCGAAAGGGTGGGGTGACAGAGCTACGGAGGCTCCAACACGAGTCCGGTCTCGGCGATGAAGCCGTCGAGGATCTCGGGTCGGCGTTGGATGCCGCGTAGTCGGTTCTTCACGAGTGGGGTGAGGCCGTCGATCGTGCGGGGCGCGAGGTTGGCCAGGGACTTCTTCAGGTGGGCCCACACGCCTTCAACGGGGTTGAGGTCGGGCGCATAGGGCGGGAGCTTGACGATGGTCAGCCAATCGCTGTTGCGTTCGCAGAACTCCCGCAAGGACTTGGCATGATGGATGCTGGCGTTGTCCCACACCACGATCAGTGGGGCACCGCCGAGCTGCCGACGGGCAGAGGTCAGCAGGTCCGCGAACTCACGCGCCCGGAAGCCCTTCTTCTCGCCGGTCCGGCCCCGGTACGTTTGGGTCCGATAGATCAGACGGGTCTCGCAGCCCGGTCTGACGCAGACCATCCCCGCCATCAGGACCCGGCCGGAACCCTTCCCCGTCACCCTGACCAGCGGTGTCCGCCCGCGTCGTGACCAGGTCCGGCCCTTACCGGGTTTCAGGTCCTGTCCGGCCTCGTCCTCGAACACTATCCACGCGCCCAGGAGTTGGGCCGTCCTCTTACCCGTGACCACTGCTCCGTTCGCCACGCGGCAACGGCCTGTTCGTCCCGCTCGACGGCCCGGTGCACGGGAACCTGTGGTGACCAGCCCAGCCGGTGCAGCAGATACGACACCCCCCGCGGGGTGTACCGGTGACCGAACAGGCGGTGGATCAGCTCCGCGACCCTGGCCAGGGTCCACCGCTGGTCCTCGCTCCAGCCGTGCGCGGCCGGCCCGGCCTCAGCTCTGCCTGCAACCACTCGGCCTGGGCATCGCCCAGGCGGCACGGAAAGCCGCCAGAGGCCAGGGCCGCGCTGCCGCCCTCACACCAGACAGCGTGCCAGGCGTACGCCGACTTCCGCGCCACCCGTAACCTGCGGGCCACCTCCGGCGGCCGCACTCCCTGCTCGAACATCTCCGCGGCATCGAAACGCACCTTCTCACGCTTCGCCCGCCCCACAGCGGTCAGACCGCCGCCATCCGCATACCTCATGACGAGGATGTAGCACC
>NZ_PGSG01000015.1 GCF_002843305.1 Streptomyces barkulensis
GAGCCAGGATCAAACTCTCCGTGAATGTCTCCCCGTACTCGGGGGGTCACATCCGCGCAGAGCGGCACCGGCGGAAAGGAATGATTTCCCCGGTGCGCAGCGTCCTCGCTGTGTGATGTTTCAAAGGAACCTCGTTCCCCGGCCGAGCGGCCCGGGAACGGGGTATCAACATATCTGGCGTTGACTTTTGGCACGCTGTTGAGTTCTCAAGGAACGGACGCTTCCTTCGGCACCCCTTCCGGGGCCCCTCCGGGCACTTCCCTTCGGTGTGTTCACCACCTTAGCGGATCTCTCCGGCGACTCATAATCGAGCCATTCGGATCGCTTTCCCGTACGTTTCGAACGCAACGGAAACGACCCCCGAATCGGGGAGTCCGTATCTGGTGGTGTCCGCTCCGGGCCTCTCTCACGCGACCTGTCCGGTCGCCGTGGATCTCGTCCCGTTCCAGCGGCTCGTTCTACGTTAGACCTCGGTCGGTCCAGCGTCAAGCCACACCCGGCGGCACTCAGCCCTCGCGGGGGGCGCGTCTTCCGCCCCGACTCGGCGCCGGCTCGCCGGCGAACCGTGAGCAGAGCGCACAGCGGCTCAGGCCCCGGCGGACGGGTTGGCTCTCGGGCTCAGCCGGTACGCCGAGACCGTGGGATCACCGGCGAGGTAGAACCGGTGTTGCCAGTCGTGTGCCCTGCTCACGCCCACCCGAGGACCGGCCCGGATGAGCGCGGCTGGTACCGGCTCGCCCTCGGACAGCATGACCGAGGTGCCCGCGAGGAGATCCGCGTCGTTGTGCTCTCCCGTGATGCCGAGTGCCTGGCAGAAGTTCCCCGGCCCCCGGGCAAGACGTGAGCTCTCGACCTTCTCCCCTCGCCGCTTGCGTGCCAGGTCTTCCCCCTCGACGACCCTGCCTGCCCGGACGAGGACGGCCGAGGCGATGCCATCCGTACCCGTGACGACGTTGGCGCACCAGTGGAGTCCGTGGGACCGGTAGACGTACAGGTGCCCCGCGGGTCCGAACATGACGGTGTTACGGGGTGTCCGGCCTCGGTAGGCATGGGAGGCCGGGTCGGCCGTACCGGAGTACGCCTCGGTCTCCGTGATGGTGATGCTCACGGTTCCCTCGGGCGCCTCGTGTGTGAGGACGGCACCGAGCAGCTTGGGGGCGACTTCTTCAGCGGGGTGGGCGAGGTCGGCGACGTTCATGCCGGCCGCCTTGCCCTGCCGTAGGTGAAGTGGACGTACGCGTGGCCGGGAGGGCCGGACGTCACGGCGTTGCGCTCGGTGCGGCCCCGGCAGGTGTGCGATCCCGGGTCGACACGGCCCGGGTACGCCTCGGCCCCGGTCGGACGGGCCTCGGCCGGGCCGCCGTCGGTCATGCGGACCGGGACACGGCCGAGCAGGTCCGGAGCGACCTCCGGAACGGGCCGGTCGAAGAGTGCCCGGGGCAGGGGCTTACGGTCGTGGTCGGCGCTCACGCCTGTCGAGCGTAGTGCAGCCATCGGGTAACAACTGCGGGCGGCGGCCCTGCCCGGCGGAACCGTCCGGCAGACTGCGGGCGTTCTTAGAGATCGGCACGACACACAGGCCAGGGCCTGGGGGAGGAAGAACATGGGCTTCAAGAAGCTGTTCGCGAGTGTGGGTATCGGCGGCGCGTCGGTGGAGACGGTGCTGACCGAGCCGAACGTGGTTCCGGGCGGCGTCGTCCAGGGGGAGGTACGGATCCAGGGCGGATCGGTCGCCCAGGAGATCCAGGGGCTGTCGGTCGGTCTCCAGGCCCGCGTCGAGGTGGAGGGCGGGGAGGAGGAGTACACCAGGAACGTCGAGTTCCACCGCATGCAGCTCGGTGGCGCCTTCGACCTGCAGCCGGGCGCGGTGCACACGGTGCCCTTCGGGCTGGAGGTGCCGTGGGAGACCCCGATCACCATGTTCACCGGCCGCCACCTGACCGGGATGAACATCGGGGTGACGACGGAGCTGGCGATCGCCAAGGCGGTGGACTCCGGTGACCTCGACCCGGTGAACGTCCACCCGCTCCCCGCCCAGCAGGCGATCCTGGACGCCTTCGGGGCCCTGGGGTTCCGGTTCAAGAGCGCGGACATGGAGCAGGGGCACATCCGCGGCACCCGGCAGAAGCTGCCGTTCTACCAGGAGATCGAGTTCCTGGCCCCGCAGCAGTACCGCGGGCTGAGCCAGGTCGAGCTGAGCTTCGTCGCGGACGAGCACGGAATGGACGTCGTGCTGGAGATGGACAAGAAGGCCGGTCTGTTCAGCGAGGGCAGCGACACCTACCGCTCCTTCACCGTGGGCCTGTCGGACTTTCAGCAGACCGACTGGGCCGCTTACCTCAACCAGTGGCTGGCCGAGGTCGGCGGCAGGCGGAACTGGTTCTGAGGGGCTCGGGCGTTTCCCGCGCAGGGCGCGGTCCGGTGCCGTACCGGGCCGCGCCCTGCGCTGTCCGGAGGGCCGGGATCGTTAGGCTGGCCGGTGCAGCGATGTCGCGCTACCGAGGAGGTTTTCCCACGTGACCGAGCAGAAGCGGCGCCCGCTCCCCCACGACTTCCACCCCCCGGTGCCGTCGTTCACGGTCGTGAGCGACGACGTCTTCGAGGGCGCCCGGCTGAAGCCCGATCAGGTCCATGCCGAGGGCAACACCTCCCCGCACCTGCGCTGGGAGGGCTTTCCGGAGGGGACCAGGAGCTTCGCCGTCACCTGCTACGACCCCGACGCGCCGACCGGCAGCGGTTTCTGGCACTGGTCGGTGTTCGACATCCCGGCGACCGTGACGGAGCTGCCCGCGGGTGCCGGCACGGGTGGGATGAGGGGGATGCCCGCGGAGGCCGTGCATGTCCGCAACGACTACGGCACCCGTGACTTCGGCGGGGCCGCGCCGCCGCCCGGGGACGGTCCGCACCGCTATGTGTTCACGGTCTACGCCGTGGACACCGAGAGGCTGGGCGTGGATGCGGACGCGTCGCCCGCCGTGGTCGGCTTCAACCTGCGGTTCCACACGCTGGCCCGCGCACAGCTGATCGGTGAGTACGAGGTGCCCGCCGGGGGCTGACACCCGGTCGCCCCGGGGTCCGGGAGCCGAGGACCGGGGGACCGGGGACTTTTCCGGTGGCCGTCTTCCGGTGGCCGTCCCACGGGCGGGAAAAGCCTTTGCGCCCCGTCGTCTCCGGATCGCACAGTGGTGGCCGGGCAGTCGGCACCGCAGTGTGGCGGGGGCGGCGGGGCGCGCTCACGCCCGCCGGGGGACAGGTGGCCGTGTCGGCTGCCCCTCTCGACCGCTCCGCCCCGCTTCCGCTCCCGGGTGCTTCCTCCTCCCTCTTCTCCCTTTCCCCCCTTTTCCCGGCATCCGTGTCATCCGGGTGTCGCCGCGTTCCCATCTCCCGTACACCGTGCGGAAATTGCGTTGTCCGCCCGGACGGGCAGCGGCACAGTGGTCCCACCCCGCCGCGGGGGCGGGTCCGGAGGTGGGTGAGATGCGCGAAACGCTGGTGCTCAATGCCGGTTTCGAGCCGCTGTCGACGGTGTCGCTGCGGCGTGCGGTGGTGCTGGTGATGCAGGACAAGGCCGTGGTGGAGCAGTCGCACCCCGGGCTGCGCGTACGGGCGGCGCGGGTCGATCTCCCGGTACCGCAGGTGATCAGGCTTCGCAGATACGTACGGGTCCCGTTCCGACAACGGGCGGCGTGGTCGCGGCGCGGTGTGCTCGTACGGGACCGGCACCGGTGTGCCTACTGCGGGCGCCGGGCGACCACGGTGGACCATGTCGTGCCGCGCTCGCGCGGGGGCGGCGACACCTGGCTGAACACGGTCGCGGCGTGCGCGGAGGACAACCACCGCAAGGCCGACCGCACCCCCGCTCAGGCGGGCATGCGGCTGCTGACGCAGCCGTTCGAGCCGACGCCGGCGGACGCGCTCGTCCTCGCGCTGGGGCTGCGGGACGGTGAGGCGCTGCCGCAGTGGCTGACACTGCCCACCTCCGCCTGAGGGTCTTCGCGAGGTCGCCGTGTGCGGTGGCCGGTCCGGTCTGTTCAGTTCAGTAGGAGCTGGACGATCGCCATCGCGCCGACGGCCACGATGACCGCGCGCAGAGCGGTCGGCGGCAGTCTGCGTCCCACCCGGGCGCCGAGTTGTCCGCCGACCGCCGAGCCGACCGCGATGAGCAGGACGGCGGTCCAGTCGAAGTCGGCGACGAAGAGGAAGAAGACCGCGGCCGAGCCGTTGACGATCGCGCCGAGGATGTTCTTGACGGCGTTGATCCGCTGGAGGTCGTCGTTGATGAGCAGGCCCATCAGCGCGAGGTAGATGACACCCTGGGCGGCTCCGAAGTAGCCGCCGTACATGCTGGCCAGGGTCATGCCGCCGAGGAGCGCCGGGCCGCCGTGGGGATGGGCGGCACCGCCGTTGCGCTCGCGGCGGCGCCGGATCGCGCGGGCCAGGCGCGGCTGGGCGACGACGAGCACCAGGGCCAGCGCGACGAGGACCGGGACGATCGTGTCGAACGCCGCGGAGGGCAGCGCGATCAGCAGGGCGGCCCCGGTCACTCCCCCGGCCAGGGCCGCGGCACTCAGCCGCAGCACGCGGTCGCGCTGCCCGCGCAGTTCCCGGCGGTAGCCGACGGCGCCGCTGATGGAGCCGGGCACCAGTCCCAGTGCGTTGGAGACGTTCGCGGTGACGGGTGGGAGCCCGACCGCGAGCAGCACGGGGAAGGTGATCAGGGTTCCCGAGCCGACGATCGTGTTGATCGTGCCCGCGCCTATGCCTGCGACGCAGACCGCCAGCGCCTCCCAGATGTTCACGCGCAACGCCCCTCAGCCGATCGGTGTCTGGTGCACCGATCATGCCCGAGGGGCGTGGTCGCGGTGTATCCGGGTGCGCCGTAGGGGGCGGAGTGTGTCGTCAGTCGATCGGCGGCTGTTCCCGGCGCTTGGTCAGGCCGGCGTGGCCCGCGCCGCCGTCTCCGGAGGAGTTGCCGGAGGGGGCCGCGGGGCCGGTTCCGGGGCCGAAGTTACCCAGTGCGCCGCCGAGTCCCTTGAGGGCGTCCCCGATCTCGCTGGGCACGATCCACAGCTTGTTGGCGTCGCCTTCGGCGATCTTCGGGAGCATCTGGAGGTACTGGTAGGACAGCAGCTTCTGGTCCGGGTCGCCGGCGTGGATGGACTCGAAGACCGTGCGGATCGCCTGGGCCTCGCCCTCGGCGCGCAGCGCGGCGGCCTTGGCCTCGCCCTCGGCGCGCAGGATGGAGGACTGCTTCTCACCCTCGGCGGTGAGGATCTGCGACTGGCGCACGCCCTCGGCCTGGAGGATCGCGGCGCGCTTGTCGCGGTCGGCGCGCATCTGCTTCTCCATCGAGTCCTGGATGGAGGTCGGCGGCTCGATCGCCTTGAGCTCGACGCGGTTGACGCGGATGCCCCACTTGCCGGTGGCCTCGTCCAGGACGCCGCGCAGTGCCGCGTTGATCTCCTCGCGGGAGGTGAGGGTGCGCTCCAGGTCCATGCCGCCGATGATGTTGCGCAGGGTGGTGACGGTGAGCTGCTCGATGGCCTGGATGTAGCTGGCGACCTCGTACGTCGCGGCCCGCGCGTCGGTGACCTGGTAGTAGATGACCGTGTCGATGTTCACGACCAGGTTGTCCTGGGTGATCACCGGCTGGGGCGGGAAGGGGACGACCTGTTCGCGGAGGTCGACGCGGTTGCGGATGGTGTCGATGAACGGGACGACGATGTTGAGGCCGGCGTTCAGTGTCCGGGTGTAGCGGCCGAAGCGCTCCACGATCGCTGCGCTGGCCTGTGGAATGACCTGGATCGTCTTGATGAGTGCGATGAAGACCAGCACCACCAGGATGATCAGCACGATGATGATGGCGTCCATCGTGGCTCCCCCTGCGTTCCTAGGATTTCGCGCTGACCGGGCTGACCAGCGCGGCTGACTGCGCCGTCGGCGTCGCCGGCGTCGCCGGCGGTTGTGACCGTGCGGTCACCCGCTATCACATCACGACGGCGGTCGCCCCGTCGATCTCCACCACGTCCACCTGGTCGCCGGGCTCGTAGGACGCGCTCGCGTCGAGGGTGCGCGCGGACCAGATCTCGCCCGCGAGCTTGATGCGGCCACCGGAGCCGTCGACCCGTTCGAGCACGACGGCCTGACGTCCCGTCAGCGCGTCGACACCGCTACGGTGTTCGGGCCGCTGCTTCTGCATGCGTCTGGCGACGGGGCGGACGACGAGGACCAGCGCGGTGGAGACCACCACGAAGACGACCACCTGGGCCGTCAGCCCTCCGCCGAGCGCCGCGACGGCCGCGGCCGCGACGGCGCCTACCGCGAACATGCCGAATTCGGGCATGGCTGTGAGTACGAGCGGGATTCCGAGTCCTACGGCGGCGATCAGCCACCACACCCATGCGTCCACACCGCCATGGTAGGGCCCGGGTCAGCCGAGCGGGAGACCCTGTGCGGTCCAGCGGCCGCCGTTGTACTCCACGACCAGGGGGAGACCGAAGCAGCGCGAGAGGTTGGCGGAGGTCAGCTCCGTCTCGACCGGCCCGGCGGTGAGCACCTTGCCCTGGCGGATCATCAGGACGTGGGTGAAACCCGGGGGGATCTCCTCGACGTGGTGGGTCACCATGATCATCGAGGGGGCGTACGGGTCGCGGGCGAGCCGCCCGAGGCGGCGCACCAGGTCCTCGCGGCCCCCGAGGTCGAGTCCGGCGGCCGGCTCGTCCAGGAGCAGCAGCTCGGGGTCGGCCATCATCGCGCGGGCGATCTGGGTGCGCTTGCGCTCCCCCTCGGAGAGGGTGCCGAACCTCCGCTCGAGGTACTCGTTCATCCCGAGGCGGTCGAGGAAGGCCAGGGCGCGCTGCTCGTCGACCGCGTCGTAGTCCTCGCGCCAGCCGGCGGTCATGCCGTAGGCGGCGGTGAGGACGGTCTGGAGCACGGTCTGGTCGCGCGGGAGCTTCTCGGCGAGCGCGCTGCTGGCCATGCCGATGCGCGGACGCAGTTCGAAGACGTCGACGGAGCCGAGCTTCTCGCCCAGGACGGTGGCGGTGCCGGAGGTCGGGAACAGGTAGCTGGAGGCGACGTTGAGGAGGGTGGTCTTGCCGGCGCCGTTGGGGCCGAGGATGACCCAGCGCTCCCCCTCCTTGACCGACCAGGAGACGTCCTCCACCAGAGCCCGACCCTCGCGGACCACGGATACGTCCACCAGCTCCAGTACATCGCTCATGGCGCGTTGTCTCCCATTGCAGTCGCGGCTGTCGCCTGTGCCTGTGGGCACAGTCCCCAGGGAAAACCTACGCCACCTCTTCCGCGCGACTGTCCTTAGGCTGGGGGCATGCTCGAAGAACCTCGTTCCGGGCGGCTGGCCGCCTGGGGAAATGCCCTGTTCGCCGGAGTGGTGTCGCCCGACGACGCCGCTTCGCGCATCGTGGGCGGCGACACGGTGCACCGCGTGGCGGGCCTGCCGGGCGAGCCCGGTGAGGTGGGTCTCACCCTCGCGCTCGGCCGGCTGCGTGCCTCGGGGGTGACGGGTCTGCGGCTGGCGCTGCCCGCGCCGGGGCATCCGCTGGGGCTGAGCGGGCCGCCCGGGTTCAACGCCCGTGCCCTGGAGGCCGGCGAGGCCGTGGTCGGGACGGGTGCGCCGCTGGGACTGGTGCCGCTGGTGCGCGAGGCGGGCCCGCGGGGCGATGTGCACACCGAGGTGGTGTGGCACTGCCTGCCGGTGCGCGAGGCCCCGCCCGCGGACGTGCCGTCGCTCGGGGAGGCCGAGCGGGAGCTGGCGGAGGCGCTGCGCGAGGCGACCGAGGTGCTGACGCGGCTGGACGTGGCCGGTTCCGGTCCGGTGGCCGCGGCGGCGCTGGAGGCGTACCGGGCGCGGGCGGAGGCGGGGCGCGCGTTGCTGGCGCCGGGCTATCCGCCGCGCGCGGTACGCGTTCTGGAGCTGGCGCAGCGGGTGGGCGCGCTGGTGGAGATCGCGGGCGGGCCGGACCACGGCGGCGCGGTGAGCGCGGGGGCGATGGCGGCGCGGGGCGAGGTGCTGCGGCCGGTGGAGCGTACGGCCAGGCGGGCTGTGGTGGCCGCGTACAACGCGTATGTGGAGGAGCGCGAGCGGGGCTGAGCGCGGGATCCGGCCCCCCGGTCGGGTCCGGGGAGGCCGGCGGTGCGGGGCGGGCGCGGGCGGAGCCGCCCGCGCCCGCCCGCGCGTGCTCAGACGTTGGCGCAGGCGTTGCCGAAGGCCGGGTTGAGCAGGCCGATGACGTTGACGGTGTTGCCGCAGACGTTGACCGGCACGTGGACGGGCACCTGGATCACGTTGCCCGAGGCGACGCCGGGCGAGTGGACGGCCGCGCCCTGCGCGCCCGAGCTGGCCGAGGCCGCGCCCGCACCGGCGGCGACGAGCCCGCCGGCCACCATCGCGACGGCGGTGACCCTCTTGAGGTTCTTCACTTCTCGGTCCTCCTTGCGTTCGCCGCGGCCGTTCGCCGCGGCACGCACTGGAGAACGGGCCGGGGTCGACTGCGATACGCCACACCGGTGACATCCACACGTTCGTATGAATTTAGGTACGGATTTCCGCCGGAGGGGCAGGAGTGCCGGCTCGGCGGCGGCCCGTCAGCCGGCCATCCCGTGCCGGACGGCCCACAGCGCCGCCTGGGTGCGGTCGGCGAGGTCCAGCTTCATCAGGATGTTGGACACGTGCGTCTTGACGGTCTTCTCGGACAGCACCAGATGGCGCGCGATCCCCCGGTTGGAGCGCCCGTCGGCTATCAGCGCGAGCACCTCGCGCTCCCGCTCGGTCAGGGATGTGCCACGGCCCGGCCCACCGCCGGCCCCCTCCTGGCTGAGCAGGGCACGGGCGACCTCCGGCTGCAGCAGGACGTGCCCGGCGTGCACCGAGCGGATGGCCCCGGCCAGCGCGTCGGGGTCGATGTCCTTGTAGACGTAGCCGGCGGCGCCCGCGCGCAGGGCGGGGACGACGGTGCGCTGCTCGGTGAAGCTGGTGACGACCAGCACCCGGGCGGGATTGCCCAGTTCACGCAGCTTGCGCAGCGCCTCGACGCCGTCCGCGCCGGGCATCCTGAGGTCCATCAGGACGACGTCGGGCCGCAGCTCCTCGGCGCGGGCCACGCCCTGCGCCCCGTCGGCGGCCTCGCCGACCACCTCGATGTCCCCCTGGACCTCCAGGAACGTACGCAGTCCCCGGCGCACGACCTGGTGGTCGTCCACCAGCAGGACTCTGATCACCTCGTCGGCCGCTTCAGCCACCGGGCACCTCCATCTCGATCACCGTGCCCCCGCCGGGCTCCGAGTCCACCCTCAGCGTGCCGCCGACCCCGTCCGCCCGGTCGCGCATCGACACCAGGCCCAGGCGGCGGCCCGCGCGGCGGACCGCCGCGGGATCGAAACCGCTTCCGTCGTCGGCCACCCGCAGCACGGCACCGGTGCCGCGGCGGGCGAGGAGGACGGTGACGCGCCGGGCGCCGGAGTGCCGCAGAGCGTTGTGCAGGGCCTCCTGCGCGACTCTCAGCAGCGCCTCCTCCTGGGCGGCGGGCAGCGCCCGCACGCCCTCGGCGTCGAAGACGACACGGGCGCTGTGCGCCCGGTCCAGGACCTGTACCTGGCTGCGCAGGGCGGCGGCCAGTCCGTCCTCCTCCAGGGCGGCGGGACGCAGTTCGACGACGGCGGCCCGCAGCTCGTCGGCGGCCTCGGCCGCCAGCCCGGCGACCCTGCGCAGCTCCTCCCTGGCACGGTCCGGGTCGCGGCCGACCAGGGCGGTGGCGGCCTGAGCGGTCAGACGCAGGGAGAACAGCTTCTGGGAGACGGCGTCGTGCAGTTCGTGGGCGATGCGGGCGCGCTCCCCTGCGATGGTCAGCTCGCGGCTGCGCTCGTAGAGGCGGGCGTTGGTCAGCGCGATGGCGGCGTGCTCGGCGAGCAGCCGCAGCAGCTCCTCGTCCTCACCGGTGAAACCGCAGCCTCCTTCGGGGCGGTCGCACCGCTTGTTGGCGAGGAAGATCGCCCCGAGCACCTCCTCGCCGTCGGCGATCGGCATGCCGATGAAGTCGGCCAGCTCCGGGTGGGCGTCGGGCCAGCCCTCGAAACGCGGATCCCGGCGGACGTCGGCGAGCCGCTGCGGGGAGGCGTCGCGCAGCATGGCGGCGAGGATGCCGTGCTGGCGGGGCAGCGGCCCGATCGCGCGCCACCTCTCGTCGCTGACCCCGGCCACCACGAACTGCGCGAAGCCGCCGTGGTCGTCCGGGACGCCGAGGGCGGCGTACTCGGCGTCCAGCAGCTCGCGCGCGGAGGTCGTGATCGTCTGCAGGACCTCGCGGACCTCCAGGCGGCGGTTCATGGCTAGCAGGGCGGCGCTGACGGCCGCCAGCCCGGTTCTCGGGAGCATGCGGTCACGGTACCGGCGGGGGTTCGCGGGCGGATCGGCCAACCGTCCGGGAGGGTCTGGGCGGTGGTCGTAGGACCGGCGGCGGACGCCCCACCGGTCCTGTGTCCGCCGGTCCTGTGTCCGCCGGTCCTGTGTCCGCCGGTCCGGCGGCTCTCGCGGACTCCCCGCCCCCGGACGCCCCCGAAAACACCCCCGCCCCACCGGAAGAATCCGGCGGGGCGGGAGGCGGTGCTCGTGCCGCGCGGCTGCGCGGTCGTGCGGCCGTCTACTTGCGCATGACCTCCGGCTCGTGGCGGCGCAGCAGGCGGGCCACCGCGAAGCCGCAGGCGACGCCGATGGCGAGCAGGATCAGCATGTCCATCACCCACACCCCCGTGCTGTGCTCCCACAGCGGGTCGAGGTTGGTGGGGTTGTCGCGGTCCCAGGGGGCCATGGTGTGCGACAGGTCGACGGTGGCCCCGGTGGCCGCGACCGCCCAGCGCGAGGGCATCAGCCAGGCGACCTGCTCGATGCCGGGCGCGTCGAAGACCTGGAAGAGCACGCCGGTGAAGACCAGCTGGATGATCGCGAAGCCCACCAGCAGGGGCATGGTCATCTCGGATGTCTTCACCAGCGAGGAGATCACCAGGCCGACCATCATGGAGGTGAGGCCGAACGCGATGATCCCCACGCACAGTTCGACGGCCGTGGGCATGATCAGGCCCTCTTCCGGCAGTTCGCGCACCGAGAAGCCGATGGCGCAGATGATCACGCCCTGGAAGGCGGTGATCATTCCGAGGACGATCACCTTGGACATCAGATAGGCGGACCTGGACAGGCCGGTGGCCCGTTCGCGTTCGTAGATGACCCGTTCCTTGACCAGCTCGCGCACCGAGTTGGCCGCGCCGGACAGGCACATGCCGACCGCGAGGATCAGCAGGATGGTGCCCGCGTGCTGGTTGAAACCCTCGGGGTTGCGCGTGAGGCCGTGGTCGGTGGGGATCACCGTGCTGACCACGCCCAGGATCACGGGCAGGACGACCATCAGGGCGAGGAAGCCCTTGTCGGAGGCGATGACCGACATGTAGCGCCGGGTGAGGGTCCACAGCTGGGATCCCCAGCTCTGCGGCTTGGGCGGCCGGGACGCCGACGCGGGCGCGGGCGGCGCCGCGTACTGGGGGTGCTGGGGGTGCTGGGGATGCTGGGGGTAGTGAGGTTGCTGGGGGTACTGGGGGTACTGGGGATGCGCCTGCTGCGGAGCGGCGGTGTCGAGGTCGGCGGCGTAGAGCCGGTAGTGCTGCGAGCCCTGCCAGCGGCCGATCCAGTCGTAGTCGCGGTAGTTCTCGAAGGCCGAGAAGACGTCCGCCCAGCTGTCGTAACCGAAGAAGTTCAGGGCCTCCTCGGGCGGGCCGAAGTAGGCCACGCCGCCACCGGGCGCCATCACCAGGACGCGGTCGCACAGTGCGAGCTCGGCGACGGAGTGGGTGACCACCAGCACGGTGCGGCCGTCGTCGGCCAGTTCCCGCAGCAACTTCATCACGTCGCGGTCCATGCCCGGGTCCAGGCCGGAGGTCGGTTCGTCCAGGAAGATCAGCGACGGCTTGGTGAGCAGTTCCAGTGCGACCGAGACGCGCTTGCGCTGGCCGCCGGAGAGGGAGGTGATCTTCTTTCCGGCGTGGATGTCGAGCTTGAGCTCGGCCAGCACCTCCTCGATCCGCGCGTTGCGCTCGGCCTCGGCGACGTCGCCGGGGAAGCGCAGCTTGGCGGCGTAGCGCAGGGCGGTGCGGACGGTCAGCTCCTTGTGGAGGATGTCGTCCTGCGGGACCAGGCCGATGCGCTGGCGCAGCTCGGCGAACTGCTTGTAGAGGTCCCGGTTGTCGTAGAGGACCTCGCCGACGTCGGCCGGGCGGTAGCCGGTCAGGGCGCGCAGCAGTGTGGACTTGCCGGAGCCGGACGGGCCGATGACGGCCACCAGGGACTTCTCGGGCACGCCGAAGGTGACGTTGTTGAGGATCACCTTGCCGCCGTCGACCTTGACGGTCAGATGACGGGCCGAGAAGGAGACCTCGCCGGTGTCGACGAACTCCTCGAGCCGGTCGCCCACCACCCGGAAGGTCGAGTGGCCGACGCCGACGATGTCGTCCGGGCCGAGGACCGCCGTGCCCGACTTGGGCAGCGGCTGGCCGTTGACATACGTGCCGTTGTGGCTGCCGAGGTCGCGGATCTCGAAGCGGCCGCCGGGGGCGGAGCGGAACTCCGCGTGGTGGCGGGAGACCTGGAGGTCGGAGACGACCAGCTCGTTCTCCAGCGCGCGGCCGATCCGCATCACCCGGCCCAGCGAGAGCTGGTGGAACGTGGTCGGGTTGCGGTGGTCGCCGTGGACCGGGACGCCCGCCTGCTGCGGCGCGCCGCCGTGCGGGGGGACCGCTCCCCGGGGAGGCTGTGGCGCGTACTGCTGCGGCACCGGCTGCTGTACGTGCTGCGGCGTCTGCTGCGGGGCCGGGGCCTGTGGCTGGTGGCCCCGGCCGGGGCCGCCCTGCGGCCGCGCCGCCGGCTGCGGGACGGGCACCGCCTGCGCGGGAGCGGCCGCGGGAGCCGCCGCGGTCCGGCCGGAGAAGGCCAGCCGGGGCCCGTCGGTGGCGTTGCCCAGGTGCACCACCGAGCCCGCGCCGACCTCCAGCTGCTGGACACGCCGTCCCTGTGTGTACGTGCCGTTGGTGCTGCCGTGGTCCTCGAGAAGCCAGCCTTCGCCGCCCCAGCGCAGTGTGGCGTGACGCCAGGAGACCCTGGCGTCGTCGACCACGAGGTCACCCTGCGGATCGCGTCCGAGGGTGTAGGGCCTGGACGGGTCGAGCGTCCAGGTCCGTCCGTTCAGTTCCAGTACGAGTTCCGGCACTCCATGCCCCACAAAGTTGTCCCCCGAGCTACCCCCTGTGATGAGGGGGCTAGGGATGGTGAACGATCGTGGGGGAACTATTCCAGGCTTCGCGGCAGGACATGAAGTCGCCCCCGCCGGATGGTCGCCGAACCGCTACGGTCCGCTCCCCGGCCGCCGGGAGGACCGGACAGGGCGGCGACGGTCAGGCTCCGCCGGAGGCGCGGAACGCCTCCGGCGGAGCCTGACCGGAGCTGTCCGGGGTACGGACGTGCGTACGGAACCGCCCTGGTGCTCGATACCGTAGGGATCATCATGAGCGCTTCGCAGACCCCGCCGCCCGTCCCCGCCGCCGTCCCCGCCGGTGCGGACGCCGACACCCCCACCCTCCTGGTGAAGATCTTCGGCAAGGACCGGCCGGGCATCACCGCAGGTCTCTTCGAGACGCTGGCCGCCTACTCGCTGGACGTCATAGACATCGAGCAGGTCGTCACCCGCGGCCGCATCACCCTGTGCGCCCTGGTCACCACGCCGGGCGGGAGCGGCTCCGAGGGGGGGCTGCGGGCGACCGTGCACTCCTGGGCGGAGTCGATGCGGCTCCAGGCGGAGATCATCTCGGGCCGGGGCGACAACCGGCCGCGCGGCACCGGCCGTTCCCACGTCACCGTGCTCGGCCATCCGCTGACCGCCGAGGCCACGGCCGCCATCGCCGCCCGGATAACCGGTGTCGGCGGCAACATCGACCGGATCTTCCGGCTGGCGAAGTACCCGGTCACGGCGGTGGAGTTCGCGGTGTCCGGCACCGGGACGGAGGAGCTGCGCACCGCCCTGGCCCCGAAGGCGGCGGCCCTGGGCGTGGACGTCGCCGTCGTCGCCGCCGGGCTGCACCGCCGGGCGCAGCGCCTGGTGGTGATGGACGTGGACTCCACGCTCATCCAGGACGAGGTGATCGAACTGTTCGCGGCGCACGCCGGCTGCGAGGAGGAGGTCGCCGGGGTGACCGCCGCCGCGATGCGCGGCGAGCTGGACTTCGAGCAGTCGCTGCACGCCCGGGTGGCACTGCTGGAAGGGCTTGACGAGTCGGTGGTCGACAAGGTGCGCGCCGAGGTCCGGCTCACGCCGGGGGCCCGCACCCTCATCCGCACGCTCAAGCGCCTGGGCTATCAGGTGGGCGTGGTGTCGGGCGGCTTCACGCAGGTCACCGACGATCTGCGGGAGCGGCTGGGGCTGGACTTCGCCTCGGCCAACACCCTGGAGATCGTGGACGGGAAGCTGACCGGCCGGGTCGTCGGGGAGGTCGTGGACCGGGCGGGCAAGGCCCGGCTGCTGCGCCGCTTCGCGGCGGAGGCCGGGGTGCCGCTGGCCCAGACCGTGGCGATCGGCGACGGCGCCAACGACCTGGACATGCTCAACACCGCGGGGCTCGGGGTCGCGTTCAACGCCAAGCCGGTGGTGCAGGAGGCCGCGCACGCCGCGGTGAACGTGCCGTTCCTGGACACCGTGCTGTACCTGCTGGGCGTCACGCGCGAGGAGGTCGAGGCGGCCGACACCGCGGTGTGAGGCTGCCGGGCGCGGGCATCCGCACGGACGCACGGGCCCGCCGGAGCGGATCGAGTCCGGACCGGCGGGCCCGTCACCGTCCTCGGCCGTGCGCCGTCAGTCGCGCGCGTCATGCGCGTCATGCGCGTCAGTCGTGCGGTGCCCAGTGCGCCTCGAGGCGGCCCTTCCCGAGCTCCACGGACTTCCAGGAGCCGGTGAAGGAGACCACGGCCGCGGCGGAGGTGGGGAAGCCGATGCGGTCGAGCCGGCTCCTGGCGTCCTCCTCGGCCTCTCCGGCGAGGGCGTCGGCCATGGCGTGCATACCGGGGTTGTGGCCGACGAGCATGAGGTCCACGATGTCGTCCGGCACCTCGTTGACCACCGCGATCAGTTCGCCGAGCGAGGCCTCGTAGAGCCGCTCCTCGTAGACCGTCCTCGGCCGCTGCGGCAGTTCGTGGACGACCAGCTTCCAGGTCTCGCGGGTGCGGGCGGCGGTGGAGCAGAGGGTGAGGTCGGGGACGATGCCGCTGGCTGCGAGCCAGCGGCCGGCGGCCGGTGCGTCCCTGCGCCCCCGCTCCGCGAGGGGCCTGTCGTGGTCCGCCACGTCGTCGGGCCAGTCGGCTTTGGCATGTCGGAGGATGACGATCCTGCGTGACACATCGGCGCTCATGCCTCCAGCTTCGCACGAACGGCGGCGTGTGGCGCGAGGGGTTGGGAACCCTCCCCGACCGGGTGACCCCACGGGCGGAGGCAACCGGTCAGCGCGACAGGAGTTCCCAGAGCCGGCCCAGCAGATCCGCGAGATACCCCTGGGACCCGGCGTCGGCGGCCTCGGCCCCACCCGCGCCGGCGAGCAGGGCCAGCAGCGCCGCGAAGGCGATCACGGGCAGTACCGCGGCCCACCACGGCAGCCGTGCGTCCGCGCCGCCGGCCGCCGGCCGGGGGGTGTGCCGGGTGGGTGCGTGGGCCGTCATCGGGCTCGCCTCCGTCGTCTTCCGTGGCGTCTTGGGCGTGTGCTCCGACGCTACGGACCGCGGGGCGGCCGATCCATCCGGTGATCCACCCATTGCCCCCTGAGCCCGGCCCCCTAGGGGATGGTGGGGCCTGCCCCACCACGGCTCCGCCGCCCGCCGAGGAGCGGGGGCGGAGCCGGTACGGCTACGGGGCGATGGCGGAGGCGAGGACGCCGATCACGACCGTGACGCCGAGCATCGCGCCGAGGACGAGGAGCAGCTTCTTCTGGCCGTTGGGCGGGTTGGGTTCGAGCACTGGCATGGGCCCAGTGTCGCACTCAGCCGCCGTCCTCGACGCATCGGTCCCGGCCCGCCACCAGGCCCACCGCGAGCTGGGCGGTCATCAGGGCGGCCATCAGCGCCAGGGGGGCGTGCCAGCCTCCGGTGTGCTGGTGGAGGGCCCCGACCAGCAGCGGCCCGGGAACGGCGATCAGGTAACCGGTGCCCTGCGCGAAGGCGGAGAGCTTGGCGACCCCGGCGCCGGTCCGCGCCCGCATCCCGATCATGGTGAGGACGAGGGGGAAGGCGCAGTTGGAGATGCCCAGCAGCAGCGCCCAGGCCCAGGCCCCCTGCGCGGGGGCGAACCACAGTCCGGCGTATCCGCCCAGTCCGCAGCAGGCCAGGACGGCGACGAGGGGGCCTTGGTGACCGAGCCGGGCGGCGATCCGCGGCAGTACGTAGGACAGGGGGATGCTCATCCCCATGGTGACCGCCAGCAGCAGTCCGGCGGTGGGCGCGGGGACCCCGGCGTCGCGGAAGATCTGCGGCAGCCAACCCATGACGACGTAGGCGGCGGTGGCCTGGAAGCCGAAGAAGACGCCGAGCGACCAGGCGGTGACGGAGCGGGTGATGCGGATCCCTGCTTCGGGACCGCCCCCACCGGCCCCGGCGTCGGCGCCCGCCCCAGCGTCGGCGCCCGCCCCGGCGTCGTCGGGTGCGGCGGTACGGGCGCGGGCGGCGCGTACGACCGGCGCCCACACCAGCAGGGCGAGGGCGCCGGGCAGCGCCCACATCCCGAGCCCGAGGCGCCAGTCGCCCTCCAGCGTCCGGACCGCCGGGACGGTGAGGGCGGCGGCC
The DNA here is from genome assembly GCF_002843305.1 of Streptomyces barkulensis. Taxonomy (GTDB): domain Bacteria; phylum Actinomycetota; class Actinomycetes; order Streptomycetales; family Streptomycetaceae; genus Streptomyces; species Streptomyces barkulensis. The sequence continues at coordinate 16,877 of NZ_PGSG01000015.1, forward strand.
GCGGCGGTGCCCACGGAGAGCGCCATGGAGTACAGGCCGGTCATCGGGCCGATCCGGTCGGGGAACCAGCGCTTGACGACCACGGGCATCAGGACGTTGCCGGCCGCGATGCCCGCCAGCGCCAGTGCGCTGGAGGCCAGGAACCAGACCGTTCCGCCGGCGAGGGGGCGCAGCGCCAGCCCGGTGGTGACGGCGGCCATCCCGGCGAGCACCACGGCGGCCGGCCCCCAGCGGCGGGCCAGCCGGGGCGCGGCGCCGCCGAAGACGGCGAAGCAGAGGGCGGGCGCGGAGGTCAGCAGCCCGGCGACGGTGCCGTTCATCGCCAGCGCTTCGCGGACCTCCTCCAGGAGCGGGCCGAGCGCGGTGATGGCGGGGCGCAGGTTGAAGGCGGCCAGGACGACGCCCGCGACCAGCAGCCGCCGCGCCCACGGGGATGCGCTCGCGGCGGCAGCCGGCGGAGCGTCCGGGGTGGCGCGGGTGCCTACGCTGTCCGGGTTCCCCTCCTCGGCCCGGTGGTCGATGGTCATGGGATCGTCAGCCATGACAGGCATCATAGAATCATCGGATGAATTGAGGCCACTCGGTGCGCCTCTCCGCTCGCTCGCCGTGCCCGCCGCACCCGCCGACCCGGGAAGTGCCATGCCCCTGACCTCGCCCCGCCGCTCCGCCCTGGCCGACCAGGTCATCGACGCCCTGCGCGACCAGATCACCTCCGGCGAGTGGCCGGTGGGCTCCCGCATCCCGACCGAGCCCGAGCTGGTCGAGCAGCTCGGCGTGGCCCGCAACACCGTGCGCGAGGCCGTGCGGGCCCTCGCCCACAACGGACTGCTGGACATCCGGCAGGGCTCGGGCACCTATGTGGTGGCCACCAGCGAACTCGCCGGGGTCATGCACCGCCGCTTCGCGGACGCCGACCCGCGCGACGTGGCCGAGCTGCGCTCGGCGCTGGAGGCCGAGGCCGCCCGGCTGGCCACGCACCGCCGCACCGAGCAGGACCTGCGCCAGCTGCGGGCACTGCTGCGCCGGCGCGAGGCCGCCTGGGAGACGGGCGAGGTGGAACGCTTCGTGGAGGCCGACGTCACACTGCATCTGGCGATCGTCAGGGCGTCCCACAACGAGGTGCTCACCGCGCTCTACGCCGACCTCGGCACCGTCGTGCGCACCTTCCTCCGCAACGACGTGGGCGAGGAGTTGCGCTCGGAGGGGTATCTGGACCACGGGCGGCTGGTGGACGCCATCGCCGACCGCGACGCGGAGACGGCCGCGCGGGAGGCGGGCTCGTACGCCCGGACCTGCCGCGGCTCCGGCGCCCGCGGCTGACCCCGCTCCCCGGGGCCGCAGGCGTTGTTCCGCGGCACGCCGCGGGGCCGCCCCCCGGTCCCGGGCCGGGACCGGGGGGCGGCCCCGGGGTTCCTCCGATCGCGGACGCGCTACGCGCCCATCATGTGCACGCCGCCGTCCACGTGCACGATCTCGCCGGTCGTCTTCGGGAACCAGTCCGAGAGCAGGGCGACCACGCCGCGCGCGGCGGGCTCGGGGTCGGCGAGGTCCCAGCCGATCGGGGCGCGGGTCTTCCACACGTCCGCCAGCTCCTCGAAGCCCGGAATGGACTTGGCGGCCATGGACTTGATGGGCCCGGCCGACACCAGGTTGCAGCGGATGTTCTTGTGGCCCAGGTCGCGGGCGAGGTAGCGGGAGGTGGACTCCAGGGCTGCCTTGGCCACGCCCATCCAGTCGTACTTGGGCCAGGCCACCTGCGCGTCGAAGTCCATGCCGACGACCGAGCCGCCGCGCTTCTCGAGCAGCGGCAGCAGGGCCATGGTCAGCGACTTCAGGGAGTACGCCGAGACCTCGACGGCCGTGGCGACCGACTCCCAGCCGGTGTTGAGGAAGTTGCCGCCGAGCGCGTCCTGCGGCGCGAAGCCGATGGAGTGCACGACCCCGTCCAGTCCGACGCCCTCGCCGAGGTGCTCGGCGACCTTGCCGGCCAGGGTGTCCAGGTGCTCGCTGTTCTGCACGTCCAGCTCGATCACCGGGGCCTCCTTGGGAAGCCGCTTGGCGATGCGCTGCACCAGCGTCAGCCGTCCGAAACCGGTGAGGACGACCTCGGCGCCCTCCTCCTGCGCCAGCCGGGCGACGTGGAAGGCGATCGAGGAGTCGGTGAGCACCCCGGTGACGAGGATGCGCTTTCCGGCGAGAAGTCCGCTCATGACGTTCAGTGACCCATGCCCAATCCGCCGTCCACGGGAATGACGGCTCCGGTGATGTACGCGGCCTCCTCCGAGGCCAGGAAACGCACCGAGGAGGCGATCTCCTCGGGCCGGGCGTAGCGGCCCAGCGGGACCTGTTCGACGATCCTGGCGCGCTGCTCGTCGGTGAGCGCGCGCGTCATGTCGGTGTCCACGAAACCCGGTGCGACCACGTTGCAGGTGATGCCGCGGGAGCCCAGCTCCCGGGCGACCGAGCGGGCGAAGCCGACCAGACCGGCCTTGGAGGCGGCGTAGTTGGCCTGTCCCGCCGAGCCCAGCAGGCCGACGACGGAGGAGATCAGCACGATGCGGCCCCGGCGGGCGCGGAGCATGCCCCGGCAGGCGCGCTTGACGACCCGGAAGGTGCCGGTGAGGTTGGTCTCCACCACGGAGGTGAAGTCCTCCTCGGACATCCGCAGGAGCAACTGGTCCCGGGTGACACCGGCGTTGGCGACCAGCACCTCGACCGGGCCCTGCCTCTCCTCGATCTCCTTGTAGGCCTGCTCCACCTGCTCGGCGTCGTTGATGTCGCACTTGACGGCGCAGAAACCCTCCGGCGGCTCACCGGACCGGTAGGTGACGGCGACCTTGTCGCCCGCGTCGGCGAACGCCCGGGCGATGGCCAGGCCGATGCCGCGGTTGCCTCCGGTGACGAGAACCGAGCGGCTCAAGGGAACACCCTCTTCCGTAGGGAGCAGGTACTCCGCAAGAAACTATCGTCCGGCCCCGCGAGCCGGAGAACGGGTCCCCGACAGGGGCTTTGCCGGGCTCCTGTGGGATTCCTACAGAAAGGCGCCCCGCGCCGGGGCGTACGCCCGACCCCGGAGCCCGCACGGGGAGCGACTGTACGGGAATCAGGCAATCACACAGTGTTTTGGTCCGCTCCCCCGGGTCGCGCATGGTGCAGGAGCGCGAGGAGGCGCATCATGACGGTGATGCTCGAACGGCCGACGGCCACAGACGTTCCCTCCGGCACCGCCCGCTTCCGGGCGCCGTGCCGCACTCTGCCGGACATGGAGGAGCAGGCCGCCACGGTGTTCCGGCGTCCGTCCGAGCGGGGTTGCGACTCGCGGCCGACCACGCCCTTCGGGGACCCGCTGCGCATCCCCGCCTTCGGCTGCGACCTGGACACCTCCGGTTTCAAGACCCCCGCCGGGAAGCCGGACGGCGCGGAAGGCCGGTGAAGCGGAGCGGCTCCGCCGGGGACCGGTGAGCGGGGGCGCCTGCCCCGGATCAGCCGGATCAGCCCTCCGGGACCGGCGGCGGTCCGGCGACGGCGGGCCCGGTGCCCGGACTCCGGTCCCCCTCCCCGGCCTCCTCGCCCTCGCCCTCGTCCCCGGGGCGTTCGCGTCCGGTCCTCGCGGACCGCTCCTCCCCCTCGGGGCGGCGCTCCCTCTCCGCCTCGTTCCGCTCCCTGCCCGTGCCGGCCTTCATCTCGGACGGGTCGTGCTGCCTGCCGTCGTAGGGCCCTGAGTAGTCGCTCACGGCACGCTCCTTCCCGCGCTTCTCTCCAACGGGCCGGCCCGCGGGCCGGCCCGGTCGCGGGTACCCCGGAGCACCGCGGGAACACACCGGCGGCCGGATCACTTCCGGCTCCCGCGGCTCTCACGGCGGTCCCGGAGGGCCACGGCGAGCACCGGCACCAGGCCGACCGCGATCGGGGCGAGTACCGCGGCGAGCAGCCAGGCGGGCACGTGCGGGTCCGGTTCGGTCCGCCACATCACCGCGCACGTCACGGCCATCGACAGGCCGATGCAGAAGCCGAGCTGGAGCGTGGCCCTGGCCGTCCGCAGCGCCGAGGCGCGGGTGGCGGGGCGGTTGATCAGGGAGGAGGCACGCTCGCCGGGGGCGAGTTCGTCCGCGGGACGCATCCGCAGCGCCGCCGCCGAGGTGGCGGCCATCACCGCGACGGTCCCGGCGTATATCAGCACGGGGAGGAAGACCGCGCCGACGGACTTGTCCGCCCAGGCGTCGATTCCGCCGGGGCCGATGTGCTGCGGCACCCTCTCCGGCAGGCTCGGGTACACCGCAACGCCCCAGACCGTCAGCCCCGCCAGCACGGCGAGCTGCGGCAGCAGCCACACCCACGGAAAGTCCGGCCGGCTCTCGTCCCCGTCCCCCATGTTCCCCTCCCGGGTGCTTTCCTCTTCGCTCCCCCGCCCCTTCACCGGCCAGGGTAGGCCCCGCCGGGGCCGCGGCCGCCGTTCACCGGCCACGGCCGGCCTGTGGAACATGGTTCACTGCGGTCATGCACCGACAAGGAGGAGCGTCCGTGGTCCACGAGATCGATGAGTCCTTCCTGGCGCTGCCGCTGCGCGCGCTCGCCGACGCGGCGCTCGCGCGGGCCCGGGCGCTGGGGGCCGAGCACGCCGACTTCCGTTTCGAGCGCAACCGCAGCGCCTCCTGGCGGCTGCGCGACGCGAAACCGGCCGGGTCCTCGGACATCACCGACGCCGGATACGCGGTGCGCGTGGTGCACGACGGCGCGTGGGGTTTCGCCTCGGGGGTGGATCTGACGATGGACGCCGCCGCGAGGGTGGCGGGCCGGGCCGTGGAGATGGCGAAGCTGTCGGCGAGGGTCGCCGAGGCCGCCGGCGACGGCGCGGCCGCGCGGAGCGGCTCCGCCGGGGGCCGGTGGGCGATGGGCGGACGGGTGGAGCTGGCGGACGAGCCGGTGCACGGTGAGCGCACCTGGGTCTCCTCCTACGAGGTCAGCCCGTTCGACGTGCCGGACGCGGAGAAGACCGCCCTGCTGGCCCAGTGGAGCGAGCGGCTGCTGGGGGCGGACGGCGTCTCGCACACGGACGCCTCGCTGCTGACCGTGCAGGAGAACAAGTTCTACGCGGACACCGCCGGCACCGTCACCACCCAGCAGCGCGTCCGCCTGCACCCGGAGCTGACGGCCGTGTCCGTGACCGACTCCGGCGACTTCGACTCGATGCGGACCCTGGCCCCGCCCGCCGGCCGGGGCTGGGAGTACATGACCGGCACCGGCTGGGACTGGGACGCGGAGCTGGCGCGCATCCCGGAGCTGCTGGCCGAGAAGATGCGCTCGCCCGGTGTGGAGGCGGGCTCCTACGACCTGGTGGTCGATCCCTCCAACCTGTGGCTGACGATCCACGAGTCGATCGGCCACGCCACCGAGCTGGACCGGGCGCTGGGCTACGAGGCGGCGTACGCGGGCACCTCCTTCGCCACGCCCGACAAGCTCGGCACGCTCAAGTACGGCTCGCCGGTCATGAACGTCACCGGCGACCGCACCGCCGAGCACGGGCTGGCCACCATCGGCTACGACGACGAGGGCGTCGAGGCGCAGTCCTGGGATCTGGTCAGGGACGGGATCCTGGTGGGCTACCAGCTCGACCGGCGGATGGCGAGGCTGACCGGGCTGGGCCGCTCCAACGGCTGCGCCTACGCCGACTCCCCCTCCAGCGTCCCCGTGCAGCGCATGGCCAACGTCTCGCTCCGGCCCGATCCGGACGGGCCGTCCACCGAGGAGCTGATCTCCCGGGTGGAGCGGGGGATCTACGTGGTCGGCGACCGCTCGTGGTCGATCGACATGCAGCGCCACAACTTCCAGTTCACCGGGCAGCGTTTCTTCCGGATCGAGAACGGACGGCTCGCCGGGCAGCTCCGCGACGTGGCCTACCAGGCCACCACCACCGACTTCTGGGGCTCGATGGAGGCCGTGGGCGGGCCGCGGACGTATGTGCTCGGCGGCGCTTTCAACTGCGGCAAGGCCCAGCCGGGCCAGGTCGCGTCCGTCTCGCACGGCTGCCCCTCCGCGCTCTTCCGCGGCGTCAACATCCTCAACACCGCCCAGGAGGCCGGCCGATGACCCCCTCTTCCACGTCTCCCGCTCCCCACGAGGTCGTCGAGCGCGCCCTGGCGCTGTCGCGGGCCGACGGCTGCGTGGTCATCGCCGACGAGGAGTCCACCGCCAATCTGCGGTGGGCGGGCAACACGCTGACCACCAACGGCGTCACCCGCGGCCGCACCCTCACCGTCGTCGCGACCGTCGGCGGTCTTGAGGGGACGGCGTCGGGGGTGGTCTCCCGTTCGGCCGTCACCGACGACGACATCGAGCCGCTGGTGCGGGCCGCGGAGGAGGCGGCGCGTACGGCGGGCCCGGCCGAGGACGCCCGGCCGCTGGTGGAGGGCACTCCCGCCTCCGCCGGCTTCACCGAAGCCCCGGCCGAGACCTCCTCGTCGGTGTTCGACTCCTTCGCCCCGGCGCTGGGCGAGTCCTTCGCGCGGGCCCGCTCCGAGGGCCGGGAGCTGTACGGCTTCGCCCACCACCAGATGGTCTCCACCTACCTGGGGACCTCCACCGGACTGCGGCTGCGCCACGACCAGCCCACCGGCACCCTGGAGATCAACGCCAAGTCCCCCGACCGCACCCGCTCGGCGTGGGCGGGGCGGGCGACCCGCGACTTCGCCGACGTCGATCCGCTGGCGCTGGACGCGGAGCTGGCACGGCGGCTGGAGTGGGCCGGGCGGCAGGTGGAGCTGGAGGCGGGGCGGTACGAGACGCTGCTGCCGCCCAGTGCCGTGGCGGACCTGCTGATCTACCAGATGTGGTCGTCGGCGGGACGCGACGCCGCCGAGGGGCGCACGGTGTTCAGCAGGCCCGGCGGCGGCACCCGGGTGGGCGAGCGGCTGTCGGAGCTGCCGCTGAGGCTCTACAGCGATCCGGGCGCGCCCGGTCTGGAGGCGTCGCCGTTCGTGATCGCGCACTCCTCCGGCGACGACGCCTCGGTCTTCGACAACGGCCTGCCGCTGCGGGCCACCGACTGGGTGCGCGACGGCGAGCTGCGTCGTCTGCTGACCACCCGGCACTCGGCGGAGCTGACGGGCCTGCCGGTGGCGCCGGGGATCGACAACCTGGTCCTGGACGCGGGCGGCACCGCGTCGCTGGAGGAGATGGTCGCCGGCTCCGGGCACGACGGCCCGGCCCTGCTGCTGACCTGCCTGTGGTACATCCGCGAGGTGGATCCGGCGACGCTGCTGCTGACGGGGCTGACCCGCGACGGCGTCTATCTGGTGGAGAACGGCGAGGTCACGGGTGCGGTGAACAACTTCCGCTTCAACGAGTCGCCGGTCGACCTGCTGTCGAGGGCCACCGAGGCGGGGCGGACCGAGCGCACCCTGCCGCGCGAGTGGTCGGACTGGTTCACACGGGCGGCGATGCCCGCCCTGCGTGTGCCGGACTTCAACATGAGCTCCGTCAGCCGGGGTGTGTGAGCGGCGGCGCGAAGGGGACGGTGCGTTCTCCCGCACCGTCCCCTTCCGCCGGTCCCCCTCCCCGGCGACGGGAGGCTTCCCCCCTCTCACCTGGAGGTCCGGTCCGTCAGGCCGTCCGCCTGCCTCCGCCCCTGATCTTGGCGTACAGGGGCGTGCCCAGCGCGACGATCAGGACGGCGCCGGCAAGCTGGAGCAGGTGCCGGATCCAGTCGATGCCCGCGGTGTCATCCACCCCGATCCCACTGGCCACGGCGTTCCCGATGACGCTGCCGATGATTCCGAAGATGGCGGTCAGCCACAGCGGGATGTTCTGCCTGCCGGGAAGGATGGCGCGGGCCAGCACACCCAGGACCAGACCCACGATGATCGCCCACAACCAGCTCATGTCGCCTCCTCGTGCGGTGCGCTCCGTGCGCGGCGCGTTCGGTTCGTGCGGTGGGGTGCCTCCGTCGCACGGCCGCTGAGCCGTCCGGGTGGGAGCCGTCCCCGGCGCATCGGGTGCCCTCTGCCCGGCGTCGTATGCGGCGGAGTCGGGGCGTAGTGTGGAAAAGGCCGGGAACCAGGCGGGAACGCTCCCGGATGCCGGCCGCAGGAGCAGGTGGTGAGTGTGAGGCGCAGGCAGCGCGGTCCCGAGGTCTTCCGGATCACCGGAGCCCGTCAGGGGCTGGCGGAGGACGTCCGGGGGCGGGAGCGGCGCTATGTGGTCTCGATGCTGGTACGCACCGTGGCGGTCCTGCTGACCGTGGTGCTGTGGGACGTGCAGCGTCCGCTCGCCGTGGCCGCCCTGGTGCTCGGCGCGGCCCTGCCGTACGTGGCGGTGGTGATCGCCAACGCGGGGCGGGAGAACACTCCCGCGCTCCCCGGCTCCCTCGTCTCCGCCCCGCCCCGGCAGGCGCTGGGGCCGGCCGGACGCCCGGCGGACACCGGGGAGCGCGAGCCCGGTCCGAGGACGCGCACGATACGGCAGGATCCGCTGGAGCAGGACGAACCGGAGGCCGGGCGGGGGCCGGATCACAGGGCGGAACCAGGCGGTGAGCAGGGTCCGGGCCGTCAGGAGTACCGGCGCCCGGAACCGGGGCAGGAGCCGAGCCGCTCGGGCCCCGGCCGGCGCGACTGATCCGCCGCGCCCCGGAAGCTCAGGAAAACCTCAGATCAATCATGCTGTTCCGGTGCCCCGGCGACGGGTGCGCGTGCCATACTGCGTACACGCTCCGCATCCCCCGTCGGAGCGACAGACCGACGCCGGGCGGCTCCCCCCGTGGCTGCCCGGCGTCGTCGTGTCCGGACCATGTTCGGATCGCGTTCGGATCGTGTTTGGATGGGGGCGTGACCGATCCCGTGACCGCTCCCCTGCCCGGCGCCGCCGCCCCCGTCTGCTCCGCCAAGGGCTGCCGTGAGGCCGCCGTGTGGGTACTGGCCTGGAACAATCCCAAGCTGCACACTCCGGAGCGCCGCAAGACCTGGCTGGCGTGCGAGGAGCACCGCGAGCACCTGTCACGGTTCCTGGGGGCGCGGGACTTCCTGAAGGACGTGGTGACCCTCGCCGAGTGGGAGGGCCGGGGAGGCCGGGAGGGCGGACAGGGTCCGGAGGGGTCAGCCGCCGATCGCTGACATCGGGCGGGCCGGCTGGAGGAAGGACGGGTCGTCCAGGCCGGAGCCGGCCTTCTTGCCCCACATCGCGGCCTTCCACAGCCGGGCGATCTCGGTGTCGTCGGCGCCCGAGCGCAGCGCGCCGCGCAGGTCCGACTCCTCGCGGGCGAAGAGGCAGGTGCGCACCTGTCCGTCGGCCGTCAGCCGGGTGCGGTCGCAGGTGCGGCAGAAGGGCCTGGTGACGGAGGCGATCACGCCGACGCGGTGCGGACCGCCGTCGACGATCCAGCGTTCGGCGGGCGCCGAGCCCCGGCTGTCCTCCCCCTCCGGGGTGAGGGAGAAGCGGGTGCGCAGGGAGGCGAGGATGTCGCCCGCGGTGATCATGCCCTCGCGGCGCCAGCCGTGCTGGGCGTCCAGCGGCATCTGCTCGATGAAACGCAGTTCGTAGGAGTGCTCGACGGCCCAGGCGAGCAGATCGGGGGCCTCGGTGTCGTTGAGGCCCGGCATCAGCACGGCGTTGACCTTGACCGGGGAGAGCCCCGCCGTGCGGGCGGCCGCCAGACCGGCGAGGACGTCGGCGTGGCGCCTGCGGCGGGTCATCCGCGAGAAGACCTCGGCGTCGAGGGTGTCCAGGGAGACGTTGACCCGGTCCAGTCCGGCCGCGCGCAGCGCCTCGGCGGTGCGCTCCAGGCCGATGCCGTTGGTCGTCAGCGACAGCCTCGGGCGCGGCTCCAGGGCGGCACAGCGCTCGACGATGCCCACCAGCCCGGGGCGCAGCAGCGGCTCGCCGCCGGTGAAGCGCACCTCCTCCACGCCGAGCAGGGTCACCGCGACGCGGACCAGGCGGACGATCTCGTCGTCCGTGAGCAGCTCGGGCTTGGCGAGCCACTTCAGGCCCTCCTCGGGCATGCAGTAGGTGCACCTCAGATTGCACCGGTCGGTGAGCGACACGCGCAGATCGGTGGCGACCCGGCCGTAGGTGTCCAGCAGCATGCCGACAGTACCCTCCCACGGTTGGACATCTGCCTCGCAGCGTACGCGACGCCCGCGCCGTCCGTCGGGGGACGCCACGGCGGGAACGGGGGTTCGGTGTCCGGGAGGCGGTTCGGCCATTGCCGCTCCCCCCGTGTGAGCGATAGCTTCCGTCGTCATACATCCGTACGGTCAAGTCCGATAACCGGACGGGTTGTTGAGACCCCTGCGTTCACACAGACACGGAGAACCCATGGCATCGAGACCTTCCAGCCGACGCCGCGCCATCGCGGTGCCGGTCGGGTTGGCGCTGACCGCCTCCCTGGCCCTGCTGCCGGGCGCCGGAACGGCGCTGGCGCAGGAAGCCGGCGTCCCGGCGGCCGCGACGGCGGCCGCGGACGGTGAGCAGTTGTCGTACGTGGTCAACACCTCCTCCCACCCCGGCACGATCAGGCGGGTGGAGCGGGAGATAGCCAGGGCGGGCGGCACGGTCGTCGTCACCCACCGGGACATCGGCGTGATCGTCGTCCACTCGGCGAACCCCGGCTTCGCCGAGCGGATGCGCGAGGTGCGCGGGGTGCACTCCGCCGGCGCCACCCGCACCGCGCCGCTCAGGTCGGCGGGCACGACCGAGGTCGGCGCCCCGCAGTACGTGTCGGAGCCGGCCCGCACCGGCGCGGCCACGGCCTCCGCCGAGGGCGAGCCGATGGAGGCCGACCTGTGGGGCCTGCGCGCCATCCGCGCGGACGAGGCCGCGAAGGTCAACCCGGGCAGCGACAAGGTCACCGTCGCGGTCATCGACACCGGTGTGGACGACACCCACCCGGATCTGGCCCCGAACTTCTCGGCGGGCCAGTCGGCGAACTGCGTCGGCGGCGTGGCCGACACCTCCGAGGGCGCCTGGCGGCCGTACACCGACGGCGACTACCACGGCACACACGTCGCGGGCTCCATCGCCGCGGCGCGCAACGGCATCGGCGTGGCGGGCGTCGCGCCGGGCGTGAAGGTCTCCTCCATCAAGGTGAGCGAGCCCGACACCAGCCTCTTCTACCCGGAGGCCGTGATCTGCGCGTTCGTCTTCGCGGCCGACAAGGGGGTGGAGATCACCAACAACAGCTACTACGTCGACCCGTACCTGTACAACTGCGAGGACGACGCCGACCAGGGCGCGGTCGTGGAGGCGATCCGCCGGGCCGCTCGCTACGCCGAGCGCAGGGGCACGCTGCACGTCGCATCGGCGGGCAACTCCAACCACGACCTGGCCTCGGACGCGATCGTCGACGGCTCCAGCCCGAACGACACCACCCCGGTCGAGCGCACCATCGACCCGTCGGAGTGCCTGGACCTGCCCACCCAGCTGCCGGGCGTGGTGACGGTGACGGCCACGGGCGTACAGGACCTGAAGTCGTACTACTCCAGCTACGGGCACCGCGTCGCCGACGTGGCGGCGCCGGGCGGCGACCGGTTCCAGATCCCGGACACCCCGTCGGGCAACGGCCGGATCCTGTCGACCATGCCGAACGACTCCTACGCCTTCCTGCAGGGCACCTCGATGGCCAGCCCGCACGTCGCGGGCGTGGCGGCGCTGCTCAAGAGCAGGCACCCCTGGGCGAGCCCGGCGATGCTCCAGCTCATGATGAAGGCGCAGGCGGACAACCCCGGCTGCCCGGAGACCTACGACCCGGACGGCAACGGCGTCGAGGACTCCACCTGCGAGGGCGGCAAGCGCGTCAACGGTTTCTACGGCTACGGCATCGTCGACGCCCTGGACGCCGTCGAGTAACCGGGCGGTCCTCCCGCCGCGATGCCGGCGGCCCGTCAGGAAGCGGCGGAGACCGAGGGGTCGGACCCGGTGGGTCCGGCCCCTTCCGCGGTTCCGGGGGCGGTGGAGGCGGTTCCGAAGGCGGGTCCCGGCACCGGCGGCCGCCAGCCGGGACCGCGGAAGAGCCGCCCGGCGGCCTCGCGCCAGTCGCGCGCCGCCCGCAGGTCCCGGGCGATCGCCGCGTACTCGTGGGTGGCCACGCGCAGCGGGTTGTAGGTGTCGATGTTCTTGGTGAGCCCGTAGACGCACGGCTCGGTCTCGGGCGCGAAGGAACCGAAGAGCCGGTCCCACACGATGAGGATCCCGCCGAAGTTGCGGTCCAGGTAACCGCCCTGGGAGGCGTGGTGGACCCGGTGGTGCGAGGGCGTGTTGAACACGTACTCGACCGGCCCCGGCAGTCTGCCGATCCGCTCGGTGTGGATCCAGAACTGGTAGACCAGGTTGACCGAGTGGCAGAAGGCGAGCACGGCCGGGTGCATGCCGAGGAGGATCAGCGGCAGGTAGAACGGCCAGCCGGTCAGGGACGTCCAGGGCTGGCGCAGCGCGGTGGTGAGGTTGAACTTCCGGCTGGAGTGGTGCACCACGTGGCAGGCCCACAGGATGCGGATGACATGGTGGCCGCGGTGGGACCAGTAGTAGAAGAAGTCCTGTGCGAGGAGCATCGGCAGCAGCGTCCACCACTCGACGGGGATCCGCAGCGGGGTGAGCGCGTAGACCGCCGAGTAGACCGCCACGATCGGGATCTTCCACAGGGCGTCGAAGAAGAGGCTGCCCAGGCCCATGGAGATGCTGGTGGCGGCGTCCTTGGCCTCGTATCCCGCGACGGGGCCGTCCGGCTCCTCGGGGTGGAGACGGTAGCTGACCACCTCCAGGGCCGTCAGCAGCAGGAAGGCGGGGATGGACCACAGCACGACGTCGGGGAGGTTCGGCACGCTCGGCATGGATGCACCGTAGGACCGCCCGGGGCCGGCGGCCAGACTCTGTTACCGACAAGTATGCGAGACGGCTCGTCAGCAACCCGGCCCACCTGTGGTGACCTGCGGTGATGCGAAGGTGTCAGTGGCGGCCCGTATTCTCTGGAACCATGCTCGATGACCAGTCGGCGGCCGAAGCGCGGCCCGCAGCGCAGCCCAGCACCCCGGCCTGGCCCACCGAATACCCCGACGCCTACGCGGTGGTGGACGTGGAGACCACGGGGCTCGCCCGGGACGACCGCATAGTCTCCGCGGCCGTCTACCGGCTGGACGCACGGGGTGATGTGATCGACCACTGGTACACCCCGGTCAATCCGCAGCGGGACCCCGGCCCGACCTGGATACACGGGCTGACGAGCGAGATGCTGGCCGACGCCCCGCTCTTCCCGCAGATCGCCGAGGAGTTCGCCGAGCGGCTGCGGGGCCGGGTGCTGGTCGCGCACAACGCGGTCTTCGACTGGTCGATGATCGCCCGCGAGTACGCCCGTGCCCGGTTGCCGGTCCCCGTACGGCAGCGGCTGTGCACCATCGCCCTGTCCAAGGAGCTGAACCTGCCGCTGGCCAACCACCGGCTGGAGACCCTCGCCGCGCACTACGGCGTCGTCCAGCGCCGGGCGCACCACGCGCTGGACGACGCCCGGGTGCTGGCCGAGGCGTTCCGGCCGAGCCTGCACCTGGCGGCCGCCGACCGCATACGCCTGCCCCTGCTGGCCTGCCGGCCGCTGACCGAGTGGACCGACTCCATCGTCTCCCCGGGCTCCTCCCCCGGCGCCTTCGGCGGGCGGGACTCGCGGCCCTACGCGGGCAGCTGGCGCCCCTCGCGCAAGCGCCCCCCGTGCCCGTACCCCAACCCCGGCCGGTACGAGCCGGGCAAGCCGCTGGTCCAGGGCATGCGGGTGGCGATCTCCGGGGACACCTCCGTGGACCGGGAGCTGCTGGAGGACCGGGCCGTCGAGGCCGGGCTCCACATCGCCGGCAGCGTCTCCCGCCTCACCAGCCTCCTGGTCACCAACGACCCCGACTCCGGCACCTCCAAGGTGGCCAAGGCGCGCGCCTTCGGCACCCCGGTGATCGACGAGGCGGCCTTCACCCAGCTGCTGCGGGAGGTGGCCCCCGCTCCGGGGAAGTGACGACCGGCGGGGTACCGTCGATGACTGTGCCACCCGTATCGTCCGCACCGTCCGCTTCCGCGTACCGCTTCCTGCTGTCCCGGCAGTGGGTGGTCCTCACCCTCGTAGCGCTCCTGCTGATCCCGGGCATGGTCAGGCTCGGCTTCTGGCAGCTCCACAGGCACGAGGACCGGGTGGCGCGCAACGAGCTGGTGGCCGAGAGCCTGGCCGCCGATCCGGTGCCCGTGGGGAAGCTGGCCGCTCCGGGCCGCGGCCCGGCCGATGCCGACCGGTACCGCCGGGTGACGGCCACCGGCGTCTACGACACCGGCGGCGAGACGGTCGTGCGCCAGCGCACCGGCGGGGACGGCCGGAGCATCGGCTACCACGTCCTGACCCCGCTGATCCGCGAGGACGGCACGGCCGTGCTGGTCAACCGCGGCTGGATCCCGGCGGGCGAGGATCTGACGAAGTTCCCCCAGGTGCCGGCGCCTCCCTCCGGCGAGGTCACCGTGACCGGGCGGCTGATGGCCGACGAGAAGGCCGGCAGCGGCGTCAAGGACAAGCGGGGGCTGCCGCCCCGCCAGGTGATGCTGATCGACAGCGCGCGGATGGCCGAGGAGCTGGACCGGCCGGTCCTGGGCGGCTACGTCGCGCTGGAGGAGACCTCGCCCGAGCCCTCCGCCGAGCAGCCCGAACGCCTTCCCGAACCGGACCACAGCGGCATCGGCCCGCACCTGGCGTACGCGTTCCAGTGGTGGCTGTTCGCCGCCGCCGTCCCCGTCGGCTGGGTGGTGCTGGTCCGCCGCGAGCGCGGGGATCGCCTGGCGCGGGACTCCGGCGCGCAGGCCGCCGCGGACGGGCGGACGGATGAACGGGCGGACGGCGAGGCCGCTGTCGGCCGGTCCGCCGTTCCGGCCCCCTCCGCTGCCGAAACGGCGGACCGACCGGCAGACTGATCCCCATGGATCTCGGACTTCAGGACAGGGTGTACCTCGTCACCGGCGCCACCCGCGGGCTGGGCTTCGCCACCGCGCGGGAACTGACCGCCGAAGGCGCGAAGGTGATCGTCACCGGACGGAGCGAGGAGACGGTGGCCGAGGCCGCCGGACGACTGGGCGGCGACGCCTTCGGCATGGTGGCGGACAACGCCGATCCGGCCGCGGCCGACCGCCTGGTGACGGCCGCCCATGAGCGCCACGGGCGCCTGGACGGGGTGCTGATCAGCGTCGGCGGGCCGCCGGCCGGCTCCCACGAGACGGTCACCGACGACCAGTGGCAGGCGGCCTTCGAGACGGTCTTCCTCGGTGCGGTGCGACTGGCCCGCACCGCGGCCGCGCGGCTGGGCGAGGGCGGGGTGATCGGCTTCGTCCTCTCCGGCTCGGTGCACGAGCCGATCCCCGGCCTGACGGTCTCCAACGGACTGCGGCCGGGGCTGGCCGGTTTCGCGAAGTCGCTGGCGGACGAGGTGGGGCCGCGCGGCATCCGGGTCGTCGGGCTGCTCCCGGGCCGTATCGACACCGACCGGGTGCGCGGCCTGGACGCCATGACCGGGGACGCCGACGCCGCTCGGAGGCGGACCTCGGCCGCGATCCCGCTGCGCCGCTACGGCACCCCGGAGGAGTTCGGCAGGGCGGCGGCGTTCCTGCTCTCCCCCGCCGCCTCCTACATCACCGGTGTGATGTTCCCGGTCGACGGCGGCGCCCGCCGCGGCTTCTGACCGTTCCGGCCGGGCATGTCCCGCCGCCGTCCCCGGCCCGCACCAAACCGCACCAAAGGGGGACGGCGGGGTGGCTCGGTCGGGGTGGGGCTCGGCGGGGGTGGCTCGGGCAGGGACGGCGCCTCAGCCCGTTCCCCCGCCCGGCCGCCGCGCCGAACGCAGCCGGATCTCCGCGGCCAGTCTGTCCAGGCCCGCCGAGACACGGGCGTGCTCCAGCGCCTCGTCCCGCACACGCGCGAGGATCTCGGCCGGGCTCGCGTGAGGGGCCACCGCCAGTGCGACCCGGGCCCGCACCCCGGCGCGGCGGCGGCCCAGCCTCACCCGGATCCGTTCCGCGCCCGGCAGGGCCCCGGCCTCCCCGGCCACGGCGTCCTCCAGGGTCCGGGTACCGACCAGGGCGCCGTAGCCGTCGCCGCTGTCGACCAGTACGGTGTCCGGCCGCTGCCGCCACAGCTGCGCCGACAGCCACCACAGGGCGAGCAGGAGTGCGACGGCGGGCACGCCGATCGCCAGGAGCCACCGCCACCAGTCCGCGTCCTGCCACCAGGCGGGTTCCCCCCGCCCGAGCAGCACCTCGTCCGGCCCGTCCCAGAAAAGATCCCGGGGCATGTCGAAGCCCCAGCGCCGCTGGAGGTCGAGCCCGCCCACCAGGGCCGCCAGTCCCAGCACCAGCAGTGCCAGTCCGGCCAGCCCCAGCAGAATCCGGTTCACCACCGTGAGCATCCGGTCCACCTCGCCCTTCCTCAGCCCTTCTTCGGGCGCCGCACCCGGACCGAGCGCCGCATCCTCCGGGCGAGCCCGAGCTGCCGCACGCCCTCCTGCAGAACCCTGTCCAGATCTCCCCGCACTTCCTCCAGGGGCCGGAAGTGCGCCCGCGCCCGCACCCTGACCCGGTGCCGCCCGGCGTCCACCCGGACCGACCGCACTCCCGGCACGTCCAGCAACCGGTCGTGCAGCACCGCCTCGGCGGCGGATCTCTCCAGTCCGGCGCGCACCCGGACCCCGTCGGAGGAGCCGCCGCGCATCGGCAGCAGACCCCGCAGCCCGGGGGTGACCGCCAGCACCACCAGCCACAGTCCCAGCAGCACCGCGAGCGCCGCACCGGCGATCGCCCAGGGGTTGTCGAGCGGCCGGGCGGCCAGATCCGCGGTGATCTCGCGCCGCCACGCGGAGGGGGCCTTGTCAATGCTCGCGGCGACGGCCTCGTACAGCAGTACGGCCGCCGCGACGGCCAGCACCAGTGCCACGATCGCGGCCGGCACCCGCCGAGCCGACCAGAAGCGCCGGGTGCTTCCGCCCCCGCCGTCACCCCCGCCGTCGTCCGGTCGGCGGTCCGCGCCGGAGGGTTCCGGTGAGGGCGGTTCCACACCGTCCGGGTCCGTGCCGGCGGCGCTCTCCGGGGCCTGCTGCCGCCGGGCGTCGTGACTCATCGTGCCCTCACCGCACCCTCCCTCCGCTCCGGCCGCCGAGCGGGCCCGTGTGCAGCCGTGTGACCTCGACGGTCACCTGCCGGACCGCCATACCGGCCAGTTCCCGCACCCGTGAGGCGACCCTTCCGCGCACCGAGCCGCACCGTGCGCCGATGTCGCAGGGGTAGGGAAGTTCGACCGCGACCACCACCCGGGCCTCACCGTTCAGTCCGTTCCGGTCGGGAGGGCGGCGGACGGCGACCTTCGCCCGCGGGTCCTTTCCCGCACGCGGTGCCCCGGACGTCTCGGAGTCCTCGTCCAGCGCCTCGCGGGCGGCCCGTGCCGCGATCTTGCTGACGACCCGGTCGGCGATTCTCGTCGCCCCCCGCTCGGCCGCGGGGACCCAGGAGATCTCCGGCCTGCGGAATTCCTGTGCCACCGGTCACCGCCGTCCGCCGCCGGAGCGGAAGATCTCTCCCGGTTCCAGATCGCCGTCGAGGACCCGGCCGGCGATGAAGCCGACCGCGCCCAGTACCGCCACCAGGAGGAAGGCCCAGAAACCGCCGAAGTATCCGGCGAAACCCAGCGCCATGCCTGCGATCAAGCCGACTGCGGCCATGCTCATCGTGCGCTCCTCAGTTTCCTGCTCCGCCGGGCCCCTGCGGTCCGCGGCGCACTACTGCAGCCGCGGCCTCTGCTCCGACTGCTCTTCCTCGTCACTGTCGTCGGGCAGTTTGACGTCGTCGACCGTGACATTGACCTCGACGACCTCCAGTCCGGTCATCCGCTCGATCGAGCCGATGACGTTCTCGCGCACATCGCTCGCCACGTCGGTGATCGACACGCCGTACTCGACCACGATGTCCAGGTCGATGGCCGCCTGGGTCTCGCCGACCTCGACCTTCACCCCCCGGGTGACGGACGAACCGCCGCCGCCACCACCGCCGGGGACGCGGTCGCGCATCGCGCCGATGGTCCGGCTCATGCCGGCGCCCATCGCGTGGACACCGTCGACCTCGCGGGCGGCCATCCCGGCGATCTTCGCCACCACGCCGTCGGCGATCGTGGTCTTCCCGCGGACGCGCGGGTCGCTCGCGCCCCGCCCCTCACCGAGCCGTCCGCCGGAAGGGCCCGAGCGGTTCTGCTGTGCGGTCTCAGCCATCTCCGCCATCTCCGTCACCCCTTGCCTTCGTTACGGGAATATTGATTCCGATATGTCCACGCTAGACACGATCGCCCACTTTTGCCTCATGAATGCGCCGCCACCTGGAGGAAGCACGTGTCCGCGGGGAGCCCGCGGCAAAAGGCTGGGCACCGTTGATGGAGAACCCCGGAGAGCCCCAGCAGAGCACCGGAGGCCCTGGGACGGACGCCGGGACCCCGGAGAGGAGCGCAGAGCATGGCCACGGACCGGTTGACCCAGACCGTACGGCGGCAGATCGGCTTCGGACGCCTGCTTCCGCTGGGCGGGGCGGAGGACGGCGCCTGGATCACGGAGCGGGCCGCGGCCGGTGTGCTGCGGGAGGCGGCGGACGGACTGCCGGGGATCCGGCCGGGCAGGCTGCGGCTCTCCCCGGCCGAAAACGGCGCGGGCGGGAGGCCGGCCGTACCGATGCCTCCCAGCGCTCTGCCGCCCGGCCCGCTCAGGATCTCCGCGGAGTTCGAGGCCGATGCGCGGGAGCCGCTGCCGACGGCGGCCGAGCGGCTGCGCTCGGCCCTGGCCGGAGCGGCCGACAGCCGCCTGGGGCTGGTGGTGGCGGCGGTCGACCTGCGGATCACCGGGCTCCTGGGCGGGCCGGGCGACGAGCCCCGGCCCGAGGAGCCTCCCAGGGGGCAAGCCGGCGCCGGGGAGGTCCCGGACACCGGGGAGGCCGAAACCGCGGTGGGCGCCGCGGCGCTGGCCGTTGTGGGCGTGACACGCCTGGCCCCCGAGCTGGGGGGCGCGGCCCGGGCGCTGCGGATCGTGGACGCCGGCCCCGGCGACGGGGCCGGCGCGGCCCCCGGCCGCCATGTACAGATCCAGTTCGCGACCGCCGCGGACCACCGCGCGCTCGATGTGGCGCGCGCGGTCCGCGCCGCGGCGGCACGCGCCGCGGCGACCGGCGCCCCCGGGCCCGTGACGGTCGCCGCCGTGGTGACGGAGGTGGTGCGGGGCCCGGGGTGACGGAGGTGGTGCGGGACCCGGGGTGACGGAGGTGGTGCGGGGCCCGGGGTGAGAGCGGTCAGTCGCCGATGCCGGCCAGGTCGCGCAGCCTGCGTGTCTGGGCCGCACGCTCGGCGGCGCGCTGCTCGTCGTAGGTGCGGTCCACCGCGCCGCGCAGCAGCGCCTTGGTCTCGATCACCGCGTCGCGCGGGGCCGCGAGCAGCGCCGCGGCCAGATCCGCGGTGGCCTCCTCCAGCTCCGCGGCGGGCACCACGAGGTTGGCCAGGCCGGTCCGCTCGGCCTCCTCGGCGCGCACGGAACGGCCCGTCGCGCAGATCTCCAGCGCACGGGCGTACCCGATCAGGGAGACGAGCGGGTGGGTGCCGGTGAGGTCGGGGACCAGTCCGAGGCTGGTCTCCCGCATCGCGAACTGCACGTCGTCGGCGCACACCCGCAGGTCGCAGGCGAGCGCGAGCTGGAAGCCCGCGCCGACGGCATGGCCCTGGACGGCGGCGATGCTCACGATGTCGCTGCGCCGCCACCAGGTGAAGGCCTCCTGGTAGCCGGCGATGGCCGTGTCGACCTCGGCGTCGGAACCGCGCGCCAGGTCGATGAAGGACGGCTCGCCGTCGAAGCCCTCGGGGGTGAAGGCCTGCCGGTCGAGTCCGGCGGAGAAGGACTGCCCCTCTCCGCGCAGGACGACGACGCGGATCTCGCCGGGCAGCAGCCGTCCGGCCTCGGCCAGGGCGCGCCACATCGCGAAGGTCTGGGCGTTGCGCTTGGCCGGGCGGTCGAGCGTGACCGTGGCCACGGCACCGTCCGCGACGAGCCGCACGCCGTCCTTGTCGAGCAGGGTCATGAGGATCTCCCGGGGCAGTCCGCAGTCGGACGACTGTCAAGTGACTGAAGAGTAACCACCCGGCCGGTCGGATGGCCGACCGGGTGGCGCCCCTCGGGACACCCTGGATCTCAGGACGTCGCGGTCTTCTTGCCCCGCGTGGCACCGCCGCGACCGCGCAGGGTCACGCCGGACTCGCTGAGCATCCGGTGCACGAATCCGTAGGAGCGGCCGGTCTCCTCGGCCAGCGCCCGGATGCTCGCACCGGAGTCGTACTTCTTCTTGAGGTCAGCCGCGAGCTTCTCGCGCGCGGCGCCGGTCACCCGGCTGCCCTTCTTCAGAGTCTCGGCCACCCGTGCCTCCTCATGGGAAGTGCGCTCTGGACTCTCATGATCACCCCTTGCCGGTTTTCTGGCCACCCATTCGACAAGGTCCGTAAAACGTCATTGGCGGCCGGACAAGGGCCGAAGGGCTCCGGAGCGAGGCGTTCCGCGGCGCTCCCCGGGCGCCCACTTCCCTGCGACGCGAAGAAAGAGCAGGTCAGAGCCCTGGTTGGCGTTCAGACACCGGGGATGGGAGGTCTATGCCACATCACCGGTGCCATCGACACCCGGCCGCGCCGGAATACGAGCCGATCTCACTCAGATGATGGATCAAGCGTCGGCCGAATGATCCAGAACGGTGTGATCACAACGCGCTCGCGGCGTGGCCGGGGCGTGGTGGAGGCGGGGCCGGGGCGGGCGTTCCGGCGCGGTCGGGCGTCGACGGCGCCGGAGCCGGCGCCGGAGCCGGGCTCCGGTCAGGGCTCAGGCGAGCGCCACGAGGTCCGCGTACTCCTCGCCCCACAGGTCCTCCACACCGTCGGGCAGCAGGATGATCCGCTCCGGCTGGAGCGCTTCCACCGCGCCCTCGTCGTGGGTGACCAGCACCACCGCGCCGGTGAAGGTGCGCAGGGCGCCCAGGATCTCCTCCCGGCTGGCGGGGTCGAGGTTGTTGGTCGGCTCGTCCAGCAGCAGCACGTTGGCCGAGGAGACCACCAGCGTGGCCAGTGCCAGCCGGGTCTTCTCACCGCCGGAGAGCACCCGCGCGGGCTTGTCCACGTCGTCGCCGGAGAACAGGAACGAGCCCAGCGTCTTGCGGATGTCGACCAGGTCCATGTCCGGGGCGGCCGAGCGCATGTTCTCCAGGACCGTGCGGTCGCCGTCGAGCGTCTCGTGCTCCTGCGCGTAGTAGCCGAGCTTCAGCCCGTGGCCCGGGACCACCCGGCCGGTGTCGGGCTTCTCCACCCCGGCCAGCAGCCGCAGCAAAGTGGTCTTGCCCGCGCCGTTGAGGCCGAGGATGACCACCCGGGAGCCCTTGTCGATGGCGAGCGAGAGGTCGGTGAAGATCTCCAGCGAGCCGTAGGACTTGGACAGCTCCTCGGCCATCAGCGGGGTCTTGCCGCAGGGCGCGGGGTCGGGGAAGCGCAGCTTGGCGACCTTGTCGGCCTGCCGCTCCCCCTCCAGCCCGGCCAGCAGCCGCTCGGCCCGGCGGGCCATGTTCTGCGCGGCCACCGTCTTGGTGGCCTTGGCGCGCATCTTGTCGGCCTGGGCGTTGAGGGCCGCGGCCTTCTTCTCGGCGTTGGCCCGCTCGCGCCTGCGCCGCTTCTCGTCCGCCTCGCGCTGGGTCAGGTACTGCTTCCAGCCCATGTTGTAGATGTCGATGCCCGAGCGGTTGGCGTCGAGGTAGAAGACCTTGTTGACGACCGTCTCCACCAGATCGACGTCGTGGGAGATGACGACGAAACCGCCGCGGTAGGTCTTCAGGAAGTCGCGCAGCCAGACGATCGAGTCGGCGTCGAGGTGGTTGGTCGGCTCGTCCAGCAGCAGGGTGTCGGCGTCCGAGAAGAGGATGCGGGCGAGCTCCACCCGGCGCCGCTGGCCGCCGGAGAGGGTGTGCAGCGGCTGGCCGAGCACCCGGTCGGGCAGACCGAGGCTGGCGGCGATGGTGGCGGCCTCGGCCTCGGCGGCGTAGCCGCCCTTGGTGAGGAACTCCGTCTCCAGCCGCTCGTACTTCTTCATCGCCTTCTCGCGGGTGGCGCCCCGGCCGTTCGCCATCCGGTCCTCGTTCTCGCGCATCCTGCGCAGCACGGTGTCCAGACCTCGGGCGGACAGGATGCGGTCGCGGGCGAGGGCGTCGAGGTCGCCGGTGCGCGGGTCCTGGGGCAGATAGCCGACCTCGCCGGTACGGGTGATCGTCCCGGCCGCGGGGGCGCCCTCGCCGGCCAGGCAGCGGGTCAGGGTCGTCTTGCCCGCCCCGTTGCGGCCGACCAGGCCGATGCGGTCGCCCCTGGCGATGCGGAAGGAGGCGGACTCGATGAGGATCCGGGCGCCGGCGCGCAGCTCTACTCCGGTGGCGGTGATCACGGAAATACTCCTGGGCAGGGTGGACGTGCGTACGTCGTCGGTCGGGGGCTGGGAGACGGGCGTACGCCGCTAATGCACGAGGAGGTTCACCATGCGGTTCAGTCTAACGGCGGCGCGCAACCGGATTTCCGCGCCCGGGGCGGCAGGGCCGCGTGGGCCCCGGACGGCCGGGGACGCGGGCCCCGGGGCGCCCGTCACACCTCGCCGGTGTGGACCTGGAAGGCCGCGCGGCGCACCGCCCTGGCCAGCGCCGGGTCGGGGTGGGCCGCGGCGAGCGCGACCAGGACCTGGACGGTACGGGGGTGACCGGTGGCGCGGACCGCCTCCAAAAGCTCGGGGACGGTGTTCTGCACGGCCGAGTCCAGGTGCTCCACCAGCACTTTTCCCTCTCCGTGGTCGGCGACGGCCGCGGCGGTGTCCACCCACAGCCAGGTGGCCTCCTCCCGGGTCAGGACACCGGGGGCGCCGTTCGCCAGGTCCGCCGGGTCGGCGCCGTCGTGCTCGGCGAGCCAGAGCAGGGCGTAGGGGCGCAGGACGGGCTCGCCGGCCACCTCGCGGACGGCGGACTCCGCGGGGGCGCCCACGGCGCGCAGCGCCTCGAAGGCCAGGCCGCGGATGAGGGCGTCGTCGCCGCGGGCGGCGTCGATCAGTTCGGCGACGGCCGGGCCGGTGGGGCGCGCGGCCAGCCAGGCGCGGTACTCGGCACGGGCCTCCCCGGGCGAGAGCCTGGCGCAGCCGCGCAGCATGTCCTCGGCGTGCTGCTCGATGTTCCCCGCCGGGCTCTGGGCCGCGACGCAGATCTGCTCCAGTTTCACCCACACCGCCCAGTTGCCCAGCGGGGTGAGCACCGCCTGCCCGGGGCGGCCCCGGTCGTCCTCGGCGCAGCGGGTGAGGGCTCCGACGGAGGCGAGGCCGTCCAGGGCCCAGTCCAGAAGCGCGGGCAGGCAGTCGTCCGCGTCCCCGGCCGCCTCGCCCGCCGGGGACACCGCGCCGCCGCGCTCGGCGCGGATCTCCGCGATGCGCCGCCTCAGCAGGTCCAGCAGGACCGGCACGGTCACCGGGCCGGAGGACAGGTGCATCACCGACAGGAACTGCGGCGCCGCCACGACCACCTCCCCGACCGCCCCGGGATCCGCGCCTCCGGGTGCGGGATGGGCCAGCGACCAGGCGTCGAAGAGCGCGACCCAGCCGCGCAGCACGGCCGAGTCGTCGCGGTCCCATGCGCGCAGCCGCCAGCCGGGCATGGCGGTGCCGTCGTGCAGTTCGATGAGGCCGGCGAGCCGGGCACGGTCCCAGTGGGCGGGGATCTGCTCCACGGGTATCCGCAGTTCCCCGGCCGCCCGTTCGGCGGCCGCCACCGGCGACAGCCCGGTGCCGTCGGCCCAGCGGGCCAGGCGCACGGCCTCACTGAGGCAGGCCCGTGCCTGACGGGCGAGTTGGTCGCGTGGGGGCACCCCCTCGGGGGGCCGGGGCGCGCTCCGCCGGCGGCGCGCGCCCACTGCTCGGCGCGCGGCGGCGAGAGGCTGACGGGATACGAGGCGCAGCCGGGTGTCTCGCGGGGTACGGGACGTCACGGGAGCAGTGTTGTTGATGACGGCCCGAAAGCCCAAACGCCGGTCGCCGCGCCTCACATGAGCGGGGTGAGGAAGCGGCGCAGCGCCTCCTGGTAGCCCTGCGGATCCGCGTTCCACATGGCGGCGTGCGGAGCCTGTCCGACGATGTGCAGCGAGACCAGGTCCGGGCGCTGTTCGGCCAGTTCGCGGGAGGGTTCCCAGGGCGCGACGGCGTCGTCCGGGCCGTGCAGGACGAGTGTGGGCAGCCGCAGCGTGCCGGGGTCGCTCAGCTCGGAGTGGAGCTCCGGGCGGAGCCGGGCGCGGCCCTGCGCGGCGCGTACCGCCAGCGGCAGCAGGGGGGCGGGGACGTGGCGGGCGCTCGCCAGCGCGCGCAGGGTGGCTCGCCAGTCGAGCACGGGCGAGTCCAGGACCAGCCCGGTGAGGAAGTCGCGGACCGGGGACTCGGCGGCGGCCCGCAGCGCCATGGTGGCTCCGGTGGACCAGCCGTACAGCACGATGCCGCGGGCGCCGCGGCCGAGCGCGTAACGGATGGCCGCGTCGAGGTCCCGCCACTCGGAGTCGCCCAGGTGCGCGGTGCCGTCGGGCGACCGGGGCGCCCCGGGATCGCCCCGGTAGGCGGGGACGAGCACGGGGACGCCCATGGCGTTCAGGAAGGGCAGGACGTTCAGGGGGTGCTCGCGCGTGGTGCCCAGGCCGTGCACGGCGATGATCCACACGTCGCGCAGGGCGGGCAGGTACCAGGCGGGCAGGGGGCCGAGTTCGCCCGGCACCTCGACGTCCGCGTACTCCAGGCCCAGCGCGTCCCCGGGGTTCCCGGTGTGGAGCTGCGGGGTCAGCCGCACCCGGTCCCCGGTGGCGAGCCGGCCGCGGTCCACCCGCTCCAGGCGCCGTACGACGGTGTCTGCGGAGGAGGGGACCTCGAGCACGCTTCCGACGACGGCGTGCCGGCCCGGACCGGTGAGGGCGTAGGTGCCGGGGAGCTGGGAGATGAGGGACCGGGTCAGGGTGACCTGCCCCGCCGCGGTGGCGTGGACGGTCAGCTGCGGGCCCTCGAAGCCGGCGGGCAGGGTGCGCCCGGAGGACGGCCTGAGGGCGGCGGTGGCCGCGTACCGGCCGGCCACGACAGCGGCCGCTCCGGCACCGAGCGTGGTGAGGGCGGTCAGGGCCGCCGTTCTGCGCAGACTCATCGTCTCCAAGGATGACGGCGTGGTGTCGCCGGGGCCAGCGGGCGGGCTCCGGCGGGTGAGCGGGGCGGGCCGGGGCCGGATCCCTCGCCCGGCGCCGCCGGCGCCGGTGTCGCACACCTCGTACCCCGTCCGCGCGGCGTCATCCGCCCGAGGGCGGGCGGGTGCCGCGCGGCTCGGCGCGGGCGGGCCGGCCGTGCTGCCCGTAGCCGCGCAGCCGCTCGGCCACGCGGTCCAGCTCCCCGGGCGGCAGCAGGGACGGGGTGCGGCCGGGCACGGAGGCGGCGGCGAGCCAGACCCGGCACATCCACTCCAGCTGGGCGGTGTCGTCGTACGCCCGGCCGAGGCTGTCGGCGTACACGACCGTGCCGTGGTTGCGCAGCAGGCAGCCGCTGCGGTCGCGCAGCGCCTCCCGTACGTGGGCGGCCAGTTCCTCGCTGCCGTAGGGAGCGTACGGCGCCACGCGGACCGGGCCGCCCAGGGCGGCGGCCATGTAGTGGATCGCCGGGAGTTCGTCGACGAGGGTGGAGACGGCGGTGGCGTGCACCGCGTGGGTGTGGACGACCGCCGCGGCGCCGGTGGAGCGGTACACCGCCAGGTGCATCGGCAGCTCGCTGGTGGGCACGAGGTCGCCGGCCACCGGCCGCCCGTCCAGGTCGACGGCGCACAGTTCGTCCGGACCGAGGCGGTCGTAGGCGATGCCGCTGGGGGTGACCAGGACGGTGTCGCCGATCCGCACCGACACGTTGCCCGAGGTGCCCACGACCAGGCCGTCGGCCACCGTCCGGCAGGCCGTGGCCACCAGTTCCCTCCAGGCGTCCGCCCAGGCCGACCGCATCCGCGCCACCTCCGACGGAGCACTCTAGCGGCGGCGGGGCGGCCGGTGCGCCGGTGCGCCCGCCTTACCGCACCGTGCGACCCTGCGCACACAGGCGACATGAGACACCGTGACGCCGTTCCCAGTTCACCTTGCGTTCACCCTGCATCCTTACCTTCACCGAGTACCTGCCCCCTCGACCGATTGCCTGGGTGAATGGAAAACATCACGCTTCTCATCGGGATCGTGATCGTCACGGCCTTGGTGTTCGATTTCACCAACGGTTTCCACGACACGGCCAACGCCATGGCCACCACCATTTCCACCGGGGCACTCAAGCCCAAGACCGCGGTGGCGATGTCGGCGGTCCTCAACCTCGTCGGCGCCTTCATCTCGGTCGAGGTCGCCGCGACGATCTCCAAAGGCCTCATCAACGAGGACTCCGGCATCGAACCCGCGGTGATCTTCGCGGGGCTGGTCGGCGCGATCCTGTGGAATCTGCTGACCTGGCTGGCCGGACTCCCCTCCAGTTCCTCGCACGCCCTCATGGGCGGCCTCCTCGGCGCCACGATCGCCGCCGTCGGCATCGGAGCCGTCTCCGTCAGCGCCGTCTTCATGAAGGTGCTGATCCCGGCCCTCGTCGCGCCCCTGGTCGCCGGCATCGCGGCCATGCTCGCGACCAGGCTGACCTACCGGATCAGCCGCAACACCGAGGAGGGGCAGGTCGCCAAGGGCTACCGCGCCGGGCAGATCGCCTCGGCCGGCCTGGTCTCCCTGGCCCACGGCACCAACGACGCGCAGAAGACGATGGGTGTCATCACCCTCGCGCTGATCTCCGGCGGCGTGCTCGGCGCCGACGCCGACCCGCCGCTGTGGGTCATCGCCTCGGCCGGCATCGCCATCGCGCTCGGCACCTACCTGGGCGGCTGGCGGATCATCCGCACCATGGGCAAGGGCCTGACCGACATCCGCCCGGCGCAGGGCTTCGCCGCCCAGACCAGCTCGGCCGTCACCATCCTGGCCTCCTCCCACCTGGGCTTCGCGCTCTCCACCACGCAGGTCTGCTCCGGCTCGATCATGGGCTGCGGCCTGGGCCGCAAGGGTGGTGTGGTCCGCTGGAGCACCGCCGGCCGCATGGTCGCCGCCTGGGGCCTGACCCTCCCGGCCGCCGGTCTGATCGCCGCGGGCTCCGCGCTGCTGGCCATCCAGGGCGACTGGGGTGTCACCGTGGTCGCGGTCGTCTCCGCCGCCGCCATCGCCGCCATCTGGTTCGCCTCCCGCCGGGAGCCGGTCGACCACACCAACGTCAACGACGTCGAGCCGGCCGAGGCGGAGGACGCGGGCGTGGTCACGGCCGCGGTGCAGGCCGTCTCCCCGCCGCCCACCGCCGCCATGGAGGATGCCGAGAAGGCCTCCGACGCCCCGGCGAAGACCACCGTCTCCGCTCCCTGAGCCCGAGCCCCGCGAAGGAAGAAGCACCATGGACATCGACTGGGCGGCCCTCGGCCAGGTCTTCGGCGTCAGTCTCGTGATGACGGTCGGCCTGGTGGGCCTGTTCACCCTCGGCATCGTCGGCCTGGGCACCAACGACAAGGCGCGGGGCGGCTCCTCCGCCCTGGCCCGCGTCGGCGCCTACGCCAGCTACGCCCTGTGCGCGGCCGCGGTGGCGTACGGCATCTACATCATCGCGGCCTGAGCGGGCCTGTCGGGGCCCCGCGGCCTCTCAGGCATCGGTACGCCTTCACCGGCGCCCGGCGGACACCGCCGGGCGCCGGCGCGTTTTCCCGGCGCATCTCCTGTGCCCCCGCATCTCCCGCGTCCCCGTGTCCCCGGCCCGCCCGGGGCGCGAGCGCCCCGACGCACCCGACGCGCCCCCCGCGCCCCGGCGTGCGCCGTGTGCGCTTCCGCACAGTGCGCCGCCGCAGGTCACGGGTGAGTTGACGCGCCTTCCCGGCCGTGGTGGACTTCCCGTTGCCAAACGGCGGCAGGAGAGGAAGCCGGTGCGAATCCGGCGCGGTCCCGCCACTGTCACCGGGGAGCGCTCCCCCACCCAGCGTCACGGCCCGCACACCGGGCTGGAAGGCCGGGGGAGGCGCCGATCCGGGAGCCAGGAGACTCTCACCGCCGGTCACGTCGAGCCAGGGCGAGGACCCTGAGTGAGGACATACCGCCATGCCCGGCACCCTGTCTGCCGCACCGCCTCCACTGCGCTGTGCCACCGTTCCCGCACGAGGTGTGACGGCCGGCTGACGCGATGCGTGCCGATCACGCCCTCCCCCCGGCCATCGCTCCGGCGGACACCGGCCTCCCCTCGCCCTCCGGCCTTCCGGCCGCGGGCTACGCGGGCGGGGCGGCCCTGGGGTATCTGCTCGACCTGATCGCCGGCGA
Source organism: Streptomyces barkulensis (assembly GCF_002843305.1). GTDB lineage: Bacteria > Actinomycetota > Actinomycetes > Streptomycetales > Streptomycetaceae > Streptomyces > Streptomyces barkulensis. The sequence continues at coordinate 45,315 of NZ_PGSG01000015.1, forward strand.
TCCGCGCCGCGCACACCCCGTCGCCGCCTTCGGGCGCGCGGCCGCGGCCGCCGAGCGCCTGCTGTGGCGCGACCACCGCGGCGCGGGCGCGCTGTACACCGCCGTGTGCGCGGGCGGCGCCACGTGCGCCGCGGCGGCGCTGGACCGTGCCGTGCGCCGCTCCCCCGCCGCCCGTACCGCCCTCACCGCCGCCGCCGTCTGGGCGGTGGTCGGCGGTACGACGCTGGCGCGCGAGGCCCGCGGGATCGCCGCCGCCCTGGAGGCGGGCGACCTGGAGGCGGCCCGCGCCCGGCTGCCGCACCTGTGCGGACGCGACCCGCAGGCGCTGGACGCCGGCGGCATCGCCCGTGCGGTGGTCGAGTCCGTCGCCGAGAACACCTCCGACGCCGTGGTGGGCGCGCTGGTGTGGGGCGCGGCCGCCGGTGTGCCGGGGCTGGCGGGCTTCCGGGCCGTCAACACCCTGGACGCGATGGTCGGTCACCGCTCACCGCGCCATCTGCGCTTCGGCTGGGCCTCGGCGCGGCTGGACGACGTGGCGGGGTGGCCCGGCGCCCGGCTGACCGCGCTGCTGGCCGCGCTCGCCGGCCCCGATCCGCGCGGCGCGCTGCGCGCCTGGCGCGCGGACGCCCGCCGCCACCCCAGCCCCAACGCCGGTGTGGTCGAGGCGGCGTTCGCGGGTGCGCTGGGTCTGCGACTGGGCGGGACGCTGTCGTACGGCGGGCGCGTCGAGCACCGGCCGGTCCTGGGCGCCGGCCGCCCGGTGCGGGTGGAGGACATCGAGCGCGCGGTGCGGCTCTCGCGCCGGGTGTGCGCGCTGGCGCTGGCGGTGTGCGGCGCCGCCGGGGCTCTGCGGGAGACCCGCGCCGTACGGCCGGGAAAGCGGCGGCGGGGGCGGCGCAGGACGTCGGGGGGCGGGCTGTGACGGGCGGCGGGCTGCTGATCGCGGGAACGACCTCGGACGCGGGCAAGAGCGTGGTCACGGCGGGCGTCTGCCGCTGGCTGGCCCGCAGGGGCGTGAAGGTGGCGCCGTTCAAGGCGCAGAACATGTCGCTGAACTCCTTCGTGACGCGCGAGGGCGCCGAGATCGGCCGTGCCCAGGCCATGCAGGCCGCCGCGGCCGGTGTGGAGCCGAGCGCGCTGATGAACCCCGTGCTGCTCAAACCGGGCGGCGACCGCTCCAGCCAGGTGGTGCTGCTGGGCCGGCCGGTGGGCGAGATGAGCGCGCGCGGTTACTTCGGGGACCTTGGAGTGCCGCCGTACCCCGGCGGGGCGCGGCGCGCGGGCCGCCGGGAGGACCTGCTGGAGACGGTCACCGACTGCCTGGCCGAACTGCGCCGCACCCACGACGCGGTGATCTGCGAGGGCGCCGGCAGCCCGGCCGAGATCAACCTGCGGCGCACCGACATCGTCAACATGGGCCTGGCGCGCGCCGCGCGGCTTCCGGTCGTGGTGGTCGGCGACATCGACCGCGGCGGCGTCTTCGCCTCCCTCTTCGGCACCACCGCCCTGCTGGCGCCCGGGGACCAGGCGCTGGTGGCGGGCTATGTGATCAACAAGTTCCGCGGTGACGTCACGCTCCTGGAACCCGGTCTGGAGATGCTGCGCGGCCTGACCGGACGGCCGGTGCTGGGCGTCCTGCCCTACGCGCACGGGCTGGGCATCGACGAGGAGGACGGGCTGCGGCTGTCGCTGCGCGGAGGGGTGCGCGAGTCGGCCGTCGCGCCGCCGCACGGCCGCGATGTGCTGCGGGTCGCGGTGGTGCCCGTGCCGCTGATGTCGAACTTCACGGACGTGGACGCGCTGGCGGCCGAGCCGGGCGTGGTGGTGCGGTTCACCGACCGCCCCGAGGAGCTGGCCGACGCCGATCTGGCGGTCGTGCCGGGCACCCGCGGCACCGTGCGGGCGCTGGCCTGGCTGCGCGAGCGCGGCCTGGCCGGCGCGCTGGCCCGCCGGGCGGCCGAGGGCCGCCCGGTGCTGGGGATCTGCGGCGGCTTCCAGCTGCTGGGCGAGCGGATCGAGGACGAGGTGGAGTCGCGCGCCGGGACGGTCGACGGTCTGGGCCTGCTGCCGGTGCGGGTGCGCTTCGAGACGGAGAAGACCCTGGCGCGGCCGGTGGGCGAGGCGCTGGGCGAGCGGGTGGAGGGCTACGAGATCCACCACGGCGTGGCCGAGGTCGCCGGCGGCGACGAGCCCTTCCTGGACGGCTGCCGCACCGGCTCGGTGTGGGGCACGCACTGGCACGGCTCGCTGGAGAGCGACGGCTTCCGGCGCGCCTTCCTGCGGCGGGTGGCCGCCGACGCGGGGCGGGCGTTCGTCCCCGCCCCGGGCACCTCCTTCGCCGCGCTGCGCGAGGAACAGCTGGACCGGTTGGGCGATCTGGTGGAGGAGCACGCCGACACCGCCGCGCTGCTGCGGCTGATCGAGGACGGCGCGCCCGCGGGCCTGCCGTTCGTACCGCCGGGTGCGCCGTGAGCGGCGCGAGCGGGACGGAAGAGACGGACGAGACGACCGGTGCGACCGGTGCGACCGACACGGCCGATGCGAAGGACGTACGAACCGATGGGGGCCCGATGAGCACGGTACTGCTGCTGTCCACCGCCGACACCGACCTGCTGGCGGCCCGCGCCTCCGGCGCGCCGTACCGCATCGCCAACCCGGCGCGCGTCGACGTCGCCGGGGAGCTGCCCGCGCTCGTGGAGGGCGCGGACATCGCCGTCGTGCGCCTGCTGGGCGGCCGGCGCGCCTGGGAGGACGGGCTGGCCGCGCTGCGCGCCACCGGGATCCCGGCGGTGCTGCTGGGCGGCGAGTCCGTCCCGGACGCGGAGCTGATGGCCGCCTCCACCGTCCCGGCCGGTGTGGTCGCCGAGGCGCTGAGGTATCTGGTGGCGGGCGGGCCGGAGAACCTGGCGGAGCTGGTGCGATTCCTGTCCGACACCGTGCTGCTGACCGGCCACGGCTTCGCCGGGCCGCGCCCGATGCCCGAGTACGGCGTGCGCGGCGACCGGGGGCACGACCCGTCCCGGCCGACGGTGGGCGTGCTGTTCTACCGGGCCCACGAGCTGGCGGGGAACACCGCCTTCGTCGACACGCTGTGCGACGCGATCGAGGAGCGCGGCGCCAACGCCCTGCCGGTGTACTGCGGTTCGCTCAGGAGCGCCGACTCCGGCCTGTACGAGCTGCTGGGCCGCGCCGACGCGCTGGTCGCCACCGTGCTCGCCGCCGGCGGCGCCCACGCGGCGGACGCGAGCGCGGGCGGCGACGACGAGACCTGGGACGTCGGCGCGCTGGCCGAGCTGGACGTCCCCGTGGTCCAGGGGCTGTGCCTGACCGGCTCCCGCGCCGCCTGGGAGGCCTCGGACGCCGCCCTGTCGCCGATGGACGCGGCGATGCAGGTGGCGATCCCGGAGTTCGACGGGCGGCTGGTCACCGTGCCCTTCTCCTTCAAGGAGGACGGCCCCGACGGGGTGCCCGTCTACGTCGCCGACCCCGAGCGGGCCCGCCGGGTGGCCGGGATCGCGGTGCGGCACGCCGCACTGCGCCGCAGGCCGAACGCGGACAAGCGGATCGCCCTGGTCTTCACCGCCTACCCCACCAAGCACTCGCGCGTCGGCAACGCCGTGGGCCTGGACACCCCGGCCTCGGCCGTGGGACTGCTGCGCGCCCTGCGCGAGGCCGGTTACGACACCGGCGAACCGCCCGGGAGCGGCGACGAGCTGATCCACCGGCTGATCGCGGCCGGCGGCCACGACGTGGAGTGGCTGACCGAGGAGCAACTGGCCGCCGCGCCCGCCCGGGTGCCGCTGGCCGACTACCGGCGGTGGTTCGCCGCGCTCGACCCGGAGCTGCGCGAGGCCATGCGCGAGCACTGGGGCGAGCCGCCGGGCTCGCTGTACGTGGACGGCGAGGGTTCCGGCGCCGAGATCGTGCTGGCCTCGCTGCGGTTCGGCAACGTGGTGGTGATGATCCAGCCGCCGCGCGGCTTCGGCGAGAACCCCATCGCGATCTACCACGACCCCGACCTGCCGCCCTCCCACCACTACCTGGCGGCCTACCGCTGGATGGAGGCCCCGCCGGAGCGGGGGGGCTTCGGCGCCGACGCCGTGGTCCACATGGGCAAGCACGGCACGATGGAGTGGCTGCCGGGCAAGGGCCTGGGCCTGTCGGCCGGCTGCGCCCCGGACGCGGTGCTGGGCGATCTGCCGCTGGTCTACCCGTTCATCGTCAACGACCCCGGCGAGGGGACGCAGGCCAAGCGCCGCGGCCACGCCACGGTCGTCGACCATCTGGTGCCGCCGATGGCGCGCGCCGACTCCTACGGCGATCTGGCCAAACTGGAGCAGTTGCTGGACGAGTACGCGCTGGTGAGCGATCTGGACCCGGCCAAGGCCCCGGCCGTGCGCAGCCAGATCTGGACGCTGGTGCGGGCCGCCGAGCTCCACCACGACCTGCGGGTGGAGGAGCAGCCGGACGATGACGAGTTCGACGAGTTCGTCATGCACATCGACGGCTGGCTGTGCGAGATCAAGGATGTGCAGATCCGCGACGGCCTGCATGTGCTGGGCGGCGGTCCGGTGGGCGAACCGCGCGTCAACCTGGTGCTGGCGGTGCTGCGTTCGGCCCAGGTGTGGGGCGGGGTCGGCGGCGCGCTACCGGGGCTGCGGGCGGTGCTGGCCGAACACGTGGGGCTGGTGGAGTCCGAGCTGCTGGCCGAGCCGGGGGCGCGCCTGAAGGTGCCGGGGGCCCTGACCGCGCTCGCGGACGGCCCTGCCCGTACCGCCTCCGACGCGGTGGACCTGCTGGAACACCTGGCGCGGCGGCTGGTGGAGTCGATGGAGGCCCGCGGCTGGGCTCGCGAGGCGGCTCCGGAGGTGGTCCGCGACGTGCTGGGCGCCGAACTGCCGGGCGCCGTGCGCGTCCTGGAGTTCGCCGCGGACGAGGTCGTGCCCCGGCTGGAGCGCACCGGGGACGAGATCGGCAACGTGCTGCACGCGCTGTCCGGCGGCTACGTGCCCGCCGGCCCCTCCGGCTCGCCCACCCGCGGCCTGGTCAACGTGCTGCCCACGGGGCGGAACTTCTACTCCGTGGACCCCAAGGCGATCCCGTCCAAGCTGTCGTGGGACGTCGGCAGCGCGCTGGCGGACTCCCTGCTGGCCCGGCATCTGGCCGACCACGGCGAGTACCCGAAGTCGGTGGGCCTGACGGTGTGGGGCACCTCCTGCATGCGCACACAGGGCGACGACATTGCGGAGATCCTGGCGCTGCTGGGCTGCCGCCCGGTGTGGGACGACGCCTCCCGGCGGGTGACGGGCTTCGAGATCGTGCCCCCGGAGGAACTGGGCCGGCCGCGCATCGACGTCACCGTCCGCATCTCCGGCTTCTTCCGGGACGCCTTCCCGCACGTGGTGGCGCTGGTGGACGACGCGGTGCGGGCGGTGGCGGAGCTGGACGAGCCCGCCGAGTCCAACCACGTACGCGCCCACGCCGACGAGGACACCGCCGCGCACGGCGACCGGCGCAGGGCCACGGCGAGGATCTTCGGCTCCAAGCCGGGCGCGTACGGGGCCGGGCTGCTGCCGCTGATCGACGCCCGCAACTGGCGCTCGGACGCGGACCTGGCCGAGGTGTACGCCGTGTGGGGCGGCTACGCCTACGGGCGCGGGCTGGACGGCCGCCCGGCGCGCGGCGACATGGAGACGGCGTTCCGCCGCATCCAGGTGGCGGCCAAGAACGTCGACACCCGCGAGCACGACATCGCCGACGCCGACGACTACTTCCAGTACCACGGCGGCATGGTGGCGATGGTGCGCCATCTGACCGGGAACTCCCCGGAGGCGTACGTGGGCGACTCGGCCGTCCCCGACCAGGTGCGGACGCGGACGCTGGGCGAGGAGACCCACCGGGTCTTCCGCGCCCGGGTGGTCAACCCGCGCTGGATGGCGGCGATGCGGCGGCACGGCTACAAGGGCGCCTTCGAGATGGCGGCCACCGTCGACTACCTCTTCGGCTACGACGCGACGGCCGGGGTGGTGGACGACTGGATGTACCAGCGGCTCGCGGCCGAGTACGTCTTCGACGAGACCAACCAGGAGTTCATGAAGCGCTCCAACCCGTGGGCGCTGCGCGGCGTGACCGAGCGGCTGCTGGAGGCCGCCGACCGCGGGCTGTGGGCCGAGCCGGAGGCGCGGACCCTGGAGCGGCTGCGCGAGATCTACCTCGAACTCGAGGGCGACCTGGAGAGCGGTTCCGACGATCTGGAGGGCGACGCGTGACCACCACCGCGAACACGACCACGGCGACCACGGCGACCGCCGCGACCGCCGCGCCCGCCGGTGCGGCCACCGCCGCCTATCCGTTCACCGCCATCGTCGGCATGGACGACCTGCGGCTGGCGCTGCTGCTGAACGCGGTCTCGCCGGCCGTCGGCGGCGTCCTGGTGCGCGGCGAGAAGGGCACGGCGAAGTCCACCGCGGTACGGGCCCTGGCGGCGCTGATGCCGCCGGTCGAGGCCGTGCCCGGCTGTCGCTTCTCCTGCGACCCGCGCCGCCTCGACCCCTCCTGCCCGGACGGGCCGCACGAGGCGGGGCCGGGCGAGAGCCGGCCGGCCCGGATGGTGGAGCTGCCGGTGGGCGCCTCCGAGGACCGGCTCGTCGGATCGCTGGACATCGAACGGGCCCTGGCCGAGGGCGTGAAGGCCTTCGAACCTGGGCTGCTGGCGCAGGCCCACCGGGGCGTCCTCTACGTGGACGAGGTCAACCTGCTGCAGGACTTCCTCATCGACTCGCTCCTGGACGCCGCCGCGATGGGCGTGGTGCACATCGAGCGCGAGGGCGTCTCGGTGCGGCACTCCTCCCGCTTCCTGCTGGTGGGGACGATGAACCCCGAGGAGGGCGAGCTGCGCCCGCAACTGCTGGACCGCTTCGGCCTGACCGTGGAGGTGGCCGCCTCCCGGGAGACCGGCGAGCGGATGGAGGTCGTGCGGCGGCGCCTGGCCTACGAGGAGGATCCGGCGGCCTTCGCCGCCCGCTGGGCCGGTGAGGAGAGCGGGCTGCGGGAGCGGATCGCGGCCGCGCGGGCGCTGCTGCCCAAGGTGCGGCTGGGCGACACCGCGCTGCGGCAGATCGCCGCCACCTGCGCGGCCTTCGAGGTGGACGGGATGCGGGCCGACATCGTGATGGCGCGTACCGCCACCGCGCTGGCCGCCTGGGCGGGGCGCACCGATGTGGCGGCCGAGGACGTACGGCGGGCGGCGCTGCTGGCCCTGCCGCACCGCAGGCGCCGCAACCCCTTCGACGCGCCCGGCCTGGACGAGGACAAGCTCGACGAGACGCTGCGGCGCAGCGGCGGCGCGGGAGACGGCACGGACGACGATCCGGACCCGGACGGGCCGGACGGCGGGGACGGCGGGGACGGCGGGGACGGCGGGGACGGCGGGGACGGCGGCGGGCAGCCGCCGCAGGACGGCCCGCGGGGGCCGGCCGACGCACCCGGGCCCTCCGAACCCTCTCTCCCCGGGCAGTCGCGCGACGGGGAGGGCGCCGGACCGGAGCGGAGCGGCGAACAGGAAGGCGGGCAGGGCGGCGGCGAGCAGGGCGGCGAGCAGGCCCCCGCCCGCGCCGGCGAGCCGTTCCGCGCCCGCGCGCTGCACGTCCCGGGTGTGGGCGAGGGCGCGGCGGGACGGCGCTCACGCGCCCGTACCGCGCAGGGCCGCACCACCGGCGCCCGCCGGCCGCGGGGCGCGCTGTCCCGGCTGCACCTGGCCGCGACCGTCCGGGCCGCCGCCCCGCACCAGCGGGCGCGGGGCCGCTCCGGGCCCGGGCTGCTGGTGCGGCGGGAGGATCTGCGCGAGGCGGTGCGCGAGGGCCGGGAGTCCAATCTCGTGCTGTTCGTCGTGGACGCCTCCGGCTCGATGGCCGCGCGGCGGCGGATGGGCGCGGTCAAGGGCGCGGTGCTGTCGCTGCTGCTGGACGCCTACCAGCGCCGCGACAAGGTCGGCCTGGTCTCCTTCCGCGGCTCGGGCGCCGAGGTGGCCCTGCCGCCGACCTCGTCGGTGGACGCCGCCGCGGCGCGTCTGGAGTCGCTGCCGACGGGCGGCCGCACCCCGCTGGCCGCCGGACTGCTGAAGGCCCGCGACGTACTGCGGACCGAGCGGCTGCGCGACCCCTCGCGGCGCCCGCTGCTGGTCGCCGTCACCGACGGGCGGGCCACCGGCGGCCCGCAGCCGGTGCCGCGCGCCCGGCAGGCCGCGCGGCTGCTGGCCGCCGACGGCACCGCCTCGGTGGTGATCGACTGCGAGTCCGGGCCGGTGCGGCTCGAACTGGCCGGAGCGCTCGCCGCCGAGCTGGGCGGCCCCGCCGTGACGCTGGAGGAGCTGCGCGCCGACACCGTGACCGGGCTCGTCCGCTCCCTGCAGGCCCCCGGCCGCACTCACCGGACCGACCGCGAGAACACCGGCAGGAACACCGCCAGGAACCCCGACAGGAACCCCGACAGGAGGGCCGCGTAGTGCCGAAAGGACAGCCGAGTGTCGTCCCCGACGACGGTCTCACCACACGCCAGCGCCGCAACCGCCCGCTGCTGGCGGTCCACACGGGCACCGGCAAGGGCAAGTCGACGGCCGCCTTCGGGCTGGCGCTGCGCGCCTGGAACCAGGGCTGGCCGATCGGGGTGTTCCAGTTCGTGAAGTCCGCCAAGTGGCGGGTCGGCGAGGAGCGGGCGCTGCGGGTGCTGGGCGCGAGCGGCGAGGGCGGCACCGTGGCCTGGCACAAGATGGGCGAGGGCTGGTCGTGGGTGCAGCGCGGCATCGAGTCCTCCGAGGAGGCGGCGCGCGAGGGCTGGGAGCAGGTCAAACGCGACCTGGCGGCCGAGACCTACCGGCTGTACGTGCTGGACGAGTTCGCCTACCCGATGCACTGGGGCTGGGTGGACACCGGCGAGGTGGTCGAGGTGCTGCGGACCCGTCCCGGCTTCCAGCATGTGGTGATCACCGGGCGGAACGCTCCGGAGGCGCTGCTCGGCGCCGCCGACCTGGTGACGGAGATGACCAAGGTCAAGCACCCGATGGACGGCGGCCAGAAGGGCCAGCGGGGCATCGAGTGGTGATCGGATCGTGAGCACCGCGCTTCCCCGGCTGGTCGTGGCCGCGCCCTCCTCGGGCAGCGGCAAGACCACCGTCGCCACCGGTCTGATGGCCGCCTTCACGGCGGCCGGGCTGGAGGTCTCCCCGCACAAGGTGGGCCCGGACTACATCGACCCGGGCTACCACGCGCTGGCCACCGGCAGGCCCGGCCGCAACCTCGACGCCTATCTGTGCGGCCCGGACCTGGTCGCGCCGCTGTTCCTGCACGGGGCGGCCGGTGCGGACGTGGCCGTGGTCGAGGGCGTGATGGGGCTGTACGACGGGGCCGCGGGCCTCGGTGAGCTCTCCTCGACCGCGCAGGCGGCCAAGCTGCTGCGGGCGCCGGTGGTGCTGGTGGTGGACGCCTCCTCCCAGTCGCGTTCGGTGGCGGCGCTGGTGCACGGCTTCGCGTCCTGGGATCCGGAGGTCCGCGTCGCGGGGGTGATCCTCAACAAGGTGGCCTCCGACCGCCACGAGGAGCTGCTGCGCGAGGCGCTGGACGCCTGCGGGGTGCCGGTGCTGGGCGTGCTGCGCCGGGCGCCGCTGGTGCACACCCCCTCGCGCCATCTGGGCCTGGTACCGGTGGCCGAGCGGCGGACGGAGGCGACCGGGGCGGTGGCGGAGCTGGCGGAGCGGGTGCGGTCCGGCTGCGATCTGAGGGCGCTGCTCGCCCTGGCGCACTCCGCGCCGCCGCTGCCGCGGGAGCCGTGGGCGCCGCCCGTGCCCGCGGGCCGGCCGCGCGGGCGCCCGGTGGTGGCCGTCGCGGGCGGGCCCGCGTTCACCTTCTCCTACGCCGAGCACACCGAGCTGCTGCGGGCTGCGGGTGCGGATGTGGCCGTCTTCGACCCGCTGCGGGACACCGCGCTGCCGCCGGGCACGGCCGGGCTGGTCCTGGGCGGCGGCTTCCCGGAGGTGTACGCGCCGGAACTTTCGGCGAACGAGCCGCTGCGCCGGGCGGTGGCGAAGCTGGCCGCCTCGGGGGCGCCGGTCGCCGCCGAGTGCGCCGGACTGCTGTATCTGGCCAGGGAGTTGGACGGCGAACCGATGTGCGGGGTGCTCGACGCCACCGCCCGGATGACCGACCGGCTCACCCTCGGCTACCGCGAGGCGGTGGCGGTGGGCGACAGCGTCCTGGCCGCCGCGGGGACGCGGATGCGCGGCCACGAGTTCCACCGCACGGCGGTGGACCCCGGCGCCGGGGGACCGGAGGACGGGAAGCCGGAGACCGGGGAGCGGAAGAACGCGAAGCCGGAGGGCGGGGCCGCGCCGGCGTGGGGGCTGACCTCGCGCGGCTCCCGGCCCGGGCGCCGGGTCGAGGGCTTTGTGAAGAACGGCGTGCACGCCTCGTATCTGCATGTGCACTGGGCCGCCGAGCCGTCCGTGGCCCGGCGTTTCGTCGGAAGTTGTGTCGGAGGGTGTGCGGCGTGAACAGCGGCATGAACGGTAGCGGCGGTGAGGCGCGGGAGGCCGGCGGGCCACGGCTCGTCGGCGTCGGGGTGGGCCCCGGAGATCCGGACCTGGTGACGGTCAAGGGCGTCAAGGCGCTGCGCTCGGCGGACGTGGTGGTGGTGCCCGTGATGGCGGGCAGCGGTACGGGACGCGCCGAGGCCACCGTCCTGCACTACGTGTCGCGCGAGCGGATCGTGCGGGTGGTCTTCGCGCTCAACGAGCGTGAGGACCACACCCGCCGGGAGGCGGCGTGGGACGCGGCGGGCGAACGCGTCGCCGAACTGCTGCGCGCCCACGGCTCGGTGGCGTTCGCGACCATCGGCGACCCGAACGTCTACTCCACCTTCACCTATCTCGCCCAGACCGTCGGCGCCCTGGTGCCGGAGGCGGTCGTGGAGACCGTGCCCGGCATCACCGCGATGCAGGACCTGGCCGCGCGCGGCGGGGCGGTGCTCACCGAGGGGACGGAGCCGCTGACGCTGGTGCCGGTGACGGCCGGGACGGCGGTGCTCCGGCAGGCCCTGGAGGGGCCGGGGACGGTGGTGGCCTACAAGTTCGGGCGGCGGGCGCGCGAGGTCGCCGCCGCGCTGCGCGCCACGGGCCGTACCGAGGGCGCGGTGTGGGGCTCGGCGCTGGGGCTGCCGCAGGAGTCGATCCGCCCGGCGGCCGACCTGGAGGCCGCCCCGGGGGCCGGCCCGGCCGCCGGGGACGCCGAACTTCCCTATCTGTCCACGCTCATCGCACCCGCCCGCCGGGAGAGCCGAGGAGGCAAGCTGTGACCGCCACAACCGCCGACGGAACCGCCGACGCGGCCGGAACCGCCGATACTGCCGGAGCCGCGCAGGCCACCAGGAGAGCCCCGAAGAGCGCCGGGAGGGCCCCGGGGGGTGCCGGGAAGGTGACCATCGTGGGCGCCGGGCCCGGCGCCGCCGATCTGCTCACCTTCCGCGCCGCCCGCGCCATCGCCGAGGCCGACGTCGTGGTGTGGGCGGCCAGCCTGGTGCGCGAGGAGGTCCTCGAGCACGCCCGCGAGGACGCGCAGATCCTGGACTCGGCCTCGATGTCCCTGGAGGACGTGATCGCCGTCTACGAGCGCGCGGCCCGTGAGGGGCTGCGGGTGGCGCGCGTCCACTCCGGCGATCCGGCGCTGTGGGGCGGCACCCAGGAGCAGGTGGACCGCTGCGCGGAGCTGGGTGTCGAGGTGGAGATCGTCCCCGGGGTGTCGTCGTTCTCGGCGGTGGCGGCCATCGCCGGGCGGGAGCTGACGATCCCGGAGGTCGCCCAGTCGGTGATCCTCACCCGGCTCGGCGGCGGCAAGACGCCGATGCCGCCGGGCGAGGAGGTGCGGGAGTTCGCCCGGCACGGCACGACCATGGCGGTCTTCCTGTCGGCGGCGCGCTCGGGGCAGCTGGCGGTGGAGCTGCTGGAGGGCGGCTATCCGACCGACACCCCGGTGGTGATCGCCCATCAGGCGACCTGGCCGGAGGAGCTGGTGCTGCGCTGCACGGTGGGGACCCTGGAGGAGACCGTCAAGGAGCACCGGCTGTGGAAGCACACGCTGTTCCTCGTCGGCCCCGCGCTGTCCGCCTCCGGCACACGCTCGCACCTGTACCACCCCGGGCACTTCCACGGTCACCGCCGCGCGCGGCCGGAGGCGCGCCGGGCGCTGCGCGCGGCCCGGGAGGCGGCGGGCCGTGGCTGAGGAGCCGGAGCACGGTCCCGCCCGGGGACCGAAGCTGCGGGAACCGGACCTGCCGCGCACCGCCAAGCAGCGGCCGAAGGCGCTGCGCACCGGCTGGACGACCGGCACCTGCGCCTCGGCGGCTGCCCGCGCCGCCGCGCTGCACCTGGTCACGGGCGAACCCCAGCCGTGGGTGGAGGTCGCGCTGCCCTCGGGGCGGCGGGTGACCTTCGCCGTGGAGCGCTCGGCCGAGCTGCGGCCGGGCCGCACCGAGGCGGTGGTGGTCAAGGACGCGGGCGACGACCCGGACGTCACCCACGGCTCGCATCTGACCGCCACGGTGAGCTGGCGCGGCGAGCCGGGCATCGAGCTGCACGGCGGCGTCGGCGTCGGCGTCGTCACCCGGCCGGGGCTCGGCCTGGAGGTGGGCGGCCCGGCGATCAACCCGGTGCCCCGCGCCATGATCAGCCAGGCGGTGGGCGAGGTCGTCGACACCGCGGAGCGCGGCGTGGACGTCACCATCAGCGTGCCCGACGGCGAGAAGCGCGCCCGCAGGACCACCAACGCCCGGCTCGGCATCCTCGGCGGCATCTCCATCCTGGGGACGACCGGGATCGTCCGGCCGTTCTCGACGGCCTCCTGGCGGGCGAGCGTGGAGCAGGCGGTGTCGGTGGCCGCCGCGCAGGACGTCCCGGCCGTGGTGCTGTGCACCGGCGGGCGCACCGAGAAGGGCGCCATGGAGCTGCTGCCCGGTCTGCCCCCGGTGTGCTTCATCGAGGTCGGCGACTTCACGGGCGCCGCGCTGCGGCGGGCGGTGGAGCACGGTGTGGGCCGGGTGGTGTTCGTCGGCATGGTGGGGAAGCTGACCAAGCTGGCCTCCGGGGTGCTGATGACGCACTACACGCGGTCGAAGGTGGACACCTCCGTCCTGGCCGACGTCACCCGCGCGGTGGGCGGCGCGGAAGCGCTGGCGGCCGAGGTCGCGGCGGCGAACACCGCCCGCCACGCGTACGAGCTGTGGGACGCGGCGGGGCTGCTGCAGTCGGCCGCGCCGGAGCTGTGCCGCCGGGTGGTGGACGTGCTGGAGCGCTTCACCGACCACCGGATCGCCGCGGAGGCGGCCATGGTGGACTTCACCGGCCGCACGGTGGTCGCCCTGTGTTCCGACGACGGGGGGCTGCTGCCGTGATCACGGTCGTGGGCACGGGCACGGGCACGGGCACGGGGTCGGGGGCGGATGCCGGAGCCTTCGGGCCCGGCGCGCCGTCCTGGCAGGGGGTCCGCCTGGCCGTGGGAGCGCGCCGCCACCTGGAGGCGGCCGACCCTCCCCCCGGGGTGCGGCGCGTGGTCCTGGGGCCGCTCGCCCCGGCGCTGGACGCCGTCGAACGCCAGCTGTCCGAGGACGGGGGGCCGGTGGTGGTGCTCGCCTCCGGCGATCCCGGGTTCTTCGGGATCGTCCGCTCGCTCGCCGAACGCTTCGGCGCGCACGCCCTGGACGTACGGCCCACCGCGCCGTCCGTCGCGGTGGCCTTCGCCCGCGCCGGACTGCCGTGGGACGACGCCGCCGTGGTCAGCGCGCACGGACGCGACCCGCGCACCGCCGTCAACGTCTGCCGCGCACACCCCAAGACCGCCGTGCTCACCGGCCCCGGCGCGGGGCCCGCCGAGCTGGGCGCCGCCCTGGCCGCCGCCGGGCTGCCGCGCACCCTGGTGGTGGCGAGCGCACTGGGCACGGCGGACGAGCGCGTCGAGCGCCTCTCCCCCGCCGAGGCCGCCGCCCGCGCCTGGCCCGGCGAGGTCAGCGTGGTGCTGTGCCTGGATCCCTCCCGTGCTCTGGCTCCCGGGCCCCTGGCGCTCGCCGGACCGCTGCGTCTGCCCGCCGGCTGGGCTCTGCCGGAGGACGCCTTCGCACACCGCGACTCGATGATCACCAAGTACGAGGTGCGGGCGCTGGCGCTGGCCCGGCTCGGGCCGCGCCCCGGCGATCTGGTCTGGGACGTCGGCGCGGGCTCCGGCTCCGTCGCGGTGGAGTGCGCCCGCCTGGGCGCGGCGGCCGTCGCCGTGGAGCGCACCGCCGACGGCGCCGAACGCTGCCGCGCCAACGCCGCGGCCCACGGTGTGGACCTCCAGACCGTGCACGGCACAGCCCCCGGCGTCCTGGCCGAACTGCCCGATCCGGACGCCGTGTTCGTCGGCGGCGGAGGGCGGGAGCTGGAGGCGATCGTGGCGGCCTGCGCGCTCCGCGCCCGCCGCGCGGTCGTCGTCACGCTCGCCGCGCTGGACCGCGTACCGGCGGTGCGGGCGGCGCTCGGCGCCGCCGGTCTGGCCGCCGACGGCGTGCTGCTGCAGTCCTCCCGGCTGGCCCCCCTGCCCGGCGACGTGGTGCGGCTCGCCGCCGGCAACCCCGTCTTCGTCCTGTGGGGCACCCGCCCCGGCACCGAAGGAGCATCCTCGTGAACGCCCCGAACGCCCCGGCCGGCCTGATCGGTCTCGTCTCCGCCACCGCCGCGGGGCGGCGCGCCCGCGACCGCCTGGCGGCCGCCTGGCCGGAGGCCGTCCGTGTCTACGACACCGGCGGCCCCGGCAGCGTCCGCGAGGCCGTCACCCGTGCCTTCGCCGAGTGCGACCGCCTCGTCTGCTTCCTCGCCACCGGCGCGACCGTACGCCTGATCGCCCCGCTGCTGAACGGCAAGGCGGACGACCCGGGCGTGGTGTGCGTGGACGAGGCGCAGCAGTACGCCGTGGCACTGCTGGGCGGCCACGCGGGCGGCGCGAACGACCTGGCGCACGCGGTGGCCGAGGCCCTGCCCGGCTGCCGTCCCGTCGTCACCACGGCCACCGACGCCGCCGGCGTCCCCGGCCTGGACACCCTCGGCCTGCCCGTCGAGGGCTCCGTCGCGGCGGTGTCGCGGGCGATGCTGGACGGCGAGCCCGTCCGGCTGGTGCGTCATCACGTCCTCCCCCTTCCTGCACTGCCACCCAACGTAACCGAGACCACCGACAACGCCACGGAGAGCGACGAAAGGGGTGGCCGGAACAGCGGGGAGGGCCCGGACGACGGATACACCCTGCTGGTCACCGACCGCGCGGTGACGCCCGGCGACCGCACGGCCGTCCTGCGCCCGCCGACCCTCGCCGTCGGCGTCGGCGCCAGCCGGGGAGCCCCCGCCGAGGAGGTCGCCGCCCTGGTCGGGCAGGCCCTCGCCGAGGCCGGCCTGTCGCCGCTGTCCGTCACCGAGCTGGCAACCGTCGAGGCCAAGGCCGGCGAGGAGGGCCTCGTGGAGACGGCCCGGCGCCTGGGCGTACCGCTGCGGACGTACCCCGCCGACGAGCTGGCCGCCGTGCCCGTGCCCCACCCCTCCGACGCGCCGCTGGCCGCCGTGGGCACCCCGAGCGTGGCGGAGGCCGCCGCGCTGCTCGCCTGCGGCGAGGGCGCCGAACTGGTCGTGCCCAAGCGGAAGTCCGCCCCCGGGGGACGCGCGGCGATGGCGACCTGCGCCGTGGCCCGGCGGCGCCCCCGCGGGCGGCTGGCCGTCGTCGGGCTCGGGCCCGGCGCCCGCGACCTGCTCACCCCGCGCGCCCGCGACGAGCTGCGCCGCGCCTCGGTGGTCGTCGGCCTCGACCAGTACGTGGACCAGATCCGCGACCTGCTGCGCCCGGGCACCCGTGTGCTGGAATCCGGCCTCGGCGCGGAGGAGGAGCGCGCCCGCACCGCCGTGTCCGAGGCCCGCGCGGGCCGCGCGGTGGCGCTGATCGGCAGCGGCGACGCGGGGGTGTACGCGATGGCCTCGCCCGCCCTGGCCGAGGCCTCCGCCGACATCGACGTGGTCGGTGTGCCCGGCGTCACCGCGGCGCTCGCCGCCGCCGCGCTGCTGGGCGCTCCGCTGGGCCACGACCACGTCTCGATCAGCCTGTCGGACCTGCACACGCCCTGGGAGGTGATCGAGCGCCGGGTCCGGGCGGCGGCCGAGTCCGACCTGGTGGTGACGTTCTACAACCCCCGCAGCCGGGGCCGCGACTGGCAGCTCCCCAAGGCTCTCGCCCTGCTGGCCGAGCACCGCGCCCCCCACACCCCGGCCGGGGTGGTGCGCAACGCCTCGCGCCCCGGCGAGCGCACCACCGTGACCACGCTCGGCGAACTCGATCCGGCCGAGGTCGACATGATGACGGTGGTGACCGTCGGCAACACCGCCACCCGCGCCGTGGCCGGCCGCATGGTCACCCCGCGCGGCTACCGCTGGCAGGAGTCCCGGTGACCGCGACCGCGCCCGTAGCCGTCACCTCGCGCTGCGCGGGCTGCGGCGCCTGCCTGCTGACCTGCCCGGTCCACGCGATACGTCCGCTGGGCGGCACGCTGCTGGTGCGGGCCGAGCTGTGCACCGGCTGCCTGGAGTGCGTCGAGGTGTGCCCGGTCGACGCCGTCGAGGAGACCCCCGTACGCGACCCCCAGGAGCCGTCGTGACGCCTTTGACGCCCCGTACCGTCCATCCCATCGAGGAGGAGTCGTACCGCATCCTGCGCTCACGGCTGGACACCTCCCACCTCCCGCCGCTGACCCGGGCCGTGGTGGAGCGGGTGATCCACTCCAGCGCCGACCCGGCCTACGCCGGGGATCTGGTCACCGACGAGAGCGCGCTGCGCGCCGCGCACACCGCACTGCACGCCGGTGCGCCGGTCGTGGCGGACGTCGAGATGGTCGCCGCCGGGATCACCCGCCGCGAGACGGTGTGCCGGCTCGCCGACGCCCGCGCGACAGGCGGCCTGACCCGCTCCGCGCACGCGGTGCGGCTGGCCTACGAGCAGGTCGGGCCGGGCGCGGTGTGGGTGGTCGGCTGCGCGCCCACCGCCCTGTTCGAACTGCTCGCCCTGGACGCGGACCCCGCCCTGGTCATCGGCCTGCCCGTCGGCTTCGTCGGCGCGGCCGAGAGCAAGGCGGCGCTGCGCGACAGCGGCCTGCCGGCCGTCAGCAACGTCTCGGAGAAGGGCGGCAGCGCGGTGGCCGCGGCCGCCCTCAACGCCCTTCTGTACACCCCGGCCGGCGCCGCACACCCCGGCGCCGCCGATCCCCGTACCGCCCCCGGCACCTCCAAGGAGAAGACCCAGTGACCAGCCCGCCCGCCCTGCTCCTCGTCGGCCACGGCACCCGTGACGACGCCGGCGCCGAGGCGTTCCGCTCCTTCGTGCGCGACCTCGGCGCGCGGCGGCCCGGCCTCCCCGTCGCGGGAGGTTTCATCGAACTGTCCCCGCCGCCGCTCGCCGACGCCGTCGCCGAGCTGGCCGAACGGGGCGTGCGGAACTTCGCCGCCGTCCCGCTGATGCTGGTCTCGGCCGGGCACGCCAAGGGCGACATCCCGGCCGCCCTGGCCCGCGAGGAGCAGCGCCACCCGGGCACCACCTACGCCTACGGCCGCCCCCTCGGGCCCCATCCGGCGCTGTTGAACGTGCTGGAGCGCCGGGTGGACGAGGCGCTGCGCGGCGCGGACGGCGAGGACGGCACGAGCAGCCGCGCCGGCACCACGGTGCTGCTGGTGGGCCGCGGCTCCACCGATCCGGACGCCAACGCCGAGGTGCACAAGGCGGCCCGGCTGCTGTGGGAGGGGCGCGGCTACGCGGGCGTGGAGACGGCGTTCGTCTCGCTGGCCGCCCCCGACGTCCCCGCCGGACTGGACCGCTGCCGGATGCTGGGCGCCCGCCGGATCGTGGTGCTGCCGTACTTCCTGTTCACGGGCATCCTGCCGGACCGGGTGCGGGAGCAGACCGGGAGCTGGGCCGCGGCGCACCCGGAGACCGAGGTGCTCCGCGCCGATGTCATCGGCCCCACCGACGAGTTGGCGGAACTGGTCTGGGAGCGCTACACGGAGGCCGTTCGGGGCGATCTGCGGATGAACTGCGACTCGTGCGTCTACCGCGTCGCGCTGCCCGGCTTCGAGGGGAAGGTGGGCATGCCCCAGCGGCCCCACCACCACCCGGACGACGACGGGCACGGGCACCACCATCACCACAATGGTGGCCATGCACACGCCCACTGAGCCCCTGGATCCCCTCCGGCCCCCCGAGACCGCGCACGACCTGCGCCACCACGGCGACGCGGAGGTGCGCGGCGCCGGCGCGGATCTGGTGGACCTCGCGGTCAACGTCCGCGCCGGCACGCCCCCCGCCTGGCTGAAGGAGCGGGTGGCCGCCTCGCTCGGCTCACTGGCCGCCTACCCCGACGGGCGGGCGGCCCGGCGGGCGGTGGCGGACCGGCACGGGCTGCCACCGGAGTGCGTGCTGCTGACGGCGGGCGCGGCGGAGGCGTTCGTCCTGCTCGCCCGGTTCCTGCCCCCGCCCGGATCGGACGCCTGGCGCGGGGGCGGCCCTGTCGTGGTGCATCCGCAGTTCACCGAGCCGGAGGCCGCCCTGCTGGACGCGGGCCACCGGGTGGAGCGCGTCGTCCTGGGCGAACGGGACGGCTTCCGCCTCGATCCCGCCCGCGTTCCGGCCGGGGCCGCCGCGGTGGTCGTCGGCAACCCCACCAACCCCACCTCCGTGCTGCACCCGGCCTCCGCCCTGGCGGCGCTGGCTCGGCCGGGCCGGACCCTGGTGGTGGACGAGGCGTTCATCGACGCGGTGCCGGGCGAACGCGAGTCCCTGGCGGGGCTGGTGACGCGGCTTCCCGGCCGCACCGTGGTGCTGCGCAGCCTCACCAAGACCTGGGGACTGGCGGGGCTGCGCATCGGCTATGTGCTCTCCGACCCGCAGACCGTCGCCGCCCTGGCGCGGCACCAGCCGCTGTGGCCGGTCTCCTCCCCCGCGCTCGCCGCGGCCGAGGCGTGCTGTGAGCCCGCGGCCCTGGCCGAGGCGGAGCGGGCGGCACGGCGGACCGCCGCCGACCGGGCCCATCTGCTCGGCCGGCTGGCGGAGTTCGGTGAGCTGGGGCAGGCGACGCGGGACCCGCGGGCGCCCTTCGTCCTGGTGCGGCACGCGGACGCGGCCGGGCTGCGGGGGCGGCTGCGCGCGGAGGGCATCGCGGTACGCCGCGGGGACACCTTCCCCGGCCTGGACACGCGGTGGCTGCGGCTGGCCGTACGCGACCGGGCGACGACCGACCGCCTGGTGCGGACGCTGGCCGCCCTCGGGGTGCGCTGACGCGCGAAACGGCGGCGGGCTCCCGCTCGGGGTCCCGCCGCCGTTCACCGCCGCCGGGCCGGGCCCGTCTGCTCGGCCGGCCCGGCGGCAGCGGTCGGGTCAGGCGTCGGCCGCACCGGAGGCGCGGCGGCGGCGCAGCATCAGCAGCCCGCCGCCCGCGGCGACGAGCGCCAGGGCTCCGCCGGCGATGTACGGCGTGGCCGAACTGCCGCCGGTCTCGGCCAGGTTGCCGGTGGGCTTCCCGCCGGACGCCTCCGAGCCGGTCTGCGGCTGCGGGTCGTTCCCCTTGCCGTCGGTGGAGCCGTCGGTGGAGCCGGCCGAGTCGCCGTCCCCACCGGTCGAGCCCTCGGTCGAGCCCTCGGTGGAGCCGCCGGTGGAACCACCGGTGGAACCACCGCTGCCGGAGCCGCCGGTGGAGCCGCCGCTGCCGCTCGTGGAGCCCCCGGCGGCGGAGCCGCCCTCGGTGGACCCGCCCTCGGTGGAGCCGCCGTTGTCACCGCCTCCGGGCGTCTCGCAGGCCGCCTCCACCAGCGTCACCCGGCCCTTGACCTCGGCCACGCCCAGGTTCGCCGGGTCCACCGCGACGTCCAGCCTCAGCGCGGTGGCGGCCGCGGTGCTGGAGGTGGTGACGGTCTCGGCCAGCTTCAGCTCGACCGTGCCCACACCGGGCACCCGGACCGAGGTGGGGCCGTCGGCCTTCACCGTGACCTTCTTGCCGAGCACCGTGACGGTGCCGGGGATCTCGGACTCGGCGGTCGGCCGGGCGCCGGCCTCGCACACGGCGTGGGAGGTGACCAGCCCGGTCCTGACCAGGGGCCGCAGCAGCCCCGGCAGGTACACCTTGGCCTCGGCCAGGTTGGAATACCCCTCGGCCTTCCCCTCCCCCACCGTCGCCCTCGAGGTGGCGGCCTTCGCATCCAGCATGGTGAACGGCTTTCCGCCGTTCGCACCGTCCACCCGGGCTTCCAGCAGGGTCTCGTCGGCGCTCCTGGGAGCCTTGACCGAGTTGAGCTCGACGTTCAGCGGCACGGCGGCGCCGCCCTTGAGCAGAGAGACCTCCAGGTTCGCCCGGAGTACGGCCGCGCTCGCCGAGCCCTCGTCGCCGGCGGCGTTCGCGGGCGCGGCGGTGACCCCCACCAGAGCGGCGGCGGCGAGCAGGCCGTAGACAGACTTGTTCACAGGTGAAACCCCCACGGATTGCATGACGTCACCGGCGGCCAATAGGGGACATCGCCCGCACCGGTGACTGAGACCACGCCATTGTTGACCCACGTAGAGCGAAAGAGCGAATACACAGCGTTATTTCACTCGAAAGAGTCACACCAGGTGCAGTTTTCGATTCATGGATCCTGGGTAACGCCTCTTCTCTTCACGGCGCGTGCACACGCGGGCACACGCCCCTTCCGCCTGCGGCCTCCACCGGCGCACCGCACGCCCTCACACGCCCCTCACCTCACGCGACGCCCCCTGAGCAGCACCGCCCGCGGCGCGGCCAGCACCCGTACGTCGGCCCGCGGGTCCGCCTCGTACACCACCAGATCCGCCTCGGCACCCTCCTCCAGTCCCGGGCGCCCCAGCCAGGCGCGGGCCGCCCAGGTGGTCGCCGACAGGGCGTCCACCGGCGGGATGCCCGCCGCCACCAGCTCCGCCACCTCGTCGGCGACCAGCCCATGGGGCAGCGAGCCGCCCGCGTCCGTGCCGACGAAGACCGGGATGCCCGCGTCGTAGGCCGCGCGCACGGTGTCGTAGCGGCGCTCGTGGAGCCGCCGCATGTGGTCGGCCCAGCGCGGGAACTTCTTCTCGCCGCCCTCGGCGAGCCGGGGGAAGGTCGCGATGTTGACCAGGGTGGGGACGATGGCGACGCCCCGCTCGGCGAAGAGCGGAATGGTCTCCTCCGTCAGGCCGGTGGCGTGCTCGACGCAGTCGATCCCGGCCTCCACCAGATCGCGCAGCGAGTCCTCGGCGAAGCAGTGGGCGGTGACCCGCGCGCCCTCCTCGTGGGCGGCGGCGATGGCGGCCTCCACCGCGCCGCGCGGCCAGCAGGCGGTCAGATCGCCCTGCTCGCGGTCTATCCAGTCGCCGACGAGCTTGACCCAGCCGTCGCCGCGCCGCGCCTCGCGCCGTACATAGGCCACCAGGTCATCGGGCTCGATCTCGTGGGCGTAGTTGCGGATGTAGCGCCTGGTGCGGGCGATGTGGCGGCCGGCCCGAATGATGCGCGGCAGGTCCTCGCGGTCGTCGATCCACCGGGTGTCGGCCGCCGAGCCCGCGTCCCGGACGAGCAGCGTTCCGGCGTCGCGGTCGGTGAGTGCCTGCTTCTCGCTGGTGGCGTCGTCGACGGCGCCGTGGGCGTCGAGTCCGACGTGGCAGTGCGCGTCCACCAGCCCGGGCAGCACCCAGCCCTCGACCGTGGTCGTCTCCAGCGGCCCGGTGGGCCGTTCGTAGGTGATCCGCCCGTCCACGACCCACATCTCGCCCCGGACGTCCTCGGGACCGGGCCCGGTCAGGACCCGCCCCCGGATGTGGAAATTCCCGCGCTCGCTCATATGCCGCACTGTACGAGTCCCCTGTTACGCTCACGCAGCCGCAGGGGGTCGTGGCACACCACTTCACAGGATCCGTCGAGCCCTGAGGAGGCCACGTGGACGCCCCCGCCGAAGAGTTCCACGCCTTCTTCGACCGGCACTACGCCGATCTGTCCCGCTTCGCCTTTCTGCTGCTGGGAGACTCCGAGGGAGCCGACGACCTCGCCGCCGACGCACTCGTCGCGGTGTGGCGCCGGTGGGACAGCGTGCGCGCCGGCGGACACCCGCTGGCGTACGCGCGCAGCGTGGTCGCCGGCATGGCACGCACCCGGCTGCGCAGCCTGCTGCGCGAGCGCCGCCGGGTCGCCCTGTTCTGGTCGCACCGGCCCGACCGCATCGACGACCCGGACGTGCCCGCGGTGCTGGACGTGCGTGACGCGCTCGCCCGGCTGCCGCTGCGCAAGCGGACGTGTGTCGTACTGCGGCACGCCTTCGACCTGTCGGAGAAGGAGACCGCCCGCACCCTGGGCGTCTCGGTCGGCACCGTCAAGAGCCAGACCTCGCGCGGCATCGCCGAACTGGAACGGATGCTGGCGCCGGCCCGCACGGCCGGACCGGTGGCGGCGGAGGGGGGACTTCCGCCGAGTTCCCCGAAGAACCTCACGATCCGGTTTCGCTGAGGTATCTTCCATGAATCGAAGATGAATTTACGGGCACCCGATGAGAATAGAATCCCATATCCTCATGCCCGCTCGCACGATCCTTAAACACTAAGATTTGATATCGGCGAACCTCGTATTTCGGACAGGTTCCGTGCTCGTTATGGATCTGTGACGGACTCAACAGCGATTCCTCTTTGCCCGGAAAATACGGGGCATACCAGGCATAACGCAGCGCTCTTCGTGCGCGTGCGCACCCACGCGCGATAACACATAACATGCTCCCGCGTAACCCCTTCCCTCGATGTGATTTGAGTTCGCTCTGGGTAAATTGGATTTGCATGACCGCCGCACAAGCAGACCATGCAGGTGCCCACAGAAAGACCGTCGAAATGCCGGAGGGACTGAAGCTCGACGCGCCCCGCGTGGAGGACGGCGCAGCGATCTGGCGGATCGCGCGCGACTCCCGGGTCCTCGACCTCAACTCCTCCTACAGCTACCTGCTGTGGTGCCGCGACTTCGCCGCCACCTCGGTGGTGGCGCGCGACGGCGCCGGTGAGCCGGTCGGTTTCATAACCGGCTACGTCCGGCCGCAGCATCCGCGGACCCTGGTCGTCTGGCAGGTCGCCGTCGACCACGGGCAGCGCGGACGCGGCCTCGCCGCGGCGATGCTCGACGGGCTGACCACCCGTACCGCCGAGGAACTGGGCGTCGACAGGATCGAGACGACGATCACCCCTGACAACACCGCCTCCAACCGACTGTTCACCTCCTACGCCGAGCGCCACGGCGCGCCGGTACGGCGCGAGGTCCTCTTCGAGGGCGCGCTGTTCCCCGAGGAGGGACACGAGCCCGAGGTGCTGTACCGGATCGGGCCCGTCCCCACCCTGGCCGCCGCCGCGCCCCCACCGGCCGCCGCCGGCGGCTGACCGCCGCGCGGCGCGCCGCACCGCGCCCCGGCACCCGAAAGACCTCTCACTCCTCTCGCAATCCATCTCCCAGGAGATCGCTGTGACCATGACCCAGCCCGACCTGAGCATCTTCCAGACCCTCGAATCGGAGGTGCGCAGCTACTGCCGCGGCTGGCCCACCGTCTTCGACCGGGCGCGCGGCAGCTACCTGTACGACGAGGACGGCCACGCGTTCCTCGACTTCTTCGCCGGCGCCGGATCACTGAACTACGGCCACAACAACCCGGTGCTCAAACGCGCCCTGCTGGACTACCTCGAGCGCGACGGCGTCACCCACGGCCTGGACATGTCCACCACGGCCAAGCGCGCCTTCCTGGAGACCTTCCGGGACGTGGTCCTGCGGCCGCGCGGCCTGGACCACAAGGTGATGTTCCCCGGCCCGACCGGCACCAACGCCGTCGAGGCGGCCCTGAAGCTGGCCCGCAAGGTCAAGGGCCGGGAGTCGATCGTCTCCTTCACCAACGCCTTCCACGGCATGTCGCTGGGATCCCTGGCCGTCACCGGCAACGCCTTCAAGCGCGCCGGCGCCGGCGTCCCCCTGGTCCACGGCACCCCGATGCCCTTCGACCGCTACCTCGACGGCAAGGTCGAGGACTTCCTGTGGTTCGAGCGGCTGCTGGAGGACTCCGGCTCGGGTCTGAACCGGCCGGCCGCCGTGATCGTCGAGACGGTCCAGGGCGAGGGCGGCATCAACGTCGCCCGGGCCGAGTGGCTGCGCGCCCTGGCCGACCTGTGCAAGCGGCAGGACATGCTGCTGATCGTCGACGACATCCAGATGGGCTGCGGCCGCACCGGTGCCTTCTTCTCCTTCGAGGAGGCGGGCATCACCCCCGACATCATCACCGTCTCCAAGTCCATCAGCGGCTACGGGATGCCGATGGCGCTGACCCTGTTCCGGCCCGAGCTGGACGTGTGGGAGCCCGGCGAGCACAACGGCACCTTCCGCGGCAACAACCCCGCCTTCGTCACCGCC
>NZ_PGSG01000016.1 GCF_002843305.1 Streptomyces barkulensis
CCACCACCTCCGCGAAGATCGTGGTGGCGGGCGGGTTCGGCGTGGGCAAGACGACCTTCGTGGGCGCCGTGTCGGAGATCAACCCGCTGCGTACCGAAGCCGTGATGACCGCCGCGTCCGCCGGGATCGACGACCTGACGCACACCGCCGACAAGACCACCACCACGGTGGCGATGGACTTCGGCCGTATCACGCTGGACCAGGACCTGATCCTGTACCTGTTCGGTACGCCGGGCCAGGACCGGTTCTGGTTCATGTGGGACGATCTGGTGCGCGGTGCGATCGGCGCGGTGGTGCTGGTGGACACCCGCCGGCTGGCGGACTGCTTCCCGGCGGTGGACTACTTCGAGAACTCGGGTCTGCCGTTCGTGATCGCGCTGAACGGGTTCGACGGGCATCAGCCGTACACGCCGGACGAGGTGCGTGAGGCGCTGCAGATCGGTCCGGACGCGCCGATCATCACCACCGACGCGCGGCACCGGGCGGAGGCGAAGAGCGCGCTGATCACGCTGGTCGAGCACGCGCTCATGGCACGCCTGCGCTGAACATCTCTGCGCCGGGCGGCCGGAAGAGTCTTCTCCCCGCTTCCCATCGCTACCCGGGAGCGACACCTCCACACATGCGCACGGCAGGGCCCCGCACACCGCGAGTGTGCGGGGCTTACCCTTGAGTGTCATCTCCCACCCGCGATCAACGAGGGGCAGCACCACCCGTGCGCATCGCCAGATTCTCCATCGACGGCAACGTCGCGTTCGGAGTCGTGGAAGGGGACGCCGGCAGCGGCGACGGCCCTGTCCTCGACATCATCAAGGGCCACCCCTTCGCCGAGTTCGAGCGCTCGGGCAAGAGGGTCCCCCTGGACAAGGTGCGGCTGCTGCCGCCGGTGCTCCCGAACAAGGTGGTGGCCATCGGGCGCAACTACGCCGAGCACGCGGCGGAGATGGGCGGCGAGGTCCCCGAGGTGCCGGTCGCGTTCTTCAAGCCCTCCACCTCGGTGATCGGCCCCGGCGACCCGATCGTCTACCCCTCCTTCTCCCACGAGGTGCACCACGAGGCCGAGCTGGCCGTGGTCATCGGCCGGATGTGCAGTCAGGTGCCCCGGGAGCGGGTGGCGGACGTGATCCTCGGATACACCTGCGCCAACGACGTCACCGCCCGTGACGTCCAGCGCGCCGAGTCCCAGTGGGCCCGGGCCAAGGGCTTCGACAGCTCCTGCCCGCTGGGCCCGTGGGTGGTCACCGACGTCGACCCGGCGGACCTGGCCGTCATGTGCACCGTCAACGGCGAGCAGCGGCAGCTCGGCCGCACCGGCCAGATGGTGCGCTCGGTGGAGGACCTGGTCGTCCACATCACGGAGGCGATGACACTGCTCCCCGGGGACGTCATCCTCACCGGCACCCCGGCGGGCGTCGGCCCCATCAACGTCGGCGACGAGGTCGCCGTCACCATCGAAGGCATCGGCACTCTCACCAACAAGGTGATCAAGCGTGGCTAGCGCATCTGACGTACGCGTACGGTTCTGTCCCTCGCCGACCGGCAACCCCCATGTGGGCCTGGTCCGCACCGCCCTGTTCAACTGGGCGTTCGCCCGGCACCACGGCGGCACCCTGGTCTTCCGCATCGAGGACACCGACGCGGCCCGCGACTCCGAGGAGTCCTACGAGCTGCTGCTGGACTCGATGCGCTGGCTGGGCCTGTCCTGGGACGAGGGCCCCGCGGCGTTCGACAGCGCCTCCGGCGCGGGCGGCGGCCCGCACGCCCCCTACCGCCAGTCGCAGCGCCTGGACATCTACGCCGATGTCGCGCGGAAGCTGATGGAGGCCGGTCACGCCTACCGCTGCTACTGCACCGCCGAGGAGCTGGAGGAGCGTCGCGAGGCCGCACGCAGGGCCGGGAAGCCCTCCGGCTACGACGGCAAGTGCCGCACCCTCACCGAGGAGCACAAGGCCGCGTACGAGGCCGAGGGCCGCGCCTCCATCGTCCGTTTCCGGATGCCGGACGAGGCGATCACCTTCACCGACCTGGTCCGCGGCGAGCTGACCTTCGCCCCGGAGAACGTCACCGACTACGGCATCGTCCGCGCCAACGGCGCCCCGCTGTACACGCTGGTCAACCCGGTCGACGACGCCCTGATGGAGATCACCCACGTCCTGCGCGGCGAGGATCTGCTCTCCTCCACCCCCCGCCAGATCGCGCTGTACCGGGCGCTGGCGGAGATCGGCGTCGGCAACGGGAGCACCCCCGAGTTCGGGCACCTGCCGTATGTGATGGGGGAGGGCAACAAGAAGCTCTCCAAGCGCGACCCGCAGTCCTCGCTCAACCTCTACCGCGAGCGCGGCTTCCTTCCCGAGGGTCTGCTCAACTACCTGGCCCTGCTGGGCTGGTCGATCGCCGAGGACCGGGACATCTTCTCGCTGGAGGAGATGGTCGCCGCCTTCGAGATCGGTGACGTCAACGCCAACCCGGCGCGCTTCGACATCAAGAAGTGCGAGGCCATCAACGCCGTCCACATCCGGGACCTGGACACCAAGGAGTTCATCGCCCGCTGCGAGCCGTGGCTGACCGCCCCGCACGCGCCCTGGGCGCCCGAGAACTTCGACCGTGCCGCCTTCGAGGCGCTCGCGCCCCTGGCCCAGACCCGTCTGACGGTCCTGTCCGACATCACCGCCAACGTCGACTTCCTCTTCCTGGACGAGCCGGTCGAGGACGAGGCGGCCTGGGCCAAGGCCATGAAGCCCGGCGCGGACGCCCTGCTGCGCACCGCGCGGGCCGAGCTGGCCGAGGCGGAGTGGAACGCCGACGCTCTCAAGGAGGCCGTCCTGGCCGCCGGCGGGGAGCACGGGCTCAAGCTCGGCAAGGCCCAGGCCCCGGTCCGTGTCGCCGTCACCGGCCGCACCGTCGGCCTGCCCCTGTTCGAGTCCCTGGAGGTCCTGGGCCGGGAGCGCACCCTGGCCCGTGTGGACACCGCCCTGGCCAAGCTGGAGACCGCCGCGCAGGCGTGAGCCGTCGACGAGGGGCGTGAGGCCTTTCCGAAGAGGCCGGGAGCAGAGCTCCCGGCCTCTTCGGGCTCGTGGGGCGAAGCCCAGGGCCCCCCGACTCCCCCCGCTGTGCGGTCACTCCTGGCCACGACGGGCCGGGCAGGACGGTCCGGACGGGGATCCGGGAAGCGTCCGGAGCGGGAGCGGTCCCGGCCGGTCGCTCCGGGCGTCACTGTCCGGGGCGGGAAGGGGTGGTGTCCGGAGCCCGCCGTGGTCACGCCGTGTGCGGGAGCGGTGTCCGCGGCGGGTGTTTCCGGCCGCCGGCGACCCGGCGGGAACTCGTTTTGGAGCACGGGCTTCCATCGGGTAATGTTCTTCCCGTCGCCAGGCGGAACGGGCCGAAAGGCCAAAGAAGCAAGGCGGTCACCAGGACAAAAGTTTCGCAAGAGCTTGAGTTCCGGTGGGGTATGGTGTAATTGGCAGCACGACTGATTCTGGTTCAGTTAGTCTAGGTTCGAGTCCTGGTACCCCAGCGCGATCTTCCCAGCAAGATCCAAGCCCCCGTTGTGTAGCGGCCTAGCACGCCGCCCTCTCAAGGCGGTAGCGCCGGTTCGAATCCGGTCGGGGGTACTCGCGGTCCTTCGGGATCGCTGCTGGGGCCCCCGTTGTGTAGCGGCCTAGCACGCCGCCCTCTCAAGGCGGTAGCGCCGGTTCGAATCCGGTCGGGGGTACAAGCAGGGAAAGAGGCCCTCCGCTTCGGCGGAGGGCCTCTTTCGTTCTCCCTGCCGGTGTGTCCGCGGTGAGACGCCTCGCCGCGGACACACCGGCAGGGCGTTCAGCCGCCGTTGCGGCGCAGCGCCTCGGTGAGGCGGCCGGCCGCCTCCACGATCGCCTGGGCGTGCATCCGGCCCGGGTGGCGGGTCAGGCGCTCGATCGGGCCGGAGACCGACACCGCCGCCACCACGCGGTTGGACGGGCCGCGTACCGGCGCCGAGACCGAGGCGACGCCGGGCTCGCGCTCGCCGATGGACTGGGCCCAGCCGCGCCGCCGCACTCCCGAGAGGGCCGTCGCCGTGAAACGGGCGCCCTGCAGCCCCCGGTGCAGCCGCTCCGGCTCCTCCCAGGCCATCAGGATCTGGGCCGCCGAGCCGGCCTTCATCGGGAGGGTGGAGCCGACCGGCACGGTGTCCCGCAGTCCGGACAGCCGTTCCGCCGCGGCGACGCAGATCCGCATGTCCCCCTGGCGGCGGTAGAGCTGGGCGCTCTCCCCGGTGATGTCGCGCAGGTGCGTGAGCACCGGGCCCGCCGAGGCGAGCAGCCTGTCCTCGCCCGCGGCGGCGGCCAGCTCGGCCAGCCGCGGCCCCAGAATGAAACGGCCCTGCATGTCGCGGGCCACGAAGCGGTGGTGTTCCAGTGCCACCGCGAGCCGGTGCGCCGTGGGGCGCGCGAGCCCGGTCGCTCCGACCAGCCCGGCGAGGGTGGCCGGACCGGACTCCAGAGCGCTCAATACCAGAGCCGCCTTGTCGAGTACGCCGACGCCGCTAGAGTTGTCCATGCAACGATATTCGCGTCTCACATTACGAAACGCAAGTTCCTTTTCCCCGGGAACCCGCCAAGCTGGGGTGACAGTCGCCACCCCGCCCCTGCGGAGGCGGCGGCACGGATGTCGAGACGAGGCCGGCAGTGCGGCCGGTCGGAGGGAAAGCGATGGGACGGACACTCGCGGAGAAGGTCTGGGACGACCACGTCGTCCGGCGCGCGGAAGGCGAGCCCGACCTCCTCTTCATCGACCTGCACCTGCTGCACGAGGTCACCAGCCCCCAGGCGTTCGACGGGCTGCGCAAGAACGGGCGCCGGGTGCGGCGCACCGACCTCACCATCGCCACCGAGGACCACAACACCCCCACCCTCGACATCGACAAGCCCATCGCCGACCCCGTCTCGCGCACCCAGCTGGAGACGCTGCGCAAGAACTGCGCGGAGTTCGGGGTGCGGCTGCACCCGCTGGGCGACGTCGAGCAGGGCGTCGTCCACGTCGTGGGACCGCAGCTGGGGCTGACCCAGCCGGGCATGACGGTGGTCTGCGGCGACAGCCACACCTCCACGCACGGCGCCTTCGGCGCGCTGGCGTTCGGCATCGGCACCAGCCAGGTCGAGCACGTCCTGGCCACCCAGACCCTGCCGATGGCGCCCTTCAGGACCATGGCGATCACGGTCAACGGAGAGCTGCCCGAGGGGGTGACCGCCAAGGACCTGATCCTGGCGATCATCGCCCGGATCGGCACCGGCGGCGGGCAGGGCTATGTGATCGAGTACCGCGGCGAGGCCATCGAGAAGCTGTCGATGGAGGCGCGGATGACCATCTGCAACATGTCCATCGAGGCCGGCGCCCGCGCGGGCATGATCGCCCCGGACGAGACCACCTTCGCCTATCTGGAGGGGCGCGAGCACGCGCCGAAGGGCGCCGACTGGGACGCGGCCGTGGAGTACTGGCGCACCCTGCGCACCGACGAGGGCGCCGTCTTCGACCACGAGGTGGTCATCGAGGCGTCCGAGCTGGCGCCGTTCGTGACCTGGGGGACCAACCCCGGCCAAGGCGCGCCGCTGAGCGCGAGCGTGCCGGACCCGGCGTCCTTCACCGACCCCAGCGAGAAGCTGGCCGCCGAGAACGCGCTGAAGTACATGGGACTGACCGCCGGGCAGCCGCTGCGCGAGATCGCCGTGGACACCGTGTTCGTCGGCTCGTGCACCAACGGCCGTATCGAGGACCTGCGCGCGGCAGCCGCCCTGCTCCGGGGCCGGAAGGTCGCGGACGGGGTGCGGATGCTGGTGGTGCCCGGCTCGGTACGGGTGGCGCTCCAGGCCGTCGAGGAGGGCCTGGACAAGGTGTTCACCGAGGCCGGCGCCGAGTGGCGGCACGCGGGCTGCTCGATGTGCCTGGGCATGAACCCCGACCAGCTCAAGCCCGGTGAGCGCTCCGCGTCCACCTCCAACCGCAACTTCGAGGGCAGGCAGGGCAAGGGCGGCCGTACCCATCTGGTCTCCCCGCAAGTGGCCGCCGCCACCGCGGTCCTGGGCCATCTGGCCTCGCCCGCCGACCTGTCCGATGTACGCGAGCCCGCGGGAGTCTGAGGAAAAGCCATGGAAGCCTTCACCACCCACACCGGCCGCGCCGTCCCGCTGCGCCGCTCCAACGTCGACACCGACCAGATCATCCCCGCGCACTGGCTGAAGAAGGTCACCCGCGACGGCTTCGAGGACGGGCTGTTCGAGGCCTGGCGCAAGGACGAGGAGTTCGTCCTCAACAGGCCGGAGCGGCAGGGCGCCACCGTGCTGGTGGCCGGGCCCGACTTCGGCACCGGATCCTCGCGCGAGCACGCCGTCTGGGCGCTGCAGAACTACGGCTTCAAGGCCGTGATCTCCTCCCGCTTCGCCGACATCTTCCGCGGCAACTCGCTGAAGAACGGCCTGCTGACCGTCGTCCTGCCGCAGCCGACCGTGGACGCGCTGTGGGAGCTGACGGAGGCCGACCCGACGGTCGAGATCACCGTCGACCTGGTGGCCCGCAAGGTCACCGCGCCCGGCGTCGAGGCGGACTTCGAACTGGACGAGAACGCCCGCTGGCGGCTGCTGGAGGGGATGGACGACATCAGCATCACCCTGCGCCAGGAGGACGACATCGCCGCGTACGAGGCGAAGCGCCCCTCCTTCAAACCGCGAACGCTCGCCGTCTGACGACCGGAACTTCGGCGACCGCCCGTCACGGCGGACGCACGCACGCCCCTTCGAGCGCCCCCGGCTCCACGAGCCGGGGGCGCTCCGGCATACGGGCGGGCGTACGAGGGAAGGGGCGGGGAGGTCAAGTGCCCTCCCACCACGCACAGTTGCCTCACCCGTACGTGTCCGCCCGCGGCGTGTTGGGGCCGGCCGGGTCGACAACTCACCCCCAATGGCACAATCGGTGCATGGACAGCGACGGCCAACTTCCCCTCTACGACCTCGTCGCCGCCCGGCTGAAGGACGCGCACACCTTGGTGCGTGCGCTGCAAGTGCCCGATGACGTACGGGCGGCGCTCGTCCGCAGGCTCCTCGCCGTCACGGCCGCCGCGAAGCACGACCTGGCCGGTGCGGCACGCCGGCTGGACCGGCTGATGGAGGACATCGAGGCCGGCGACGGCCTCCTCCCCGGAGAACGGGAAGACCGGCGCGCGGACCGAAGTGCGTGATGGTCTATTTCGTTGCGACACAAGGGTGATTCGCACGTTTCGCGTTTGATTTGCGGTAAATATCTGCCTAACGTGCGAAAAAGCTTGGACAGATTCGTTCCGGCAATGCCTCCGAAGGGGAAGACGTGAACAAGGCGCAGCTCGTTGAAGCAATTGCCGACAAGCTCGGCGGACGGCAGCAGGCCGCCGACGCGGTCGATGTGGTGCTGGACGCGATCGTCCGTGCGGTCGTCGCCGGTGACCGGGTCTCGGTCACCGGTTTCGGCTCGTTCGAGAAGGTCGAGCGCCCGGCCCGCTACGCCCGCAACCCGCAGACCGGCGAGCGCGTCAGGGTCAAGAAGACCTCCGTTCCGCGTTTCCGCGCCGGTCAGGGCTTCAAGGACCTGGTCAGCGGCGCCAAGAAACTCCCCAAGGGCGGCGAGGTGGCCGTGAAGAAGGCGCCCAAGGGCAGCCTCTCGGGCGGAGCCGGCGCCACCACTCGCAAGGCGGCGGCGAAGAAGGCCGCCGCCAAGAAGGCGGCTCCGGCGAAGAAGGCCGCCGCGAAGAAGACCGCGGCGAAGAAGTCCACCGCCAAGAAGACGACGGCCAAGGCCACCCCGGCGAAGAAGACGGCTGCCAAGAAGTCCACCGCGAAGAAGGCGGCCGGAAAGAAGAGCGCCGGAAAGGCCGTCGCCAAGAAGGCGCCCGCCAAGAAGGCCCCCGGCCGCAGGACCTCGGCGCGCAAGAGGGCGGCGACCCGCAGGAAGTGAGCCGGGCACACGGACATGCGGTGACCGCGCCGGGCCGGACTCCAGCGGAGCCCGGCCCGCGGTCCGTTCATGGGCCGGGGCCGCGGGCCGCAGGCGTCCACCCGTCCGCCCCCGTCCGCCCGGCTCGTCTAGGCTCGGCGCCATGCAGGCCACCGCGTACACCTATGACCCCGCGACCCGCAGCGGCAGCGTGCTCCTCGACGACGGCACACCCCTCCCCTTCGACGCCGAGGCGTTCGACGCGGGAGGTCTGCGGCTGCTGCGCCCGGGCCAGCGGGTGCGGATCGAGACCGAGACCGAGACTTCGGCCGGAACCGGAACCGGAACCGGAACCGGCGCCGGAACCGGAACCGGATCCGGCGCCGAGGGCGGGCGGCGCCGGATCACGCTGGTGACGTTGCAGACGTTCTGAGCGTGTGAGGGCCCACCCCCAGGGCCAGTGCCGCGGCCAGATCCTCGCCGGTGTCCACGTCCCGCCGGACGCTGTCCACCCCGGACAGCGCGATCTCCGCCGCGCCGGAACGCAGATGACGGGCGCGTGAGGCGCCTCCGAAGGCCGGGGCCAGTGCCACGCCGCCGGACGCGGCGAGCAGCGTGGTGCCGACTCCGGCCGCGTCGGCCAGGAAGGCCCGGCGGTGCGCCCGTGCCGTCTCCAGCACCCGGGCCAGTTCCGCGGGGCGCAGGGCGGGCAGATCGGCGTTGAGCGCGGCCACCGGTGCGCCGGGGTGCTCCGACCGTACGGCCGCCTCGCCGTGTTCCAGCGCGGCGTTCAGCCCGGCGCCTGGTGCGTCCGGCACGATCCGCGCCCCCAGGGCGGCCAGTTCCGCCCCCGCACGCGGATCGTCCGTGACGATCACCACACCCTCCACCGCCGCGCAGGCCAGTGCCGCGGTGACGGTGTCCTGGGCGAAGGCCAGGGCCAGTGCGGGCCGCAGTCCTCTCCCCGCCGCCGAGGCCAGCCTGCTCTTCGCCAGCGCCAGGGGCTTGAGAGGCACCACCAGGGTCCACCCCCGGGCCGCCGCGGCCCGCGCCGTCGTGTCGTCGCGATGCATCGGCACCATTCTCACCCGCCCCGGAGCCGCCCGGGGCTCCGCGGGGTTACGGTGTGCTCGACAGGGCGACGACCCGGGGCGACACTTGTGCGGTTGTTCCCCGGCGGCGCGTGTGCCGCAGCAGGCAAGAGGAGATGGTGTCCGGGTGTCCCGCCGCAGAATCGGCTTCTGGTACCGCTTTGCCGCGGTTTTGGCGAAACCGCCCCTGGTGGTGCTGTTCAGGCGGGACTGGCGCGGAATGGAGCATATTCCTCAAGAGGGCGGATTCATCACCGTGGTGAATCACAACTCCTATCTGGACCCGCTCTCCTACGCCCACTACCAGTACAACACCGGCCGCGTCCCCCGTTTCCTGGCCAAGAACTCCCTGTTCAAGGGCGGATTCGTCGGCGCGGTGATGCGCGGCACCGGACAGATCCCCGTCTACCGCGAGACCGCCGACGCCGTGAGCGCCTTCCGCGCCGCCGTCGAGGCGATCGACAAGGGCGAGTGCGTGGCGTTCTACCCCGAGGGCACCCTCACCCGCGACCCGGACATGTGGCCGATGGAGGGCAAGACCGGCGCCGCCCGCGTCGCCCTGATCACCAGGGCGCCCGTCATCCCCGTCGCGCAGTGGGGCGCCAACGAGGCCGTGCCGCCGTACGCGGGGATCAAGAAGATCCGGTTCTTCCCGCGCAGAACGCTGAAGGTGCTGGCCGGACCGCCCCTCGACCTGTCGCGGTTCTACGACCGCGAACCCACCGCGGAACTGCTGCGCGAGGTCACCGACGTCATCATGGACGCGATCACGCAGCTGCTGGCCGAGGTGCGCGGCGAGCCCGCGCCCGCCCAGCGCTACGACCGCCGCCGGATGCTTCCGCGGGGCCGGCGCGAACCCGGCGCGAGGACGGCCGTGGCCGGCGAGCCCGCGGGACGCGCCACCGGGGAGGAGACGCCCGTCGGCCAGGAGCCCGCCGGCCGCGCGGCAGCCGAGGGGGAGAGCGCGTGACGCGAGTCGCCGTCTACGGCACCGGATCCTGGGGCACCGCCTTCGCGATGGTGCTCGCCGACGCCGGATGCGAGGTGACCCTGTGGGGCCGCCGCGCGGAGTCGGCCGAGGCGGTCAACACCACCCGCACCAACCCCGACTACCTGCCGGGGGTCGTCCTTCCCGAGGCCGTGCGCGCCACCACCGACCCCGCCGAGGCTGCGGCCGGGGCCCACTTCACGGTGCTGGCCGTGCCCTCCCAGACCCTGCGCGGCAACCTCTCGGCCTGGAAGCCGCTGCTGCCGCCGGACACCGTGCTCGTCTCCCTGATGAAGGGCGTCGAACTCGGCACCGCCAAGCGGATGAGCGAGGTGATCGAGGAGGTCGCCGGGGCCGGCCCGGACCGGATCGCCGTACTGTCCGGCCCCAACCTCGCCCGCGAGATCGCCGAGCGGCAGCCCGCCGCCTCCGTCGTCGCCTGCCGCGACGAGGAGGTTGCCCGCAGGCTCCAGGCCGCCTGCCACACCCCCTACTTCCGCCCCTACACCAACACCGACGTCGTCGGCTGCGAACTGGGCGGGGCGGTGAAGAACGTCATCGCGCTGGCGGTCGGCATCGCCGACGGCATGGGCCTGGGCGACAACGCCAAGGCCTCGCTGATCACCCGCGGTCTGGCCGAGACCACCCGGCTCGGCCTGGCCATGGGCGCCGACGCGCACACCTTCGCCGGCCTGGCGGGCCTGGGTGATCTGGTCGCCACCTGCTCCTCGCCGCTGTCGCGCAACCACACCTTCGGCACCAACCTCGGCAGGGGCATGACCCTGGCGGAGACCGTCGCGGCGACCCGGCAGACCGCCGAGGGCGTCAAGTCCTGCGAGTCGGTGCTGGACCTGGCCCGGCGGCACGGTGTCGACATGCCCATCACCGAGACCGTCGTCGACATCGTCCACGACGGCAAGCCGCCGCTGGTCGCCCTCAAGGAACTGATGTCGCGCAGCGCCAAGGCCGAGCGCCGCTGACCGCCCACCACCGTCACGTCAGGTAATCTCGCCCGGATATGAGCAGCCAGTCCTTCTCCCCAGGCCCCCAGACGCTCCCGCCCGGCCGGCGGCCGCGCGTCGCCGTCGTCTTCGGCGGCCGCAGCTCCGAACACGGAATCTCCGTGGTCACCGCGGGCGCCGTACTGCGCGCCATCGACCGCGACGCCTACGACGTCCTGCCCATCGGCATCACCGCCGACGGCCGCTGGGCGCTGACCGCCGACGATCCCGAGCGGATGGCGATCGCCGACCGCGCCCTGCCGAGCGTGGAGCAGCTCGCCGAGTCCGACACCGGCTCCGTACTGCTGCCCTTCGAGCCGGACAACCGGGAGGTCGTCTACAGCGAGCCGGGCTCGGTGCCCAAGGTGCTCGGGGAGGTCGACGTCGTCTTCCCCATGCTGCACGGCCCGTACGGCGAGGACGGCACCCTCCAGGGCCTGCTGGACCTGGCCGGGGTGCCCTACGTCGGCTCGGGTGTGCTGGCCTCGGCGGTCGGCATGGACAAGGAGTACATGAAGCGGGTCTTCACCTCCTTCGGGCTGCCCGTCGGGCCCTACACGGTGATCAGGCCGCGCGAGTGGGAGCAGGACGAGAAGGCCGCGCGCAAGAGGATCGTGGACTTCGCGGCCGACCACGGCTGGCCGGTCTTCGTCAAGCCCGCCCGGGCCGGATCCTCCTTCGGCATCACCAAGGTCGACGACCTGGCGGGCCTGGACGAGGCGATCGCCGAGGCGCGGCGCCACGACCCCAAGATCGTCGTCGAGTCGCTGCTGCGCGGCCGTGAGATCGAGTGCGGCGTCCTGGAGTTCGAGGACGGCCCGCGCGCCAGCCTGCCGGCCGAGATCCCGCCGGCCACGGCCCACGACTTCTACGACTTCGAGGCCAAGTACATCGACTCCGCCGAGGGACTGGTGCCCGCCCCGCTGACCGGCGAGCAGACCCGCGAGGTCCAGGAACTGGCGGTGCGCGCCTTCGACGCGGCCTCCTGCGAGGGGCTGGTCCGCGCGGACTTCTTCCTGCTGGACAGCGGCGAGTTCGTCATCAACGAGATCAACACGATGCCCGGCTTCACGCCCATCTCCATGTACCCGCGGATGTGGGAGGCCAGCGGGGTCGGCTACCCGGAGCTGGTCGACCGCCTCATCAGGGCCGCGCTGCGCCGCCCGACCGGCCTGCGCTGACCGGCCCGTGCTGACCGGCCCGTGCTGATCGGCCCGGACCCCGCGGGAGGAACGCGGGCCCGGGGCGGACGCGGGGGGATGTCACAGCGGCTTCTCGGGGACCGTCTCCCGCACCGCGTCGGCGAGGTCCACCAGGGCGTTGACCTCGGGCGCGTACGAGTCGGGGACGGTCACCCGGACGAAGACCTCGCGGTCGAGGAGGGTGAACCGGTGGCCGCCGTCCCGCTTCTCCAGCAGCCAGGAGACCCCGTTCACGTCCACCGACTCGGAGACGGGGTTGTAGTGTTCACTGCCGGGCGTGAGGACCTCGGGCCGCGGCACCCCGCAGCCCAGCTCGATCGCGGGATCGCCCCACACGGCGGCGAACCGCGTCCCGGGCTCGACCTCGCCCCGGGGCTGTCCGTCCACCTCCCCGGGCAGCGCGCCGTACAGCTCGCGGCAGATGCCGGCGGCCTCTCCCGTCGGGCTCGGCACGGGCGGGCCGGGGCGGTCGCCGCCGGACACACAGCCCGCCGCCGCGGCGAGCACGGCGAGCAGGACGGCGGGCGCACGGAGGGCGGACGGCAGGGACCGGCGGGGTGCGAAGCTCACCGGGCGAGCATACGGGGGAGCTACAGGTGCACGACCGGGCAGGTCAGGGTGCGGGTGATGCCTTCCACGTGCTGGATACGGGCCACCACCATGCGGCCCAGGTCGTCCACCGTCTCGGCCTCGGCCCGCACGATCACGTCGTAGGGACCGGTCACGTCCTCGGCCCGGACCACCCCCGGGATCGCGCCGACGACCTCGGCGACGGACGACGCCTTGCCGACCTCCGTCTGGATCAGGATGTACGCCTGTACCACGGAACCTCCAGGGCGGCTACGAGGATCATGTGGGAAGAAGGGACGCCACGGTACCGCGTCACCCGTACCGCC
This sequence comes from Streptomyces barkulensis, assembly GCF_002843305.1. GTDB lineage: Bacteria > Actinomycetota > Actinomycetes > Streptomycetales > Streptomycetaceae > Streptomyces > Streptomyces barkulensis. The sequence continues at coordinate 13,111 of NZ_PGSG01000016.1, forward strand.
GGGGAGACCCGTACCGCGGGCGGGCGCGGCGGGACGGCGACGCGGAGGGCCGGGCCGGCGGCCGCGGCGGTACCGTTCGAGCGCACAGAAGGAGGGGCACGACGATGCAGAGTTCTCCCGGGGGGCAGCCTCCCCCCGGATTCCCCGGAGGCGCCCCCAGGACCCCCGGCCGTACCGTGGGGGAGCTCGGGGAGTTCGGACTGATCCGCGAGCTGACCTCGCGGATCACCCCCACCCCGGCCGTACGGATCGGCCCGGGCGACGACGCGGCCGTGGTCGCCGCGCCCGACCGGCGCGTGGTGGCCAGCACCGATCTGCTGCTGGAGGGGCGGCACTTCCGGCGGGACTGGTCCACCGCCTACGACGTCGGCCGCAAGGCCGCGGCGCAGAACCTGGCCGACATCGCCGCCATGGGAGCCGAGCCCACCGCGCTGCTGCTCGGCCTCGTCGTGCCCGCCGGACTCCCCGCCACCTGGCCCACCGAGCTGATGGACGGCCTCCACGACGAGTGCCAGGTCGCGGGCGCGGCCGTGGTCGGCGGGGACGTGGTGCGCGGCGAGACCATCACCGTGGCCATCACCGCGCTGGGCGACCTGCACGGACGCGAGCCGGTCACCCGCTCCGGGGCGCGGCCCGGCGATGTCGTCGCGGTGACCGGCTGGCTGGGCTGGTCGGCCGCCGGGTACTCGGTGCTCGCCCGCGGGTTCCGCTCGCCGCGGGCCTTCGTCGAGGCCCACCGCCGCCCCGAGCCGCCGTACCACGCGGGCCCGGCGGCGGCGGAGCTGGGCGCGACGGCGATGACGGACGTCAGCGACGGGCTCATCGCCGACCTCGGGCACATCGCCGAGGGCAGCAAGGTCCGTATCGACATCCGCTCGTCGGCCCTCGACGTCCCCGTCCAGATGTCCGACATCGGGCAGGCGGTGGGCATCGACCCGCTGCAGTGGGTCCTCACCGGGGGCGAGGACCACGCGATCGTCGCCACCTTCCCCGCGGACGCCAAACTCCCCGCGCGCTGGCGCCGTATCGGCGAGGTGCTCCACCCCTCCGCCGCGCCGCAGGTCACGGTGGACGGCGCCCCGTGGGACCGGGCGGGCGGCTGGGACCATTTTTGCGACTGACCCGCCGCCGCTGCCGCTCTCGCGAACCTGGTTGCTCGCCGAGGGGGGTTGCTCAATCGATGGTTGCTGTGAACATGGGCGCGAGCGCCCGGTGGGAGCGCCGGGGCGGGGCGGCTTAGGCTGCGGGGCATGCGTACACCACCACCGCGCGTCCTGACCGTCGCCGGGTCCGACTCCGGCGGCGGGGCGGGCATACAGGCCGACCTGAAGACCATGCTCGCGCTCGGCACCCACGGGATGAGCGTGCTCACCGCCGTCACCGCGCAGAACTCCCTGGGCGTGCAGGGCGCCTGGGAACTGCCCGCCGAGGCGGTGCGGCAGCAGTTCCGCAGCGTCGTGGACGACATCGGGGTGCAGGCGGTCAAGACCGGCATGCTGGCCACCGCCGAACTGGTCGCGACGGTCGCCGGCCTGCTGGACGGCCTCACCGCGCCCGTGGTCGTCGATCCCGTCGGGGTCTCCAAGCACGGCGACCCGCTGCTGGCCGCCGAGGCGCTGGAGACTGTGCGCGCCGAACTGCTGCCCAGGGCCACCGTCGCCACCCCCAACCTGGACGAGGTCGCCCAGCTCACCGGCGTACGGGTGGAGCGCGAGGCCGATCTGCCGCGCGCGGCGGAGGCGGTGCTGGCGTACGGGCCGCGGTGGGCGCTGATCAAGGGCGGCCACCTCAAAGGCGGGGCGGACGCGGTGGACCTGCTCACCGACGGCGCCGCCGAGCACTGGCTGCGCGCGCCCCGCCACGACAACCGCCACACCCATGGAACCGGCTGCACCCTGGCCGCCGCGATCGCCGCACGGCTGGCGCAGGGGCGCCCGGTTCCTGAGGCGGTCGCCGACGCCAAGGAGTACGTGACGGGCGCCATCGCCGCGGGCTTCGCGCTCGGCGGCGGCATCGGTCCCGTGGACCACGGCTGGCGGCTGGGGAGCGAGGCCTTCGGAGGAGGGGGCTGAGCGGGGGGCCTGAGCGGCCGTTCCGGCCGGCCGCGCGGCAACGCCGGAAGGCCGGTCCACCTGAGGTGGACCGGCCTTCCGGCGCAACCGGCAAAGTGGCCGCGCTGGGCGTTGCGTCAGCGCGAGACCGGATCACCCCCGCCGCACGGCGGGGGAGAGGTCATGCGCTCAGCGCGAGACCTTGCCGGCCTTGATGCACGAGGTGCAGACGTTGAGCCGCTTCGGCGTCCGACCGACCATCGCACGCACCCGCTGGATGTTGGGGTTCCAACGGCGGGGCGTACGGCGGTGCGAGTGCGAGATGTTGTTGCCGAAGCCCGGCCCCTTGCCGCAGACGTCGCAGTTGGCAGCCACGGGTCACTCCAAAGACTTCAGATGCACTTACAGTGAAATCCCGGCGTCGGCAGGATCAGAGGATGACCGGCACTGCCAGGGAATTGAGTAGAGCCCGAGCGGGTCGGGCAACCGGGGAAGCATACCTCGCCCCCGTCCGGACCACGAAATTACCACGGCCCCGCACCGCCGCCCCGGCCCCGCCCCCGGCCGCGGCGGGCACTAGCCTTCGCCCGTCGCAGATGTCCTTCCCGGCCGTCCGGCCGCAATCCCCCAGGAGGCCCGTCCGTGCCGCACCCGCTCGACGCCGCCGCGGTACGGGAGTGGAGTGCCCAGACGCTCGACGCGCTGGGCCGCGCCCGCGAGACCATCGACGCGATCAACGTCTACCCGGTCGCGGACGCCGACACCGGCACCAACCTCTACCTGACCGCGGAGTCCGCCGCCCGGGCCGTCGAGGCCGCCTGCGCGGGGGAACCCACCGCGGCCCAGGCGGTGCGGGCCATGGCGCACGGCGCGCTGATCGGCGCGCGCGGCAACTCCGGGACGATCCTGGCGCAGCTGCTGCGCGGTATGGCCGAGGAGATAGCCGAGGCCGAGAACGGCGGGGCCGAGAACGGCGGGGCCGAGAACGGCGAGGCCGAGAACGGCGGGGACGGCGGGACGTGCGGGCGCGGTGAGGACGACGGGGAACCGCTGCGGCGCGCCCTGGTGCGTGCCGCGGTCGCGGCGCGTGCCGCGGTCGCGCACCCGGTGGAGGGCACCGTGCTCACCGTGGCCGCGGCGGCGGCCGACGCGGCCACGGCCGCCGCCGGGGACTGCGCCGCGGTGGCCCGCGCCGCCTGGTCCGCGGCCCGCGCGGCCCTGGAGGCCACCCCCGAGCAGCTCCCGGCGCTCTCCCGCGCGGGTGTGGTGGACGCGGGCGGATACGGACTGGTCACCGTGCTGGGTGCGCTGGTGGCCGCGCTCTGCGGGGAGCGGCCCGAGGCCCCGTCCGCCCGGCGTTCCGGAACGCCGGGCCCGACCCCGGCCCAGACCCCGCCCACGAACCCGTCCCCGGATCCGGACGGCGGTGGCTGCGCGGCCCCGGGGGAGCCGGCCGGCCCGGCCTACGAGGTCATCTACCTGCTGGAGGCCGGGGACGACGCCGTGGCCGCCCTGCGCACCCGGCTCGACGCCCTGGGCGACTCCCTGGTGGTGGTCGGCGGCGACGGGCTGTGGAACGTCCACGTCCATGTGGACGACGCCGGAGCGGCGGTGGAGGCCGGGATCGAGGCCGGACGCCCCTTCCGCATCCGGATCACGCACTTCGGCGCCCAGGGCGGCGACCGGCACACCGGCCGTACGCCCGCGCACGCACCAGGCCGTGCCGCCCAGCGTGCCGTGGTCGCGGTGGTGCCCGGTGACGGACTGGCCGAACTGTGCGCCGCGGCGGGCGCCACCACCGTCACCGCGCGCCCCGGGGAGCCGCCCGCCAGCGGGGAGCTGGCGCAGGCGCTGCTGTGCACGGGCGCGCCCGAGGCCGTCCTGCTGCCCAACGACCCCGAACTGCGGCACACCGCCGCCGCGGCCGCCGAACAGGCCCGCGCCGAGGGGCTTCGGGTCGCCATCATCCCCACCCGCTCCCCGGTGCAGGGCATCGCCGCGCTCGCCGTGCACGAGCCCGGCCGCCGCTTCGACGAGGACGTCGTCGCCATGACCTCCGCGGCCGGGGCCACCCGGTACGGCGAGCTGTGCGTGGCCGAACGGCAGGCGTGGACCACCGCGGGCGTCTGCCAGGCCGGGGACGTCCTCGGCCTGATCGAGGGGGACGTGGCGCTGATCGGCGCACGGGCGGCGGACGTGGCCGCGGCCGTGCTGGACCGGATGCTCTCGGCGGGCGGCGAGCTGGTGACCCTGGTGGTCGGCGCGGGCGCGCCCGGGGACCTGGCCGAGTACCTGGAGGACCATGTACGCCGCAACCACCTGGCCGTCGACACACTCGTCCACGAGGGACGGCAGAGCGGCCCGCTGCTGATCGGCGTGGAGTGAGCGCGGCGGGCGGGCCGGGCGGGTCGCACGGCCCGCACTGTCGGCGGCGTGGTGTGCAATGGGGGACGTGCCCGCGCTGGAAGAGAACACGCAAGACCCCCTGACGGAACCGCTGCGAAAGGTGCTCGGCGGCACCACCGCGAAAGTGATGGCCGAGCATCTCGGCCTGCACACCGTCGGCGACCTGCTGCACCACTACCCGCGGCGGTACGCCGAGCGCGGCGAGCTGACCCGGCTCGCCGACCTGCCGCTGGACGAGCACGTCACCGTCGTCGCCCAGGTCGCCGACTCCCGGGTGCTCACCTTCAACCAGGGCCGCGGCAAGCGCCTGGAGGTCACCCTCACCGACGGCAGCGGCCGCCTCCGGCTGGTCTTCTTCGGCAGGGCCGTCCACCACCACCACAAGGAGCTGCTGCCCGGCCGCCGGGGGATGTTCGCGGGCAGGGTCGGCGTGTTCAACCGGAAGCTCCAGCTCTCCCACCCCGCCTACGAGCTGCTGGGCGCGGGCAGCGGAGCGGAGGCGGTGGACGCCTTCGCCGGCAGGCTCATGCCGATCTACCCGGCGTGCAAGCAGCTGGAGTCGTGGAAGATCGCCAAGGCCGTCGCCACGGTGGTGGACTCCCTGCTGGCCACCGGCTGGGCGGGCGTCGCCGATCCGCTGCCCGCCGCCCTGCGCGCCGAACGCGGCCTGCCCACGCTGCCGGAGGCGCTGGAGAAGGTCCACCGGCCGCGCACCAAGGCCGACGTGGAACTGGCGAGGGCCCGGCTGAAGTGGGACGAGGCGTTCGTCCTCCAGGTCGCGCTGGCCCGCCGCCGCCTGGCCGAGGGCCAGCTGCCGGCCGTGGCGCGCCGGCCGCGCGAGGGAGGGCTGCTGGACGCCTTCGACGCCCGGCTGCCCTTCACCCTCACCGACGGCCAGCGGGCCGTCAGCCGGGAGATCTTCGACGATCTGGCCACCGAGCACCCCATGCACCGCCTCCTCCAGGGCGAGGTCGGCTCCGGCAAGACGCTGGTGGCGCTGCGCGCCATGCTCGCGGTGGTGGACGCCGGCGGGCAGGCCGCGATGCTCGCTCCCACCGAGGTGCTGGCCCAGCAGCACCACCGCTCGATCACCGAGATGATGGGGGAGCTGGCCGAGGGCGGAATGCTCGGCGGTGCCGAGCACGCCACCAAGGTCGTACTGCTCACCGGCTCGACGGGGGCCGCCGCCCGCCGCCGGGCCCTGCTGGACCTGGCCACCGGCGAGGCCGGGATCGTCATCGGCACCCACGCCCTGATCGAGGACAAGGTGGGCTTCCACGACCTGGGCCTGGTCGTGGTCGACGAGCAGCACCGCTTCGGCGTCGAGCAGCGCGACGCCCTGCGTTCCAAGGGCAAGCAGCCCCCGCACCTGCTGGTGATGACCGCCACCCCCATCCCGCGCACGGTCGCCATGACGGTCTTCGGCGACCTGGAGACCTCCGTGCTGGACCAGCTCCCGGCCGGGCGCTCGCCCATCGCCAGCCATGTCGTACCCGCCGCCGAGAAACCCCACTTCCTCGCCCGCGCCTGGGAGCGGGTGCGCGAGGAGGTGTCGGCCGGGCACCAGGCCTATGTGGTCTGCCCGCGCATCGGCGACGAGGAGGAGCCCGCGGGCGCCCGGCGGAGCGGCGGACGCGGCGCGGAAGCCGGGGGCGGCGAGGGCGCCGACGGCGGGGACGAGCGCCGCCCGCCGCTGGCCGTCCTCGACGTCGCCGGGCAGCTCGCCGACGGGCCGCTCAAGGGCCTGCGGGTGGCGGCGCTGCACGGCCGGATGCAGCCGGACGCCAAGGACGAGGTGATGCGCCGCTTCGCCGCGGGCGAGCTGGACGTCCTGGTCGCCACGACCGTCATCGAGGTCGGGGTGAACGTGCCGAACGCCACCGTGATGGTGATCATGGACGCGGACCGCTTCGGCGTCTCCCAGCTCCACCAGCTGCGCGGCCGGGTCGGGCGCGGCAGCGCGCCGGGGTTGTGCCTGCTGGTCAGCGAGACCCCCGAGGGCAGCCCCGCCCGTGCCAGGCTGGGAGCGGTCGCCGCGACGCTGGACGGCTTCGAGCTGTCCCGCATCGACCTGGAGCAGCGCCGGGAGGGCGATGTGCTGGGCCAGGCGCAGTCCGGCACCCGCTCCTCCCTGCGGATGCTCGCCGTCATCGACGACGAGGAGGTCATCGCGGCCGCCCGGGAGAAGGCGACGCGGATCGTCGCCGCCGATCCCGAACTGGAACGCCTGCCCGAACTGCGCGCGGCCCTGGAGGCCCTGCTGGACGCCGAGCGCGAGGAGTACCTGGAGAAGGGGTGACGGGGAGGGGGCGGGCGGCCCGCCGTCCGTCCGCCGCGCGCCTATCGTGGTGGGGCGGCGGGCCCCGTCCGGGCACACCGGCCCCGCCCGAACACTCTGACCCCGAACACCCTGGAGACGGTGAAGCGATGACCCGCGTGATCGCCGGAGCGGCCGGCGGACGACGCCTGGCGGTGCCGCCCGGCCAGGGCACCCGCCCGACCTCCGACCGGGCGCGCGAGGGGTTGTTCTCCACCTGGGAGTCGCTGCTCGGCCCGCTGGCGGGCCTGCGGGTGCTCGACCTGTACGGGGGCTCGGGCGCGGTCGGCCTGGAGGCCCTCTCGCGCGGCGCGGCCCACGTCCTGCTGGTCGAGTCCGACGCCCGGGCCGTGCGCACCATCCGCCAGAACGTCCGCGGCCTCGGCCTGCCCGGTGCCGAGGTGCAAGCCGGCCGGGCGGAGCAGACGGTGCGCGCGCAGGCCCCCGCGGAGCCGTACGACGTGGTGTTCCTCGACCCGCCGTACGCCGTCGGGGACGAGGAGTTGCGCGAGATCCTTCTCACACTCCGTGCCCGGGGGTGGCTCGCGGGCGGCGCCCTCGCCACCGTGGAACGGAGCACCAGGGGCGGCGAATTCCGCTGGCCCGCCGGTTTCGAGGGGCTGCGGTCCCGTCGCTACGGCGAGGGGACGCTCTGGTACGGTCGCGCCGCCGAAGAAGCCGAAGAGGTCACCGACGTGTCATGACCCGTACGGAGAGCGAGGAAACGCCAGTGCGCCGCGCCGTCTGTCCGGGGTCCTTCGACCCCATCACCAACGGACACCTCGACATCATCTCCCGTGCCTCCAGGCTCTACGACGAGGTGTACGTCGCGGTGATGATCAACAAGTCCAAGCAGGGCCTCTTCGCCGTCGAGGAGCGCATCGACCTGATCCACCAGGTCACCGCCGAGTACGGCAACGTGCGCGTGGAGGCCTTCCACGGCCTGCTGGTGGACTTCTGCAAGCAGCGCGACATCCCGGCCATCGTCAAGGGCCTGCGGGCGGTCAGCGACTTCGACTACGAGCTGCAGATGGCCCAGATGAACAACGGGCTGTCCGGGGTGGAGACGCTGTTCGTGCCCACCAACCCGACCTACAGCTTCCTCTCCTCCAGCCTGGTCAAGGAGGTCGCGGCCTGGGGCGGCGACGTCTCCCACCTGGTGCCGCCCCAGGTGCTCCGGGCCCTGCGCGAGCGGCTGTCCCGCTCCTGACGCATCCGGCCCGCCCCGCCCGGCCGCGGCCGGGTCCTGGGAGCGGGCGGGCCCCGTGCCCGGGCCGGTTCCCGCATCCGCTGTCGCACCGGCGGCTGCTGCCCGTACAGTCGCTCCCGTGGACGTACAGCAGAAACTCGACGACATCGTCGCGGCGGTCGAAGGCGCCCGATCCATGCCCATGTCGGCCTCCTGCGTGGTCAACCGCGCGGAGCTGCTGGGGATGCTGGAGGAGGTGCGGCAGGCGCTGCCCGGCTCGCTCGCCCAGGCCCAGGAGCTGATCGGCGACCGGGAGCAGATGATCGCCGAGGCCCGGCAGGAGGCCCAGCGGATCATCGACTCCGCGCAGGCCGAGCGCGGCTCGCTGGTCTCCGGCACCGAGATCGCCCGGCGCGCGCAGGAGGAGGCCGACCGCATCCTCGCTCAGGCGCGCCAGGAGGCCGAGGGGATCCGGGCCGAGGCCGACGACTACGTCGACAGCAAACTCGCCAACTTCGAGGTCGTCCTCAGCAAGACCATAGGTTCGGTCGACCGGGGGCGGGAGAAGCTGCTGGGCCGGGACCCGGGCGCCGACCCCTACGGCGAGGAGAGCGGCGAGGACATCCCGGAGCGTTCCGCCGACCCCGCCGAGCTGCGGGAGCGTGCCGACGCCTATGTGGAGACCCAGTTCCGGGCCTTCGAGGCGGTGCTGTCCAAGACCCTGGAGGCGGTCGGGCGCGGCCGGCAGAAGCTCACCGGGCACCGGCCCATCGACGAGCTGGGCGCCCATATGGCAGCCCAGGACGAGCACGGGCAGCAGAGCGACGCCGACTACCTCGCGGACCTCGCCGACGCCTCCCACGAGCCGCGGCAGTCGTCGCAGCAGCCCCGGCAGGCGCCGCAAGCCCCGCAGGCCCCCGCGCAGCCGCCGCAGCAGCCCGCGTACGAGCCGCAGCCCCAGCAGCCGCAGCAGGATCCGTACGCCTACCAGCAGCAGGCGCAGCAGGGCGGTTACGGCTATCCGCAGGAGGGCTATCCGCAGGAGTACGGGCAGCCGCAGCAGGATCCGTACGCCTACCAGCAGCAGGCGCAGCAGCAGCCGGCCTACCAGCAGCAGGCGCAGCAGGGCGGTTACGGCTATCCGCAGGAGGGCTATCCGCAGGAGTACGGGCAGCCGCAGCAGGATCCGTACGCCTACCAGCAGCAGGCGCAGCAGCCGCAGCAGCCCGCGGCGCTCGACGAGACCAGCTTCTTCGACACCAGCATGATCGACATGGAGCAGCTGCGGCAGTACGAGCAGGGCCGCTAGCCCGCCGGCCCGGCACTCCACCGGCCCGGCGCCCCGCCGGGCCGCCGCCCGGTCGGCCCGGATTGGGTCCGGGGCGGCCGGTCCAGTATCCTGGCCATTCGGTCGTGGTCCGCCCGCGACGTTCGGCTGCCCAGAACGCAGGAATCGGAGTCAGCCGGTGTCAGACCGTAGAAAGCAGGAAGCCCTGAACGCCCCCCTCGACCCCCGTTCCCCCCTCGTGCTGGACACGCGCGAGCTGGGGCGCCGTCCGGGTGCGCTCAAGGAGTTCTCCCGGACGGTCCCGGCTCCCGGGGATCTCGGCATCGAGGTCATCGGGGTGCCGGAGGGTTCTCCCATGGAGCTCGACCTCCGCCTGGAGTCGGTCATGGAAGGGGTGCTCGTCACGGGCACCGCCCGTGCGCGGCTGAAGGGGGAGTGCGTAAGGTGTCTGGAGCCGCTGGAGCAGGAATGCGAGGCGGACTTCCAGGAGATGTTCTCCTACCCCGACGCCGACGACCGGAGCCGCTTCGCGGACACCGGCGACGACGCCGAGGACGAGGAGACGTTCCAACTCGAGGGCGACCTGCTCGACCTCGAGCCCGTGCTGCGCGACGCGGTGGTGCTGTCGCTGCCGCTGCAGCCGGTGTGCCAGGAGGACTGCCCCGGACTCTGCCCCCGCTGTGGGGCGAGGCTCGCGGACGACCCCGGGCACGACCACAACGAGGCCGTCGACATCCGGTGGGCGGCTCTCGAAGGACTCGCCGGTTCCATGCGGGACGGCGAGAAGGACGAAGACAACGCACCCCGCACTGCCGGGGACGATCCACAGGAGAAATAGCCGTGGCTGTTCCGAAGCGGAAGATGTCGCGCAGCAACACGCGCCACCGCCGGTCGCAGTGGAAGGCTGCGGTCCCGACCCTGGTGAAGTGCGAGCGCTGCCAGGAGCCCCGTCAGCAGCACATCGCCTGCCCGAACTGCGGCACCTACAACCGCCGCCAGGTCCTCGAGGTCTGATCGGCTGGTGACGGGCTCCATGTCAGACGCCACTACGCCCGGAGACATCCCCCGCAGCGACGGGGGTGAGACGGCGCAGAGGGCGGGTCTGGTGGACGCGGCCTCGTCCCACACGCTTCTGGAAGGGCGGCTCGGGTACCAGCTCGAGTCCGCCCTTCTGACGCGTGCACTGACGCACCGCAGCTACGCGTACGAGAACGGCGGCCTGCCCACCAACGAGCGCCTGGAGTTCCTGGGGGACTCCGTGCTGGGCCTGGTGGTCACCGACACCCTTTACCGCACCCACCCCGACCTGCCCGAGGGCCAGCTCGCCAAGCTTCGCGCGGCGGTGGTCAACTCCCGCGCGCTGGCGGGAGTCGCCCGCGGTCTCGATCTGGGCGCCTTCATCCGGCTCGGCCGGGGCGAGGAGGGCACCGGCGGCCGGGACAAGGCGTCGATCCTCGCCGACACCCTGGAGGCCGTGATCGGCGCGGTCTACCTCGACCGGGGGCTGGAGGCGGCCAGCGAGCTGGTGCACCGGCTCTTCGACCCCCTGATCGAGGAGTCCTCCAACCTCGGTGCCGGACTCGACTGGAAGACCAGCCTCCAGGAACTGACCGCGGCCGAGGGGCTGGGTGTTCCGGAGTATCTGGTCACCGAGACCGGCCCCGACCACGAGAAGACCTTCACGGCTGCCGCCCGCGTCGGTGGTGTCGCGTACGGCACCGGCACCGGCCGCAGCAAGAAGGAGGCCGAGCAGCAGGCGGCGGAGGCCGCCTGGCGTGCCATCAGGGCCGCCGCCGACCAGCGGGAGGGCCAGAGGGCCGAGAAGGTCTCCTGACCGGCCCCGATCCCACCCCGTCGCGCCTCTCGCCCACCCGCCCGGAATCCGGGCGGGTGGGCGCGTCGTTCCACCAGTGACCCCACACCGCCTCCCGCTGACGCGGGATCTTCGTCGACGAGGAGCCGTCGTTGCCAGAGCTGCCCGAGGTCGAGGTCGTCCGGCGCGGACTCGAGCGCTGGGTCGGCGGCCGCACCATCGCCGGAGCCGAGGTGCTGCACCCCCGCGCGGTCCGCCGCCACCTCGCCGGAGCGGAGGACTTCACCGGCCGGCTGCGAGGGAAGCGTGTCGGCGCGCCCCTGCGCCGCGGCAAGTACCTGTGGCTGCCGCTTCAGGACACCGGCCAGTGCGTCCTGGCACACCTCGGCATGAGCGGGCAGCTGCTCGTCCAGCCCCAGGGAGCCCCCGACGAGAAGCACCTGCGCGTCCGCGTCCGCTTCGCCGACGACGCGGGCACCGAGCTGCGCTTCGTCGACCAGCGCACCTTCGGCGGACTGTCACTGCACGCCACCACGGAAGACGGTCTGCCCGACGTCATGGCGCACATCGCCCGCGATCCGCTGGACCCGGCCTTCGACGAGGCGGCCTTCCACACCGCCCTGCGCCGCCGCCGCAGCACGCTCAAGCGGGCACTGCTCGACCAGTCCCTGATCAGCGGGGTGGGCAACATCTACGCGGACGAGGCACTGTGGCGCTCCCGGCTGCACTACGACCGCCCCACCGCCACCCTCACCCGCCCGCGCACCGCCGAACTGCTCGGCCACGTCCGCGACGTGATGAACGAGGCCCTCGCCGTCGGCGGCACCAGCTTCGACAGCCTCTACGTCAACGTAAACGGGGAGTCGGGCTACTTCGAACGCTCCCTGGACGCCTACGGCCGAGAGGGCCTGCCCTGCCGCCGCTGCGCCGCCCCGATGCGCCGCAGCCCCTGGATGAACCGCTCCAGCTACTTCTGTCCGCGCTGCCAGCGCCCGCCCCGCCCGGCGCGCTGAACACCGCTCGCAGTCCGCACGGGGTGGCGGGTGCCCGGCGGGGGCCGTTCAGAAGCCGAAGAAGTGACGCGGGCCCTCGCTGACCTGGGGGCCTTCCGGCGACCAACGCTGTGACCTGCGGCTTACCCGCCGACGGTTGTCAACGTTGGTCGCCGTTGGCTGCCCTCGGACGGCCCAGCGACGGCCCGAGCGGAGGTGCGGTGCACCCCTCGATGCGAACCACCGATGGGGCGTCGGCCTCGGTCACGCTGGTTGCTGTACAGCATCGGTCCTGAAGATCGCTGGCCCGCCCCTACTCCTTGATCTTGACCTGGAAACCAAGGCGCTTCAGCCATGCGGCCGCATGCTCCTTGCCACCGCTGAATTCGCCGGAAGTCAGCGCCCGTCCCTGGTCCCACTTATGTGCTACTCCGGCGATCGCCTTCGAGTCGTACTCCCGCCCCTCGTGCACGAGAACGTACGATCGGGCTTCTCCGAAGCCGTACTTCGACAGGAACGCCTCACGCCCTGCCTCGTCGTACTCCTCGATGACCTTGAGTACGGATTCCCGTGTGATCGCTCCTCTGCGCATGGATGAAGGCTACGGCTGGGGCTGACAACGTGGTGACGATCTCGGTCAACTTGTTGGTAGGTGGAGGTTTCCGGGGGCACGGCCTGCGGCTACGACTTGAGGTCGGCGGAGCGGGTTTGGCCGGTGTCCTGCCTGGGCTGGGGTCGGGCATGATCAGGGGGCCGTACGCTGGTTGGCAACTCGGGCAGGCTTTGGACCTGCCCGCAATGTGTCCGAGTGGCCCCCTGGTCGTGCCCGACGCGGGTCCCGGACCGGGCAGGTGGGTAAAGCCGTGGAGCCGACCGCCCCCAGCCCCGGCCTGGTCTTTTCGCCCCCTTGCGGGCGCGGGCGGGTGACGGCGCGCGGCCCCGGCGGCGAAGACGAGGAGGGGCCAGCGCGGCGGCGCCCGGCCCGGCGCCGCCGCGCT
>NZ_PGSG01000017.1 GCF_002843305.1 Streptomyces barkulensis
CCCACCGGCGCCCCGGTGGTCAGCTCCCCGGTGATGCCGGTCTCCAGCACCGTGACCTTGTCCAGCAGGTTGGCCTCACCGTCGTCCACCACCATCAGGCCCACCGTCATCAGCTGCGCGCCGGTCTCCGGGTCGGTGGCGATCTCACCGGTCCGCCGGTTCGCGATCTTCGGCTGCGGGGCGGTCGCCACGATCACCGCAGCGGTCGACAGGTCGATCTTGAAAGACGCCATCACGGCTCCCTCGAACGAATCTTCCGCAAGGAGATCACCTCACGGGGACCTCCTTAAGGAGGTCTCTGTAGGGAGTGTGAACCTCCTTAAGGAGGTTGGTCAAGGGGGGTGCCCCGAACTTCCATGGGGTGACTTCTGTAGGGAGGTCCTACACTGGGGGCAGACCCCAAGGAGGCCACCCAATGCCCGCCAAGCAGCGGCTACCACGGAGCCGCGAAATCGCAGAGGAACTCCGCAGGAAGATCGAGTCCGGCGAGCTAGCCCCTGGCTCTGTCCTGCCTTCCGAACGCGAGCTGATGGAGAGCTACAACATCTCCAGCGGCACGGCGAACAAGGTCTCCGGACTACTCAAATCCACCGGTCTGGTCGAGAGTCAAGTGGGACGCGGCCTGTTCGTACGCCGTCGTACGCAGCTCATCCGGCACGCACACGACCGCTACGCGCGGCACTGGCGCGAGGCCGGCAAGGCGCCGTTCCGCTCAGAGGTCGAAGCGCAAGGCCGGACTCCTCGTGTCGAAGTCACCGGCATCACGCGGATCGACCCACCTCAGTGGGTTGCCGAGCGACTCGCGCTCCCGGCCGGAGAGCAAGTCGTGCGACGCGAGAACACGTACTTCGTGGACGAACGCGCCGTGCAGATCGTGAACACCTACATCCCTGTCTCCATCGCTGGAGACACCTCACTGGAGCAGGCCGTCCCTGGCCCCGGAGGGATCTACGCGGCCTTCGAGGAGCTTGGCCACAGGCTGACCCGGATGCTCGAAGAGGTTCAGGCTCGTATGCCTCGGACAGACGAAGCAGAGCGACTCAGTGCTTCGCCCGGTACACCCGTGCTGGACGTACTGCACATCAGCTACGACCAGGACGAAACGCCGATGGACGTAAGCCACTTCATCCTGCGTGGCGACGAGAACGTCTTGACCTACGAGCTGCCGACCGATTGAGGGAAGTTCCGCCCCCATGACAGACGACAGAAACTCCCAGAGCGCAGTGGCGGTCATCCGCCCGCGTCAGTACGAGGACATCCCCGAAGCCGCAAAGGCCCTCGTCCGAGTACACGACCTCGACGGCTACCCGGTCGAGGGAGTTGACCAGCCCGAGGCATGGCTTACCCCGCCGAAGTTGCTCCGGGCCTGGGTGGCCGAGGTGGAGGGGAGCGTCACAGGGCATGTGGCGATCAACCGCCCGAACGGCGAGGAGGCCGTGTCGCTATGGGTCGACCACAGCCAGGAAGAGGAGGCCCACGTAGCCGTACTCTCCCGGCTGTTTGTCGCTCCTGAAGCCCGAGGCAAGGATGCCGGGGGGGAGCTCATGCGCACAGCCATGACCTACGCACAGCGGGAAGGCCTCCGCCTCGTGCTCGACGTCCTGAGCAAGGACACCGCGGCGATGCGCCTCTACGAGAAGCTTGGATGGCAGCAGATCGGAAGCTCAACCCACAGCTACGGCAACGGACGGCAGACCGAAGCCATTTGCTACGTCTCACCGACCAACTGGTGATCAGCGGAGCTGTTACAGGTTTCTCTACCTCATCAAGGCTCGCTCCGCTCGCTGTCCGGCGGCCGGGCCGCAGTGCCAGCACACCGAGCCGCCCCACGGCCCTGCCCGCCGCTGTGTCCGACTGGCCCCCGACCACGGGGCGACCACAACGGCCCGCATCTCTGGACCGGCGGAAGCAGGCAGGGCCGTGCACAGCACACCAGGGACACGAAGACGCGTCCCACGGTTCCCGGCCTCCACGTCTGCACAGGTGCAGTCTTGATCCCGCAGGGATCAGGTGCCGCGCACAGCGCGGCGGCGCCGGGCCGGGCGCCGCCGCGCTGGCCCCTCCTCGTCTTCGCCGCCGGGGCCGCGCGCCGTCACCCGCCCGCGCCCGCAAGGGGGCGAAAAGACCAGGCCGGGGCTGGGGGCGGTCGGCTCCACGGCTTTACCCACCTGCCCGGTCCGGGACCCGCGTCGGGCACGACCAGGGGGCCACTCGGACACATTGCGGGCAGGTCCAAAGCCTGCCCGAGTTGCCAACCAGCGTACGGCCCCCTGATCATGCCCGACCCCAGCCCAGGCAGGACACCGGCCAAACCCGCTCC
>NZ_PGSG01000018.1 GCF_002843305.1 Streptomyces barkulensis
GGTGGTGCCCCACAGGGTGGTGCGGGTGTGCCAGGCGATCTCGCCCGTCTCGTCGACGAGTTCGGTGGGGGCGCCCACGAGGTCGGTGACGATGGCGAAGAACCGCCGGTCGATCTCGCTCTGGTCGGCGGGATCGAGGAGGCGTTCGGTCTGGGCCAGGGGGCGGTGGCCGTCGTGGTCCCAGGTGAGGGCGACCGGGTGCGGCAGATCGGGTGAGGTGGTGGTCTGCTCGACGAGGACCGGGCCGTCCCAGGTGAAGTCCACCTGTTCGGTGACGGTCTCCCCGTCCGCCGCCAGGCGCTGCTTGGCGATACGGCGGCCCAGCGGGTCGTAGAGGTAGCGCCAGCGGGTGCCGTCGGGGGTGGTGACGGTGGTGAGGCGGTCCTCGGCGTCCCACTCGTAGCGCCAGGTGTCGGGCTTCTTCGACAGCCGGACGCGCTGCCGCAGGACGGTGCGGCCGGCCGCGTCGTACTCGTAGCGGAAGCGCCCGGCGCGGGTGAGGCGGGTGCCGGTGTAGGTGCGCTCGCCGGTGGCGTCGGCGGCGGCGTGCCCGGCGGGCCAGGAGGCGGAGGTCTGGTTGCCGGCCGCGTCGTAGGCGTAGGTCTCGCTCCAGTCGGCCGCGGTGACGGCGGTGACGCGTCCGGCCGGGTCGAGGTCGAAGGCGCGGTGGCCGGACAGGAGGTCGTCGACGGCGGTGAGGTGGCCGTCCGGCCGGTAGTGGTACGTGCGCTGCTGGACGGTGGCCGCCTCCGGGCCGGCGGTGAGGGCCTGGCCGGTCAGGCGCCCGGCCGGGTCCCACCACTGGGCCAGGGTGAGGTGCTCGCCGATGCGGCGGGCGGTCTCGCGCCCGGCGGCGTCGGTGCCGCAGTGCAGCACGGTCGCCTACGGCATGCCGAAATCGCGTACCTCGTTCGCGCGGAGCCCACCTTGGAGGGTCGGAAGCCCGTCGGGGACGTGGAAGCGGGCTTCCGCGGGAGCGGCCTCGGTCGGCACGTGGAGCCCGACGCTCACCAGCTCGTGACTCCCCTTGCCGAACCGGATGTCGTTCTCCTCCGACCACAACCACCGCAGGCTGCCGAAGGTGGTCCGTACCTGCTGCTCGAACTCCGCCCTGCTCGCGAACCGCCGACGACCACCTGAGGTACGTCCAGGGCCAGACGCGGAGCAAAAGGCAACGGAGCGTTCGTCACCACGGCGTCGATGCTGTTCAGAGTGATGTTCATGGGAACTCCACCTTACCCCGGTGAAGTTGCATTGACTGCATGCCTAACATTCACTTTCCCAAGTGAAGTCAATGCTGTCCGCGAGGCGGGCAGGGCAGTCCGGCGGGCCGATCTCGTCCTGGTCGTCCGAGTCGGTAAACCATTTGGCCTCTTCGTGAGCTGAGGCCATGGTGGCCGTATCCCGACGATGCAGACCAGACCGGCTGACGGCCGGTGGTATCATCGAAGGTAACCGATCGAGACCTCGCAGCAGCGGACAGGAAACAGCAGTATTTTTCCGCTCCATGTGATACCGGCTCCCGCATTCTTTTCCCGCGGTTGAGGAAGTGGGGATCACCTCAATCATTCATGGCACTCCAAATCTTCGGCGCGCTGTTTGAGGCTGTCGGCAACATCATCCCAGTCCGGGCCGAAGCAAAGAAGATCAGCTGCCGCCTCCCGTAGCAGGTTTGCGTCGTCGGGGTGTTGCAGGCAAGCCAGGCGATACGCAAGGTTGCGAGCCCAGGGCGGCAATGCCATCCAGTCCTCGCCCAGGACCTCTTGGAGTGTTGCGAGAATATCGTCGGCTGACGCAAAGGTGATCTTCTCTACGTATTCTCTGACGGCCTCGTAGACCTGGCCGCCGGCTGGATCATCAATGGCCTGGCTCAGGTTTCTGGCAGTGGAGGTCAGGTCGGACATTCTTTTCCTTCGCGTGTCAGTGCTTTCTGAGAGCGTCGATAATCCGTGCCTGATGCTGAATGCTGAGAAGTTCACGCACGGCACGTCCCTGGCAGGTGGATCCGCTTCCTTTTCCGCCCGAAAACAAGTATTATCAGGCGGTTCCGCATTACTTTTTCATTCCCTGCTGCGGGTTAGTTGAGCCAGTACGTGGACAACTGGTAAGCACCGTCCGGCCTATGGATCACCCGATACCCGACAGCGTGCCCATCGATCTGCACGGTTCTTTCCAATGGACCGGAGAAACCAGGCCCAGGGGTGGGGACAGTGCCGCCTCCCTCCATGAATCTGTATACATCTGAGACGATAGCCTGCTCGATCTGGTCCGGTTTCAGTCCGGTGGTGCGTAGGTCATTTTGAACCCCGCCCGGTCCGGTGTGAGCACGGTCGTAACCGTGGCCGGTGTTGAAGTGCCACGGGTCATCACCCACCATGGCCGATCGCTTGAGGTCTTGGCCCGCACCCTTAGATGTGTAGTCGCCGATGGCGGGACCGTCATCATCCGGGTAGTCCGGTGCGAGGCCGAGGGGGTCGCACCAGGTGTGGGGGTTGTGGACGTAGGTGGCCGGGTTGGGGGCGGGGGCCAGGCCGAGGGGGTCGGGGGTGGTGTAGCGGGCGGTGGCCGGGTCGTAGTAGCGGAAGTGGTTGTAGTGCAGGCCGGTCTCGGGGTCGTGGTACTGGCCGGGGAACCGCAGCGGCGTGTAGGTGGTGGCGTCGCGGTTCCAGGTGGTGGTGCCCCACAGGGTGGTGCGGGTGTGCCAGGCGATCTCGCCCGTCTCGTCGACGAGTTCGGTGGGGGCGCCCACGAGGTCGGTGACGATGGCGAAGAACCGCCGGTCGATCTCGCTCTGGTCGGCGGGATCGAGGAGGCGTTCGGTCTGGGCCAGGGGGCGGTGGCCGTCGTGGTCCCAGGTGAGGGCGACCGGGTGCGGCAGATCGGGTGAGGTGGTGGTCTGCTCGACGAGGACCGGGCCGTCCCAGGTGAAGTCCACCTGTTCGGTGACGGTCTCCCCGTCCGCCGCCAGGCGCTGCTTGGCGATACGGCGGCCCAGCGGGTCGTAGAGGTAGCGCCAGCGGGTGCCGTCGGGGGTGGTGACGGTGGTGAGGCGGTCCTCGGCGTCCCACTCGTAGCGCCAGGTGTCGGGCTTCTTCGACAGCCGGACGCGCTGCCGCAGGACGGTGCGGCCGGCCGCGTCGTACTCGTAGCGGAAGCGCCCGGCGCGGGTGAGGCGGGTGCCGGTGTAGGTGCGCTCGCCGGTGGCGTCGGCGGCGGCGTGCCCGGCGGGCCAGGAGGCGGAGGTCTGGTTGCCGGCCGCGTCGTAGGCGTAGGTCTCGCTCCAGTCGGCCGCGGTGACGGCGGTGACGCGTCCGGCCGGGTCGAGGTCGAAGGCGCGGTGGCCGGACAGGAGGTCGTCGACGGCGGTGAGGTGGCCGTCCGGCCGGTAGTGGTACGTGCGCTGCTGGACGGTGGCCGCCTCCGGGCCGGCGGTGAGGGCCTGGCCGGTCAGGCGCCCGGCCGGGTCCCACCACTGGGCCAGGGTGAGGTGCTCGCCGATGCGGCGGGCGGTCTCGCGCCCGGCGGCGTCG
>NZ_PGSG01000019.1 GCF_002843305.1 Streptomyces barkulensis
GAGCCGGTGGTGTGGCCGGCCGGTGAGGGGCGTCCCCGGCGGGCGGCGGTCTCGTCGTTCGGGATCAGCGGCACCAACGCCCACCTCATTCTCGAAGAAGACCGGCGGGAGTCCGGCGAAGACCACCGGAACCCACGACCGGACACCACCCCCGCGCTCCAGGACGTGCCGCCCCTGACCTTCTCGGCACGGGCCGAGCAGCCGCTGCGTGAACGCGCCGCGCAACTGCGCGCCCTGCTCGCGCAGTCGCCGGACCTCGACCCGGCCGACCTCGCCCGCGCCCTCGTCACCGGCCGTGCCACCTTCGACCACCGTGCCGTGGTCCTCGCACAGGACCGCGCCGGCCTCCTGGACGCACTCGACGCGCTGGCCGGGGGCCTGCCGCACCCGGGAGCCGTCCACGGGACCGCCGGAGGCGACGGCGGCACGGTGTTCGTCTTCCCGGGACAGGGCTCGCAGTGGATCGGTATGGCGCTGGAACTGCTGGAGACCTCGCAGGTGTTCCGCGAAAGGATGCACGAGTGCGCCGCGGCGCTCGCCGAGTTCACCGACTGGTCCCTCCTCGACGTGCTGCGCGGCGAGCCGGAGGCGCCGGGCTACGACCGCGTCGACGTGGTCCAGCCCGTGCTCTTCGCCGTGATGGTCTCCCTGGCCGCGCTGTGGCGGTCGCTGGGCGTGCGCCCCGACGCCGTCGTCGGCCACTCCCAGGGAGAGATCGCCGCCGCCTGCGTCGCGGGCGCGCTCTCGCTGCGGGACGCCGCCCGCGTGGTCGCGCTGCGCAGCCGGGCACTGGCCGAACTCGCGGGCACCGGCGGCATGGTCTCCGTGCCGCTGCCGGCCGGCGAGACGGAACGGCGCATCCGGCGGTGGGGCGACCGGCTGGCCGTGGCCGCCGTCAACAGCCCGGGTTCGACCGTGGTGTCCGGAGACCCGGAGGCGCTGGAGGACCTGCTGGCCCAGTGCGCGGCCGACGGTGTCCGCGCCCGCAGGATCCCCGTCGACTACGCCTCGCACTCACCGCACGTCGAGACCATCCGGGAACGGCTGCTCGATCTGCTGGCCCCGGTCGAGCCGCGCGAAGCCGCCGTGCCGTTCTTCTCCGCGGTCACCGGCGGGGAGCCGGACGATCCGCACCTCGACGCGGAGTACTGGTACCGGAACCTGCGGCAGCCGGTGCGCTTCGACGAGGCCACGCGCGCCCTCCTCGCCCGCGGCCACCGCACCTTCATCGAGGTCAGTGCGCACCCGGTGCTCACCATGGCGCTCCAGGACACCATCGCCGCACAGGACGCCGCACAGGACGCCGGGCAGGACGCCGGGCAGGACGGCGGGCAGGACGGGGCAGAGGAGGGCGCGGTGGCGCGGGAGGCCGTCGTGCTGGGCTCGCTCCGGCGTGACGAGGGGGGCATGGCACGGTTCCTGACCTCGGCCGCCGAGGGGTACGTGAACGGCCTGGGCGTCGACTGGTCCGCGGTCACCGGCAGTGGCGGCGCACCGGACGTCGAACTGCCCACCTACCCCTTCCAGCACCAGTCCTACTGGCTGGAACCGGCCGCCCGGACGGGCGATGTGGCCGCGGCCGGACTGCACGCGGCCGACCATCCGCTGCTGGGCGCGGCGGTGCCCACCGCGGACGGCGACGGACTGCTGCTCACCGGGCGGCTGTCGCTGCGCACCCACCCGTGGCTGGCCGACCACGCCGTCGGCGGCACCGTCCTCCTCCCCGGCACCGCCTTCCTCGAACTGGCGCTGGAGGCCGCCCGCCGGATCGGCTGCGGACACGTCGAGGACCTGACCGTGCTCACGCCACTGGTGCTCACCGAGCGCGCCGCCGTGCGCCTCCAGGTCACCGTGGGCGAGGCCGACGACGAGGGACGCCGCACACTGACCGTCCACTCCCAGCCCGACGAGGCCGACGAGGCCGAGGGGCGCGACCGGGGGGAGACGCCCGGACGGTCCTGGACCCGCCACGCCACCGGGGCGGTCCGCGGGGAACCGCGGACCGGGGCGGCGACCGGACTGCCCGAGGCCTGGCCTCCCGCCGGAGCGACTCCGGTGGACCTCACCGGGGCGTACGACAGGCTCGCCGACGACGGTTACGAGTACGGCCCCGCCTTCCAGGGGCTGAGGGCCGCCTGGCGGCTCGGCGACGACGTGTACGCCGAGGTCGCACTGGGCGCCGGGGAACGCTCCACGGCCGGCGAGTTCGGACTCCACCCGGCCCTGCTGGACGCGGCGCTGCACCCGGTGGTGCTGGGCGCCCTCGGCGGCGACCACGACGAGGGCGTACTGCCGTTCTCCTGGAACGGAGTCTCGCTGCACGCCGTCGGGGCCGCGTCCCTGCGGGTCCGGCTGCGCGCGACCGGGCGGAACGAACTGACCGCCACCGTGGCGGACGCCACCGGGGCGCCGGTGGCCACCGTGGGCTCCCTCGCGCTCCGGCCGGTGGACACGGAGGCGCTGCGCGCGGCCGGCCGGGCGGGGCTGCCCCTGCTGCGCGTCGAGTGGCAGGCCTTCACCGCCGACGACTCCACCGCCGACGACTCCACCGCCGACGACTCCACCGCCGACGACTCCACCGCCGAAGGCGCTGCCGCGTCCGGCATGACCGTGTGGTCGGCGGAGCCGGCGCACTCCGATCCGGTGGTGTCCGCTCATGAGGCGGCCGCCGGGGCTCTGGAGGCCGTCCGGGAGTGTTTGTCCGGTGGTGGGGAGCGGCCGTTGGTGGTGGTGACGCGGGGTGCGGTGGCGGTGGTGCCGGGTGAGGTGGCCGATCCGGTCGGTGCGGTGGTGTGGGGTCTGGTGCGGTCGGCGCAGACGGAGCATCCGGGGCGTTTTGTGCTGGTGGATGTGGAGGCTGCCGGTGAGGTGCCGGTGGGGGTGGTGGCGGCGGCGGTGGCCGCTGGTGAGTGGCAGGTGGCGGTGCGCGGGGAGCGGGTGCTGGTGCCGCGGCTGGTGCGGGCGGCCGTCTCCGGTGGTGGTGCCGGTGCCGGTGGTGGTGCCGGGCCCGATACCGCCCGCCTCGGCTCTCTGGACCCGGACGGCACGGTGCTGGTGACCGGTGGGACGGGGACGCTGGGGGGTGTGGTGGCGCGGCATCTGGTGGTG
>NZ_PGSG01000020.1 GCF_002843305.1 Streptomyces barkulensis
CTGGCCCCGTCCCGGTAGACGGTGTAGCCGGTGGCGCCGTCGACGGCGTTCCAGTTCAGGGTGACCGAGGAGGAGGTGGTGGCGCCGACGGTGGGTGTGCCGGGGGCGGCCGGGGGCTGGGGGTCGGGGTCGGGCTCGCCCGGGTCGCCGCCGGGGCCGGTGAGGGAGACGTCGTCCACGTGGTGGGCGCTCTGGCCGTACCAGCCGTGGGTGTGGACGGTGACGGAGGTGGTGTCCGGGCCGGTGGTGA
Organism: Streptomyces barkulensis; assembly: GCF_002843305.1. Classification (GTDB taxonomy): domain Bacteria; phylum Actinomycetota; class Actinomycetes; order Streptomycetales; family Streptomycetaceae; genus Streptomyces; species Streptomyces barkulensis. The sequence continues at coordinate 251 of NZ_PGSG01000020.1, forward strand.
AGGAGGTGCGCAGCTGCTGCCAGCCGGTGCCGCCCGGGGTCCAGGTGGAGACGTCGGTGGTGCCGGTGCCGGACGCGCCGAGGTAGACGTAGGAGCCCTGCACCCAGGCGCTCAGTTCGTACTGGGAGTCCGGCTGTACGGTCACGGTCTGGGTGCATTTGGCGTTGTCGCTGCCCGAGGGGGTGGCCTTCAGGGCCGCCGTGCCGCCGTGGACGGGGGAGGAGACGGTGGTGCCGCTGCCGGCGGAGCAGGTCCAGCCGTTCAGGCCGGACTCGAAGCCGGCGTTGCGCACCAGGTTCGGCTCGGCGGCTCCGGCACTGCCCGAGAGCCCGCCGAACGCCACCGCGCCGAGGGCGACAGCCCCGGCGCCGAGGGCCGCGGTGATCCTGGTGCGGGCGCGCGCGGTACGGCGCGCGCCGGGCGTCGCGTCTCTCCCGCCGCCTGTGGTGTCTGTTCGCGTCCTGCGTTCCACTGCTGCCTCCGTGCGTAGGGGGTGAGCGCGCGTGGGGGAGACGGTGGCCACCGTGCTGAGCCGGAAGAATGGTTCAGACCAATGGGGATGTCAAGAGGGGGCGGAGCTTTCCGTGACATACGCCGCGGCGCGGCACGCTCCCCGGGCGGTTCCCGCAACCGGCTGGCGGAGAAAGGGAGTTCACAAGGCCATGGCGAACGCCGGGGCGGGCCGCGGGACGGTGGCGCTGTCGCCGATCCTGTCCGGGTCCGCCTCGGCTCCTCGCGCCCCGAGGAACCGCGCGTCGCTCAGGGTCTCCTCCTTCAAACAAACGGGCCCGAAGCCCTTTGTGATGACGGAAAGTGCGCGGGGGAGGGGGTGTGGCCCGGTGCCCGGTCGGGGACCTGGCCTTTTGCCGGACCGGTTCGGCGCCGGGGGTGATCGGTGTCACCGACAGTGTAAATTCACGGCTCAACCAATTGCGTTCGCGTGGCGCCCGGTGAAAACGGAGCTCGGGGAATTCCCCGCGAGTCCGCACGGGAAGCGGCCCGTGGGGTGCCGTTGCGTCACCTTGTGTCCGCCTTTGGCCAGAGGGGGCGGTGAAAGCGCATCCGCCGGGCTTCGGTGACTATTCTCTGCCGCTTAAGGCGCGGATAAGCTGCTGAGTTGACGAGCCGTATAGAACTCGGCAGGCCGGAGCAGTTTTGAACGGGGAACCTCGGATGCCCACCGCGATAGCCGTCACCAGCGCCGATCTGGTGCTGCCGCCGCCGGATCCGCACACGCCGACGGCACACGTCCTGACGCCTCCCGACCGGCAGCCGCTGGACGCCGCCCTCGCGGAGACGCAGGTCCTCGTCGAGCGGCACGGCTACGTCGTCGTGCTGTACCAGTCGTCCGTGCCCGCCTCCTTCGTGCGGCGGCTGCACACCGTCCGCTCGATGCTGGAGAGCGACCGCATCGCCCTGCTGGGCACGGACCTGCCGCCGCTGGCGACCGGCGTCCTGGTGCACCAGCTGCGCCAGCTTTCCACCTGCGGGTTCAGCCCCGGAGTCCTCGGAGCCGCCGCGCGCCTGCTGGCGCACTACATCCACGCCGGCGCCCTGCTGAACTCCGTCACCGGACTCGACCACGTCCCGGTCAGCCTCAAGGCGCACGCCAGGTCCTGGATGCCCGGCACCCAGTTCGGGGTGCTCGCCGCCCCGGCCCCGCAGATGATCAGGATCGGCGACGGCGGCACGCTGCCCGGCCCGGAGTTCCCCACCCGGCTCACCTGCGCCGCCGGCCAGCTCTCCCCGGACTGGGTGACCGGCACACTCGCCCCGCAGTGGCGGGTGACGGACGTCCGGGAGGCACGGCTCCCGGCGGACTCACCGCGCTGGTGGGGCACCGGGAAGATGGTCGAGTTCGCCGCGTCCATCCCGGACGTCTCCGTCCTGTACCAGCTCGTCAGCTCGGTACGGCGCGACGAGTGCCGCTGGTGCGGTCTCGAACTGATCGGCGACCGCTGCGTCTTCTGCTCCTCGCCCGTGACACCGCCCGAGAACCGGGGCGGAACCGTCGACGTCGTCAGTCAGGGGGCTTCCGTATCCGGCCGGCCGCACTGAGCAGCGCCGCCGGCCGCACCGCAGGTCCTGTGGCCCGGCCACACGCGGCCCGCATGAACCGCCCAACGCCAACGTCCCGAACGAGGTAGTCCGCAACCATGAACTCACGCCAGCGCCGCGGTGTCATCCTGCTGCTGCTGTCCGTCCTGTGCGCCTTCGCGGCCTTCGCGGGCGTCCTGTCGGTGATCAACGACGTGGAGTCGAAGGTCGGCCCGGAAGTCACGGCGTACCGCCTGTCGAAGAACGTGCCGGCCTACCGGGCGCTGGACGAGAGCGTCGTGGAGAAGGTGAGGATACCCAGGCGCTGGCTGCCGAGGACCGCCGTCACCGCGACCGACGAGTTCAGCGGCAAGATCGCGACCAACCCGCTGAAGAAGGGGTCGCTCCTCCAGAGCGACATGATCACCGACCAGCCGGAACTCCGCGAGGGCGAGCAGGAGATCGCCATCATGATCGACGCGGCCACCGGCGTCGCGGGCAAGATCCGGCCCGGCTCCACGGTCAACATCTACGCCACCTTCCAGGACAAGAAGGAGAACGAGATCTCCCGGGTGATCGTCAGCAACGCCCGCGTCATCGACGTCGGCGAGCTCACCCCCATCACCAAGGAGAACGGGGACATCAACCGCGAGTCCGAGGCGGTGCCGATCACCTTCGCGCTCAACACCCTCGACACCCAGCGTGTGGCCTTCGCCGAGTCCTTCGCCGTCAACGTCCGGCTCGCCCTCGTCGCGCCCGGGAGTGACACGACCATCTCCGAGGAAGAACGCACTTACACCCTCGTCGGAGACAGGTGAGTCAACGGATGGTCACGAGAATCCTCCCGGCCGTCGGCGACGCCGACGCGGCCCGGTCCGTCTCCACACTGCTGAGCCAGCTTCCCGACACCGAGCCGGCCCAGCCGGTCGGCGACTCCACCCTGCTCCTGGACACCCTCGCGGCACTCGCCGGCGAGTCGGTGGGCGACCTGCCCGAGGTCGTGCTCGTCCACGAGCGCATCGGGCCGGTCCCCGCGCTGGAGCTGATCCGGGAGGTCGCGCTGCGCTTCCCGGCGGTCGGGGTGATCCTGATCAGCGCGGACGCCGGCCCCGCTCTGTACTCGGCGGCCATGGACTCCGGCGCACGCGGGCTGGTCGGCCTGCCGCTGTCGTACGACGAGCTCTCCGCACGGGTCTCCGCCGCCGCCCAGTGGGCCGTGGGAGTGCGGCGCCACCTGGGTTCCGGCACCGACGTCTTCAGCGGCCCCGGCGGCACCGCGGTCACGGTCAGCGGCGCCAAGGGCGGAGTGGGCACCACCCTGCTCTCCGTCCAGCTGGCACTCGCCGCCCGCGCCTCCGGAAGGAGCGTGGCACTGGTCGACATGGACCTCCAGGCCGGTGACGTGGCGTCGTACCTCGATGTCCAGTTCCGCCGCTCGATCGCGGACCTGGCCAGCATCGCCGACATCTCGCCGCGCGTCCTCCAGGACGCCCTCTTCTCCCACCCCACCGGCCTCGCCCTGCTCCTGGCCCCGGGCGAGGGCGAACGCGGCGAGGAGGTCGACGAGCGAGCCGCCCGCCAGATCATCAGCGCGCTGCGCTCCCGGTACGAGGTCGTGGTCGTCGACTGCGGCACGCAGATGAACGGGGCGAACGCCGCGGCCGTGGAGATGGCCGACACGGCGGTGCTGGTCACCACCCCCGACGTCGTCGCCGTCCGGGCGGCCAAGCGCATGATCCGGCTGTGGGACCGGCTGCAGATCCGCAAGGCGGAGGAGACGCTGTCCGTCGTCAACCGGCACACCCGCAACACCGAGATCCAGCCCCCGCTCGTCGAGCGGATCGTGGGCACCCCGGTCGCCCGCGGCGCGATCCCGGCCGGCTTCAGGGAACTCCAGGCGGCGGTCGACTCCGGCCGGGTGCAGGACCTGGACTCCCGCGGCTCCGTCAGGCAGGCGATGTGGGCCCTGGCGGGAGAACTCGGACTGGTCGACACGGCCAGGGCCCAGCAGGGCAAGGGCGGCAGGTACGGGGACAGGGGATCGATCGGTCTGCTCCGCCGCCGCGGCGGACGCCGTGACAACGACACCACCGAACCGAGCGGGGGTACCGGCTGATGGGGGAAGCCGACACGGGGACGGGACGGGGCCGGACCGCGGCGCGCTCACGCACCGGCGGTGACGAGGGCCAGGTGGCCGTCGAGTTCATCGGCATGCTGCCGGTCATCATCGCCACCCTCGTGCTGCTGTGGCAGTGCGCGCTGCTGGGCTACACCTACACGCTCGCCGGCAACGCGGCCGACAAGGCGGCGCACGCCGCGGCCGTGGCCGACCTCCGCAGGGAGAGCCGGGGCCAGGCGTGCGAGCGGGCGGGCAAGGAGGACCTGGAGGGCGACTGGAGGAAGTCGGCGAGGACCGACTGCTGGGTCGACTCCGGGCTGGTCAAGGCGGAGGTCGGCCTCAAGGTGCCCGTCCTCTTCCCCGGGATCGCCGACTTCCCCTTCTCGGTCACCGGGAACGCCGCGGCGGCGAAGGAGAACTGAAGCCATGGTGCTGCGCAGACGACGCTCCGACCGCGGGCAGGTCGCGGTCGAGTACATCGGCATGCTCCCCGTCCTGATCCTGGTCGGGCTGGCGCTGATCCAGTTCGGCCTCGCCGCGTACGCGATCCAGCAGGCGGGCACGGCGTCCCGCGCCGCGGCCCGCATGGCCTCGCACGACCGTCCCGAAATGCCCCCCGCGCAGGCCGGCCGGGAGGCGATGAGCGACTGGCTCGCGGACGGCGCCCGGTTCCGGCAGTGGGCCGGCGCCCACGACGAGGTGAGGGTGACGGCCACGGTCAGGATCCCCTCGATCATCCCGGGGGTCTCCTTCGGCGACACGGAGCGGACGACCACCATGCCCCGCGACTGACGGCGGCCGGCAGCGGCGGACGGCGGGGACCGGAAGGAGAACTGGAGCCATGAGCCTGAAGGCACGCATCAACACCCCCGAGGCGACCTCGAACCAGCAGGAGGAGAGCCACCTCGTCGCGGTCTACCGGGCCAAGCTGCTCGAGGAGATCGACCTCGCGGAGATGTCCTCCCTCGCGGCGACGGAGCGCCGCGTCCGGCTGGAGCGCGTGCTGGGACACATCATCAGCCGCGAGGGCCCCGTCCTGTCCACCCACGAACGCGCCATGCTCATCCGCCGCGTCGTGGACGAGGCGCTCGGCCTCGGCATCCTGGAACCGCTCCTGGAGGACGCCTCCATCAGCGAGATCATGGTGAACGGCCCCGACCAGATCTTCGTGGAGCGGGGCGGACGCCTGGAACTCCTGCCGATGCGGTTCGCCTCCCACGAGCAGCTGATGCAGACCATCGAGCGCATCGTCTCCACCGTCAACCGCCGCGTCGACGAGGCCAATCCGATGGTCGACGCCCGGCTGCCCTCCGGCGAGCGCGTCAACGTGATCATCCCGCCGCTCGCGCTCTCGGGCGCGACCCTGACCATCCGGCGCTTCCCGAGGGCCTACACCCTGCAGGAGATGATCGGCCTCGGCTCCCTCGACGAGCACATGATGATGCTGCTCGCCGGACTGGTCCGGGCCAAGTTCAACGTGATCGTCTCCGGGGCCACCGGCACCGGGAAGACCACGCTGCTCAACGCGCTCTCCGGACTGATCCCGGAGGGGGAGCGCATCATCACCATCGAGGACTCGGCGGAGCTCCAGCTCCAGCAGACCCATGTGATCACGCTGGAGAGCCGGCCCGCGAACGTCGAGGGCAAGGGCCGGATCACCATCCGGGACCTGGTCCGCAACTCCCTGCGCATGCGCCCCGACCGGATCGTCGTCGGCGAGGTCCGCGGCGGCGAGACGCTCGACATGCTCCAGGCGATGTCCACCGGCCACGACGGCTCCCTCGCGACGGTCCACGCCAACAGCGCCGAGGACGCCCTGATGCGGCTGCAGACCCTGGCGTCCATGTCCGAGGTGGAGATCCCCTTCGCCGCGATCAAGGACCAGATCAACAGCGCCGTGGACGTCATCGTCCAGCTGACCCGCAGCGCCGACGGATCCCGGAGGATCAGCGAGATCGCCCTCGTCGACTCGCACGGCCGGGAGGACTACAGGATCGTCACCGTGTGCCGCTTCGACGCCCTTCCCATGGGCGGCGACGGCCGGGTCCACGGGGAGTTCGCCCACTTCCCGCTGCCGCGCCGGATCGCCGAACGCCTCCGTATGAAGAACGAACCCGTCCCACCCGCCTTCGGAGTCGCCGCCGGCGAGGAGCAGCTCGCCGTGCGCAGGACCCCCTCCTGACGACCCCCTCCCGACACCGCCCACACCGAGGAAGCCTCCACCGGACATGGACAATCTCGCACTGCTGACGATCGGCGTCACGCTGCTGTGCTGCGTGCTCGCGGTCACGGGTGTGCACGCGTACGCCTCGGGGAAAGCGCAGCACGCCGAGCTGATCGACCGGCTCTCCCACACCGGGCCGACGCGGACGTCCGGCCGCCGCCGCAACTTCCAGGGCGTCGACCGGCGGCTGCGCGGCACCCGGTTCGGAAGGAGGATCGAACTCAGGCTCGCGGCCACCGGCCTCGACCTGACCCCGGGCGAGTTCTTCGTCTACATGGTCGGCTCCGTCATCGGCCTGTGGCTGATCGCCTCCACCCTGCTCGCGCCCTTCTTCGGACCCATCGCGGCCGTCATCGCCCTGTGGGGCTCCTTCACCTTCCTCAACTGGCAGCGGCAGAAACGCACCGAGCGGTTCATCAACCAGCTCCCCGAGCTCACCCGCGTCCTCGCCAACGCCACACAGGCGGGACTCGCGCTCCGCACCGCCATCACCATGGCCGCCGAGGAACTGGAGGACCCGGCCGGCGAGGAACTGAGCCGGGTGGCCGACCGGCTCGCCGTCGGCCACACCCTCGACGACGCGCTCGGCGAACTCGCCGAACGCCTGCCCTCCCGCGAACTGGCCGTCCTGGTCACCACGCTCGTGCTGTCCAACAGGGCGGGCGGCACGCTCGTCAGCTCCCTGCACAACCTCACCCAGACCCTGGAGGACCGCAAGGAGACCCGGCGCGAGGTCAGGACCCAGCTTTCACAGGTCACCGGCACCGCCTACATCGTCCCCGCGATGGGCCTGGGATCCCTGCTGCTGATGGACGGCATCTGGGACGGCGCCCTCGACAAGATCACGGCGTCCCCGCTGGGCCAGGGGGCGCTGATCGTCGCGATGGTCTTGTACGGCATCGGGTTCTTCCTCGTCCGCCGCTTGGGCAAGATCGAAGTCTGAGAGGACACGGACATATGGGACTCCTCCTCGCCGCCGTCATCGGCCTCTGCGTCTACGGAGCCATCGCCGGCATACGGCTCTACCGCGCCGAGGCCAAGCTCCCCGGGGACCTCGCCATCGCGCTGGAGGTCGGCTCCACGCGGACCGGCGCCGTGGGCTCCGGCATCGACCGGATGGGCATGCGCTACGCGCCCATGGTGCTGCGTCTGATGGGGCCCGGCCGGGTCAACAAGGTCCGCAGGAGGATCGACATGGCGGGCAACCCCGGCGGCCTGACCATCGACCGCTACGCGGCCCGCCGGGCCGTCTACGGCTTCCTCGGCGGCCTGGGCGCCCTGGTCATGCTGGCCAACGGACACACCGTCCTCGCCATCGGCATGATCGCCTTCGGCGCCTTCTGGGTCGAGGTCGGCATCTGGTCGGCCGTCCGGGAGCGCCGCAGGGCCATCGACCGGACCCTCCCGGACTTCCTCGACGTCCTCGCCGTCGTGGTGTCCGCCGGTCTCGGCTTCCGCCAGGCACTGGAGCGCACGGCCGAGAAGTACCAGGGCCCCTGGGCCGACGAACTGCGCATCACCCTGCGCCAGATGGACATGGGCGTCAGCCGCCGGCGGGCGTTCGACGAACTGCGCAGACGCAACGACTCCGAACAGGTCGCCCAGTTCGTCACGGCCCTCCAGCAGGGCGAGGAGCTGGGCGCCCCGATCGTCGAGACGCTCATCCAGATCGCCAACGACATGCGGCGCACCGACGCCCAGAACGCCCGCCGGGAAGCCGCCAAGGCCGTGCCCAAGGCCACGTCCATCGTCACCATGCTGATGGTGCCCGCCACCATCATCCTGCTGGGCACGGGCATGTTCCTCGGCACGGGAACCGGCCTGTAGACCGTACGCGCCGCCGGGCCACCGGGCCGCCGACAAGTGTGAGGGGGGAAACGTGTCGATGCCGTTCACGTCGGCGGGGTCGCCGGGATCCGCCGTCGCGGGCAGCGGCGGTACCGCGCCGCGGGAGAAGCCGGCGCCCGCGCCCGCGCCCGCGCTCAGGATCCAGATCAGCGCGCTCCAGGCGCTGTGCCGCCAGGTCTTCGGCTTCCGGCTGGGCATGATCGTGCTGACCACCCCCTTCGCCCTGAGCGGCACGAGGCCGGGATGGCCCACCTGGCTGGTCGGCGCGGCGATCGTGTTCACCTTCATGGGCTCCTACCTGCTCTTCCGCGACTGGGAGCGCTTCGGCCCCCTGCTGCTCCGGCACCCCGCGCTCCTCGGCGTCGACGCAGGCTTCGGAGCCCTCCTGCTGTTCACGGCCACACCGGCCAGTCCGCTGAGCTACGTCACGATCTGCACCCCGCTGCTCGCCGGACTGGTGTACGGATGGCGGGGTGCGGGCTTCTTCACCGCCCTCACCCTGCTGGTCGTGGCCGTCGCGTACGCGGGCAACGGCATGCTCGGCGCGTCGCTCGCCGCCACCGCGTTCCTGCCCGGGGTCTGCGTTCTCGCGGGCGCGGTGGGAGTCACGCTGCGAAGGCTGATGCTGCGCTTCGGCAGCGCCACCGAGGCCCTGCTGGAGATGCGCTCCAGGCTGGCCGTCACCGAGGCGGTCGAGCGCGAACGCGCCCGGCTGGCCCGCGAGATGCACGACTCGGTCGCCAAGACCCTCCACGGTCTCGCCCTGGCGGCGGACGGACTGGCCGGCTCCGCCGACCGCATGGACCCCGGCGCCCTCAGACGGCAGGCCGAACTCGTCGCCCGGTCCGCACGCCGCGCCGCGGTGGAGTCCCGGGAGCTGCTGTCCGATCTGCGCCGCGACTCGGGTCTGGACGGCGGGGTGGACATCGCCGGCGAACTGTCAGCCCGCACGGCGGACTTCGCGCGCCGGACGGGCCTGGAGGCCGTCTTCCGCCTGCTGAACGGCGCGCCCGTGCCGACGGTCCCCCAGGCGGTGGCCAGGCAGGTGCTGACCATCGCCTCCGAGGCCATGGAGAACGCGCACCGGCACGCGGACCCCACCCGCGTCGACGTCTCGGTCGGGGTCGTCGACGACTCGCTGCGCATCAGCGTCTACGACGACGGACGCGGCCTGCCGGCGGGCACCGACCTCGAACAGCTCAAACGCGCCGGGCACTTCGGACTCGTCGGCATGGTGGAACGCGCCGCGGGAATCGGCGCGCGCATCCGTGTCGGCAGGGGGAGGGCGACCACCGGAACCGAGGTGCGTCTCGACCTTCCCACGGCCGCCCTGCTCCCGGAGGGCCTGGCCGCCGTCGCCCAGCGGCACCGGCACATCCGCTCCTGAACGACCGTTTCCCGTCCCACATCCGAGAGGAGGCCGCACCATGCCTGACGATGTCCCCCACGCTTCGGGGCAGCACCGCCCCGCGTCCCCGTACGGCACCGATCCCCGTCCGGGGCACACTCCGGACCGCGCTCCCGCACCTTTGCCGACGGCGCCCGACGACGGTCCGTCCCTGCCTCCGGCGCCCGCCGCCGCACCGCTGCGGATCGTCGTCGCCGACGACAACCCGGTCGTGCGCGCGGGCCTGACCGCACTGCTCCAGGGGCGCGACGACATCCGGGTGGCCGCCGAGGCGGCCGACGGCCGTGAGGCCTACGAGGCCACCCGGCGGCACCGGCCCGACGTGGTGCTGCTGGACGTCCGGATGCCGGGCGTCGACGGCATCTCGGCCCTGCCGCACCTGGTGCGCATGGCGCCCGTGCTGATGCTCACCTACAGCCGCGAGAGCGAGGTCGTCCACGAGGCGCTGCGCCTGGGGGCCGGAGGCTATCTGGTCCACGGGGAGTTCACCGCCGGCCAGCTGGTCGCGGCCGTCCGCGACATCAGGGAGGGCCGGGCCCACTTCACGCCCACGGCCTCCAACGCCCTCCTGGCCGGCCTCCGCGGCGGCGCGGTGGCCGCTCCGGGACAGCCGCTGCCCGAAGGGCTCGGCACGGCCTTCGCCGACTCCGGCCACCAGCCCGCGGCCCCGGGGCGGGAGCATGCAACCGCACACGGTCATTCGGAGCAAACCCCTCATCCGGTATCGAGTCAACTACGCTCTTTTGGAGAAGGATCCACATCGGATGTGCCACATTCATTCCAAGATACTTCGCACAAGCAATCCAATATGGCACAGTCGGTTCCCGCCCGGGGAGTGGCCGGGGCGGAACGGTTCGGCCTGAGCGGCAGGGAGGCGGAGGTGATGGACCTGATCGCGTCCGGCCTGACCAATCCACAGATCGCCGCCGCCTGCTTCATCAGCGAGAAGACGGTCAAGAACCACATCAACCGGATCTTCGCCAAACTGCACGCCGGAAGTCGCAGCCAGGCCATCGCGGTCTGGCTGGGCACGGCGCGAGGGGGGTTGGAGGACCGTGGCTGATCACATGACGGGCCACGGGGCCCGAGCGGCGGCGAAGGAGTTCCAACTCCGGTTTTGGGTCCGTACTTGGGTCCACGGACCCATGCGGTCCGATGGTGTTCCGGCGTACGTTTCCCATGTCGCGGGCGGTACCGGTCAGAAGGAGGCCGGAAGCGCGGGCGGCACCGCAGAGACCTATCCGTCGGCCGTGGACCGGTCGACCGGACTTGGAGGGGAACACCATGAAGAACACCGCTCTGAAGCTGGCGACCGACACCAGGGTTCGCGTGAACGGCTGGGCCGACACCACCATCGAGGCCATCTCCCGCCGCGGCGACAAGGGCCAGACCGCGGTCGAGTACATCGGCATGCTGATCGCGATCATCGCGATCATCGCCGTGGTGGCGGGCATGACGGACATCGGCGACACCATCGGCAACAAGATCAAGGAAGCCGTCGGCAAGGTTGGCGGCGGCGGCGAGTGATCGGATCCGTGGCCCCACGGAAACAGCGCGAGGCAGGGCAGGCCGTCCCCATCTACATCACGGTGGTGGCGAGCCTGCTCTTCCTCGCGCTCGCGTATTTCGTGGTCGGTCAGGCCTCCGCCTCCCGCAACGGCGCCCAGTCGGCGGCCGACGCCGCCGCCCTGGCCGCCGCCCAGGACGCGCGGGACCAGCTCCGCCGGGGTCTGCTCGCCTCGGTTCTGAATCCCCGGAGCTGGGACGACATCCTCAGCGGCAGAGGATTCGGAACATACGGTGCCTGCAGGGAGGCCCAGCGTTTCGCGGCGCAGAACAAGTCCGACATAGCCCCGGGCGGCTGCCGTCGGCTGACCGACGGACGTCCGGGCTTCACCGTGAAGGTGAAGACCCAGGAGCCGCTCGGGGAGACCGTCGTCCCGGGCACGGAGGACATCCACATGACGGCGGAGGCCGTCGCGGTCATCGAACCGCGCTGCACCTTCAAGCCCGATGAGGAGAAACCGGAGGACGGGGAGGACCCGGACAACGGGGGCGGCAACGAAAAGCCGGTCTTCCCGGGCAAGCTGACGTGCGACGGCAGGGACCGGTTCATCGACCCGGAGAACCTGGACTTCTTCCCCGACGCGGCGGATCTCTTCACCGTTCGGCTTTCCGACTGACCGACAACGCGACCCACGAGCAGAGGACCAGTAGCAATGAGTATGTGGCAGATCCACCAGGTGCGCCGGGCCGCCGTGGCCGTTACAGCGGCAGCGCTCACCTTCACGCTGTCCGCCTGCGGTGGTGGTGACGGCGAGGACAAGGTCGCCGACAAGCCCTCCGCCGAGCAGACGACCGGTTCCCAGGACGAGGGGACGGGAGGCAGCGGCGAGGTGGCGGACGACAGCAAGGTGATCGTCACGCTCAAGGGTCCGGAGGACATCGTCCTCGACATCAATTCCGTGGTACGTGATGCCGGAGGGTTCGTCACGGTCAACGGCGTACTCAAGAACACCGGGGGCAAGGAGTTCTACGAGACTTCACTCTGGACCGGTCCGGAACTCGATCTCAAAAAGGGTGCCGGCGGCGGCTCCATGGGCGGCGCATCGCTTGTGGACAAGGCGGAGAAGAAGCGCTACTACACGCTGCGGGACACCGAGAACCGGCCTCTGGCCACCATGGGAATCCCCAGCGTCAAGGCCAACTCCGAGCTGAACGTCTTCATGCAGTTCCCCGCGCCGCCGGAGAACACCACCCACGTGGATCTGCAGATCCCGACCTTCCAGCCGGCCACGGTCGAGATCACGGGCGGGTGACGAGATGAACGCTTCCCGATCCCCGTTCTGGACGGAAGTCCGCAGAAACGGCACCGTGTTCGCGCTCTCCGCCCTCCTCGCCTCAGGGATGACGGTCGCCGGTACCTCCCCGGCAGCCGCCGACGACATCGCACCGGCGCTCTCGGTCTTCGAGGGAGAGGTCGACATAAACGACCCCGATCTCAAGCTGCCGGACGGCGCCACTCTCGCCGAGCCCAAGGTCCTGGAAATCAAGCAGGTCGTCGGTGACGAGGCCGGTGAGGAGAAGCGGGAGGACTCCGAGTCCAACACCAAGTTCACACTTCAGGCCGAAGTGCTCTTCAGCAAGGACAGCGCCAAGCTCAGCCCCGAGGCGAACGACAGGATCAAGGGGATCGCCGAGGAGATCGAGGAGCAGGGCGCCACGGAGGTGAACGTCTTCGGGTACACGGACAACCTCGGCTCGTACGAGCACGGCAGGGTCCTGTCCAAGAAGCGCGCCGAGGCGGTGCACAAGCAACTGCTCAAGGACCTCGGCTCCGGTATCACGTTCAGTATCCGCGGTTACAGCGAGGACAACCCGGTCGCCGACAACTCCACGGAGGAGGGAAGGAAGAAGAACCGCCGGGTGGAGATCTCCTTCCCCCGCGGCGGCTGATTCCGGCGCCGGCCCGTCCGAGGCCGGCGCCGCACCCCCACAGATCCGGACCGGTCGCCGCACCGGCGGACCGGTCCGCCCGTACCGCCCGGCCCCGCCCGTACCGCCGCCGTCGCCACAAGCCCATGTGCACAGGAGCACCGCCGCCATGAAGACACACATCTCCCGCCTCCTGCCCGCGGCCGCCGCCGCCCTTGCGCTCGGTTTCGCCTCCGCCTGCGGCGGCCCGGGTTCCGCGGACGGGGAGGACGCGAAGGAGGCCGGGCGGGACGGGAGGTCCTCGTCCGCCGCTCCGGCCCCGACGCGGACCACCCCGGCCGAGCCGGCCAGGACCCTGTCCCGGCAGGAGCTGGAGAAGGCGGCGCTGAGGACGGCGGACGTGTCCGGATACACCGTCAAGACGCCCTCGAAGGAGGAGGTCTCCGGTGCCGGCCTGGAGAAGGCCGACCGGGCCGAGTGCCGGCCGATCGCCTCGGTGATCGGGGGCGCGCCCGAGCCGGAGCCGGCCGAGATGGTCTACCGGCAGCTCATCACCACGTCCGAGGACGAGGAGGCCGGTGGGCTGATCCTCTTCGAGATGCTCGGCGCGTACGAGCAGGAGTCCGCGAACCGTCTGATGGAGGGGCTGCGCAAGGCGGTCAAGGCGTGTGCGGACGGCTTCACCACCAAGACCGGCGGTGACACCAGCAAGTACTCCGGCGTCACGGAGCTCACCGCCCCCACCGGCGCCGACGACGCCCTGGCCTATCAGGTGGACGGCGACTTCGAGGGTGACAGGGTGCCGTTGCTGTTCAAGGTGGTCCGCTCGGGCTCCAGCGTGGCGATCTTCTACTCGATGAACCTGATGGACTTCGCCGAGCCCGGGATTCCGCAGTCGGTGGTCGCCGCCCAGATCGAGAAGCTGGAGCGGTAGGGCGGGGGAGGGCCGGCCGGAGGATTTTGGGGCCGGCGCCTCCGGGGCCGGCTGACAGGTGTCGATCCCGCCTCGGTACAAGGGCGTTGGGCCCGCTTTTGGGCCCGCGGGCCCATGCTTCCCGGGTGGCCGCTCAATAGCCTCGCCGGTATGTCGGGACTCGTATCCTCAGCGCCTTCGGACCACGGGCACACCGGGCGCACACCGATGCCGGGCGCGGTGGTCGCGGCGAGGCTCGTGCTCCTCGTGCTGCTGGGCCTGTCGGTGGCGGACGCGGCGGACGCGGCGGACGCGGCGGACGGTGCGGACGGTGTGATCGGCCGGGCGGTGGCGTACGCCCTGGTGCCCGGGGTGGCCGGGGCACTGCTGGCGGGCCGGATGCGGACGGCCGGGCGGCCGGCCCGGGCGGGCGTTCACCTCGTTCAGGCCTGGGTTCTGGTCCTGGCGTGGCAGAACACCCGGGACGGCCTGTGGTGGGGACCGGTCCACCTCGTTCTGCCGCTGCTGGTGGTGGCGCTGCTCTCGGCACCGCGTGCGCGCTCCTGGTTCGCCCTGGCACGGGAGCGGAGGGCGCCGCGCCGGCCCGTCTCCCCGGCGCGGATGCTGGGGTTGCGGTACTCGGAGGGGGGTCAGACCTCGACGGAGTACGTCGGGATGGTCGTGGTGGTGGTCGCGATCGTCGGTGGTCTGGTGGCGGCGGGGGTGACCACCGAGCTGGGGCAGTCGATCGGGGCGAAGATCTGCCGGGTGGTGGGCGGGGAGTGCGGTTCCGCCGGTGAGCAGCCCGTCGCCGACGGCCCCGGCGAGACAGACCCCACCGGCGGCCCCGGCGAGGACGGCGGCTACTCCGGCGACGACCCCGACGCGGACCGGGCCGCCGCGGACGAGCCCTACTCGGAGGGCGAGCTGCCCGACTCCCCGGAGGACACGGAGTACCGGGAGGCCCTGAAACAGGTTCAGGACCTCGAGGAGGCGCTCAAGGGGGACGAGGAGAAGGCGAAGGAGGCGGCCGAGGAGCTGGCGAAGATCCTCGCCGAGGAACTGGGGATCACCGACGCGCTGGACTGCATCACCGAGGGGGACGGTGCGGCGTGCACGGAGACGCTGATCAACGTGCTGACCTCGTTGATCGGTGGCGCGGTGGGGAAGCTGGCGGCGAAGTACGGGGCGCCGTGGAAGTGGAAGAAGGCCGTCGAGCTCGTCAGGAAGATCAAGAAGCACGGCGGTGACCTCTACGACGGCCTCGAAGGGATCATCGACAAGTCCGGGAAGCTGAAGAAGGCCCGGCAGCGGCTGAGGAAGGCCGAGAACGCCTGCGACCACAGTTTCCTGCCGGGTACGCCGGTGCTGCTGGCGGACGGCGGCCGCCGGGCGATCGAGGAGGTGCGGGCCGGGGATCTGGTCACGGTCACCGACCCGTACCGGGGGCTGACGACCGTCCGGCCGGTGGCGGGGACGATCACGACCGAGGACGACAAGGACTTCACCCGGCTGACGGTGCTGGTGGGCGGGCGTGCTTCCACGCTGACGGCGACCGACACCCATCCGTTCTGGCTGGTGGACGAGGCGCGCTGGGCGGAGGCGGGTGAGATCCGTCCCGGGGACGAGCTGCGAACACCCCGGGGCTCCTCCCTGCGGGTGACGGGGGTCGAGCACTACGAGCGGCAGCAGCGCACCCACGACCTGTCCGTCCAGGACATCCACACCTACTACGTGGAGGTGGGCGACGCCGCGGCCCTCGTCCACAACTGCCCGGCCGGGAAACCCGGAACCGCCAAGCCCGGCGACTACAAGAAGTGGCCGAAGCCTTCCTGGTACAAGGACCTGAAGAACCCCAGGCGCGGCTCCAAGGACAGGGGCGACGGCGCGTGGGGTTCGAGGAAGCGGGCCGCGAACTCCGAGGCCGCCGAGCGGTGGATCCGGTACCAGGAGCAGGTGTCCGGGGTGAAGCGGGGCAAGGAGTACCTCGTCAAGAACCCCAGGGGCGGCCGGGACGTCGAGTTCGACGGCTGGGACTCCCAGCGGCAGACGTACCTGGAGGCGAAGTTCGGCTACGGGAAGTACGTGAAGGACGGCGAACTCCCCCAGGACGTCCGGGACCGGTGGGTCAAGCAGGCCCAGACCCAGGTCAACGCCGCGGGCGGCAAACCCGTGGAGTGGCACTTCTCCAACAAGAGCGCCGCCGAAGCGGCGCAGGAGGCCTTCGAGGACGCGGGTATTAACGTGAAGGTCGTCCACACGCCCGTGAGGAAATAGGACCGGAAACCATGATCAATGTCACGGTACGGGGCTTCTGGGGACCGAGGGAGGAGAGCCCGCGCGAACTGGCCGACCGCTGGCTCGACTTCCTGGCGCGGCTGAAGGAGGTCGACGAGGAGGTCTTCGCCGACTGGCGGGAGACCGCCGGGGCCGGGCCGCAGGCCCCGCGGGCCGCGCTCGACCCGGAGGGGTTCGCGGCGTACATCGTCCGCGGCGACCCGGACCCCGACGCGTACCCCGTCGGATACCGGACCAGCCTGTGGACGCGGCGGGAGGGGAGGCCGAAGGCCGAGATCGGGGTCTCGGCGGGCGGTGTCGCGGACGGCGTCCCCCAGAGCGTGGTGCTGAAGCTGCGCTCCGGGGACGCGGAAGAGGACGACCCGCTGGTCGGCCGGCTGCCCCGCGCGCTGGCAGCCCTCGCCGACGCCTGGGACCCCGACTGGGGGGACTTCGCCGACCGCGCCCTGATGACCGCGGTCCGGGAGGCCTTCGACCTGGACAACGCCGGCCCGCGGTGCGGCCGGGCCGTCCATCTCTCCGCCGGCCGCGCGGCCCTCGTCCCCGAGGGGCTGCCGGGCAGACGGCTGCCCGTTGCGCACGGCGGGGTGGTCGTGGACCTGTCCGGTCCGGGCGGGGAGGCGCCGGGGACGGATCTGGTGCTCTCGGTGAACGAGACCCTGCGCGGGACCGGGGCGCTGGCACCGCTGCCGCTCCCCATGGACCGGCCGAAGCTCTGAGGAACCCGCCGGCCGCCGGCCCGGGACCGGCGGCGCGTGCGCTTGGCCTCACGCCTCCAGCGTCACCCGCACGCCCGGCCGCAGCCCCCAGCGCGCCATGGCGCCCGCCTCGGCCTCCAGCACATGGCGGGCGCGCGGACGCGGGAGGCCGAGGCGGCCGGGCCGCATCGTCCGTACGGCCAGTACGTTCAGCCGGCGGTCGAGGTAGGCGACGTCGATCGCGAACCGCATCCGGAAGGTGTGCACGCTGTTGGCGGGCGTCAGCAACAGCGCCCCGCCGATGCCGTCGCGCCCCAGCAGGCCGCGGGTGCGGGCCCGGTAGGAGGCGGCGATCTCCACCGGCACGCCGGCCGGCTCCGCACCGCCCTCCTCCGCGACGCGCAGCGTGCCCCTGCCGTCCTGCCAGCGCACCATGTCCGGCCCTCTCGTCGCGCCGCCCGTCCGTTCGCGCAGCGCCGTTCTACCAGAAGGGGCGTGCGCGGGACAGCAGATGGGCCCGGGCATGGGCCCTGGGGCCCATGCCCGGCGCGGCCGCCCGCCGTACGCTCGCCGCGTGCGCCTGACACTGATCGTTCTCGCCGCCGTCTACGGCACCGCCGCCGGGCTGCTCGTGCCGCGTGCGGCCTACCGGCTCGCCGTCGAGGCGGGAACGCCGTGGCGTACGCACTGCCCCGCCGGGCACAGGTTGCCGGGATGGCTCGGGCCGGCCCGGTGCGGGGAGTGCGGGAACGGGCGGGACGGGCTGTACGGGCCGGGCGCCACGCCGGCGGCGGCCGTCACGGCGGTGGTGTGCGCGCTGGTGGCTGCGGCCGTCGGGGGGCGGCCGGAGCTGGGCGTGTGGCTGCTGCTGGTGCCGTGTGCGGTGCTGCTGGCGGTCGTGGACCGCAGGGTCCACCGGCTGCCGGACGTGGTGACCCTGCCGCTCGCCGCGTGCAGCGCCGTCCTGCTCGGGGTCGCGGCCCTGCTGCCGGGAGCCGGCGGAAGCTGGGTGCGCGCACTGCTGGGCGGGGCGGTGCTGGGCGGGGCGTATCTGGTGCTGTTCCTGGTCAACCCGCGCGGCATGGGTTTCGGGGACGTCAAGCTGGCGGTCCCGGTGGGGGTAGCCCTTGGGTGGTACGGCTGGGGCGTGCTCCTGGGGGGAGCGTTCGCGGGCTTCTTGTTCGGCGCGGTCTACGGGATGTCGCTGGTCCTCGCCCGGCGGGCGAGCCGCAAGGCGGCCATGCCGTTCGGGCCGTTCATGGTGGCGGGGGCCCTCGTGGGTCTGCTGGCGGGGGGACTGACCGTGTGAACCGGGCCGCGGTTGCGCGCGGCGCGGCGCGGCAGGGGCTATGGTGGAAACCCCCCCTCGGGCCGGTCCGTATCCCCCCCACGGACCGGCCCGCTTCGTATCCGGGCCCGTCCAGGCCTCCGTCTCCCGGCCGCCATCCCGCCCCCGCCCCCCGCCCCCGCCGCGGCCGGCGGCCCTCGCTAGCCCTCGCTGCTGAGGGCCCAGATGTTCGCGCCGGGCGCCGAGACCGCGTAGGCGTCGATCTCCGCCAGCTCCTCCTCGGTCAGGTCCGGACTCCGCACCGCCGCCACGTTCGCCTCCAGCTGCGCCACGCTGCTCGCGCCGATCAGCGCCGATGTCATCCGCGGATCCCGCAGCACCCAGCTCAGCGCGAGCTGGGCCAGGGTCTGGCCGCGCCGCTCGGCGATGGCGGCCAGGGCGCGCAGCCGTCCGACGACCTCCTCGGTCAGCAGGCCCGGGTCCAGGGAGGTGCCCCGGGCCGCGCGGGAGTCCTCCGGGACGCCGCGCAGGTACTTGTCGGTGAGCAGTCCCTGGGCCAGCGGGGCGAAGGAGATGCAGCCCATGCCCTCCGTCTCCAGCGTGTCCAGCAGGCGGTCGTCCTCCGTCCAGCGGTTGATCATGGAGTAGGACGGCTGGTGGATCAGCGGCCGCACCCCCATCTCGCGCAGGATCCGCGCCGCCTCGCGCGTGCGCCGCGCGCTGTAGGAGGAGACGCCCACGTACAGCGCCTTGCCCTGGTGGACGGCGGACGCCAGCGCGCCCATCGTCTCCTCCAGCGGGGTCTCGGGGTCGTAGCGGTGGGAGTAGAAGACGTCGACGTACTCCAGGCCCATGCGCCCGAGCGATGCGTCCAGGGAGGACAGCAGGTACTTGCGCGATCCCCACTCGCCGTACGGCCCGGGGTGCATCAGGTAGCCCGCCTTGGTGGAGATCACCAGCTCGTCGCGGTAGGGGCGGAAGTCGCGGGCGAGCAGCCGGCCGAAGCCCGCCTCGGCCGCTCCGGGGGGCGGGCCGTAGTTGTTGGCCAGGTCGAAGTGGGTGATCCCCAGGTCGAAGGCGCGGCGCAGGATCGCCCGCTGGGTGTGAAGCGGCCGGTCGTCGCCGAAGTTGTGCCACAGGCCCAGGGAGATCTCCGGGAGCAGCAGTCCGCTGCGGCCGGCGCGGCGGTAGCGCATGGTGTCGTAGCGGGAGTCGTCCGGGCGGTACGGGGGCGTGTCGTTCATGGGCCCTGCCTATCACTGTCTTATCGCCGTTCTGTGACATTCCCGGCTCGTGCGGCCGCACGGCGGAGCAGTAAGGTGCTGAGGACCTGTCCGTCCGGTTCTTCGCGGCCCGCCCCGGCCGGGCGCGAGCCGCGGTCTCCCCCACACCCCTCCCGGGTCCGCCCGGGCGAAGGCGCCTTGGCGGGGTGAGAGGGGCCACAGGGCACCGCGGGCCGATCCGCGAGGACACGACCGGACAGGACCTGGCGCTCGGGACCTGCATGGAGGGGCTGAACAAACCGATGCTGCAATCTTCCCGGGGACGCACCCGGTATCCCCGGTGGCTGCGCCGCCTGGTCTACAGGCTCTACGCCCACCGGGTGGAAGGGCGTCTCGACCACGAGCAGGTGCCCAAGCACATCGGCGTCATCCTCGACGGCAACCGCCGCTGGGCGCGCGCCTCCGGCGGCACGACCGAGCAGGGCCACCAGGCCGGGGCCGAGAAGATCCGCGAGATGCTGGGCTGGTGCGCCGAGACGGACGTCGAGGTGGTCACCCTGTGGCTGCTGTCCACGGACAACCTCAGCCGGCCGGCCGAGGAGCTCAGGCCGCTGCTGGGCATCATCGAGGACGCGGTGCGCGACCTGGCCTCGGACGGCCGCTGGCGGGTGCACCACGTCGGTACGCCGGACCTGCTGCCCGACCACACCCAGCGGGTGCTGAAGGAGGCCGAGGAGAGCACCCGGGGCAACCGGGGCATCCTCGTCAACGTCGCCGTCGGCTACGGCGGCCGGCAGGAGATCGTGGACGCGGTGCGCTCCCTGCTCGCCGACCGGGCCGCGCGGGGCGCGACCCTGGAGGAGCTCGCGGAGGACCTCGCCCTGGAGGACATCGCCGAGCATCTGTACACGCGCGGGCAGCCCGACCCGGACCTGGTGATCCGCACCAGTGGCGAACAGCGGCTGTCGGGTTTCATGCTCTGGCAGAGCGCCCACTCCGAGTACTACTTCTGCGACGTGTTCTGGCCCGCCTTCCGGAAGGTGGACTTCCTGCGCGCCCTGCGCGACTACGCGGCCCGCCACCGCCGCTACGGGGGTTGACGGACGCGGATCCCCGCCGCGGCCGGTGTCCCCCGTCCGGGGGACACCGGCCGTTCATCGGGGTTCTCCTTCGTGGATACCCCGTCCTTTGGGGCGGGGAGGAAACGAAGCTCCTGCGGAGCAGGGCAGGGGACGCCGGTTCGCCGTCAGGGCGGACCGGCGTCCACCCGCAACTGCCCACACTCCGTCACAAACTGATGGGGTAGTATGTGAACCGTGAAGACCACCCACGTGAAGCGGGCTTTCAAGTACCGCTTCTATCCGACCGATGCGCAGGCAGC
>NZ_PGSG01000021.1 GCF_002843305.1 Streptomyces barkulensis
GTACTAATAGGCCGAGGGCTTGACCGTAGATGTTCGCGTCCACTGTGTGGGTTCTGAGACCACGACCCGCCTGGCCGGCGGTTGTTGTTTCGCCGTGTTTCGGTGGTCAGAGCGAGAGGGAAACGCCCGGTTACATTCCGAACCCGGAAGCTAAGCCTTTCAGCGCCGATGGTACTGCATGGGGGACCGTGTGGGAGAGTAGGACGCCGCCGAACAATTTGTGAGGCCTCGGTCTCCGAGTTTCGACTCGGAGACCGAGGCTTTTTTGCGTTCACGCTTTCCTTCCATGCTTTTCCTCGCCGGAGTCGGCTGATCTCGGCGAGTACTTTCTCCGTATGCGGGCGTACCTGAGCCCGCAGCTCGTCGCTCCGGATCTCCTCGTGAGCAGCGGTGGTCAGGGTGTGGGGCGCGCCGGCGGCTCGGCTTCGCCGAGCCGCGGCCACCAGGCGCGTGCCTGGGCCTCCGAGCGAAGCAGAGCCAGGGTCGGCATGCCCGTCGGCTCGCCGTTCGCCAGGAGATCGGGCAGCTGGGGGATCGGGGCGACCGCCGCGACGTTGTGGAGGATCAGGGAGAGTGGTGGGTCGAGCCGACCGGCGGATGACCCTGCGGCCATGCGGCGGCCGTGCTCGACCACGCTCGCGGTGAGAGCCGTGAGGAGCGGCATCGTGCCGGGGGCGCGGCGCGGATCCTCGACGGTTTCGCCCACGACATAGAGCGTTCCCCATTCGGCCGCAAAGGATTCCAGGGCGGCCGCATCCGTGCGCGGAGCCGTACAAGCGTTGCGGACGTGGAGTTGGGACAGGCAGGACAGAGCGCTTCGGACGGTGCGGACGGCGGCGTCCCGGCGCTCGGGGTGGGCGATCAGGGTCGCCTCCAGTTCGCCCGCCGCGCCGGACGCCGCCTTGGGGTGCGTGCGCAGGATCCGGACGGCCTCCGAGGAGGAGCCCGCCGAGGCGCTGGCCCAGCGGTGGACCTGGCGGAACGGCTCGCCCGCCACGGCGGCCGCGTGGAGCCAGCAGCCCAGGAGCGTCTCGGCGGCGTCGTGGGCGGCCGCGTCCGCCCGTGCGGGGCTGCGTACGGGGGCGAGCAGGGCCGCGGCCCGTGCGGCGGCGGTACGGCGGTCGTCGCAGCCGTGGTGGGGCGACCAGCGCAGCCTCACGGGGGCGTCGGTGAGCTGTCCCGGGTCGTAGACGTGGACGGGGCCGAGCTTGGCGCGGGCTCCCGCGGTCTCCGCCCACAGGGCGGGGTCCGCGGTCACGACGAGGGCGGCTCCGGGGGCGGCGCGCAGGGCGTCGGCGGCCCGGACGGTGTGGAGAGTGCCGTACTCGACGCCCACGGGAGGGCCGGAGAACGCCTCGGGGACGGGATGGGCCCGTACGGTCGCCGGGGCCGGTACGGGCTCCTGCGGGGGAGCGGGGGCCGCTCTCCGGGGAGGAGGGCCGACTGCGTGAGTTCCGGGCTCTGCGGGGCCGGGGAGAGGCGCCGCGGCCGTCTCGTGGGGCGTGGGCGGGGCGCCCTTGTGCTGAGCCGCCTGCCGTGCGGCCCGCCGGGCCGCGCGCAGGGCGCGCCGTCGGGCCACGGCGCCGGCGGCGAAGAACCCCAGGACCGTCAGGACCATCGCCTGACTGATGAGGATCCCCCAGAACAGGCCCGGCCCCGGCAGGGCGCCGGCCTGCGCGCCGGGCCAGGCGGCGGCCAGGTCGCCCGGTTCGGAGACGAGCGCGCGCATGGCCGCCGGGGTGCGGACGAAGGTGACGCCCCGCGGCCATGCTCCGTGGGCGAGGAGACCGGCCAGCCCGGCGGCCGTCCAGCACAGGACGGTGACGCCCAGCAGGAAGCCCATGAGGCCCAGCAGCAGGCCGTCCGGGATGCCCCTCTCCGCCGGGGCGTCCGGTGGGGCGTCCGTACCGCCGCCCTGCGTCCCCGGTGCTCTGCCGTGGCCCCGGGCCACCGTCAGGCCACCGTCTCGTCGGCGCGTGCGAGCCGCTCCATCGCGGCGGCCCGGGACTCGGTCTCGGCGTCGAGCTCGTCGGCCAGGGTGTCCTGCGGGGGCGAGTGGGGCGAGGAGCCGGCCGGGGAGTCGGCCGAGGAGGATTCGGTCATGGCGCGGTCGGTGAAGACCAGCGGGCGCTCGGCCTCGGTGATCAGGTGTTTGACGACCTGGACGTTGCCGTTGACGTCCCAGACGGCGATACCGGGGGTGAGGGTGGGGATGATCTCCACGGCCCAGCGTGGCAGGCCCAGCACCTTTCCGGTGGCCCGTGCCTCGTCGGCCTTCTGGGCGTAGACGGTGCGGGTGGACGCCATCTTGAGGATGGCCGCCGCCTCCCGGGCCGCCGCTCCGTCGACGACGTCCGACAGATGGTGGACGACCGCGACGAACGACAGGCCCAGGCGCCGGCCGAACTTCAGCAGGCGCTGGAAGAGCTGGGCGACGAACGGGCTGTTGATGATGTGCCACGCCTCCTCGACCAGGAAGATGCGCTTCTTGCGGTCGGGGCGGATCCAGGTGTGCTCCAGCCAGACGCCGACGATGGCCATCAGGATCGGCATGGCGATGGAGTTGCGGTCGATGTGGGAGAGGTCGAAGACGGTCAGGGGAGCGTCGAGGTCGATGCCCACCGTCGTCGGGCCGTCGAACATGCCGCGCAGGTCGCCGTCGACCAGGCGGTCCAGGACGAGGGCCACGTCCAGGCCCCAGGCGCGCACGTCCTCCAGGGCGACGTTCATCGCCTCGGCCGACTCCGGCTCCGGATGGCGCAGTTGTTCGACTATGTCGGTGAGGACGGGCTGGCGTCCGGTGACGGTGTCGTTGACGTAGGAGTGCGCGACCTTCAGCGCGAAGCCGGCGCGCTCGTCGAGGCCGTGGCCCATGGCGACCTCGATGATGGTGCGCAGCAGGGCGAGCTGGCCGGTGGTGGTGATGGACGGGTCCAGCGGGTTGAGGCGGATGCCCTGGTCGAGGGCGGCCGTCGGGTCCAGGCGGATGGGGGTGACGCCCATCTGCTCGGCGATCAGGTTCCACTCGCCGACGCCGTCCTCGCCCTGGGCGTCCAGGACGACGACCTGGCGGTCGCGGAAGCGCAGCTGGCGCAGGATGTAGGTCTTCTCCAGCGCCGACTTGCCGTTGCCGGACTCGCCCAGCACCAGCCAGTGGGGGGCCGGGAGCTGCTGGCCGTAGAGCTGGAAGGGGTCGTAGATGTAGCCCTTGCCGCTGTATACCTCGCGGCCGATGATCACTCCGGAGTCGCCCAGTCCGGGCGCGGCGGTGGGCAGGTAGACGGCCTGGGCCTGGCCCGTGGAGGTGCGCACGGGCAGGCGGGTGGTCTCGGTCTTGCCGAAGACGAAGCTGGTGAAGGCGTCGGTGACGGCGGTCAGCGGATCGAACGCGGCCATGGTGTTGCGCCTCCTCAGCGGCGGATGCCGGTCGCGAACGGCAGGGTGTTCACGAACGCACGGTGATGCTCGCGGTCGCACCACTCCAGCTTCAAGTAGCTCTTTCCGGCCGATGCCCGGATCGTGCGCTTGTCACGTGCCAGGGCGTCGGGGTTGCGGGAGGAGACGGTGATGTAGCCGACGAGGTTGACGCCCGCGGCGCCGGAGGCGAGGTCCTCGCCGCGCTGGTCGACGCGGCTGTGGGCGGCCACGTCGCGCGGGTCGACGGTGCGGTTCATCTTGGCGGCACGGCTGGCCTCGGCGGCGTCGTTGGTCTTCTCCGTCAGCATGCGCTCGATGGCGACCTCGGTCGGCTCCAGGTCCATGCAGACGGCGACGGTGCGGATCACGTCGGGGGTGTGGACCAGCAGCGGGGCGAGGAAGTTGACGCCCACGGGGGTCATCGGCCACTCCTTGACCCAGGCGGTGGCGTGGCACCAGGGGGCGCGGGTGGCGGACTCGCGGGTCTTGGCCTGGAGGTGGGTGGGCTCGGAGGCGTCCAGCTCGGCGGGCCAGGCGTTGCGGCGGCTCATGGCCTGGATGTGGTCGATGGGGTGGTCCGGGTCGTACATGGAGTGGATCAGGGACGCCATGCGGGACTGGCCCAGCGGCTGCCGCACCCGGATGTCGGCCTCGGCGAGGCGGGCGCAGATGTCGGTCAGTTCACGGGCCATGACGACGGCCAGGCCCTCGTCGCGGGTGAGGCGGCGGCCGGTGGAGGCGCGGGTGGCCTTGGCGATCGCGGTGGCCTCGGCGGCCAGGTCGCGGGTGTAGTGCATGCAGGCCACCAGGTAGGCGCGGTGCTGCTCGCTGGAGGTGGAGACCATCGACAGCAGTTGCTCGTAGGAGTCGCGCAGCCAGGGTGCGGCCCGCTCGTCGCCGCGCTGTGCGACGTCCTTGGCGTGGGCGTCGGGGTCGGCGGGGAGGGTGCGGGCGAGCATCTGGAGGCGGGTGACGAAGCCGTCGCCGTTGGCCACGTGCTTGAGGAGGGTGCCGAAGCGGTCGACGAGGGCCTCCTGGTCCTCGCTGTCGCGCAGGCCCACGCCCGGTCCCTCGATCTCGATGGCGGCGGTGACGGTGCGGCGGTCGGCGTGGAGCAGTACGGCGATCTCGTCGGGCCCGAAGGGCGCGGACAGCCAGTTGACCCGGCCGACGCCGGGGGGCGCGGGGATGTCCACCTCGGTGCCGTCCAGCCGGGTGCCGGCCTCGGCGGCGGTGGAGCGGTAGGTGGTGCCGCGGCGCAGCAGGCGCCGGTAACTGCGTTTGATCTCGAACCACCTGTAGTACGTCCGGCCGTTGTAGGGGACGTACACCGCGGCCAGGGCGAGCAGCGGGAAGCCGACCAGCAGGGCGATGCGCAGCGACAGGACGGGGACGAGGAGCCCGCTCATCATGCCGAGGAAGGCGCCCGCGACGATCAGCGCGATCTCGCCCGTCTCCCGGTTCCTGCCGACGACGGCGTTGGGACGGGCGCGCCCGATCATGTACGTGCGGCGCGGAGCGACGGTGTGGGACGGGGTCGTCATCCGCGATCACCTCCGGTGCGGTTGCTGGTGGTGCCGCCGCCGCTGCCCGTGCGGGACGGGGGCGGCGCGGCGGGCCGGGAGGAGGTCCGGTCGCCGCGCGAGGCGTGGGCGGCCACACCGCCGGAGACCGGGTTGGCGGGCCGGGGGGCGGCGCCGGACTGCCCGCCGCCGCTGCCGCCCTCGGCGCCGCCGCGGGCGCTGTGGGTGGTGATGCCCTGGCGGAGCATCGCGGCGGGGGAGGAGACGACGGCGGCGGCCGTACGGGAGGCGGGGTCGGCACTGGCGTTGCGCTGGCGGACGATCTCGTCGCCGAAGCCGGGGACGAAGCGGTAGATCATGGCGCTGGCGAAGATGGCGAGCAGGATGATCGCCAGACCGGAGACGATCGCGGAGAAGGCGTTCGGGCCCTCGTCGGAGGCGAGCGCCCCGGCGAGGCCGAGGACGATGACGATGACCGGCTTGACGAGGATCACCGCGATCATGATGCCCGCCCAGCGGCGTACGTGGCCCCACAGGTTCTTGTCGACGAGCCCGGCGTAGACGACCGTGCCCAGCAGGGCGCCGACGTACAGCAGGGCGGCGCGGATGACGAGTTCGAGCCAGAGGACGCCGGCGGCGAGGACGGAGACGAGGGAGACGACGATCAGCATGATCGGGCCGCCGCCGATGTCGTCGCCCTTCTTCAGAGCCTCGGAGAAGGAGCCGAAGAACTTGTCCGTGTCGGATCCGGTGCCCGCGGCGATCACGTCGGTGACGGCGTCGGTCGCGGTGACCAGGGTGTAGAGGATCAGGGGGGTGAAGGCGGAGGCGAGGACCGTCAGCCACAGGAAGCCGATGGCCTCGGTGAGGGCCTCGGTGAGGGGGATGCCGCGCACGGCGCGCTTGGCGACGGCCAGCAGCCACAGCACCAGGGTGAGGATCGTCGAGGCGGCGAAGACGACGGCGTACTGGCGCAGGAAGGCGGGGTTGGTGAAGTCGACGGTGGCGGTGGAGGAGACGGCCTCGGAGAGCTTGTCGACGATCCAGGCGGCGGCCTCGGCGCAGCCCTGGGCGAGGGAGGAGAGGGGGTCGAGGGTGGACAGGGGGTCGGAGTCGGCGCCGCCGCTGCCGGGCCCGTCGGTCTCGCACAGGTCCCCGATGGGGCCGTCGAGTTCTTCCTCGCAGGCGTCCGGCTCCTCTTCGGCCGGTGGCGAGGGTGTCGGCTCGTCGGCCGCCGCACGGGCGGCCGGCCAGAGCCCTGCGGCCTGCAGGCCCGCCAGGAGTGCGGCGAGCGACAGGGCGCGGCGCGGGGCGCGGCGGCCGGCTCGGTCAACGGGCATAGGTGAACCCTCCGTACTCCTCGACGGCCCTGCTGATGTCCTCGGCGGTGGAGGCCCGGATGTCGCCCGGTACGGGGGCGGGGCCGTCCTTCTGGGAGTCCTCGGCGATCCTCCAGTCGGATCCGGTCCACCTCAGCCGGAAGGTCCAGGTCTTCCAGGTGGTGGTCACGGGGAGGGTGGACTCCTCGCCGGCCATGCCGACCAGACCCGTGTACCAGACCTCGACGGTGGCGCCGTCGCCCTCGTACTCCGTCACCCTGGTGCCGACGGGGACGGTGCGTGAGACGAAGGTCATGCCCTCGGGGGCCTCACCCTCGGGTGTGAGCCCCAGGCGCTCGAAGAGGGCCTTCGAATAGGCCCTGTCCTGCCGGTCCTTGACGTGTGCGGCGGCTTCGGGGGTGTAGAGGGTGTCGACGAGCATGTGCCGGTGCTCGGTCTCGAACATGCCCGTACCGCCCAGCGCCACCGCGTAGTTGGCCGCGGCGCTCTGTGCGCCCTGCTCGGTGCGGGGGAAGCCCGAGGGCACGCCGCCCGACCGCCCGGTGACGGGGCGTTCGCCGGTGGGTGCGGTGGGCCGGGCGTCCTCACGGGCCTGCGGGCCGCCGCCGTCCGGCGGGGTGTCGTCGCCGCCTCTGTTGGCGAAGGCGATGGCCGCGATCAGCAGGACGACGACGCCCACCACCGTCACCATGCTGCGGCCCACCCGGACGGGCTGCCGCCGGGGCTCGTCGTACGCGTCGACGACGTCGTCCTCGTACCCGCCATCGCCGCCGATGCTCATCGTGCGTGTGCCCTCTCGGTCGCCCGGGCGCCGCCCGGTTGTCGTCGTGCCCTGTCCTTGACGTTAACTCCGCCGGGGCGGTTGTGGGACCGGTGTGTGCGGGATCGCTTCCGCACCGTGAGCGGTGGATCGCCGGCCCCGGCCCGGTGGGGCCGCCTCGCGCCCTCCGGTCGCGTTCCGGTGGGGGAGGAGGGGAGCCGGCCGGGGCGGGCGCGGATCCTGGGCTGGTGCATCGCTGCGGTGCTCTTTTTCCTGGTGGGGGGAGCGGTTCGGCGGCCGGGCCCCTCCGGGGCGGCCGGGCCGGCGCCGGCGGTGTCCGCCGCCGGCCGCCGGAACGCGACCGGAGGGGGAGGTGCCCGGCCCCGCGGGCGTGACGGTTCTCACGGGGCGTCAGCCGCCCGCCGTCCGGGGCGTGTACCGCCGGCCGGTGGTGCACGGGGCGGTCCGGGGCGGTCCGGTCCGCTCGCCGGGCACGCGGACGCGTCCGGGAGCCGGGCACCGGTGGGCGGCGGCCGGAGGGGGAGGCGGGGCGGTGCGCGGCTACACGGCCATGCCGTAGACGATCGTGAAGAGCGTGCCGAGGGAACCGATGATGAAGACCCCGGTCAGGCCCGCCACGATCAGGCCCTTGCCCTGCTCCGCGCTGAAGGTGTCGCGCAGCGCCGTGGCGCCGATGCGCTGTTTGGCCGCGCCCCAGATGGCGATGCCGAGGCAGAGGAGGATGGCGACGGCCATGACGACCTCGATCATCACGCGGGCCTCGTTGCCCAGTGATCCGAACGGGCCCCAGTCGGGGGCGATTCCGCCGATGATGGTGGTGATGTCGCCCTTTTCGGCTGCCAGAAACATGCTGTGTTCACCGCCCCGGTGAGGGTTGTCGAAAGTTGCGCTTCACTTGGATTCTGACACGGTTGCGGCCGAATCGGCAGTGAACTCCTTTCGGATGGGGGAGGGTTGAGGGGTGCGGAAGGCGTGGGTGGCGATCGGGATCGGTTTCGGGCTCGTCATGTGCTTGCTGGCGTTGCTCGTGGTGGGCACGTACAGCGCCGCGTCGAACCTGTTCGGCGGGCGGGGCGGCGCGGTCGCGCTGGCCAAGAACGCCGTGCCGGCTGCGTACCGGCCGCTGGTGCAGAAGTGGGGCAACTACTGTCCGGCGCTCAATCCGGCGCTGCTGGCCGCCCAGCTCTTCCAGGAGAGCGGCTGGAACCCGAAGGCGCGCAGCCCCGCCGCGGCGCAGGGGATAGCCCAGTTCATCCCGGGCACCTGGGCGGTCCACGGTGTCGACGGCGACGGTGACGGCGACCGCGACGTGTGGGATCCGGCCGACGCGATCCCGTCGGCGGCCAAGTACGACTGCACGCTGGCGAAGAACGTCCGGGGGGTGCCCGGCGATCCGACGGACAACATGCTGGCCGCCTACAACGCGGGCCCCTACGCGGTGACGAAGTACGGCGGGGTGCCGCCGTACCGCGAGACCCAGAACTACGTGAAGGTCATCCGGAAGCTGGAGAAGAGCTTCGCGGCGCCCGCCGGGCGCCTGTCGCCGACGAAGCAGGCCGCCGGGGCGATCGACTTCGCGCAGAAGAAGCTGGGGACGCCGTATCTGTGGGGCGGGGACGGCACTCCGGAGGACGGCGGGCGGTTCGACTGCTCGGGTCTGACGAAGGCGGCGTACGCGAGCGTGGGCATCGAGCTGCCGCGGGTCGCCAACGACCAGTGGAACGCCGGCCCGCACCCGAGGCGCAACGAGTTGCTCCCGGGTGATCTGGTCTTCTTCGCGCACGACTTGACCGATTCGCGGTCGATCCACCACGTGGGGATCTACGTGGGCGGTGGCTATATGATCGACGCGCCGTACACGGGCGCGGTGATCCGCTTCGACCCGATCGACTCCCCCGACTACTTCGGGGCGACGAGGCCCACGGCGTCGTGAACCCCGGGGCGGCCGCCGCCCCGGTGACGCGGTGTGCGGCCGCGGTACCCGGATCTCGGCCCTCAAGCCTCAGGTACGGGTCACCCTCCGATAACGTCCGGGTGATCGTTCGGTGGAGGTCGGAACGTACGGCCGGGACAGGGCGTTTCCTTGTCCGGAACGAGCATTCCGCTACCACGGGGGTCGGCAGCGAAGAGTGAAGGGCAGCATTGCGATGGCCGAATGGGACAACCCCGACGTCGAGCTGCTCCACGACATCAACGGACTGGCCAGACAGGCCCCCGACTGGGCCGACCACCTCATGGAGTACGTCGGCGAGTACGGCACGATCGTGGCGCTGGCGGTGCTGGGCCTGTGGGCCTGGTGGACGGCGCGGCGCCGCCCGGACGCGGTCGCGGCGGTGGCCGGGCTGGTCTGGGCGCCGCTGGCGGCCGGGGTGGCGGTGCTGGTCAACGTGCCGATCCGGGAGTTCGTGGAGCGTCCCAGACCCTTTCTGACCCATGACGGGCTGGAGGTGCTGGTGGACGGGAAGAAGGACTTCTCGTTCGTCAGCGATCACGCGACGCTGGCGAT
This sequence comes from Streptomyces barkulensis, assembly GCF_002843305.1. Lineage (GTDB taxonomy): Bacteria > Actinomycetota > Actinomycetes > Streptomycetales > Streptomycetaceae > Streptomyces > Streptomyces barkulensis. The sequence goes on from NZ_PGSG01000021.1 coordinate 9,568, forward strand.
GGCGCTGGCCGTGGGGATCTTCATGGTCAACCGGCGGCTGGGGCTGGTCGGCATCCTGGTGGCGGTGTTCGCCGGGGTCTGCCGCATCTACATGGGGGTGCACTACCCCACCGACGTGATCGGCGGCCTGGCGCTGGGCACGGCCGTGGCACTGCTGCTGGCGCCGGTGGCGCTGGCGCTGCTGACGCCGCTGATGCGCGCTATGGCCGCCTCGCCGCGGATCGGCCGGCTGGTGAGCGTCTCGCCGGAGTCGGCGGCGCGGGCCGGGGAGCCGGACGCGGAGCGGCGGCCGCAGGACCGGGATCTGGTCGCCTGAGGGACTCCGGGAGACGGGCGCCCGAGGGTTCGGGGCGCCGGGCGCCGGGCGCCGGAGAAGCTTCACGGCCGCCGGGGCACATGCCCCGGCGGCCGTTCGCCGTCCTCGGCGCCGTTCTCCCGACGGGGCCTCACGTCTCCCGGCGGACCTCACGCCTCCTGATGGGCCGCGGCGTCCGCACGGGCGCGCCCGCGGGCCCGCCGGGCCGGACCGCGCCACCCGCAACTGCAGGCGGCGCTGCAGAACGGCCCCTTCTCCACGGTCGAGATCAGATGCTCCTGCGGTGGCGCCGGCCGCTGGGGCGGCACCCCCTGGCTGTCGTCCTGCTGCACACGGTCACGGTACCGGCCGTGACGGGGGCGCGGAGGCGTCGTTAGTCGGAACGGGTTCCGATACGCGTATTTGGGGGTCGTCAGACGATGGTGGTGCAGCGGGGGAGCAAGGGCCGGACCACGGCGGTCGGCGCGGTCTGCGCCGGGACGGTGCTGGCGGTCCTCACCGCCGCGGGCTGCTCCGGGCGGGGGGCCGCCGCCGCCGACGTGAGCGCCGCCGAGGCGCGGGCCGCCGTCCGGGAGGCGGCCGGGGCGCTGGCCGGGTCGGGCACCTCCCGGACGAGTACGGCGGTGGAGATGACCAACGGCGGAACCCGGGTCACCATCCGGGGCACGGGCGTCTTCGACTACGGGAGGCGGACGGGGCGGCTGAGGGTGGTGCTGCCGGGCGAGGCCACCGGCGAGAGCGGGCGCCGCCGGGTCGTGGAACTGGTCACGCCGGGCGCGCTGTACATGAGGAACCGGGGCGCGGGCGTGCCCGACGGCAAGTGGGTGCGGGTGGACACGGCGACCCTCCCCGACGGGAATCTGGTCACGGGGGGCGCCACCGACCCGATCAGCGCCGCCGAGCTGCTGCGCGGTGTGCGGTCGGCGTCGTTCCACGGTGAGGAGCGGCTCCACGGGGAGACGGTGCGGCACTACCGGGGCACCGTGGACCTCGCGGCGGCGGCGAGGGAGGCGGAGCCGCGCTCGCGGGGGCAGCTGGCCGCGGCGGCGGAGGGACTCTCGAACCGGACGGTGGCCTTCGACGCCTATGTGGACGAGCGCGGGCGGCTGCGGAAGGTCCGGCACCGTTTCTCCTTCCCGCGGGCGGCGGGCGCCCCGGGCGGGGAGGGCGACGCCACGGTGGTCTCCACCACGTCGCTGTACGGCTTCGGCGTGCCGGTGGAGGTCGAGCTGCCGGAGCCGGAGGACATCTACACCGGGAGGATCGCCGCGCCGTAGGGAGCGCGGGAGTGCGCCGGGGCGTGGCCGGGAGCGGCGGCGCGAAATGGTCCGGACGTGCCATGCGCGCGGGACGCGCTTCTTCCTACTCTGGAGTTCGGCTGCGTCGGAGGGGAGGCGGAGGTGGTGGTGCGGGTGTCCGGGGAGAACAGCGGTCCACTGGCCGAGGACCACGTGGCCCTCGACGAGATCGAGCTCTACGGGGAGCTGATGATCGCGGCGTCGGCCGCGGTCGAGGACCGGCTCAGTCCCGCCCGTATCGACGAGGTGCTGCGGGTCGGGCGCGACCACGAGCGGAAGGGCCGCGGCCTGCCGCGGCCCTGACCGCGGCCCGGGCCCGGGCGGAACGGGGCGGGACAGGCGGTACGGGACGGGCGTCAGGTGCGCAGCAGCCGGGCGATGGCGGCCGTGGCCTCCTCCACCTTGGCGTCGATCTCCTCGCCGCCCTCGGTGGCCGCCTGGGCCACACAGTGGCGCAGGTGCTCCTCCAGCAGCCGGAGGGCGAAGGACTGCAGGGCCTTGGTGGACGCCGAGACCTGGGTGAGTATGTCGATGCAGTAGACGTCCTCCTCGACCATGCGCTGCAGGCCGCGGATCTGGCCCTCGATGCGCCGCAGTCGTTTGAGGTGGGCGTCCTTCTCCTTGGCGTAGCCGTGCGGACCGTGGACGGTCTCTGGACGGGCGTCGGTGGTCGTCATACGGTCCTCCCGTGGTCGCTGTGAGGATCAATACCCCCACCGGGTATATGGTACCGAATTTTCCGTTCTGTGGTGATGGGGGCGTGGATCCCCGGGTACGGAACGTGTGGTCCGATGGGTGACACTGAAGGACGCCGGTTCGATGTGGCCGGATGATGCGCCTAGCATCATCGAGACCGACAACGATGCACCTCGAGGAATCCCAGTGCGCTTTCGTCTGACCCCCAGGGAGACGAGCTTCTACGACATGTTCGCGGCCTCCGCGGACAACATCGTCACGGGCTCGAAGCTCCTGATGGAACTGCTCGGGGCGGAGACCTCGGCCCGGGCCGAGATCTCGGAGCGCATGCGTGCCGCCGAGCACGCCGGTGACGACGCCACCCACGCGATCTTCCACCAGCTGAACTCCTCGTTCATCACGCCGTTCGACCGTGAGGACATCTACCGGCTCGCATCGTCGCTCGACGACATCATGGACTTCATGGAGGAGGCCGTCGACCTCGTCGTCCTCTACCAGGTCGAGGAACTGCCCAAGGGGGTCGAGCAGCAGATCGAGGTCCTGGCCCGGGCGGCCGAGCTGACCGCCGAGGCGATGCCGAACCTGCGGACGATGGCCAACCTCACCGAGTACTGGATCGAGGTCAACCGGCTGGAGAACCAGGCCGACCAGATCCACCGCAAGCTGCTGGCCCATCTGTTCAACGGCAAGTACGACGCGATCGAGGTGCTCAAGCTCAAGCAGATCGTGGATGTCCTGGAGGAGGCGGCCGACGCCTTCGAGCACGTGGCGAACACGGTGGAGACCATCGCCGTCAAGGAGTCCTGAACCACGTGGACACCTTCGCGCTCGTACTGACCGTCGGGGTCGCGCTCTTCTTCACCTACACCAACGGCTTCCACGACTCGGCGAACGCCATCGCCACCTCCGTCTCCACCCGCGCGCTCACCCCCCGGGCCGCACTGCTGATGGCGGCGGTGATGAACCTGGCGGGCGCCTTCCTGGGAAGCGGCGTCGCCAAGACCGTCAGCGAGGGGCTGATCGAGACCCCGCACGGCCAGAGCGGAATGGCGATCCTGTTCGCGGCGCTGGTCGGCGCGATCGCCTGGAACATGATCACCTGGTACTTCGGCCTGCCGTCCTCCTCCTCGCACGCGCTGTTCGGCGGCATGGTGGGCGCGGCGCTGGCGGGCGGCATCGCGGTGTACTGGTCCGGGGTGTTCTCGAAGATCGTCATCCCGATGTTCGTCTCGCCGCTGGTCGGCCTGCTGCTCGGCTACCTGGTGATGGTGGCCATCATGTGGCTGTTCCGCAGGGCCAATCCGCAGCGGGCCAAGCGCGGCTTCCGCATGGCCCAGACGGTCTCGGCCGCGGGCATGGCGCTCGGCCACGGTCTGCAGGACGCGCAGAAGACGATGGGCATCGTGGTGATGGCCCTGGTGATCGCGGACGTCCAGGACCACGGGCAGATCCCGGTCTGGGTCAAGATCGCCTGCGCGCTGATGCTGTCGCTGGGGACGTACGCCGGAGGCTGGCGGATCATGCGGACACTGGGGCGCCGGATCATCGAACTGGACCCGCCGCAGGGGTTCGCCGCCGAGACGACGGCGGCGTCGGTGATGTACACCGCCTCGTTCATGTTCCACGCCCCGATCTCCACCACCCATGTGATCACCTCCGCGATCATGGGCGTGGGCGCCACCAAGCGGGTCAGCGCGGTGCGCTGGGGGGTGGCGAAGAACATCGTGCTCGGCTGGTTCATCACGATGCCGGCTGCCGCGCTGGTGGCCGCGGTGAGTTATTGGGCGGTGCGGGCGGTCGCGGGCTGAGTCCGTGTTCCGGTGGTGCGGGGGTGTCCGGCCGGGGGTTCGGGGGTTGCCCCCGGGTGGTGCCGTATCACGATGCCGGCTGCCGCGCTGGTGGCCGCGGTGAGTTATTGGGCGGTGCGGGTGGTCGCGGGCTGAGTCCGTGTTCCCGCAGGCCCGAACGTGGGACGCCCGCCCCCGGGAGCCGGGGGCGGGCGTTTCGTCTTGCGGTGGCACCGCCATGCAGCACCGCAGACGGCCGGGACGGGCCGGGACCGGCCGGATCAGCCGAAGCGGCCCGAGATGTAGTCCTCGGTGGCCTGGACCGAGGGGTTGGAGAAGATGCGTTCGGTGTCGTCGATCTCGATCAGCTTGCCGGGCTGGCCGACCGCCGCCAGGTTGAAGAAGGCGGTGCGGTCCGACACGCGCGCGGCCTGCTGCATGTTGTGGGTCACGATGACGATCGTGAACCGCTCCTTCAGCTCGGAGATCAGGTCCTCGATGGCGAGGGTGGAGATCGGGTCGAGCGCGGAGCACGGCTCGTCCATCAGCAGCACCTGCGGCTCGACCGCGATGGCGCGGGCGATGCACAGCCGCTGCTGCTGGCCGCCGGAGAGGCCGGAGCCGGGCTTGTTCAGGCGGTCCTTGACCTCGTTCCAGAGGTTGGCGCCCTTGAGGGACTTCTCGACGACGTCGTCGAGCTGCGACTTCCTGTAGGAGCCGTTGAGCCGCAGGCCCGCCGCCACGTTGTCGTAGATCGACATGGTGGGGAACGGGTTGGGGCGCTGGAAGACCATGCCGATGGTGCGGCGGACGGAGACCGGGTCGACACCGCCGGCGTACAGGTCCTCGTTGTCGAGCATCACCTTGCCCTCGACACGTCCGCCGGGGGTGACCTCGTGCATGCGGTTGAGGGTGCGCAGGAAGGTGGACTTGCCGCAGCCGGACGGGCCGATGAAGGCGGTCACGGAGCGCGGCTCGACGGACATGGAGATGTCCTCGATCGCCTTGTGGGAGCCGTAGTACGCGGTGAGGCCGCTGACGTCGATGCGCTTGGCCATGGGAATCACTTCTCTTCTGCTCGTGCGGCCGGTCAGCGGCCGGTCTTCGGGGCCTTCCAGCGGGCTATGCCGCGGGCCACCAGGTTCAGGATCATCACGAAGGCGATCAGCACGAGGGCCGCCGCCCAGGCGCGGTCGTAGGAGGCCTCGTTGCCGTTGGCCCACTGCTCGTAGACGTAGTACGGCAGGGAGGACTGGGCGCCCTCGAAGGGGTTGTTGTTGATCGACTGGGCGCCGAACACCAGCAGCAGGATCGGCGCGGTCTCACCGGCGATACGGGCGACGGCGAGCATGACGCCCGTGGTGATGCCGCCGATCGCGGTGGGCAGCACGACCTTGAGGATGGTGCGCCACTTGGGCACGCCCAGCGCCAGGGACGCCTCGCGCAGCTCGTTCGGGACGAGCTTGAGCATCTCCTCGGTGGAGCGCACGACGATCGGCATCATCAGGATCGCCAGCGCCATGGCGCCGGCGAAGCCGGAGTAGCCGAAGTCCAGGATGATGATCCAGAAGGACAGGACGAACAGGCCGGCCACGATCGAGGGGATGCCGGTCATGACGTCGACGAAGAAGGTGACGGCCGTGGCGAGCTTGCCGCGCCCGTACTCGACCAGGTAGATCGCGGTCAGCAGACCGATCGGCGCCGCGATCAGGGTGGCGATGCCGACCTGCTCGATGGTGCCGACGATCGCGTGGTAGATGCCGCCGCCGGGCTGGAGGGTGATCACACCGCTCATGGAGTGGGTGAGGAAGTACCCGTCCAGGACCTTGGTGCCGCGTGCGATCGTCTCCCAGATCAGGGAGGCCAGCGGGAGGACGGCGACCAGGAAGCTGACCCAGATCAGACTGGTGGCCAGCCTGTCCTTGGCCTGGCGGCGGCCCTCGACGGCCGTGGTGAGGGCGTAGGTGGCCGCGACGTAGACGATCGCGGCGATCAGGCCCCACTGGATGCGGCTGGCCAGGCCGAACACCAGGCCGGCTCCGGCGCCGACGCCCGCGGAGAGCAGGGCGAGGCCGGCGGGGGCCCAGCGCGGCAGGCGGGGCTGCTTGAGGGTGCCGCCGGAGGGCGGCACGGTGACCGGGGGCTTCTCCATGACTGCGTTGCTCATCAGGCGTTCGCCCCCGAGTATTCCTTGCGGCGGGCGATGATCAGCCGGGCCGCGCCGTTCACCAGAAGGGTGATGACGAACAGGACGAGGCCGGACGCGATCAGGGCGTCACGGCCGATGTCGCCGGCCTCCTTGAAGCCCGCGGCGATGTTCTGGGCGAAGGTGCCGCCGCCGGGGTTGAGGAGACTGACGTTGATCAGGAAGTTGGGGGACAGGACGGTGGCGACCGCCATCGTCTCGCCCAGCGCGCGGCCCAGACCGAGCATCGAGGCGCTGATCACGCCGGAGCGGCCGAAGGGCAGGACGGCCATCCTGACGACCTCCCACCGGGTGGCGCCGAGCGCGAGCGCGGCCTCCTCCTGCATCTTCGGGGACTGCTTGAAGACCTCGCGGCTGACGTTGGTGACGATCGGCAGGATCATGATCGCCAGCAGGACGCCGACGGTGAACAGCGAGCGCGGGGCGCCGCCGTTGTAGGCGAAGACGCCGGTCCAGCCGAAGAACTGGTCGAGCCACTTGTACAGGCCGGTCAGGTGCGGCACCAGGAACAGGGCGCCCCACAGGCCGTAGATGATGCTGGGGACGGCGGCGAGCAGGTCCACCACGTACGCCATCGGGGTGGCGATCCGGCGCGGCGCGTAGTGCGAGATGAACAGGGCGATGCCGACGGCCACGGGGACCGCCAGGACCATCGCGATGATCGAGCTGACGATCGTGCCGTAGGCCAGGACCGCGATGCCGAAGACCGGCGGGTTGGCGTTGGCGCTCCACTCGAAGGTGGTGAGGAAGTTGCCCTCGTTCTCGGCGAGGGCGACCAGGGTGCGCCAGGTGAGGAAGACCGCGATGGCGGCCATGATCACCAGTAGCGCGATACCGGAGCCCCGGGAGAGACCGAGGAAGATCCGGTCGCCCGGACGGGTGGCGGAGTCCTTGCCGGAGGGAGCTTTCGGTGGTGGATTCTGCGGGGCTGCGGAGGCGGTGGGTGCTATGTCCATGGTTTCTCCGGTCTGGTTAGGGGTGTCATCCCCTGGCGGCGGTGCACCGGATGGGTTGGTCGCGTGCGGAGCGGTCACGTGTGCGGACGCGGCCGTGCGGCCGGCCCCGCTGGGGTGCGGGGCCGGCCGTCTGCTGTGTCAGGAGAGGGAGGAGATGGTCTCGCGGACCTTGGTGATGATCTCGTCGGGGATCGGGGCGTAGCCGGCGTCGGCCAGCGCGCTCTGGCCGTCCTCGCTGGCCGTGTAGGTCAGGAAGGACTTGGTCAGGTCCAGGGACTCCTTGTCGTTGCCCTTGTCGCAGACGATCTCGTAGGTCACCAGGACGATCGGGTAGGCGCCCTCGGCCTTGGTGGCGTAGTCCAGCTCCATGGCGAGGTCGTCGCCCTCGCCGACGACCTTGCCGGCGGCGATGGCCTTGGTGGCGTTGTCGACGGTGGCCTCGACGGGCTCGGCGGCGCCGGTGTCGAGCTTCACGGTCGGGATGCTGTTGCCGGTGGCGTAGGACAGCTCGAAGTAGCCGATCGCGCCGTCGTTGTTCTTGACGTTGGTGGCCACACCGGAGGAGCCGTCGGCCGACTGGCCGCCCTTGCCGGCCCAGGCCTTGGCGGGCTCGTACTTCCAGGCGTCGGGCGCGGCGGCGTGCAGGTACTCGGTGAAGTTGTCGGTGGTGCCGGACTCGTCGGAGCGGTGGAAGGCCTGGATCTTGGTGGACGGCAGCTCGGCGTCCGGGTTCAGCTTCTTGATCGCCTCGTCGTCCCACTTGGTGATCTTCGAGTCGAAGATCTTGGCGATGGTCTCGGCGTCCAGGACCAGGTCGTCCACGCCGGCCAGGTTGTAGCCGACGGCCACCGGGCCGCCGACCATCGGCAGGTTGATGCCCTGGCCGCCCTCGCAGACCTCCTTGGACTGCTCGACCTCCTCCTCCTTCAGGGCCGAGTCGGAGCCGGCGAAGCCGGTCTTGCCCTGGAGGAACTCCTGGATGCCCGCACCGGAGCCGGTGGGCTTGTAGTTGACCGCGGAGCCCTCGCAGGCCGCCTGGTAGTTCTTGACCCAGATGTCCATCGCGTTCTTCTGGGCGCTGGAGCCGGACGCGAGGAGGTTGCCCTCGCCGTCGCACTTGATGTTGCTGGCGGCCTTGGTGCCGCCGCCCTCGTTGCCGCCCCCGGTGTTGTCGTCCGAGCCGCAGGCGCTCAGGACCAGTGCGCTGGAAACCACGGCGGCGCCGACGGCGAGCGTGCGGAGCCGGTTGGTGGGCTGAAGCTTCACTTCGTTCAGTTCCTTCCTGGGGCCCGCCGGTGGGGACGGCAAGCGGTGAGGTGTGTCCGGGTCTCGTGTTCAGCATGTGGGGCGGTCCGCGTCCGCCGGCGACCGGGCGCGCTCCCCATGAGGCTGAAATTAGGCAGGACAGGTGAAGTGCCCGACGGCCGAGAGTGAACGCGAGGTGAACCTCGGCGGACGGTGCAGTTGACGCGGCCGCCGGTGTGCCGGGGGCGGGGCCGGGCCGCGCCCTCTGTTGCGGAAGGGGCCGACGTGGCACCATCCCCGGCTGTGACTCGTTACGCGCGGGTAGGGACCGTGTGACGTGCGTGGAAGGGAGACGCGTGGAGCGGCAGGGGGGCGGCGCCGGTACGGCACGCCGTGGAAGGCCGTCGGCGGGCGCCGTGTCCGTGGGGGCGGCCGTCTGTGCACTGGTGTGCGCGCAGTTCGCGCTGCTGATGGCGCCGGCGGGAACGGCCCGCGCGGAACCGGGCGGGCCGGGCGCGAAGGGGCGGGGCGGCGCCCAGGCCTCGCCCGCGGCTCCTGGGCCCGGGAAGACGGAGAAGCCCGGTAAGACGGAGAAGCCGGGGGAGGCGGGAGGGCCGGACGAGGACGCCGGTGAGGGTTCCACCGCGCGTCTGGAGAAGCTCCGCAAGAAGATCGAGAAGCTCCACGACGGCGTGGAATCGGCCACCGAGGAGTACAACGCCGCCGATGAGCTGGCCGCGAAGCAGCGGCGCGAGATCGTGCGGCTGGCCCGGGCGATCGTGCGGACCCGGGGGCAGCTGGACGATCTGAGGGACAGGGCCGGGGCGATGGCCCGCGCGCAGTACCGCGGCGGCGGTCTGCCGCCCTCCGCACGGCTGGTCCTCGGCGACGACCCGGAGGACTTCCTGCGCGACCTCGGACTGCTCCACAAGGGTGACCAGGCGGCCAAGGGGCTGATCGCGAAACTGCGGACGGCCAACGAGGACCTCGACGAGTACGCGGACGAGGCCACCGGCCGGTGGGCGAAGCTGGAGGCCGACCGCAAGCGCAAGGCCGGGGCCAAGAAGGACATCGAGGCCGAGCTGGCGAAGGCCGAGAAGCTGGAGTCGCGGCTGGAGGCCGACGAGCTGGAGCGGCTGCGGGAACTGGAGGACGAGACGGCCTGGGCCCGGCAGGCGCGCTGGCTGGAGTCCGGCGTGCTGGAGGAGATCGACCAGAGGGCGTCGGCGCGCGGCAGGAAGGCCGTCGGGTACGCCATGGCCCAGATCGGCAAGGACTACGAGTGGGGCGCCGAGGGCCCGGGCACCTTCGACTGCTCGGGGCTGACACTGCGTGCCTGGGAGGCGGCGGGCCTGCGGATCCCGCGCACCTCGCAGGAGCAGTGGAGAGTGCTGCCGAGGGTGGAGATCACCGACATGCGTCCGGGCGACCTGATCGTCTACAAGCGTGACGCCAGTCATGTCGGCATGTACGTCGGCGACGGGGTGATGGTCCACGCGCCGCGGACCGGCCGGCAGATCACCACCGCGGGCGCGGGGTCGCTGCCGATCCTCGGTGTGGTGCGGCCCGACGCGTAGACTGCCTTGGTTGGTCACCCGTCGGCCATTTGGCATATGCCACAAGGCATTCCGTGCAGGGCCCCGGGGCCGCTATGGTCGCCCGGGGCGTCTCCACCCTGACGCCTGTGTGCCCTCGGGGGGAGGGAAGAGGAATTCTGGCATGCCCGTATCGATGGGCGACGAGGTGATGACCGTGGCACTGCCGCGGCAGTCCACCGGCTCCATGGCCGGTGCCCCCGGTGCTCCCGTGGCTTCCGGGCCCCCCGGCGGGCTGACCCTGCTCGTCGTCGAGGACGACCCGGCGGGCTCCCTGGCCATCCCCGAGCTGCTCGACGCCTCCGGGGGCCGGATGAGGGTCCGCACCGCCCGCAACCTCACCGAGGCCGAGCGGCTGCTCACCGACGACGTCCACTGCATCCTGCTCGACCTGGCGCTGTCCGACGGCACCGCCGCCGGGGGCGCCCAGGAGGAGAGCGGGGACGAGCTGGACATACTGCGCCGGGTGCTGCGGATGGCGCCCCGGCACGCGGTACTGGCGCTCACCGCCGAGGACGACGCCGAACGCGCGGCCGAGGCCGTGCGCGTCGGGGCGCAGGACTTCCTCTTCCGCGACGAGCTGGACGGCCGGGTGCTGAGCCGGGCCGTCCGCTACGCAGTCGAGCGCAAGCGGGCGGACCTGGCCCAGCGCCAGCTCACCGAGTCCCGGCTGCGGGCCCAGGAGAACGCCCGGCTGGAGCGCGGACTGCTGCCGACCCCGCTGCTGGACGGCTCGGAGCTGCGGTTCGCCGCCCGCTACCGGCCCGGACGCTCCCGGGCGCTGCTCGGCGGCGACTTCTACGACACCGTGCGCACCGCGGACGGGACCGTCCACGCCATGATCGGCGACGTGTGCGGGCACGGCCCGGACGAGGCCGCGCTGGGGGTGGAGCTGCGGATCGCCTGGCGTGCGCTGACCTTCGCCGGGCTCTGCGGCGACCAGCTCCTGAGCACGCTCCAGCGGGTGCTGGAGCACGAGCGCTCCAGCGACGAGATCTTCGCCACGCTGTGCACCGTCGACATCGCGCCGGACGGCCGGCGGGCCGGGCTCTGCCTGGCCGGGCACCCCGCGCCGCTGGTGGCGGGCGGCGGGCGCGGGCCGCGGCTGCTGCCGCACCACGAGGAGGGCGGCGGCCCGGCGCTGGGCGTCCTGCCGAAGGCACGCTGGCCCCGCACCCAGGTGGAACTGGGCGGCTCGTGGAGCCTGATGATGTACACCGACGGGCTGATCGAGGGCCGGGTCGGCCAGGGCGAGCGGCGTCTGGGCCAGGAGGGCATGCTCGGGATCGTCGGCCACCGGATGGCCGCCGGGCTGCGCGGCGAGGAGCTGCTGGACGCCGTACTGGCCGAGGTGCGGGAGCTCAACGGCGACGAGCTGACGGACGATGTGGCGGTGATGCTGCTCGACCGGGGCTGAGCCCGGACGAGCGGCGGACGAGCGGCGGGCCGGGCCACGCGGCCCGGCCCGGTCGGTGCCCCCGGCGGCCCGGCGGCCCGTTCGCCCGGCGGCTCAGCGGCCGCCGTTGTACGGGCCGTAGGGGCCGTCGCTGCTGCTGCCGCGGCGGAAGCCGCCTTGGCCGCCCCTGCCGCCCCCGCCGACCTGGATGAGCGCGGGCCGCACGTCGACCATGTAGACGATGTTGGCGATCAGCCCGGCGATGGTCAGGAAGAGCATCCCGAGGAAGAGGTTCACGGCCACCGTGATCCCCAGGATGATCAGCCAGAAGCCCTTGGTCTTCTTGTCCGCGGCGCGGTAGGCGTCCTCACGGCGCAGTACGGCGTCCACGAAGCAGAAGATGCTGAAGATGAGCAGGCCCAGGAACACCCAGGACATCAGCCCGTAGAAACCGTCCAACAGCACGCTGGCCACCATCCTGTCCATGAGCCGGTCGTCGGCCCTCCACGCTACCGGCCCGGGGACCGGACACGAAGTGCGTGCCCGGTCCCGGCGGCGTTCACGCCTGCGGCTTGTCCGTGGGCAGCTTGTCCGACGGCGACGCGGCCTTCTGGGAGGAGGACCGCTTCGCGGCGGACTGCTTCGCCGCGGTCTTCCTGGCGGCGCTCTTCTTCGCGACCGTCTTGGGGGTCTCCCCGGCGGCGGCCTTCCTCGCGGCACCGGTCCTGGAGGCCGCGGTCTTCGAGGCGGCCGTCTTCGAGGCGGCGGTCTTCGAGGTGGAGGCCCTGCCGGGCGTGGCCCGGCGGGTGTCGCCCATCTTGGGGCGCGGCTTCTCCTCCTTGCCGCCCGCCTCGACGGTGACGGCCTCGCCGACCTTGCGCGCGCCCTTCACCGGGAGCCCGTGGCCGGCGGCGCCGTTGGTCTCTCCGTTCCCGCCGTCCTTCTCACCGCGCCACGTCCCCACCGCGCCGCGTCCGCGCTCGGCCAGCTCGCCGTATCCCTCGCGTGCCTTGACGGCGTACTCGGCGGCGAGCCCGACGCTCTGGAGCGCCAGGTGCTGGGCCTGCTCGCGCAGCTTCTTCAGATCGGTGTCGAAGCCGGACAGCACGGTGGTCAGCCGCGACTGGGTCTGCTTGGCCTGCTGGGCGAGGCGCTCCTGCACGGCCTTGGGGTCGGCGGCCTTGTCCTTGACCGCGGCCAGGCGCTCGGGCGCCGTCTCGCGGATCTTGTCGATCACGCCCGCCGCGAAGTACAGCGGGGTGGGGTCGGTCAGTGCCTTGCGGAGGTCCGCGGTCCTGTTGGCGGCCTCGCCGGCGGTCTTCTCGGGCATGAGGGTCCCTCCTGGGTTACGGGGTCTGGGGCTTCGCGCCGGCGGAGGGGGCGTCCTCGGCCTCCGGGCCGGAGGCGTCCTCGGTGTGTCCGTCCTCGGTGTGGCCGTTCTCCCTGCGGAACGACCCGTAGATCTGGAGCAGTACCTGCTTCTGCTGCTCGCTGATCGACGTGTCGGCCAGGATCGCGCTGCGCACCTCCAGCCCCGCCTGCTCCTTCTCGTCGAGGATCCCGGCGCGGACGTAGAGGGTCTCGGCGGAGATCCGCAGTGCTCTGGCGAGCTGCTGGAGGATCTCGGCGCTGGGCTTGCGCAGCCCCCGTTCGATCTGGCTGAGGTACGGGTTCGACACCCCGGCGGCATCCGCGAGCTGCCGCAGGGACAGCTGCGCGCTGCGCCGCTGCTCCCGCAGGAACTCGCCGAGATTGCCGACATGCAGTGAAGCCATGCCTCCACAGTGCCTCTCTCCGCTAACTTTTGCAAGCAAGTGCTTGCAGGAGTGTTGCTCGGTGCGTCCCGGCCCTGTCCCGCGTCGTGTGTTCGCGGGAGTCGCGGCACGCGTGCCCGCCGCGCGGGAGAGCATGGGGCATGCGACCGGATGACTGGCATCTGACCGAAGACGTCGAGGACTTCCTCGCCCGGGCCGGGGACTTCCTGCGCTCCCGGCCCGGCCCGCACGTCATGCAGTTGACGTGGGCCGAGAGAGTGCGAGTGCGCGGAACCTCCGCCTTCGGCACCGAAGCACCCCTCTTCGGCGCGCTGGAGCGAGCGGGCGAGGTCGTCGCCACCTTCTACCGCCTCCCACTCCGTGCCCTGGGCCTCTCCCCGCTCACGCCCGGGCAGGCGGACTCCCTCGCCGCCCGCCTGGCGAACCTGGGACATCCCCTCTCCCGCGTCAGCGCGGACCACGGCACCGCCACGGCCTTCGCCGAGGCATGGCGGCGGCACACCGGCGCGACGCCGGAGCTTCGCGACACACGGCTTCGTCTGTACCGCCTCGGCACGCTCGCCCCACCGGAGCCGCTGCCGCCGGGCCGGGGGCGCGTCCTGGGCGAGCAGGACCTCGAGCAGGCCGTCTTCTGGTGCGGCGAGTTCGCCAGGGCCGTCGGGGAGGACGTCCGCGTCGACGCCGGCTCCTGGGCGAGCACGCGCTACGCCGACAAGCGGTACACGCTCTGGGAGAGGCCGGACGGCACCCCCGTCTCCATCGCGGGCATGAACCCGCTGATCGGCGGCCAGATCCAGGTGGACGTCGTCTACACCCCGGCCCACCTGCGCGGTCGCGGATACGCGGGCGCCGTGGCGGCGGAGGTGAGCCGGGCCGCGCTGGCCGCGGGCGCGAGGGACGTCGTGCTGTTCGCGGACCTGTCCAACCCCACCAGCAACGCCCTCTACCGGCGCCTGGGTTATCGCACGCTCGCCGACTGGTCCGTGTACGGCTTCTCGTGAGCCGCGCCGAAGCGCCCCTCTTCCACGGTTTCAGGCTCCTGCCGTGCGGCCCGCGTGCCACCATGGGAGCGGGACGAAGGGGGCTCATGGCGACCGAACGCGTCTGGCTGGACGTTCCGTTCTCCGAGAAGGACGAGGCGAAGCGGCACGGGGCCCGCTGGGACCCGTCGGCCAGACGCTGGTACGCGCCGCGCCCCGGCATGGAGGGCCTCGGGCGGTGGGCGGCCGCCCCGGATGTCCCCGACCTGCTGCCCGGCGAGGACCGGACCCTCGGCAGCGGCCTCTTCGTCGACCTGGTCCCCAGCACCTGCTGGTTCACCAACGTCCGCTCCTGTGTGGCGGACAGGGACTGGGAGCGGCTCCGGCGGATGATCACCGGGCGGGCCGGGCGGCGCTGCGAGATCTGTGGGGCCGCGGAGGACCGCGGGACGGGGCGGTGGCTGGAGGCGCACGAACGCTGGGTCTTCGACGACGTGAGAAGGGTGCAGACCCTCCGGCGGCTGATCTGCCTGTGCACCGACTGCCACACCGTCACGCACTTCGGCTACGCGCAGGTCCGCGGTCTCGAGGCGCGGGCCTTCGCGCACCTGAGGGCGGTCACCGGGATGACCGGGTCCCAGGCCCGGCGGCATGTCGAGGCCGCCTTCGAGCTGTGGGAGCGGCGCTCGCGGTTCACCTGGAGCCTGGATCTGGGAATTCTCACCAGGGCCGGCGTCGCCCTCGCTCCGCCGCCCGGAGCCGAGGATCGGGCCCGCGTCCCCGGGGAGGTTCTCCGTCCCGCCGGAGAGCCGCCCGACCGGGGCCGGCGAACCCGCTGACCTCCGGGCGGGTGCGGCGCCGCCGGTGTCCGGCGGGGGAGACGCCGAGGGGCGGGGAGGACACCGGCGGTGTCCTCCCCGCCCCTCGAAGAGCGCTTCGGCTGCCTCAGCCCTCGGTGTCCTGCCGGGGCGCAGCCGCGCCGGCGTACGGCTGCGCCCCCGCGCGGTGCCGGCCGCCCGCGCCGTCGGGCGCGGCGCCTGCCTCCGCCGCGCGGGCCGCTGCCTCACGCCGGTTCTTGGTGATGTGCTCGGCCACGGCGAACCCCGCGACCACGACGAAGCCCAGCGCCGCGAAGCCGATCGCCGCGCCCAGCTGGTCGTCGGGGGCGAGGAGGGCCCGGTCCTCGTCCTGCCAGGGCCACAGCGCCCGCAGGCAGCCCGCCACCACACCGGTCAGGACCACCAGGGTGATGCGCTGCCGGTTCTCCAGCAGCCACTGCATCAGCTTGACGAACGAGGCCAGACCCAGGAGGGCGCCGAACGCGAACAGGCCCAGGTAGCCGAAGTCCCGCTCGTTGACGGCGGAGAGGGTGCGCTCGTACAGCCCGAAGGTCAGCAGCAGGAACGAGCCGGACAGGCCGGGCAGCACCAGCGCGGAGACAGCGATCGCCGCCGCGGCCACGATGACCAGCGGGGTGGCCTCCACCTCACCGGGTGGCAGGCTGACGATCACGAAGGCCGCCGCCGCGCTCACCAGGGCCACGAGGACCTCGCCCGGCCGCCAGGGGGAGGAGGCGCCGTTGGGCAGCGGCGCCCGTGAGGCGAGGGAGAACGGCACCCACAGCGAGGCCAGCACCAGACCGAAGAACAGGGCCCGGCTGTGCACCGGCTGCTCCTCGACCCATCCCTCGACCAGCCCGGCCATCAGCACCAGCGCGGCGAACATGCCGATCACCAGCGGGACGATGACGCGCCACTGGACCTGGCGGACCTCGTGGAGGGCCCGGGAGAGCCCCCGCCCCCGGGGAAGGTCGGCCAGCGCCAGCCGGACGCCGGTGACCAGGCGGCTCGCCGAGCCGATGGCCGTGTCGTACACGCCGACCACGAGGGCCACGGTGCCGCCGCTGACGCCCGGGACGGTCTCCGCGGTGCCGATCAGGGCGCCGCGCACCAGGTTGAGGCCGTGTGCCGGCCAGGACGACGGCTTTGCCGCTCTGTGTCGCTGGGTTTCCCCCACCAGAGCTCCTTCGGTGCTGGTCGAGTGCTGTGGGACTGCCCGCGCGCCGGTTCCCGGGAGTGCCGGGGCGGGCGTGGCAGACACATTGTTCCCGATGCCGGGGCCCGCCGGTCTCCGGAGGGTCGCGGTCCCTCCCGGGGCAGCACGGTTCGGGCGGAACGGACGGAGGGGAGACGGGAGGGGACGGGCGACTGGTTCCAGGCGATCGCCGACGTCCGGGCGGCCGGGAGGGTGCGGGGTTTGACCGGCTCGCGGTGTGAAACCCGTCACCGGCCGCGGACCGCGGGGTGCCTCCCGCGCCACCGCGCCACCGCGCCACCGCGCCGCCACCGCACCGCGCCGTAAAGCAGGCGAAAGGTGCTTAAGGGAACATAGGGTGGCGATCGGCAGACGGTGAACGGAACGCGCCGCGCCCGAGCGGCCGCCGGCGCGGGCAAGGAGTCGGAACCAGATGAGCGATGTCAAGCTGTCCGTGATCTACTACTCGTCGACCGGCACCATCCACAAGATGGCCAGGCGCCTGACCGAGGCGGGGCGGCAGGCGGGTGCGGAGGTGCGGCTGCGGCAGGTCGCCGAGCTCGCCCCGGAGGAGGCCATCGCCTCCAACGCCCTGTGGAACCAGCACTTCGACAACACCAAGGACGAGCCGAAGGCCACCGCCGACGACATCGTGTGGGCCGACGCCGTGCTGTTCGGCACGCCCACCCGGTACGGCAACGTCGCCAGCCAGCTCAAGCAGTTCCTCGACACCCTCGGCCCGCAGTGGCAGCAGGGGCTGCTCGCCGACAAGGTGTACGCGGGCTTCACCGCCTCCCAGACCGCCCACGGCGGCCAGGAGTCGACGCTGCTGACCCTCTACAACGTCCTCATCCACTTCGGCGGCATCCTGGTGCCGCCCGGCTACACCGACCCGCTGAAGTTCGTCGACGGCAACCCCTACGGCGTCTCCCACGTCACCGGGCCGAACAACGACGCCCCGCTCACCGACGCGGAGTATGACGCCCTCGACCACATGGCGCAGCGCGTGGTGCGTGTCGCGGGCCGCCTCAGGGGCGAGGGCTGACGGCACGCCGTACGGGCGGCCGGGTGGGCCGGGTGGGGGCGGGCGACGGGCCGCCCCCACCCGCCCCCACCCGGCCGCGCAGGGCGCGTCAGGCCCGGTGGACCTCCAGCGCCGTCCGGACCGCCGACTCCAGGGCGCCCTCGATCCACGCCGTCCTGATCGAGGTGTGGTCGCCCGCGAAGAACAGCGGCCCCTCGCGGCGGCCCAGCAGCGGGAACAGCTCGGTGTGCTGGCCCGGCAGCAGCACGGCCGCCTCGCCGTACGCGTACGGGTCGCGCTGCCAGCTCTGGGTGCGGCCGGCGCCGGTGTAGAAGACCTCCACCCGCTGCCCGTAGACCTGCTGCACACCGCGCAGGGCGTAGGGGTAGCGGGCCTCGTCGTCCAGGCAGTCCCAGCGCCGGGCGTCGTCCGCCCAGCTGTAGGAGGCCAGCAGGACGCCGCCCTCGCTGCCCTCGACCCGGTGCGAGGGGTTGAACATGAACCGGTTGGGGTTGTCGCACACCGACCCGCCGCCGGTCACGCCCGCCGCCTCCGGCTGGTCCCGGGAGATCCAGCGGCAGGCGGTGTAGTGCACGCGCTGGGCGTCGGAGATGTGACCGCGCGGCACGGACGGGTGCGCGCCCAGCAGGCTGCCGTCGTCCGGCGCCCTTCCCAGGCGGTAGGCGTCGTACAGTCCCGGCCGCACCCGCTCCAGCTCCCGCCGCCAGTCGGCCTCGTCGAACTCCCACCAGCGGCGGCTGAACTCCAGCAGCACCTTGGTGGCGCTGTCGTAGTGCAACTCGGTGACGGCCCGCCGCTTGCCGTACGACAGCGCGGGGGCGATCTGGATCTGCCGCAGCCCGGAGAAGGGCACGGTGAGGACCGCGCAGTCGCCGGTGAACTGCTCGCGGACCACGGCGCCGTCGCGGCCCTCGGAGACGGTGTCGATCCACACCGCCGGGCCGTCGGCGCCGATGTGCGGGGTGCCGTCACCCTCGCCGCGCCCGTCCCCGCGGTACTCGACGCGGGTGGCGCGGCGGTCGAAGCGCACCGGGACCTTCAGGGCCTCCAGTTCCTTCAGCAGCGCGTCCACCAGGGTGGCGGTGCCGCCCCGAAGCTCCCAGAAGACGGTGCCGGGGTTGATCAGGGACCAGCCGATGAAGCTGTGGAGGAAGGACAGGGGCAGGCGGGAGGTGAGGTTCTCCAGGGTGCCGATCAGATCGATCGTGCGCTCGTCGAATCCGGCGTGCTCGGTCAGGAAGCGGTGCATCGACCAGCCGCCGAACCTCTCGACCACCCGCGCCCAGCCCTCCAGGCACTGCGGCAGCGGCTTGTTCACGCGCTTCCCGTCCGGCCCGGCGGTGCTGTACTCGTCGCGCACCGGGTCCAGGGCCCGGCCCAGGATCTGAGCCGCGGGGACGTCCAGGTACTTCTCCGGCACGCCGAAGGAGCGGTTGACCGCCCGCGGGTCCTTCGCGTAGTCGGCGCGGCGCACCCGGACGCCGTTGACGGCGATCCAGGTGCGGTACGCGGGCCCGCCGCCGGCGTCCACGTCCACCAGGTGGAAGCGGCGGCGCTTCAGCCCCAGCTCGTCGATCAGCCCCATGACCAGCGGGTGGCTGCCGGGGATGCGCATGGCCCCGGCCTCCGCGTACTGCCTGGGGTCGGCGAAGGGCTGTTCCGCGCCCTCGTGGCCGCCGGTGCGGAAGGTCTTGATCCGGCCGCCGGCCCGGTTGCCGTTGGCCTCGACGACGGTGACGCGGTGCCCGGCGCGACCCAGCAGCAGCGCGGCGACCAGCCCGGCCGGACCCGCGCCGACGACCAGCACCTTCTTGCCGGGCGCGCCGGGCGAGCCGGTCCGCGCGGCGCCTGAGCGGGGCAGGCCGCCGCCGCGCAGGATCCTCTCGTACCGGGGGGCGAGCTCGGCGCCGTCCTCGTCCAGCAGGAGGATGGCGCGGGCCACCGCCAGACAGGCCTGCCGGTCGGCGGCGCCCGAGGGTTCGGGGGAGGGGGTCTCGGGCAGGGCGGCGGGTGCGGCAGGGGCGGCGGCGCCGAGCCCGGCGACGGCGGCGGCCGTCGTGGCTCCGGCGGCGAACCGCCGCCGCGACAGCGGCGGGACGGCTTCGGCGGTGTGATGGTCTTCGTGAGGGGCCATGGCTTCTGATTAAGGCCGCGCCGCCCCGGCGGGCCGTCGGCGCACGGCAGGACCTGCCGGATTCCCCCGTACGGGAGCGGCTTTCGGGTGTGAAAAGCCGTTGGGGGGCGGCGCGCGCCTGGGGCAGTGTGCCCCCATGGATCTCATGAGCCCCGCCCACGTCGTCCTGCGCCGCCTGGACGAGGCGCTGCTGGACGCCCTGGCGGCCACGGCCGCCGCCGACGCCGACCCCCGCGAGGTGATGCCGACGGCCGGGGAGGACGGTCCCGGCTGGACGGCCGCCCGGCGCGAGGCGTTCGTCCGCTTCCACCGCTCGCGCTCCCTGGGCGCCGACCCGGCGGAGACCGTGTACGCCGTCCTCGTCACGGAACCGGATCAGGACGGCCGGCCGCGGGAGACGGTCGCCGGGGCCGCCCGGCTGGCCCCCGCCCCGGAGCCGGGCGAGGTCGAGGCCGGGCTGTGGCTGGGCCGCTCCCACCGCGGCCGGGGCGTCGGCACGGCGGTGCTCGCCCTCCTCCTGGACGAGGCCCGCGCCGCCGGCGCCACCGGGCTGATCGCCCGTACGGACGCGGCGGGCGCCGCCTCCCGCCGCCTGCTCGCGGCCGCCGGAGCCGGCCTGGAGACCGGCGGGGACGGGACGGTCACGGCGCGGCTGCCGCTGACGGATCGGCGCCGGCCGGCCTGATGTTGCGGTTGAAGCGGAAGAGGTTGTGCGGGTCGTGGACGGCCTTGAGGGCCGCCAGCCGCTCGTAGGCGCCCGGGTCGTAGCCCGCACGGGTCTGGGTCTCGCCGGCCCGTTCGCCGTCCCCGTAGAGGAAGGCCGGGCTGTGGCCCAGCGTCCAGGGGGCCAGGGCCTCGCGCAGCAGGTCGAGCCGCTCGCGGACCTGCGGGAGGCTGTGCCCGGTGCCGCCGGGCGGGGGGCCGGGGAAGGCGATGGCGCGCACGATGTACTGCGCCTCCCGGTGGTCCACGGCCACCCCCGCCGGGCCGCGCCTGCCCAGCGCCCCGCCGAGGTGGCGCACATCCGTGACGCAGGGCACGGGCGAGCCGGGCCCCACCGTGTCGAGCACCGCGCTCAACGCCTCGGGCGGCAGCTCGCGCAGCAGGGCGTTGGTGGCGGTGTAGGGCTGCGGGAAGGGCGGGTCGCGGTGGATGGAGTCGCACTCGGCGTACGGCATCTCGCGCAGGTCGTCCACGAGCCGCTCGCCGACCGCCCGCAGCGGCGCCACCAGCCGCTCGCCCTCCCCGGCCGGGCCGCTGTGGACGATCCGGAACGAGGCGGCGTACCGGCCGCGCAGCGGTGCGGGGACGGCCGGCACGTCCGGATAGGAGAGCAGGGCGACGGAGGAGGTCAGCGTCTCGGGCACGTCCGCCGTCCAGCGCCGCCAGACCTCCAGGGCCCGCTCCGTCAGCGGGGCGCCGAAGACGAGCTGCCCGCCGTAGAGCGCGGGCACGGGGAAGAGGTCGGTCTCCATGGCCGTCACCACGCCGAAGTTGCCGCCGGTGCCCAGCAGGGCGCCGAACAGCTCCTCGCCGGGGACGGTGCGGTGCGGTCGGCCGTCGGCGGTGACGACCTCCAGGGCGCGCACGTGGTCGGCCGCATAGCCGAACCGCCGGGCCAGCAGCCCGATACCGCCGCCCAGGGTGTAGCCGACGGCGCCGACGGTCGGTGAGGAGCCGTTGAGCGGGGCCAGGCCGTGGGCGGCGGCGGCCGCCACCACCGCGCCCCACCGCGCGCCGGCGGCGACGCGCGCGGTACGGCGCACCGGATCGACGCTCACGCCCGTCATCCGCCGGGTGCCGATCAGCACCCCGCCCCCGGCGGCCACCGACAGCCCGTGCCCGGTGGCCTGCACCGCCACGGGCAGACGGCGCCCGGCCGCGTACGCCACGGCCAGCCGTACGTCCTCGGCGTCCGCCGCGCCGACGACCAGATCGGGGCGGTGGGTCCAGGCCGTCTGGAAACCGGAGACCTCCTCGTCGTAGCCGGGGTCGCCGGGCCGCAGGACCGGGCCGGTGGTCGCGGGGATGCCGTCGGTGCTGCCCGTGATGCCCGTGCCGCCGGTACCGCCCGTGGTGTTGGTGCTGGTGCTGGTGCTGGTGCTGGTGCTGGTGCTGTGCGATGCGGGTTCCATGCCCTCCAGCGTGGTCACGGGCCTTCCATAAGTCCAAGATCTGGTCTGTATTGAAGCTAGAATCAGTGGTTATGGAGATCCGGCAGCTTCGCTACCTCGTCGCCGTGGTGGACGAGGCGGGCTTCACCCGCGCCGCCGAGCGCCTGCATGTCGCCCAGCCCGGCGTCAGCGCCCAGATCCGCCTTCTGGAGAGGGAGTTGGGCCAGCCGCTGCTGGACCGGTCCGGCCGCACGGTGCGCCCCACGGAGGCGGGCGAGGCGCTGCTGCCCTACGCGCGGGCCGCGCTCGCCGCCGTCGAGGGCATGCGGCGGACCGCGGACGAGTTCACCGGGCTGCTGCGCGGCCGGGTCACGGTCGGGCTGTTCTCGGCCGCGGCCACCCACGACCTCGACTTGGTCTCCGTGCTGGCCGGCTTCCACGACGACCACCCGCAGGTCGAGATCACCCTCACCGAGGACGTCTCGGACCGGATGGTCACCGCGCTCCAGCGCGGCGAACTGGACGTGGCGGTGATCGGGCTCACCGGCGAGGAGCCGCCGCCGGGCGTCGAACTCCAGATCGTCGTCGACGAACCGCTGGTCGCGGCCGTCCCGCCAGGCGATCCGCTGGCCGGGCGTACGAGCGTGGCGCTGGCCGCGCTCGGCGAGCGCACCCTGATCAGCCTGCCGCGCGGCACCGGCCTGCGCGCCGTGCTCGACCGGGCCTGCGCCGCGGCCGGCATCCGGCCCCGCGTCGGCTACGAGGCCGCCGCGCCGCACGTCCTGGCCGAGCTCGCCGCCCGCGGCCTGGGCGTCGCCGTGCTTCCGGCGGGCTCGGCGGCGGAGGCCGGGGAGCGGCTGCGGGCACTGGAGATCGTACGGCCGCGGCTGCGCGGCCGGATCGCCCTGGCCTGGCGCACCGACGGCCCCCCGGGGCCGGCGGCCCGGGCCTTCCTGGCCCGGCTGCGCGAGGCGATGCCGCCTCCGGCGGCCGCTCCGGGACGTTCCTGAGCCCGGGCCCGGCCGGGTCGGCCTGCCCGGGTCGGCCTGCCCGGCCCGGGGCCGGGGCCGTCAGCCGTGTGTCCGCGCCGCGACGATCACGTTCCCGTACAGGTCGGCGAAGTGCAGCGATCCGCCGTCCGCGCCCTCCCGCAGATCCCACATCCGTACGCCGTGCTCGCGCAGACGGTCGGCGACCGCGCCCAGGTCGTCGGTGTGGAGGACGAGCAGCGGCTGCCCGCCGGTCTGCCGTCCGACCAGCCGGCGTTCCTCCTCGCCGGTGGCGGGCATCAGCCACAGACCGGCCCCCTCCTGTCCGGGGACGCCCAGGTGCAGGTACCGGTAGCCGCCCGCCGTCCGGTCGTACAGCACGCGCAGTCCGAGGACATCACGGTAGAACGCCAGGGCGTCGTCCGGATCGTCGACGAGAACGGTCAGACGGCCGAGTGCGGAGAACGGGCTTTGGCTGTGCTGGGAAGTCATCGGGGCTCTCCTTCGTGGATACCCCGTCCTTTGGGGCGGGGAGGAAACGAAGCTCCTGCGGAGCAGGGCAGGGAACGCCGGTTC
>NZ_PGSG01000022.1 GCF_002843305.1 Streptomyces barkulensis
GGTGCTACATCCTCGTCATGAGGTATGCGGATGGCGGCGGTCTGACCGCTGTGGGGCGGGCGAAGCGTGAGAAGGTGCGTTTCGATGCCGCGGAGATGTTCGAGCAGGGAGTGCGGCCGCCGGAGGTGGCCCGCAGGTTACGGGTGGCGCGGAAGTCGGCGTACGCCTGGCACGCTGTCTGGTGTGAGGGCGGCAGCGCGGCCCTGGCCTCTGGCGGCTTTCCGTGCCGCCTGGGCGATGCCCAGGCCGAGTGGTTGCAGGCAGAGCTGAGGCCGGGCCGGCCGCGCACGGCTGGAGCGAGGACCAGCGGTGGACCCTGGCCAGGGTCGCGGAGCTGATCCACCGCCTGTTCGGTCACCGGTACACCCCGCGGGGGGTGTCGTATCTGCTGCACCGGCTGGGCTGGTCACCACAGGTTCCCGTGCACCGGGCCGTCGAGCGGGACGAACAGGCCGTTGCCGCGTGGCGAACGGAGCAGTGGTCACGGGTAAGAGGACGGCCCAACTCCTGGGCGCGTGGATAGTGTTCGAGGACGAGGCCGGACAGGACCTGAAACCCGGTAAGGGCCGGACCTGGTCACGACGCGGGCGGACACCGCTGGTCAGGGTGACGGGGAAGGGTTCCGGCCGGGTCCTGATGGCGGGGATGGTCTGCGTCAGACCGGGCTGCGAGACCCGTCTGATCTATCGGACCCAAACGTACCGGGGCCGGACCGGCGAGAAGAAGGGCTTCCGGGCGCGTGAGTTCGCGGACCTGCTGACCTCTGCCCGTCGGCAGCTCGGCGGTGCCCCACTGATCGTGGTGTGGGACAACGCCAGCATCCATCATGCCAAGTCCTTGCGGGAGTTCTGCGAACGCAACAGCGATTGGCTGACCATCGTCAAGCTCCCGCCCTATGCGCCCGACCTCAACCCCGTTGAAGGCGTGTGGGCCCACCTGAAGAAGTCCCTGGCCAACCTCGCGCCCCGCACGATCGACGGCCTCACCCCACTCGTGAAGAACCGACTACGCGGCATCCAACGCCGACCCGAGATCCTCGACGGCTTCATCGCCGAGACCGGACTCGTGTTGGAGCCTCCGTAGCTCTGTCACCCCACCCTTTCGACCTCAGCGGCACCACCAAGAGCATCGAAGACGTCGAGATAGGTGACAAGGTCGTCGTCACCGATCCCGAGACCGGTGAGACAACCACCCGTGAGGTCGTCGCCACCATCGTCACCGAGGACGACAAGCACTTCGTCGACCTCACCATCACCACCGAAGACGGCCCCGCCTCTCTTGTCTCCACCACCACCCACCCCTTCTGGGTGGAGAGCGAAGAGAAGTGGCTGGACGCCGGCGAGCTCGCTCCCGGCATGTCTCTGCGTGCTCCCGACGGGGCCACTGTCGCCGTCGACGAGGTCCGCTCCTTCACCAAGCGCCAGCGCACCCACGACCTCACTGTCCAGGGCATCCACACGTACTATGTGCTGGCGGGCGAGACGCCGGTCCTCGTTCACAATTCGACACCGTGTCCCCCCGTCATCGGCCCTCAGCGTCCCACTGGCGTGGGTGACGATTGGGTGGCGCGGACGGCTGATAACGGCAAGGGAAGTGTGTGGCAGAAGCCTGGGTCGACCGGAAATGCCGACATGGTTCGCGTGATGAATCCGACCGGCATGTACCCGAATGGCTATGTGCGTTTCCATAACAAGCATGGTCAGCCGATCGGGCTTGACGGAAAACCCGGATCGAAAGCGGCTACGCATATCCCGATGAATCCTGATGGCACTTATCCGCTTCCGGTGGGGTGGTAGGCATGAACTTGAACCTTCAGGGTCAAGCAGTTACCCGTGTCTGCTTCGATGCGGCTCTTACGGTCCTGACCAGCGAGGATTACGAGCTGCGCGTCGAGACCGAGGCGGTTCTTCAGGTCTCGTCCGGGGAACATGTGTCTTTCGATCCAGAATCCCCGGAGGTTGCGGCCCTCTATCTCGTTCGACTGGCCCGTGACGTGATTACTGAGGCCGAGGTAGGAAAGGTCGGGGATCTCCTGATCAAATTTGAAAGCGGCACGAAACTGACCGTCCGACCGGATGACGATTATGAGGCCTGGGGGCTTGTCGGGCCGAAGGGGCGGCGAGTGACCTGCATGCCAGGAGGGGAGATTGCAGTGTGGAGTGGGGAGTGATATTCGGCGGTAGCCGGAAATCCTGACCCCCGCATCGCATCTCCTGGTGCGTGTAAGAGCAAATTTGTGGCCCCGCCGGGAAGCTCCCGGCGGGGCCACAGAGGTGTCTGACGGCAGTAGTTGACGGCAACGTCAGTGGACGGTGGCTCCGCACAGCGGCGGGTCGTTGCCGTCGTCGCGGGTCGACTCGTTGTTGGCAGGGCGGTCAAGGGCGGTACTGAGAGTGTCGATGGCGTCGCGCTGGAGGCGGAGCCTGACGTGGGCGTAAACGGTGGCGGTGACGCCGATGTGGGCGTGGCCGAGGAGTTCCTTGATGACGACGAGTTCGACGCCCTGTTCCAGGAGGAGGGTGGCGGTCGAGTGGCGGAGGTCGTGGAAGCGGATGCGCCGGAGCCCGGCCCGGTCGAGGAAGCGGCGGGTGAGGTTGGCCGGGTCGAGAGGCCGTCCGGTCGACGTGGTGAATACGAGGCCGCTGTCGCTCCAGTCCGGTCCTGCTGTCTCTCGCTCCTTGCCTTGCCGTCCGCTGTGCTCCTTGAGGGAGTGGACGCATTCGGTGGGGAGGGCGATACGTCGCTCGGACGCCCGGGTCTTGGTGGGCAGATGCGTGAGGCCGCCGGTGCGGGTGCGCTGGAGTGAGCGCCGGATGCTGGCCGTTCCGGCGTTGAGGTCGAGGTCGTCCCAGTGGAGGCCGAGGAGTTCGCCTGAACCGCACCGGGTTCGGTAGAGATCTCAGATATTGGCTGTGACCTGGGCTTTCGTGGTTGTCAGGTAGTGGTTGGCTTCGTATTCGGCGGGCGGGATGTGCCCTATCTCACCGTGAAGCCGGGTGTGGTTGTACCAGTCGGTCCATTCGGCGGTGGCCAACTCGACCTGGGCGAGGGATCTCCAGGGCCGCTGCGGCTTGATCACCTCGGTCTTGAAGAGGCCGATCGTGGACTCCATCAGCGCGTTGTCGTACGCGTCGCCGACCGATCCGATCGAGGCGGCGATGCCGGCCTTCTCCAAGTGCTCGGCCAGCGTGAAGGACGTATATTGGGCGGATTCAACCGGTCGTTGCAACACCGGCTTGTGCTGATCGTAGATGATCGTTGAGGGCTTCCGCGGGGGTCTTCCAGGCGAGGGTCTTGCGGGGGCGGGAGTTGAGGACCGTGGCGATGGCGGCCAGTTCGTCGCCGCTCCATCGGGACAGGTCGGTGCCCTTGGGGAAGTACTGGCGCAACAGCCCGTTGGTGTTCTCGTTCGTGGCCCGCTGCCAGGGAGCGTGCGGGTCTGCGAAGTAGACGGGCAGCCCGGTCTCGACCGTGAGTTGGGCGTGAGCTGCCAGCTCCTTGCCGCGGTCCCAGGTCAGTGACCGGCGGAGCTGATCGGGCAGGGTGGTCATCCTGGTGGCCAGGGCGTCCTTCATGGCCACGGCGCCGTAGCCGCCCAGTGCGGGTCCGTTCTTGGTCGGTGCGATGGTGCCGTAGCCCTCGGCTCGTGGCAGGTGAACGAGCATGGTATAGCGGGTCTTTCGTTCCACGAGCGTGCCGATCGCCGACCGGTTCAGCCCGATGATCAGATCCCCTTCCCAATGTCCCGGGACGGCGCGGTCGGCAGCTTCGGCGGGCCGCTGGCTGATCACCACGTCCTTCGTGACGTGGCCGCCCGGCTTGTTGCGGGACCTGGCCCGTGGGACGCGCAGGGCGCGGCCGGTGCGCAGGCAGGCCACGAGCTCGCGCTTGAGGCCGCCGCGGCTCTCGACGTAGAGGGACTGGTAAATCGCCTCATGGCTGATGCGCATGGATCCGTCCTCGGGAAAGTCGATCTTCAGGCGGGCCGAGATCTGCTCCGGGCTCCAGGCGTTCGCCCACCGGCGGTCCTTGCGATGAGGCTTGTTCCGCCCCTTCCATTCAGGAACCTGTGGCCCGGGAAGCACCGTGCCGTCCGGGGCTCGGATCACGCCCAGCAGGCGGTCCTGGACGTACTCCCGAAGCCGCTCGTTCCCGGCCAGCTTCGCCTCCTTGGGCCGCCGGGCCACCAGGTCTGCCTTCCACTGCGCGACCGAGGCCCGGTACTCGAGCTTGCCACCGCGGGTGGCCGCGTTGCGCCGCAGCTCCCGGGATACCGTCGAGGGCGCCCGGCCCAGCTGCTGGGCTATCTCCCGTACTCCGGCGCCCTGCACGCGCAACAGGGCGATCTCCTCGCGTTCGGCGAACGAGAGGTAGCGGCCCGAGACAGCAAGATCGATCTGCGGCATCCCGCCAGCATGCCGGAACCACCGTGTGCCCACCGCCGGCGCAGCCCCGACGGCGACGGCCGCATCCTCACTGGTCAGCCCCTTGGCTATCTCCCGCCAGAACAGCCGCTCGACCTCCCGCCGCGTCGAGGGCCGCCCCGGCGACTTCATCGGCGACCGCCCGGTCAACTCCGTCATCCAACCCGCTGGCCGTCCCACAACACACCCCTCTGATCAGGAGTGTTGCAACGACTGGTTGAACCCAGGTTGCGATCCCGCGTCCGAGTGATGCACCAACTCACCTGGAAAGGGTGGATGTTGGTCGCGATCACGTTGCCACAGCCCCATGTCCAGGGCGTCCAGGACGGGCCGGGTCTGCTTCGTGGTCGAGGCGGACCAGCCGACGATCCGGCGGGAGAAGGTGTCCACGACGAAGGCGACGTAGACGACGCCGGAGAACGTGGCGACATGGGCGAAGTCAGCGACCTGGCAGCGGTTCGGCGCGCTGGCGACGAAGTCGCGGTCCAGCAGGTCCGGCGCCCTTGGCGCGGAGGGGTCCGGGATCGTGGTGACCACTCTCTTGCCGCGGACGGCGCCGGTGATGCCGAGCTCGCGCATGAGGCGTTCGACGGTGCAGCGGGCCGCGGTCCGGCCCTGGCGATTCAGGTGCCGCCAGATCTTCCTCGCGCCGTAGACACGGTAGTTGGTGTCGTATGCCTCCTGGATCAAGATCTTCAGTTCGGCGTCCCGAACGGTGCGGGCCGAGGGCGCCGTCAGGCGTTTGTGGTGGGCGTAGTAGGTGGACGGGGCGATCTTGCAGCCGTGCTCGGTCAGAACACGGCAGATCGGCTCGACTCCGCCGAAGCGGTCCCGGTGCTCGTCGATGAACGCTACGAGCGTGTGTGTGGCCGGTCGAGCTCGGCCGCGAAGAAACTCGCCGCCGCCTTCAGGATCTCGTTGGCCCGCTTCAGCTCGGCGATCTCCCTCTTCATCGCCTTGATCTGTGCGGACTCCTCCGTCGTCGTCCCCGGCCTGGTGCCGGCATCGATCTCGTCCTGGCGGACCCACGTGCGCAGCGTCTCGGTCGTGCCGATGCCGAGCTTTGCGGCGACCGCTTTCATCGCGGCCCACTCGGTGTCGTAGTCGGGCCGCACCTCGGCGACCATGCGCACCGCACGACGGCGCAGCTCAAGCGGGTACGGGGAGGGACGTGCCATGACTCGATCCTCTCAAATGATCGAGTCCCTACCGAACCCGGTGCGGTTCAGGTGGGAGTCGAAGATCCAAGCTTCCCGGCGCTCCAAGCTGAGCTCAGTCAAGCCAGTAAACTGCTTGACTACTCCGAGAAATATGTCCCGAGGCACTGATGGCAGACTTTAGAGAAACGCTCGAACGGGCAAAATCCGGGAAGCTGGGCAATGAAGAGTTCGGCGTCGCCATGAAAGCGATCTCCGGGGGGTGCGAAAACCAACGAGACCTGTATACGGCCTTGCACGTGGTTGGGATCGCGGGCTCGCCTGCCCAAGCGGAAGCCGTGCAGAGGCACCTCTGCACGCCGGCGGACCCCATGCTGTCTCGGCTTGCACTACAGATTCTCTGCGACTACTGGGGGATGTCTTCCGACTTCTTGCCGGAGCTCCAGAGCTTCCTGGCCGGAGTTGATTGGGATGTTGATGGCGATGTTCGAGAAATCGCCATTCCCATCGCGGGTAGACACCTCCGAGAGGTGGGAGGACCGGTCGGCCTGGCTCAGGTATTGACGGATATCGCCGAGAGTGAGGGAGAGCTTGATCTCGTACGAGAAGGGGCTCTGCGTGCCCTGGCCGCAGCGCTTGGAGATTCACTTCTCGATGTGTCGTCTCCCGCAGTACGAGTGCGTGTTGGATCTACGCAAGCGGTAGACGTCCTGGCTCGCGCAAGGCAGAGATACGCCCTGCAATAACCGGCATCAACGAATTATGATCCGGTGATTTGAACGGGAGAAGCTCCGCCGGAGTCCGTGACGGCTCCGGTGGGGCCTCTGAGGCTTTTGACGCTGAGGTTGAAAGGGTGGGGTGATAGCGGGTGTTGGAGGTGCTACATCCTCGTCATGAGGTATGCGGATGGCGGCGGTCTGACCGCTGTGGGGCGGGCGAAGCGTGAGAAGGTGCGTTTCGATGCCGCGGAGATGTTCGAGCAGGGAGTGCGGCCGCCGGAGGTGGCCCGCAGGTTACGGGTGGCGCGGAAGTCGGCGTACGCCTGGCACGCTGTCTGGTGTGAGGGCGGCAGCGCGGCCCTGGCCTCTGGCGGCTTTCCGTGCCGCCTGGGCGATGCCCAGGCCGAGTGGTTGCAGGCAGAGCTGAGGCCGGGCCGGCCGCGCACGGCTGGAGCGAGGACCAGCGGTGGACCCTGGCCAGGGTCGCGGAGCTGATCCACCGCCTGTTCGGTCACCGGTACACCCCGCGGGGGGTGTCGTATCTGCTGCACCGGCTGGGCTGGTCACCACAGGTTCCCGTGCACCGGGCCGTCGAGCGGGACGAACAGGCCGTTGCCGCGTGGCGAACGGAGCAGTGGTCACGGGTAAGAGGACGGCCCAACTCCTGGGCGCGTGGATAGTGTTCGAGGACGAGGCCGGACAGGACCTGAAACCCGGTAAGGGCCGGACCTGGTCACGACGCGGGCGGACACCGCTGGTCAGGGTGACGGGGAAGGGTTCCGGCCGGGTCCTGATGGCGGGGATGGTCTGCGTCAGACCGGGCTGCGAGACCCGTCTGATCTATCGGACCCAAACGTACCGGGGCCGGACCGGCGAGAAGAAGGGCTTCCGGGCGCGTGAGTTCGCGGACCTGCTGACCTCTGCCCGTCGGCAGCTCGGCGGTGCCCCACTGATCGTGGTGTGGGACAACGCCAGCATCCATCATGCCAAGTCCTTGCGGGAGTTCTGCGAACGCAACAGCGATTGGCTGACCATCGTCAAGCTCCCGCCCTATGCGCCCGACCTCAACCCCGTTGAAGGCGTGTGGGCCCACCTGAAGAAGTCCCTGGCCAACCTCGCGCCCCGCACGATCGACGGCCTCACCCCACTCGTGAAGAACCGACTACGCGGCATCCAACGCCGACCCGAGATCCTCGACGGCTTCATCGCCGAGACCGGACTCGTGTTGGAGCCTCCGTAGCTCTGTCACCCCACCCTTTCGACCTCAGCGGCACCACCAAGAGCATCGAAGACGTCGAGATAGGTGACAAGGTCGTCGTCACCGATCCCGAGACCGGTGAGACAACCACCCGTGAGGTCGTCGCCACCATCGTCACCGAGGACGACAAGCACTTCGTCGACCTCACCATCACCACCGAAGACGGCCCCGCCTCTCTTGTCTCCACCACCACCCACCCCTTCTGGGTGGAGAGCGAAGAGAAGTGGCTGGACGCCGGCGAGCTCGCTCCCGGCATGTCTCTGCGTGCTCCCGACGGGGCCACTGTCGCCGTCGACGAGGTCCGCTCCTTCACCAAGCGCCAGCGCACCCACGACCTCACTGTCCAGGGCATCCACACGTACTATGTGCTGGC
>NZ_PGSG01000024.1 GCF_002843305.1 Streptomyces barkulensis
CCGCCGACACCCCCGCCGACGCCAACGCCTGCCGGATCACCCGCTGCTGCGACGGACCGTTCGGCGCCGTCAACCCGTTCGACGCACCGTCCTGATTCACCGCACTGCCCCGGATCACCGCCAGCACCCGACGCCCGTTGCGCCGCGCATCCGACAACCGCTCCAGCACCAGCAACGCCGCACCCTCGGCCCACCCCGTACCATCGGCCGCCGCCGAGAACGCCTTGCACCGGCCGTCCGCCGACAACCCCCGCTGACGACTGAACTCGACGAAGGTGTTCGGTGTGGACATCACCGCCACTCCTCCGGCGAGTGCCAGGGTGCACTCGCCCTGCCGCAGCGCCTGCGCGGCCAGGTGCATCGACACCAGCGACGACGAGCACGCGGTGTCCACACTCACCGCCGGGCCCTCCAGCCCGAACGTGTAGGCCACCCGCCCCGAGGCCACACTGCCGGTGTTGCCGGCGAGGAGGAAGCCTTCGAAACCGGCGGGAGCGGGCCGCAGCCGGGAGCCGTAGTCGTTGTACATCACGCCCGCGAAGACGCCGGTGCGGGAACCGCGCAGCGACCCCGGATCGATCCCCGCCCGCTCCAGCGCCTCCCACGCCGTCTCCAGCAGCAACCGCTGCTGCGGATCGGTCGCCAACGCCTCCCGCGGCGAGATCCCGAAGAACTCCGCATCGAACCGGTCCGCATCATGCAGAAACCCGCCCCACCGCGTGTACGACGTCCCCACACTCTCCGGATCCGGGTCGTACAACGCCTCCAGATCCCACCCCCGGTTCTCCGGAAACCCCGAAACCGCATCCCGCCCCTCGGCCACCAGACGCCACA
>NZ_PGSG01000025.1 GCF_002843305.1 Streptomyces barkulensis
CATGGGGGACCGTGTGGGAGAGTAGGACGCCGCCGAACAATTTGTGAGGCCTCGGTCTCCGAGTTTCGACTCGGAGACCGAGGCTTTTTCGCGTTGTGGCCCCGCACTCTGGCTGCCAGGATCCACGCATGGCGAACTACATGGTCAGAGCGGTGCGTGCTGACGATTGGCAGCGGTTGAAGGAGCTTCGACTGAAAGCTCTTGCCGATCCTGTGGCGGCCGTGGCATTCCTGGAGCAGTACGAGGAGGCCGTCGCATACCCGGACAGCGTTTGGCGGCGAAGAGCTGCTGATGGACAGGGACACGGGGACAGGGTGACGCTCGTCGGGGAAGCGGACGACGGACTGTTGTGCGGGAAGCTGACCGTCCTGGTCGAGGGGGACCGGACGCAACTGGTCGGGGTCTACATGAGGCCCGAGCACCGGGGCACGGGGCTGGCGGCACAGATCTTCGAAGCGGCTGTCGAGTGGTCATGGGCGTGCTCGGCGGTCGAGAGGGTGCGGCTGTACGTGCATGAGGACAACCACCGCGCGGAGGCCTTCTACCGCCGCCGGGGCTTCCGGCGTACCGGGAGGATCGACACCGACCCCCGGGCCTCGGCGTTCACCGCCCATGAGATGGAGCTGCTCAGGCCTCGTCGCTGAGGGTTCAGAGGCGGCCGGCGGCCTTGAGCGCGAGGTAGGTGTCGGCCAGGGCCGGGGCGAGTTCGTCCGGGGCGGCGTCCACGACGGTCACACCGCGACGGCGGAGCCGGGACGCGGTGTGGCGGCGTTCCGCCTGAGTCCGGGCCGCGGCCGCGGCTCCGTAGACGGCGTCGAGTGTGCCGCGCGCGGTGGCCATCTCCTCGATGCGGGGGTCGGTGACCGACGCGACCACGACCGTGTGGCGCTGGGTGAGGAGCGGGAGGGCGGGGAGCAGGCCCTCCTCCACGGGGGAGGCGTCAAGGCCGGTGAACAGGACGACGAGCGAGCGCTGGGGAGCGTTGCGGAGGACGGTCGAGGCCATGCCCCGGGCATCGGACTCGATCAGGGCCGGTTCGAGTGGCGCCATCGTCGTGACCAGGGCGGGCAGCAGATCGTGGGCGGTGCGGCCCCGGAGCGTGGCGCGTACCCGGCGGTCGTAGGCCAGGAGGTCGAAGCGGTCGCCCGCACGGGCCGACAGGGCGGCCAGCAGCAGGGCGGCGTCCATCGCGGCGTCGAGGCGCGGGATGTCACCCACGCGGCCGGCCGAGGTGCGTCCGGTGTCGAGGACGGCCAGGATGCGGCGGTCGCGTTCGGGGCGCCAGGTGCGGACGGCGACGGAGCTCTGGCGGGCGGTGGCACGCCAGTCGATGGACCGGGTGTCGTCGCCCGGGATGTACTCGCGGAGGCTGTCGAACTCGGTGCCCTCGCCGCGGGTGAGGACGCTGGTGCGCCCGTCGAGTTCACGGAGCCGGGAAAGCCGTGCGGGGAGGTGCTTGCGGCTGGTGAAGGGGGGCAGGGCGCGCACTGTCCAGGGGACGGAGTGACTGCCCTGACGGGCGGCGAGGCCGAGCGGGCCGTACGAGCGTACGGTGACGCGGGCGGCGTGGTGGTCGCCGCGCCGGGTCGGGCGCAGCCGGGTGGTGAGGAGGCGGCGTTCCCCGCCGGGCACGGTCAGCCGGTGCCGGGAGGCGGAGATCTCGGAGCCGGCCGCCCAGGCGCTGGGCGGCCAGGCGTCGCGGATGTGTGCGCGCAGCGGGCGCCCGGCGGGGTTGGTGACGGTGAGCCGGACTTCGGCGGGCTCACCGAGTCGAACTGATGTATCACCGAAACGGGTGAAAAGGAGCTTTCGGACTGGTGCCGCGCGTCCCAGGTCGTACAGGATTGCGAGCAGCAGGGTGAGTTCGACGGCGAGCAGGCCGGTCCAGCTCGGGAGCAGGAAGCCGACGAGAAGCGCGCCGAGGGCGGCGATAAGGGCTGTACGTCCGGTGAGAGCCATCGGTCAGTCCGTGTCGCCTCAGCGGGGCACGGGAACATGGGCGAGCAGCGAGGAGATCACGCTGTCCGCGGTGACGCCCTCCATCTCGGCCTCGGGGCGCAGCTGGATGCGGTGCCGCAGGGTGGGCAGGGCGAGTGCCTTCACATCATCGGGGGTGACGTAGTCGCGTCCGGTGAGCCAGGCCCAGGCTCGGGCGGTGGACAGCAGTGCGGTGGCGCCGCGGGGTGAGGCGCCCAGGGAGAGAGAGGGGGATTCACGGGTGGCACGACAGATATCGACGACATAGCCGGCGACCTCGGGGGAGACGGACGTTTTGGCGACCGCGGCCCGGGCCGCGTCGAGTTCCGCGGGGCCGGCCACACGGCGTACGCCGGCGGCGGTGAGGTCGCGGGGGTCGAAGCCCTCGGCGTGCCTGGAGAGAACCTTGATCTCCTCCTCCCTGGAGGGCAGTGACACCTGGAGCTTGAGCAGGAACCGGTCGAGCTGGGCCTCGGGGAGGGGGTAGGTGCCCTCGTACTCGACGGGGTTCTGGGTGGCGGCCACCAGGAAGGGGTCGGGGAGCTTGCGCGCGGTGCCCTCGACGGTGACCTGCCGCTCCTCCATGGCTTCGAGCAGGGACGCCTGAGTCTTCGGCGGGGTGCGGTTGATCTCGTCGGCGAGAAGCAGGTTGGTGAAGACCGGACCGGGCTGGAAGGAGAACTCGGCCGTGCGGTTGTCGTAGATGAGCGAGCCGGTGACGTCGCTCGGCATCAGGTCGGGGGTGAACTGGACACGCTTGGTGTCGAGTTCGAGTGCGGCGGCCAGGGCTCGGACGAGGAGGGTCTTGGCGACGCCCGGGACGCCCTCCAGCAGTACGTGTCCGCGGCAGAGCAGGGCGACGACGAGTCCGGTGACGGTGGCGTCCTGGCCGACCACGGCCTTGGAGATCTCGCCGCGCAGAGCCTCGAGGGCGGCGCGGGCGCTGTCTGCGGAGGGGGCGGTCACGGGGTGCGGTCCTTGTCTCTCGGAGATGGGGTGATGCGGCGTTCGAGGAGGTCGAGCCGGTCGGCGAGCCGGACGAGGGCTTCGTCGTCGGCGGGAGCCGGGCCGAACAGAAGGCCGTGGATCTGGGTGGCGTCGTCTCCGGTGCGGGCGGCGACGGCCGGGCACAGGGCTTCGGAGCGGTGGGCCTGTGCGGTGGGTACGCCGGCGAGAGGGGCGATCCGGGTGCGGGTGGCCGAACGCAGGGCTTCGGCGGCGCGTTCGCGTGCGTTCGCCCGGCGGTAGAGGCGGGCACGGCCCTCGGTCGCCTCGGACGCCGGGACGGCCACGGGCAGCCGTTCGGGGACGAGCGGACCCAGGCGCCTGGCCCGCCAGAGCGCGGCGAGGACCGCGGCGATCGCGAGCTGGAAGGCGCCCCACCTCCAGCCGGAGGGGATGAGGTCGATGAAGCTCTCGTTGCCGCCGTCGGTGGCGGTGGCGTCGTCCAGGGAGGGGAGGTACCAGACCAGATGGGGACGGGAGCCGAGGAGTTGCAGGGCGAGCGAGGCGTTGCCGTGGTCGTCGAGGCGGTGGTTGTACAACAGGTCCGGGGCACCGAGCACCACGGTGTCGCCGTCGCCGGTTTCCGAGGGGAGCCGCAGCAGGGTGGGCAGCTCGCCGCTGGGGTAGCAGGCCTCGACCGAGGCGGCGGAGGCGGTGTAGGTGATGCCGCCGAGTTCGGCCGCGCCCGCGCGCCGGGCGTACGGGGCCTCGCAGCCGGGGCGGAGCACCTCGACGGAGGTGGGCTCCACGGCGCGTACGTCCGGGGCCAGGGTGCCCAGCGAGGCGGGGCCAGGGGCCAGCAGGACGGTGCGGCCTCCGCTGTCGGAGGCGGCGGCGCGCAGCGCGGACTGCTGACGTGCGCTGAGCAGGTCCGGGTTGGCCACCAGCAGTGTGGTGTCGGGCCCCAGCGCCTCGGTGGCCTCGGCGATGCCGGTGGCGACGGTGGTGTCCACGCCGCGGTCGGCGAGGAGTTCCGCGGTGGCGCGGCTGCCGTAGCGGTCGGCGGAGCGGGGGTCGAGCAGTCCGTGCTGTTCGCCGGAGCGGAGAGCGGCGATGACCAGACCGGCCAGCGCCAGGACGGCCACCGCCAGCAGCAGACCGCGGGCGCGCCCCCACAACTGGCGTGCGGTGGGCGATACCGAGGTGGCCGCGCCGGCGGAAGGTGCGGACGGTGCGGACGGTGCGGTCGTCATACGGCGCCTCCACCGGGGACCGCCGGTGCGGGACGGTCGCCGGTCAGGCGGGGCCTGCTGTGCCGGACGGCTTCCTCGAGGTCCCGCAGCCTCAGGTACGCGGCCTGGTCGGCCGGGCGTTCGGCGTATGTGACCTCGTCGAAGGCGAGGGCGGCGGCGTACAGGGCCGTGGTGTGGTCCGGGAGGACCCGGGCGGCTTCGGCCGCGGCCTCGTCGGCGGTGCGGCCGGGGCGGGGGTCGAGCAGGGCGCGTTCCTCCAGGGAGCGGACGAGGGCGCGCATCCTCTCCTGGAGGGCCTCGCTCCAGCGGGCGGCGGAGGCGTACCGCTCGGCCTCGGCGCGGTGCTCGTCGGCGCTGCGCGGGCGGTCGTCGAAGAGTTCACCGCGCCCGGTGGACCCGGGTGCGCGGCGCAGTGCGCCCATGCGCAGTCGCAGGCCGACCAGGAGGAGCACGACGAGCAGGGCGACGACCATGAGGCCGACCCAGCCTCCGGGGGTGGCCCCCGCGGCGGCGTCGAGGAGGTCGCCGATCCGCTCCCACACCCAGTCGAGAAGGCGTCGCAGCAGGCTCGGGTCGTTCTCGTGGTACATGGGCTTGGACAACTCGTCCTCGGCGGCCTCGCGCGCCGGGGTGCGCGGGATCGTCACCGGCACCCCGGCGTCCGGCCCGTCCGAGCTGCCGGAGCGCATGGCGAACGAGGTCTCCGGCAGCACCGTGCGCACGCCCGCGGACCGCGTCACCACATCAGTTCCCCGGGGTGGTGCCGTCGGTGCGCCGCTCGTGGCCGGGGAGCCCCGCGGCGCGGGCGAGTTCGAGGTCGAGGGCCTCGCGGCGGATGCGCTGGTCCATGTAGAGGAGGGCGGTGACGCCCGCGCTGAGCGGGAGGGTGACGGTGGAGGCGAGGACCGCTCCGATGCCGATGACGATCAGGTAGGTCCAGGTGATGTCCGCGATGCCGCCGGTCATGAAGCTCTCGATGCCGTCGCCGCCCAGTACGGGGGCCAGGAAGGAGGCGGGAAGCTGGATGATCATCCCGATCATGGAGACCAGCACGACGGTGAGGAGCTGGATGCCGAAGATGCGCCACCAGGAGTTCCGCACGAGTTTGGCGGAGCGCCGGAGGGAGGCGAGGACGCCCTGCCGCTCCAGCATGAGGGCGGGCGCGGAGAGGCAGTAGCGGACCCAGAGCCAGACGGCGGCCACGGTGCCCGCGATACCGCCGAGGAGGCCGATGCCTATGCCGGCCAGCTCCGAACCCGCCGCGCCGAGGAGGATGCCGGGCAGGAAGCCCAGGGTAACCGCAGCGGTCACGATCAGCCCCACCAGCAGCGTCAGTCCGAGCAGGCGGGCGAGCTGCGGCCGGGAGTCGCGCCAGGCCTCCCCGATGGACACCGGGCGGCCCAGAACGGCGCGGCTGACCACCACGGTGAGCATCGCGGTGGCGATGACCGTGCCGATCAGGGAGGCCAGCAGTTCGACGCCCAGGGTGCTGAACGTACCGCTGAAGGCGTCCAGCAGCTCGTCCCTGGTCGGTTCGGCCTTGGTCTCCAGTGCCTGGAGGCCGCTGTTGTCCCGCATCCAGACGCCGGTGGCCACGGTGGAGGCGAGCTGGATCATGATCGCGACCGCGAGCGATATGGCCAGGACCGTCCGCCAGTGGGCCCGTGCGGTGGAGACCGCCCCGTCCAGGATCTCGCCCACGCCCAGGGGACGGAGCGGGATGACGCCGGGTTTGGCCGCGGGCGGCTGGTTCCAGTTTCCCCAGCCGGGTCCGCCCGGCGGCGGGGGAGGAGGAGCGCCCCAGTCCTGCGGGGCGGCGGGTGGCTGCTGCGGCGACCAGTTCGCCGGCGGCTGCCGCGGCGGGGTCCTGTCCGTGGGCACCTTGTCGGCGGGCTGCCCGGAAGTACCACTGCCGGATGCGCCCCCACCGGACGCGGGGGGAGGATCGGAGGGGGAGGATCCGGGCGAGGCCCAGCCCGGAGAGTCACTCACAGCGGTTCACCTCGTGTTCTCGCGGCCTGTTCGTGGGGATGTATCGGCTGGCTGGCAGCCATCGTGCCATGGGCCGCCGCGGAACGGCGCGGGCCCCGTGGCTCCCGGCTGCCTTCGACTGATGGCCGGGAGAAGGGGCAGACTGTCCGAATGGTTGACCAGACTGAGGAACGATCCACGGCTTCGGCGCCCGATGACGTACCGGTTCCCGTTCCCTCGCTGCGCTGGGAGGAACCCCCCGAGGGGCCGGTGGTGGTGCTGCTCGACCAGACCCGGCTTCCCGCCGAGGAGGTCGAACTCGTCTGCACCGATGTGCCCGCCCTGGTGGAGGCGATCCGCTCGCTCGCGGTGCGCGGGGCTCCGCTGCTGGGGCTGGCGGGCGCGTACGGCGTCGCGCTGGCGGCCGCCCGCGGGTACGACGTGACCGATGCGGCCGAGCAGCTCAGACACGCGCGTCCGACCGCGGTCAACCTCGGGTACGGGGTGAGCCGGGCCGAGCGGGCCTTCCGGGTGGCCGCCGACGGCGGCGCGGGATACGAGCGGGCGGCCGCCGCGGCGCTGGCCGAGGCCCGCGCGCTGCACCGCGAGGACGCCGCGGCGAGCGAGCGGATGGCCGCGCACGGCCTGGCGCTGCTGGGCGAGCTGCTGCCGGGCGGCGGCTACCGCGTCCTCACCCACTGCAACACCGGGGCGCTGGTGTCCGGCGGGGGAGGCACCGCGTTCGGGGTGGTGCGGGCCGCGCACCGTGCCGGCGAGCTGCGCAGGCTGTGGGTGGACGAGACCCGGCCGCTGCTCCAGGGGGCGCGGCTGACGGCGTACGAGGCGGCCCGGGAGGGCATGGCCTACACGGTGCTGACGGACAACGCGGCCGGTTCGCTGTTCGCGGCGGGCGAGGTGGACGCGGTGCTGATCGGCGCGGACCGGATCGCGGCCGACGGCTCGGTGGCGAACAAGATCGGCAGCTATCCGCTGGCGGTGCTGGCCCGCTACCACCATGTGCCGTTCGTGGTGGTGGCGCCCATGACCACGGTGGACCTGGAGACGGCCGACGGGGGTTCGATCGAGGTGGAGCAGCGTCCCGGCCACGAGGTGACGGAGTTCGCGCCGCCGACGGTGCCGGGGGCCGGGGCGGAGCCGGGCAGCGGCATCCCGGTGGCTCCGCTGGGTGCGCAGGCGTACAACCCGGCCTTCGACGTCACTCCGGCGGAACTGGTGACGGCGATCGTCACCGAGCGGGGAGTGGTCTCACCGGTCACGGGGGGCGCGCTGGCCGAACTGTGCTCGCCCTCACCGTCACCCCGGGAAAAGTCACGATCGGGTAATGGGATGATGGACGCATGAAGGGACGCGTCCTGGTCGTCGACGACGACACCGCACTGGCAGAGATGCTCGGCATCGTGCTGCGCGGCGAAGGCTTCGAACCGTCGTTCGTGTCGGACGGAGACAAGGCCCTCGCCGCCTTCCGCGAGACCAAGCCCGACCTCGTGCTGCTCGACCTGATGCTGCCGGGCCGGGACGGCATCGAGGTGTGCCGGCTGATCCGCGCCGAGTCCGGGGTGCCGATCGTCATGCTCACAG
The DNA here is from genome assembly GCF_002843305.1 of Streptomyces barkulensis. Lineage (GTDB taxonomy): Bacteria > Actinomycetota > Actinomycetes > Streptomycetales > Streptomycetaceae > Streptomyces > Streptomyces barkulensis. Next base: position 7,746 of record NZ_PGSG01000025.1, read on the forward strand.
CCAAGAGCGACACCGTCGACGTGGTGGTGGGCCTGGAATCGGGAGCCGACGACTACATCGTCAAGCCGTTCAAGCCCAAGGAGCTGGTGGCCCGCATCCGGGCGCGGCTGCGGCGGTCGGAGGAGCCCGCGCCCGAGCAGCTCGCCATCGGCGATCTGGTCATCGACGTGGCGGGGCACTCGGTGAAGCGCGACGGGCAGTCCATCGCGCTGACCCCCCTGGAGTTCGACCTGCTGGTGGCCCTCGCCCGCAAGCCGTGGCAGGTCTTCACCCGCGAGGTGCTTCTGGAACAGGTGTGGGGCTACCGTCACGCGGCGGACACCCGGCTGGTCAACGTCCATGTGCAGCGGCTGCGCTCCAAGGTCGAGAAGGACCCGGAGCGGCCCGAGATCGTGGTGACCGTACGCGGCGTGGGGTACAAGGCCGGACCAAGCTGACATGTGGCGTGGCGGTCGATTCCTCCCGGACGGGCTGCTGTCCGAAGGGGCGACGGGCAGCCGGGCGCACCCCCTGTTCCGGATGTTCGTCCGCTGGGTGAGGCGCCCGCTGCTGGCCGTGGCACGGTTGTGGCGGCGCAACATCCAGCTACGGGTGGTGACCGCCACGCTGCTGATGTCCCTCGCGGTCGTCCTGCTGCTGGGCCTGGTCGTCATCGGCCAGGTCAGCAACGGACTCCTGGACGCCAAGCAGCAGGCCGCGCGGAGCCAGGCCGCCGGCGGCTTCGCGGTGGCCGAGCAGTTGGCCGACGACGCGGCCGACGAAGCGGCCTCGGGGGGCGCCGGCAATGTCCGCGGCGGGCGCCAGGACACCGGCACCTGGCTGAACGACCTGGTGACGCAGCTCGCCAGCGGTGGCCAGGGTGTCTACTACCTGGTGGCGCTCAGCTCCGAGGAGGGACCGGACACCTTCGGCACGGACGAGGGGTCGGGCAGCCACGGACCCCGCGCGTCCTTCGACCTCAAGCCCGAGGAGAGCGTGTCGCCGCAGCTGCGCGAGGCGCTGGACGAGAGCCCCGACACCTACGAGCAGTACGGCACGATCGTGCTGGAGGGCGGCCGGACCGAGGCCGCGCTGGTCATAGGCAAGCGGCTGAACGACCCCAACGGCGATCCGTACCAGCTGTACTACCTCTTCCCGTTCCAGCAGGAGGAGAAGTCCCTCAGCCTGGTCAAGGGCACCCTTGCCACCGCCGGGGTCTTCGTGGTGGTGCTGCTGGGCGCCATCGCCTGGCTCGTCGTGCGCCAGGTGGTCACCCCCGTCCGGATGGCCGCCAGGATCTCCGAGCGGCTCGCCGCCGGACGTCTGCAGGAGCGGATGAAGGTCAGCGGCGAGGACGACATCGCCCGGCTGGGCGAGGCGTTCAACAAGATGGCGAAGAACCTCCAGACGAAGATCCAGCAGCTGGAGGAGCTGTCCCGGATGCAGCGTCGCTTCGTCTCGGACGTCTCCCACGAGCTGCGCACCCCGCTCACCACGGTGCGGATGGCCGCCGACGTCATCCACGAGGCGCGCGACGAGTTCGACCCGGTGACGGCCCGCTCGGCCGAGTTGCTGCTGGGGCAGCTGGACCGCTTCGAGTCGCTGCTGGCGGATCTGCTGGAGATCAGCCGCTTCGACGCCAAGGCGGCCGCGCTGGAGGCCGATCCGGTGGACGTGCGCGATGTGGTCAGGCGCGTTCTGGAGGGTGCGGAGCCGCTGGCCGAGCGCAAGGGCAGCCGATTTCTGGTCCACGGCGACGAGCGGCCGGTCGTGGCGGAGGCGGACGCCCGGCGCATCGAGCGCGTGCTGCGCAACCTCGTGGTCAACGCGGTCGAGCACGGCGAGGGCCGGGACATCGTGGTCCGGCTCGCCTCGGGCGACGGCGCGGTGGCCGTGGCGGTGCGCGACTACGGGGTGGGTCTCAAGCCGGGCGAGGCCAACCGGGTATTCAACCGCTTCTGGCGTGCGGACCCGGCCCGTGCCCGCACCACCGGCGGCACCGGCCTGGGCCTGTCCATCGCGGTCGAGGACGCCAGGCTGCACGGTGGCTGGCTGCAGGCCTGGGGCGAGCCGGGCGGCGGTTCGCAGTTCCGGCTGACCATTCCGCGGACCGCGGGCGAGCCGCTGCGCGGCTCGCCCATCCCCCTGGAGCCGGCCGACTCCCGCCGCCGGAGGGAGGCGGCCCGGGCCCCGTCCGGCGGGGCACACGCCTCCGTGCCGCACCCGGCCCCGTCCCGGGGGGCCGGGCGGGAGCCGCACCGGTCGCCCGGCGGCGCGGCGGCGGCGCCGGGGAAGTCCGGGGACGCCGGGAGCGGTCCGGGCGGTCCGGGCGGTCCGGCCGGTCCGGCCGGCGGAGAGTCGGAGGCGCGGAGCCGGACATCGACGGAACCGGAGGAGGAGCAGGGTGGACATGGCGACCGGCAAGGCGACTGAGCGTCCGAGCGAGGGCTTCCGCCCTCCCCGCTCCTTCCGTACGCGCCGCGGGTCCGCGGCGGTGCTCGGTGCTCTCGTCCTGCTGCTCGCCGGGTGCGCGTCGATGCCCTCCGAAGGGGAGGTCCGCAAAGTGGACCCCCTCTCCCGGGCCGACACCGACTCCCAGGCACGGGTGTTCGGAGTGAGCCCGCGCAAGGGCGCGGAGCCCTGGCAGATCGTGCGCGGCTTCCTGGAGGCCACCACGAGCGACGAGCCGGAGTTCGCCACCGCTCGCGAGTACCTCACCGGCAGGGCCGCGCACGGCTGGGACCCCTTCGCCCGTACGACGGTGCTCGACGCCGCTCCCACCGTGTTCGCCTCCGGTCCTCCCCCCGCCGGTGAGGAGGGCGGCACCACCCTGGAGGTGACCGGTCCCACCGTCGCGCTGGTGGACAGCGAGCACGCCCACCAGCCCAGCGACGGGACGTACCGGGAGACGTTCCACCTCGTCCGGGTCGGCGGGGAGTGGCGCATCGACCGGCTGCCGGACGGGCTGGTGGTGGCCGAGGCCGACTTCGAGCGCAACTACGAGTCGGTCAACACCTACCACTACGCCGACCTGGGCCCGGACACCGGTGCGGTGACGCGGGGCGACGACGTCCTGGTCGCCGATCCGGTCTACGTCCGGGAGCGCATAGACCCGCTGACCGAGGCGGTGGAGGCGTTGCTGGACGGCCCGACCGGCTGGCTGGCCCCGGTGGTCGGCTCGGCCTTCCCCGAGGGCACGCGGCTCGCCCACGGCGCGAGGGTCTCCCCGAACGACTCCGGCACGCTGACCGTTCCGCTGGTCGTGCGCGACGGGAAGGGGCGTGAGCGACCGCTCAGGGTGGGCAGCGCCCAGTGCGACCGGATGGCCGCCCAGGTGCTGCACACCGTGGACGGCCAGGTGTCGGCCAGGACCTCCCGCATCCGGCTGACCAGGGGGGAGAGCGGCACGGAGCTGTGCTCCCTGACCGCGGACGAGGCCGAGGCGTACGCGCCGGGCCGGCTGGGCGGCGACGGCGGCGGCCAGTACTTCGTCGACGACCGCGACCGGCTGGCCGTGGTGCTGGGCGACGGCGACCGGACCGCGCCCGTCGGAGGCCCGTTCGGCACGGGGCGGACCCGGATGGGCGCGGTCTCGGTGAGCCGGGACGAGAAGCGCGGTGCGGGGGTGTCGCTGGACGGCCGGTCGCTGTTCGTCGCCCCGCTCACCGCCGACACCGGACTCGGCGACCCCGTCGTGGTCAGCGGCGCACAGCGGGAGAAGGACGGGCTGACGGCTCCGAGCTGGGACGGGCTCGGTGATCTGTGGGTGGCCGACCGCGATCCGGACAGGCCCCGGCTGCTGTGGCTGCGCGGGGGCCAGGAGGAGGCGAGAGAGGTCGAGGTGGCCGGTCTCGGCCGCGGCCGGATCGAGGCGCTGAGGGTCTCCTCGGACGGTGTGCGCATGGCACTGCTGGTCAGCGAGGGAGACCGGACGACCCTCCGGCTCGGACGCATCGAGCGGGAGGAGTCCGAGGACGGGGATCCCCGGGCGACCGTGGAGGGTCTGCGGCCCATCGCGCCGCGGATGGAGGAGGTGCTGGACGCCTCCTGGGCGGGTGACAGCAGGCTGGTGGTCGTCGGCCGGGAGTCCAAGGGGGTACAGCAGTTGCGCTACACGGCGACGGACGGCTCCTCGGCCGGTCCCTCGACGCTGCCCGGGCTCAACGGGGTGACCGGTGTGGCGGCCTCGGAGAACGGGGACAGGCCGCTGCTGGCCGACACCGGGGAGGGCATCGCCCGGCTTGATCGCGCCGAGTGGGAACTGGTCACGGACGAGGGGTCGATGCCCGTCTACCCGGGGTAGCCATCCCGGTATGTTCGGTATGCGGGAATGGTGGCGGGAGCTGGCGGATCTGGTGCTGCCGGCCGACTGTGCCGGGTGCGGCCTGCCGCGCACCGGCCTGTGCGCGGGGTGTCAGGAACTGCTGCGCGGTTCCCGGCCGCGGCGGGTGCGGCCGGACCCGCCGCCGGACGGCCTGCCGCCGGTCCACGCGTGCCTGGCCTACGCCGACGAGGTGCGGGCGGTGCTGCTCGCGCACAAGGAGCGCGGCGCCCTGCGGCTGGCCGCTCCGCTGGGGGCGGTGCTGGCCGGTGCGGTGCGGGCGGCGGCCGAGGAGGTGGCGCCGGGGGGAGCGGCGCCGGGGGGAGCGGCACGGGGGAGGACGGGACCGCTGCTGCTGGTGCCGGTGCCCTCGGCACGGCGCTCGGTGGCGGCCCGCGGCCACGACCCGGTACGGAGGATGGCGCTGGCGGCGGCCGGTGAGCTCAGACGCGCCGGGCGGCCGGCGCGGGTCCTGCCCGTACTGCGGCAGCGGCGCACCGTGGCGGACCAGGCGGGGCTGGACGCCCGGCAGCGCCTGGCCAACCTGGCGGGCGCACTGGACACGGCAGCCGGTGCGGGACGGCTGCTGGAGCAGGGCCCGGTGGTCGTGGTGGACGACCTGGTGACCACGGGCGCCTCGCTGGCGGAGGCGGCGCGGGCGCTGAGCCGGGCGGGCGGCGCGGTGGCCGGTGCGGCGGTGGTGGCGGCGGCGCGGCCCGACGCCCCATAGCACCGCCTCTGCCGCGGTGCGCCCCGCCCGCCGCTCCCGCCGCTCCCGCCGGTCCCCCACCGGTCCCGCACCGGTCCCGCACCGGTGTGCGGGCGCTCACCCGGCAGGCGGTTCGCGGGGGCGTACCCCGGCCGGGAATGGGCAGTGTGGTCCGTACGGGTGGAACCGCCGGCGGGAGGGCCCTCCCGCCCCTCCGTGGTTCCCGCCGTGAGGGCGAAGCCGCCCACGATCGGAGGTACGTGCCGACAGGGGGTGCCGAGTTTCCCCCGGCGGAGGTAGGTTCGGTTGTGAGGAATGGCGGGAGTCGTTCCGTACGGCGGGACATGTGCGCTCCATGGCGTTCGCCCGGCTTTGCTGGCCGTTCCCCCGGAAACGGGAGGATGGTGATCTCCCCGACCGGGGAGGAGGAGGTGAAAGTCGCAACCCGACGTAGGGCCGAACGGTGACGGGCGGGAGCCCGTACCTTTCGGACTCAGTGCACAAAGGGCGTGCTTCGCCGCTCAGGCCGCGGAGACGCCCGGGAACGGAGTTCTGCGTGGACATCGTCGTCAAGGGCCGTAAGACAGAGGTGCCGGAGCGGTTCCGCAAGCACGTGGTCGACAAGCTCAAGCTGGACAAGATCCAGAAGATCGACGCCAAGGCGATCCGCCTCGACGTCGAGGTGTCCAAGGAGCCCAACCCGCGTCAGGCCGACCGCTCCGACCGGGTCGAGATCACACTGCGCTCCCGCGGTCCGGTGATCCGCGCCGAAGCGGCGGCGGCCGACCCCTACGTGGCGCTGGATCTGGCCACGGAGAAGCTGGAGTCGCGGCTGCGCAGGCAGCACGAGAAGCGGGTCTCCGCGCGGAAGGGGAACGGCCACCACCGGATCCCGGCGCGCGACGTGGCCGTTACCGTGCCGAACGCGGCGACCATCGGCGAGGACGGCCGGCTCGGACCGCAGCGCACGGCGGTCGGGGAACCGCCCGCCACCACCAGGGTGGGACCGCTGGAGGTTCAGGGGGAGGGCCCCCTGGTCGTCCGGGAGAAGACCCACGCGGCGGCCCCGATGTCGTTGGACCAGGCCCTGTACGAGATGGAGCTGGTCGGGCATGACTTCTACCTGTTCATCGACTCCGAGACCAAGCTGCCGAGCGTCGTCTACCGGCGGCACGGTTACGACTACGGCGTCATCCATCTGGAACCCGATCCTTTCGTGGAGGAGGCACCGCAGGGCGCCGGAGGCGCTCTGGGTGGCTGATAACAGTCGCTGACACCGCGCACCGGACCCGCCCCCGGCCGAACGAGGAATTCGGCCGGGGGCGGGGGCATGGAATCATGGCCACGTCCAACCGGCGCCCTGCATCGGCCGGTTGGCGCTGCGTAGCCTGGCTGCAGGGGGAGGAACGATGGCGGACAGCTTCGGGCCGGTGGTGCCCGGTGCGCGGGAGGGCGGCCGCGGCGCCGTCCCCGCGGCCACGGGGGCGGCGGACCTGCGCGAGGAGCCCATCCGAGTCCTGGTCGTCGACGACCACGCCCTCTTCAGACGCGGGCTGGAGATCGTCCTCGCACAGGAGGAGGACATCGAGGTCGTCGGCGAGGCGGGGGACGGGGCCGAGGCCGTGGACAAGGCCGCCGACCTGCTTCCCGACATCGTGCTGATGGATGTGCGGATGCCCCGGCGCGGCGGTATCGAGGCATGCACCTCGATCAAGGAGGTGGCCCCCAGCGCGAAGATCATCATGCTGACGATCAGCGACGAGGAGGCCGACCTCTACGACGCGATCAAGGCGGGGGCCACCGGCTACCTGCTCAAGGAGATCTCCACCGACGAGGTCTCCACCGCGATCCGCGCGGTCGCCGACGGGCAGTCGCAGATCAGCCCGTCGATGGCGGCCAAACTGCTCACCGAGTTCAAGTCGATGATTCAGCGCACCGACGAGAAGCGGCTGGTGCCCGCGCCGCGCCTGACCGACCGGGAGCTGGAGGTGCTCAAGCTCGTGGCCACCGGCATGAACAACCGGGACATCGCCAAGGAACTCTTCATCAGCGAGAACACCGTGAAGAACCACGTCCGCAACATCCTGGAGAAGCTCCAGCTCCACTCCCGGATGGAGGCCGTGGTCTACGCGATGCGGGAGAAGATCCTGGAGATCAGGTGAGACGGCGCGCCAAAGGCGCCGGGCGCGTCAGTCGAGGGCCGCGGTGAGGGCCGCGGCCAGCGCCGGGTCGTCGCAGCGCTCGACGCGGACCGCGTCGCAGCCCACCCACTCCGCCGCCTCCCGCAGCGCCCGCGCCATCGGCACCACCGCCCCGCGCCCCGCCATCGACACCTGCCGCGCCACCAGCGTCCTCCCCTCGCGGGCCGGATCGACCCGGCCCAGCAGCCGTCCCCCCGACAGCAGCGGCATCGCGAAGTAGCCGTGTATCCGCCGAGCCCTGGGTACGTACGCCTCCAGCCGGTGGGTGAAACCGAAGATCCTCTCGGTGCGCCTGCGGTCCCAGATCAGCGAGTCGAACGGCGACAGCAGCGTGGTGCGGTGCCGCCCCCGGCCTCCGGACGACTCGGCCTCCAGCGCCGCCGGGTCCGCCCAGGCGGGCCTGCCCCAGCCCGCCACCTCCACCGGTACCAGGCCCGTACCGGCGAGGACCGCGTCGACCTGCTCGCCCTTCAGCCGGTGGTAGTCGGCCAGATCGGCGCGGGTGGCCACACCCATCGCCCGCCCGGCCTGGGCGACCAGCCGGCGCAGGCACTCGTGGTCGGCCGGGTCGTCGTGGAACAGCTCGCCGGGGACGGCGCGCTCGGCCAGGTCGTACACCCTCTTCCAGCCGCGCCGTTCGGCGCAGACCACTTCGCCGGTGTCCAGCAGCCACTCCACCGCGATCTTCGTCTCGGACCAGTCGTACCACTCGCCGCCGTTCTTCGCGCCGCCCAGCTCGGTGGCCGTCAGCGGGCCGTCGGCCTTCAGCCGGTCACGTACGGCGGCGCAGGAACGCTCGGAGTCCTCCATGCGGTGCCAGCGGTGCCCCCTGGCCCGGAACGCCCGGCGCCGGAACGCGAAGTACGGCCACTCCTCGACCGGCAGGACGCAGGCGGCGTGCGACCAGTACTCGAAGGCGCGCCCTCCCGTCCAGTACGCCGCCTCCACCGTGCCGCGGCCGACCGCGCCCAGCCGTGCGTACGGCACCAGCTCGTGGGAGCGGGCCAGCACCGAGATGGTGTCCAGCTGCACGGCTCCCAGGCGGCGCAGCACCCCTTCCACCCCGGCCCGGCGGTCCGGGGCTCCCAGCAGTCCCTGTGCGCGCAGCGCGATCCGGCGGGCCTCGTCGGCGGAGAGTGAGAGTGAGACGGAGGTCATGCGCCCGACGATAGGGCCTGCCACCGACAGCGGGCCCGGAAACGGCCGGTGCCCGCCGCCGGAGCACGCCGGCGGCGGGCGCGGTTCCTACGGCGCGGGCAGGTAGGGCACGGCCGCCGTCAGCCCCCGGTCCGAGGGCAGCAGCGACGCCACCCAGGCGTCCCGCCGGGTCCCGCGGAAGGTGATCCGCGCCCGCAGGGTGCCCTCCACCACGAAGCCCAGCCGCTCCGCCACGGCCCGCGATCCGGTGTTCCCGGCCTCGGCGAACCACTCCAGCCGTTCCACGCCCAGCTCGCGGAAGGCCCAGTCGGCCACCGCCCGCGCGGCCTCCACGGTGTACCCGCGGCCCCGCCACTCCTTGGCCGTCCAGTAGCCCAGCTCCGCCAGGCGCCCCTCCGGGCCGGGCGGTGTGATGCGCACCAGCCCCGTCGAGCCCACCAGCTCCCCGTCACGGGTGAAGACGCCGAAGTTGTACGCGGTGTCCTCGCGCCAGCCCGCCGGGCCGATGTTGAGCACGAACTCCTGCGCGTGCCGCCGCTCGTACGGCTCGGGGAGGGTGGTCCAGCGCAGGATGTCCGGGTCCTGGCAGGCGGCGTGGACGGCGGGAACGTCCTGCGGCTGGAAGGGACGCAGCAGGAGGCGCTCGGTGCCGAGGGTGACGGGTCGCATGGAGATGATTGTGCCGGTCATCCAATCGGGCGGAACCGGCACCTTCCGAGTCTCCGGCACGTTGGGGGGTACAGGGGCCGGTGCCCCTCGCATACGATGGCCGGTGCGGCTGGGCCCGACGCAAGGAAGAGGCCCGCCGTGCCAGAGCACCCAGACCGTGCCCGGCCCGACCGGCAAGGAGCCAGCCTACGTGTCCGTCTTCGGCAAGATCATGCGTGCAGGTGAAGGCAAGATCCTGCGCAAACTGCACCGCATCGCGGACCAGGTGTCGTCGATCGAAGAGGATTTCGTCAACCTCACCGACGCCGAGCTGCGGGCGCTCACGGACGAGTACAGGGAGCGCCTCGCCGACGGAGAGTCCCTGGACGACCTGCTGCCCGAGGCCTTCGCGACGGTCCGCGAGGCGGCCAAGCGCGTACTCGGCCAACGCCACTACGACGTGCAGATCATGGGGGGCGCCGCCCTGCACATGGGCTATGTCGCCGAGATGAAGACCGGTGAGGGCAAGACGCTGGTGGGCACCCTGCCCGCTTACCTCAACGGCCTGTCGGGCAAGGGCGTCCACCTCATCACGGTCAACGACTACCTGGCCCAGCGCGACTCCGAGCTGATGGGCCGGGTCCACAAGTTCCTGGGGCTGACGGTCGGATGCATCGTCGCCAACATGACCCCGGCGCAGCGCCGCGAGCAGTACGCCTGCGACATCACCTACGGCACCAACAACGAGTTCGGCTTCGACTACCTGCGCGACAACATGGCGTGGTCGAAGGACGAGCTGGTGCAGCGCGGCCACAACTTCGCGATCGTCGACGAGGTCGACTCGATCCTCGTCGACGAGGCCCGCACCCCGCTGATCATCTCGGGCCCGGCGGACCAGGCCACCAAGTGGTACGGCGACTTCGCCAAGCTGGTGAGGCGCCTGGAGCGCGGTGAGCCCGCCAACCCGCTCAAGCAGCAGCCGGAGACGGGCGACTACGAGGTCGACGAGAAGAAGCGCACGGTCGCCATCCACGAGTCCGGTGTGGCCAAGGTCGAGGACTGGCTGGGGATCGACAACCTCTACGAGTCGGTCAACACCCCGCTGGTGGGCTACCTCAACAACGCGATCAAGGCCAAGGAGCTCTACAAGAAGGACAAGGACTACGTCGTCCTCGACGGCGAGGTCATGATCGTGGACGAGCACACCGGCCGCATCCTGGCCGGACGCCGCTACAACGAGGGCATGCACCAGGCGATCGAGGCGAAGGAGGGGGTGGAGATCAAGGACGAGAACCAGACGCTCGCCACGATCACCCTCCAGAACTTCTTCCGCCTCTACGACAAGCTCTCGGGCATGACCGGCACGGCCATGACCGAGGCCGCCGAGTTCCACCAGATCTACGAGCTCGGCGTGGTGCCGATCCCGACCCACCGGCCGATGATCCGCATGGACCAGTCGGACCTGATCTACCGCACCGAGGTAGCCAAGTTCGACGCGGTGGTCGAGGACATCGTCGAGCGGCACGAGAAGGGCCAGCCGGTCCTGGTGGGCACCACCTCGGTCGAGAAGTCCGAGTACCTGTCGCAGCAGCTGAAGAAGCGCGGTGTGCCGCACGAGGTGCTCAACGCCAAGAACCACGAGCGCGAGGCCGTGATCGTGGCCCAGGCGGGCCGCAAGGGCGCCGTCACGGTCGCCACCAACATGGCCGGCCGCGGTACCGACATCAAGCTCGGCGGCAACCCGGACGACCTGGCCGAGACCGAGCTGCGCGCCAAGGGCCTGGACCCGGTGGAGAACGCCGAGGAGTGGGCGGCGGCCCTGCCCGGGGCCATGGAGCGTGCCGAGCAGGCAGTCGCGGCGGAGCACGAGGAGGTCGTCGACCTCGGCGGCCTGTACGTGCTGGGCACCGAGCGGCACGAGTCGCGCCGCATCGACAACCAGCTGCGCGGCCGGTCCGGCCGCCAGGGCGACCCGGGCGAGTCCCGCTTCTACCTCTCGCTCGGCGACGACCTGATGCGGCTGTTCAAGGCGCAGATGGTCGAGCGTGTGATGTCCATGGCCAATGTGCCCGACGACGTCCCGATCGAGAACAAGATGGTCACCCGCGCCATCGCCTCGGCGCAGTCGCAGGTCGAGCAGCAGAACTTCGAGATCCGCAAGAACGTCCTGAAGTACGACGAGGTCCTCAACCGGCAGCGCGAGGTCATCTACGGCGAGCGCCGCCGCGTCCTGGAGGGCGAGGACCTGCACGAGCAGATCATCCACTTCATGGACGACACCATCGACGCCTACGTCCAGGCCGAGACGGTCGAGGGCTTCGCCGAGGAGTGGGACCTGGACCGGCTGTGGGGCGCCTTCAAGCAGCTCTACCCGGTGACGGTCACCGTCGAGGACCTGGAGGAGGCCGCCGGGGGCCGCGACGGCATCACGGCGGACTTCATCGCCGACGCCATCAAGGACGACATCCACGAGCGGTACGAGGAGCGCGAGAAGCAGCTCGGCTCGGAGATCATGCGCGAGCTGGAGCGCCGCGTGGTCCTCTCCGTCCTCGACCGCAAGTGGCGCGAGCACCTGTACGAGATGGACTACCTCCAGGAGGGCATCGGCCTGCGCGCCATGGCGCAGCGCGACCCGCTGGTGGAGTACCAGCGCGAGGGCTACGACATGTTCGTCGCGATGATGGACGGCATCAAGGAGGAGTCCGTCGGCTACCTGTTCAACCTGGAGGTCCAGGTCGAGCAGCAGGTCGAGGAGGTGCCGGTCGAGGAGGCCGGGCCCGCCCCCTCCCTGGAGAAGGCCCCCCAGGAGGAGGCCGTCGCGGCGGGCGGGCGCCCGGCGATCCGGGCCAAGGGCCTGGATGCCCCGCAGCGTCCGGACCGGCTGCACTTCTCCGCGCCGACCGTGGACGGCGAGGGCGGTGTCGTCGAGGGCGACTTCGCCAGCGGTGAGGACGGCGGCCCGGTCCGCTCGCCCGCGGACGGCATGACCCGCGCCGAGCGCCGCAGGGCCCAGAAGGAGAAGGGCCGCCGCCGCAAGAAGTGACCCGGCGACCGCCGCCGCACGCCGGGCGGAGGTCCGCTTCGAGGCCGGTCCGGGGCCGGGCGTCCGAGCAGGACGCCCGGCCCCGCGGCGTTTTCCGTGCCGCGCGGGCCCCCGCGTTCCGCGCGGTGCGGTCACGGTTCCCTCCCGCCGCTCAGGGCGGTCCCGCCGGTCAGGAAACGGTGTCGAGTTCGACGGCGGAGCACAGCCAGCGCCGGTCGCGGGAGCGCTCCAGGCGGAAGGCCACGGCGCGCAGCCGGTCGCCGGCGGCGATCCGGGCGAACGCCTCGACCGCTCCGGGGCAGGGCTGCGACCAGCCGACCTCCCGGACCACTGGAGCCGGTCCGCCCGCCTGCGCCGACCGCAGCGGGGTCAGCGGGGCGAGCCGGACCAGTTGTTCGTACGCCTCGTCACGGGTGTGGCCGAGCAGCAGGTGGACCGGCCGCAGACCGCTGAGGACGAGTACCAGCCGGTGTGCGAACCAGTAGGGCGGCAGCCGGTCGCGTTCGCGCTGCCGGGCGGCGAGCAGGGCCGAGCGGGCCGGCCGCCGGGAGTCCCGGCGGCCGGGAGGGGCGGTACGGCTGGTGGGCGGCATGGTCTCTCCCCGTGTTCTGGTGCGGTGTCCCGCACATCGATCCACTTACTGGGCGGTAACTTCCATCCCGGTTTCTACTGGGCCGCCCGCGGTGCGGCAACGACCGTCGGCCGGTGGCGGCGGACTGTGTGCGTTTCACCTGTCCGGTGGAGGAACCGCCGGGGCTTGACGGCGGGGGCCGCTGACCTGCGTCGTCGCCCGGTGCGGGCGAGCGGGGCCGAGCGGGACCGGGGGCGTTCGGCGCGCGGGAGCCGCCGTATGCTGTCGGAACACCCGGAGCGGCCTTACACGAAAGTGGTGGCGATGCGCGTCTATGTCCCCCTCACCCTGCCCGGCCTGGCGGCCGCGCACCGGGCGGGCGAGCTCGGCCCCGGCCCGCTGACCGCCTACGCGGTCACCCCCGGGCTGCGCGAGTGGTACGTCTCGGACGACATCGAGGAACTGGAGTACGCCGCGCTCGGCCGCGCCGCGCAGGCCTCGCTGCGGCTCCTGGCCGTCGCCCCGGACGCCCCGCGCCGCCGGGTCGTGGTCGCCGTCGACGTGCCCGACCGCGAGGCCGTGGCCGACCCGGACCGCGGTCTGGACCCGGCCGCGCTGGGCGAGGTGCGCATCGAGCGGACCGTGCCGCTGGACCGGGCCGCCGCCGTGCATGTCGACGGGGACGAGGCGGAGGCGGACGTCGCCGCGGCGGCACAGGCGCTGGGCGCGGCCGACCAGGGCGACGACGACGCCCGCTTCACGGTGGACGGGGCGGACGACCACGAGCTGCTGTGGTACGCCACCCAGGAGATCGGCGACATCGTGGACGAGCCGGCCTGAGCCCGCTCCCGGCCGGCACCCCGGCCCGGTCCGCGGCCCCGGCACGCCGGCCGCGTCTGTCGCCTGTCACACCCACCCCTTACCGTCGTGGGTATGGACTCGGGCACGGGGAGAGCCCACATCGTGTGGGACTGGAACGGCACGCTGCTGCACGACATCGACGCGGTCATCGCCGCGACCAACGCCGCCTTCGCCGAGATAGGGCTGCCGCCCATCACGCTGGAGCGCTACCGGGAGCTGTACTGCGTGCCGGTGCCGCGCTTCTACGAGCGGCTGATGGGAAGGCTGCCCACCGACGAGGAGTGGGCCGGGATGGACGAGGTCTTCCACCGGCACTACTTCGCGCGCATCGAGCAGGTGGGGCTCGCCGAGGGCGCGGCGGAGCTGCTCGCCGCGCGGCGGGAGGCCGGGCTGACCCAGTCGCTGTGCTCCCTGGCCCCGCACGACCATCTGGTGCCGCTGGTGCGCAGGCACGGCATCGAGGAGCACTTCGTCCGGGTCGACGGAAACCTCGGAGGCGGCAGCGGGTCGAACGCGGGCAAGGCCCGGCAGATGGCGGCGCACGTGGCGGCGCTCGACGGGTTCGATCCCCGCCGCACCGTGGTGGTCGGCGACGCGGTGGACGACGCGGTGGCGGCCGCCGCCGTGGGCGCGCGGGCCGTGCTGTACACCGGCGGCTCGCACAGCAGGAACAGCCTTCGGGCGGCGGGGGTACCGGTGGTGGACAGCCTCACCGAGGCGGTGGAGGTGGCCGAGCAGGTGATCGGGGAGCACTGACAGCGCCGTGCAGCGCCGTGCAGCGCCGGGACACCGCTGTACGCCGTCGTACACCGCCCGGCGCCGGGCCGCCCGCGGCCTGACGGATACTGTCCACAACGTCCAACTCCGACCCCTGGTTTTGTACACATACTGTCCATGACGGGGCCCGACCGGAGAGGGGTAGCCTAGCCGCGTGATCAGCGAGACACCCGCGGGAGGCAGTGCCGCCTCCCATCCCGGGCACCCGTGCGACGCCGCCGGGGCCGGGGATGCCGCAGATCACCCCGTCTCCGGGCATGACGCCCCGCTCCGGCGGACACTTGGTGTGCCGGCGTCAAGCCCTCAGAACCCTCAACGCCTTGACGTCACGCAACGGCGCGCGACAGGAGCCAGACGACATGCAGACCAAGCTGGACGAAGCAAAGGCCGAGCTGCTCGAACGAGCCGCCCGGGTGGCCGACAGCGGTCCCGCCGGCAGCCAACCCGTACCGGGGCTGGACGCCGGGACCCTCGGCTCGTACCTCCAGCGCTACTACCTGCACACCGCTCCCGAGGACCTCATCGACCGCGACCCGGTCGACGTCTACGGGGCCGCGGTCTCCCACTGCCGGCTGGCCCAGCAGCGCCCCCAGGGCACCGCGAACGTCCGCGTCCACACCCCGTCCGTCGAGGAGAACGGCTGGACGTGCACCCACAGCGTCGTGGAAGTCGTCACCGATGACATGCCCTTCCTGGTGGACTCGGTCACCAACGAGCTGACCAGGCAGGGGCGCGGCATCCACCTGGTGGTCCACCCCCAGGTCATCGTCCGCCGCGACGTCACCGGCAGGCTGCTCCAGGTCCTGGACTCGGCCGCCCGGCCCGGGGAGGGACTGCCGGACGACGCGCTCACCGAGTCCTGGATCCACGTCGAGATCGACCGCGAGACCGACCGCGAGGACCTCGGGCGGATCACCGCCGATCTGCGGCGCGTGCTGTCCGACGTGCGTGAGGCCGTCGAGGACTGGCAGAAGATGCGGAACGCCGCGCTGCGGATCGCCGACGACCTGCCCGACGAGCCGCTCGCCGGCGACCTGCCCGAACAGGAGGTGGAGGAGGCGCGCGAGCTGCTGCGCTGGCTCGCGGACGACCACTTCACCTTCCTGGGCTACCGCGAGTACGAGCTGACCACCGAGGCCGTGGACGGGGCCGAGGAACTGCTGCTCAGCGCCGTCCCGGGCACCGGCCTGGGCATCCTGCGCTCCGACCCGCACCACGACGACCGGGGCGGCGCCGTCCCGGGCGGCGACCGGGACGGCGCCGCCGCACCCCCCCACGCGCCCGCCCACACCCACGCCCACGCCCACCCTGTGTCGCCCTCCTTCAACCGCCTCCCGGCCGGCGTCCGCGCCAAGGCCCGCGAGCACCGGCTGCTGGTGCTCACCAAGGCCAACAGCCGGGCCACCGTCCACCGCCCCTCCTACCTCGACTACATCGGGGTGAAGAAGTTCGACGAGGCGGGCAACGTGGTGGGGGAGCGCCGCTTCCTCGGGCTGTTCTCGTCGGCCGCCTACACCGAGTCGGTGCGCCGGGTGCCCGTCATCCGCCGCAAGGTCGAGGAAGTGATCGGCTCCACCGGCTTCGTCCCCGACAGCCACGACGGCCGCGACCTGCTCCAGATCCTGGAGACGTACCCGCGCGACGAGCTCTTCCAGATCCCGGCCGACGAGCTGCGCGAGATCGCCACCTCCGTGCTGTACCTCCAGGAGCGCCGCAAGCTCCGGCTCTACCTGCGCCAGGACGAGTACGGCCGCTACTACTCCGCGCTGGTCTACCTGCCGCGCGACCGCTACACCACCGCCGTGCGGCTGCGGATGACCGACATCCTCATGGAGGAACTGGGCGGCACCAACGTCGACTTCACCGCCTGGAACACCGAGTCCGTCCTCGCCCGGCTGCACTTCGTCGTCCGCGTCCCGCAGGGCACCGAGCTGGCGCAGCTGACCCACGCCGACGCCGAGCGCATCGAGGCCCGGCTGGTGGAGGCCGCCCGCTCCTGGGCCGACGGCTTCTCCGAGGCGCTGGTCGCCGAGGTGGGCGAGGAGCGGGCGGCCCGGCTCGCCCACCGCTACGGCGGCGCCTTCCCCGAGGGCTACAAGGCCGACTTCCCGCCCCGCACCGCCGTCGCCGACCTCCAGTACATCCAGGGCCTGGAACGGGGCGAGGGCGTCAGCGACTTCGCGCTCAGCCTGTACGAGCCGGTCGGGGCCGGCCCCGGCGAGCGCCGCTTCAAGATCTACCGCACCGGCGAGCCCGTCTCGCTCTCCGCGGTGCTGCCGATCCTCCAGGCCATGGGTGTGGAGGTCGTCGACGAGCGCCCCTACGAGCTGCGCTGCGCCGACCGCTCCCCGGCGTGGATCTACGACTTCGGGCTCCGGCTGCCGGCGAACCACGCGCAGAACCTGGAGGGCGACGCCCGCGAGCGCTTCCAGGACGCCTTCGCCGCCGTCTGGAGCGGCGAGGCCGAGAGCGACGGCTTCAACGCGCTGGTGCTGTCGGCCGGACTGACCTGGCGGCAGGCGATGGTGCTGCGCGCCTACGCCAAGTACCTGCGGCAGGCCGGCTCGCCCTTCAGCCAGGACTACATGGAGGACACCCTCCGCCGCAACGTCCACACCACCCGGCTGCTGGTCAGCCTCTTCGAGGCCCGCCTCTCCCCCGACCGCGCCGCCGCCGGCCACGAGCTGACCGACGGCCTGCTGGAGGAGCTGGACGGGGCGCTGGACCAGGTCGCCTCGCTGGACGAGGACCGCATCCTGCGCTCCTTCCTCACCCTCATCAAGGCCACCCTGCGCACGAACTACTTCCAGCCGCGCGACGAGGAGTCGGGCCGGCCGCACGCGTACGTGTCGATGAAGTTCGACCCGCAGGCCATCCCGGACCTGCCCGCGCCCCGCCCGGCGTACGAGATCTGGGTGTACTCGCCGCGGGTGGAGGGCGTGCACCTGCGTTTCGGCAAGGTCGCCCGCGGGGGCCTGCGCTGGTCCGACCGGCGCGAGGACTTCCGCACCGAGATCCTGGGACTGGTCAAGGCGCAGGAGGTCAAGAACACGGTGATCGTGCCGGTCGGGGCCAAGGGCGGCTTCGTCGGCAAGCGGCTGCCCGACCCCTCGGCGGACCGCGACGCCTGGCTGGCCGAGGGCGTCGCCTGCTACAAGACCTTCATCTCCGGCATGCTCGACATCACCGACAACCTCGTGGGCGGCCAGGTCGTACCGCCCGAGCGCGTGGTGCGGCACGACGGGGACGACACCTATCTGGTCGTCGCGGCAGACAAGGGCACCGCCTCCTTCTCCGACACCGCCAACGAGGTCGCCACCGCCTACGGCTTCTGGCTCGGCGACGCCTTCGCCTCCGGCGGATCGGCCGGCTACGACCACAAGGCCATGGGCATCACCGCCCGCGGCGCCTGGGAGTCGGTCAAGCGGCACTTCCGCGAGCTCGGCCACGACACCCAGACCGAGGACTTCACGGTCGTCGGCATCGGCGACATGTCCGGGGACGTCTTCGGCAACGGCATGCTGCTCAGCGAGCACATCCGGCTGGTGGCCGCCTTCGACCACCGGCACATCTTCCTCGACCCCGACCCGGACGCCGCCACCTCCTACGCCGAACGCCGCCGGCTGTTCGAACTGCCGCGCTCCTCCTGGGCCGACTACGACACCTCGCTGCTGTCGCCCGGCGGCGGCGTCCACCCCCGCAGCGCCAAGTCCATCCCCGTCGGCGCGCAGGTGCGCCAGGCGCTGGGCATCGAGGACGGCGTCACCAAGATGACCCCGGCCGAGCTGATGAAGGCCATCCTCAAGGCCCCGGTGGACCTGCTGTGGAACGGCGGCATCGGCACCTACGTCAAGGCCTCCACCGAGACCGACGCCGACGTCGGCGACAAGGCCAACGACGCGATCCGCGTCAACGGCGGGGACCTGCGGGTGCGGGTCGTCGGGGAGGGCGGCAACCTGGGCCTGACCCAGCTCGGCCGCATCGAGTTCGCGCACGAGGGCGGCCGGATCAACACCGACGCCATCGACAACAGCGCGGGCGTGGACTCCTCCGACCACGAGGTCAACATCAAGATCCTGCTCAACTCGGTCGTCGCCGACGGGGACATGACCGTCAAGCAGCGCAACAAGCTGCTGGCGGAGATGACCGACGAGGTCGCCGAGCTGGTGCTGCGCAACAACTACGCGCAGAACGTGGCGCTGGCCAACGCGATGCGGCAGGCGCCCGACCTGCTCCACGCCCAGCAGCGGCTCATGCGCAGCCTGTCCCGCCAGGGACGGCTGGACCGGCAGCTGGAGTTCCTGCCGGCCGACCGGCAGATCCGCGAGCGGCTGGCGCACGGCCGCGGACTGACCCAGCCCGAGATGGCGGTGCTGCTGGCGTACGCCAAGATCACCGTCACCGAGGAGCTGGCCGGCACCGATCTGGCGGACGACCCGTATCTGCAGCGGCTGGCGCACGCGTACTTCCCCAGCGCACTGCGCGAACGCTTCCCCGAGCAGATCGAGCGCCACGCCCTGCGGCGTGAGATCGTCACGACCCTCCTGGTCAACGACACGGTCAACACCGGGGGGTCGACCCTGGTGCACCGGATGAAGGAGGAGTCGGGCGCCTCGGCGGAGGAGATCGTGCGGGCGCACACCGCCGCCCGGGAGATCTTCGGCCTGGCCCGCGTCTGGGACGAGGTCGAGGAACTGGACAACACCGTGGCCGCCGACGTCCAGACCCGGATGCGGCTGCACGCCAGGCGGCTGGTCGAGCGGGGCACCCGCTGGCTGCTGAACAACCGGCCGCAGCCGCTGAAGCTCGCCGAGACCATCGAGGTCTTCCAGGAGCGGGTGGAGGTGGTCTGGTCGCAGCTGCCCAAGCTGCTCAGAGGCGCCGACCTGGACTGGCACCAGAGCGTCGACGACGAGCTGACCGGTGCCGGGGTCCCCGGCGACCTGGCGCTGCGGGTGGCGGGCTTCTCGTCCGTCTTCCCCGCGCTGGACGTGGTGGCCGTCGCCGACCGCACCGGCCGCGAACTGCTGGACGTCGCCGAGGTCTACTACGACCTGGCCGACCGGCTGGGCATCACCGAGCTCCAGGACAGGGTGAGCGAGCTGCCGCGCTCCGACCGCTGGCAGTCGATGGCCCGCGCGGCGATCCGCGAGGACCTCTACGCCGCCCACCAGCTCCTCACCGCGGATGTGCTGGCCACCGGGGACGGCAGCGCCACGCCCGAGCAGCGCTTCAAGGCGTGGGAGGAGAAGAGCGCCGCCGTCCTGGGGCGGGCCAGGGCCACACTGGAGGAGATCCGCGAGTCGGACACCTTCGACCTGGCGAACCTGTCGGTGGCGATGCGCACGATGCGCACACTGCTGCGCAGCAACCGCTGACGCGCCGGAGCCCGGAGTACCGGGGAGCCCCGGTACTCCGGGGAGCACGGTGATGGGGGCGGCCGTCCGGCCGCCCCCATCACCGTGTGCGGAGCCGGTTCCGGCCCCGTCTCACATCAGCGAGGGGTGGGCGGGAGCACCCGCCTCGCGGGCCGCGCGCTCGACCGCGCTGGCGAGCAGCGCCAGATCGGTCGGGCCGTTGCCCAGTTCGCGCACGGGGCGACGGGTGGGAGGGTCCCCGGCGCGCGCCCAGTCCAAGGGGACCACCGTCGGCCGCAGGGTCGCCGTACGGGGTATGCGGCCCGACACCCGGCCCGCCTGGAAGGCGGTCACCGAGCCGTCCGGCCGGTGCAGCGCACCTCGCCCCGGCAACGGCCCCTCCGCGGAGCCGCCCGGGCCGCCGGAGCCGCCCGGGCCGCCCGAGGCATCGGAGCCCAGGAAGACCCGCAGGGCCGCCTCCTGCCCGGTGGACGTCCCCTCGGTGTGCTCCGGCCGCCCGGTGGCGGCTATCAGGTGCACCCCCAGCCGCGCCCCGTCCCGAGCCACGGCCTCCAGCGCCCTGACCACCGAACCGGCCGCCGGCCGGCCGGGGTTGCCCAGGGCGGGGGCGACCAGTGTGTCGAAGTCGTCGACGAGGACCACCAGCCGGGGCAGCGCTTGTGCCCCCGGCGCCGGCCTCGCGGCGCCGGGGGCCTCGGCGGAGTCCGTCTCCCCGGGCGCTCGCAGCTTGAGCGCGCCGGGCTCGGAGCCCCTGCCGGAAACCGTGCCCGTGCCCGTGCCCGAGCCCGTGCCCGTGCCCGGTCCCGTGCCCGCCGGGGCAGCGCCCGGGGCCCGGCGCTGGGCGACCACCCGGGCGGCGTGGCCGCCGGCGTGACCCCCGGCGGCACGGTGCCGAGCATGCGACACCTCCGCCGCGTACGCCTCGTACGGGCGGTCGCCGAGCAGCTCCGCGCGCCGCTTCAGCTCGCCGCCCAGCGCCTGGGCGAACTCCCGCATCCGCAGCGGATCCCCCGCGGCCAGGTACGTCGTGGCGTGCGGCAGGTCGCCGCAGGCCCGCAGCCCGTCGCCGTCCCCGTCCACCAGGACCAGGGCCAGCCGGTCCGGCCGTTCCCCGGCGGCCAGCGAGGCGGCCGCCGAGCGCAGCAGCTCGGTCTTGCCGGAACCGGCCGGACCGGAGACCAGGAAGGGGCCGTGTCCGGCCGCGAGGTCGGCGGTGACCGGGCCGTGCGGGCCCGCGCCCAGCACGGCCTCGGCCCGCGGGCCGGCGGGTGCGCCGGGCTCGGCGGGATCGTCGGCCCAGCGGGCCAGCAGCGCGGCGGGAGTGGCCCGGGCCAGGCCCAGCTCCTCCAGCAGCCGGGAACTCGGCGGCAGCGGCACGGGACGGTCCGGGGACGGGCCCCTGGCCGCGTCCGCCTCGCGCAGCGGCGCAAGCGCCCGGGCGAAACGCTCGGCCCAGGCCGACGACACCCCGTCCACGGTCGCGACCGGGGCGTTCGCCGGATCCGTGCCGCGCGCCACCACCCGTATCGCCGTGGCGACGGCACCGCTGAGCAGGCCGACGGCCCCGCAGAAGCGGAAGGCGGGGGAGACGGCGGCCGCCGCCTCCAGAGTCACGGCCAGCGGGGAGGTGGGGGTGGCGGCCGAGGTCTCGGCCAGGCACAGCAGATGGACGCCCGCGGCCGGTCCGTGCGCCGCCAGCCGGGCCACGGCGTCGCGCAGCTCGGCCGGGCCCGGGTCGCCGTCGACCACGGCGACCGTCAGCGGGCCGCGGCGCGCGCCCGCACCCGGCTCCGGTCCGTCCAGCCGCCGCAGCAGCTCCTCGGTGCGGGCGGCGGCCTGCTCGCGGTCGTACGCCAGCAGCAGGCGGCAGTCCTGGCCGTGGGCCGGGCGCAGGTGCGGCAGCCAGCCCAGCCAGGACCAGTCGCCGCCCTCCGCCGCGTCGTGCCCGCCACCGCGGGGCGCATGACCCGGGGCGATCAGCACGACCTCCAGGGCGCTCGGCCCGTGCAGCGCGGTGAGCTGGGCGAGGACCGAGCGCACCAGCGGCAGCAGCCGGGCCCGGGGGCCGGCCAGCCCCAGCGAACCCGTGCGCCGCAGATCCACCGTCACCGGCTCGACGGCACCGGCCGCGCCGCGGACCGAGCCGAGCCGGACGGTCAGCGCGTCGGGGTGGCCGGCGCCGCGCTCCCACAGCCGGGGGCCGGGGCCCAGCGCGGTGAGCAGGATCTCCGACGGGTCGGGCCGGCGCTCCTCGCCCGGCGCGGCCGCCGCCGCGGAGACGGAAGGCGAGGTGGACGGGGCGGGCCGCGCCCGGCCCGGTCCGTGGACGTCCGCGCCGTCGTCGTCCGGCCGCCCTCCGGCGAGCCGCCGGGCCCAGGCGCCCAGGCCGCCGCGCCGGGGCCGCTCGGCGGCAGGGCCGCCGGGCGGGGGCGCGATCCCGGCCCCGTGGGTGCCGCCGCCGGAGGGGAAGGGGTGGTCGGCGCGGCCGTGCTCGATCTCCCCGCCGTCCTCCGGGCCGCCGGGGACGTACGGGGTGGCCGCAGTGCCGGGGCCGCCCGGTCCGCCGTCACCGGGCCCGTACGGCGGGAGCGCCGCGTGGCCCAGCCCACCGACCGTCTCGGCGATGGGGGCTGCCGCGGGGGCGGCAGGGGCCGAGGGCGCGCCGGGGGAGGCGGGAGCGGCCGAGGGCGCACGGCCCTGTTCCGGGAGCCGTCCGGCCGCGCCGGCGCCGCCCGCGGGGACCCGCAGATGCCCCTCCCCGTCGGGAAGAGCGGGCAGCCCGCCCGGCAGCTCCTCCGACCCGGCCCGCAGCCGTACGGCGGACTCGCCCAGCCGCAGTGTCGCGCCCGGCGGCAGCGGCACCGGGCGGTCGTGGACCGCGGCGCCGTCGACCGTCGTGCCGTTGGTGGAGGCGAGGTCGGTGACCGTCACCACCCCCGACTCCGCCACGGTCACCGTGCAGTGCAGCCGGGAGACGTCCGGATCGTCCAGCGGCACGTCCGCCTCGGCGGAGCGCCCGACGCGCACCTGCCCGCCGCGCAGCAGGTGGACACCGCCCGCGTCCGGTCCGGCGACGACGTGCAGCCGGGCGCGCGTACCGGCGGGGGCCAGGCCGTGGCTCCAGGGCGCGGTCGGCCCGTACAGGGACACCACCGCGCCGTCCACCAGCGGCGGCACGCCCAGCATCTGGCGCCCGGCGTCCAGCCGCTGCGCGCCGGCGAACACCGCCACCGCCTCACCGGAGCCGGCGGCGGGCGCGGCGCCTGCGGAGGCGGCCGCCGCCGCGAGGGCGCCGGTCACCGCGGAGAGGGCGGTGCCGGCGGGGGCGGTCACCAGCACGTCGCAACCGCCGGTGCTCTGCTCCGCGTGACCGCCGCGCGGTCCGAGGACGGTCAGCCGGATCTGCATCGACATCGGCCCCTTCAGTCCCGTGATGCTGGATGCATCCTCGCACCGACCACTGTCACAGCGCCCACGATCCTCCGTCGAATGATCTTGATTGGTCGGCTGTGCATGCAAAAGTGACCGGTAATCGCCCGTCCTCCGTGCGTTTCGCTCCGATGCGAAACCCCGGTCGGCCGCCCACCGGCAACCGTCCGCCCGCGCGGCGCGTCCGACAGGACACGGAGACAGGGCACGGAGACAGGGCGCGGAACGGCCCGGACGGGCGTCTGCGCACGCCTGTGCCCTGTCGCACACGGCACTACAGTGAGCCGCCGGAGCGCCGTACAGTGGCGGCTTGGGCAGTTCGGACGAACCAGGGAGCGCATGACGTGCGGCCGGTAGGCAGCAAGTACCTGCTCGAGGAGCCGCTCGGGCGCGGCGCCACGGGCACCGTCTGGCGCGCGCGCGTGGGGGCACCCCCCGGCGCGCCAGCGCTCGGGGGGCAGGAGACGGCGGGCGCCGAGGCGGCCGTGGCCGGACACCCCGGCGAGACCGTGGCCATCAAGGTCCTCAAGGAGGAGCTGGCGAGCGACCCGGACGTGGTGATGCGCTTCCTGCGCGAGCGCTCCGTCCTGCTCCGCCTGACCCACCCCAACATCGTCCGCACCCGCGACCTGGTGGTCGAGGGCGAACTCCTCGCCCTCGTCATGGACCTGATCGACGGCCCGGACCTGGACCGCTATCTGCGGAGCAACGGCCCCTTCTCGCCGGTCGCCGCCGCGCTGCTGACCGCCCAGATCGCCGACGCGCTGGCCGCCAGCCACGCCGACGAGGTCGTCCACCGCGACCTCAAGCCCGCCAACGTGCTGCTCGCCGGCTCCGAGGACGACCCGGCGGGCCTGCGCCCGATGCTCACCGACTTCGGCATCGCGCGCCTGGCCGACTCCCCGGGCCTGACCCGCACCCACGAGTTCGTCGGCACCCCCGCCTACGTCGCGCCCGAGTCAGCCGAGGGCCGGCCGCAGACCTCCGCGGTGGACGTCTACGGCGCGGGCATCCTGCTGTACGAGCTGGTCACCGGCCGTCCCCCCTTCGGCGGCGGCACCGCGCTGGAACTCCTCCAGCGCCATCTGACCGAGGAGCCGCAGCGCCCCGGCAACGTGCCCCTGCCGCTGTGGACGGTCATCGAGCGCTGCCTGCGCAAGAACCCCGGGGAGCGGCCCGGCGCCGAGAACCTGGCCCGCGCCCTGCGGACGGTCGCCGAGGGGATCGGGGTGCACGCCACGCCCGCGCAGGCCGAGGCCGCGCTGGGCGTCGCCGCGCTGCTGGGCCCCGACCCCTCGCCCGCCCCGGTGCCGGGGCAGGCACCGGCCGGCGCCTCGGACCCCACCCAGGTGCTGCCGACCACGGGCCGGCCCGGCGACGGCGCCCCCGCGTACGACCCCGACGCCGCCACCAGCTTCCTGCCGCACGCCGGCGGCCCCGGTCCGGGTGGTCCCGGCGGGGGCGGATCCGACGAGGGCGCCACCCAGGTCATGCCGCCCATGCCTCCGGGCACGCCCCCCGGCGGCGGGGACGGTCCGGGCCCCGAGGAGCCGCACCCCTGGCAGACCCAGCTGCGCGCCGCCCGGGACCGCAACGAGCAGACCCAGATCCAGCCGCTCGACCCGGAGTACGATCCGCTGCGCCGCCGCCCCCAGCGCCGTGTCGACCCGCAGCAGTACCAGCAGCCTCCGCACCAGCAGCCCGGGTACCAGCAGCAGTCGCAGCCCCGGCGGCAGCACCAGCAGCAGCCGCAGCAGTCGTACGCCCCCGCGCCGCAGCACCGGCCGGAGCCGCGGCCGCAGCGGTACGAGCCCCCGCGCCCGCCCGAGCCCCGGCGCGAGCCCCGCCCGCCGCGGCAGCGCAGCTCGAACCCCATGCGCATCCCCGGGCTCGGCTGCCTCAAGGGCTGCCTGTTCATGGTGCTGATCTTCGTGCTGATCTGCGTGCTGGTCTGGAACTTCACCCCGCTGCCCGAGTGGTGGGACCAGGGCCGGCAGTTCTGGGAGGACACCAAGGACTGGGTGGGCGATGCCTGGACGTGGATGACGGAGTTCGGCAACGCGGCCGAGGAGCTGCCCACCGAACTCCCCTCGGACGTTCCCACGGAGCTCCCCGCCAACAACTGACGGACAACCGGCGGCGGGGGACAGCTGCGGGGAACGGCGGCGGGGAACGGCGGTCCGCGCAGGCGGCGACCCGGTTGCTTTGTCGACTTTCGGGGCGGATTTCCGCCCCGGAGGTGGTGGTTGCCGCCATCCGGGGGGCGCGGCGGGCCCGCGGAAGCGTAGTTTTGTCGCCATGTCACGGAAGATCGGCAGTCGGTACACCGCCCATCGGATCCTGGGCCGGGGCAGCGCCGGCACGGTGTGGCTGGGCGTGGGGCCGAAGGGCAGCCCCGTCGCCGTCAAGCTGCTGCGCGAGGACCTGGCCTCGGACCAGGAGCTGGTGGGCCGCTTCGTGCAGGAGCGCACCGCGCTGCTCGCCCTCGACCACCCGCGCGTGGTCAAGGTGCGCGATCTGGTGGTCGACGGCAACGACCTCGCCCTCGTCATGGACCTCGTGCGCGGCACCGACCTGCGCACCCGGCTGGAGCGCGAGCGCCGCCTCGCCCCGGAGGTGGCCGTCGCCGTCGCCGCCGACGTCGCCGACGCGCTGGCC
This sequence comes from Streptomyces barkulensis, assembly GCF_002843305.1. Lineage (GTDB taxonomy): Bacteria > Actinomycetota > Actinomycetes > Streptomycetales > Streptomycetaceae > Streptomyces > Streptomyces barkulensis. The sequence goes on from NZ_PGSG01000025.1 coordinate 33,479, forward strand.
GCCGCCCACGCGGCCGGGATCGTCCACCGCGACGTCAAGCCCGAGAACATCCTGCTCGACGTCCACGGCCCGGCCGGGCCCGGCGGCGCCCCGCCCGCGCTGCTCACCGACTTCGGCGTCGCCAAGCTGATCGACGCGCCCAGCCGGGGCGGCGGCAGCAAGGTCGTCGGCACCCCCGACTACGTCGCCCCCGAGATCGTCGAGGGTCTGCCGCCGCGCGCATCGGTCGACGTCTACGCACTGGCCACGGTGCTGTACGAGCTGCTGGCCGGTTTCACGCCCTTCGGCGGAGGCCACCCCGGGGCCGTGCTGCGCCGCCACGTCACCGAGCGCGTCGCCCCGCTGCCCGGCATCCCCGACGAGCTGTGGCAGCTGATCAACCAGTGCCTGGCCAAGGCCCCGGCCTCCCGGCTGCGCGCCTCCGAGACGGCCGTGCGGCTGCGGGAGATGCTGCCGGCCCTGGCCGGGCTGCCGCCGCTCGACATCGACGAGCCCGAGCCGGAGACCGGCGCCCACGGCGGTGAGCGGCAGGGAGCCCACGGACAGCACGGCGGACACCACGGCGGCCCCGCGTACGACGACGGACCCTACGGGCCCGGTGCGGACGCCGACCCGTACGGCGCGCCCGCCCGCGGCGCCGTACCGCTCGTCCACGGCGGGCCCGCGCCCGACTCCACCCGCGACACCCACACCAGCATGCGCGTCCCCGGCGCGGACGAGCTGGCGGGCGGCGCCCACGGCACCGCCCGCGCCCCCCGCGCCCCGGGCAGCCCGCGCGCGGGCTCCGCCCGCCACCGGGCGGCCGAGCGCCGCCGCAGGGTCAGGCAGGGCGTCACGGCCACGGCCGTCGCCGCCGCGCTCGGCATCGGCGGCTGGCTGGCCCTGTCCGGCGGTGGCGAGGAGGGCGGCGGCCCCGCAGTCCCCTCGCAGAGCGAGGAGGACAGTCCCTAGGAGCCCTGGGGAGCGGCCCAGGGAAGCCCCGGGCGCCGGCCGGACGGCCCCCGATCGACGGGGCGGCGGCAAAGGTCCCGGCAACCGTTAGTCTGGAGGGCGTGGCAGTCGTCGACGTATCCGAAGCACTGAAGTCCCTCACCTCGACCATGGAGTCGATCGAGGCCGTCCTGGACCTCGAGAAGCTGAGGGCCGAGATCGCCGTGCTCGAAGAGCAGGCGGCGGACCCGGCCCTGTGGAACGACACCGAGAACGCCCAGCGGGTGACCAGCAAGCTGTCCCTGCTCCAGGCGCAGGTCCGCAAGGTGGAGGAGCTGCACGGTCGGATCGACGACCTGGAGGTCCTGTTCGAGCTGGCCGAGGCCGAGGACGACGCGGACACGCGCACCGAGGCGGAGAGCGAGCTGCAGGCCGTCCAGAAGGCCGTGGACGAGCTGGAGGTCCGCACCCTCCTGTCCGGCGAGTACGACCCCCGCGAGGCCATGATCAGCGTCCGCGCGGAGGCCGGCGGCGTGGACGCCGCCGACTTCGCCGAGCAGCTCATGCGCATGTACCTGCGCTGGGCCGAGCGCAGGGGCTACCCGACCGAGGTCCTGGACACCTCGTACGCGGAGGAGGCGGGCATCAAGTCCGCCACCTTCTCCGTCAAGGCCCCCTACGCCTACGGCACCCTCTCCGTCGAGCAGGGCACCCACCGCATGGTGCGCATCTCGCCCTACGACAACCAGGGCCGCCGCCAGACGTCCTTCGCGGGCGTCGAGGTGATGCCGGTGGTGGAGCAGACCGACCACATCGAGATCCCCGAGAACGAGATCCGCGTCGACGTCTTCCGCTCCTCCGGGCCCGGTGGCCAGTCGGTCAACACCACCGACTCCGCGGTCCGGATGACGCACATCCCGACCGGGATCGTCGTCTCCTGCCAGAACGAGAAGTCCCAGATCCAGAACCGCGCCGCCGCCATGCGCGTCCTCCAGGCACGCCTCCTGGCGCACCGCCGGGCGGAGGAGCAGGCCAAGATGGACGCCCTCAAGGGCGACGGCGGCAACTCCTGGGGCAACCAGATGCGTTCGTACGTCCTCCAGCCGTACCAGATGGTCAAGGACCTGCGCACCGAGTACGAGGTCGGCAACCCCCAGTCCGTCCTCGACGGCGACATCGACGGCTTCCTGGAGGCGGGCATCCGCTGGCGCAAGCAGCAGGAGCAGCAGAGCGTCGGCTGACCCCGGGCGGGCCAGCCCGGGGCGGGTTCCCGCGGAAGCTCCCCCTCCTGTGTGTCGGTTCTGTCACAACCAGGTCCGCCGGAGTCCCAACTACCCGCCCACCATGGACATTTCGGGTTGGTCCGGCTTGACGGCGGTGTCGGGCCTGGGAAAGCATTCTGGCCGGCACGCGCGTGTTCGGGGCGCGTAAGTACGGGGGTGGACGGAGCCCGACCGCTGATCGGTCGCCGGCTCGACACGACGGACCCCGGCACGCAGGAAGCTCCGCACGGCTGCCCCACTGACGAAGACCACTACTGGGGGTAGTTGGCATATGACAAATTCCAGGACGCGAGTGCGCGTCGCGCGGGTCGCCGCCGGTGCGGTGTTCCTCGCGGGTGTGTCGCTGACGGCCGTCGGCACGGCGTCGGCGCTGGAGGGCTCGGCCGCGCTGGGCGTCAGCTTCACGAACGATGACGACCCGGAGGTTCCGGAGAACACCACCGACGTCAACGTCAGCGTCGGCAACACCACGGAGGACCCCGGCAACACCACGGAGGACCCCGGTAACACGACCGAGGACCCGGGCAACACCACGGAGGACCCGGGCAACACCACGGAGGACCCGGGCAACACGACCGAGGACCCGGGCAACACCACGGAGGACCCCGGTAACACCACGGAGGACCCGGGCAACACCACGGAGGACCCGGGCAACACGACCGAGGACCCCGGTAACACGACCGAGGACCCCGGTAACACGACCGAGGACCCCGGTAACACCACGGAGGACCCGGGCAACACGACCGAGGACCCGGGCAACACGACCGAGGATCCCGGCGGCGACAGCGACGGCGGTTCCACCGGTGGCCCGGACCCTGCCACCACCGGCGGCACCGGGGGCGGCGGGGACGAGGACGTGAACACCTGCATCCTCGACGAGTCCACCGTGGACTGCGGTCCCGACACCGACTCCGTCGGCACCAAGCCGATCAGCCAGGAGAAGCCGAAGGAGGAGCTGGCCAAGACCGGCGCCGCCGAGACGACCTTCCTGCTGATCGGCGCGGCCACGATGATCGCCGGCGGTGTCGGCTTCCGTCTGATGCCGCGCATGGTGAACCGCAACACCGTCGCCTGAGCGAACGGCGCGGCGCCGCACACGCGTAACGGCGTGTGACGGCACACGGGAGCAGAGCACACGGGAGCAGAGCACACGAGGGGCCCGGGACGCATCCAGCGTCCCGGGCCCCTCGTACGTCTCATGCGCGCTCTGCGCGTCTCGTACGCCGCGGCGCATGCGCGCCGCCGCGAGGCGGCCTACACGGCGGCCTGGCGGGCCAGCAGGGCCACCGCGATCAGGGTCAGCAGCAGTGCCGCCAGCGCGGCCGGGGAGAGGGGGCCCAGGGAGAACGGCCCGTTCTCCCGGTGCAGCCGCTCACGGTGTGCCCGGCACACCGGGCAACGACCCTCGCTCACCGGCCCTGCGCAGTTGGCGCACACCAGTCGGTCGCACGTCATGCGATGTCCTCCTTATGCAACGCCAACGCCACCGGGCGGTCTTCTGTTCCCGCTTCCGCCTCCGCGGGCCGGAAGCTCTGCCTCCACTGTGCCAGCACCGGGACCGGAGCGCAGAAAGTCGTGGCCAATGCCTGGTTTGCGACTGATGTGCAGCCGGACAAAACCCCCAACCGCGGACGCCGACTGCGGCCCCCGCGCGGATTCGCGTAGGGTCACCACACCGACGGGGATCCACTCCGCGGCTTCCGCTGCCCCTACCCAGGTCGACGTGGTGTAAATCCGTGATCCGATTCGACAACGTCTCGAAGTTCTACCCCAAGCAGAACCGCCCCGCCCTCCGCGACGTGTCGCTGGAGGTCGAACGCGGCGAGTTCGTCTTCCTGGTGGGCTCCTCCGGCTCCGGCAAGTCCACCTTCCTGCGGCTGATCCTGCGGGAGGAGCGCGCCAGCCACGGGCAGGTGCACGTCCTCGGCAAGGACCTCGCCCGCCTGTCCAACTGGAAGGTGCCGCACATGCGCCGCCAGGTCGGCACGGTCTTCCAGGACTTCCGGCTGCTCCCCAACAAGACGGTGGGGGAGAACGTCGCCTTCGCCCTGGAGGTGATCGGCCGGTCGCGCGGCGACATCCGCAAGTCCGTTCCCCAGGTGCTGGATCTGGTCGGTCTGGCGGGCAAGGAGGACCGGATGCCCGGCGAGCTGTCCGGCGGTGAGCAGCAGCGGGTGGCCATCGCCCGCGCGTTCGTCAACAAGCCGAAGCTGCTGATCGCCGACGAGCCCACCGGCAACCTCGACCCGCAGACCTCGGTCGGCATCATGAAGCTGCTGGACCGGATCAACCGCACCGGGGCGACCGTGGTCATGGCCACCCACGACCAGCAGATCGTCGACCAGATGCGCAAGCGCGTGATCGAACTAGAAAAGGGCCGTCTCGTGCGCGACCAGTCGCGCGGTGTCTACGGCTACCAGCACTGAAAGGACGCCATGCGCGCCCAGTTCGTACTGTCGGAGATCGGCGTCGGTCTCCGCCGCAACCTCACGATGACCTTCGCGGTGATCGTCTCCGTCGCCCTGTCGCTGGCCCTGCTCGGCGGTGCGCTGCTCGCCCGTGAACAGGTGAACAGCATGAAGGGGTTCTGGTACGACAAGGTCCAGGTGTCGATCTACCTCTGCAACGAGAACGACGCCGACTCCGACCCCAACTGCGCCAAGGGAGCGGTCACCGCGCAGCAGAAGCGCCAGATCAAGGCGGACCTCGACAAGCTCGACATAGTCGAGACGGTCTACCACGAGTCCGCCGAGCAGGCGTACAAGCACTACCGGGAGCAGTTCAAGGACTCCCCGCTGGCCGACTCGCTGACCCCGGACCAGATGCAGGAGTCCTACCGGGTCAAGCTGAAGGACCCGACCAAGTTCGAGGTCATCAGCACCGCCTTCTCCGGCCGTGACGGCGTCCAGGAGGTCCAGGACCAGCGGAACCTGCTGGAGAACCTCTTCCGGATGCTGGAGGGCATGAACTTCGCGGCGCTCGGGCTGATGGGACTGATGCTGGTCGTCGCCCTGCTGCTGATCGTCAACACCGTGCGGGTGGCGGCGTTCAGCAGGCGCAGGGAGACGGGGATCATGAGGCTGGTGGGCGCGTCCAGCTTCTACATCCAGATGCCCTTCATCGCGGAGGCCGCGTTCGCCGGGCTCCTGGGCGCGGTCGGCGCCACGGTGCTGCTGGTGGTCGGCCGCTACTTCCTCATCGACGCCGGCCTGTCGCTGGCCGAGCAGATGCCGCTGATCGACTTCATCGGCTGGGACGCGCTGCTCAAGGTGCTCCCGCTGGTGTTCGTGGTGGGTGTGCTGATGCCCGCGCTGGCCGCCTTCATCACGCTGCGTAAGTATCTGAAGGTGTGATGTGACCGCGGTGCGGGAGCGCCCGGGGGCCGTTCGAACGCCCCCGGGCGCGCTCGGGATGTGACGAAGGACGCCGCGGCCGTTCGTGCGACCTCCCGTGCGGCGCCCGTCCGTGTCCTAGACTCCGCAGCATGTCGGGTACGTCGAAGTTCGTCCCCCACGGTTCCGCACGGGCCGCGGCCCCGGCCCTGGAAGGCGGGCGCCGGCCTCGGCGCATCCTCCGGGGGACGGGGCTGACCCTGGTCTTCGTGGCCGTACTGGGGGCCGGGGCCGTCACCGAATCATGGGGGGACGTCACCGAGGGTGACATGGCGTCCGCGAGCCCGGGACCGGCCGAGGGGAAGGCGGAGGGGAGGACCCCGCCGCGCGAGGACCCCGCGCACGACTCTGCGCACGACCCCGCGCACGACGCCGAGGAACTGGTCAGCCGCAGCGGGGACCGCTGGGCCGCCGCGTACACCGCCCGCGAGTACGAGGGCCTGAGGCAGTCCCTGGACGGCCGGTACGTCGGCGTGGGCGTCTCCGTGCGCCGTACGGGCGCCGACCGGATCGAGATCGCCCGCGTCCAGCCCGGCAGCCCCGCCGCGAAGGCGGGCGTACGCGCCGGGGACCGGCTGGTCACCGTCGACGGCACCAGTGCCGAGGGCCGCCCCGTCACCGAAGTGGTGGCCCTGCTGCGCGGCGGCGCGCCGGGGGAGGCGGCCCCGCCCGGCAGCCGGGTCGTCCTCGGTCTGAGCCGGGGGAGCCTGCGCTGGGAGGAGGGGCTGGAGAGGGCCCGGCTCAGCGTCGAGACCGTCACCGTCACCTCTCTGGGCGCGGCCTCCTCCGGCACGCCGGCGGACCCGGACGGGCCGGCCGCCGCCGCCCGCGTCAGGATCGACTCGTTCACCAGAGGCACGGGGGAGCAGTTGCGGCGCGCGGTGGAGGACCTCCCACCGGGCGGGGGGATCCTGCTCGACCTGCGCGGCAACTCCGGCGGTCTGGTCGCCGAGGCCGCCGAGGCCGCCTCCGTCTTCCTCGACGGCGGCCTGGTGGCCACGTACGGGGACGGCGACACCGAGCGCGCGCTGTACGCCGAGCCCGGCGGAAACACCGCCTCCCCCCTGGTGGTGCTGGTCGACGGCGGCACGATGAGCGCCGCCGAACTCCTGGCCGGCGCCCTCCAGGACCGCGGCCGGGCGGTCGTCGTCGGCACCCGCACCTTCGGCAAGGGCTCGGTCCAGGAGCCGAGGGAGCAGCCGGACGGCTCGGTCGCCGAACTGACCGTCGGCCACTACACCACCCCCGGCGGGCGGACCTTCGAGGAGGACGGACTGCTGCCGGACCTGGAGGTGCGGCCGGGGCAGGACGCGCAGGAGGAGGCCCGCACGGTATTGAGTGGCCTCGCCACCCGGTCGTAGTGGAACAATGGCGGTGCTATGGCTAAAGAGACGGGGCGCAAACTCATCGCGCAGAACAAGAAGGCGCGGCACGACTACCTCATCCTCGACACCTACGAGTGCGGGCTGGTGCTGACCGGCACGGAGGTGAAGTCGCTGCGGCAGGGGCGGGCGTCTCTGGTGGACGGCTTCGCCCAGCTCGACGGCGGTGAGGCGTGGCTGCACAACGTGCACATCCCCGAGTACAGCCAGGGGACGTGGACCAACCACAGCGCGCGGCGCAAGCGGAAGCTGCTGATGCACCGCGCCGAGATCGACAAGCTGATCGGCAAGCTCCAGGAGTCGGGCCTGACGCTGGTCCCGCTCCAGCTGTACTTCAAGGACGGCCGCGCCAAGGTCGAGATCGCGCTGGCGCGCGGCAAGAAGGAGTACGACAAGCGGCAGGCGCTGCGGGAGAAGCAGGACCGCCGCGAGGCCGAGCGCGCGGTCTCGGCGGCCCGCCGGCGCCGGCGGGCCTGACGGCCGCGGCCGGGGCCGGGAGCCGGGGAGCGGGTTGCCCGGGTCGGTCCGGGGCGGTCCGGGGCGGTCCGGGAACAATCCCGGACCGGGCGCCGTTGGACCACATGTACGAGGACGGTGCGGTCCGGCCGGCGACTCCCCGCCGGGGAATACGTTGGCGGCCCTCCGCGTCGACCCGTACAATGACACCAGCGCCGTCCGGTTCAGGCCGGGCGAGCTTGTCAAATGAACATGGGGATGATCGGTTTCGACAGCGGCTGTTGAAGCAGGGGAAGCGAGCCGAGGAACGCGGTAATGATCTCGTTAACCATGTGCCGCGAAAAAATAATCGCCAACACCAAGCGCGATTCCTTCGCCCTCGCTGCCTGATCAGCGACTTGCGAAGTGTCAGCCCAGGGGCGTTCCCGCCCTGGATCCTGGCATCAGCTAGGGAACTTCACCGTTAGCCCCGGTCACGGGGGTTGGCGGGACATCAAACAGTGACTGGGCCCGTCGGCGGCTTGTCCGCGTGACCGCCGGGGCCGAGAAAAGCACAGCGGACTGCGCTCGGAGAAGCCCTGGTTCTGCACCGTTGGACGCGGGTTCGATTCCCGCCATCTCCACTCACCCCATGTGGGCCGAAGGCCCCGCCGTCCCGGACGGCGGGGCCTTCGGCATGTTCCGGGGTGTCCCGGGCCGGGCGGGCGGTCGGGCGGATGTGCCGTGGTTCAGCGCTTTCCGGCCGCCGTGGTGGTCGCGGTCATCCCCGTCAGGGCCACGACGGTCGCGACGGCGGCCGCCGCCGGGAGTACCGCGTACCCCCACGAGCCGCCCAGGTGCTCCGCCGCCCAGCCGCCCGCCGCCGAACCGGCGGCCACTCCGCCCAGCAGGGCGGTGACGGCCCAGGTCATGCCCTCGTTCAGCCGGCCGGGCGGGGTCAGCCGCTGGACCAGCGTCATGCCGGTGACCATCGCGGGGGCCGTCGCCATCCCGGCGATCAGCAGCGCGGGGGCCAGCACCAGCAGACTGCCGGTGGTCGAGGCGAGCAGCGGCAGCGTCATCAGGGCGGCCATCGAGCCCACGCAGACCGCGAAGCGCCGCCCCGGCGGTCCCGCCGGGCGCAGGGCGCCGAAGGCGAGTCCGGCCGCGCCCGAGCCCAGGGCCTGGAGGGCGAGTACGGCGCCCGCCGCGCCCTTGTGGCCCAACTCGTCGGCGTACGCCACGGTCACCACCTCCAGGGCGCCGAAGACGGCCCCGGTGGCGAGGAAGACGGCCAGCAGCCGCGGCAGGCCCGGGATGCGCAGCGGCGCGGCCGCACGGGCCGCGCCGTCGTACGGTGCGACGGGCGGCTCGGTGCGGCGCTGGGCGGCGAACAGCAGGGTGCCGCCCAGCAGCAGGACGGTGGCGGTCAGGGTGCCGGCCTCGGGGAAGAGCGAGACGCACAGGAAGGTGGCCAGCACCGGGCCGAGCATGAAGCACAGCTCGTCCAGGGCCTGCTCGAAGGAGTTGGCGGTGTGCCTCGCGGCCTCGGCCTCCGGCGAGGCGCCGCGGTACAGGTGCGCCCAGCGGGCCCGGGCCATGCCGCCGGTGTTGGGGGCGGTGGAGCCGGCCGCGTAGGCGGCGAACAGCGTCCAGTCGGGGGCGCCGTACCGAACGCACAGCAGCAGCGTCAGCGAGCCGGCCGCGGACAGGCACACCGCGGGGACGGCGATCCGGGCCTGCCCGTGGCGGTCCACCAGCCGTGCGACCTGCGGCGCCAGGAGGGCGGTGGCGACCAGCCCGGTGGCGGTGACGGCTCCGGCCAGGGCGTACGAGCCGCGGGTGGTGGCGATCATGATGACCGCACTGATGCTCAGCATTCCCATCGGCAGCCGGGCGAGGAATCCGGCGAGGGCGAACGCCCGGGTCCCGGGGGTCGCGAACAGTCGCACGTAGGGCGTGAACCAGTGCGTGCGCGCGGGGCGGTCCCCGTGTCCGGCGGGTCTGCCGCGCGGAGCGGCGGCCGGTTCGCCGCGCTCCGCCGGGAGCGGTGGGGGCGGCGGGGCAGGGGCGGGTCCGGTGGGCGAGTTCGGCATGTACACAGCCTGGGCCGGGCCCCTGTGAGGTGTCCAACACTTTGTGGCTGGTCATTGACGCCTCTGTGTTGTCACCATGGGGCGTGCCCCGAGACACCGACCCCCGGCTGCTGCGCGCCTTCGTCGCCGTCGCCGACGAACTGAACTTCACCCGTGCCGCCGCCCGGGTCTTCGTAGCCCAGCAGTCCCTGAGCCGCGACATAAGGCGGCTGGAGGAACAGCTCGGCGCCACGCTGTTCGTCCGTACCACCCGGCGCGTGTCCCTGACCCCGGAGGGGGAGCGACTGCTGCCGCACGCCCAGCGCGTACTGGCGGCGCACGACGAGCTGAACGCCGCGGCCGTACGCGAGGAGCGCCCCCTGATCGTCGACGTCGGCGCCCCGGCCGCCACCGGGCAGCGGGTGCTGGACGAGGCCCGGAGACTGGCGCCCGACCTGGAGTTCGTCGCCCGCTACCACAGCGGCCTGATCGGCGCCGCCGCGGAGATCTCCGACGGGCGGCTGGACGTCTCCTTCGGCCGGGTCGCCGGGCTGGACCCGGCCGTGCTGGGTGTGCTCGACCACCGTCTGATCCGCTACGAGAAGGTGGCCGTGCTGCTGCCGGAGGGGCACCGGCTGGCCCGGCTGCCCAGGGTGCCGCTGGACGCGCTGGCGGGGGAGACCCTGTACGCGGGGGCCGGCAACCCCGAGACCGCGGAGTGGACCGACTACGCCCGCCGCCTCTTCGCGGGCCGCGGGATAGAGCTCGCCGCCCCCTTCCCCAAGATCGAGGGGGAGGCGGAGTTCGGCCGGGTCGTCCGCAGGCGCGGCTGGTCGGTGCTGGCCAGCGAGGTCTTCGCCGCGGTGCCGGGTATGGTGCTGCGCCCGCTGGTGGACCCCGTACCGCTCTCCCCGGTCTCGATGGTCTGGCGGCGCGGCCTGCGCCACCCGGGGGCGGACGCGCTCCGGGCGGCGGCGCGGCGGCTGGCGGAGGCGGGGCGCTGGCGGGAGCGGACGCACGGCTCCTGGCTGCCGGAACCGGACGCGCGTGTGCTGGGGGTGGCCGCGCCGCCCGTGCGCTGACCCCCGGCCGTGCCCCGGACCGGTCCGGGGCGGAGGGTCGTCCCACCGGAGTACCGAAGCGCCGTCGGGGTTGCCTGTGAGCGGGTGAAACCGTGCCGGGGCGTCGGCGGCCCGATACGGCCGGGTGCGGCAGGCCGCTCCCGAACTTCCCTCATATGAAGCCCTGTTGAGCGCCTCTGGGTGGCGCGGGCGAGGGGCGACGTCGCCTGCGCCGCCCAGAGCCCGGATTCCGCCCCGGCCTTTGATCGGGATTTGTCTGGTTATGAGATATTTTCATGGCGAGGGGTGCCGGGGAAGAACGGAGCGCGGCCGGCGTCATGCGCCGGCCCTTTCGCATGCGGTGCTCGGCACGCGTGGACCGGAGGAGGTGTTCCTGAATGGCGTGTGCTGATCCGGGGGCCGGCGGCCACCGCGGGAGACCGGTCTTCGTGGACGCGACCGGCAGACGCGGGCGCGTGCTGCGGATCCTCGGCTGGTCGTTCGGGACCCTGTGTGGAGGCTGTGTGGTCGTACTGGCCGTCGCCCTGACGGGAGGCAGCCCCGCGGTCGCCGACAGGCCCGCGCCCGGCGGCGCCACCGCGGAGACCGGGCCCCCCACCCTCCTGACCGACACACAGGACTTCGGCGCACGGAGGCACTGGGGCGGCCACGAAGGCCCGGGCATGCGCTGGACCGGGAGCGGGGGAGCCGCCATCGACTGGTCGGTGGCAACCGGAGGCGACACCGCGACGACCGCCCCGCCTCCCGCCAAGGAGACCTCTCCATGACCCTGGAGGGACACCGGCGCAGCCTTCTGCGCCGACGCCGGCGCAGAAGGCTGCGCCGGCTGCTGGTCCTGCCGCTGCTGCTGACCGCCCTCACCGTGCTGATGCTGCGCGGCTACGTGCACAGCGAGTTCCTCGCGGACCACCGGGTGCGGCCCGAGGCCCCCTCCGACCGGGTGCCCGGGGAGGTCCGCGAGGGCGGTCCCGTCGTGGACGCCGGTGGCTCGCGCCCGGTCGGCCACCGGGTGCCCGACCACATGATCGTGCTGACCTTCGACGACGGCCCGGACCCGGTGTGGACGCCGAAGGTGCTGGACGAACTGGCCGAGCACGACGCGCGCGCGGTCTTCTTCGTGACCGGCGCCATGGCCGCCCGCCACCCCGGACTGGTCAGGCGGATGGTGGCGGAGGGCCACGAGATCGGCCTGCACACCTTCAACCACCCCGACCTGTCCTACCAGTCGAAGTCCCGCATCGACTGGGAACTGGCGCAGAACCAGCTCGCCCTGGCCGGCGCGGCCGGAGTGCGGACCTACCTGTTCCGGCCGCCGTACTCCTCGCACGCGCACGCCCTGGACAACGAGTCCTGGCCGGTCGTGCGGTACGTCGGCAGCCGCAACTACATCACCGTCCTCAACGACACCGACACCAAGGACTGGGCGCGCCCGGGAGTGGACGAGATCGTCCGCCGGGCCGTTCCGGAGGAGGCGGGCGCCGGCGCCGTGGTGCTGATGCACGACGCCGGCGGCGACCGCTCGCAGACCGTGGCCGCCCTGGACCGGCTGCTGCCGGAGCTGAAAGCGCGCGGCTACGCGTTCACCAACCTCACCGAGGCGCTGAGGGCCCCCAGCGCCCATACTCCCGTCAGCGGCGCCGAACTGTGGAAGGGCAGGTTCTTCGTCCTCGCCGTCGGCGTCGCGGAGCGTGCGACATCCCTGTTCATCGCGGCGCTGACGGTGGTCGGCCTCCTGGTCTTCGCCCGCCTCGGACTGATGCTGTTCCTGGCCAGGGCGCACGGCCGCGCCGCGCGCCGGAGAGCCGCCCTCGCCCGGGAACCGGTCACCCGGCCCGTCAGCGTGGTGGTCCCGGCGTACAACGAGGCCGAGTGCATCGCCCACACCGTGCGCTCCCTGGTCGCCGGGGACCACCGGGTCGAGGTCGTCGTCGTCGACGACGGCTCCCGCGACGCGACGGCCGGCATCGTCGAGGGCCTGCGGCTGCCGGACGTGCGGGTGGTGAGGCAGGCCAACCTGGGCAAACCCGCCGCCCTCAACAACGGCATCGCCCACGCCTCTCACGACATCATCGTGATGGTGGACGGCGACACCGTCTTCGAGCCCTCCACCATCCGCGAACTGGTGCAGCCCTTCGCCGACCCTGCCGTCGGAGCCGTCGCAGGCAACGCCAAGGTCGGCAACCGCGACAGCCTCATCGGAGCTTGGCAGCACATCGAGTACGTGATGGGCTTCAGCCTGGAGCGGCGGATGTACGACGTACTGCGCTGCATGCCCACGGTGCCCGGAGCGGTGGGCGCCTTCCGCCGCGAGGCGCTGGAGCGCGTCGGCGGCGTCAGCGACGACACCCTCGCGGAGGACACCGACCTCACCATGGCCGTCCACCGCGACGGCTGGCGGGTGGTCTACGCGGAGAACGCCCGGGCCTGGACCGAGGCGCCCGAGACCTTCCGGCAGCTGTGGTCCCAGCGCTACCGCTGGAGCTACGGCACCATGCAGGCGATGTGGAAACACCGCCGGGCGGTGCTGGAGCGCGGCCCCTCGGGACACTTCGGCCGTGTCGGACTGCTGTTCATCTCGCTGTTCACCGTCCTGATGCCGCTGCTCGCCCCGCTGATCGACGTCTTCCTCCTCTACGGCCTGCTCTTCGGGCCGGCGCAGCGGACGGCGGCGGTCTGGCTGGGCGTCCTGGCCGTCCAGGCGGCGTGCGCCGCGTACGCCTTCCGGCTGGACCGCGAACCCCTGACCCATCTGGTCTCGCTGCCCCTGCAGCAGATCCTCCACCGGCAGCTGATGTACCTGGTGCTGCTGCGCTCCTGGGCCACCGCGCTCACCGGCGGCCGGCTGCGCTGGCAGAAACTGCGCCGCACCGGCGCCGTCGAATCCGCCCCCTCGGGCATCGCGAAACCCCGTCACATGCAAGGGAGCACCACCGTATGACCGAGACGGCGCCCCCCTCCCAGGCACAGCCCCCGGACACGGAAACGGGCACGGGCACGGGCACGGGCACGGGCACGGGCACGGGGGACCGTGCGCCGGGGGCCGGGCGCGACCGCTACCTCGACCTGCTGCGCACCCTCGCGCTGCTGCGCGTGGTGCTCTACCACACCTTCGCCTGGGGCTGGCTGACGTTCCTCTTCCCCTCGATGGGCGTGATGTTCGCGCTGGCAGGCGCGCTGATGGCCCGCTCCCTGGCACGCCCCGGCTCCGCCCTCGGGGTGCTGCGCGGCAGGGTCCGGCGCCTGCTGCTGCCGCTGTGGCTGTACGGCCTGGTGGTCCTCGGTGTGCTGTTCGCACAGGGATGGCGGCCGGCCAGGGGGGAGGAGGCCGCCCTGTGGTGGCTGAAGCTGGCCTTCTGGGTGGTGCCCGTGGGCACCCCGCCCTTCCCGATGCGCATCGGCGAGGACGGCGGGATGCTGGACGCGGGCTGGGCCCAGCAGGCCGCCGGCCCCCTGTGGTACCTGCGCGCCTACTTCTGGTTCGTGCTGCTCTCCCCGCTGCTGCTGAAGGCGTTCCGCGCACTGCCGTGGGCCACCCTGCTCGCCCCGCTCGGCCTGACCGCCGTCGTCGGCACGGGCCTGGTGCAGGTCCCCGGCGTCACGGGCGAGGCGGTGCGGGACTTCGCGGTCTACGGCGCCTGCTGGGTGCTCGGCTTCGCCCACCACGACGGGGTGCTCTACCGCATCCCCAGGTACTTCGCGCCCTCGATCGGTCCGGTCTTCATGGGCCTGGGCCTGTGGTGGAGTTCCCGTCACCCGGGCCCGGCCGGCTGGGACCTGGGCGACATCCCGTTGGGTCAGGCCCTGTGGTCCTTCGGGTACTGCGTCCTGCTGTTCCAGGTCAGCCCCGCCTGGCAGCGGCTGCCGGAACGGCTCCGGCGCTTCGACGGAGCGATCACGCTGGCCAACAACCGTGCGGTGTCGGTCTACCTGTGGCACGAGATCGCCCTGATCGCCACCGTGCCCCTGATCGACCTGCTGTGGAGGATTCCGGCCGTGTGGCGCTCCCCCACCCTCTCCGGACTGCTGGAGAACTCCTACCCGGTGCTGATGTTCCTGCTCGTCTGGCCGCTGCTCGCCGTGCTCGTGGCGGCCCTCGGCTGGGCCGAGGACCTCTCCGCCCGGCGCCGGCCCCGGCTGTGGCCCTGCGGTCCGTACCGCCGGGAGGACGGGCGGCCGGCGGGCGGCGGCACGGGTGCGGGGGCGGTCCCGGACGCGCGCGGGGTGGTCGGCGAGGGCTCACACAGGCTCTGATCTCCGGGTGAGAGCAAGGTTGCGCGGAGGTCACCTGACGGCACCGGGGTGAAACGCGCCGTCCATAGCGTCGGGAGCCGACACCCGACACTGTGGAGGCGCCATGACCGCTCCGACGACCGCATCCGAAGCACCCGAGGCGCCTGACGGGCCCGAAGCGCTCCGTGCGTCCGGCACGTCCGGCACGTCCGGCGCGTCCGGCAGGGGGCGCTGGATCGAGCACTGGGACCCGGAGGACGAGGGCTTCTGGGAGAGGACGGGCCGCCGCGTCGCCCGCCGCAACCTCGTGCTGTCGGTGGTCTCCGAGCACATCGGCTTCTCCGTGTGGAGCATGTTCTCGGTCCTCGCCCTGTTCATGGGACCCGAGTACGGCATCGACCCGGCGGGGAAGTTCTTCCTGGTCGCCGTCGCCTCCCTGGTCGGCGCCGCGCTGCGGGTGCCCTACGGCTTCGCGGTCGCCCGCTTCGGCGGCCGCAACTGGACGGTGGTCAGCGCCGCGATGCTGCTGGTGCCCACCACCGCCCTGCTGGTGGTCATGGAACCGGGCACCTCGTACACCACCTTCATGCTGGTGGCGGTCCTCACCGGGGTCGGCGGCGCCAACTTCGCCTCCTCCATGACCAACATCAACAGCTTCTACCCGCTGCGCCTGAAGGGCTGGGCCCTGGGGGTGAACGCGGGCGGCGGCAACATCGGCGTCGCCGTCGTCCAGCTCGCCGGCCTGCTGACCATCGCCGTCGCCGGGGCCGCGCGGCCCCGGCTGCTGCTCGCCGCCTACCTGCCGCTGATCGTCGTCGCCACCGTGCTCAGCGCACGGCACATGGACAACCTCTCACCCGTGCGGAACGACACGGGCGCGGCGAGGGAGGCGGCACGCGACCGCCACACCTGGATCATGTCGTTCCTCTACATCGGCACCTTCGGCTCCTTCATCGGCTACGGCTTCGCCTTCGGCCTGGTGCTCCAGAGCCAGTTCGGCCGCACCCCCCTGCAGGCCGCCTCGCTCACCTTCATCGGTCCGCTGCTGGGTTCGCTGGTCCGGCCCGTCGGGGGCCGGCTCGCCGACCGGCTGGGCGGCGCGCGGGTCACCCTGTGGAACTTCGGGGCCATGACGGGCGCGGCCGGCATCGTCGTGGCCGCGTCGGTGCGGGAGTCGCTGCCGCTGTTCATCGCCGGCTTCGTCGTCCTGTTCGTCCTCACCGGTCTGGGCAACGGATCGGCGTTCAAGATGGTCCCGGGGATCTTCCGGGCGAGGGCCCGTGAGGCGGGCCTGACGGGGGAGGCGGCCGCCGTCCGCGCCCGGCGGCTGTCGGGCGCGTCCATGGCGCTGATCGGGGCGGTCGGAGGGTTCGGCGGGGTGGGCATCAACATGGCCCTGCGCCAGTCCTTCATCGAGTCCGGCACCGGGACCGGGGCCTTCGCCGTCTTCCTCGGCTACTACGTGGTGTGCGCGGTGGTCACCTGGGCCGTATACATGCGGCGCGGGGTGGGGGGTGTTCGTGGGGTGAGGGTGTGAGGGGTGGGTTCGGGTGCGGGTGGGGCCGGGTGCGTGCGGGGGTCGGGGCCGGTCCGGGGCGGACGTTCCGGACGGTACTATTTACGGCCGTTCCGTACACCATTGGGTGGAGCGCCCATTGGCCGCAAATAGCACTTGAGTGTCCGGAACATCCGCCCCTACCCGTCCCCTCCCGCCGTCGCCCGGGTGCGGGGCGGGTTACGCCGGTGGGCGGGGGTGGGGCCGGCCGCTCCCGGCCGCGGGTGGGCAGTGGCGTGCGTTCCGGCTGCGGGGCGGGTCGCGCCGGTGGGTGGGGTGGTGTGTAACACCGGGGAAACCGGGGGGAACCGGGGGTGTCATGCATTCTTGTCAGGCTCGGTTCTCCCACAACGACTGCGGACGAGGAGCCCATGCACCGGGTCGGACCACTGGAAGGCTTCACCGTCGGTGTCACCGCGGCCCGGCGCGCCGAGGAACTGGGCGCCCTGCTGGAGCGGCGCGGCGCGGCGGTGGTGCACGCACCGGCCCTGCGCATCGTGCCGCTGGCCGACGACGGCGAACTGCTGGGTGCCACCGAGGCGCTGATCGGCCGCGCCCCCGACACGGTGGTGGCCACCACCGCCATCGGCTTCCGCGGCTGGGTGGAGGCGGCCGAGGGCTGGGGGCTGGGCGAGGAGCTGCGGGGTGTGCTGGACGGTGTGGAACTGCTCGCCCGCGGCCCCAAGGTGCGCGGCGCGGTACGGGCCGCCGGCCTGACCGAGGCGTGGTCGCCGCCGTCGGAGTCGCTGGCCGAGGTCCTGGACCGGCTGCTGGCCGAGGGGGTCGCCGGGCGGCGGATCGCCGTCCAGCTCCACGGCGAGCCGCTGCCCGGTTTCGTCGAGGCGCTGTGCGAGGCGGGGGCGGAGGTCGTCGGCGTGCCCGTCTACCGCTGGCTGCCGCCGGAGGACATCGCCCCGCTGGACCGGCTGATCGACGCCGTGCGGGCGCGCTCGGTGGACGCGGTCACCTTCACCTCCGCCCCCGCCGCCGCCTCGCTGCTGGAGCGCGCGGAGCGGCGGGGTGTGCGGGAGGGGGTGCTGGAGGCGCTGCGGGGGGATGTGCTGGTCGCCTGCGTGGGGCCGGTCACCGCGCTGCCGCTGACCGCGCACGACGTGCCGGTGGTGCGGCCCGAACGCTTCCGGATCGGGCCGCTGGTCCAGTCGCTGTGCCGGGAGCTGCCCGCCCGCGCGCAGGTTCTGCCCGTGGCCGGGCGGCGGCTGGAGATCCGCGGCCACGCGGCGGTCGTGGACGGCGAGCCCAGGCCCGTACCGCCCGCCGGGATGGCGCTGCTGCGGGCCCTGGCCCGGCGGCCCGGCTGGGTGGTCTCCCGCGCCGATCTGCTGCGCGCCCTGCCCGGTGCGGGGCGTGACGAACACGCGGTGGAGACGGCGGTGGCGCGGCTGCGTTCGGCGCTGGGCGCGCCCCGGATGATCCAGACGGTGGTCAAGCGCGGCTACCGGCTCGCCTTCGATCCGGTGGACGGGGGGCCGGGGGTGGAGGGGTGAGGGGTCGCTCTGGGGCGTGAGGTGGAGGGTGGGAGGGGCGGGGGTCGCTCTGTGTCATGGGTGCGGGGTGGGGGTCGCTCTGGCTCGTGGGGTGGAGGGTGGGAGGGGTGGGGGGCCGTTCTGTGTCATGGGGTGGGGGCCGGGTGGAGGGCGGCGTGTTCGGCGTCGTGGGCGTACAGCCAGGACATGGCGCGCAGTGCGGCGGCGGACGCCATCGCGCCGTCCCGGCGGCGCTGCTCCTCGCCGTCCTCCAGGTGCATCATCCGGGTGCTGCCGCGCGAACCGCGCTGGACCGCGCCGGTGCGCGGTATCCGCAGCGCCTCGTACCGCCGCAGCGCGGCGGGCACGGTGGCGGTGTCCGCGCCCGTCAGGCAGACGGCCAGCGACAGCGCGTCCTCCACCGCCTGGTTGGCGCCCTGGGCGAGGAAGGGCAGCATCGGGTGCGCGGCGTCCCCGAGCAGCGTCACCCGGCCCGCGGACCAGCGGCGCAGTGGCTCCCGGTCGTGCAGCGCCCAGCGCCGCACACCGGTGTCCGAGGCGGCCCGCAGCAGGCGCACCACGGCCGGGTCCCAGCCCCGGTAGGCCCGCAGCAGGTCGGCGGGGTCGCCGGGGGCCGACCAGGACTCGGGGGGAGGGTCGCCGGGTCCTTCGGGGCGGACGGTCGCGGCGAAGCTGACCGCGCGGCCCGAGGAGACGGGGTAGCACACGCAGTGCTGCCCGGGCCCCATCCACACCCGCACCGCGGGGTCGTCCACCAACTCCGGCAGGGCCTCGCCGGTTACCAGGCCCCGGTAGACGGTCTGGCCCGACCAGACGGGCGCGTCCCGCGCCAGGTGCGCGCGGACCGCGGAGTGGATGCCGTCGGCCCCCACGACCGCGTCGGCGGTGCGCACCTCGCCGCCGCCGGATTCGGCCGGGCCGTCGAAGCGCAGCAGCACCTCGCCGTCCCCGCGCCGCAGACCGGTCAGCCGGCGGCCGAGCCGGACCGTGTCGGGGCCGGCCGCCTCCAGCAGTGCCGCGTGCAACTGGGCGCGGTGCACCGTGTAGTACGGCGCCCCGTACAACTCCTCGCAGGCGGAGCCCAGTTCGGTGCGGGACAGCAGCCGGCCGCCGTCCCAGCGCCGGATCTCCGTCGCCGCCGGGCGGACGCCGAAGGAGCGCAGCGGCCCGGCCAGGCCCAGCCGGTGCAGCAGGCGCACCGCGTTCGGGGCGAGCTGGAGCCCGGCGCCGACCTCGGACAGCCGCCCGGTCTGTTCGTAGACCTCGCACCGCACACCGCCGGCCCGGCGCAGGGCGGCGGCCAGCGTCAGCCCGCCGATGCCCGCGCCGACCACGGCGACCCTGAGGGGTTCGATGGCCGCCCACCGCCTTTCTCGGTCCGTCCCGCGCAGGGGCTCACTGCTCCAGGCAGAACTCGTCGATCGGGTAGCCCACGTGCCGGTCGGCGGTGGGCAGATGGCCGAGCACCTTGTCGCCGGGCTTGAGGTGGGTGCTGTTGAGCACGGCGCCGCCGGGGCCCAGCACCCGCACGTGCCAGTCGTCCTGGAGGATGAGGTTGACCGTCCGGCCGTCCGGGGCGACCGCGTCGATGGAGATCAGCGGTCTGGTCTCGATCTTGACCCGGCCCACCGACACCACCCGCGTCCGCCCCGCGACGTCCACGGCCAGGACCCTGCTGCCCGCGCCCAGTTCGCTGAGGTAGTTCGTCCGGCCGTTCTCCACGACCGTGTAGGAGTGGATCGCGCCGGCGTTGACCCGGAACGGCCGGGTGGGCATGTACGGCAGCGGATGGGTCTCGCTGACGCACAGGATCATGCCCTTGGAGTGCGAGCCGACCAGGATGCCCTCGTCCTGCCGCAGGTAGGAGCAGGTGTCCACGCAGGCCCGCTCGCCCATGCCCAGGTGCGCGGTGGCGGTGACCTCCAGTTCGGTGAGCACCAGCTCCCCCGTGGGGGAGGCGGCGGCGCGCTTGAGCTCGGTGGCGTCGCCGACGGCGCGCGCGGTCATCATCACGCCGTCGGAGCCCAGTTCGAGACAGCCGAAGACGACCCGCGCCTCCTCGACGTCGCCGACGGCGGTGACGATCGAGCCCGGCGCGCCCGCCGCGGCGGCGATCACGATCTCCAGCGGGATCTTGGTCGGGTCGCGGAACTCCAGCACGCTCCACTTCTCGGTGCGGGCGGCCCGGCACGCCTCGTCCAGGCCGGCCGCGTCCGCGATCTCCACGTACCGCCCGAACTCCACCTGCGGGTACGCCTCGGCCAGTTCGGCGCGCTCGGCCGGGCCGAGCGGGAGGACGACGACGTCGGCCTGGCCGAAGCCGCTCTCCAGGGACTCCGGGCCGCGGGGCAGCAGCACCCGGGTCACCGACGGCGGCAGCGCCTCCAGGTCGGCGGGGTCCTCGGCCACCACACCGTCGACGCGCTGGTGCAGGGCCTCCTCGACGATCGCCTTCTTCTCCCGCCCTGCCGAACGGACGTCAAGCCAGCACAGCTTGTTCACGCTCACTCCGGTGCTCTCCTGTCAGGTGGTCGTAGGGCTCGCGCGGCCCCTCGTGGACGAGCCGGGCGACGGCGCCGGCCACGCTCTGCGGATCGGGGGACCGGAAGACGTTCCGGCCCATCGCCACTCCGGCCGCGCCGCCCAGCAGCGCGTCCCGGACGAACCCCAGGAGCTCCTCCTCGGAGCCGCGCGGCGGGCCGCCGGCGACCAGCACCGGGATCGGGCAGGCCGCGGTCACGTCGAGCATGGCGGCGGCCGAGCCGGCCCAGGAGGTCTTGACGAGGTCGGCGCCCAGGTCGGCCGCCAGGGTCACGGCGTGTGCGACCAGCTCCGGGTCGTGCGGGTCCGCGACCTGCGGGCCGCGCGGGTAGACCATCGCCATCAGGGGCAGGTTCCAGCGGTCGCACAGGTCGGCGACCAGACCGAGGTCGGCGACCTGCCGCCGCTCGTCCCGGGAGCCGAGGTTGACGTGCACGCTCACCGCGTCCGCCCCCAGGCGCAGGGCGTCCTCCACCCCGGTGACCAGGTACTTCGCGTCCGGGTCGGGCGCGTGCGCGGTGCTGGCGTTGAGGTGGAGGATCAGCGACGTCCCGGCGAACCGCTCGGGGCGGATGTGCCGGAGACTGCCCTTGTGGAGCACGACCGCGTCCACCCCGCCGGCCACGAGCCGGCCGACGAGCCGGTCGGCGGTGCTGCCGTGCGGCACGACCGGCCCGTCGGAGATGGAGTGGTCGAGCGGCACGACCATCAGCCGCGAGCTGTTGTGGCGGAACAGTCTGCGCAGCCGTAGTGCCCGTGCGAAGTGGTGGTGGGCGGTCATCTCGGACCCCTTTCGGCAGGTTCAGCGGAGCGGGAGCCGGTCCTCCCGGCCCGCGAGGGTGCGCAGGTACGCCTTGTCGGGCTTGCCGTGCGCGGTGAGCGGGAGGTCGTCCCAGAACGCCAGCCCGGCGGGGGCGTGTTCGGGGGTGAGCAGGCCGGCCACGTGCTCGCGGAGCGCCCCGGGGTCGCGGCGGGCGCCGTCGCGCAGCGACACCGCGGCGTGCACGTGCTCGACGCGGTCGTCGTCGGCCACCCCGTAGACGGCGGCGTTCGCCACGTCGGGGTGGGACAGCAGCGCCCGCTCGACGGCGGCGGGGTGGATCTTCAGGCCGCCGCTCTTGACGACGTCGCCGACGCGGCCGGCCAGCCTCAGATACCCGTACCGGTCGATCAGGCCCAGGTCGCCGGTGCTCAGCAGGCCCTCGCGCAGGGCACGGGCGGTCGCCCCGGGATCGCCGAGGTAGCCGTCCATGACGGTGGGGGACGCCACGCGGACCTCCCCGGGCCGGCCCCGCGGCGCCTCCTCGCCGGTCTCCGGATCGACGATCCTCAGCCGGACCCAGGGGAAGGGGCGCCCCACGGTGGGCAGCAGCTCGGGCTCGCAGTGGTCCAGCGGGGTGAGGTTGGAGATGCCGCCGGCCTCGGTGGAGCCGTAGAGCTGCACGAGGCGGTCGCCCAGCACCTCGCGCGCCTCGGCGATCCGCCGGGGCGAGGCGGGGGTGCCGCTGTAGACCAGACGGCGCAGGGAGGACAGGTCGGCGCCGCCGGAGCGGGCCGATTCGGTGAGGCGGTACAGATGGGGCACCGCCAGGTAGGTGTCGGTGATGCGCTCGGCGGCGAGGGCGTCCAGGGCCGCGGCGGCGTCGAACCCCTCGTGCAGGACGACGCGGCCGCCCTCGGCGAGCACGGCGTCCACCATCGAGCCGATGGTGTGGCTGAGCGGGAGGACGGCGAGGAAGCGGGAGGGCCGGCCCGGCTCGGGACTGCCGGGGAAGGCGTCGACGAGGGCGTTCCAGGTGCGGAAGGACTGGCCGATGCTCTTGGGACGGCCGGTGCTTCCGCTGGTGTGGGCCACGACCGCGAGGTCCCCGGGCTCGTAGCGGACCCGGGCCAGCGCCTCCGTCGGGGAGGTGGCCGAAGGCGCGTTCGGGGGCGTGTCCGGACGGTCGCCGGGGTGGGTGCCGAGACGGCCGAGGTGATCGAGGTGGTCGTCGAGGTGGGCGTCCGGGCCGGCGCAGCCGGGCCCGGCACCGATCAGCGGCAGCTCCCCGCGCCTGCCGCGGGCGAGTTCGCGGGCCCGGCCGAGGTGCGCGCCGTCGCAGACCAGGAACCGCGCCCCGCTCTCCCGCAGCAGCCGGTCCTGGACCTCCCGGGGCAGCTCCACGGCGTCCGAGCGGGGGTTGTGCGAGCGGATGTACACGACTGCGGCGCCCAGCAGATGTGCCGCGTAGCGGGCGGTCAGCATGGCCGGGTGGTTGGTCTCCGTGAGGATCGCCACCGTGCTCCCCCGGCCGGCCCGCAGACGGCGCAGACACGCCACCGCGGACAGCACCGAAGCGGCCAGCCCGGCCCCCGTCACGTCCTCCCCGCGCCACCGCAGGACGACCCGCTCCGGGTCGCGCGCCAGGGTGTGCAGGATCCGGCGGGCGTAGTGCTCGTGCCGTGCCCACGTCGGGACCGTGTCTGCGGGGAGGACTGGGGCCACGGGGATCCAATCGTTCGGTACGGTGCCCGGGAGCGGTGTGCCCGCCCCGCCTGGAACGGGGCGGGCACACCGGACCGTGGAGCCGTCAGCAGCAGCAGCAGGAGGAGGACGACGAGGAGGAGGAGCAGCAGAAGGTGCCCTCGATCGCGTCGGTCTCGGTCATCGTCACGCCGCTCGACGCACCCATCTCCGGCAGCGCGACGCTGTCGGAGACGTCGAGGACCTCGAGCTCCTCGATGTCGAAGGAGTCGAAGATCTCGGTCTCAGCCACGGAGCTCATCTCGAATTTCCCTTCAGAGGTTTCCACCGGTCGATCGACCGACGTGACGATGCTGAATGAAACCCGCGTTCCGCACAGCATTTCCGCGGTGGCGGCTGACATTTATCACGACGTCGCTTACGTAGGTCACCGGCTGTCCGCGCCGGCCCGGAAGCCTTTTCGCGGTGATTCCGCCCCTGATGGCAGCGGCGGTCGGCGGCCCGCAAAGGGGTGGAAGGGGTGCAGGGGCAGGAAACGGGCGCACCGGGCCGGTGCGGCGCGGAGTTCGTCCCGTGTTTTCCCGGGGGTTTCCACCGGTCGGCTTTCCGACACAATAGGGTTGACGCAGTGGAATGCCCTGCGGTGGTCTTCGGGGCGGTGGACGGCATTCGGGGCGGGCCGTCCCGCCCGTGTCGCCCGCGGTTTTCCTCCGCTGCCCCTCCGACGCCTCTTTGCCGTCTCTTTGCCGCCTCTCCGCATAAACCGGCCGTTCGCCGGGCGCCGCCACCGGGAGCAGAAGTGAACCCTCCAGCCGCGTTCGTCCCCGCACCGTCCCGTGCGCCTCGTGCACCCCATGCGTCCGGCGCCGCCGACGTGCTCGTCGTCGGATACGGACCGGTCGGCCAGACCCTCGCCCTCCTGCTCGCCCGGCGGGGCCGGCGGGTCACCGTCGTCGAGCGGTGGCCGCGGCCGTATCCGATGCCGCGCGCGGTGGCGTTCGACGGGCCGAGCGCCCGCGTCCTGGCCTCCGCGGGCATCGCCGGCGCCGTCCGCGGGATCGGCGAGCCGTCCCCGGACTACGTGGTGGAGAACGCCGGGGGCGCCGAGCTGCTGCGCGTGTCACTGGCCCCCGAGGGCCCGTACGGCTGGCCGGACTCCACCTCCGTGTACCAGCCGGGGCTGGAGGAGGCGCTCTCCCGGTGCGCCACCGGGCTGCCGGAGCTGCGGGTGCTGCGCGGACACCGGGCCGTGGGCATCGCCGAGCGCGGCGGGGTGGTGGAGCTCGTCGCCGAGGACGTCGGGTCCGGTGAGCACCGGACGCTGACGGCCGGCTGGGTGGTGGGCTGCGACGGCGCCAACAGCTTCGTCCGCGAACAGGGCCTGGGGACGGGGCTCGACGACTCCGGGTTCGCCCTGGACTGGATGGCCTGCGACGTGGTGCCGCACCGGCCGGAGGACTTCCCCCCGCTCAACCTCCAGGTCGCCGACCCGGCGCGGCCCCGGGTGGCGGTCTCCGCCGGCCCGGGGCACCGCCGCTGGGAGTTCATGCGGCTGCCCCACGAGCCGGCCGCGGAGTTCGGCACTGCCGAGAACGCCCGGCGGCTGCTGTCCCTGTTCGGCGTGGACGACAGGAACGCCACCGTGGAACGCCACGCCGTCTACACCTTCGCGGGCCGCAACGCCCGGTGCTGGCGCCGCGGCCGGATCCTCCTCGCGGGCGACGCCGCCCACCAGATGCCCCCCTTCGCCGGCCAGGGGATGTGCTCGGGCATCCGGGACGCGGCGAACCTGGCCTGGAAGCTCGACCTGGTGCTGGCGGGGGCCGCCGGCGAGGACCTGCTCGACACCTACGAGCGGGAGCGGCGCCCGCACGTCCAGCAGGTCATCGACATGTCCGTCGGCCTGGGCCGCCTCATCTGCGAGACCGATCCGGCCGCGGCCGCCGGGCGCGATGCGGCGATGCTCCGCGACCGGGCCCGCGACGGCGCCGGCCGCCCCCGCCCCGACGTCCTCACCGGCGGCTTCCTGCACCGGGGCACGGCCGCCGCGCCGCAGGGCCCGGCCGGTGTGCTGCTGCCGCAGGCGACGGTCGCGCACGCCACCGCCTCCGGCCCCTTCGACGAGATCGCCGGGACGGGGGGCTTCACGCTGCTCACCCTGGACGACCCGGGGCGGGCGGCGCACGACGGCGGCACCCGCACGGCGCCGGACCCGCTGGGCGTCCGCCCGGTGCGGCTCCTGCCGCCCGGCACCCCGCGCGGGCACGCGACGGGCGGCGCCGTGGTCGACACCGAGGGCGTCTACCACGCCTGGCTGGCGGCGCTGGGGGCCCGTACGGTCCTGGTGCGCCCCGACTTCTACGTCTACGGCGCCGCCCGGGACCGGGCGGGGACCGCGGCGCTGCTGCGCGCGGCGGCCGGCGGGCTGGGCGGTCGCCCGGCGGCCGCCGCCCGGCCCGCCACCGGCGCTCAGCGGTAGCGGCGGCCCTCGTCGCGGCGGTAGGCGAAGACGGCGAGGGCGCCCATGGCCGCCGTCCACACCACCAGGGTCACGACCGGGAGGGGGCGGACCTCGAAGTCCCCCACCGCGGCCCACATCAGCTCGACCGCGCCCCGGCTGGGCACGTACGGGGCGATGGCCTTGACGAAGCCGGGCGCGGCGTCGGGGGCCGACAGCAGTCCGCCGGCGAAGGCCAGGGGGAAGAACACGATCTGCACGACCGCCAGCGCCGCCTTGGTCGACAGCAGATAGCCGATCGACAGGCCCATCAGCATGAACGGGACCGTGGCGACGACCAGGACGACCAGGGCGGTGAGGAATCCGCCGACGGTGACGGACGCCTCGGTGAACACCGCGGCGATGACGACGACGGGCACCATCGACAGCAGCATCATCACCAGCCCGGTGAGGATGCGTCCGGCGAACGTCGGGAGCAGGCCGACGGGCAGGGTGCGGGTGTAGGGGTCCCACGGCTGGGCCCGGTCCTCGGCGACGCCGACGCCGTGCCCGAAGAGGTTGCTGATGATGGCGGCGAAGACGACCATCGACGCGGTCGCGTAGGCGGCGCCCGCCGGGTCGTCCCCGGCCGCCGGCACCACGAAGAAGATCATCGAGGCGGCGGGGAAGAAGGCCGAGCCGATCAGCGCGATCGGGATGCGGACGGTCCGCAGGAGCTGGTAGCGGGTGTGCACGAGGGTCATGGCCATGGTCACGGGGGGCTCCTCAGGATCCGGCGATGGTCAGAAAGGCCTCTTCGAGCGAGGTCGGCCGGACCTCCAGGCCGGAGAAGTCCACCCCCCGGGTCACCAGTTCCCGCACCAGCCGGTCGGGGTCGGTGGTCATCAGATGGACGCGGCCGTCCTCGCGGCGCTCGCTCACCACCCCGGGCAGCCGCGGCAGTTCGCCCGCCACCAGGCTGACCCGGTGCACGTCGACCAGCCCGCGGATCGCCGCGACGGTGTCGTCGGCCAGCACCCGGCCCCCGCCCAGCACCACCACGCGCTCGGCCAGCGCCTCGACCTCCTCCAGGTAGTGGCTGGTCAGCAGGACGGTGCCGCCGCCGGCGTGGAACTCGGCCACCCGGTCCCACAGCGCCTTGCGCGCCTCCACGTCCAGACCGGTCGTCGGCTCGTCCAGGAACACCAGGCGCGGACGGCCCACGAAGGCCAGCGCCACCGCCAGGCGGCGCTTCTCGCCGCCCGACAGACCGCCGGTCTGCCGGCGTGCCAGAGGGGTCAGGCCGAACCGGTCCAGCAGCTCGCCGCGGTCGACCGGGTCCGGGTAGTGGGCGGCCACGAAGTCGACGACCTCGGTCACCCGCAGGGTCTCCGGCAGCCCGGTCTCCTGCGGGGTGACGCCGATCCGCAGCCGGTTCTCCGGGCGGCGCGGGTCGCCGCCGAACAGCTCGCAGCGGCCCGAGGTCACCTGCCTCAGCCCGGTCAGCAGGTTGACCAGCGTGGACTTGCCGGCCCCGTTGGGGCCCAGCAGGCCCAGCAGTTCGCCCTCGCGGATCTCGAAGTCCACGGAGTCCAGGGCGGTGTGGCCGGCGTAGCGGCGGGTGACGCCGACGGCGCGGGCCACCACCGCCGGTTCCGCCGCCGGGGAGGTGCGGTCCGGGGCGGCCAGGGGGGCCTGGGGCATGTTCGCTCCTTACGGTGCTGCGTTGGCGGGAGGGCGGGGCGGCGGCGGACCGGTGCGGCCGGGGCCGGGGAAGGCCCGGACGAGCCGGGCGTACGTCTGGAGCTCCTCGACCAGGTTCAGCCCCAGACGGTTGTGGAACATGTGGACGTGCGAGAACACCACGCGGCCCGGATGCGTGGAGGTGCCGCGCAGTACGTCCCGCGCGTGCGCGGCGAGCGCCCGGTGCCAGCCGGCGAAGGGGCCGTGGTCGGCCGGGGGCGCCTGCGTACGGCCCGCCCCGGCGCCCCCGGCCGCGCCGTCGCGGCCGATGCCGCACAGCCGGTCGAGCTGCTCCTCGCCGTAGCCGAAGCCGGTGCCCCACTCCCGCCAGATCCGGTAGGCGTGCGCGTAGTAGGCGGCCTGGTCCGCGCCGTCGCCCAGGGCGGCGGCGGCCGCCATGGTGGCCCGCAGCCCGGCGAGCACCCGGGCGCGCTGGTCGGGCAGACGCGGCAGCAGACGGACGGTCAGTTCGCTGGAGAGCTGGAACAGCCGCTCCGCGGCGGGCATCAGGGCCGGACCGCCGTACCGCTCGTACTCGGGCTCGTAGGAGCGGCGGTGCACGCCCGGCGGGGTCAGGTCCTCGACGGGCGTGCCGGCCTCCAGCTCCCCGGCCGCCGCGAGCCGTTCGGCCTCGCGCCGGTAGCCCCCGGGATCCACCGGCTCCTCGTCCGGGGCGAGCCTCCCGGCGCTCTCCAGCCGCTCGCGCAGCAGCCGTTCGGTCCGCTCGTACGCCGCGTCGTCCAGATCGCCCACGCGCAGCCGCAGATGGGGCCCGCCCTGCCAGTAGCGGATGAAGAACCAGGGCCGCTGTGGCGCGGCCTCGGCCACCGTCGGCCGGATCACGTCCTCGATCACGCGGTCGTGCAGCGACCGCGCGGTGGAGCCCAGATGCAGGTGCCAGGCGTGCCAGCGGGCGGCGGCGCCCGGGCCGGAGCCGGAGCCGGGCGGGGCGGCGGGGCGCGTCTCGTCGGTCTCGGTCTCGGTCACAGTCTCACGTCCAGCAGGGGTCCGGTGTAGCGGGGCGTTCCGGTGATCACGGAGAAGACGACCATCTCGTCGGGGCCGAGGCCGAGGACCTCACGGGTGGGCACCTCCTCGAACGCCCTCACCGGGCGGGCGTAGAGGCCGTGTGCCGAGGCGGCCAGGCACAGGCCCTGGGCGGCCCACCCGGCGGCGTACTGCGCGGCGCACCAGCCGCCGGGACCGAACCGCTCCATCACCTCGCGCGGCCGCATCGAGAGGAACCAGATCATCGGCGCGTGCCGTACGTCGCAGCCGTTGCCCGGGGCCAGGGGGTAGCCGTAGTGCGCCTCCAGGCGGGCCGCGGCGGCCGGGTCCTCGGAGTACCGCGTCAGCGAGCCGCCGGCGACCCGGTGGACACCGTCGGCGCAGCCGTCGACCCCCTGCACCACGGCGGTGACGCGGAGGTGGTCGTGGACGGCGCGCAGCGTCCCGCCGGGCGGCGGGAGGGACAGCCACTCCACGGCGTCGCGCAGGGCGGCGGCGGGCAGCCGCCGCCGTCTGCCGTTCATCCCGTACAGGCCGCGCGGCATCCGCCCCGAGGTGCGGCGCCACAGCAACTCGGCCCAGGACAGCGCCTGTCCGCCCGTGGCCGAGGGGATCGCGGAGCCCAGCGGCGCGGGCGGCTCGCGGAAGTCCTGGGCGCGGTTGACGGCGAGGGCCTCGGCCAGCGCGGGGTCGGGGCCGGCAGCCCCGGTGCCGGTCTCGGTGCCGGGACCGGTTTCGGGACCGGGGTCGGGGCCGGGGCCGGGACCGGTGCCGGTTTCGGGGCCGGAGCCCTCCGCGTCCAGCTCGACGGTGAGCGGCAGCGACCACTGCCACGCCGGGGCCAGGCCGAGCGCGCCGAGGCCGGCCTCGGCGGACGCGCCCGGCAGCCGCAGCCGGCCCGGCAGCCCGAAGAGTTCCAGGGCCAGGCACAGCATGCGCAGGTTGACGCCGAGTTCGAGGTGGACCAGCGAGCCGCGGAACCACTTGTAGACGGGCGGCAGCCGGGTGTACCGGCCGGCCAGCGCGATCTCACGCCCGGCGCCGGGTCGGCCCGTACCGGCCCCCGCCGCGGGCAGGCCGGCCAGCGCGTGCCGGTAGACGTCCAGAGCCCCCCACCGTCCCCGCTCGCCGACGAGGACCTGCACGGGGAACCTGCTGCGCACCGACGGATAGCCGCGGTGGTCGTTGAACGGGTTCTCCGGTTCGCGGCGCTGCACCCCGAAGGCGGCGGCCAGCGCGTGGCCCAGCCGGTCGGCGCCCGGCTCCCCGGCGAACCGGCCCCGGGGGAAGGGGAGTTCCTCCAGCAGGTCGACGGTGCCGTGCGGCAGCGCGGTCAGCGGCCCGGACCGGGCGGCGTCCGGCAGCCCGGGCACCACCTCGGTCTCCGTCAGCGGGCCGGGCGGCGGTACGGGCGGCTCCGGGCGGTCGGCGCCGTTGCCGTAGGCGAACCACATCAGGTCGCGCGCCATGAAGTCCGCGTCCTCGGGCATCGGGGCGCCGGCGGATTCGCCGCGGGCGGGTGCGGTCTCCATGCGGTCTCCGTGCTGTCGTGGTCGGTGGTGCGGGTGGTCAGGCGGTGCGGCCGGTGCCGCCCGTGCGGGCCTCAGGGGAACGGATGCGGGTCGTAGGGCGGGATCCCGTGCTCACCGGGGGTGCCGGCCAGTGCGGCGGTCAGCCGCGGAAGACCCGCCAGGCGCTGCTGCGCGTGGCCGAAGCACATCGGGAGGATGCCGGGGACGACGGCCTTGACCACGGCGGTGCCCAGATCGGTGTGGTCGCGGGTGGTCTGGTCGACGAGCACGATCCGGTCCAGACCCGCGGCGGCGTACAGCCCCCGCACGTACTCCAGCGCGCCGCGCACATCGCCCGCCGCGGCCCGCTCCAGCCTCTCCGGCCAGCCGGGGAAGGCGTCGCGCAGGGTGGTCCGGGGCCCGCCGAGCACGGCGGTGACCCGCTCCCGCTTCTCCGGCAGCGCGTGGAGCCGGAGATGGTCGTCGAGCACCTCGACCCGCCACGGGTCCTCCAGCATCGCCTCCGCCGCCGAACGGTCCCAGTCCGCCGGGTCGCTGACGATCTGGCCCAGCTCCCACAGCGCGGCGCGCACCACCGACTCCGGGCGTGTACCCGAGCCGGCGGCGGAGAACGTCGCGGGGAAGCCGCCGGTGCGGTTGACCGCCAGCGCCCAGACCACCGGGACCCCGATGTCCTGGGTGGCGACCAGCAGATGGGTCTCGAAACCGCGGGACTCGATGAGCGCCAGCAGCCGCCGGGAGGCGGGGTCGGTCACCGTGGCCGGATCGATGGAGGGCAGCGGCACGGCGCGGTGCCAGGAGAGCAGGAAGGCGTCGCGCTCGGCGAGTTCGAGCAGCGAGTGCAGGGCCGCCTCCTCCGGGGTGGAGCCGAGCGCGCAGCCGCTGGAGGACTCGTGGAAGAAGTGCCGCCGCGGTGCGGCGCCCTCGGCGCGGGCGGCGTGCCGCGCCAGCCGGTAGCGGTAGTCGTACTGGTAGAAGCCGATGTCGGCCGGGACGAGCCGGGCCTCACCGGTGTCCAGGTCGTGGCCCCACACCCAGTCCATCGGGGTGTCGGCGGAGGAGGGCATCACCCGGCAGTGCGGGTGCGCCAGCTGCTCGGGCGTGTACCGGCCCAGCGTCGCCGGGTCCAGCGCGAGGTCGCGGACGTCCCGGTGGGCCAGCCCGGTGAGCACCGGGCTTTCGTGCGGGAAGCCGGCCAGCCGCTCGTACGCCTCCAGCACCGCGACGGACTCGGCCTCGCCGAAGGTGAACGCCCGCCCGTAGCCCATGGACAGGGAGTCGGGCACGGCCGCCGCGCTCATGGCGAACGGGGCCAGGGACTGCCGCAGCACCTCCAGCACCGGCCCGTAGCGGGGGTCGACCAGCTTCTCGCGCAGGGCGCCGGGGCGCAGCAGACGGCTGCCGCCGGTGCCCCGGGTGGGGTCCTGCGGGGAGGCGGGGCGGCTGCGCAGCACCAGCGGTTCGGGCGGAACCGGCGGGAGGGGGGCGGGCAGGGGCGCGGAGGCGGCGGCCCGGGCGGCCGGGGCCGGGGCGCACACCGGGCAGTCGAAGCTGCGCGGCACCCGGCGGCGGCGGACCGCGTGCCGCCCGACGGCGTACAGCTCGCCGGGGCGCAGCGGGTGCCCGGCCAGGTGCTCCAGCGCGGTGGCGAGCATCGGCAGCAGCAGCGGGCGGCGGGGCGCCGGGCGGGAGCAGGGTTCGGCGAGGTTCTCCACCAGCGGATGGGACACGGCCACCCGGGCCCGCACCTCGGCACAGCCCGCGCAGCCCGCGTCGGTGTCCGGCACCCAGCGCGGCCCGACGACCACCTCGTCGTCGTAGACCCGCACCGACAGGTGTTCGGTGCGGCGGTCGGCGGCGCGGCGCCAGTGCCCGCGTTCCCGGGACAGGTCCCAGCCACGGCCCAGCGAGATCCCGCCGGAGGCCGTGCGGGCCAGCGGTTCGAGCGCCTCGTGCCATGCGCCGTCGAGGCCGTCGAAGCGGTCGGGGCGGTCGGGGCGGTCGGGGCCGTCGGGACGCTCAGACATCGGACCCCTCCCTCCCGGCCGGGTGCGCGCGGACCGGCCCGTACCACACCGGGAGCTCGCCCAGCACGGGATCGGCGCGGTGGCAGACGCCCAGGTAGCGCACTCCCGCGGCGGCGGCGTACGCGGCGACCTGCTCGCGCAGCAGGGCGACCGCCTCGGCGCCGGCGAGGGCCAGGGCGTCCGTGCGCACGCCCGGGGACGCCCCCGCGGCCGCGTCCGCGCCCCGCAGACGGCGCACCTGGACGCGGGCCAGGACGGTGCCCAGTGCCGCCCGCGCGGCCCCGGCGCCGTCCGGGCCCCAGGCCAGCGCCGGCGGCTCCCCGCTCCCGGTGATCTCCGCGCGGCACAGCCGCCAGTCCAGGCCGGGGACGTGCAGCAGCCGCACGCGGACGTCCGCGGGCCCGTGCTCCGCCAGGCCGTGCAGGATCCGGGCGGTCTCCGGATCCCGCCTCCACTCCTGCTCCTGCTCCTGCCCCTGTTGCTGTTGCTGTTCCGTCTCGTGCCCCGCCGCGGCGGGAGGGGCCGGGGGACGGGCGTCGGCCGCGAGCAGCCGCAGCGCCCCGTCGAGGAGCCAGCGCTCCTCGGTCAGGCCCGCGGCGGACACGGCCCCCGGCTGCGCGGGCGCCAGCCCGCGCAGCGCCTCCAGGCCGGTGGCGACGGTCGCGGTCCGCTGGTCGTGCGCCCAGGCGACGACACGGCCGGTGCGTCCGGCGCGGTACTCCGCCTCCCGCAGCGCGAGCGGCATCTGCGGCAGGTCGTCGCCGGCGGTGAGGGCGAACAGCCCGGTCCAGGGCGTCGCGACGGCGGTGACGGACCGCACCGCGTCCTGCGGTTCCGGCGCGTCGGCGGGCGCGGCGTCCGCCAGCGCGCGCGGCGGGCGCACGGGATCGGCGGGCGACGGGACGAGCACCCGCTCGGCCGCCACCTCCGCGCCGTGCAGCACATGGGCCTCGCCGGGGGTCGCGCCCTCGGTCAGGGCCTCGAACAGCGCCTGGCCGGCGAGCGCCCCGGCCAGCGCGTCCGCGGCGGGCCGGGCGGCAGGCTCCCCGCCCCCCGGCTGTGACTTCCCACCCGCCACCCACGCCTGGGCCCGGACGTCCAGCGCGGGCCACACACCGCGCGCGGCCCGGTCGCGGACGGCCGGGCCGGCCAGCACCAGCGGCCCGGCCGTCCGGACCGCCACCACCGGCACCCCGTCCGGCAGCCAGTCCGGCAGCCAGTCCGCCCCGGACTCCCCGCCCGGGGCGGACCCGCTCTCCTCCCGGTGGTACAGCACGGCGTCGGCCTCCCCGGCCGCGCTCCCCGGCTCCGCCGGGGAGCCGGGCAGCACCTCGGCGCCCAGCCGCAGCGCGGTCGCGGCGACGGCGTCCGGGTCGGGCGAGGCCAGCACCAGCCGCCGGGCGCCGGCCCGGGCCAGGCCGCGGGCGGCGGGCAGCACGACGGCCGGCGGCCCGCACAGCAGGATCCGCGCGTCGCGGAAGCGCTCGAAGAGGGCGTACGGGTCGTCGGAGACCGACTCCAGCCAGGCCAGCGCCTCGGGGTGGCGCTCGCGCACCTCCCGCGGCGGCTCGGGCACGGTCAGGGCGCCCAGGTCCAGCAGCATGCCGTGCCCGCGCAGCCCGTCGGCCAGTTTCCGCACCACGGGGCGGGCGCGCTCCGAGCCCAGGGCGGCGACCAGCTCGTCCTCGGTGACGCCGTCCTCCAGCAGGGGGACGCACACGTCGACGACCTTGAACAGCGCCTCCGGGCCCCGCATGGCGAACTGCGTGCCCGCCCCGCTGAGGTACACCCCGCCCGGTACCGGCGCGTAGTGGAGGTACGGCCGGGCCTTCATCCTCATTCGGTCTTCCCTCCGTACTGGAACGGTCCGCCGGGAGCGCGGCCGATCTCGACGACCCACTCGGCGGCGTGCTCCCCGTCGGAGACGCCGGGCAGCGCCTCCTCCACGTAGCCGGCGCTGCGGCGCTCCATCAGCCGGGGCAGCACCCGGACGTTCAGGGCGGCGGCGAGATCGACGTACTGCGGCTTCTGGCGGCGGCGGTGGTCGCGCACGTCCTCGCCCGACTCGTTGGCGGCCTGCCGGTAGCCGTCGTCGAACGGCGTCTTGAGCACGACCTCCTCGGGCACGCCGTGGCGGGCGCGCCAGGCGGCGAGCGCCAGCAGCCGGTCGTGCTCGGCGGGCCCGGCGGCCACGGCGTCGGCCAGTTCCCGGCCGCCGTACCAGCGGCGGCGGGCGAGCACCGCCGAGCCGACCGACAGCCGGGGGCAGCGGTGGGTGCGCCGGTCGTCCCGGCCCGCGGCGGTGTGCCGGCGGCCGACCAGGTCCTCGTACAGCCGCCCGCCGCTCATCAGCCAGCTCGCCAGCCGCACCGGCGGCGGGAACAGCTCGGGGTGACCGGCGCCGAGGGTGAGCACCCGCAGGTCGCGGCCTTCCGCGTCGCGCAGGGTGAGGGTGTCGGTGCCGGGGTCGTGCGCCAGCCGGAGGGGGAGCCAGTCGTCCGGGCGGAGCCCGTCGGCGAGGACCGGGACATGGGCGTTGACGTTGAGCCGGTGCAGACCGAGGTCCTCGGCCACCCGGGCGCCGTCCGCGCCGTACTGCGCGGTCAGCCGGCGCGCGGCGTGGCCGAGCGCGCCCCCGCCGAGTGCCCGGTCGTAGCCGAGGAAGCGGCCGTAGAGCATGCCGTGCCCGGCGTAGGCGTCGTTGAAGACCAGCCGGTCGCGCCAGGGCTGGACCAGGACGCCGTAGGCCAGGTGCCCCTGCCGGAAGCGGTCCGGCAGCCCGGCGGCGAGGTCGGCGGCCTCGGTGGCGGTCAGGGTGAGGTCCTCGCCGCGCTCGGCGGCCCGGTCCAGTTCGGCGCCCAGGGTCTCGGCGACGGACCGGCGCAGGTCCTGCAGCCGGTCCAGGGAGCCGTCGGCGGGTCCGGTGCCCGCCGCGACGGTGCCGTCGTAGTCGCCGCCCCTGCGGTACACCTCGCCGACGAGTTCCGCCGCGTGCTCGACCAGGGACACCTCGGCGCCCGCGCCGAACCGCTCGGTGAACGCGGTGCTCAGCAGGGCCCGTACGTCGTGCATCCGGTCGAAGACGGACAGCAGCCCGACCCCGGCGGCCAGATCGTCCAGCCGGGAGCGCCAGGCGGCGGTGGCGATCCGGGCGGGCGGCAGGACGTAGTCCTCCTCCACCAGGATCCGGGCGGGGCGGTTCGCCGCCAGGCTCAGCCGGTTCAGGGCGGAGTTCAGCCGGGCCAGGTCGTGTTCGCGTTCCGAGGGCGGGGAGTCCGCCAGGGCGGGCAGCCGGGTGCGGATCTCGGCCAGGACGCCGGCCGTGGCCGGCTCCGCGAGGTCGGGCGGGTCCAGCAGGCCCTGGAAGTCGGCGCCGCCGTCCTCGGGGCCCCGGCAGACGCACAGGATTCCGGCGGCCACGGACTTCGCCACCGCCCGCAGCGCCTCCTCGCGGGGGCGGCCGGTCCGGGCGGCCAGGTCCGCCGCCACGGCGGAGGCCCGGCGCGGCCCCAGGGCGGTGGCCTCGACCAGCGGCCGGATGCTGCCGTTCAGGGGGGCCGCCAGGCGCCGCACCCCCTGGTCGGTGCGGCGCAGGAAGTACAGCCTGCCGCCGGCGGGGTCCACGGTCGAGGTGGGCGGCAGCTGCACCCAGGTGTCCGGGGCCAGGTCCTCCCCGGCCGGTTCCAGGCCGCCCAGCACGTAGTCGAGCATCACCCGGTCCAGGCCCACGAAGGCGGTCGCGCCCCCGAAACGCACCTCGCCGGGTGCGACACCGGTCTCGGCGGTCTCGCCGTTCCCGCGGTCCTCGCCGTCCTCGCCGTCCTCATGGGGCAGGGCGAGGCCGACGGCGGTGAAGCGGGACAGCGGGCTGGTGCGGACCATGGCGCGGGTGACGTACTGGAGCAGACCGCGCTCGGTCTTGCGGACCCGGGACGGTATCCGGCCCCCGGCGGCGGCCCTGCGGTAGCGCTCGGCCGATCCGGCCACCTCCGGGGCCACCAGGGCCAGGGAGCGCCGCAGGTCCTCGTCGCCCAGCACCCCGGCCAGCAGGGTCCGTTCGCGGTCCGCGGCCTCCGGGTAGGCCTCGGCCACCCGGGCGCGCAGCCCGTCGCGCCGCTCCCGGGCCTGCCGCCAGCGGGCGACGGCGGCGGGTTCGGGATCGGGTACGGCGCGGGGCCGCCGGTCGTTGTGGATGTCGCGGCGCAGGGCGATGAGCCTGCCGCGCTCGTCGGTGCCGGTGGTGTCGGCGATCAGCTCGTACAGGGCGTCCGAGCAGGCGTCGGCCGCGGCCCGCACCTCCTGTTCGGCGTCCGTCAGCTCCCCCAGGAGGCCGGCGAGGTGCGGGTCGCCCAGGCGGGAGCGGCGCAGCGGGT
Source organism: Streptomyces barkulensis (assembly GCF_002843305.1). Taxonomy (GTDB): domain Bacteria; phylum Actinomycetota; class Actinomycetes; order Streptomycetales; family Streptomycetaceae; genus Streptomyces; species Streptomyces barkulensis. Next base: position 69,473 of record NZ_PGSG01000025.1, read on the forward strand.
TGACGCGGAGCATCCACACCGGCTCGGCCGGCGCCGCTTCGGGGAACTCCGGGGCCCCCGTCCCCTCCGCCGCGCTCACCGGGACCCGCCCGCGGCCGGCTGCTCCGCCTGTATCCGGTCCAGCCGTTCCCGCCAGGGGACGCCCAGGACGGTGTCCACGGTCTCGGCGACGGCGTGGCACATGTAGTAGCGGTGCATCGGGGAGACCCCCAGCAGGGGGAGCTGCTGGTAGAAGAGGTTGATGAGCAGGCGGTAGGAGGCGAACCACTCGGGCGGGTCGTCGACGACGCCGGTGGCCCCCACGGTGCGGTGGAACTCGCTGGGTCTGGCCTGCCTGCCGTCGGTCATGCCGGGAGGGCCCATGGTGGCCGCGTCGAACCCGGCGCCCAGCGACTCCAGGCCCTCCAGCGTCAGCGTTCCGCCGGCCACCGCCGAGTCGAAGGCGCCCATGCAGTACGCGAACGCGGTGCGCCAGGCGCCGGCCTGTGGCCCGTATTCACCGGCCAGGGATTTCGCGACTATTTCACGGAGCAGTGGGGCGTCTTTTTCCAGACGCTTGTCGAATGCGGGTCTGGGATCTTTTCTCGGAGCCGCCCAGGACATGAACGCCTCGGAATGTGAACGCAGTGAGAACACTCCGTAAGCGGCGCCGGAATGGTGTGAGGAGATCAGTGCCGCGAATGCCTCGGCCAGTCGCGCGGTGGCCTGTGAACGGTCCCGGGTGATCTCCTCGATCATGTCCGTCAGCGGTTCGCACATCCGGCCCAGCGCGATTTCCCGGAGGCTGTCCAGCGGCTGCGGCCACCGGGCGGCCTCGGCGGCGGGGATCGGCTCGACCGTCCCGTGCGGACGCATCGGCAGATAGGGCGGGGGGACCCGTTCCAGGCGGCCGAACTCGCGTGCCTGCTCCAGGTACTCCTCCTCGGTGAGCGCGCCGGCCGGCGGCTCGGGGCCGGTCTCCAGGAGCCGGCCGACCTCGTCCCAGGGCAGGGGGCGGCCCCGGTCGGCGCGGCCGACGAGTTCCACGTGAGGGCCGTACAGCCAGCCGCGCCGCAGGTAGACGAGGGATGCGCCGTACTCCTGCCGCAGCGCGCGGACGGCGGGCACCACCGTGCCGGCCAGCCACTGCGGAGTCACGGGGGTCCGGGTGTACAGACGGAGACCCGCCACCTGGCCGGTGTCCGCCCCGGTGACGGCTGCTGCACCAACGGTCACGCTCATCCACCTGTTCGCGGTCGAGGGTCCGGCCGCGTCCCGCCCGTCCGTGCGGTGGACGGAATCGCGTGTCCGGGGGTGGTCGGAAAAGAAAGGAAAAACCGAGAGTTCTTCGGCGATCGCGGCGTCTTCGAAGGCCGCGGATTCTGTTTGTGTTCCGTAGAATTTCTGGATCATCTTGCCCGGCCGCTCCGCCCGGGACAATGGGGGCAGAACAGTTGCCTGACATGTGTCACGATTCTGCGTGACATCGATCATGGGAATCCGTGCACGGAGAATCTGCGAGTAAGGTGGCCGCGACTTTGCCGCAGTTCTTCGGCTGGGTCCGCCCGATCACTTCGGCGGGCCGACAGGAGGCAGCATGACCGGTATGTCTGGCCGGCGGTCCACGGGGGACCTGCCGAGCGGCAGCGGGGTGGAGATCTTCGAGGCGCACTACGCCGGCGAGCCCGGCGCCGGCTGGGAGATCGACCGGCCGCAGTCCGCCCTGGTGCGGCTCGCCCGCGAGGGGGCCCTGCGCGGCAGGGTGCTGGACGTCGGATGCGGCAGCGGGGACAACGCCCTGATGATCGCGGAACACGGACTGGAGACCACCGGGGTGGACGCCGCGCCCAGCGGCATCGAACTCGCCCGCCGCAAGGCGCGCGACCGCGGCCTGGACGTCCGCTTCCTGGTCTGGGACGGCCTGGCGCTGTCCGGCCTCGGGGAGCGGTTCGACACCGTCGTCGACGTCGGCTTCTTCCACTGCTTCACACCCGCCGACCGCCCGGCGGTGGCGGCGTCCGTCGGCGCCGTGGTCCCGCCCGGCGGGCGGTACTTCCTGATGTGCTGGAGCGACCGGGAGCCCGGTACCTGGGGCCCCCACCGGATCTCCGAGCGCGACATCACGAGCGCCTTCGCCGACGGCTGGCGCGTCGACTCCCTGGAACCCGCCGACCTGGAGGTCGCCTTCTCCCCGGGCGCCGTACGGGCCTGGCAGGCGGCCATGACACGGCTGTGACGACACGACCGTGACGACACGGCTGTGACGACACGGCTGTGACGACACGACCGCGGCCCGTCCGGGCCGGCACCGGGCAGCACCCCGCTCCACAGCGCAAGCGAAAAGGAACGCATCACCATGACCATCTCCCGAAGAAGCCTGGTCACGGGCGCCGCCGTGCTCGGCACGGCCGCGGCCCTCCCCGCCTCGGGCCAGGCCTGGGCCCGGCCCGAGGCGCCCGGTTCCCCGGCGGAGGGCCCGAGGAGCCCCGGAAAGCCGGGGAAGCCGGGGAAGCCGGTGAAGAAGGGGCCCTCGCCGGCGACGGCGGCCACCGAGCCCTTCACCGTGCCGCTGGCCGTCCCCCGGCCGCTGCGCCCCCTGCGCCTGGCCGGTCACGACTTCTACCGGCTGACGACCGGCGAGAGCGAGGTGGAGCTGCTGCCGGGCGCCACCACCCGGATCCGCGCCTACAACGGGCGGATCAGTCCGCTGATCACGGCCCGCCGCGGCCGCCCGGTACTCATCCGCCAGGTGAACCGGCTGGACGTGCCCTTCGCCATGCACCTGCACGGCGGGCACGTCCCGCAGCGGTACGACGGCCACCCGATGCACCAGGCCGAGCCGGGCGACGTCCGGTACTACCACTACCCGAACGAACAGCGCGCCGCCACGCTGTGGCTGCACGACCACTCACACGGAACCGGCCACGGACACCACCACTCCGACAGCGCCGAGAGCATCTACCGCGGTCTGGCCGCCACCTACCTGCTGACCGACGACTTCGAGGACGAACTGCCCCTGCCCCGGGGCCGCTACGACGTCCCCCTCCAGATCCGCGACGCCAGGTTCGAGGACGACGGCACCCTGCACTACGACCCGCAGGGCTTCATGGACCGCCCGACCTTCCTGGTCAACGGCAGCCCCAGGCCGTACTTCGCGGTCGCGGCCCGCAAGTACCGCCTGCGGCTGATGAACACCTCCAACGACCGCTTCTTCCTGCTGCGGCTGCGGGACGGCACGCCCATGACGCAGATCGCCTCGGACGGCGGTCTGCTGCCGGCCCCGGCCCAGGCGTGGGCGGTGCCGCTGTGGCCCGGCGAGCGCATCGACGTCGTCGTCGACTTCTCGCAGTACCCGGTCGGCTCACAGGTGGTGCTGGAGAGCCTGGCGTCGTTCCCGGGGGAGACACCGGACGTGATGCGCTTCGACGTGGTGCGCGAGGCGCACGACCCCAGCAGCGTGCCCGGCGAGCTGCGCCCCGCGCCCGACCTGGGGACACCGGTGCTGGAGCGGGAGTTCCGCATGCGGTTCGACCCGGAGACCGGGCGGCACCTGATCAACGAGCGGGTGTTCGACATGAACCGGGTCGACTTCCGGTCCCGGCTCGGCGAGACCGAGGCGTGGACGGTCGTCAACGAGGACGTCGAGATGAACATCCCGCACTCGATGCACCCGCACCTGTCGCACTTCCGGATCCTCGACCGCAACGGCCGCCCGCCCGGCCCGGCCGAGGCGGGGCTGAAGGACACCGTCACCGTGGCGCCGGGGGAGACGGTCCGGTTCGCGGTGCGCTTCACCGACCACACCGGGCTGTTCATGTACCACTGCCACATGATGAACCACGTGGCCATGGGGATGATGGGGCAGATGGAAACCGTGCGCTGAGCGGTCGTGTCCGGCTTCCGCGGGCGGGCCGGGCCCCCGGTCAGCGGACCGGGGGCCCGGCCCGGCCTCCGGCCGCGGCGGCCCGGACGAGGAGGGCCGTCGCGGTCCACAGGACCGCGGCACAGGCCAGGCACACCACCGCCCGTGCGGTGTCCACGCCGCCGCCGGCCAGCGCGATCCAGCACCCGGCCAGGCCGGCGCCGATGAGCAGGCCGCCGGTCCACCGGTACACGGGCATCCCGAACAGCGGCGCGAGGGGGAGGAAGTGCGCGCCCACGACGACCGCGATCGCCCCCGGGATCCAGGCCAGGGCCCCGGCGCGGTTCGCGACCACGATCACCGCCACCACGGCCGCCGCCTGGATCAGGTTGATCCCGTGGAAGCGGCGCGCCGCACGCTCGTACGCCGCCTGCTCGCCCACGCCGTTCAGCCGCCGCAGGGCGAGCGTGAACAGCAGCACGCCGACCGCCGGTCCGCCCACCAGGGCGACCGGCTCCGCGAGCCCGCGCAGGGCGGTCGCGCCCGACAGCCACCACACCGTGCCGAAGACCGTCATGACCAGGGCCGCTCCCCGGGTGCCGTCATGGCGCGGGCCGTCATGGCGCGGGCCGTCGTGACGCGGGCCGTCGTGCGCTTGTGTCCTCACGGAAGAACAGCCAACCCGATCACCGTCCCGGTGCGCCAGCCCCGGGACGGAAGACCGGTTCCGGAGGTTGTCTCCAAGCGTCAACTCACCGTTTCCACAACCGGGTTCAGGATTCCGGGCGGGACACCTCCATGTGAAGATCGGGGCTCAAAAAGCCCTTACTCCTTCACAACTCGCCGTTCCTGGCCAAAGATTGGCTCCCAGCCAGTGAAAGGTTCCGGGAGGAAGCACATGAGCAGGCTCTGCTTAGCCGTGGCCGGCTGACGGCCGGGGGCGTGTACCGGTGGCCTCCCGGTGCCGCCGCGGAACCGTCACCACGACGAGAGTGCCGTCGAGAGCATCTACGCGAGTATCTACGAGTCTTCACGCCGGGAAACGGGGATCGGCTCCGGCCGCCGGGGGCCCATGAGGCCCGCGGCGCCGACAGGGCCACACGCTGGTGACTCGTCCACGGGGAGCGCCCGGGCCGCCATCCGGCTCCAGGCGCGTGTCCGGTGACAGCGATCTTCCGTTCCGACCTTTTGGAAGCGTTGCGGGGGAAACCGAATGACCATTCGCATCATGGTCGCCGACGACCATGTTCTTTTCCTGGAGGCACTGGCCGAGGCGCTCGACCGGGTCGAGGACTTCGACGTGGTGGGGGCGGCCTGCGAGAGCGGGGAACTCCTGCCGACGGCCCAGCGGGTCTCGCCGTCCGTCCTCGTGGTCGGCGGAGGGATGAGCGGCCCCGGCGGGCTGTGCCGGGTGGCCGAGCTCACCCGGCGCGTGCCGTCCTGCGGCATCACCCTCATCGTCGTCGAGCCCACCCGCTCCCATGTGACCCGCGCGGTCGAGGCCGGGGTGCTGGGCATCGTCCCCAAGCAGGCCAAACTGCCGAACCTGATCGGCGCCATCCGCGGGGTGGCGGCCGGCTGCGTGACGGTCGACCCCTGCCTGCTGAACGCCCCCGGACCGGGCAACCGCTGTCTGAACGACCGGGAGGTGGAGATCCTGCGGCTGACCGCGACCGGCGCCTCCATCAAGGAGATCGCCCAGGAGCTGTATCTGGCGAGCGGGACGGTCCGCAACCTGACGTCCGCCGCCATCAGGAAGCTGCAGGGCCGCAACCGGTTCGACGCCGCTCGCATAGCACTCGAACGCGGCTGGCTGTGAGGGCTCGGCGGCGTGCGCGCCGCGATCCCCTGGCGTACGGTTGACGGCTGCCCTGAGTACAGCAGAAGGGGGCCGTGCGTTGGGAGCGCAGGAGACAGTGCCGTCGGCGCCGGGGACCGCCGGCGGCGGCAGCGCGGGCGACGGCGGCGGGCACGAGGTGCACGACGGCGTACGGGAGCGGGAGGTCCGCGGGGAGCAGGAGCACCTCGACCGGGTCTACCGGCGCCTGGAGGAGAAGATCCACGAGGCGGAGTTCCTCATGGCGGACGCCGCCAAGCGCGCCCAGGTCGGCACACCGGGAGCGCTCGCCGAGCGGGACGCGCAGGTCTTCCGCGCCGGTGTGCACCTCAACCGGCTCAACAGCGAGTTCGAGGACTTCCTCTTCGGCCGGATCGACCTGCTGCGGGGCAAGGACGGCGAACGCGGACCCGACGGCGCGTACACCTCCGTCGAGCCCGCCGACGACGCCGTGCGCGACGAAGCCGTGAGCGACGGCGGCGCCGGCACCGCAGTCGCGGACATCGCCGAGACCCTGCACATCGGCCGGCTCGGCGTGCTCGACGCCGACTACACCCCGCTGGTCATCGACTGGCGCGCCCCGGCCGCCGCGCCCTTCTACCGGGCCACCCCGGTGGCGCCGGGCCGGGTGGTGCGGCGACGGGTGATCCGCAGCCGCGGCCGCCGCGTGCTGGGCGTGGAGGACGACCTGCTGCGCCCGGAGCTGACGGCGTACCTGGACGGCGGGGAACTGGCCGTGGTCGGCGACGGCGCCCTGATGGCGGCGCTGGGCCGGTCCCGCGGCCACACCATGCGCGACATCGTCGCCTCCATCCAGGCCGAGCAGGACGAGGTGATCCGCGCCCCCGCCGTCTCCGTCACCGAGGTGGAAGGCGGCCCCGGCACGGGCAAGACGGCCGTCGCGCTGCACCGCGCCGCGTACCTGCTCTACCAGGACCGGCGGCGCTACGCCGGAGGCATCCTCGTCGTCAGCCCCACCCCGCTGCTGGTGTCCTACACCGAGGGCGTGCTGCCCTCGCTGGGCGAGGAGGGCCAGGTGGCCGTCCGCGCGCTGGGCTCGCTGGTGGAGGGCGCCGAGGCGAGCGCCCACGACGAGCAGGCCGTCGCCCGCGTCAAGGGCTCCTCCCGCATGGTGCGGGTGCTGCGCAGGGCGGCGCGCGGCGCCCTGGAACTCGGCGCGCCGGGCGCCGGTGGGGTGCCCGGCCGGCTGCGGGTGGTGGCCCTCGGCACCCGCCTGGAGCTGGACGCCGACGACCTGCGCCGGATCCGCGAGCAGGCCCTCGGCGGCACCGCGCCCGTCAACCTGCTGCGCCCGCGCGCCCGGCGGCTGCTGCTGGACGCGCTGTGGCAGCGCTCGGGGGCGGGCCGCCGGTACACCGACCCGGAGCTGGCGGCCGAGGCGCGCCGGGGGTTCGACGAGGACGTCTCCACCGAGACCGACTTCACCGGCTTCCTGGACGCCTGGTGGCCCGAGCTGACCCCGCGCCGCGTACTGGCGGCCATGGCGGACGAGAGGAGACTGTCGCGCTGGGCGCGCCGTGTGCTCCAGACCGGAGAGACGCGGCGGCTGGCGCGCTCGCTGGCCCGGCTGGACGCCGACGGCTCCGGCCCGCTGTCCGTCCACGACGTCGCGCTCCTGGACGAACTGCGGGTCCTGCTCGGCGCCCCTGCCCGCCCCCGCGGGCGGCGGGAGATGGACCCGCTGGACCAGCTCACCGGCCTGGAGGAACTGAGCACCTACGCCGACCGCCTCGCCGGCCGCACCGGCCGCGCCGCCCGTGCCGAGCGCCGGGAGGAAGAGGAGCGCACCGACTACGCGCACGTCATCGTCGACGAGGCGCAGGACCTCACGCCGATGCAGTGGCGGATGGTGGGCCGGCGCGGCCGCCGGGCGACGTGGACGGTGGTCGGCGACCCGGCGCAGAGCTCCTGGTCGGACCAGGAGGAGGCCGCCGCCGCCCGCGACGAGGCGCTGGGCGCCCGTCCGCGCCGCCGCTTCGAGCTGACGGTCAACTACCGCAACCCGGCCGAGATCGCCGAGCTGTCCGCCCGGGTGCTGGCCCTGGCCATGCCGGGGGTGCGCCCGCCTCGCGCGGTCCGCGCCACGGGCCTGGTGCCGCGCTTCACCACGGTGACGGACGGCCCGGACGGGGCGGTGGGCCGGGCGGTCCGCGCGGAGGCCGAGCGGCTGCTGGCGGAGGTGGAGGGCACCGTCGGCGTCGTGGTGGCGATGGGCCGCCGCGAGCAGGCCCGCGCCTGGCTGGCCGGACTCGGCGACCGGGTGGTGCCGCTGGGCAGCCTGGAGGCCAAGGGCCTGGAGTACGACGCGACGCTCGTGGTCTCGCCCGCGGAGATCGCCGACGAGTCCCCGGCGGGCCTGCGGGTGCTGTACGTGGCGCTGACCCGGGCCACACAGCGGCTGACGGTCCTGTCGCGGGAGAAGGACCTGCCGGACGCGGAGGGGGTCCCCGACCTGCTGCGGGAGTGAGGCCCACGGGTTTTTCCGATCGCCGCGGCCGAACGGAATCACCGTCGCCGATCGTTTGTTAGCCTGACTGTGGCACCGGCCCGATCCAAGCCCCCGGGCCCAACCTTCGTCGCTTCGAGCGACCACTTGCCGCGAGGCGAGCATGGCGGGTCGGTGTCACAGACGTGGATCCGAGGGGTCCGCACCGCCGGAAGGCGGTGCGGACCCCTCGTCCGTACGCCCCCGGCGTGCGGCGTGTGTGTTGTGCGACACGGCGGACCGCGCCGCGCGCTCCACGGCGCACGGTCCCCGGCGGGAGCCGCTCCCACGGCCTCCGGAACCGGTTACCTGCTACCGGTCGGTAGGTGCGACGATCGGGTGACGCGGTCCGGCGAGGAGGCCGGATGCGCGGCACAGCATCACGGAAAGCAGAGGAACCCGGCCATGGCAACGGCGCCCAGTGTCTCGTACTCGATGACCATCCGCCTGGAGGTGCCCGCCGGAGGAGCGGCGGTCAGCCAGCTCACCACGGCCGTGGAGTCCTCCGGCGGCTCGGTCATCGGTCTCGACGTCACCGCCTCCGGCCACGAGCGGCTGCGCATCGACGTCACGATCGCCGCCTCCTCCACCGCGCACGCCGACGAGATCGTCGCCAAGCTGCGCGAGGTCGAGGGCATCGCCATCGGCAAGGTCTCCGACCGGACCTTCCTGATGCACCTGGGCGGCAAGATCGAGATGGCGTCCAAGCACCCCATTCGCAACCGCGACGACCTCTCCATGATCTACACGCCGGGTGTGGCCCGGGTCTGCACCCAGATCGCGGCCAACCCCGAGGACGCCCGACGGCTGACCATCAAGCGCAACTCCGTCGCCGTCGTCACCGACGGCTCGGCCGTGCTGGGCCTGGGCAACATCGGCCCGAAGGCCGCGCTGCCGGTCATGGAGGGCAAGGCGGCCCTCTTCAAGCGCTTCGCGGGCATCGACGCCTGGCCGCTGTGCCTGGACACCCAGGACACCGACGCCATCGTCGAGATCGTCAAGGCCGTCGCCCCCGGCTTCGCGGGCATCAACCTGGAGGACATCTCCGCCCCCCGCTGCTTCGAGATCGAGGCGCGGCTGCGCGAGGCGCTGGACATCCCCGTCTTCCACGACGACCAGCACGGCACCGCCATCGTGGTGCTGGCCGCGCTGACCAACGCGCTGCGCGTCGTCGGCAAGCACATCGAGGACGTGCGGGTGGTGATGTCCGGCGCCGGAGCCGCCGGCACGGCCATCCTCAAACTGCTGCTGGCCGCCGGAGTGAAGCACGCGGTGGTCGCCGACATCCACGGCGTGGTGCACTCCGGGCGCGCGGACCTGGTGGACGCCGCCCCCGACTCGCCGCTGTGCTGGATCGCCGACAACACCAACCCCGAGGGCGTCACCGGCACGCTCAAGCAGGCCGTCGTCGGCGCCGACGTCTTCATCGGCGTCTCCGCCCCGGACGTCCTCGGAGCCGAGGACGTGGCGGCGATGGCCGAGGGCGCCATCGTCTTCGCGCTCGCCAATCCCGACCCGGAGGTGGACCCGGCCGTCGCCCGCCGGACCGCCGCGGTGGTGGCCACCGGCCGCTCGGACTTCCCCAACCAGATCAACAACGTGCTGGTCTTCCCCGGCGTCTTCCGGGGTCTGCTCGACGCCCAGTCGCGCACGGTCAACGAGGAGATGATGCTGGCCGCGGCACGGGCGCTGGCCGACGTGGTGCACGAGGACGAGCTGAACGCGAACTACGTCATCCCGAGCGTCTTCAACGACAGGGTCGCGGGCGCGGTCGCCGGAGCGGTGCGGGAGGCCGTCATCGAGGCCGGGGAATCTGTGACGACCACCACGATGCCCTGACCGCATGAGATCGGCGCGTCGGGGGCATCCCACCCGGATGGCCCCTTAGGGTGGCGAAAGCCGCACCAAGGGTGGCCACGGAGTGTAATCGTGGCGTGTCACAGGCGTCGCCCGGGCGATGCCGCGGGGTGCCGGATTGGCATTACCACCGCAGGTGGGGGCAGGATGCTCCCCCGAGGGCTGCGTCCTGGGGGCGCCCCCGCGGACGCAGAAGGTCTGGCAGCAGACCCGGGTCCGGGGACTGTCCGAGGGCCCTGGCAGCATCGGCTTCGATCTCATGCCTCACAGGCAAGAAAAACACGGGAGTACGAATTATGAACCGCAGTGAGCTGGTGGCAGCGCTGTCCGAGCGCGCCCAGGTGACCCGCAAGGACGCCGACGCTGTGCTGGCCGCGTTCGCCGAGACCGTCGGCGAGGTCGTCGCCAAGGGCGACGAGAAGGTCACCATCCCCGGCTTCCTGACCTTCGAGCGCACCCACCGTGCCGCTCGCACCGCGCGCAACCCGCAGACCGGCGACCCGATCGAGATCCCCGCCGGCTACAGCGTGAAGGTCTCCGCGGGCTCCAAGCTGAAGGAGGCCGCCAAGGGCAAGTGAGCCCTGGCGCGGCACCGTACAGGCGCATGCACGAGGGCGGTCACCCCTTTTCGGGGTGACCGCCCTTCGCGTTCCGTGCGGACCCCCGGCCGGGGGCCGGTGGGGGTCAGGCGGGCAGTTCGACGCGCGCGCCCAGCGCCGGCAGTTTCTCCATGAAGTTCTCGTAGCCCCGGTTGATCAGGTCTATCCCGTGGACCCTGGAGGTCCCCTGGGCCGCCAGGGCGGCGATCAGGTACGAGAAGCCGCCGCGGAGGTCCGGGATGACCAGATCGGCCCCCTGGAGCTTCGTGGGGCCGGACACGACCGCCGAGTGGAGGAAGTTGCGCTGGCCGAAGCGGCACGGCATGCCGCCCAGGCACTCGCGGTAGAGCTGGATGTGCGCGCCCATCTGGTTGAGGGCGGAGGTGAAGCCCAGCCGCGACTCGTACACCGTCTCGTGGACGATCGACAGGCCCGACGCCTGGGTCAGGGCCACCACCAGCGGCTGCTGCCAGTCGGTCTGGAAGCCGGGGTGCACGTCCGTCTCCAGGGCGATGGCCTTGAGCGCGCCGCCCGGGTGCCAGAAGCGGATGCCGTCGTCGCCGATCTCGAACTCGCCGCCCACCTTGCGGTAGGTGTTGAGGAAGGTCATCATCTCGCGCTGGCTGGCCCCGCGCACGTACACGCTGCCCTCGGTCGCCAGCGCCGCGCTCGCCCAGGAGGCGGCCTCCAGGCGGTCGGGCAGGGCGCGGTGGTTGTAGCCGCCGAGCTTGTCCACACCGGTGATGCGGATCGTCCGGTCGGTGTCCATGGAGATGATCGCGCCCATCTTCTGCAGTACGCAGATGAGGTCCTCGATCTCCGGCTCCACGGCGGCGTTGGAGAGTTCGGTCACGCCCTCGGCCAGCACGGCCGTCAGCAGGACCTGCTCGGTGGAGCCGACCGACGGGTAGGGCAGCTTGATCCGGCAGCCGCGCAGCCGCTGCGGGGCCTCCAGGTACTGGCCGTCGGCGCGCTTCTCGATCGTCGCGCCGAACTCGCGCAGCACGTCGAAGTGGAAGTTCACCGGACGTCCGCCGATGTCGCAGCCGCCCAGGCCGGGTATGAAGGCGTGGCCCAGCCGGTGCAGCAGGGGGCCGCAGAAGAGGATCGGGATGCGGGAGGAGCCCGCGTGGGCGTCGATGTCGGCGACGTTGGCGCTCTCCACGTGGGAGGGGTCGAGCACCAGCTCACCGGATTCCTCGCCCTTGCTCACGGTGACGCCGTGCAGTTCGAGCAGGCCCCGGACGACCCGTACGTCGCGGATCTCGGGGACGTTGCGCAGCCGGCTCGGTTCGCTGCCGAGCAGTGCGGCGACCATGGCCTTGGGCACGAGGTTCTTCGCGCCCCGGACTCTGATCTCGCCCTCCAGCGGTGTGCCGCCGTGGACAAGGAGTACGTCGTCGGTGCCGGTCATGGGCCTCGCGTTCCAGGATGAAGAAGAGCAGGGGCACAGGGAATGGTAATGGCCGTGCGCCCGGGCCGTATCCGTCCGTCCGGGGCGCGGACGGAGGCCGGAGGACGGCCGGGGGGCGGCCCGTGACGGCGCCGGGTCGCGCCCGCTCACGCGCCGTCTCCGGGCCGCTGCACGGTGTTGTCCGGGATTCGGGGCCCCGTCCCGGCCCGGAGTGCGGGATCATTGGGGCATGACCGAGGTGACCTCGCTCACCGGGCGGCTGCTCGTCGCGACACCGACGCTGACCGACCCGAACTTCGACCGTGCGGTGGTGCTGCTCCTCGACCACGACGAGGAGGGCTCGCTCGGCATCGTCCTCAACCGGCCGACGCCCGTGGACGTCGGCGACGTACTGGAGCCCTGGGCCGCGCTGGCGGGGGAGCCGGGCGTGGTCTTCCAGGGCGGGCCCGTCTCGCTGGACGCGGCGCTCGGGGTGGCCGTCATCCCGGGGAGCGAGGGCCCGCTGGGGTGGCGGCGGGTGCACGGGGCCATCGGTCTGGTGGACCTGGAGGCGCCGCCCGAACTGCTGGCCGCGGAACTGGGCTCGCTGCGGATCTTCGCCGGCTACGCCGGTTGGGGGCCGGGCCAGCTGGAGAACGAACTGGAGGAGGGCGCCTGGTACGTGGTGGAGTCCGAACCCGGCGACGTCTTCGCGCCCGAACCGGAGCGACTGTGGCGGTCCGTGCTGCGCCGCCAGCGCAGCGAGCTGGCGATGGTGGCCACGTATCCCGACGATCCCTCACTGAACTAGGGCGTGTCGTGGAAGAGGCGTCGCGCGCCCGTGGGCGTGCACGGCGCCGCCCGCGGGCGGGACTTCCACGACACGCCCCGGAGCCCCGGCCCGCTGCTCCGGACGGGGCGGGCCCGGGTGCCCCCGGGTGCGGTCGCAGTACCCTTGGGGCCCATGAGCACTCCTGAGCCCGAGCGCGGGACGGGCACCGGCACCCTCGTCGAGCCCACCCCGCAGGTGTCCCACGGCGATGGCGACCACGAGCGCTTCGCCCACTACGTCCAGAAGGACAAGATCATGGCCAGCGCGCTCGACGGGACCCCCGTCGTCGCGCTCTGCGGCAAGGTCTGGGTCCCGGGGCGCGACCCCAAGAAGTACCCGGTCTGCCCCATGTGCAAGGAGATCTACGAGTCCATGGGAGCCGGCGGCGACAAGGGCAAGGGCAAGGACGGCGACGGCGGGAAGTGACGCCGCCTCCCGGCGGTTCCCCCTCCTCCCCCGTCCGGCCCTGATCCGCCCCGCACAGGGTCCGTCACTCCTTCAGCGGCCCCCGGAACGCACCCCGGTGCGTTCCGGGGGCCGCCGTGCGTCCGGGCAGGCGTCCGGGAGCGGCCGGGACGCCTTGTCGGCCGTCGCGGGTTGCCCTACTCTCCTGTGCGGTTGTGCATAGCGAAACAGATATTGCACAGGATGCAACGCTGCTTCTCCAGGGTCGCCCCGGAGCGGGACGCCGAGGACGAGGGCACGCGCCGACGGCCTGCGCGGCCCGCGGAACACACGAGGAGAACCGGGCATGTACGAGCCCGATCTGGTCCCCCTGCCGCGCTCCGTCGAGGACGGCGGCGGACGGCTGGCACTCGACGCGCGGACGGCGCTCGACGCCGGCCCCGGCGCCGGGCGGGCCGCCCACTGGCTGCGCACCGCCCTCGCCGCGGCCACCGGCCTGCCCCTGCCGCCCGCGGGCCAAGGCGGCGGGGAAGGCGCGGGCGGCGGCCGCGGCGCCGTCGTACGGCTGCGCGTGGACGAGACGGTGGCCGCCGAACTCGGCCCCGAGGGTTACCGGCTGGACGTGACCGGCGACGGCGCCGAGATCCGCGGCGGCGCGGCCCCCGGTGTCTTCTGGGGCGCCCAGACGCTGCGGCAGCTCCTCGGCCCCGCCGCGTACCGCCGCGCGCCGCTGCCCGGACGCGCCTGGTCGCTGCCCTGCGTCCGGGTGGCCGACGCGCCCCGCTTCGCCTGGCGCGGCCTCATGCTGGACACCGCCCGGCACTTCACGCCCAAGGACGGCGTGCTGCGCTGGATCGAGCTGCTCGCCGCGCACAAACTCAACGTGCTGCACCTGCATCTGACGGACGACCAGGGGTGGCGCCTGGAGATCGAGCGCTTCCCCCGGCTCACCGAGGTCGGCGCCTGGCGCGGGCGAACGAAGCTGGGGCACCGGGCCTCCCCGCTGTGGGACGTGCGCCCGCACGGCGGCTTCTACACCCACGACGACATCCGCGAGATCGTCGCCCACGCCGCCGGGCACCACATCACCGTCGTCCCCGAGATCGACCTGCCCGGCCACTCGCAGGCGGCCGTCGCCGCCTACCCGGAACTGGGCAACACCGACGCCCGCGCGGACGCCCCCCGGGTGTGGGACGACTGGGGTGTCAGCCCCGAGGTCCTGGCCCCCACCGAGGACGTACTCCGCTTCTACGAGGGTGTGTTCGAGGAGGTGCTGGAGCTGTTCCCGGGCGAGTTCGTGCACATCGGCGGTGACGAGTGCCCCGCGGACCAGTGGCGGCGCTCGCCGACCGCGCGGGCACGGGCGGAGCGGCTCGGCCTGGACGGTGTGGAGGCCCTCCACGGCTGGTTCGTACGGCACTTCGACCGCTGGCTGGCCGAGCGCGGGCGCCGCCTCGTGGGATGGGACGAGATCCTGGGGGCCGGCACGAACGGCACGAACGGCACGAACGGCACGGCCGGTACGAGCGGCGCGGGACTCGGCCCCGGCGCGGTGGTCTCCTCCTGGCGGGGCCGCTCGGGCGCGGTCGCCGCCGCACGGGCCGGGCATGACGCGGTGATGTGCCCCGAGCAGCAGGTCTACCTCGACCACCGGCAGGACGACGGCGAGGACGAGCCGGTGCCCATCGGGTACGTGCGCACCCTGCGCGACGTGTACGGCTTCGACCCCGTGCCGCCCGAACTCGCGGGCACCGGCGCGGCGGAGCACGTCCTCGGCGCGCAGGCCAACCTGTGGACGGAGGTCGTGGACGACCAGCGGCGCGCCGACTACCAGGCCTTCCCGCGGCTGGCCGCCTTCGCCGAGGTGGTGTGGTCGGGGCCGGGCGGCGGGGACGGGGCGGAGGGCCCCGGGGATCTCGAGCGGCGGTTCGGGGACTTCGAGCGGCGGATGGCCGCCGCCCACTACGCCCGCCTCGACGCCCTGGGCGTGGCCTACCGGCCGCCGTCCGGGCCGCACCCGTGGCAGCGCCGCCCCGGCATCGAGGGGCGCCCGTTCGAGGAGCCGCCGGAGATGTCCTGAAGACCGGTCCCCTGGCCGCTCCCGAACCGCTCCCGAACGACGCCCGAACCGCTCCCGAACGACGCCCGAACCGCTCCCGAACGACACCCGAAACAGCCCGTATAAAGTAGTACAAGGTCTCCCAGGAGTGGCAAGGCGCTTGTCTCGGTGACAACCGCCGAAAGCGGGCCATCGGCCAGGTCAGGGACGGATGCTGCCTTCACGGACCCCGGCTCCGGCGGCCCCCCGGAATGTGCCAGAGTTGCCACGTCCGGGTTCCCAGCACGTACGGTACGGCTGGGCAGCCGGGACGACCGGGGAAGGGGCGCTGGATTGAGCACGCACGCACCGCACGCACCACGGGCGGCGCAGCCGGTCATGCTGCCGGCCACGCTCGACGAGGCCGTGGCCGCTCTCGCCGCCACGCCTGCCGCCGTGCCCGTCGCGGGCGGCACCGACCTGATGTCCGGGGTGAACTCCGGGCTGCTGAGGCCCGCGGCGCTGGTCGGCCTGGGCCGGATCAGCGAGATCCGCGGCTGGGAGTACCAGGACGGCCACGCGCTGCTCGGCGCCGGCCTCACCCACGCCCGTATGGGACGCCCCGACTTCGCCGCCCTCATCCCCGCCCTGGCCGCCGCCGCCCGCGCCGCCGGACCGCCGCAGATCCGCAACGCCGGGACGCTCGGCGGCAACATCGTCACCGCCGCGCCCACCGGCGACTCCCTGCCCGTCCTGGCCGCGCTGGAGGCCACGGTGCTGATCGCGGGTCCGGGCGGCGCGCTGCGCGAGGTCCCCGTCAGCCACCTGCTGACCGGCATGGAGATGCTGCGGCCCGGCGAGATCGTCGGCTATGTGCGCGTGCCGCTGCTGCACGCCCCGCAGACCTTCCTCAAGGCCACCGGCCGCACCGGCCCCGGACGCGCCCTGGCCTCGGTCGCCGTCGTGCTCGACCCCGTCCGCCGCGGGGTGCGCTGCGCGGTCGGCGCCGTCGCGCCGATGCCGCTGCGCCCGGTGGAGGCCGAGCAGTGGGTGGCGTCGCTCATCGACTGGGACGGACGACGGGCCCTGGCCCCCGAGGCGCTGGCCGCGTTCGGCGACTACGTCGCCATGGCCTGCATCCCCGATCCCCCCGCCCCGGAGGGCGGGGGGGAGGCCCCCGTACTTCCGCCCGCGGCACTGCACGTACGGCGTACGGTGGCGACACTGGCCCGACGGGGGCTCGGGAGGGCACTCGCATGAGCAACGACCAGCAGGGGCCGTTCCGGCAGGACGGCCGGCCCGTACCTCCTCCGGCGCCCGAGGGCGGCTGGGGAGGCGAGTACGACGGCGACTCCACCGCCTTCATACAGCTTCCCGAGAATCTGCCGGGTCCGTACCAGTACGGGCCCGCCGACGGGCCCGGAGGCATGCCCGAGCCGCTCGCCGCGCCGGGCACCGGACACGGCTGGGAGCCGCCAGCCATCGACCCCGGCGCCCCCCCGGCGCCGGGGAGCCGGACTCCGCTGACCCCGGAGGCCACCACCGACCCGGCGGCCCCGGTGCAGTGGACCATGCCGTTCGCCGGGAACCAGGCGGAGCCCGCGGAGTACGCGGACCCCGCCTCCTTCGGCGAGCCCCCGCGGCCCGAGGGCGAGCGGACCCCGCCGCAGGGCGCGGCCGCCGCCATGGGGCAGGGCGCCGCGGCGGCCCTGGCCGGCTCGCACGAGGCGCGTGTACGGCAGCAGCGCCGTCCGCGGGAGACGGAGGACCCCGGCGGCGACTGGAGCGCGGTACCCGCGCCCGGCGCGACCGGCCAGTGGTCGATCCCGTTCGCGGCCGCGGGCAGCCCCGACGACTCCGGCGAGTACCTGGCCGCCGCGGCGGCGGGGCGGGTGCCCGAGCCGCCGCCGGCCCGCGGTCCGGGGGAGGCGGACGACCCGGGGGCACACGCCCCGGAGGCACACGACCGGGAGACGGCTGAGCCGGGGGACACGGCTGAGCCGGGGGATACAACGGAGACGGCGGAGCCGGGGGAGCCGGGCACGAAGGACGCTCCGGAGGCCGAAGACGCCCCGGACGCCCCGGATGTCCCGGACGCGGGGGAGCCGCCCGCCGACCAGCCCGCCGACCCCTCCGTGCCGCGCGCCGCCGAGGTCGACAGCGAGCACCCGCACGTCTCGTACGTCCTGCGCGTCAACGGGTCCGAGCGGCCCGTGACCGACGCCTGGATCGGCGAGTCCCTGCTCTACGTGCTGCGCGAGCGCCTCGGCCTGGCGGGCGCCAAGGACGGCTGCTCGCAGGGGGAGTGCGGGGCCTGCTCCGTCCAGGTCGACGGGCGCCTGGTCGCCTCCTGCCTGGTGCCCGCCGCGACCACCGCCGGATCCGAGATCCGCACCGTCGAGGGACTGGCCCAGGGCGGCAAGCCCTGCGACGTGCAGCGGGCGCTCGCCGCCTGCGGCGCCGTGCAGTGCGGCTTCTGCGTGCCCGGCATGGCGATGACCCTGCACGACCTCCTCGAGGGCAACCACGACCCGACGGAGCTGGAGACCCGCCAGGCCGTCAGCGGCAACCTCTGCCGCTGCTCCGGCTACCGGGGCGTGCTCGACGCCGTCCGCACGGTCGTCGCCGAGCGCGAGGCCGCGGCCGCCGCGCTCGCCGAGGTCCGGGAACGGGAGGCCGAGGCACGGGAGGCCGGGGCCGCGGGCCACCGCACCGGCGACGGCGGGGAGCGGGGCGACGGCTCCCGCGTCCACATCCCGCACCAGGCCGGGCCGGCATCGCCCCGCACCCACCACGACCCGCCGCAGGACGGAGGCGCGCAGTGAGCAGTGACGCGGTGACCGCCACCCCGGCCCAGGGAGTGCCCCTCACCGGTACGGCAGCGGGGCAGGAGGCCGAGCAGGCGCGGCACGGACTCGGAGCCTCGCTCCAGCCCGCCGACGCACTCGCCAAGGTCCAGGGGACCTTCCCCTACGCCGCCGACCTGTGGGCCGAGGGGCTGTTGTGGGCCGCCGTGCTGCGCTCCCCGCACCCGCACGCCCGCATCGTCTCCGTCGACACCGCGCCGGCCGCCGAGATGCCCGGCGTGCGGGCCGTCATCACCCATGAGGACGTGCCCGGCGACGCCACCCACGGCCGCCGGGTCGCCGACCGGCCCGCCTTCGCCCGCGACACGGTGCGCCACCACGGCGAGCCCATCGCCGCCGTCGCCGCCGACCACCCCGACACCGCGCGGCTGGCCGCCGCCGCCATCGCGGTCGAGTACGAGATCCTGGAGCCGGTCACCGATCCGGAGAAGGCCTTCGAGGCCGAGTCGATCCACCCGGACGGCAACCTGATCCGGCACATCCCCCTGCGCTACGGCGACGAGTCCGTCACCGGGGAGGTGGTCGTCGAGGGCCTGTACCGCATCGGCCGCCAGGACCCGGCCCCCATCGGAGCCGAGGCCGGACTCGCCGTGCCGCGCACCGACGGCGGAGTGGAGATCTACACCGCCTCCACCGACCCGCACACCGACCGCGATCTGGCCGCCGCCTGCTTCGGGCTCCGCCCCGAGCAGGTCAAGGTCGTCGTCACCGGCGTCCCCGGAGCCATGGCCGACCGCGAGGACCTGAGCGTGCAGCTCCCGCTCGGTCTGCTGGCGATGCGGACGGGCTGCCCGGTCAAGCTCGCGGCCGGCCGCGAGGAGTCCTTCCTCGGCCACGCCCACCGCCACCCCACCCTGCTGCGCTACCGCCACCACGCCGACTCCGACGGCCGGCTGGTCAAGGTCGAGGCGCAGATACTGCTGGACGCCGGCGCCTACGCCGACGACTCCGCCGACGCGCTGGCCGCCGCCGTCTCCTTCGCCGCCGGCCCGTACGTGGTACCCCACGCCGCGATCGACGGCTGGGCCGTGCGCACCAACAACCCTCCGTCGGGCCATGTGCGCGGCGAGGGCGCGATGCAGGTGTGCGCCGCGTACGAGGGCCAGATGGACAAGCTCGCCGCCAGGCTGGGCATGGACCCGGTCGAGCTGCGGATGCGCAACGTCATGGCCACCGGCGACCTGCTGCCCACCGGCCAGACCGTCACCTGCCCCGCACCCGTGGCCGAACTGCTGCGCGCGGTGCGTCAGGCGCCGCTGCCGCCGCTGCCCGCCGACGGAGCGGACGGCGCCCCGGGCCCGGAGGAGTGGCTGCTGCCCGGCGGCCCCGAGGGCGCCGGCGACCCCGGCGCGGTGCGGCGCGGCATCGGCTTCGCGCTGGGCATGGTCCACATGCTGGGGGCGGAGGGCGCCGACGAGGTGTCCACGGCCACGGTGAAGGTCGACGGGCCCGTCGCCACGGTGATGTGCGCGGCCGTGGAGACCGGACAGGGCTTCTCCACCCTCGCCCGGCAGATCGTCCAGGAGATCCTCGGCGTCGAGGAGGTGCACGTCGTCGCCGTCGACACCGACCAGCCCCCGGCCGGACCGGGCGCGCGCGGGCGCCACACCTGGGTCTCGGGCGGCGCGGTGGAACGGGCCGCCAAGATGGTCCGCACCCAGCTCCTCCAGCCGCTGGCCGCGAAGTTCGGGATGTCCACCGAGCTGCTGACCATCGCCGACGGAAAGATCACCTCCTACGACGGAGTGCTCAGCACCACCGTCGCCGAGGCCCTGGAGGGCAAGGAGCTGTGGGCCACCGCCCAGTGCCGCCCCCACCCCACCGAGCCGCTGGACGACACCGGCCAGGGCGACGCCTTCGTCAGCCTGGCCTTCGCCGCGATCCGGGCCGTGGTGGACGTGGACGTGGAGCTGGGTACGGTCCGGGTGGTGGAGATGGCCGTGGCCCAGGACGTGGGCCGGGTCCTCAACCCCCAGCAGCTGCGCGCCCGGATCGAGGCGGGCGTCACCCAGGGCGTCGGCGCCGCCCTCACTGAGCACCTGCGGGTCTCGCGCGGCGTGGTGCGCCACCCCGACCTGACGGCCTATCCGCTGCCGACCGCGCTGGACGCCCCGGACATCCGGATCGTGGAGCTGGTCGAGGAGCGGGACGTGGTCGCGCCCTTCGGCGCGAAGTCGGTCAGCGCGGTGCCGGTGGTGGTCTCCCCGGCGGCGGTGGCGGCGGCGGTGCGCGCGGCGACCGGACGCCCGGTCAACCGGCTGCCGATCCGCCCGCAGGCCGCGGTGGCCAACCCCTGAGCACCGCCGGCCCCGGCGGCGCTCAGCCCCGGGGGCGGGGGAACAGGGCGGGGGAGGCCTGGGTGAGGCTGGCGCCGGTGTGCGCGTCGCGGCGCACCGGCTCGGGGCCGTACCAGTCCAGGCACATCACGGTCGCGTCGTCCTTCAGCTCGCCTCTGTTGGCGTCCAGGACCGCCATGGTCAGGATCTGGGTCGCCTCGCGCGGATGGAGCTCCTGGGTGTCCTTGAGCAGCGCGGGCAGGTCGACGAGCCGGGAGCGGCGGTCCAGCATCCCGTCGGTGAGGATGACCAGCCGGTCACCCGGCCGCAGCTCCATCCCCTGCACCTCGTACAGGCGCTGCGAGGGGACCCCGAAGGGCAGGTTGACCCTCAGCCCGACCTCCTCCACCCTGCCGCCCCGCAGCAGCAGGGGCCAGGGGTGGCCCGCGTTGACGAGCGAGACCCGCCCGTCGCGCAGGCCCACCCGCAGCAGCAGCCCCGTCGCCATGGCGCCGCCGCTGTGGTCGACCATGGCCCGGTGGGCCCGCCGCGCCTGCTCGGCCAGGTCGCAGCCCGCGCGGCGCGCGCCCCGCAGGGCGCCGACCAGCAGGGTGGCGAGCATGGCGGCGTTCACCTCGTGGCCCATGGCGTCGGTGACGGACAGGTGCAGGGTGTCGCGGTCCAGGGCGTAGTCGAAGGTGTCCCCGCCGACGTTGCCCGCCGGCTCCAGCGCTCCGGCCACCGCGAACTGCGCGGCCTCGCACGACAGCGAGGAGGGCAGCAGATTGTGCTGGATCTCGGCGGCCAGACTGAGCGGGGCCGTCCGCTGCCCCCACTGGTAGAGGTCGGTGAAGCGCTGGTTGGCGATGACGATGTAGGCCAGTGTGTGGGCGGCCCGGCTGATCTCCCGCAGCGTCCTGCGGTCCGGATCGGCCGGGACGCGCACCTCCAGCACACCGATGGAGTCCCCGCGGTTGGTGACCGGGGCGAGCACCCGCTGTCCGCTGTCCCCGTCGACGGAGCCGGCCAGCCGCAGCCGCTGGGTGCGGATCACGTCGCCGTAGACGGTCCCGAACAGCGGGATGGTCTCCGTGCTCTCGCCCGTCCCGACCTCGCCCGCCGTGCTCATCCGCACCACCGACTGCCGTGCCAGGTCGGTGATGAGGAACGACACCGAGGTCGCGCCGAAGCGCCGCTTGAGTTCCCGGGCCACCACATCGACGGACTCCACCGGCGACGCGGCCTCCGCCGCCGCCAGGATCCCCGTGTGGGTGCCCCGTTCGGTGTCGTACTCGACCGTCATCGTCAACTCCCCTCGCCGGAACACGCTCGTTCCGGGCCGTCGTCGGCGCGCTCCGGCCCTCCACCCCGGATGCCGCGCCCGTCAAGATCCGCTGCCGTGCCTTCTGTGGTCCGTATGCCCCGGCTTTCCGTTTCAGTGCGCGCGGCCGTGCGGCGAGCCCCGCTGCCGGTCGTGCGGCGGGCCGTGCGGGCGCCCCCCCCGGAGCGGGGCGAACCGCCCGGGAACACGCTCCTCCGGGCCGGCGGAAGACCCCTTCCCGGAGACCTGGGTCCGAAGGACGAGCCGGTCACCGCCCTATGACAGGCGCCAGTGTCGGAGACGGGCCTTACTCTGAGCGCATGACCGCACTCGACGACGAGCTCGACGGCCCCCCGGTCGGGGACCTCGGCACAGTGGCCCCCGTCACCCCCGTCCTCACCCCCGTCCTCACCCCGGTGCCCACACCGGAGGCGGACGGCGGGGTGCTGGGCCGCACCTACCGGGCGCTGACCCTGGGCATCGTCTCCGTCGTCCTCCTCATCGCCTTCGAGGCCACGGCCGTCGGCACGGCCATGCCCGTCGCCGCCGACCGGCTCGACGGGGTGTCGCTGTACGCCTTCGCCTTCTCCGCCTACTTCACCACCAGCCTGCTGGGCATGGTCGCCGCCGGCCAGTGGTGCGACCGCAGCGGGCCGCTGGCGTCGCTGGCCGCCGGGATCGGGTCCTTCGCCGTCGGCCTGCTGCTGTCGGGCACGGCGGCGCAGATGTGGGTCTTCGTCCTCGGCCGCGCGGTGCAGGGCGTCGGCGGCGGCCTGGTGATCGTCGCGCTGTACGTCACCGTCGGCCGCGCCTACCCCGAGCGGCTGCGGCCCACGGTGATGGCCGCCTTCGCGGCCTCCTGGGTGATCCCGGCCGTCGTCGGACCGCTGATCGCCGGCACGGTCACCGAGCAGCTCGGCTGGCGCTGGGTGTTCCTGGGCATCCCCGCCCTGGTCGTCCTGCCCATCGCGGTCATGCTGCCGCCCCTGCGGCGGGCCGCCGCGGGGCCGCCGCCCGGCGGTGCGAGGCCGCCGGACCGCCGGCTGATGCGGCTGGCGGTGGCGGTGTCGCTGGGGGCCGGGCTCCTCCAGTACGCCGGCCAGGACCTGCGCTGGATCTCCCTGGTACCGGCCGCGGCCGGGGCGGCCCTGATGGTCCCGGCCGCGCTCGGACTGCTGCCGCGCGGCACGTTCCGCGCCGCGCGCGGGCTGCCGACGGTGGTGCTGATGCGCGGCATCGCGGCGGGATCGTTCATCGTGGCGGAGAGCTTCGTTCCGCTGATGCTGGTGAGCCAGCGCGGGCTGTCGGTGACGATGGCCGGCCTCTCCCTCGCGGCGGGCGGCGCGACCTGGGCGCTGGGCTCCTTCCTCCAGTCCCGGCCCTTCGCCGAGGCGCACCGGGAACGGCTGGTGCGGTACTGCATGGTGCTGGTGACGGCGGGGATCGCGGCCACACCGCTGGTGCTGCTGGAGTCCGTGCCGGTGTGGACGGCGGCGGTCGCGCAGGCGGTGGGCTGCTTCGGGATGGGCGTGGTGATCTCGTCCACGAGCGTGCTGCTGCTGAAGCTGTCGAAGCCGGAGGAGGCGGGCGCCAACTCCGCCGCCCTCCAGCTGAGCGACGGGCTGTCCAACATCGTGCTGCTCGCCGCCTGCGGCGCGCTCTTCGCGGGCCTGGGCGGCGGCGCGGTGTCGGTGGGGCACGGCGCGGGCCAGGCGGCGGGCGCCGCCTCGGCCTCCCACCCGGCGGCGTTCGTGGCGGTCTACCTCCCGGCGGCGGCGGTCGCCCTGGCGGGCGCCCTGGTGGCGGGGCGGCTGCGGGCGGGGAGGTGAAACCATGTGCACGCGGCACCGTCCGGCCCATAGCGTTGGGCCATGAAGACGAACCGCGGCGCCGCAGGACGCCTTCGGACTTCCGCCGAGCCGGGCGAGCGCGCCTCCCGCGAGAAGGCGGTGCGCGAGACGGCCGGCCGCGAGGCCGCCAGGTGGCGTGAACTTCTGGAGCGGCTGAAGTGAGTTTCTTCCACCTCACCCCCGAAGAGGTCCTGACCGTCACCGAATACGCCTGCGACGACATGCGGGTGGCCGTGCGCGACGCCGGCCTGCTGGAGTCGGCGGCGCACCGTCCCGCGGCCTCGGCGTTCGGCGAGGAGGTGTACCCGGACGTGTTCGGCAAGGCCGGGGCCCTGCTCCAGGCGCTGGCGATCAACCATCCGTTCGTCGACGGCAACAAGCGGACGGCGTGGCTGTCGTGCGTGACGTTCCTGTCGCTGAACGGCGAGCGGCTGCGTCCCGACATCGACGCCGCCGAGGAACTGGTGATCGCGGTGGCGACCGGGGAACTGGACGACGCCCGGCTGATCGGCGAGCGGCTGCGCCTGCTGCGGGACACCGCCGATCCGTGATGTGGACCGCACCCCGGTCCGCTCCCCGGGATGTCACCCGGATGGCGGACCGGGCGCCCCGGTAGTCTGACGCGGTTGCCGATCGCCGACCCAGTTCAGCGGAGACCGTGACTACCACGACCACGTCCCACCACCTCTCGCCCGCGTTCCCCGGCCGCGCCCCCTGGGGTACGGCGGGCAAGCTGCGCGCCTGGCAGCAGGCCGCGATGGACTCGTACATCGAGAAGCAGCCGCGCGACTTCCTCGCCGTCGCGACCCCGGGCGCGGGAAAGACGACCTTCGCCCTCACCCTGGCCTCCTGGCTGCTGCACCACCACGTCGTGCAGCAGGTGACGGTCGTCGCGCCGACCGAGCACCTGAAGAAACAGTGGGCCGAGGCGGCGGCGAGAGTGGGCATCAGACTGGACCCGGAGTACAGCGCGGGCCCGCTGGGCCGCGAGTACCACGGGGTGGCGGTGACGTACGCCGGGGTCGGAGTGCGCCCGATGCTGCACCGCAACCGCTGCGAGCAGCGCAAGACGCTGGTCATCCTGGACGAGATCCACCACGCCGGCGACACCCGCTCCTGGGGCGAGGCGTGCTTCGAGGCGTTCGAGCCCGCCACCCGCCGCCTCGCCCTGACCGGTACGCCCTTCCGCTCGGACACCAACCCCATCCCGTTCGTCACCTACGCCGAGGACGGCGAGGGGATCCGCCGCTCGGTGGCCGACTACACCTACGGCTACGGCAAGGCGCTCGCCGACGGCGTCGTGCGCCCGGTGATCTTCCTGTCCTACAGCGGCAACATGCGCTGGCGCAGCAAGGCGGGCGACGAGCTGGAGGCCAGGCTCGGCGAGCCGATGACCAAGGACGCCGTCTCCCAGGCCTGGCGCACCGCGCTCGACCCGCGCGGCGACTGGATGCCCAGCGTGCTGCGCGCGGCCGACACCCGGCTGTCGGAGGTCCGCAAGGCGATCCCGGACGCGGGCGGGCTGGTGATCGCCGCCGACCAGGACTCGGCGCGCGCCTACGCCAAGCTGATCCGCGAGATCACCGGCAGCGCCGCGACCGTCGTGCTCTCCGACGACACAGGCGCGTCCAAGCGGATCGAGGAGTTCAGCGGATCCGACGACCGCTGGATGGTCGCGGTGCGCATGGTCTCCGAGGGCGTGGACGTCCCCCGCCTGGCGGTCGGGGTGTACGCCACGACGATTTCCACGCCGCTGTTCTTCGCCCAGGCCGTCGGCCGCTTCGTGCGTTCCCGGCGGCGCGGCGAGACGGCGTCGGTCTTCCTGCCGACCATCCCCATGCTGCTGGGCTTCGCGCACGAGATGGAGGTCGAGCGCGACCACGTCCTGGACAAGCCCAAGAAGGGCGGGGACTCCGAGGAGGACCCGTACGCGGAGGAGGCCGGCCTCCTCGAGGAGGCCGAGCGGCAGCAGGACGAGGACACCGGCGAGCAGGACCAACTGCCCTTCGAGGCGCTGGAGTCGGACGCGGTCTTCGACCGGGTGATGTACGACGGCGCCGAGTTCGGGATGCAGGCCCACCCCGGCAGCGACGAGGAGCAGGACTACCTGGGCATCCCCGGGCTGCTGGAGCCGGACCAGGTGCAGTTGCTGCTCCAGAAGCGGCAGGCGCGGCAGATCGCGCACAGCCGCCGCAAGCCGGACGCCGAGGCCGACCTGCTGGAGACGCCCGCCGAGAAGCGCCCGGTGGTCACGCACAAGGAGATGCTGGAGATGCGCCGGCAGCTCAACTCGCTGGTCGGCGCGTACTCCCACCAGAGCGGCAAGCCGCACGGCGTGGTCCACACCGAGCTGCGCCGGGTCTGCGGCGGGCCGCCCACCGCCGAGGCGACGGCCGGACAGCTCCAGCAGCGGATCGCCAAGGTGCGCGAGTGGGCCACCCGGATGCGGTGACGCGGGCGGGCCCGGGGACGGGCACGAAGGGCAGGGACGTGGAGGGCGCGGACGCGATCGGGTCCGCGCCCTCCACGCATTCCGTACGCTCCCGCGGGTTCCGTACGCCTCCGCGGGCTCCGTACGCCTCCGCGGGTTCCGTACGCTCCCGCGCATTCCACGCGACCCGCACGCCCCTTACCACCCGGTAGACGCCATGAGCGCGGTTGTGTGCATCTGTGCGCTATGCGCATGGACGTGAGAGCGTACCCACGCCGGGGCCGGGCCGCTGTGACCTGCTGCTGTACGCAATGCGGATAAACCATGCCAGCCGCGCCCGGATTCTGGACAGAGTCTTCCGGACGGCGGACGGGATCGCTAGGTTTCCCGTCACGCACACGCCCCGTGGCAGCGCCGCCTCGGAGCGCAGCCGGTGCGGCCCGCCAAGCGACCGGCGGCTCGCCGGGAACAGCATGCGCGCCGCCGACGGGACCGGTGGCGCATCTCCCGGAACGGAGTCGTCGGCACACAACGGAGGAGGGGGCGTCGTGACCGCGGAGACATCTCAGACGCTCGACCGGGGACTGCGCGTCCTCAAACTGCTCGCCGACACCGACCACGGCCTGACCGTCACCGAGCTCTCCAGCAAGCTCGGGGTCAACCGGACGGTCGTCTACCGACTGCTCGCCACACTGGAGCAGCACTCCCTGGTGCGCCGGGACCTGGGCGGCCGGGCCCGTGTCGGGCTCGGGGTGCTGCGGCTGGGGCGGCAGGTCCATCCGCTGGTGCGTGAGGCGGCCCTGCCGGCGCTGCGGGCGCTGGCCGAGGACGTGGGCGCCACCGCGCACCTGACACTGGTCGACGGCAACGAGGCCCTGGCCGTCGCGGTCGTCGAGCCGACCTGGACCGACTACCACGTCGCCTACCGCACCGGTTTCCGCCACCCGCTCGACAAGGGCGCGGCGGGGCGCGCGATCCTCGCCGGGCGCCGCCCGGACCGGGACCTGGAGGACGGCTACGTCCTCACCCGCGGCGAACTGGAGGCCGGAGCCTGCGGCGCCGCCGCACCGCTGCTGGGGGTCAGCGGCATCGAGGGCAGCGTCGGCGTGGTGATGCTGTCGGAGTCGGTGCCGCAGAAGGTGGGGCCCCGTGTGGTGCAGGCGGCGCAGGATGTCGCCGACTTCCTCCGTTAGCGGCCGGCGGAGCCCGGCCGACGCGCGCGGGGCGGCGGTGAACTAGATTCACCCCCATGCCGGCTCTGTCCTCCCGTACCCTGGCCCTCGCGATCTGCGGGACACTCGTCGCGGCGCTGTTCGCGGTCGCCGCGCTTCTCCCGCTGCCGTTCTCGGTCGCCCAGCCCGGGATCACCGCGGACGTCCTGGGCGAGTACCGGGGCAGGCAGGTCATCACCGTCGACGGGGCCGGCGATCCCGGCGGCGGCGACCCCGGGGCGGGCGAGCCGGAGGGGCGGCTGCTGGCGACCACCATCGCGGCGACGGCGCCGGACACGACCGTGCGGCTGGCCGACGTGGTGGACGCCTGGTTCGACACCGACCGCGCGGTGATGCCGCGCGACTCGGTCTACCCGGTCGGCGACGACGCCGAGGAGATCGAGGAGCACACCACCGCCCAGATGGAGCAGTCGCAGGCGGAGGCGGTGACGGCCGCACTGCGCCAACTGGGCAGGTCCGCCGACGAGGTCGAGGTGGAGCTGCGGCTCGCGGACGTCGGCGGTCCCAGCGCCGGGCTGGTGTTCGCCCTCGGGGTCGTCGACGAGATCGACGACGGCGACCTCACCGGCGGCCGTACGATCGCCGGAACCGGCACCATCACCGCACGCGGCGAGGTCGGCCCGGTCGGCGGCGTCCCGCTCAAGACCCAGGCGGCGGCGCGCGACGGCGCCACCGTCTTCCTCGTCCCCGAGGCGGAGTGCGACGACGCGCGGACCGAACTCCCCGAGGATCTGCGCCTGGTGCCCGTCACCACCCTGGAGGGCGCGCTGAACGCGCTGAGGGCGCTGCGGGACGGCGGCCACGTACCGGGCTGCTGAGTCCTCCGAAAGCCGGGGGAAGCCCCCGCACCCGCGGGCGGAACCCGCACCCCGGCCGGGGGTACGGGCCGGCCGGGGCGCGGTGGGGGCGGTTTGGCGGTGGGGTGGGGCGCTGCTTGGATACAGGCCATGAGCCACCCGACGCCTCCGCCTCCCCACATACCGCCTCACACGGCGCCGCCCCACACGCCCCCGCCCGGCCTCCCCGGACAGCCCGGCCCCTTTGGGCCGTACGCCTACGCGCCCCCGCCGTACCCGTACGCGCCGCCGCCGCTGCCGGGCCCGCCGCCGGAGCTGGTGGCCCCGCTGGGCAGGCGCTTCCTGGCGAAGCTGGTGGACGCTCTGGTCATGGCGGCGATCGTGGCCGGGATCACCGTGCCGTGCGCCGTGCACCTGGAGACCGACCCCGAGGGCGTGACGGAGGGGCTGGCCATCACCGGCATCGTCTTCTCGCTCCTGTTCGCCTTCCTCCTCTACGACCCCGCCCTCACCGCCACCGGCGGCACCGTGGGGAAGCGGCTGTGCGGGCTGAAGGTGGCGCGTGTCGAGACCGGCGAGCAGGTGGGTTTCGGGGCAGCGCTGGGACGCCATCTGATGGCGGGGCTCATCAACAACGCGATGTGCGTGCCGCTCGCCTATCTGTGGTGCACCTGGGACAAGCCCTTCCACCAGGGGCTGCACGACAAGATCGTGCGCACCGTGGTGGTCCGCACCAGGTGACGGGCCCGACGGCGGAGCGCGGTGCCGCGCCCGGAAACGGGCCGCGGCCCCGCCGTCAGGGAGGCGGGGCCGCGGGGACGTGCGCGCGGCGCGCGCGGCGCACGGGGAACGGGAGGCGGCGGCTCAGAGGTTGCCGCGCCGCTCCTGCTCGCGCTCGATGGCCTCGAACAGGGCCTTGAAGTTGCCCTTGCCGAAGCCCATGGAGCCGTGGCGCTCGATCATCTCGAAGAACACCGTCGGACGGTCCTGGACCGGCTTGGTGAAGATCTGCAGCAGATAGCCGTCCTCGTCGCGGTCGGCGAGGATCTTCAGCTCGCGCAGCTCCTCGATCGGCACCCGGGTCTCGCCGACCCACTCGCCCAGGGTGTCGTAGTAGGAGTCGGGGGTGTCCAGGAACTCCACACCGGCGGCGCGCATGGCCCGCACGGTGGCGACGATGTCGTTGGTGGCGAGCGCGATGTGCTGCACGCCCGGACCGCCGTAGAACTCCAGGTACTCGTCGATCTGCGACTTCTTCTTCGCGATCGCGGGCTCGTTGAGCGGGAACTTCACCTTGCGCTTCCCGTCGGCCACGACCTTGGACATCAGCGCGGAGTACTCGGTGGCGATGTCGTCGCCCACGAACTCCTTCATGTTGGTGAAGCCCATGACCTTGTTGTAGAAGGTCACCCACTCGTCCATCTTCCCCAGCTCGACGTTGCCGACGCAGTGGTCGATGGCCTGGAAGAAGCGGGGGCCGGGTTCGGTGATCGGCTTCGCCGCGGTGAAACCGGGCAGGTAGGGGCCGTCGTAGCCGGAACGCTCCACCAGGGTGTGGCGGGTCTGGCCGTAGGTGGCGATGGCGGCCAGCACGACGGTGCCGTGCTCGTCCTTGACCTCGTGGGGCTCCTCCAGGCCGGTGGCGCCGTGCTCGATCGCGTAGGCGTACGCGGCCCGCGCGTCCGGCACCTCGATGGCCAGGTCGATCACGCCGTCGCCGTGCGCGGCGACATGCTCGGCGAGGAACCGGCCGCGCTCGGTGGCCGGCTTGATGACTGACGTGAGGACGAAGCGGGCGGAGCCCGACTCCAGGACATAGGAGGCGGTCTCGCGGTTGCCGTTCTCGGGGCCGGAGTAGGCCACGAGCTTCATGCCGAAGGCCGTGGAGTAGTAGTGCGCGGCCTGCTTGGCGTTGCCCACGGCGAAGACGACCGCGTCCATCCCCTTCACCGGGAAGGGATCGGCCTGCCGGGCGGTGCTGGGGGTGTTGTGCATGGTCTCAGTCATGGCCGCAGACTCCCGCTGTTCCACAAGATGCGCAATAGTTCGTGCGAACGCTGAGCAACCTGTACAGTGATTCCCCTGTCATTCCGGACGATCTGTACAGGATGACCACCAGGGAGGCGGATCATGGGCATCGACGAGCTGGACGGCCGGCTGCTGGAACTGCTCGCCGCCGAGCCGCGCATCGGCGTGCTGGAGGCCTCCCGCCGCCTGGGAGTGGCCCGGGGCACCGTGCAGGCGCGGCTGGACCGGCTGCAGGGCGGCGGGGTGATCCGCGGCTTCGGGCCCGACGTCGATCCCGCGGCCATCGGCTACCCGGTCACCGCCTTCGCCACGCTGGAGATCAGGCAGGGGCAGGGCCGCGACGTACGGGCGCACCTGGCGACCGTCCCGGAGGTGCTGGAACTGCACACCATCACCGGCCGCGGCGACATGCTCTGCCGTCTGGTGGCACGCTCCAACGCCGACCTCCAGCGGGTGATCGACAAGGTGGTCGGGTTCGAGGGCATCATGCGGGCCTCCACGGCCATCGTCATGGAGAACCCGGTGCCGCTGCGGATCGTCCCGCTGGTGCGCCAGGCGGCCGGGGACGCCGGAGCGTCCGCCTCCTGACACGCTGTCATGGACCCGGGGGTCCGCGGGGGGACGACGGGGGTTCGGTGTCGCTGGATGGGGGTGGGGTCGCCGATGGCCGGGGCGAGGGGTGTCCCGTCTCTGGTAGATGTGGAGCCAGCGCTCCCCGGCCCACGCCGCCGGACGGGGAGCGGCACACGCCACAGCGACGGCCGAGCAGATACGGGACCGGACACATGAGCGCCCCTCCGTCAGCATCCGCCAACGGCAGCCCGGGTCCGGGCTACTACCCCGATCCGTCCATTCCGGGATACATCCGCTACTGGAACGGCGCCGCGTGGGTACCGGGAACGAGCCGCCCCGAGCCCCGCGAGGGCGAGCCGATGCCCGCCGCGCCCCCCGGGGTCGTGGTGCAGGCCCCGCCCTCGCCCGCCGTCCCCGCGCCCGCCGTCCCCGCCGTCCCCGCGGCCGGTTCCCCGGCGCCGGCCGAGTCCCCGCAGGAGGAGACGGGCCCGGTCTTCCTGGACGAGGAGGGGGCCGCGGACGCCGGGGGCCGGGCCGGGTCCCCGGCGTCCGCTCCGGGCGACTCCCTGCCCCAACTGCGCGGACGCGGCGAGGTGGAGATCCGCCCGGGGGACCGGGCGGCCGCCTGGAACGACCCCTCCCGGCCGCACGGCGGACCCGAGCCCGCGTCCGCCTGGCAGGCCGACGCCGCCCGGCAGACGGGCCTCGACGGGGAGCGGGACGGCCGCGTCTCCTGGGGCACGGGCGATCCGGGCGAGGGGGCGGCCCCGGCCGCACCGGCACTGGGCGCGGGCCGTGCTCCGCAGGCGCTGGGACCGGGCCCGGACCCGCGCGGCGGGAACGCACAGCCGCGCGACGAGGGCACCGTGCGGATGCGGCCCGTACGTCCCGAGGGCACCGGCACCGCCCCGGCGGCGGGCGGACGGCCCGTCAGGCCAGGGGACATCGTGGGGCTGCGGCGTACGGAGGCGCCCGAGGCGGGAGCTCCGGCCGTACCGGCTCCGGGCGTACCGGCTCCGGGCGTACCGGCGGCGCCCGCGCCCGCCGATCCGGTGGGTCCCGCCGCTCCCGTCACGCCCGCCGGTCCCGCGTCCGGGCAGCCCTCCTGGACACGGCAGGTGCACGAACTGGCCCAGCGCGCCCCCGTGTCCGCCGATCCGGCCCCCGCACCGCACGCCCCCGCACCGCACGCCCCCGCACCCGCCGTGCCGCAGCAGCAGTCGCCGGCCGGGCGGCCCGGCGGCCCGGAGCAGGTCGTACCCTGGCGCCCCCCGGCCGACGACCCCTTCCTGCGGGCCGCCCGGCGGCAGGCGCGCCCCGCCGGGCTCGGACGCCGGCTGGGCGCCCGTGTGGTGGACGGCGTCCTCACCGCGGCGGTGGCCGCGGCGGTGGCCCTCCCGTTCGCCGGCCCCAGCACCGAGCACTTCCGCGAGCAGGTGGAGGCGGCCGAACAGGCCGGTGAGACACGGCAGATCTGGCTGGTCGACGGCACCACCGGCGTCTACCTGGCGATCGTGCTCGGCGCCCTGCTGGCGTTCGGACTCCTCTACGAGGTACTGCCCACCGCCCGGTGGGGCCGCACGCTCGGCAAGAAGCTGTTCGGCGTCCGGGTGCTCGACATCGAGGAGCAGGACGCCCCCTCCTTCGGCGCAGCGCTGCGCCGCTGGCTGGTGTACGGACTGCTGGCGCCACTGGGCGTCGGAGTGGTCAACGTCCTGTGGTGCCTGTTCGACCGGCCGTGGCGGCAGTGCTGGCACGACAAGGCGGCGCGCACCTTCGTGGCACGCGGCACCGAGGAGTCCGGCCCGCTCGGATGACGCCCGGGGCCGAAGCGTCCCGGGTCCCCCGAACGGCCCGTCCCTGATGCGCGGCAGGCCCCGGCGCGGTCGACTCTGAGCATGAGATATGCGAAGGCCGTGCCGGATACGGAGGCCGTGCCGGACGCCGAGGCCCCACCGCCCCGGAGAAGGCGGCCGTACGGCCGGCACGCGCGGCCCGGTGGCCCGTGCCCCGGCCGGATCAGCGGCGCGAGGAGGTCTCCGCCAGGCGTCGGCCGCCGTCGGCGGTCTCCGTGCCGCGCTGCGCGGGCACCGCGCCGGCCACCGGACGCGAGGTCGCTGAGGAGCGGCGGCCGGGCGCCCTGACCGCGACGAGCAGTCCGAGTGCGAGCGCCGCACTCGCGACGACCGCGATCCCCGCTCCCGAACGCGCCTGCGACACCAGTAGCATCGCGAGAGCCGAGAGGATGACGGTGGCCGAACCGTAGGCGAGCTGTGCGGGATTCGGACGCGGCATGACGGAATCCGTCCTCCGGGATCGGTGGTTGACCGGGGGCGAGGCCGCCGGACGGCGAACGTGGTCCGTCGAACGACTCTACGATGCCGGATGCCCGTACGCAGCCGCGGGTAAGCACGGCCTGACCCACCGCCACCGACACGCCGATGCACAGGGGGCGCACGGAATCACGCCGCGGCCCTACCGTCATCGGCCGCTACCGTCCGGTCTCCGGACTCCGCAACTGGCTAGCCGGACAACCTACTTGCGTGGCGTGTTCAAATCAAGGGCTGTTTTTTCGGCCGCCGCTCATGTCGAATGCCTCCACACGTGTGCACACACGTGCCATGGCCATGCATGGGGAGGGCAATACCTAGTGAAGAGCCAACGGAGGACGATCAGATCCGCCGCCCTGGCCACGACGGTCGCCGTCATAGGGGCGACCTTTCTGACCGCCGGCACCGCCTACGCCGGTGAGGGCACCGCACCCGACGGCCGTGACCCGGCCGCCGCGGAGCACGGCGACCACGCCAAGGACGGGCACAAGCGCGGCAAGGGCAAGAGCAAGGACGGCAAGCACGTCGACCACGACCTGCCCGGCCCGCTCACCAAGAAGCAGCGCTCCCAGCGCCTCGCGGCCCTCGAGCGGCTCGCCTCCGGCCAGAAGCCCGTGACCAAGAACGGCTCCAAGGTCATGAAGCTCGGCGACGACAAGTACGTCGAGATGGAGCAGACCAAGACCGACAAGATCTTCACCATCCTCATCGAGTTCGGTGACAAGGTCGACCCGCAGTACGGCGGGACCCCCGGTCCGCTGCACAACCAGATCGCCGAGCCCGACCGCGAGCAGAACAACACCACGCTGTGGAAGGAGGACTTCAGCCAGGAGCACTTCGAGGAGATCTACTTCGGGGAGGGCGAGGGCTCGCTCAAGACGTACTACGAGACCCAGTCCTCCGGTAAGTACTCCGTCGACGGCATGGTCTCCGACTGGGTCAAGATCGAGTACAACGAGGCCCGCTACGGCAACAACGCCTGTGGCCAGAGCACCTGCAACACCGTCTGGGACGCCGTCCGCGACGGTGTGAACCAGTGGGTCGCCGACCAGAAGGCCGCCGGCAGCACCACCGAGGAGATCAAGGCCCAGCTGGCCGAGTACGACCAGTGGGACCGCTACGACTTCGACGGTGACGGCAACTTCAACGAGCCCGACGGCTACCTGGACCACTTCCAGTTCGTCCACGCCGGCGAGGACGAGTCGGCCGGCGGCGGCGCGCAGGGCGAGGACGCCATCTGGGCCCACCGCTGGTACGCCTACGGCACCGACTACGGCAAGACCGGTCCCGAGTTCAACAGGGCCGGCGGCACCGAGATCGGCGACACCGGCATCTGGGTCGGCGACTACACCGTGCAGCCCGAGAACGGCGGCCTGGGCGTCTTCGCCCACGAGTACGGCCACGACCTCGGCCTGCCGGACCTGTACGACACCGCCGGCGGCGAGAACTCCACGGGCTTCTGGACCCTGATGTCGTCCGGCTCCTGGCTGAACAACGGCACCGACGCCATCGGCGACTGGGCCGGCGAGATGACCGCCTGGGACAAGCTGTCCCTGGGCTGGCTGGACTACGAGACGGCCAAGGCCGCCACCAGGTCCACCCACAAGCTGGGCGTCTCCGCCTACCAGGGCAAGAACCCGCAGGCGCTGATCGTGGAGCTCCCCGAGAAGGAGGTCACGACCGAGGTCGTCGAGCCCGCGGCGGGCGAGAAGCAGTGGTGGAGCGGCAGCGGTGACGACCTGCGCAACTCCCTGACCCGCAGCGTCGACCTGACCGGGGCCTCCTCCGCGTCGCTCGACCTCAAGGGCTGGTGGGAGATCGAGGCCGGTTACGACTACCTCTACACCCAGGTCTCCACCGACGGCGGCGCCACCTGGACCGCCCTGGACGGCACCCGCAACGGCGAGCCGCTCGGCAAGGACGCCTCCGGCGCCCCCGCCCTCGACGGCTTCTCCGGTGGCTGGGAGGACCTCTCCTTCCCGCTGGACGCCTACGCCGGCAAGAAGATCGACCTCCGCTTCCACTACCGCACCGACGGCGGCGTGGCGGAGAAGGGCTTCACCGCCGACGAGATCACCATCACCGCCGACGGCCAGGCGATCGTCACCGACGGCGCCGAGGGCGACGACAACGGGTGGACGGCGAGCGGCTTCTCCCGCATCGGGGCGTCGTTCTCCAACCTCTACCCGCAGTTCTACATCGCCGAGAACCGTCAGTACGTCTCGTACGACAAGACGCTGAAGACCGGCCCGTACAACTTCGGCTGGCAGGACAGCCGCCCGGACTGGGTCGAGCGCTACGCGTACCAGAAGGGCCTGCTGATCTGGCTGTGGGACACCTCGCAGCTGGACAACAACACCAGCGCCCACCCGGGTGAGGGCCTGGTCCTCCCGGTCGACGCCCACCCCAGGGCCGAGAAGTGGGCCGACGGGACGCTGATGCGCAACCGCATCCAGTCCTACGACTCCACCTTCAGCTGGTACCCGACGCGCGGCATGACCCTGCACAAGAACGGCGAGGCCACCAAGGTCCGCTGGAAGCTGGGCAAGCCGTACTTCGACGACCACAGGGGTGCGTACTGGGACGAGTCCAACCCGACCGCGAGTGTGAAGGTGCCCGACACCAACACCCGCATCTCGATCGTCCACCAGCCGCTCAACGGCAAGACGATGACCGTCCGGGTCGGACCCTCCACCAGGTGACACCCGCATGACACCCGCGCGACGCCCATTGACGCGGCGTTCGCGCAGGTCACCGCGGTAAGGCAGGAAACGGTCGGCCGTCGCCCCCTAGCGGGCGGCGGCCGATCGTGCTGAGAATGCGCGTACCGTCCGAGGGCGGGTCGCCGTTGTTGACGTGGTGTATAACGGGGGAGTGGTGAAGATGGCAGGCGGTGGCTGGACCAGGCTGCCGGACGGCAGCGTGGTCGTGGCGCTCTCCGTGCCCCGGCCGGGGCACGGCGGACAGCGTGCCCGCTTCCTGGTCCACGCGGCCAACCGGGCCCGCGCCCTGACCCGGCTGAGAAACCTCGGCCTGCGCGCGGTCTACCTGCGCGGCAACGCCGAGCCGCCCACCCCCGACGAGATCAGCGCGGTGCTGCACCACCCCGACGGCCTGGTCTGGCGCCCGGCCCCGCAGCACGGAGCCGCCGATGCGGCCGGCCCCACCGGTACCGCCGGCCCCACCGGTACCGCCGGTGCGCCGGCCGGCGACGAGGGCGCGTACGCGGACAGCGGCTTCTGGCGGCCCATAGGCGCCCTGCGCCGCGCCGCGGCGGGCTGAGGTCCCGGCCGCCCCGGCCGGCACGGCTGCCGGATTCAGGCGGCGCGGACCACCGGCTCGCCCGACAGCTCCACACCCGCCCCGCGCATCTCCTCCAGCGCCAGCTCGGTGGTCGGCGCCGCCACCCCGGCCGTCATGCCGAGCAGCACCCGGGTTCGGAAGCCCTCGCGGGCCGCGTCCAGCGCGGTCGCGCGCACGCAGTGGTCGGTGGCGATGCCCACCACGTCCACCTCCGTCACACCGTGGGAGCGCAGCCAGTCGGCGAGCGGGGTGCCGTTCTCGTCCTTCCCCTCGAAGCCGCTGTAGGCGGCGGCGTACGCGCCCTTGTCGAAGACCGCGTCGATCGAGCCGGAGGCGACGGCCGGCGCGAAGTTCGGGTGGAAGCCCACGCCCTCGGTCCCGGCCACGCAGTGCGCGGGCCAGGAGTGGCGGAAGTCGGGGTGGTCGGAGAAGTGGTCACCCGGGGAGACGTGGTGGTCGCGGGTGGCCACCACGTGGCGGTATCCGGCGGTGCTCTGCCCGACGAGGTCGGTGATGGCCGCGGCCACGTCGGCACCCCCCGCCACCGCGAGGCTGCCGCCCTCACAGAAGTCGTTCTGGACGTCTACGACGATCAGGGCCCGGTGCATGGTGCACACCTTTCGGCTGGAGTGGCTGTGGCTGGCTAGCTGGGACTGGGACTGGGACTGGGACCGGCGGACCGGTCGGGACCGGTCACTGTGGCCGGCCGCGGTCCGCAGGGGGGGGGACGGGGGCGGGGACGTGTCCGACCTTAGACACTCGGCGTCCGCCGCGGGAGTGTGTGGGCGCCGCGCCTCACCCCCCGGTGTACTCGGTGGGCAGGACCGGCTCGCCGCGCGAGAGCTGCGCCGCCGACAGCGGCAGTCCGTCGAGGGCCCGCAGATGCCGCTCGCGGGCCGCCTCCAGCCGCTCGCGGGCCACGATCTCGCCGCCGCGGACCAGGTCCACCGTCAGCAGGTGGTCCGCCAGCCGCGCGGGCACCTCGCCGGTGCCGACGACCTCGGCCTCGGCCACGCCGTCCGCGTCCGGCCGCCGGGCGGCCCACTTCACGCCCCCGACCGACAGCTTCCCGCCCATGGACTTCTTCGCCACCGGGCGCAGCGGGGACCGGGGATCGCAGGAGTCGGCGCGGGCCACCAGCTTGTAGACCATCGAGGCCGTGGGATGCCCGCTGCCGGTGACCAGCTGGGTGCCCACCCCGTAGGCGTCCACCGGCGCGGCGGCCAGCGAGGCGATGGCGTACTCGTCCAGATCGCTGGTCACGACGATCCTGGTGTCCCGCGCACCCAGCTCGTCGAGCTGCTGCCGCACCCGGTGGGCGAGCAGCAGCAGGTCGCCGGAGTCGATGCGCACCGCGCCCAGGCCGGGGCCCGCCACCTCCACGGCGGTGCGGACGGCCTCGGCCACGTCGTAGGTGTCCACCAGGAGCGTGGTGCCACTGCCCATGGACTCCACCTGTGCGGTGAAGGCGTCCCGCTCGGTGTCGTGCAGCAGGGTGAAGGCATGGGCGCTGGTGCCGGTGGTGGGGATGCCGTAGCGGAAGCCGGCGGCCAGGTCGGAGGTGGTGGAGAAACCGCCGACGTACGCCGCCCGGGCCGCGGCCACCGCCGACAGCTCGTGGGTGCGGCGTGCGCCCATCTCGATCAGCGGGCGCCCCCGGGCCGCGACGGCCATCCGGGACGCGGCGGCGGCGACGGCCGAGTCGTGGTTGAGGATCGACAGGATCACCGTCTCCAGCAGCACGCACTCGGCGAAGGTGCCCTCCACCCGCATGACGGGCGAGCCGGGGAAGTAGACCTCGCCCTCCGGATAGCCGCTGATGTCGCCGCGGAAGCGGTAGCCGGCCAGCCACTGAAGGGTCGGCTCGTCCACCACGTCCCGCTCGCGCAGGAACTCCAGGATCTCCGGCTCGAAGCGGAAGTTCGCCACCGCGTCCAGGACCCTTCCGGTGCCCGCCACCACGCCGTAGCGGCGGCCCTCGGGCAGACGGCGGGTGAAGACCTCGAAGACGGAGCGCCGGTCGGCGGTACCGCCGCGCAACGCCGCCTGGACCATGGTGAGTTCGTAGTGGTCGGTGAACAGGGCGGTGGACGGCACGGCGACCGGCAGGCCCAGGTCTGCGGTGTTCATGGAACGGATGCTACCCCCAATCTCGTCACTTTGACGATATTCGGTTCCGGGGGAACGCGCCGCAGCCCGCCGGAGCCCCGTTTGCGTCGCCGCCCGGCCGAAGTGGCAGCATGGGAACCGTGAGCGACGACACACACCGGATGACCCCCTCCGCCGTCGCGGTCGTGCGGCCGCCCGCCGCGGACCGCGTACCCGGTCCGTGCGGCGCCCATGTGGCGCGGCTGTCGGTCGCCCCCACCGAGATCACCCGTCCCGCCTCTGACGAGGCGCCCGAGGCGGTCTCCGAGCCGGACGTCCCGTGGGTGACGGTCGTCCACAACGACCCGGTGAACCTGATGAGTTACGTGACCTATGTGTTCCAGACCTACTTCGGGTACCCGAAGGAGAAGGCCAGGAAGCTGATGATGGACGTCCACCACAAGGGCCGCGCGGTCGTCTCCAGCGGCAGCCGCGAGGAGATGGAGCGCGACGTGCAGGCCATGCACGGCTACGGCCTGTGGGCGACCCTCCAGCAGGACCGCTGATGGCCGGGCTCTTCCAGCCCGCGGCGGGCGTGCCCGGAGGCGCCGCCGTCGCGCTCGACGAGGTGGAGATCTCCATCCTGCGCAGCCTCGCCGTCCAGCTCCTGGAGCTCATCGGCCCCGGCCCGGGGGCGGACGAGGCCGGCGGCGAACAGGACCCGCTCGCCGCGCTGATGGCCGACGGCCCCACCGAGCCGCCCTCCGATCCGGCGCTGGCCAGGCTCTTCCCCGACGCCTACGGCGGCCCCGGCGCCGGAGGGGACGCCGGGACGCGGGAGGCCGCCGCGGAGTTCCGGCGCTACACCGAGAACGACCTGCGCGCCCGCAAGCGCGAGGACGGCCTCGCCGTCGTGCGCACCCTGGACTCCCTGGCCACCGCCGGCGAGGGGGGAGCGGTGCTCACCCTCACCCCCGAGCAGTCGCGCCAGTGGCTCGGCGCGCTCAACGACCTGCGGCTGGCCATCGGCGCGCGTCTGGAGATCACCGAGGACGAGGACGGCGACGAGCTGTACGCGCTGCCGGACGGCGACCCGCGCAAACCGATGGTGATGGCGTATCTGTGGCTGGGGGCGCTCCAGGAGTCGCTGGTGGAGACCCTGGCGCCCTGACGGCCCGCCGGTTCGGACCGGCGGCCCGGGGCGCCGCTCCGGGCCGCCGGCGGGGCACGGCTGTAAACGGCGTGGCACGGCTGCACACGGCGGGGCACGGCGGCAGTGTCCTGCGGGCCGGTGTTTTCCGGCATTTATTTGTGCCATACATTAAAAAGTCTCTACGGGCCCGTCGTGTCGCACAGGGTCACCGAAACTCTCCGTTTATCGGATGCGACACCCCTTCGGGCGGAGATGATGCCCGTTTCGCCCCCGAATTCCCCTGTGTGATCCGACCGTAATATGAACATGTGATCCAGGTCACACCGGCGCGGTAGCGCAGCGTGATAGGAACTCCCAACCCGATTTTTATCCGAGTCTTACAACCCGGAGAACTTCGGAGGAAACTGCGCGCGAGACCGGACGCCGAGGTTGGTCCGTTCGCCGTACCACCGGCAACCACCGTTGCACCCGCCCCCACACGTCCCCGCAGCCGCTACAGCCAGAGGGAACCCATGGCAAACGAAACCTGGACGACACGACTCGATGAATCGATCACCGAATTCGTCGATCCGATCGCGTCGGCAATCAGCGAGATCGTCTTCTACACCATTCCGCTCGGGGACACCGAGTTCCCCTGGATCGTCGGCTGGCTGGTGGTCGCGGGACTGGTGTTCACCGGATACTTCGGCTTCGCCCAGGTCCGCCACCTGCCCAAGGCCCTCAAACTGGTCCGCGGCAAGTACGACCAGAAGGACGCCCCCGGTGAGGTGAACCACTTCCAGGCCCTCACCTCCGCAGTCTCCGGCACCGTCGGACTCGGCAACATCGCCGGTGTGGCCATCGCGGTCACCATCGGCGGCCCCGGCGCCACCTTCTGGATGATCGTCTGCGGTCTGCTGGGCATGGCGACCAAGTTCGTCGAGTGCACCCTCGGCGTGAAGTACCGCGAGGTCCACGCCGACGGCACCGTCTCCGGCGGCCCGATGCACTACCTGCGCAAGGGCATGGCCGAGCGCGGCCTGGGCGGCCTGGGCAAGGTGCTCGCCGTCGGCTCCGCCGTCGCCCTGCTGTTCTTCACCTTCTTCGGCGGCAACCTCTTCCAGGTCAACCAGAGCCTGGAGCAGCTCCAGTCCGTCACCGGCGGCGAGGACAGCCTCTTCAGCAGCTCCGGCGGCGCCCTCTTCTTCGGCATCCTGATCGCCGCCCTGGTCGCCCTGGTCCTCCTCGGCGGCATGCGCTCCATCGGCGCCGTCACCAGCCGGCTGGTCCCCGCGATGGCGATCGTCTACGTCGTCGCCTGCCTCTTCGTCATCCTGACCAACGTCACCGCCGTGCCCGACGCCGTCTCCGACATCATCGTGGGCGCCTTCGCCCCCGAGGGCGTGGCCGGCGGCCTCATCGGCGCCCTGATCGTCGGCTTCCAGCGCGCCGCCTTCTCCAACGAGGCGGGCATCGGCTCGGCCCCCATCGCCCACTCCGCGGTGAAGACCAAGCGCCCCGCCACCGAGGGCCTGGTCGCGATGATCGAGCCGTTCATCGACACCGTCGTCGTCTGCACCATGACCGCGCTGACCATCGTCATCGCCCGCACCCCGAGCTGGGAGGCGGCCCGCGAGGCCAACGCCAACGGCGAGCCGATCGCCTCCGGCGTCTCGCTCACCTCGGACGCCTTCGAGAGCGCGATCTCCTGGTTCCCCTACATCCTGGCCGTCGCGGTCCTGCTCTTCGCCTTCTCCACGATCATCACCTGGAGCTACTACGGCATGAAGGCGTGGACCTACCTCTTCGGCCGCACCAGGACCAGCGAGAACGTCTACAAGGTGCTCTTCAGCCTCATCGTCATCACCGGTGCGCTGATGTCGCTGTCCTCCCTGGTCTCCCTGGCCGACTCCTTCCTGTTCCTCGCCGCGGTGTTCAACATCATCGGCCTCTACCTGCTGGCGCCCGTCGTCAGGCGTGAGCTCAACCGCGTCGTGGACTACATCCGCCGGCGCGACGCCGGTGAGAGCGACGAGCAGATCGAGGCCTCCGAGGCAGCCGGCCCCGGCGGCGCCGGCGGAACCCCCACACTCGCCAAGTGACACCCGCCGCCCCCGGGGGCGGCAGAGCACCGCGGGGCCCCGCCCGTACCGCACACCGGTACGGGCGGGGCCCCGCCCGCGCGTCCTGCCTATGCTGTCGCCCATGCTGACCATCACCCAGGAGCTGCACGACAAGATCGTGGCCCACGCCCGCCGGGACCACCCCGACGAGGCGTGCGGCATCATCGCGGGCCCGGCCGGCAGCGGACGCCCCGAGCGCTTCATCCCCATGCTGAACGCCGCCCGCTCGCCCACGTTCTACGAGTTCGACTCCGCGGACCTGCTGAAGCTCTACCGCGAGATGGACGACCGCGACGAGGAGCCGGTGGTCGTCTACCACTCCCACACCGCCACCGAGGCCTACCCCTCGCGCACCGACGTCGCCTACGCCGGCGAGCCCGGCGCCCACTACGTCCTGGTCTCCACCGCGGAGTGCGGCAACGACGAGGGGCCCTTCTCCTTCCGCTCCTTCCGCATCGTCGACGGCGAGATCACCGAGGAGGAGGTCAGGATCGTCCCCGCCTACGAGGACTGACCCCGGCCCCTGACGACAGGCGAGACGGCAGGGTCCGCATCCTGGAACAGGTATCCGGTTCCCGAGGCGGGAATCGTTACGATGAGCCCATGGTTAACCACGACGTGAGCGATACCCACCCGGGTAAGTCCCCGGGCGCGCTGCTCGTGGCGCGCCTGCACGTCGACCTGTGCCGCCTCGCCAGCGCCCTGGGGCACCCCCGGCGCCGCGCGGCCGACCGCGCCTGACCCGGACGGCCACCCCCCGAGCGGCCCGCCCGGCCGCACCTCGCCCACGCGCACGAGCCAAGGCCCGCACGCTTCCCGCCTCTCCCAACAGGAGTACACCCATGGCCATCGAGGTCCGCATCCCGACCATCCTCCGCACCTACACCGACGGGCAGAAGGCCGTCGAGGGCGACGGCGGCACCCTCGCCGAGCTCATCGAGGACCTGGAGACCCGCCACAGCGGCATCCGGGAGCGGCTGGTCGAGGGCGGCGAGCTGCGCCGCTTCGTCAACGTCTACCTCAACGACGAGGACGTCCGCTTCCTGGACGGGATCTCCACCAAGCTGAGCGACGGCGACAACGTGACGATCCTCCCCGCCGTGGCCGGGGGCATGCGCTGATGCGCTACGACTCGCCGATCGCCGCGGTGGGCAACACCCCTCTGGTGCGCCTGCCGCGGCTCTCGCCGTCCGAGGACGTCCGCATCTGGGCCAAGCTGGAGGACCGCAACCCCACCGGCTCGATCAAGGACCGCCCGGCCCTCTACATGATCGAGCAGGCCGAGAAGGACGGCCGGCTCACCCCCGGCCGCACCATCCTGGAGCCCACCTCCGGCAACACCGGCATCTCGCTGGCCATGGCGGCCAAGCTCAAGGGCTACCGCATGGTCTGCGTCATGCCGGAGAACACCAGCGCCGAGCGCCGCCAGCTACTGGCCATGTGGGGCGCCGAGATCATCTCCTCCCCGGCCGCCGGCGGCTCCAACACCGCGGTGCGCGTCGCCAAGGAGATCGCCGCCGAGCACCCCGACTGGGTCATGCTCTACCAGTACGGCAACCCCGACAACGCCGGCGCCCACTACGCCGGCACCGGCCCCGAGATCCACGCCGACCTGCCCTCGATCACCCACTTCGTCGCGGGGCTGGGCACCACCGGCACCCTGATGGGCGCCGGCCGCTACCTGCGCGAGAAGGTCCCCGGCATCCAGATCGTCGCCGCCGAACCGCGCTACGACGACCTCGTCTACGGCCTGCGCAACCTCGACGAGGGCTTCGTCCCCGAGCTGTACGACGAGACCGTCCTCACCACCCGCTACTCGGTCGGCTCCGAGGACGCCGTCACCCGCACCCGCGAACTCCTCGCGCAGGAAGGCATCTTCGCCGGAGTCTCCACCGGCGCCGCCCTCCACGCCGCCATCGGGGTCGGCCGCAAGGCCCTGCGCGCGGGACAGAGCGCCGACATCGTCTTCGTCGTCGCCGACGGCGGCTGGAAGTACCTGTCCACCGGCATCTACACCGCGCCCACCACCGAGGCCGCGGTCGAGGCCCTCCAAGGACAGCTCTGGGCCTGAGCCCGGCCCGCACACCCAGCGCCGGCGACACCCCGCCCGCCGCGCCCGCCGCGTCCGCCGCGTCCCCTCCGGCAGCCGGGAGCGGCGGTGCGGGGGCGCGGTGCGGGGGCGCCCGCCACCGAGGCCGTGCGCCCCCCGAGGCCCGCACACCGCGCTGCCCGCCCCCGCGCCGCCCCCGCGCCGCCCCCGCCCTGGTGATTCCGCCCACAACGGGGCACTGCGGAGGAGCCACCGGCCCCCATGCGCCTTACGCTCAGGTAACCCCTCTTCCCGGGCCACGGAGGTTCCTTCCCCTATGAAGCTCACCGTCGTCGGCTGCTCGGGATCGTTCCCGTCCGCGGAATCGGCCTGCTCCAGCTACCTCGTAGAGGCCGACGGCTACCGGCTCCTGCTCGACATGGGCAACGGCGCCCTGGGCGAGCTGCAACGCCACTGCGGCCTCTACGACCTCGACGCCATCGCCCTCAGCCACCTCCACGCGGACCACTGCATCGACATGTGCGCGTACTTCGTGGCCCGGTACTACCGCCACGAGGGAGGGCGCTGCGAGGCCATCCCGGTGTACGGCCCCCAGGGCACCGAGCAGCGGCTGACCACCGCCTACGCCGACACCCCCTCCGAGAAGTCGATGAGCGAGGTCTTCGACTTCCGCGACCTCGCCCCCCGAAGCACCTTCCGGCTCGGACCGCTGACCGTCACCGCCGACCGGGTGCGGCACCCGGTGGAGACCTACGGCTTCCGCATCGAGCACGAGGGCAGGACCCTCGTCTACTCCGGCGACACCGGCCCCTGCGACGCCCTGTGCGACCTGGCCCAAGGCGCCGACCTCTTCCTGTGCGAGGCCTCCTTCACCGACGGCAAGGAGGACATCCCCGAACTCCACCTCAACGGACGGCAGGCCGGGGAGTGCGCACAGCGGGCGGGCGCCGAACGACTGGTCCTCACCC
Source organism: Streptomyces barkulensis (assembly GCF_002843305.1). Taxonomy (GTDB): domain Bacteria; phylum Actinomycetota; class Actinomycetes; order Streptomycetales; family Streptomycetaceae; genus Streptomyces; species Streptomyces barkulensis. The sequence continues at coordinate 114,150 of NZ_PGSG01000025.1, forward strand.
ACATCCCCCCGTGGACGGACCCCCGGCACAACCTGCGCGACGCACAGGCCGCCTTCTCCGGCCCCGTGGAGATGGCCCGCCCCGGCGCCGTCTACGAGCTCTGACCGGCCACCGGCCGGGCCCGTGAGCCGCACGGACCCGGCCGGCGCGGCACCGAGCTACCCCCGGTACTGCGCCTTCTCCTGCTCGGCGATCTCCTCGTCCGACTCCCGGCCCGGCGTCGGCAGACCGAACCGCACGATCGCGAACCGGAAGACCGCGTAGTACACCACCGCGAAACACAGACCCAGCACCACCAGCAGCCACGGCCTGGACGCGATCCCCAGATTCAGCAGGAAGTCGATCGCCCCGGCGGAGAAACCGAAACCGTCCCGCGCCCCCAGCGCCCAGCTCAGCGCCATCGACACCCCCGTCAGCACCGCGTGGACCGCGTACAGCAACGGCGCCACGAAGATGAACGTGAACTCGATCGGCTCGGTCACCCCGGTGACGAAGGCGGTCAGCGCGATGGAGAACATCATCCCGCCCACCACCTTGCGGCGCTCGGGCCGCGCACAGTGGTACATCGCCAGACAGGCCGCCGGAAGAGCGAACATCATGATGGGGAAGAACCCGGTCATGAACTGACCCGCCGTCGGATCCCCGTGCAGGAAACGCGCGATGTCCCCCTCGTACCGCACCCCGCCGTCCTCGTAGGAACCCGCCTGGAACCACGGGAACGAGTTCAGCAGATGGTGCATGCCCACCGGGATCAGCGCCCGGTTGGCCACCCCGAACACCCCCGCCCCCAGCGCGCCCGACCCCACCAGCCACTCGCCGAAACCGTGGATGGCGGCCCCCAGCACCGGCCAGGCGTAACCGAAGACGACCCCCAGGAACAGCCCCGCGAACGACGCCAGGATCGGCACCAGCCGGCGGCCCCCGAAGAAACCCAGCCAGTCCGGCAGCTTCCTGCGGTGGTAGCGCTGGTAGAGCACGGCGGTGACCAGCCCCATCACCACACCGCCCAGCACACCGGCGTCCGCGGGCCGGGCGACACCCTCCTCAGGCGGCAGATTGGGATCGACGAAGGTGGCCATCACCTGCTGGAAGACCAGATAGCCCACCACGGCCGCCAACCCCGTGGAACCGTCCGCCTTTCTGGCGAAACCGACCGCGATGCCCACGGCGAACAGCAGCGGCAGATTGTCCAGCAGCGCCCCGCCGCCAGCCGCCAGGAACTCGGCGATCCGGTTGACGAAGTCCGGGAAACCCTCCCGGCCCAGCATGTCCTCGTAACCCAGCCGGACCATCAGAGCCGCCGCGGGCAGCACGGCGATCGGCAGCATCAGACTGCGGCCGATGCGCTGGGCCACCGCCATCGCACCCGCGCCGCGCCTCCTCCCGCCCCCGCCGCCCCCCTCGCCGCCCCCTTCGCCCCCGTCGTCGGACGTCCTGGCAGTGGCCGTGGTCATCGGCTTCCTCCCGTGGGGCAGTGCGGTCCGCGCCGCACATCCGCATCGCAGGCATCACATGGGTAACAGAGCGCTTAAGTCACCTTGTAACACGAACAAAGGCTCCGAAAGCACCCAGGCGGACAAGACGGCCGACGGAACCGGGGACAGTGCCGCAATGCAGTACCCGGAACGCCCGCGGGCCCGCGCCCCCTTCCACACGGGACCGGAAAGCGGTAAGGAGCCGACGAGGCACCCTCGCACAGGTGCGCATAACGTGGGTTAATGTGCCAATCCGGTCCACAGGGGGCACCGGACACAGGACGGGCCCAGACGGCCGGCGGCAGCCGGCGGGAAGGCGGAGAACATGCCCGGCAAAGCGGAGAACATCGTCGCCGGACTCGGCGGCATCGACAACATCGTCGAGATCGAGGGCTGCATCACCCGCCTGCGCACCGAGGTCGAGAACCCCGGCCTCATCGACGAGGCCGCCCTCAAGGCCGCCGGCGCACACGGAGTCGTGAGGATGGGCTCCGCCATCCAGGTCGTCATCGGCACCGACGCCGACCCCATCGCCGCCGAAATCGAGGACATGATGTGACCACCCCGCCCCCGCGGCCCCCGCGCCCCCCGCACAGCCGGTCACCAGGCCCTTCACCCGAACGGCCGCCCCACCCGGGGCACTAGGCTCACACCCATGTCACGCATCGACGGCCGCACAGCCGAACAACTCCGACCCGTCACCATCGAACGCGGCTGGAGCAAACACGCCGAAGGATCCGTCCTCATTTCCTTCGGCGACACCCGCGTCCTCTGCACCGCCAGCATCACCGAAGGCGTGCCCCGCTGGCGCAAGGGCAGCGGCGAAGGCTGGATCACCGCCGAATACGCCATGCTCCCCCGCTCCACCAACACCCGCGGCGACCGCGAATCCGTCCGCGGCAGGATCGGCGGACGCACCCACGAGATCTCCCGCCTCATCGGCCGCTCACTGCGCGCCGTCGTCGACCTCAAGGCCCTCGGCGAGAACACCGTCGTCCTCGACTGCGACGTCCTCCAGGCCGACGGCGGCACCCGCACCGCCGCCATCACCGGCGCCTACGTCGCCCTCGCCGACGCCCTCACCTGGGCCCGCGACAACAAACTCGTCCGCGCCAAGGCCCAGCCGCTGACCGGCACCGTCTCCGCCGTCAGCGTCGGCATCGTCGACGGCGCCCCCCTGCTCGACCTCTGCTACGAGGAGGACGTCCGCGCCGAGACCGACATGAACGTCGTCTGCACCGGCGACGGCCGCTTCGTCGAAGTCCAGGGCACCGCCGAGGGAACCCCCTTCGCCCGCACCGAACTCGACGCCCTCCTCGACCTCGCCGTCGCCGGCTGCGCCCAACTCGACGGCGCCCAGCGGCACGCACTGGACACCGGAGCGCTGCCCCCCGCCTGACCCCCGGCCCCGCCGCAGCCACCCCGGGCCGTCCGGACCGTCCGGGCCGCCCGGACAATCCCGGCGACCCCTCATGAGAACGGCGGACGGGACGCGGAACTTTGCGAGCGCTTTGCGCGTCCTACAGGGCACGGGCCGTACGGGTCGAGCCGTACGGCCCGTCCAGACACAGGAGACCACGCCAGATGCGCAGACGGACCACCCTCGCCGCCCTCGCCCCCGTCGTCCTCGCCCTCCCCCTGATGGGCTGCGGCGCCGTCCAGAACGCACTGGACTGCGCCAACACCGCCGTCGTCGTCGTGGACAGCGCCAACGCCCTCCAGCAGGCCGTCGCCGACGGCGTCGAGAACCCGGCCGAGGTGGACCAGTCCCTGAACCGCATCAACGAGAACCTCGACAAGATCATCGAGAACACGGACAACGCCGACATCACCCGGGTCGCCGAGGACATGCAGAAGGCCGCCGACAACGTCCGCGAGTCCGTCGAGCAGGGCAAGACCCCCGATGTCAGCCCCGTCGTCGACGCCGCCGACGAACTGACCCAGGTCTGCGCCCCCGGCTGACGGACCCCGGCTGACGAACCCCGGCTGACGGACCCCGGCTGACGGACCCCGGCTGACGGACCCCGGCTGACGAACCCGGGCCCCGGCACCGGTGTCCGGCCCCGGGCACCGGCGTCCGGTCCGCCGGGGGGTTCCGGCCGCCGCGACGGGATAATCGGTCCCCATGAGCCAGCGCCTGATCCTCGCAACCCGCAACGCCCACAAGGTCCGAGAGCTGGAGGCCATCCTCTCCGCCGCCGGACTGGACCTCACCCTGGTCGGCGCCGACGCCTACCCCGAGGTCCCGGACGTCAGGGAGACCGGCCTCACCTTCGCCGAGAACGCACTCCTCAAGGCCCGCACCCTGGCCAGGGCCACCGCGGTGCCCGCCGTCGCCGACGACTCCGGCCTGTGCGTCGACGTCCTCGGCGGAGCCCCCGGCATCTTCTCCGCCCGCTGGGCCGGACGCCACGGCGACGACCGGGCCAACCTCGACCTGCTCCTCGCCCAGCTCTCCGACATCGACGACCCCCACCGCACCGCGCACTTCGCCTGCGCGGCCGCCCTGGCCCTGCCCGACGGCACCGAGCGCGTCGTCGAGGGCCGCCTGGCCGGCACCCTCCGCCGCGAGCCCGCCGGCACCGGCGGCTTCGGCTACGACCCGATCCTCCAGCCCGAGGGCGAGACCCGCACCTGCGCGGAGCTGAGCCCGGACGAGAAGAACGCCATCAGCCACCGCGGCCAGGCCTTCCGCGCCCTCGCCCCGGTCGTCCGCGAACTCCTGGGCTGACGGCCCGTCCCGCGGGGCGGGTTCCGCCGACAACGCCGAAGGCCCGGCTCAGCGAGCCGGGCCTTCGAATGAAAGGTCTGTGCGGCGGAAGGGATTCGAACCCTCAAGCCCGTTAGGGCCACAGAATCTAAATCTGCTGCGTCACCACTGCGCCACCGCCGCTGGACGCCAACCATGGTAGCGGGCGGACGCGCTGAGCGGCCCACCGGGAAGGTCATCCGCGCCTGTTCGCGGAACGTTTGTTACGGCCGCACCACGTCTCTGTGATCGCGTGACAGTTTGGGCACAGGTAGCGAAGATTCTCCCGACGGTTGTCGTGCCAGTCGCCGTTGATGTGGTCGATCTGGAGAGTCATTGCTGTTCCGAGCCACTCTCCCGAGTTACCGCATCCTGTGCACCGGTAGGGCATGCCGATCTCCTCCAAGGCCCGTTGCAACCGGGCACGGTTTACCCGAGGAGCGTCTGCGGGGTGCACCCGCAGTACCTCCCCGGCGATCCGTTTCGGTGTCTTCGGTCGGACCTCACGTCGTGTACGTCGCTTGAAGTGGGAGGTCTCCAGCCCGAGGCGCACCACATGCCGATGTACTCGTCGGTGGTTCGCGTCGTTGACCGGTAGGTTCAGTGAGCGCATGACTTCGGCGTAGCTTGTGCTGCTCGAAACGGCAGCGCGGAGTGGTGCTTCGGCGATGAGAACCTGCGCGTGGGAGAAGTGCGAGACGTCGACGTCCAGTTCGGTGAGCATCCGGCGCAGTGCGGCACGCGACGCGCTGTCGTCGCCGAGACCCAGGGAACGCGCCAGGGCACGGATGCTGGTGGCGGTGGCCGCCGCCTGCCTCACCTCCTCGGGCGCGAACGGAAGGTCGATCCGGGGGCGGTTCAGCGCGGGGAGGTGGCTGGTGTCGATTCCGGCGGCTGCGATACGGCGCCGGATGTGGGAGAGCGTCCCCGTCGCGGGTGTCGCACCGAGCTTGGTGACGACCTCGCGCAGCGTGCTCGAACCGGCGACAGCCTCGGCGATCGCCGTGTCGGTGTACTTCCGCCACGGGCTCTGCTGCCTGAAGTGACCTGTGTCGATGCCGTACTCGGCCACCAGCCTCTGGAGCGTGCGGCGTCTGCCTCCACTGACCTCCATCCCCAGTTCGCGCATGAGCTGCGCCCATGTCGAGGAGCGGGCGACAGCGTCGGCGAGTGATTCGCGGGTGTACGGGCTGGTCATGGTTCCTCCCCCTGCGGACCGTCCGCGCCGTGGTCGTTCGGTCTTCTGTCGCGGACTCGCACTGGTCAACGAACGGCGTGCCGGGAGGTCACGCAGGGGGGAGGGGCCGGGCGGTGACGGGGGTCCGGTGGCCTCAGAGGGAGAGGTCCCGGATGAGCTTGGCGACGTGGCCGGTGGCCCTGACGTTGTACAGCGCCCGCTCGACCTTCCCCTCCTCGTCGACGACCACCGTGGAGCGGATGACGCCGGTGACGGTCCTGCCGTACATCTTCTTCTCGCCGAAGGCGCCGTAGGCCTCCAGTACCTTCTTCTCCGGGTCGCCGACGAGGGTGACCTTGAGGTTCTCCTTCTCGCGGAACTTCGCGAGCTTCTCCGGCTTGTCGGGGGAGACGCCGATCACGTCGTAGCCCGCGCCGGCGAGGAGGTCGAGGTTGTCGGTGAAGTCGCAGGCCTGCTTGGTGCAGCCGGGGGTGAGGGCGGCGGGGTAGAAGTAGACGATCACCTTGCGTCCGGCGCGGTCGGAGAGCGAGACGGGGTTGCCGTCGGCGTCGGGCAGGGTGAAGGCCGGGGCGGTGTCGCCGGGTTGCAGTCGCTCGCTCATCGGTACTCCTCGGGCGGGGCTCGCGGTCCCGTGGTCGGGGCCGTCGTCGGGGGCCGTTATCGGTTCGAAAGCCTAGCCACGGGGTGTGACGGGGGTGGCGCGGGGCATCGGAGGTGAGGGAACTGCCAGACTGTCCGGTGGCCGGGTTCCCGGTGCACGGCGGCCCGGGTGGGGCGGATGAGACGGATGAGACGACGGAGGCAGTGCGGTGTCGGAAGCCAGGACCCCAGCGGAGATCGAGGCGGAGATCGTCCGCAGGCGGCGGGAGCTCGCCGAGACGCTGGACGAGCTGGCGGTGCGGGTGCACCCGAGGACGATCGCCGACGGTGTGAAGGCGCGGGCGGCGTCGGCCGTGGACCGCACCGCGGGCCGGGCGTATGTCGCGGTGAACCACGCGCTGTCGGATGTGCGGGACCGGTTCACGGACGAGGAGGGCCGCCCCCGGGCGGCGCGGGTCGTGCCGGTGGCGCTGGTGGTGGCGGGGGTGGCCGGGCTGCTGGTGGTGTCGTCCCGGCGTCGTCGCCGTCGCTGAGCGGGGCGGAGGCGGGCTGGGATACGGTTCTGCCGTGAGTTCCAAGACGTCCCACCACGACAAGCTGCCCATCCGGATGCTGCACGACCGGGTGCTGGTGCGTACCGACATTCCCGAGGGCGAGCGCCGGTCCTCCGGTGGCATCGTCATTCCCGCGACGGCGGCGGTCGGCCGCAGGCTGAACTGGGCCGAGGTGGTCGCCGTCGGGCAGAACGTGCGCACGGTGGAGCCCGGTGACCGCGTGCTGTTCGACCCGGCCGACCGGGCCGAGGTGGAGGTGCGCGGGGTCGCGTACGTGCTGATGCGCGAGCGTGATCTGCATGCGGTGGCGGCCGAGCGGTTGCAGGGGGCGGAGGACTCCACCGGGCTGTATCTGTAGCGTCGGGGCTGTATCTGTAGCGCCGGGGCCGTGGGGTCGCGCCCGGGGAGGGGCGGCGGCCGTACGGGCGGGCCCCGCGGATGTGCCGCGGGGCCCTTCGTGCTGTCGGCTCCGGCCGTTCGGTCTCAGGGCCGGGGTGCGGCGGAGGTTTCGGGGGAGCCCTCGGGGGAGGCCTTGGCCTCGGGGGCGGGGGAGGGGGCCTCGCCGGGGTTCTTGCCGTCCGCCGTCCCGCCGGAGGGTTTGGCGGGTTTCCCCTGCTGCTTCTCGTCGTCCCCGGCCTTCTTCCCGCGGTTCTTCTCGCGGTCCTTCTCGCGGTCCTTCTCGGTCTTTCCGGTCTTTCCGGTCTTCTCCGGGGCGCGTTCGCCGTTGGCGCCGTCGTCCCCGTAGTCCCCGCCGTCCCTGTCGTCCCTGTCGTCCCCGCCGCCTCCGGTGTTCTCGGCGTCCTCCCGGCCGGGGCCGGTGGCGGAGGTGTCCGGGGCCTCCTCGGAGCCGTCGACCGGGGTGGGCTCCTCCCCGGGGGCGTCGGGGTCGCCGGACGGGTCGGTGCTGCCGGAGGGGCTGGGTGACGCCTTGGGGAGGCGGTTCTTGCCGGGCTTGAGTTCGAAGTTCTTGACGGGGGTGCCGCGCAGTGCCTCGGTGGTGTAGGCGGTCCAGATGAGGGTGGGGAAGTCGGAGCCGTTGAGGCGGGGCATTCCGGCGGCGCCGTACAGCGACTTGTGGCCGCCGGTTTCGGGGTCCTGGCCCATGACGGCGACGACGGTGGCCAGGTCGGGGGTGTAGCCGGCGAACCAGGCGGCCTCGTTCTCCTCCGCCGTGCCGGTCTTGCCGGCGGCGGGGCGGCCCAGGGCCTTGGCACGGCTGCCCGTGCCGGTCTTGACGACCTCGCGCAGTACCGCGGTGGTGGAGTCGGCGGCCTGGCGGGAGACGGCCTGTCCGGTTTCCGGCTCGGGGACGGGGATGCTCTCGCCGTTGCGGGTGATCTTCTTGACGAGGGTGTGGTCGACGCGCTCGCCGTGGTTGGCGAGGGTCGCGTAGGCCTGGGCCATGTCGAGGGTGCTGGGGGTGGCGGTGCCCAGGGAGATGGAGGCGTTGGACTCGGCCATGTTGGGGGTGTCGGGGGAGAGGCCGAGGGCGACGGCGGTCTTCTTGATCCTCTCGGGGCCGACGTCGGCACCCATCTGGGCGAAGACGGCGTTGACCGACTTGTTCATGGCGGTGGTGACGGGGATCGAGCCGTAGCTGACGTTGTCCTGGTTGTGCGGGGCCCACTTGGTGGGGCCGCCGGCGCCGATGACCGTGCGTCCGCTGGCGCCGTCGTAGGTGGTGTTGGGGCCGATGAGTTCTCCGCCGCGGGTCTTGGCGCGGTGGTGGACGGCGGAGGCGTAGACGATGGGCTTGAAGGTGGAGCCGGCCTGGTAGTCGCGGCGGGTGGCGTTGTTGACGTACTGCTGGATGTAGTCGATGCCGCCGTACATCGCGAGGACCTCGCCGGTGCGGGGTTCGATGGAGGAGGCGCCCGCGCGGACGTAGGAGTCCTCTTCGCGTTCGTCGCCGAGTTTGGACAGGAGTTCCTTCTCGACGGCCTTGACCAGGGCGTCCTGTTTGGCGCGGTCGATGGTGGTGGTGATCCGCAGGCCGCCCCTGGCCAGTTCCTGTTCGTCGAGGATGCCCCTCTCGGTGAGGTGGGTGTTGACGGCTTCGACGAGGTAGCCGCGCTGGCCGGCCAGGGCCGAGGGGCGCTGGGGGTCGCGGGGCTCGGGGAAGGCCATGGCGTCGCGTTCGCGGGGTTTGAGCCAGCCTTCCTTGACCATGCCGTTGAGGACGTACTTCCAGCGGGCGACGGCGCGTTTCCTGTTCTCGGGGTGGGCGGCGACGTCGTAGAGGTTGGGGGAGTTGAGGAGGGCCGCGAGGTAGGCGCCTTCGGCGGTGGTGAGGTCGGAGGCGTGCTTGTCGTAGTAGGCCTGGGCGGCGGCCTGGATGCCGTAGGAGTTGCGGCCGAAGTAGCTGGTGTTGAGGTAGCCGGTCAGGATCTCGTCCTTGCTCACCCGGTTGTCGAGTTTGAGGGCGATGAAGAGTTCCTTGGCCTTGCGGGTGAGGGTCTGCTCCTGGTCGAGGTAGTAGTTCTTGACGTACTGCTGGGTGATGGTGGAGCCGGACTGCTTGCCCTCGCCCTGGAGCATGTTCCAGCCCGCGCGGATCATGGCGGTGACGTCGATGGCCGGCTGGTGGTAGAAGTCCCGGTCCTCGGCGGCGAGTACGGCGTGCCGGGTGGGTTCGGGGATGTCGTCGAGCCGGACGTTCTGGCGGTTGACGTCGCCGTCGCGGGCGAACTGGGTGCCGTCGGAGTAGAGGTAGACGTTGTTCTGGGCGGTCGCCGCGGAGTTGGGGTCGGGGATGTCCACGAGCAGGTAGCCGGTGATCAGCCCGCCTGTCGCCACCAGGGTGACCAGGATGCCGGCGGCCAGGATCCTCCGCTTGACGGGTGACCGGCGCGGTCCGGCGGCCGGCTGCTGCTCCCCGCTGTTGTTCGGCTCCTCGGGTTCCTCGCTCATGACCGCGGTCTCCTTGTCGGTATGGCTTGCCCATTCCGTTTTATGGCGGAATGACCCGTAGGACACTCTGGCACCGTCCACTCCGGTGAGCGAGGGCAGGTGACTCCCGCGGTGGGGTGCGCGGTACCGGTGGAGGTGTACGCGTGTGCCCGGCGGGGCCGGGCCGCCGGGCTTCGGGGGTGTGCGGTGGCGGGGCCGTCACGCTCCGCCATCACCCGTGAGGGTGCCGGGCGACCGCCGGGTGGATGCCGTGGGCCGGGCGGGCCCGGCTCGTGTCGGTCAGGGCCGGGGAGCCGGGTTCCGGGGCCGGGTTCGGGAGCCGGGGCAGGGTTCGGGGCCGGTCAGAGCCTGGCCGGTGAGGCGCCCTTGAGGAGGTCCAGGTCCAGGGCTCCGGCCATCGCGCGGAAGCCGCTGTCGCTGGGGTGGAGATGGTCGCCCGAGTCGTAGACGGGGAGGAGCCGCTGCGGGGCGGCCGGGTCGCGCAGGGCCGCGTCGAAGTCGACGACCGCGTCGAAGACGCCGCCGCGGCGGATCTGTTCGTTGACCTGCTGCCGTACGGCCTCCAGGCGCGCGTTGTGCTTGCGGTGCCCGCCGAACGGCATCAGGGTCGCCCCGATCACCCGCAGTCCGCGCCGGTGGGCGTGCTGGGTGATCCGTTCCAGGCCGTCCACGATCCTGCGGGGGTCGGTCTGCTGGGGCGTCTTGAGGATGTCGTTGATGCCGAGCTGGACGACCAGGACCTCGGCGCCGGTGCGGGAGAGCACGTCCCGCTCCAGCCGGTTCAGGGCGCTGGGCCCGTTCTTGAGGTCGGTCGGGGAGGCGTCGAGGAGGACCCGGTTTCCGCTGATGCCCTGGTTGAGGACGCTGTAGCGGGGGGCGCCGCGCTCGGTGCGCAGCCGGTCGGCGAGGAAGTCGGTCCAGCGGCGGTTGGCGCCGGGGCTGGAGGTGACGCCGTCGGTGATGGAGTCGCCGAGGGCCACGACGGCGGCCTCGGTCTCGTTCGTCCACACGTCCACGGCGGTCACATGCCGCCAGTAGGCGGTCTGCTCGGTGTAGGGGGTGCCGGTGGTGTCGTCGGCCCGGTCGCCGCGGGCCAGATAGCTGGTCTGGCGTGCGTGGGGGTGGTGGGTGACGGTGCCGGAGCCGGTGGGCGAGTAGAGGGTGACGAGCAGGTCGGCGGCGGCGGGCACGTTCAGCCGTACCGCGTCGCTGGTGACGGCGGAGCCGACCGGGACGGTCACCTCGCTTCGGTCGCCGAAGGTCAGCCTGCGCATGCTGCCGGGCGCGGCGGCGGGGCTGCTGGGCTCGGCGGCCAGGGCGAGGGTGGCGTGGGTGATGGTCAGCGGGCGGGTGCCGAAGAGGTTGGAGAAGCGGACACGGGCGGCGCTGCCGCCGACGGAGGTGTGCACCACGTTCCGCAGGGAGGCGTCCGGGTAGCCGTTCGGGGCGTTCGGCTCGGCGGAGGCGGGTGAGGCGGACCAGGTGCCCACCCAGGCTCCGGAGGAGGCCGGAGCGGCGTTCTCCCCGCCTCGTGGGGCGGCGGTGTCCGGGGCCGCGCCTCTGACGCCGGCGCCGACGAACACGGCTCCGGAGATCAGGACCACGACGGCCGCGAGCCCTGCCAGCAGGGCGTATCCCATGTTCTTGCTCACGGGCGGCAGCCTCGCTCGTACACGGAAAGAGTCCCCCCTCGGGCGGTGCGGGCCCAGGTGTGCGAAGTGATCGGCGGTTTTCCCATGATCCCATGGCGGCAGGCGTGTTCCCGCCGGGTGGCCCCGCCTGTTACGCGATCGATGAAAGGACGTGAGGCGGCCGGGCCCCCGGGGGGGAGGGGGCGGCCGCGTTCGCGGTGCGGGACGCGGGCGGCGCGTTCGGTGTTCGGTCCCGTCGGGACGGAGGCCGCTTGCGACAATTGCGGCCGGGGACGGCGCGGACGGGTGGAGACGATGGAGCGTACGACGACGGACGGGAAGAACGCCCAGGGTTCCGGAAGCGGGCGGCCGGCGGGCCCCCGGGCACCGGCCGGGGCGGCGTTCGATCCGGTGGCCTTCACGGCGGCCGACGAGGAGAAGCGCCGCGGGGTGCGCCGGATGAAGGCCATCGCGACCGGTGCGCTGCTGCTGGCGGCGCTGGTGTTCGCGCTGGCCACCTGGGCGCAGCGGGCGGGGGCGGGTGCCTGGGCCGGCTATGTGGCGGCCGCCGCCGAGGCGGGCATGGTGGGCGCGCTGGCCGACTGGTTCGCGGTGACCGCGCTGTTCAAGCGGCCGATGGGGCTGCCGATCCCGCACACCGCGATCATCCCGAACAAGAAGGACCAACTGGGGCGCAGTCTGGGCGACTTCGTCGGCGAGAACTTCCTGTCCGAGGAGGTGGTGCGGCGGAAGCTGCGCTCGGTGGACATCGGCGGCCGGCTGGGCGTCTGGCTGGCCAGGCCGGCCAACGCCGACCGGGTGACGGCCGAGCTGTCCACCGCGCTGCGCGGGGCGCTGGCCGTGCTGCGGGACAACGATGTGCAGGCGGTGGTGGGCGAGGCGATCACCCGGCGCGCCCATGCGCAGGAGATCGCGCCGGGGCTGGGCCGGATGCTGTCGCGGATCGTCGCCGACGGCGGCCATGCCCGGGTCGTGGATCTGGTGGTCTCACGGGCCCACGACTGGCTGGTGTGGCACAGCGACTCGGTGATGGACGCGGTGGCGGGCGGGGCGCCGGGGTGGACGCCGCGTTTCGTGGACCGCAAGGTCGGCGAGCGCGTCTACCGGGAGTTGCTGCGCTTCGTCTCGGAGATGCGGGACATGCCCGACCACCCGGCGCGCGAGGCGCTGGACCGTTTCCTGCGGGACTTCGCCGCCGACCTGCAGTCCGACGACGAGACCCGGGCGCGGGTGGAGCGGCTGAAGTCGGAGATCCTGGACCGCGACGAGGTGCAGGAGCTGATCTCCTCGGCCTGGTCGGCGGTGCGGGCCATGGTGGTGGCGGCGGCCGGGGACGAGCGCAGCCAGCTGAGGCTGCGGGCCCGTGCCTCGCTGCTGTCGCTGGGCGCGAAGCTGTCGGGGGACGGCGGGCTGCGGGGCAAGGTCGACGGCTGGATCGAGGGGGCGGCGGCGCATGTCGTCACCACCTACCGGAGCGAGATCACCTCTCTGATCACCGAGACGGTCGAGGGCTGGGACGCCGAGCACACCTCCCGCAAGATCGAGGCGCACATCGGCCGCGACCTGCAGTTCATCCGGATCAACGGCACGGTGGTGGGTGCGCTGGCGGGTCTGGCGATCCACACCGTCGCCCACGCGCTGGGCGGCTGAGGCCCGCCCGCCGGCCGAGCCGTCCCGCCGGCCGAGCCGTCCTGTCAGCCGAGCCGCACGGTGCGGCCCTCGGCCGCGGAGGTGCGGGCCGCCTCCAGTACCCGCAGCGTCTCGGCCGCCTCCCGTGCGGTGACCGGGGGCTCGCCCCCCTCGCGCAGGGCGGCGGCGACGGCGGCGTAGTAGGCGGGGTAGTCGCCGGAGCGGGACGGCACGGGCCGTACGTCGTCCGCCGCGCCCAGGGTGCCCCAGGCGGACTCCGCCTCCGCGCCCCAGGGTTCGCCGGGGGTGGGGCGGGCGCCGGCGCGCAGGGCGTCCTCCTGGGGGTCGAGGCCGTACTTGACGTAGGCGGCCCGGCTGCCCAGCACCCGGAAGCGGGGGCCGAGGGCGGCGGCGGTGGAGCTGACCCACAGGTGGGAGCGGGTGCCCGAGGCGTGGTGGAGGGCGATGAAGGTGTCGTCGTCGGCCTCGGCGCCGGGGCGGCGCGCGTCGGACTCGGCGTGGACGGAGACCGCCGGGCCGAAGAGGGTGAGCGCCTGGTCCACCACATGGCTGCCCAGGTCGTACAGCAGTCCGCCGAGTTCGGTGGGGTCGCCGGACTCGCGCCAGCCGCCCTTGAGGTTCGGGCGCCACCGCTCGAAGCGGGACTCGAAGCGCCACACCTCGCCCAGCGCGCCCTCGGCCAGCAGGTCGCGCAGGGTGAGGAAGTCGCTGTCCCAGCGGCGGTTGTTGAACACCGACAGCAGCAGTCCTCGGCGCTCGGCGAGGCCGGCCAGTTCCTCGGCCTCGGCGGCGCCGGCCGCCAGCGGTTTGTCGACGACGACGGCCAGTCCGGCCTCCAGGGCCCGGGTGGCCAGTTCGACGTGGGTGCGGTTGGGGGAGGCGACGACGACGAGGTCGAGTTCACCGGCGCGCGCGAACAGCTCGCCGGCACTGGCGGGGGTGCGCAGCCCCTCGCCGTGCTCGGCACGGGCCTGCCGCCGCCGCTCGGGGGAGGAGGTGACGACGGTGTCCAGTACGAGGCCGTCGGTGGCGGCGATCAGCGGTGCGTGGAAGACGGAGCCGGCCAGGCCGTAACCGATCAGTCCGACGCGCAGGGGGTTGGGGACCGGGGCGGCGGGGGAGGCGGCGTTCATGGCGCCCACTTTGGCAACAGCGTTTCCGAAGTGCAAGCGGGCGCGAGAATGGATCCGTGACCCCTGCCTCCCCCGGTTCCGTCCCCGCCGTTTCCCCCGGCCTCGCCGCCTCCCCGGCGGCCGCGGACCTGCCGGCCCTGCGCGGCCACAACGCCGCACTCGTTCTGGATCTGCTGCGCGCGGCGGGCGAGGCGGGCGCGAGCAGGCCCGAACTGGCCGAGGCCGCGGGGCTGACCCCGCAGGCCGTCAGCAAGATCACCGCCCGGCTGCGGGAGGCGGGACTGGTGGCGCGGGCGGGGCGCCGTCCCTCCACCGGAGGCAAGCCGCGCACCCTGTGGCGCCTGGTGCGCGACGCGCGCCACGCGGTGGGTCTGCACCTGGACCGTGATGAGGTCACCGCCGTCCTGGTGGATCTGCAGGGCGGCGTGGTCGCGGCGCACCGGGCCTCCTTCGACCTGGGCGCGCCCCGCGAGGCGGTGCTGGACGCGGCGGCCGGCGCGGTGCGCGCCCTGCCGGACGGTCCCGGACTGCCGGACGGTCCCGGACTGCCGGACGGTCCCGGACGCGGCGGCCGTCCGCTGGGCGTCGGGGTGGCGTGTCCGGGACCGCTGGACCACCGCACGGGAGTGCTGCGGCGGGTGACCGGCTTCCCCCACTGGGACGGCCACCCGCTGCGGGAGGCGCTGTCCCGGCGGCTGGGGCTGCCCGTCGCGCTGGACAAGGACACCAACGCGGCGGCCCTCGGGCTCGCCCTGTGCGGCGGGCAGGGGGCCAAGGGCGCCTCGTTCGCGTATCTGCACCTGGGCACCGGGCTGGGCGCCGGGCTCGTGCTGGGCGGGGCGCTGTACCGGGGCACGCGCACCGGGGCCGGTGAGTTCGGCCACCAGGTGGTGCTGCTCGACGGCCCGGAGTGCGGGTGCGGCGACCGCGGCTGCCTGGAGGCGCTGTGCCTGGCGGCCGTCGCCCGGGGCGACACCGCGGAGGCCGCCCGCGTACTGGGCACCGGGGCGGCGGGGCTGGCCGGGCTGCTGGACGTCGACCGCGTGGTGCTCGGCGGCCGGACCGTGCTGGCCGACCCGGAGCCGTACCGCGCGGGTGTGGAGCGGGTACTGGCGGCCCGGGCCGCGCGCACCGACGGCCGGGCCGTACCGGTGTCCGTCGCCCCCGGCGGCGCGCGGCTGGTAGCCCGCGGCGCGGCGCATCTGGTCCTCGCGCCGCTCTTCGGCCGGCTCGAACCGGGAACGAGACCGCAAGGCCCCGGCCGGGACCGGTCGGGCGGTCCCGGACCCGGCCCCGGAAAGACGGGGTCGGGTCCGGCGGACAGTGGCTAGTCTGAGGGCGTCGGCGCAGCACAGCGTGGTGCCGCCGCCACGCCCCGATGTGCGTTGTGACAGGCAGGAGTGACCAATGGCGGAGCGCAAGCCGATCGAGTCATGGCTGACCGACATGGACGGCGTCCTCGTCCACGAGGGAGTGCCGATCCCGGGGGCCGACGCCTTCCTCAAGCGGCTGAGGGAGTCGGGCAAGCCGTTCCTGGTGCTGACCAACAACTCGATATACACGCCCCGCGACCTGCACGCCCGGCTGAAGCGGATGGGCCTGGACGTCCCGGTGGAGAACATCTGGACCTCCGCCCTGGCCACCGCCAAGTTCCTGGAGGAACAGCGCCCGGAGGGCACCGCGTACGTCATCGGCGAGGCCGGGCTGACCACCGCGCTGCACGACATCGGCTACATCCTCACCGACACCGACCCCGACTACGTGGTGCTCGGCGAGACGCGCACCTACAGCTTCGAGGCGCTCACCAAGGCGATCCGGCTGATCAACGACGGTGCGCGGTTCATCGCCACCAATCCCGACGAGACCGGCCCGTCCGCCGAGGGCGCGCTGCCGGCCACCGGGTCGGTCGCGGCGCTGATCACCAAGGCGACCGGGCGCGAGCCCTACTTCGTCGGCAAGCCCAACCCGCTGATGATGCGGGCCGGGCTCAACGTCATCGGAGCCCACTCCGAGTCCAGCGCGATGATCGGCGACCGGATGGACACCGATGTGCTGGCCGGGCTGGAGGCCGGGATGGAGACCTTCCTCGTCCTCACCGGGCTGACGCGGCCGGCCGAAGTGGACCGCTTCCCCTTCCGGCCCTCGACGGTCGCCGACTCGATCGCGGACCTCGTCGAACGGATCTGATCAGCCCCGGCGCCGCCCCGCGCCGAGCCGCCCCGCGCCGCGTCCGTCCCCGCCCCGTCCGCCCCCGGGCGCGCTCGAACGGAGCAGCGCGGGGCGGCGCCGGGATGCGGCGCGGCGCGGCGCGGCGGATCTTCGGGAGTACCGACCCGGAGGTTCGACATGGGCATCTTCCGCACCGTACGACCCGCTCCGAGCGTCCTCGCCGCGGCGCTCGCCGTCTGCGCCGCGGCGGCCCCTCCCGCCGGACTCGCCGCCCTCACGGCCCTCGCCGCCCCCGCGGCGGCCGCCGAGAGCCCCGGCTCCGGTGTCTCCCGCCCACCCAGCTCCGGTGTCTCCCGCCCACCCAGCTCCGGTGTCTCCCGCCCACCCAGCCCTGAGACCTCCGGTACGGGGCGGTCCGGCTCGCCGGAGGTGACGGTACGGGTGACCCCCGCCAAGGTCCGCCCCGGCACCGAGATCGAACTGTGGGCCGTGTCCTGCGAGGGCACCGTCGCCACCGCCCGCTCCGAGGCGTTCGTCGCCGACGCGCTGCTGTCCCCCGGCGCCGACCGCGGCGGGCTGCGCGGCGAGGCGGTCATCCGCTCGGACGCCGAGCCCAGGGAGTACCGGATCACGGTGGAGTGCATGGGCGTGAAGATCGCCGGCCGGGTGACCGTGCACCACTTCGGGTCCGGCCCGGCCTCCGGAAGCCCCTCGCACCGCGCCACCGACCCGGCCGTGAGCCCGGTCGCCCCCGTGCCGGCCGGCGGCGGCGGCACCGCGAAGGCGGCCGGCGACGAGGGCGGGGAAGCCGGACCGAGCGCCCTCCACACCGCCCTGGGCGCCGGGCTGGCGGGCACCGCCACCCTGGCCGTCCTCTGGCGGGCCGCGGCGCTGCGCCGCCGGTCCCGCTCCGAATCCGACCGCTGAGCCGGCCGGCGGCGACGGCCGTGTACGACGACGTCCCGGGCGGTGAGCCGCGCACGGGCTGCGCCTCCCGGCTGGCGGTGGTAGCGGTGTGGGCGGTGCTGCTGCTCGGGCTGTGGCTGTGGGCGAGGGAGCTGACCGACCCCGCCGTCCGGCCGCCGGAGCAGGCGCGGGCGGGGGCCCCGGCGTCCGACCGGGCGCCGGGCGGCGAGTTCGGCCACGCGCCGCTGCCCGGTGCCCAGCCCCGGCGCATCGACATCGACACCATCGGCGTCCACGCGCGGATCATCGAGCGGGGGCTCGACCGCGAGGGCGCCGTGGAGCCCCCGCCGATGGACTCCGCCGACGCCGTCGGCTGGTTCGCCGACGGTCCGACGCCCGGAGCGGAGGGAGTGGCGCTGCTGGTGGGCCATCTGGACACCGACACCGGCGGGGCGGTCTTCCAGCGCCTGCCCTCGGTGCGCCCCGGGGACCGGATACGCGTCGCACGCGACGACGGCAGGACCGCGGAGTTCACCGTCGAGGACGTGGCGATCGCCGAGCGGGCCGACTTCGACCCGCACGAGGTCTACGGCGCCCGCCGCCCCGGACGTGCCGAGCTCCGCCTGATCACCTGCACCGGCGCCTTCGACCGGGCCAGCGGCTCCTACACGGCCAATCTGGTGGTCTCGGCGTATCTGACCGGTGTCCGCTCCGGGACCGGGGCGGACACCGGCCGGGCCGGCGGCGCGGGCCGGGCGCGGTGAGCGGCCCCGCGCGGATTGAGCCGTGTGCGCAACCGCCGCCCGGCCCGGTCGTTGTGGTCACCGGGGTGAACCTCCGGCCGGAACCGGTTGCGTTCCCCGCCCGCCCGGGATTGAAGAGAGGGGAGACGCGGTACTCGGACGCCGAGATCCCCAGGACACGGAAGGCTGTCGCTGCGCCATGTATGACACAGCTGAACCGGAAGCCGACGCCCCGCCCGCCGTGCCGCGGGCCCTCGACGAGCTGCCGGTCTCACCGCCCCCGCTGCTGCGTCTCGCCGGGGACGGCGACGACGACGAGTGCGAGCCGCACATCTGCCGGGGCATCGACTGAGGAGCGACCGCGCGAGGGCGCGCCGTGAGACACGTCCGGGCCCCACCGCGGAGGCGGTGGGGCCCGGATCGAAGAGGTACGCCGCCAGGGACTCGAACCCCGGACCCGCTGATTAAGAGTCAGCTGCTCTAACCAACTGAGCTAGCGGCGCCCGCAGGGGCGGTGATCCGCACGGTGTGTGCCGATCGGTGCCGAACTGCGGGAACCAGCATACCCGACACCGCGCGGTGCTCCGTCCGGGCCGAGGGGGATAGGTTTCCGGTCATGCGAACCGGTGAGCTGATGGACCGGGCCCGGCGGCTGACGGCCCGCGCGCGGGGCGGGCGGGCCGTGCTCGGCCTGGCGGGGCCGCCCGGCGCGGGCAAGTCCACCCTGGCCGAGGCCCTGGTGGCGGGGCTGTGCGGGCGGTACGGGGCGGACGCGGCGGCGTACGTCCCGCTGGACGGCTTCCACCTGTCCAACGCCCAGCTCGACCGGCTGGGCCTGGCCGCCCGCAAGGGCTCGCCCCCCACCTTCGACGTCCACGGGTACGCCGCCCTGCTGCGGCGCCTGGTCCTGGAGCCGGACCACGACGTCTACGTGCCCGACTTCGACCGGACGCTGGACGAGCCGGTGGCGGCCCGCCATGTGGTGCGCCCCGGGGTCCGGCTGGTGGTGACGGAGGGGAACTACCTGGCCTGTGACCTGCCCGGCTGGCCGGACGCGCGCGGGTCGATCGACGAGCTGTGGTACGTGGAGGCGTCCGCGGAGGAGCGCCGCCGCAGGCTGGTGGAGCGGCAGACGGCCGGGGGCCGCACCGCGGGGGAGGCCCGGGAGTGGGTCCGGTCCAACGACATGCCCAACGCGGAGATCGTGGAGGCGTCGAGGACGTCGGCGTGTGTGAAGCTGTCGTTCCACTGGTCGGGACAGTGACGGGACGCCGATGAGGAGAGAGAGGAGAAGGGCCCCTCGCGTGGTGCGAGGGGCCCTTCTCCTGCTGTACGCCGCCAGGGACTCGAACCCCGGACCCGCTGATTAAGAGTCAGCTGCTCTAACCAACTGAGCTAGCGGCGCCTGCGGGCAGCGACTCCGGTGATCTCGTGGCGACCTGGCGGAGCGCGCTGTCGGCAACCATACTACCCGCTCCCCGCGGTGCTCCCGACCACGCGCCCGGCGCGGTCGGCGGCCGTACGCCGTCCCCGCACGGAACACCGGCCCCCGCCCGCTCTCCGGAACATGTCCGAGGGCGGACGGGAGGGCCGGGCGCGGCGGCGCGCCCCCGGAAGGGTCCTCCTCAGAGGATCGCGCCCAGGAACTCCCTGGTGCGCTCGTGGTCGGGGTCGTTGAAGATCTTCTCCGGCGGGCCGGACTCGATCACCTTGCCCTCGTTGAACATCAGCACGTCGTCGGAGATGTCGCGGGCGAAGTTCATCTCGTGGGTGACCACCAGCATGGTGATGTCGGTGGTGTGCGCGATGTCGCGCAGGACGTCCAGCACCCCGGCGACCAGCTCCGGGTCGAGCGCGGAGGTGACCTCGTCCAGCAGCAGCACCTTCGGGCTCATGGCCAGCGCGCGGGCGATGGCCACGCGCTGCTGCTGGCCGCCGGAGAGCTGGGAGGGGTACTTGTCGATGTGCTCGGTCAGCCCCACCTTCTCCAGCAGCTCGCGCGCCTTGTGCTCGGCCTCGTCCTTGCCCATGCCCAGCACGTGGACGGGTGCCTCGGTGATGTTGCGCAGCACCTTCATGTTGGGGAAGAGGTTGAACTGCTGGAAGACCATGCCGATCTTCTTGCGCACCTCGCGGGTGTGCTTCTCGCCCGCGGGGACGAGCCTGCCGCCCTTCTCCTCGTGGGTGAGGTGGTCGCCGTCGACCGTGATGACGCCCTCGTCGGGCCTGAGCAGGGTCATCAGCAGCCGCAGGATCGTGGTCTTGCCCGATCCGGAGGGGCCGATGAGGGTGACGTGCTTTCCGGCGGAGACGCTGAACTCCAGCTGGTCCAGGACGACGTGGTCGCCGAAGCGCTTGGTCACCTTGTCGAAGCGGATCAGTTCGCGGCCGTCCGCGGCGGTACTCGTGGTGGCGTTCTCACGCGGGGTGTCAGCGGACAAGACGACGCTCCAGGGCTCGGATGAGGAGGGAAGCCGGGTAGGCGATGAGGATGAAGGCGATACCGACGACGGTGATCGGCTCCAGGAACCGGAAGGTCTCGGAGCCGTAGGCGCGTGCCTCGCCGAGCATCTCGAAGGCGCCGATGATCGCGATCAGCGGCGAGTCCTTCAGCATGGCGATGACGTAGTTGCCCAGCGCGGGAACCACGCGGCGGATGGCCTGCGGCAGGATCACGGCCGTCCAGGTGCGCACCGGCGGCAGGCTGAGCGCGGTGGCCGCCTCCCACTGCCCCTTGGGCACACCGTCGATGCCGGCCCGGTAGACCTCGGCGGTGTAGGTCGAGTAGTGCAGGCCGAGGCCGATCACACCCGTCATCAGCGGGGACATGGCCGGCCCCCACTCGGGCACCACGTAGAAGAGGAAGAACAGCTGCACCAGCAGCGGGGTGTTGCGGATGAACTCGGTGACCGCGGTCACCGGCATGCGGACCCACGCCTTGGAGGAGCGCTGCGCGATGGCCCACACCAGACCGAGGGTGAAGGCCAGCAGGGACCCCAGCACCAGCGCCTGGAGGGTGACGAGCACCCCGTCCCAGAAGCGCGGCATGAAGTCGTCGACGACGTCCCAGTTCCAGTTCACTGATTACCCCCCGGGGTGCCCGCTCCGGCCGTCCCGGTGACGGGGTCGGCCGCCTTCGTCCGGCGGCGCAGACCGCCCAGCAGTCCGCCGCCCGGCGGCGGCGCCTGCCCGATCCCGGCCTTGGCCTTCCGCTCCACCAGCCGCATGCCGCGGGTGATGAGGAAGGCGAGGACGAAGTACATCACCAGCAGGAGCGTGTAGATCGGCGCGCTCTCGTTGGTGGTGAAGCGGATCAGGTTCGCCGCGAAGGTCATGTCGGCCACGCTGATGACCGAGACCAGCGCGGTGCCCTTCAGCAGCTCGATGGCGAGGTTGTTGAAGGGCGGGACCATCTCCGGCCACGCCTGGGGCAGCTCGATGCGCCGCAGCCGCTGCATACGGGTGAAGCTCAGCGCGATCCCCGCCTCGCGCTGGGCGGGGGAGACCGCGGCCAGCGCGCCGCGTACGACCTCCGAACCGTACGCGCCGTAGGTCAGGCCCAGCGCCAGAACACCCGCCCACATCGGGACGAGCTGCCAGCCGAAGGCGATCGGCAGCGCGAAGAACAGCCAGAACATGAACACCAGCGCCGAGGCTCCGCGGAAGATCTCGAAGTAGGCGCCGGACAGGAACCGGACGATCCACAGCGGGGAGGACCGCAGGATTCCGACGACGAAGGAGACGGCCGCGGCCAGCGCGGCGCTGTACACCGTCACCTGGATGGTGATCCAGATGCCGGGCAGCATGTAGGACTCCCACAGGCCCCAGGTCATGATGCGCACAGCTCCTTCGCGGTCAGGTCGGTCATCTCGTCCTCGGAGAAACCGAAGGGCCGCATGATCTCCAGCAGCTCACCGCTCTCCTTGAGCTTGCGCAGCTCCCGGTTGAACGCGTCGCGCAGCACGGTGGCGCTGGGCCGGAAGGCGAAGCCGCCCGCGCCGATCGCCGGCTCGCCGTCCACCATGGGCTGGAAGGCCTCCGTGGCCTCGGCCCGGTTGCTGCCCTCCGTCACCTGGCGGACGGTCAGCGAGGTGCCGGCGAAGACGTCGGCCCGGCCCTGCTCGACGGCCGCCAGCCCGGCGACCTGGTCGGGCAGGATCAGCATCTCGCCGCGGGGGACGCCGGCCGCGACCGCGTAGTCGATCTCGGCGTACGCGGTGCCGGTGGCCATCCTGGCGCCGGTGCGGACGATGTCCTCGTAATTGTTCAGCCCTTTCGGGTTGCCCTTGGGGACGATGAACGCGTCGAGCATCACGTACTCGGGGTCGGCGAAGATCACCTGTTCGCAGCGCTGGGGGTTGATGTACATGCCCGCGGAGACCACATCGAACTGCTGCGAGCGGAGTCCCGGAATCAGCGAACCGAACTCGGTCGGAACGGGGACGACGTTCTCCACACCCAGCCGATTGAAGATGACCTTCGCGATCTCCGGCGCCTCACCGGTCAACTCGCCCTGGTCGTTGATGTATCCGTAGGGGACCTCGCCGGCGATGCCCACCCGCACGGTGTTCTGCGCCCTGATGCGCTCCAGCAGGTTGCCCTCGCCGGCCTCCCCGGCGTCGGGCACCCGGCTGCATCCGGCCACTCCGATCGTGCCCGCCGCGCCCAGCGCGCCCAGGCCCGCCAGCATCGCGCGGCGGCTTATCCCCCGGACGGGTCTCGTCCGGTTATCGAGGCCGTCGCCTGTACCTGATTTTCCTGTCTCGTTCCCTTGTGGTGGAGCCATGGGCGCGCCACTACCCCGATCAACGAAAAATATGCCCGCCGTTTCCAGCCCTTGATGCGGCCGTTGCGGTGTTGACGGCCGGGCCCGGTCGCTGCGTCAGTATTGGGAGGGAAATCGACGGACAGGAGCCGAAATGGCAGACCGTTTCATCGAAGTATCACTCGACAAGCGGGGGGTGAGCTGCACGGCGAGACTGCTCGACGACCGCGCGCCCATCACCTGCGAGGCGGTGTGGAACGCCCTTCCACTGGGCGGCGACGTCTACCACGCCAAGTACGCGCGCAACGAGATCTACACACTCCTGCCCACGTTCGCCCCGGCCGAGCCGCCGCTGGAGAACCCCACCATCACGCCCATCCCCGGCGACCTGTGCTACTTCACCTTCACCGACGTCCAGCTCGGCACCTCCTCCTACGGGTACGAGGCGGAGGCGGGGCACCGGGGCCGGCCGACCGTGGTGGACCTGGCCCTGTTCTACGAGCGCAACAACCTGCTGATCAACGGCGACGCCGGCTGGGTCCCCGGAATCGTGTGGGGGGCGGTGGTGGACGGGCTGGACCGGATGGCCGACGCCTGCCAGGACCTGTGGCGGGCCGGGGCCCTGGGCGAGAGCCTCAGCTTCCGGCGGGCCTAGGGACCGGGCCGGGCACGGCACCGGACGCGGAGCCGGAAGCAGAGCCGGGCGCGGCACCGGACGCGGAGCCGGACGCGAGCGCCGGGGGCGGCGGAACATCGGCGGCCCCCGCCTCGTACAGCGCGTGCGCGGCGCGCAGCACCAGCGCGTCCGCGTGCCGCGCGCCCACCAGTTGCACCCCGATCGGCAGCCCGCCGCCGTCCACCCCGCAGGGCAGGGACGCCGCGGGCTGCTGGGTCATGTTGAACGGGTAGGTGAACGGCGTCCATCCCGTCCAGCGGGTGTACGGCGAGCCCGGCGGCACCTCGCCGCCCAGTTCGAAGGCGGTGACCGGCAGCGTCGGGGTGACCAGCAGGTCGTACTCCGTGTGGAAGGCGCCCATCAGCCGGCCCATCGACATCCGCACGTCCACCGACGCCAGGTAGTCCAGCGCGCTGCGGGCCGCGCCCTGCTCGCACACCTCCCGCAGGTCCGGGTCCAGCAGCGCGCGCCGCTCGGGGTCCAGGTGCTGGGTCACCCGGGCGGCGCCGCTGAACCACAGGGTGTGGAAGGCCTCCAGGCAGTCGGGCAGACCCGGGTCGCGCTCCTCCACCCGTGCGCCCAGCCCCTCCAGCGCCTCCACGGCCCGCCGCACCGCGGCGGCGACCTCCCGGTCCACCTCCACCCGGCCGCCGAGGTCGGGGGAGTAGGCCACCCGCAGGCCGGCGACCCCGCCGTCCAGGCCGTCGCGGAAGCTGCCCGGCACCGGCCCGAGCTGAGACCAGTCGCGGGCGTCCGGGCCGGTGATCACGTCCATCAGCAGCGCCGCGTCCCGCGCGTCGCGGGTCATCGGGCCGACGTGCGCGAGCGTCCCGTAGGCGCTGGCCGGGTACAGCGGCACCCGCCCGTACGTCGGCTTCAGCGCGAAGATCCCGCAGAAGGACGCCGGGATGCGCACCGAGCCGCCGCCGTCGGTGCCAAGGCTCAGCGGCCCGGCCCCCAGTGCCACCGCGGCCGCGCTGCCACCGCTGGAACCGCCCGCGGTGCGCCCCGGGGCGTACGGGTTCCCCGTCGCGCCGTGCCGCGGGCTGTCGGTGACGCCCTTCCAGCCGAACTCCGGTGTCGTCGTCTTCCCCGTGAACACCGCCCCGTGCTCGCGCAGCCGCGCCACCGAGGGTGCGTCCTCGTCCCAGGGGCCGTCCGCGGAGACGGTCCACGAGCCGCGCAGCGTCGGTCCGCCGCGCAGCAGCAGGATGTCCTTCACCGACACCGGCACCCCGTCCAGCAGGCCGGCCGGCTCACCGCGCCGCCACCGGCCGGCGGACTGCCGCGCCTGCTCCATCGCCGCCTCGGCGTCGAGCCGGACGAACGCGTTCACCACCGGCTGGATGTGCTCGGACCTCTCCAGCACGGCGCGGGCCACCTCCACGGGAGTGAACTCCCCGCGGGCGTAGCCCTTCACGAGCCGGGCGGCGGTCAGGCCCGTGAGGCCGCTCGGGTCCGCGGGTCCGTTCGGGTGGGTCAGGCCGGTGGGGCCGGCCGGTTCGGTGGTGCCGGTCATGGCGTGCTCCTGTCCGGGACGTAGCCGAGCTGTTTGTCCACGACGTTGAACAGGGGCTCGCCCGCCGTCCAACGGTCGAAGTTGTCGCAGAACTGCCGGGCGAGGTCGTCGCGCCAGCCGACGGTGTCGCCGCTCATGTGCGGCGACACCAGCAGGCCGGGGACGTCCCACAGCGGGCTGTCGGAGGGCAGCGGCTCGTCGGCGAAGACGTCCAGCGCCGCCGCCGCGATCCGGTGCGAGAGCAGTGCCTCGACCAGGTCCTCCTGCACCACGTGGGCGCCGCGCCCGACGTTGACGAAACGGGCCGTCGGCTTCATCCGGGCGAAGGCGGCGGCGTCGAACATCCCGGTGGTCGACTCGGTCAGGGGCGCCGCGCACACGACCCAGTCGGCGGAGGGGAGGAGGGCGCCGAGCGCTCCGCCGGCGTGAATTCGGCCGAATTCCGGGTCCGCGGGCCGCTCCCTGCGCCCCACGAGTTCCACTTCGACACCCAGTGCCATAAGTGTTCGACCGATTGCCCGG
The DNA here is from genome assembly GCF_002843305.1 of Streptomyces barkulensis. Classification (GTDB taxonomy): domain Bacteria; phylum Actinomycetota; class Actinomycetes; order Streptomycetales; family Streptomycetaceae; genus Streptomyces; species Streptomyces barkulensis. Next base: position 139,371 of record NZ_PGSG01000025.1, read on the forward strand.
CCGATGGGTCCCGAACCTACGACAATCGCGTGAGTTCCGGCCAGCCGCATTGTCTCCCGGTGCCGCCAGCGCCGCTGCCGCTGCAATTCCCAACTGCCGTGGAAATCCTTGGCCAAAGCCAGGACGAGACCTGCCACGTATTCGGCGATGGGCCGGTCGAAGACCCCCCGCGCATTGGTGATCACCGTTTCCGAGGCGACCAGTTCCGGACAGCCCAGCAGCCGGTCGACCCCGGCGCTCGCGGTGTGCACCCAGCCCGGCCGCGGGCCCGGACCGGGCCAGGCGCGGCGTACGGCGTCGGAGGTGAAGTCCCAGACCAGCAGCGCGTCCACGGCCGGCAGCAGGGCGGCCAGCGAACCCTCGTCGGCGTACTCCACCCGGGCGCGCCCCGAGATGCGCTCCAGGTCCGGCGGATCGACGCCGGGAACGCCGAGGACACCGAGAGTGGGGACGCCGGCCGGAACAGTGGTTTCTGACATGGGCGGAAAACCGTTTCGCAACGAGGGGGCAACGAGGAAGGAGAAGTATTGGGTCCGGCCCGAAGAGATCCGGAGCACCGTACGGACGCACGGATGGACGGAAGGATTGACCACGGTAGGGACCTGTAACTACCTTCGTCAACGAAGGCATCTGTCCCGGCGTCCCGGCTCTCTCGCGCCGGCTTTTCTCCCGTCAACGGCCCTTGGCCGCCCCTACCCTCTTCAAGGGGTGCTCATGGATGTCTCGTTCCTCGGCGGTCCGCATCCGCAGCGCGGAGTCGGTGTCGTCGCCCCCTTCGACTTCGCACTCGACCGCGAACTGTGGCGGTGGATCCCCGACGACGTCTCCCTCCATCTGACCCGCACTCCGTTCGTCCCCGTCGAGGTGAGCCTGGACCTGGCCCGGCTCGTCAGCGAGCACGAGACGCTGCGGGAGGCCGTCCAGGCGCTGTGCGCGGTGGCGCCGGAAGTGGTGGCGTACGCCTGCACCTCCGGCTCCTTCGTGGGCGGCGCGGTCGGGGAGCGGGCCATGTGCGCGGCCATGGAGCTCTCCGGAGAGGTCCCCTCCCTCACCACCTCGGGCGCACTGCTGGAGGCGCTGGAGGAACTCGGCGCACGGCGGGTCGCCGTCGTCACCCCGTACACCAGGTCGGTGACCGACTCCCTGGAGGCCTTTCTGGGCGAGGCCGGGATCGAGGTCACCGGCCGCAGCTACCTGGGGCTGACGCGGGAGATCTGGCGGGTGCCGTACCGGGACGTGGTGGACATGGCCCGCGAGGCCGTGGTGGACGCGCCCGACGCGCTGTTCATCAGCTGCACCAACCTGCCGACCTACGACGTGATTCCGCAGCTGGAGGCGGAGCTGCGGATGCCGGTGCTCTCCGCCAACCAGGTCACCGTCTGGTCGGCGCTGCGCCGCATCGGCAAGGAAGCGGTCGGCCCCTACCAGGCGCTGCTCGACCCCGTGGCCCGGCGCGGCCCGGCCTCCATGTCGTCCCTGCCGCCGGGGCCGCCCGTAACCCCGGACGGCGCGACGGAGTCGGGGAACCTCGCGGGACTGCCCGGGCCGTCGGCCGAGCGCGAGCCGGAGCCCGCGGTGGCCGGGGCCGAACCGGAGGCGGCCGAGGGCGTGGAGCCGCCGCCCTTTCCGGACGACCTGGGCGGACTGCCGCCCCTGTGACCCCGCGCCGCGGCGCCGCCGCCGCGGGAACGGCATCACCACCGAGGAAGAGACCGAGCAGGAGACCGAGGAAGAGGAGGACCGGATGGACCGGACGGACGGGACGGACGGGACGGCCCGGATGGAGGACGCGGACCCGGCGGCAGACGCGGAACGGGCGGTCCGGACGGCGGACGTCGTCGGCTTCCTCTACCCCGGCCACTCCGCCGAGGACGAGTACCCCCGGCTGGAGGCGATCCTCGGCGGGGCCGCGGGCTCCGTCCGGCTGCCGCTGGTCCACACCGACATCGGCGAGGACGCGCACCGTGTGGACGCGCTGCTGGAGATGGGCTCCACCGCCCGCCTGTCGGCCGAGGTCGGCCGGCTGTGCGAGCACGGCGCGCAGGCGGTGGTGTGGGCCTGCACCAGCGCCAGCTTCGTCTTCGGCTGGGACGGGGCGCACGAGCAGGTGCGCGAGCTGTCCTCGGCCGCGGCGCTGCCCGCCTCCAGCACCTCCTTCGCCTTCGCCCACGCCGTACGGGCGCTGGGGGCCGAGCGGGTCGCCGTCGCCGCCACCTATCCCGATGACGTGGCCGAGCACTTCAGGGCCTTCCTCAAGGCGGCGGGCGCCGAGGTGGTGTCGGTGTGCGGCGCCGGGATCGTCACCGCCGCGGAGGTCGGCACCTGGGGCCGCGAGGAGGTGCTCGCGCTGGCCCGTGCGGGCGACCACCCGGACGCCCAGGCCGTACTGCTGCCCGACACCGCCCTGCACACCGCCGCCTGGCTCCCAGAGCTGGAGGCGGCGCTGGGCAAGCCGGTGCTCACCGCCAACCAGGTCACCGTCTGGGAGGGGCTGCGCCTGCTGGACCGCACGGTCTCCTGCCCGGCGCTGGGGGCGCTGTTCGACGGCCGGGCGCTCGCGGAGCCGCTGCTGTCGCGGGAATAAACGGGCGGTCCGTACGGGCTGTGCTCCTGCGGCGCGGACGTTCCGCGCCGCACGCACCACGAGGAGGCAGCCCGCGATGGACCCGGTCAAGGACGCGGAGGCGAGGAACGGCGGACAGCCGGGCGGGCAGGGCGGCCACCCGGTCAGGAGCACGGCGCAGGGCACCGCCCCCGTCCCGCTGTCCGTTCTCGACCTGGCCACCGTCGGCGCCGGCCGCACCGCCACCGACGCCCTGCGCACCTCCGTGGAGATCGCCAGGCTCGCCGAGAGCCGGGGCTACCACCGGCTGTGGGTCGCCGAGCACCACTCCATGCCCGGGGTGGCCAGCTCCTCGCCCGCCGTCATCCTGGCCCACCTGGCGGCCCACACCGCCTCCATACGCCTGGGCTCGGGCGGCGTGATGCTGCCCAACCACGCGCCTTTGGTGATCGCCGAGCAGTTCGGCACCCTGGAGGCGCTCGCCCCCGGCCGTGTCGATCTGGGCCTGGGCCGCGCCCCCGGCACCGACGGGGCGACGGCCGCCGCACTGCGCCGCACCGACCGGCCGCACGAGGCGGCCGACGACTTCCCGCGGCAGCTCGCCGAGCTGATCCGCTTCCTCGACGACGACTTCCCCGACGGCCACCCCTACGCCCGTATCCACGCCGTCCCCGGCCCCGTCCAGGGCAGCGTGCCCGGCGGGGTGCAGGCGGCGAACCGGCCGCCGGTGTGGCTGCTGGGCTCCTCCGGCTTCAGCGCGCAGCTCGCCGGGAGCCTGGGCCTGCCCTTCGCCTTCGCCCACCACTTCTCGGCGGCCAACACCCTTCCCGCCCTGGAGCTGTACCGCTCCTCCTTCCGTCCCTCGGACGTGCTGGACGAGCCGTACGCCCTGATCGGCGTCTCGGCCCTGGCCGCGGACGAGGAGGGGGAGGCGCACCGCCAGGTGATGACCGGCGCGCTGTCGATGCTGCGGCTGCGCACCGGGCGCCCCGGCCTGGTGCCCACGCCCGAGGAGGCCGAGGAGTACGAGCGGGGCATGGGCGAGCTGGAGCGCGACTTCGTACGCGGCTGGCTGGCCAACGTGGTGTACGGCACGCCGGGGCAGGTGCGCGACGGCCTCGACGCGCTGGCCGGGCGCACCGGAGCCGACGAGCTGATGATCACCTCGCAGTCGCACGGGGCGCGGGCCCGGCTGCGCAGCTACGGGCTGATCGCCGACGCCTACGGGCTGCCGTCCGCCACCAGCAACTGACTGATGCGGTCGGCCGGCACCGGCTTGGAGTAGTGCCAGCCCTGGCCGGTGTCGCAGCCGATCCGCCGCAGCCGGTCGGCCTGGGCCGGGCCCTCGACGCACTCGGCGGTGACCGTCAGCCCGAGGTTGTGGGCGAGCTGCACCAGCGAGGTGACGATCGTCTCGTCGGCCGGGTTGAGGGAGCGGGCGGTGCGGAAGCCGCGGACGAACGTTCCGTCCAGCTTCAGCCCGCGCACCGGGAGCCTGCTGAGGTAGGCGAGGTTGGAGTAGCCGGTGCCGAAGTCGTCGATCGCGATGCGCACATCCATGTCGGACAGCGCCTGGAGCGCCTTGATCGGCCGTCCCGCCGAGCCCATCACCGCCGACTCGGTCAGCTCCAGCTGGAGCAGCCCCGGCGGCAGCCCCGTCTCCTCCAGGATCGCCGCGACGTCGGCCACCAGATCCGAGTCCCACACCTGCCGCACGGCCACGTTGACACTGACGTACAGCGGCCGGCCGGGCTGCTCCAGCTGCCAGCGGCGGGCCTGGCGGCACGACTCGGCCAGGATCCAGCGGCCCAGCGGCACGATGGCGCCGTTCTCCTCGGCCAGTCCGATGAACCGGTTGGGGGCGAGCGTGCCGAGCCGCGGATGACGCCAGCGCACCAGGGCCTCCACCCCGGTGATCGTCTCGTCGTGCAGGGAGACGATCGGCTGGTACTCCAGCGCGAACTCGCCGCGCTCCAGCGCCGGACGCAGCGTGCTGGACAGCGCCTGGCGGGTCATGCGGTTGGCGTTGCGCTCGGGGTCGAAGAGCGTCCAGCGGGCCTTCCCGTCGGCCTTCGCCCAGTAGAGCGTGGTGTCCGCGGCCTGCATCAGCTCCGTGGCGGTGGTCCCGGCGGCGGGCCGCTCCACCACTCCGATGCTGGCGGAGACCGCCAGCCGCTGACCGGACAGGTCGAACGGCTGCTGGAGGGCGGCGAGCACCTGCTCGGCCAGCTCGGTCAGCGGCTGGGTGCCGGTGGAGGCCTCGGCGAGCAGGGCGAACTCGTCGCCGCCCAGCCGCGCCACCAGATGCCCGCCCGGCTCGGCGCACCGGCGCAGCCGGTCGGCGACCGCGTCCAGCAGCCGGTCGCCCACCCGGTGGCCGAGGGTGTCGTTGACGGCCTTGAAGCCGTCCAGGTCCAGGTAGCACAGCCCGACCCGGCCGGTGGTGGACTCGGTGAGCACGGTGGACAGCCGCTCGAAGAACAGGGACCGGTTGGGCAGTCCGGTGACCGGGTCGTGCATCTGCAGATGGCGCAGCCGCTCCTGGAGGTCGCACCGCTCGCTGATGTCGGCGACGGACAGCAGGGCGGCGCCGCGGCACCGCCCGGACCGCGCGGCCGGTCCGCCGGTGGGGACCACGGTGACCCTGGCCCACACCGAGCGGCCGTCCCCGTGCTTGAGGCGGCGGGTGCAGCTCATGAAGTCGCTGCGCCCCTCCAGCACTGCCTGGCACTCGTCGCGGGTCCGGTCGTCGATGCCGAGCCCGGTCAGGGCGGCGACGGGGGTGCCGGCGAGTTCGGCGGCGGGGGAGCCCAGCAGTTGCCCGAGCGCGTGGTTGGCGGCCAGGACGCGCCCCTCGCCGTCGATCACCGCCATCGCGAGACCGGCGGCCTCGAAGGCGGTGCGGTAGTCCGCCGGGTCGAGGGGAGGGCCGCCGAGGGGAGGGCCGCCTGGGGGAGGGCCGGGAGGCGCGGGCGCCCGGAGGTCCGCGGGACCGTCACTCTCGGTCACGGCGGGCGTCGTCGTGCCCGGACTGTCACCCGGTTTCCTGCCCGGTCCGTCGAGTGGTCCATTCACCGATCGCTCCCGCGGGGGACTCGTCTCGTGTAGGTGGCCCGGGCGGCGGGCCGGTGGTCTTCGTGGGGGTTTCCGCCCTGGAAATGTGCCGATCATAGAGGCTTATCGGGCGGCCGAGCCAGTGTCGCGCGGAGTGTTCCGGATCCGTGCGGCGGACCCCTGGGACGCATTTTCGAGCGGCTGATCGTTCCTGCGCGGCAACTTCCCGCGGGCGACCGATGATGACCGATTGTTACGCACTGTGATCCTGTGGGGTCTCACTCGTACGGCGTAGCGGAACGGGGCACGCGGGCACAGGAAGGCACACAGTGGGTGCCGTGCCCCCTCCCCGGGGCGCCGTGCCCCGACACCACCGCGGGAGGACGATGTGCGGTTTACGCGCAGGGCCGAGTGGACCGGAGGGGGACGGAGCGAGCCCGTGTCCCGGCCGGGCGGCTCCTGGCCGGGCCCCCGCTCCCGCAGGACCGGGGCGGTGCTCACGGCGTTCTCCGCGCTGGTCGGCACGAGCCTGGTCACCGGGCCGGTCGCCGTGGCGGCCGGAGCCGGCTCCTGCGCCCTGGAACGCACCGCACTCCACCACTCCGAGGGGCTGGACACCTGGCACCCGGCCTACCCCCGGCCCCTGGGAGAGCTCGACGCGCTGATGGTCTTCCTGTCCTTCCCCGAGAACCGGCCCGCCGCCTCCCCCCGCGGGATCGCCGCCGACTACTTCCCGGAGACCTCGGACTTCTTCGAGCGGGCCTCCTACGGGAAGTTCACACTGCGCCCGCACGTGACGCCCCGCTGGCTGGAGATGGCGGCCGACTCGCGGGCGTACGGGATACAGCGCGACTGGGAGCCGGACCTGCGCGGCGCCTACCTGCACGACGCGGTCGCCGCGGCCGACCCGCACGTGGACTTCGGCGACTACGACATCGTCTACCTCGTCGCCGACCCCGACGCGCCGGGCGTGAACTCCGACGCCACCAAGGTCGTCAACCTCGACGAGCCGATCACCGTGGACGGCACCGAGCTGCACCGGGTCGTGACGGTCTTCGAGAAGCGGCCGCCGGACCGCAACGTCCTCGCCCACGAGACCCTGCACATCTTCGACCTGCCCGACCTCTACCACCAGCCCGAGGGCGGCGACGGCGACTGGGACACCCACGTCGGCGACTGGGACATCATGGGCAGCCAGTTCGGACTCTCCCCGGAGCCCTTCGGCTGGCACAAGTGGAAGCTGGGCTGGCTGGACGGCGGCCGGATCGACTGCCGGGCCGAGACGGGCGTCAGCCGGCACACCCTGCGCGCGGTCGGCGCACCCGACGGCGACGGGCCGGCCGGCGGGTCCGACACCCGGCTGGTCGCGGTCCGCACGGGGCGCGGCGAGGCGCTGGCGATCGAGGCGAGGGAGCCCAGCGGCAACGACGTCACCTCCTGCACCAGCGGCGTGCTGGTCTACCGGGTGCGCAACGACGTCCCCTCGGCGCACGGCCCCGTCAAGGTGGTCGACGGCCACCCCGGCACCGGGGCGTGCGACCGCGTCTCGGTGTACCCGCCGCTGGCCGACGCGCCGCTGGGCCCGGGGGAGACCGTGGAGGTGGAGGCGGACACGGGCACCGTGCGCGTGGAGGTCGTGGACCGCACCGAGGAGGGCTGGCGGGTGGAGGTCACCGTGCGCGGAGTGCCGGGCCCCGGCCCCGGGGCGGTGTGAGCGCGGCGGCCCCGCCTCCGGCCGACCCGTGCAGGGCCCCCGTGCAGGGCCCCCGTGCAGGGCCCCCGTGCAGGGCCCGTGTACGGGGAAAGCCGGAAGGCCTCCGCTTCCACGGAGGCCTTCCGGCTGTCTGTACGCCGCCAGGGACTCGAACCCCGGACCCGCTGATTAAGAGTCAGCTGCTCTAACCAACTGAGCTAGCGGCGCCTGTTGACGTGGTAAACCTTAGCACCCTGATCCGAGGGAGCGGAAATCGGTTGATCACGGCCGCCGGCGGGCCCCCGGCCGCCCTCGCGAACGGCCCGCACACAGGCCCACAGCAGCGCCTCGGTGCCCGGCAGCCAGGGCTTTCGGACATCCGGGGCGACCAGCCAGCGGGTGGTGGGCGGACAGCCCTCGCCGGGCACCGGCGGAGGGATGGTCACGGCGTCGCCGAGGCCGTAGCACAGAAGCGGAGGGATCGTTTCCGCAGCGCCGCCCGCGGTGCCGTCCGCGGTGCCGTCCGCCGGGGCGGGCGAGCCCCGCCACTCCCGCCAGCGCAGCAGGGCCGGCAGCCGCTGGGCGGTGCCGGGCTCGGCGAACAGCAGCATCCGTCCCGCGTGGAGCGCCACCGGGCCGGTGCCCGGCCCCGCGGTCCACAGCCGGTCCAGCATCCGGCGGCCGAACAGCGTGCCGACGCTGACCACGTCGAAGGCGGTGCCGCAGGGCAGGGTGCTCGGTGCGCCGGGGCGCACCGCCCACAGGGCGTGGACGCTGCGCGGGAAGGCACTGGAGGAGGCGAGCCACTCGGCTCCGGCGGGGGTCACATAGGCGGCGGGATCGCTCATGCCCACAACATCTACCGGCAACCTGTGTACCGTCCCTGGAAATCCGTGAAAACGGGACACGGCGCGGCGGCGTCCGGTATCTTCCGCGCCCGCATATGCCGCGGGCGTAGCCGTGGCCGCCGTCACCTCCGCGCCGTCACTCCGGGGTGCGGTCCCTCATCAGCTCGCGGCCGAACTCGATCATCTTGCGGGCGTAGTCGGCCGTCCACTCGGCCCGCTCCGCGATCGCCTCGTCCGGCAGCCGGTCGAAGCGCCCGGGGTCGGCGAGCTGCGCCGCCGCCATGGCCTGGAACTCCATGGCCCGGTCCGCCGCCGCGCGGAAGGCCAGGGCCAGCTCGGTGGCGCGGCCCAGCAGCTCGCGCGGATCCTCGATGGACTCCAGGTCGAAGAAGTGCTCGGGGTCCGAGGTGGCGTCCGGCGGTTCGAAGAGCAGCGGCGCGGGGCGCCGATGGCGCGGCTCACCGCCGCGCCGTTCCGGAGCCGGGTTCGGCTCGGACATGGAGATACCTCCGTCGGTCGTGGGCAGCGTTCCATTGTCCACCCTCCCGGCCGCCCGGCGCGGGTCCGGGCGGGGCGGCCACCCGGCACCCCGTCCGGCCGCCCCGCCGGGAGCGCTCACCAGGCCACGGTGTGCTCCGCCAGATGGGCCAGGACCGCGTGGTTGGCCTCCCAGCCGTCCGGGAACTTGACCGTGACGCCGAGCTGGACCGGCTCGGCCGAGGGGTACTCGTCCAGCAGTTCGGGGACGCCCGCCCGGCACACCACCACACAGGCCTGCCGGTGGCGCGAGGCCAGCACGCACAGCCGTCCCGTCTCCAGGTGGAAGGCCGTGGCGTCCGGGCGGCCCGACAGCGGGTGGAGCACCACCGTCACATCGAACTCGCGTCCCTGGAGCCGGTTGGCGGTGTCCACCGCGACGTCCGTCACACCCAGGCGGGCCAGCGCCGCGCGGACGGCCGCCGCCTGGTCGCGGTGGGCGGTGCCCACCGCGACCCGCTCCGCCGTCACCGGGTCCGGCTCCCCGGAACGCTCGCCGAACGCCGCGCCGCCGCGGTCCAGCAGCCGCCGCACCACCGCCGCGACGGCCGCGACCGCCTCCGGGTCGGTACGCGGGGTGTGGCGGGCGGGCAGTTCCAGCAGCCCCCATCCGGAGCCGGCCGCCTCGTCCAGCACCCGGTCCACACAGGAACCGTCGGAGGGCTGTGCGAACTCCAGCCGCCGCTCGCCCGGTCCGGTGCCGCTGCGGAACGGGGTGTAGGGGTAGAACGCCCTCGACACCAGCGGCGCGGCCGAGGCGGGCAGCCGCCAGGAGACCGGCAGCCGGTGCACGGGCAGGTCCGGGTTGTGCGCCAGCAGTGTGGTCACGGCGCTGGCCGACGGGTCGTACGACAGTCCCGCCCACTGCTCGGAGCCGACCTGGCTGAAGGGGTCGAGCTGCCCGGGATCGCCGACGAACAGCGCCCGCTCGAACAGCCCGGCCACCGACAGCAGCGCGTCGGAGCGCATCTGGTACGCCTCGTCCACGATGGCCTGCTCCCACGGCCCGGCCCCCCGGACGTGGGCCCACTTGGCCGCCGTGGAGACCACCACGTCCAGCCCGGCCAGATCCGCGGCCTTCGAGGACTTCACCACCGACGGGTGGCGGTCCAGCACCGGGGAGTAGGGCTGCGCCTCGCTGCTGTGCAGCCGGCCCACCGGCAGCTCCGGCTCGGCGGTCGCCAGCCGGTCCACCAGATCGTCCACCTGGGCGTTGGTCTGGGCGACGATCATCAGCGGGCGGCCCGCGGCGGCCAGCTCCCGGGCGGCGCGCACCACCAGCGTGGTCTTGCCGGCGCCGGGCGGCGAGTCCACGACCACACCGCGGTGGGCGCCGGAGAGGACGTCGCGCAGGATCGCGCCGGTCGCCTCGGCGGCGGCCGAGCCCGGGTCGGGCGTGGTACCGGTGCCGGCGGGGGTGCCGGCGGGGGTGCCGCTCACAGCAGGTCCTCCGGTGTCACGGGGTCGGGCGCGTCCAGGGCGTCGGGGTCGGGCGGGCCGCCGTGCGTCCACGGCGTCTCCTCCGGGTCCGGCAGATCCGGTCCGCCGCGCGGAGCGTGCTCGAACAGCGTCCAGCACACCGTCTCGCCCACCTCCGGCACCGAACCCGCCTCCGGCTCCCTGCCGCGGCCCATGCCGCCGGTCAGCCGTACCGTCACCAGCCCCGGCGCAGGGGACTCCGTGAACACCCCCGGCTGCGACTTCCCGCCCTCCAGGGCCCGGTACAGCCGCTCGCCGCCCTCCAGGTGCGGCCGGTCACCGGTGCGGACGGTGACCAGCGGGCGCGGCATCGGGCGCTTCCCCGACGAGTACGCCATCTCCACCTCGACGACCTCGCCCTCGAACGCCTCCCCGGCCATCCGCCGCTGAGCCATCACCAGCGGGTCGTCCAGCGCCTCCTGGGCGGCCAGTTCCGCCTGGGCCGTCTCCCGGGCGGCGAGCTTGCGGGCCGCCGTCACCGCGTCGTCGCGCCTGGGCTGCGGCGGCTCGCCGCCGCGCACCCGGTCGCGGTGGGCGGTGTAGGACCAGCGGTCCCGCTTCCAGCGGTCGGCGACGTGCGCGCCCGGCGGCAGCGCGCGCAGCAGGTCCAGGCCCTGCCACACCGCGTCCCAGGTGGGCCGCAGCTGGGAGGCGACCAGTTCGCGGATCTCCGCCTCGGCGCCGGGCAGCCCCGCGTCGTACCGCGCGACGGCCGGGGCCAGGCGGCGGTTGTCGAAGGCCGGGTCGGTGGCCGGTCCCGCGGGCGGGATGAGCAGCAGCCCGTCGCGGTCGCGGGCCAGCTCGGCGCGGAGGGCCGCCTCCGCGCCCGACTCGCCCTCCCCGGCGGTGATCCAGGCCAGCAGGGCACCGAGGTGCTGGTCCTCCAGACGGCTCTGGCCCGTGGCCCAGTGGCGGCCCAGCACCTCGGTGACGGCCAGCAGCAGCGAGGAGCCGGGCACCCGGGCCCGCTCCCCGTAGTGCGTCAGCCACCTTCCCAGCAGCGGCAGCCGGGGCGGGGCGGGGTGGGCGGCCCGCGGATCCTCCTCGGCGGTGCGGCGGAAGCGCATGGACCGGCCCAGCAGCCGTACGTAGGCGACGCCCGCGGAGCTGGGCACGACCAACTGCGGCGCGTCCGCGCACAGTTCGACCTCGACCTTCGCCTTCCTCCCCGTCTCCGGGTCGGTCTCGGAGCGCTCGACGAGCTCCACCTCGTCCTGCGCGGCCTCCAGATGGGGCAGTACGGCGTCGGCCAGCTCGGCGAGGAAGGCGAAGCGCAGCGTACGGTCGCGCGGTTGGGGGACGACCAGCAGGCGGGGCGCGTCCCGGTCCGTCCCCACCATCGCGCCCAGCGGGGCGCCGACCTCGCCGGCGGTGGTCAGCGGTACCAGGACCAGGGGCCGCTCGGCCAGGTGCCGGTGGCGCACCGTCGCCACGGGCCGCGCCCGGCCCGTGGCCGCGGCCTCGATCCGGGCCAGGGTGGTCACCAGCGACATCAGGGCCTCCTCGCGGCCGCGAGGGCCTCGGCCCGCAGCCGGGCCGCGCGGCGCAGCGCGGCGGCGGCCGGGTCCCCGGCGGGTCCCTCCGGCGAGCGGTCCGACGAGGGGTCCGGCGAGCGGTCCGCGGTGCCGCGCGTCTCGTCACGGGCGGCCGCCAGGACCGCTTCGACCGTGGTCAGCCCGCCCAGCTCCCCGCGGACCTCGCGGCCCAGCACCTCCACCGCGCCCTCGGACCGGGCGCGGTCGCGGCAGTGGAAGGCCAGTTCGCAGGTGGACAGGCACTGCGGCGCGTAGGCGGCCGGCACCGACTCGACGGAACCGGCCAGTTCGGCGGGCGGGCGGGCCGGGTCGAAGCCGGCGCCCTCGGGGAGTGCCGCGGCGATCTCCTCCAGCCGCGTCAGCCGGGCCAGCTGCCGCCGGGTGGTGGCGATCTGCCTGCGCAGGTCGAGCGCCTCGGCGGTGGGCAGGTTGGAGAAGTCCTTCGGGCAGACCAGCAGCGCCCGGTCGTCCACCCGGCCGCCGGGCACCTCGAGCGCCTTCAGCGCCAGGGCGTAGACGGCCGCCTGCCGGGCCGCGGCGCCGACCTTGGCCGGATCGGCCGAACCGTCCAGGATCGGGAAGGACTTGATCTCCACCACCGTCCAGCGCCCGTCCGGGTGGACCGCCACCGCGTCGGGTTCCAGGTGGACGGGGGAGCCGGCCACGTCCAGCCGCACCATCGGGTGGTCCAGCAGCGTCCAGCCGCCGTCGGCCGTCGCCCGCTCCAGCGCCTGCCGGGTGCGCTCCGCGCGCCCGGCGGGGCCGGGCGCCGACAGGTCGGGCACGGACACCCCGCCGGGCTCGGGGGCCGGGGTGTCGGCCGCGGCGGTGCGCGAGTGGACCAGGCGCATCAGCTCGGCGCCGCCGTCCCCCTTCACCCGCGCCTCGAAGGCGTGGCCGCGGACGAACGCGAACTGCGACTGTCCGAAGGGCGCGGGGGAGCCCAGCGCCTCAGCCAGCGCGCCCTTGTCCACCCCGGCGCCGTCCAGCAGCGCCCGGCGGCGGCAGCCCGGGTTGGCGGCCAGCGCGGCGAGCGCCCGCGCGTCCATCGGCCGGGGCGCGACGTCGGCGCCGCGCAGCTCGGCGAGCCGTCGGCGCAGGGCTGTCGTCGGTTGGCTGTCGGGGTTGTAGCTCACCCGCGGAAGTGTGACATCCGCCTGTGACACCGATGGAGTTGAGGTCGCCCGGAGCCGCCGGTGCGGACCGCTGCCCCGAGGCCGCGGCGCCCGCCGGTCCGTTCGCGGTCCCGTCCGCCGTGGAAGGCCGCAACCATGCCGCCGCCCGGTCCGCGCCGCGCATCGCCGGGCCGGTCAGCAGCAGGCCGGCGCCCATCACCGCGGCGCCCGCCACCGCGTCCAGCAGATAGTGGTTGGCGGTGCCCATCACCACCACCGTCGTCAGCAGCGGATGGCCGACGGCCGCCGCCCGCGTCCACGGTCCCCGTCCGCCCAGCCGCCACAGCACCGCGCCGCACCACAGCGCCCAGCCGACGTGCAGGCTCGGCATGGCGGCGTACTGGTTGGTCAGCCCGCCCAGGCCCCGCGGGGCGCTGGCCTCGCCGCCCCACCAGCCGTACTCGCCGTACTGCGCCATGGTGTCGGTGAAGCCGTGCGCTGCGGCGAGCAGGCGCGGCGGGCAGGTCGGGGCCAGGGTGAAGCCGACCAGGCCGATGAGGGTGGAGACCATCAGCCAGGTGCGCAGCCTGCGGTAGTGGGCCGGCCGGCGGCGGAAGACCCAGACGAGTACGGCCGGGGTCACCAGGTAGTGCAGTGTGGCGTAGAGGAAGTCGGCCGGGACGCCGAGCCACGCGTGGCCGGTGAACAGCCGGTTGAGGAACCGCTCGGGGTCCAGGTTCAGCCGCTCCTCGAAGCGCAGGATCGCCAGCCCGTGGCCGACGGCCGTGGAGACGTCGCCGCGTGCGAGCAGCCGCCCGGCGGAGTAGGCGCCGTAGACCACGGCGATCAGCGGCAGTTCGGTCCACCACCGAAGCCGTGCCCGGACCATCGTGAACGCTCCCCCAACTCCCGTGGTCGGCCGTACGGCGGCCGGACGGCCGTTTGCGGCACGGATACGGGGAGGAGGACGCGGGGGGAGCGCCGGGGGGTTGAGCGCGGCGCCCGCGCCCGGCGCGCGATGATGGCCGTGAGCCCCCTTTCGAAAGGCATGGAATGGCAGCGCGCATCCTGGCGGTCCGGCACGGCCAGACCGCATGGTCCCGGTCCGGACGGCACACCGGCCGCACAGACGTCCCCCTGCTGGATGAGGGGCGAGGCATGGCTCGCGCCCTGGGGGAGCGGCTGCGCGGCGCGCCCTGGGGCGGGCTCCCGGACGCCGAGGTCCGCACCAGCCCGCTGTCGAGGGCGAGGGAGACCTGCGACCTGGCGGGTTTCGGGGAGCGGGCCACCGACTGGGACGCGCTGCTGGAGTGGGACTACGGCGCGTACGAGGGGCTGACCCCGGACGGCATCAGGGAGCGGGCGGGGCGGGACTGGCTCATCTGGCGCGACGGTGTGGCCGGCGGCGAGCGCCTGGCGCAGGTGGCCGCCCGCGCCGACGAGGTGGTCGCCTGGGCGCGGTCGGCGGAGCGCGACGTGCTCGTCTTCGCGCACGGCCATCTGCTCCGGGTGCTGGGTGCGCGCTGGCTGGGTCTGGACCCGTCCTTCGCCGCACGGCTGCGCCTGGACGCGGGAGCGCTGTCGGTGCTGGGCTGGGCCTACGGGGAGCCGGCCGTCGAGAGCTGGAACGACCGGGGCCACCTGGACCGGCCGGGGCGGTGACGGGCGGCGGGCCGGCCGTCAGGCCGGCCGTGCCCCCTCGGCCAGGCGGTCCAGGAAGTCCGCGACGGCCGGGACGCCCCGGTGGTGCCGCAGCCGCCGGGCGGTGCCGTCGAGCATTCCGCCGACGCGGGAGGAGCGCACCTGGCCGAGCAGGTCCAGCACCCGGCCGGCGGAACCGGCGGCCTCCTCCACCTCGCCCCCGCCGGCGAGGTCGTCCGCCAGCTCGGCGGTGAACAGGGCGGTGTTGCGTGTGAAGTGCGGATCCTGGAGGGCCACCGCGCGGCGCGCGCGGCGTGCAGCGCGCCCCCAGTCGCCCAGCGCCGCCCAGCACTGCGCCTCCAGACCGTTCAGTTCGGCCTCGCCGTAGAAGGTCATCCACTCCGGGTCGGCGTCGCGGGGGCCGCGTTCGAACAGCGTCCGCGCCCGGCTCAGCGACTCCTCGCAGGCCGTGCGGTCGGCGAGGAGGGCCCAGCCGCCCGCCTCGCGCGCCGCCAGCAGCGACAGCAGCCGCGCCGAGCCCAGGTGGCGGGCGATGTGCTGCCCGGCCTGCGCGGCCCGTACCGCCTCCCGGGGGCGCCCGGCGTCGCGGGCGAGGAAGGAGGTGTTGCAGAAAGCGTGCGCCTCCAGGGCCGCGTCCCCGGCCACCCGGGCGATGGCCAGGGCCTCGGCGTAGTGCGGACGGGCCTCGGCCAGGCGGCCCGAGTCGTGGGCCAGCCAGCCCACGGAGAGGGCCAGCTCACCGGTCCAGGCGTGCAGCCGGTCGGCGGTCGGCTGCCGCCGGGCGCCCGTGTCCAGCAGGTCGTACGCGGCCCGCAGCGCGCCGTCGGCCCGGTGGTAGAGACCGTCGGCGCCGTACCGGTCGTCCAGCAGCCGGATGTCGCGCACCGTCTCCTCGACGGCCGCGGCCTCGGACGTGCCGGGCCGGCCGCTCCGGGCGGCGGCGTGGGCCGCGCCGGCGGCCGGGCGCGCCAGGAGGGGGTCCAGGGACACCGCCGCCACTGCGGCCGGGCCGCCGGTCATGAACGCGCGACGCAGCACGTCGTTCTCCTCGTCGGTCGGGCGATCGCCGGGGCCGTGGCTCGGGCCGTGGCTCGGGCCGTGGTTCGGATCGCGGGTCGGGCGGAGCGGCTCCGGGAGGGCGGAGCCGGGGCGGGTGCGGGCGTCTTCGGGCGTGCCCGCGGCGTCGTACGCCCCCCGTCCGCGCGCGGTGCGCCCGCGAACCGCCTGACGGGGCTCGAAGCCCAGATCGGTGAGCGAGCACCCCGGGTACATGTGCAGGAACACGCGCTCGTAGGCGTAGTTGGGGCAGCGGATCTCCCCCGCCTCCACCCGCCCGACGTACCGGGCGTCGCAGGAGACGTTCTCGCCTATCTCCCGGGCCGCCCTGCGGACGACCGCCGCGAACTCCCCGGGCGAGAGCCGCCCGCGCAACCGCCGGAAGGCCAGATTGGGCTGACGGCCCGGACCCGCCGGCGCTGAGGGTGACGGTGACGACGCCATGGCCGGGACCGTACCGGCTGCCTCGTGGAGCATACGAGATGTTTTGCCGACAAACGGGATATCCAACACCTGATTTGCCATCAACTGCCATCCTTTGCGGCGGCATTGCGCCGTAGCGGTTGACAGACCGGTTCGTTGAGCCTCGTGTAGCGAACGTGGAGGACGACCCAGGAGGAGGTTCCCCCGTGCTGGACACCGGCCGCGAGACCGGCGGCGGCCCGCCGCCCGCCGGAGTGCCGGACGCGCCCTGCGAACTGGTGACCGTGCCCGCGCGGCACGGCCTGGAGGCCGTCGACATCCTGCGCCTGCGCGAGTGTGTGGGCCCGGTGCTGCACGACGGGGCGGGCGGCACCCTCGGTTTCCTGGTCCCGCCCGGCACCGCGGACGGCTGGGACCTGCCGGGCAGCGTCTGCGTCCCGGTCCACCGCCGCTTCGGCCGGCCCGCCGACCCGCCGGTGGCGGGCACCGGATGGCTGGTGCCCCCGGAGAGCGCGCACACGGGCACCACCGAGCCGGCGCGGCTGCGCGCCGCGCTGAGCGAGGCGGCCCGCACGATCGCCGCCGCCGAGGGCGGTTCCTGAGAACGGCCGGGGAGCGGCCGCGCCCCGCGGTCCCCGCGGGGCGCGGATGGGCCGTACGGGTGATACTGGACCGTGTGGCGAGGAACGGACGGCGACGCGAGGGCGGCAGGCGGGCCAGGGAGCCGGTGAGCGAGCCGGTCGACGGCGGACTGGCCCAGCTCCTGCCGGACCCGGACCGGCCGCGCGCCTGGACACTGCTGCTCGACGGTGCACCGCAGTCCCATGTGGACCTCGACGACCCGACGCACCTGGACTTCGAGTACCAGCGCAGGATCGGCCATCTGATCGACCTGGCCGCACCGCCCGGGCGGCCGCTGCGGGCGGTGCACCTCGGCGGCGGCGGGCTCACCCTCGCCCGCTACACCGCCGCCACCCGGCCGCGCTCCACCCAGCAGGTCTTCGAGGCGGACGCCGCGCTGACCGCCCTGGTCCGCCGCGAGCTGCCGCTGGAGGGCTCCTGGCGGATACGGGTGCGCGGCGGCGACGCCCGCGCCGGGCTCGCCAGGCTCCCCGAGGACGGGGCCGATCTGGTCGTCGCGGACGTCTTCGGCGGCGCCCGCACCCCCGCCCACCTGACCAGCGCGGAGTTCCTCGCCGAGGTCCGGCGGGTGCTGTGTCCCGGCGGGCTCTACGTCGCGAACCTCGCCGACGGGCCGCCGCTGGCCCATCTGCGCGCGCAGGTCGCCACCGCCGCCGCCGTCTTCCCCGAACTGTGCCTGATCGCCGACCCCGCCGTGCTGCGCGGGCGGCGCTTCGGCAACGCCGTCCTGGCCGCCTGCGACCGGGCGCTGCCCGTCGCCGAGATCACCCGGCGCGCGGCGGGCGACCCGCACCCCGGCCGGGTCGAACACGGTCGCGCGCTGGCCGGCTTCACCGGGGGCGCGGCCCCCGTCACGGACGCCACCGCCACCCCCTCGCCGCAGCCGCCCGCGCGGGTCTTCCAGCGGCGCTGAACCGGCCGCCGTACCCCGCCGCCGCCCCGGCCGACCGTCAGCCCCCGTGCTCGTCGACCGTCACCCGCGGCGGGGTGCCGTCCCAGACGCAGAAGACCGACGACGCCTCCTGGCCCCGGGTGAAGGTGACCCGTATCCACTCGCTCCCCCGCCAGACCCGCATCTCCCAGCCGGGACCGGGAGACGCCGAGACGAGGGCGGCCGAATCCCGGCCCAGGTCGAAGGCGACCCGGCCGCCGCGCACCTCGCGGCTCTCCACGTTCCCGGACGTCCTGCCCGCGCGCGCAGTGCCCTCGCCAGGCCCGGCGTCCCGGCGGGTCCCGGCGGAGCCGCGCGAGACGGAGGGCCCGGACGCCACGGGGGAGCGGGCGGTCGAGGACGGCCTGGGCCGCCGGGTGGAGGCGGTCTCCGGCTCGGGACTGTGGCGCGAGGCGGACGGCGCCGGGATGTCCGAGGTGATCGGCGGCATCCGCGGCAGGTCGTACGCGGCCTGTGACACCACGGTGCGCACACCGAACCAGGACAGGGCCACCGCCGACCCGGTGGCCAGCATCCACGCGCCCGCGTGAACCAGTCCTCGTCGCATCCCGCGCACCCTAGCGCCGCGCCGGCCGAAGTTCACCCCGCGCGCCCGCGGCCGCGCGGCTTCGTCCGGCCCCTCCTTGAGGCGCCCGCGCATGACGTACCGTGCCGCCCATGGCACGTGTACTCGTCGTCGAGGACGACCAGTTCGTACGCTCCGCCCTGATCAGGCATCTGACGGAGGCCTCCCACACCGTACGCAGCGTCGGGACGGCCCTGGAGGCGCTGCGGGAGGTCGCGCACCTCGGATTCGACGTGGTGATCCTCGACCTCGGACTGCCCGACCTCGACGGGGCCGAGGCGCTGAAGATGCTGCGCGGGATCACACAGGTGCCCGTGATCATCGCCACCGCGCGGGACGACGAGGCGGAGATCGTCCGGCTGCTCAACGACGGTGCCGACGACTATCTGGTCAAGCCGTTCTCCGTGGAGCATCTGTCGGCCCGGATGGCCGCCGTGCTGCGCCGCGCCGGAACGGGCACGGGCACGGGCACGGGCGCCGGGACGGGCGCGGGGGCGGGGGCGGACCGGGCGATACGGGCCGGCGGGCTGGTCGTCGATCCGCTGCGGCGGCAGGCCGAACTCGACGGACGCGCCCTTGACCTGACCCGCCGGGAGTTCGACCTGCTGGCCTTCCTCGCGCAGCGCCCCGGGGTCGTCGTGCCGCGCAGGGAACTGCTGGCGGAGGTCTGGCAGCAGAGCTACGGCGACGACCAGACCATCGACGTCCATCTCTCCTGGCTCCGCAGGAAGCTGGGCGAGACCGCGGCCAACCCCCGCTATCTGCACACACTGCGCGGTGTGGGCGTCAAACTGGAGCCCCCGCGGGATTCCCCGCGGGATTCCCCGCGGGATTCCCCGCGGGGGTCCTCGCGGGAGTGAACCCGGCCGGGAGCGCCGGGGCCGGGACGGGACGGCGGGGGAGAGGGGGAGGGGGAGGAGTCCATGAGACGGGCGCTGGTCAAGGTGTGCATCGCCGTGACCGCGATGGTCGTGGTGGCCTTCGCCGTACCCCTGGCGCTGGTGGTCAAGGAGATGGCCCGCGACCGGGCCTTCACGGGCGCGGAGCGGCTGGCCGCCTCCGTCACCCATCTGCTCGCCGCCACCGGCGGCGACCGGGGCCCGCTCCAGCGCGGGCTGGCCAGCATGCCGGCGCAGGCCGCCGGGCGGATCGCCGTCTACGCGCCCCCGGGCCGGGAGGACGGGAGTGCCGAGATCGGCGAACGCCGCCTGGACGAGGGGAGGCTGAAGGCCACGGCCCCACTGGAGGGGGCCGCCGTCGTACCCGTCGAGGGCGGCTTCGTGCTGCTCCAGCCGGTCACCACCGAGCGGTCCGCCGTCGTCGAGGTGTTCGTGCCCGAGGAGGAGGTCACGGGCGGTGTCACCACCGCCTGGCTCGTCCTGGCCGGTACCGGCCTCGCGCTCGTCGTGGCGTCCGTCGTCATCGCCGACCGGCTCGGCACCCGTATGGTGGGCGCCGCCGAGCGGCTGGCCGGGGCCGCGAGGGAACTGGGTACGGGACGGCTGGCGGTGCGGGTTCCGGTGGAGGGGCCCGCCGAACTGCGCCTGGCCGCCGCGGCGTTCAACTCCATGGCCGATCAGGTCGCCCAGCTGCTCGCCAACGAGAGGGAGTTGGCCGCCGATCTCTCCCACCGGCTGCGCACCCCCCTGACCGTGCTCCGCCTCAACACCGCCTCGCTCGGCGCCGGTGACGCCGCCGAGCAGACGCGCGCGGCCGTCGCCCAGCTGGAGCGGGAGGTGGACCACATCATCCGCACCGCGCGCGAGCAGCGGACCCAGCCGCCGGACGCGCCGGGCGGCGGCGCCTTCTGCGACGCCTGTGAGGTGATCCGGGAGCGGATGGACTTCTGGTCCGCGCTCGCCGAGGACGAGGGCCGCGACGCGGAGCTGGCCGGGGTCGGGGAGCCGGTACGCGTCCCCGTGGCCCGCGCCGACCTCGCCGCCGCCCTCGACGCGCTGCTCGGCAACGTCTTCCGTCACACTCCGGAGGGCACCGCCTTCGCCGTGGACGTCCACCGCTCGGCCGCCGGCGACTCGGTGATCGTGCTGGTCTCCGACGCGGGCCCCGGCATCGACGATCCCGACGCGGCGCTGTGCCGCGGCCACGGCGACGGCGGGCCCGGTTCCACGGGCCTGGGCCTGGACATCGTGCGGCGGGTGGCGGAGTCCACCGGCGGCGACGTGCGGATCGGGCGCTCGGTGCTCGGCGGGACGGAGGTACGGCTCCTGCTGTCCTCGGACGGAGGGCCCGCCGGTGGAGCGAGCCGCCGGCGCGGACACAGAACGCGACGGGGCGTGCGCCGAAAGTGGTGATTCCTCAGCCGTTCCGTAGACCGGCCTTAAGGGAGCCATAAGTTCCCGGGCGTCTGCCCGGAACGGGCGTTTCGCCGGAATCGGCCTCGCTAGCGTGCTCCCTGTCCACGTTCCCCCTGGATCGAGGCAGGAGTGCGATGAGGAGCATCGCCGCACAGTGGCGCCGCCCGGGCGGGCGGCGGCAGCCGATCGCCGACGCGGCCGTGGCGGCGATCGTGGCGGCCGGCGGGCTGGTCCTGGCCGGTACGGCCACGGCGGAGCCGGGCCCCGCGCCGTCCGCCGCGGCCACCGCGGAATCGTCCGCCGCGGCCGACGGAGCGCGGGAGAGCGCCGAGCCGCCTTCCCGCTGAGTCCTCCCGCCCCGGCCCCGCCGGTCCCCCGGCCGGTGGGGAGCCGGCCCCCGTGAACCAGCCACCCCCCACGGCAGGCGGGGCGCAGCGGTCTCCACCCCCCACGCCCGCTGCGCCCCGCCCGGTCCGGCCGGTGCGTTCCGGTCTGCCCCGGTCAGGCCCTCCGGTCAGACCGCCCGGCCGCCGGGTGCCTCAGTCGGCCACCGGGTCTCCCACCGTGTCCAGCGCCCCGGGCGCGGGCAGTTCACCGGTCCGGGCGACCTCGGCGTACCAGCGGGCGCTGGACTTGGGGACGCGCTCCAGGGACTCGAAGTCCACGTACACCGTGCCGAAGCGCTTGCTGTAGCCGTACGCCCACTCGAAGTTGTCCAGCAGGGACCACAGGAAGTAGCCGCGCACGTCGGCGCCGTCGGCGATCGCCCGCCGGACGGTGTCCAGGTGGCTGCGGAGGTAGGCGATGCGGTCGGGGTCGTGGACGGTGCCGTCGGGGGACGGCTTGTCGTCGCAGGCCATGCCGTTCTCGGTGATGTAGAGCGGGATGCCGCCGGTCTCGCGGTGGTAGCGCATGAGCAGGTCGTGCAGACCGGTGGGGTCGATCGTCCAGCCCATGTCGGTGGTCTCGCCCGGGGTCTGGTGGAAGGCGATGTCCTCCGCCGCCGGCCAGGGGGACTGCTCGCCGCCGCCGTGCCCGTCCCGGCGCGGCAGCTTCCGGTCGGCGGAGGCCGAGACCAGGGTGGGGGTGTAGTAGTTGATGCCCAGTGCGTCCAGCGGCTGGTGGATGTCCGCCAGGTCGCCGTCCTTGACGAAGCTCCAGTCCGTCAGGCGCGAGGTGTCCTGGATCAGGTCCTCGTCGTACACCCCGCGCAGCATCGGGCCGTCGAAGATCCGGTTGGCCAGGGCGTCGATGCGCCGCCTGGCGTCCAGGTCGTCGGGGTCGTCGGTGAGGGCCCGGACGGCGGCCGGGTTGATGCTGACGCCGATCTGCGCGCGGCCGGGGAGGGCGGCGCGCAGGGCCTGGGTGCCCAGTCCGTGGGCGAGGTTGAGGTGGTGGGCGGCGCGCAGTACGTCGGCGTGGTCGGTGCGGCCGGGGGCGTGGACGCCCGAGCCGTAGCCGAGGTAGGCCGAGCACCAGGGCTCGTTGAGGGTGGTCCAGTGCTCCACGCGGTCGCCGAGCGCGCCGGCGACCAGGGAGGCGTACTCGGCGAACCGCTCGGCGGTGGCGCGCTCCGGCCAGCCGCCGGCGTCCTCCAGTTCCTGGGGCAGGTCCCAGTGGTACAGCGTGATCCAGGGGGTGATGCCCTTGGCCAGCAGCTCGTCGACCAGCGAGCGGTAGAAGTCCAGGCCGCGCTGGACGGCGGGGCCGCGGCCGGTGGGCTGGACGCGGGACCAGGAGATGGAGAAGCGGTAGGCGTTGAGGTTGAGGTCCGCCATGAGCCGCACGTCGTCGCGCCAGCGGTGGTAGTGGTCCACGGCGACGTCGCCGGTGTCGCCTCCGAGCACCTTGCCGGGGGTGCGGCAGAAGGTGTCCCAGATGGACGGTGTGCGGCCGTCCTCGGCGGCGGCGCCCTCGACCTGGTAGGCGGAGGTGGCCGAGCCGAACAGGAAGTTGGCGGGGAAGGAGGATTGGCTCATATGGGAGCGCTCCCATCAAAGGTTGTACGGAAGGGGATGGCGTGGGGGGCTGAGAGGCGGGAGGGCTGCCGGTCAGCCCTTGACCGCCCCCTGCATGATGCCGCCGACGATCTGCTTGCCGAAGACGGTCAGGATCAGCAGCAGCGGCAGGGTGCCCAGCAGCGCGCCGGCCATGATCACCGACTGGTCGGGTATGTAACCCCGGCCCAGACCGGTCAGGGCGACCTGGACGGTCGGGTTCTGCTGGGTCAGCGCGATGATCGGCCAGAAGAAGTCGTTCCAGGCCATCACGAAGGTCAGCATGCCGAGCACGGCCATCGCGGGCCGGGCGGCGGGGAAGACCACGTGCCACACGATGCGCACACTGCTCGCGCCGTCCACCCGCGCCGCCTCGATCAGCTCGGTCGGCAGCGCCTCCAGCAGGTACTGCCGCATGAAGAACACGCCGAATGCGCTGACGAAGGTCGGCAGGATGACGGCCTGGAGCTGGTTGGTCCACTCCAGCTCCGCGATCGCCATGAACAGCGGCACCACACTGAGCTGCGGCGGCACCATCATGGTGCCGATCGTCAGCATCAGCAGCAGGTTCCGGAAGCGGAACCGCAGCTTGGCGAACGCGAACCCGGCGATCGTGCCGAACAGCACGGTGCCGGCCGCGATGGACCCCGCGACGATGGTGGTGTTGAGCAGCGCCAGGCCCATGTTGGCGTCGGTCCAGGCGATCTGCAGGTTCTTGAAGAGGTTGCCGCCGAACCAGAAGGGCGGCGGCATCTCCGCGAGCCGGGTGTTGTTCCGGGACGCGGCCACGGCCGTCCAGAACAGCGGGAAGAGGGCGATCGCGGTGACGAGGAACAGCACCGCGTACGTCAGCTTGCCGCCGTGCAGCGTGCCGCCGGCGCCGCCGGCCCGCCCCCGCATGCGGCCGCGGCCGGTGCGGGGGTCCGCCCCGCCGGGCTCGGGCGCCGTCCGGGGGGACGTCGCGCGGTCGGAGTCCAGCACGCTCATGAGCGCCTCCTCGCGGTCTTGCGGCCCAGCTCCCGCTTCTGCATGCCGCGCGAGATCAGCCAGTTGACCAGCGCGATCAGCACCAGGATCAGGAACATCATCCAGGCGATGGCCGATGCCCGGCCCAGGTGCAGGTTGACCCAGCCCTGCTCGTACAGGTACAGGCCCAGGGTCTGGTACTGGTGGGCCGGACCGCCGTTCGCGCCGCCTCCGGGGTTGAACAGCAGGGGCTCGCCGAACAGCTGTGTCGCGCCGATCGTCGAGACGACGACCGTGAACAGGATCGTCGGCCGCAGCGCGGGGATGGTGACGTGGACGAACTGCTGCCAGCGCGAGGCGCCGTCCAGCGCCGCCGACTCGTACAGGTCCTTGGGCACCGCCTGCATGGCGGCGAGGTAGATGAGGGTGTTGTAGCCGGTCCAGCGCCAGATCACGATCGCGGAGATCGCGAAGTGGGAGGTCATGCCCTCGTGCCAGTTGACGGGGTCGAACCCGACGAAGCCCAGGAACCAGTTGATCATGCCGTAGTCACGGCCGAAGAGCACGACGAAGACGAGGGTCGCCGCGGCCACCGAGGTGGCGTAGGGGGCCAGCATGGCCACGCGGTAGAACGTGGCGCCGCGCAGCTTGTAGTTCAGCAGGTGGGCCAGCCCGAGCGCGATCAGCAGCTGGGGCACGGTGGAGATGATCCCGATGCTGAAGGTGTTGCGCAGGGCGTTCCAGAAGAAGTCGTCCTCGAACAGCCGGGTGAAGTTGTGCAGCCCGGCCCACTCCATGTCGGTGGGGGCCGTCAGCGACACCTTGTGCAGGGAGGCCCAGCCCGTGTAGAGCAGCGGGAAGAGGCTGAAGGCCCCGAAGAAGAGGAAGAACGGGGCGACGAAGCCGTAGGGGCTCCACCTCACGTCCCGCTGGTACCAGCGGCTGCGGCGTGCCCGCCGCCGGTCCTCGCGGGAGGAGGGGACATGTTTGTGGCGCGGGGCCGCGCCCCCCTGCTTGACGGGGGGCGCGGACACCGGCGAACCGGTAGTGGTCACTTGTCGATCACTCGTCCAGGGCGTTGTCGACTGCCTTGGTGGCCTCTTCCCAGGCCTTGTCGGAGGACAGACCGCTGCGCTCCATCTGCAGAAGGCCGCTGCGGGTGATGTTCTCCTGGATGACCTGGTCCTTCGGGCCGATCACCTGGGTCGGGATGCCCTCGGCCGCCTTGGAGAAGATCTCACCGATGGGGGCGTCCGAGAAGTACTCGTGCGTGGCCTCGGCGACCTCGGGGGTCTCGTACGACTTCGGGGCGCTGGGGAAGCTGCCGCGCTCGGCGAAGAGCTTGGCCTGCTGGGTGGGGGCGGTCAGCCAGGCGGCGAGCTTGATCGCCTCCTCCTTGTTCTTGCTGCTCTCGGGCACCCCGAGGAAGGAACCGCCCCAGTTGCCGGCCTTGGGCGCGGGAGCGACGTCCCACTTGCCCTCGGCCTTGTCGCCGCCCTTGTCCTGGATGTAGCCGAGCATCCAGGCGGGGCAGGAGAGCGTGGCGAAGGTGCCGTTGTTCATGGCCTTGTTCCACGAGTCCGTGAACAGCTCGTGCTTGTCGGTCATGTCCTCGGAGGCGGCCTCCGCGGCGACGTCCCAGGCCTCCTTGACGTCGGGGTTGGTCTTGTAGACGACCTCGCCCTGCTCGTCGTAGTAGCGGGTGGCGCTGGAGGAGATGGCCGCGTTGTACAGGCCGCTGGCGGAGTCGACCCACTTGACGCCCTTGGGGGCGCTGTCCATGAACTTCTTGCCGGTGTCGAGGTACTTCTGCCAGTCGCCCTCCCACAGCTTCCCGACCTCGTCGCGGTCGGTGGGCAGGCCGGCGGCCTTGAAGTGGTCCTTGCGGTAGCAGATGGCCATCGGGCCGATGTCGGTGCCCAGGCCGATGGTCTTGCCGTCGGCGGTGGTGGCCTGGTTCCACTTCCAGTCGAAGTAGTCGTCCTTGGAGACTCCGCCGGCCTTGGAAAGGTCGGCGAACTTGTCCGCCTGGGTCTGGACGACCTCGGCGATGTTCGCCACCTCGATGCCCTGGATGTCGGCGAGGCCGCTGTTGCTGGCGAGGCGGGTGAGCAGCTGCGGGTAGTAGTTCTCGTTCCGCTCGACGACGCTCTGCTCGATCTTGACCTTCGGGTTGAGCTTCTCGTACTCCTCGTAGAGCCCGGCCTCCTGGAAGCCGAAGGTACCGAAGAGGCCGACGGTGATGACGGTCTTGCCCTTGCTGTCGGTTCCCCCGGCCTTGTCGCCCGAGTCGTCGTCGCTCGCGCATCCGGCGAGCAGGCTCGTGCCGATCGCCGCGGCGGCCATGAGGGCCACGGCTCGGCGGGTGGTGCGGGTCTTGCGCACTGCGTCCTCCTAGCGCCCTGACGTTTCACTCCCGGCCGTGGAAGGGTGTGGGGGACCGCGGTGACGGATGGTGCTGCGGCTCGGGCGGGAACGTGCGGGTTCTGTATGGGTCAAGTCCTTTGGGAGCGCTCCCAGACGTGATGGGTTGAAGAGTCGCGGTTCCCTGGCGCGGGTGTCAAGGGAATGGACACACTGACCCGGCGCAGTTATCCGGCTGTTAGCTTCGGTGGCTGATCGATACTGGTGCAGGGGACCGACCGGTCCTGTGCAGGTGAGCCCGTACACCTTGGGGAGGCGGTCATGACAGTGAGCGGAAGGCGGGGCCAGCGGCCCACTCTGGAGCAGGTCGCCGCCTACGCGGGGGTGGGCCGCGGTACCGTCTCCCGGGTGATCAACGGCGCCGCCAACGTCAGCGACCAGACGCGCACCGCCGTCCAGCAGGCGATCGCCGAACTGGGCTACGTGCCCAACCGGGCCGCCCGTGCGCTGGCCGCGGGCAGCACCGACGCGATCGCGCTGGTCATTCCCGAGGCCGAGACCAGACTGTTCGCCGAGCCCTACTTCTCCGGCATCATCCGCGGCGTCAGCACCGAGCTCGCCGACACCGACATGCAGCTGCTGCTGACCCTGATCCGCAACCCCAAGGAACGCGACCGCTTCGCCCAGTACGTCGCCGCCCACCGGGTGGACGGCGTTCTGCTGGTGTCCGTGCACGCCGACGACCCCCTGCCCGACCTGCTGGAAAGCATCGAGATGCCCGCCGTCCTCAGCGGCCGCCGCAGCGGCGACGAGCCGGTGCCGTACGTGGACTGCGACAACACCGGCGGCGCCCAGACCGCCGTGGAGCATCTGATCGGCCGCGGCCGGCGCGCGGTGGCCACCATCACCGGGCCGCTGGACATGTACGTCGCCCAGTGCCGCCTCGAGGGGTACCGCGACGCGCTGCGCACCGCGGGCCTGGAGGAGGACGAGCGGCTGGTGGCCGTCGGCGACTTCACCGAGGAGGGCGGCCGCCGCGCCGTGCGGGAACTGCTGTCGCGGCGGCCCGACCTGGACGCCGTCTTCTGCGCCTCCGACGTGATGGCCGCGGGCGCCCGCGCCGTGCTGCGCGAGTCCGGCCGCCGGGTGCCCGAGGACGTGGCCCTGGTCGGCTTCGACGACTCGGCCGTCGCCCGCCACATGGACCCGCCGCTGACCAGCGTGCGGCAGCCGCTGGAGCAGATGGGCCGGTCGATGGCCCGGGTGCTGCTGGAGCAGATCGAGGGCCGCAAGGCGGGCCGGGACGACCGCTCCAGCCGGGTGCTGCCGACCGAGCTGATCCGCCGCGCGTCCTCCTAGCCCCCGACGGTCCCCGGCCGGTCACGCGGACCCGGCGCCCACGCGGACGCGGTGGTCACGCGGACACGGCGAAGGGGCCGGCCGGCGTACCGACCGGCCCCCTTTCGAGCCGTCCTACCGCTGTACGGTGATCAACCGGTGATCAACCGGTGATCAGTCGATCGGCGGGTAGGCGTTGCGCAGCAGCTCCTCGAACTGGGCCTGGAACCAGTGGCCGGAGACCGGCGCGTCGGGCAGGGCACCGGAGGGGCTGTTGCCGTTGCGGACGTTGCCCCCGTAGTTGGGGTCGCACATCTCGTCGGCCTTCTTGCCCTCGTCGTTCTGGATGTCCTCGCTGGCGCCGTCCGACTCACCCGGGGGCTTGATCCACGCGTAGGCGTCGATACCGGAGGCAGGCGAGGCCTGCGGCCGCTCACCGAGGCCGGCGCCGGCCTGGTTGCACCAGTTGCCGGTGTGGACCCGGCCGTCGATGCGGCTGCCCTCGACGTAGGAGTTGACATCGGTCTTGGCCGCGGGACCGCTGGGACGGTCCGGACCGCCCCAGCCGTTGCGGGAGGTGTCGATGATCACGCCGACGTCGGAGTTGAAGCCGACCCGGACGGCCTCGTCACGGAAGGCCTGGGCGTAGGACTGCTCGTCCACGTAGCGGTTCCAGTCGACCCAGTCGGACTGGCGGACCGAGGTGCCGTTCACCGAGTCGTCGATGTTGAAGTACGGCTCGACGAGCGCACCGTAGTTGGCGACGTTGGCGGCGAAGCCGGCGACGTCGTTGACCGTGGCGCCCGCGGTGTTGGCGGCCTCGTAGAGCAGTTCGGCGGTGGGGGTGAAGTTGTTGTCCCAGCCGAGCCAGCCGTGGTGGCCGATGTCGATGTAGTTGTAGACGTTGTCGAACTGGCCGAGCGTGGCCAGGGCGTAGCCGACGCCCTCGACGTAGTTGCCGTTGGCCAGCATCTCGTCGCAGTTCGCGGTGGCCGTCTCACGGCTGCCCACGTTGGTGATCAGGTTCGGCAGCGAGTCGATCTCGACGATGTTGATGATCCGCAGGTCGGCGTACTTCGGGTCGCCGACGATCTCCGCGATCGGGTCGATGAACTCGTTCTTGTACCGGTCGATCTCGTCCGGACCGAGCTCACCCTGGGAGGCGAGTGCGGAGCAGTCGCGGCCGGGCAGGTTGTAGGTGACCATCTGGAGCGCGTCGGCGCCCTGCTCCAGGGCGGTGTCGAGGTGGTCGCGCAGACCCATGGTGTTCTCGCCGGCGGAGCCCGACTCGATGGCGGAGATGCGGTCCAGCCACACGGCGGTCGGCTCGTCGGCGATCGCCTCGCCGCCGCTCTCGGCGGCCTGCTCGGACCAGTCCGGGTTCACGTAGAGCTGGGCGCCCTCGTACGGGTTGTCGACGCGGTCGCCCGGGTCACCGGGGTCGCCCGGGTCACCGGGGTCGCCCGGGTCACCGGGGTCATCCGGGTTGTCCGGGTCGTCCGGGTCATCGGGGTCGTCGGGGTCGCCCGGGTCGCCGCCGTCCACGTTGCAGGTGGTGCCGTTCAGCGTGAACGTGTCGGGTGCCGGGTTCGAACCGGAGTAGGTCCCGTTGAAACCGAAGTTCGCGGAACCGCCCGAGGACAGGGTGGAGCTCCACGTGGGAGCGGTGGCGGTCACGTGCGCACCGCTCTGGGACAGGGTGGCGTTCCAGCCGGATCCGGCCTGCTGGCTGCCCGCGTAGTCCCACTCCACCTTCCAGTTGTCCACGGCGGAGGCGGCGTTGTTGGTCACGGTGACCGAGGCGGTGAAACCGTTGCCCCAGTCGTTGGTGACCTCGTAGTCCACGGTGCAGACGGGTGCCGCCACGGCGGTCCCCTGCATCATGCCGCCCGCGCCGAGCGCGCCGGTTATCAGCGCGCCGGCGGCGAGCAGCGCCGTCCGGCGCCCGCGCGCCGGTTTTCTGGTGCCTGTCATGCGATCTCTTCCTCTTCCTTCCGGTGTTCTCCGGATGACGACGGAGCCCAGCTCCGCATCGGGGGTGCGGTCGTGTCACGGGTGCGAGTCCCGGACGGAGGGGTCTTCCGCCGCGGTGGGGAACGACCGCCGTTGCGGCACGGAGCGAGGTCCCGCTCCGCTCCCGCCTCCGGGCACGGCCTCCCGGAGCGTGCTCCGGTATCGGTGCCGGGGGAGGACGGGGGGCGTCGTGAAGGGGCGAGCCGGCCGGTGTGGCCGTGAAGGCGCGCCGCGGCGGGCGCCGCGGTGCCGGATAACGCCCGAGGGCGTGGTGGGGGGTACATGAAGCGGCTCCTGGTCGGTCGAACGCGCCGTCCCTGGCGCACGACTGTGGAAGCGCTCCCACTGGTTGAAGGAGAACGTAGCGCCAACTTCCGGTTGTGGCCAGAGTGCGTTCAGTAATTGGCGAATCGAATTCCTTCGACAGGGTCTTCTTGTTCGGAGTCTTGACAGGTGTCATGTCCGCATTGACGCTTGGGAGCGCTCCCACTGGTTTCAGTTCCTCCACACGTCCCCGTCAGGCACGGTCCAGGCACAGTTCTTCCCCACCCGAGCTGCGAGGAGAGAACCCCCGCATGAGCGCGTTACCAGTCACGGGCGTACCGCCCAGGCCTCCCAGAGGCAGAACCAGGAAGCTGCTGGTGGCAGCAGCCGTCGCGATCTCCCTCCCGCTGGGGCTGACCTCGGCCCTGAGCGGGACGGCCCAGGCAGCCGCCCTCCAGTGCAGCGTGGACTACACGAAGAACGACTGGGGCTCCGGCTTCACCGCGAACGTCACCATCACCAACCGGGGCTCCGAGGCCATCGAGGGCTGGACCCTGACATACGACTACAGCGGCAACCAGCAGCTCCAGCAGGGCTGGAACGGCCGGTGGTCGCAGTCCGGCAGGACCGTCACGGTCCAGAACCCGACCTACGGCACGAGCATCGGCGCCGGCGCGGCCGTCACCGCCGGCGCCAACTTCAGCTACAGCGGCACCAACACCGACCCGACCTCGTTCTCGGTCAACGGCACCCGCTGCGGCGGCAACCTCTCCGCCCCCACCGCCACGCTGACCAGCCCCGGAGCGGGCGCGGTCTTCTCCGCGGGCGCCACCATCCCGCTGACGGCCACCGCGAGTGCCACGGAGTCCGGGGCCACCATCGAGAAGGTCGAGTTCTACAGCGACACCGAGCTGCTGGGCACCGACACCACGGCGCCCTACTCCTTCGACTGGGAGGACGTCCCGGCCGGCGACTACTCGCTCTACGCCGTCGCCCACGACTCCAACGGGATGTCGAGCGAGTCCACCCCCGTCGGCGTCGAGGTGACCGACGGCCCCGCCGTGGTCGTCACCCCGGCCCAGCTCGGCGTGCGCCAGGGGGAGACCGCCCGGTTCGCCGTCAAGCTCTCCGAGCAGCCGTCCTCGAACGTGACCGCGACGGTGGAGCGCACCGGCGGGAACACCGGCCTGTCCGTGGCCGACGGCGCCTCGCTCACCTTCACCACGTCGAACTGGGACACCCCCCAGGAAGTGACCGTCGCCGCCGACGAGACCGGCACCGGAGCGGCGACCTTCACCATCAGCGCCCCCGGCCACGACGCGGCCGAGGTGACGGTCACCCAGCTGTCCGGCTCCGGCGACGGGGGCGAGTACGAGGACCGCTTCCTGGAGCTCTACAACAAGATCTTCGACCCGGCCAACGGGTACTTCTCGCCGGAGGGCATCCCCTACCACTCCGTCGAGACGCTGATGGTCGAGGCCCCCGACCACGGTCACGAGACGACCTCCGAGGCGTACAGCTACCTCATCTGGCTGCAGGCCATGTACGGCAAGGTCACCGAGGACTGGGACCCGTTCAACGAGTCGTGGCAGATCATGGAGGACTACATGATCCCCACGGCCGACGACCAGCCGACCAACAGCTTCTACGACCCCTCCAGCCCGGCCACCTACGCGGCCGAGCACCCGACCCCCGAGGACTACCCGTCGGCGATCGACGGCAACGTCCCGGTCGGCGTGGACCCGATCGCGGGCGAGCTGCGCAGCGCCTACGGCACCGAAGAGATCTACGGCATGCACTGGCTGCAGGACGTGGACAACGTCTACGGCTACGGCAACGAGCCCGGCAGCGTCTGCCAGGGCGGGCCGGAGTCGGACGCGCCGTCGTACATCAACACCTTCCAGCGCGGCTCGCAGGAGTCGGTGTGGGAGACCGTCCCGCAGCCCACCTGCGACGACTTCACCTTCGGCGGTGAGAACGGGTACCTCGACCTGTTCATGGACGACGACGGCTACGCCGAGCAGTGGAAGTTCACCAACGCCCCCGACGCCGACGCCCGAGCCATCCAGGCCGCCTACTGGGCCGAGATGTGGGCCGAGGAGCAGGGGAAGAAGTCCGAGATCTCCGCGACCCTGTCCAAGGCCGCGAAGATGGGCGACTACCTGCGCTACGCCTTCTTCGACAAGTACTTCAAGAAGATCGGCGACTGCACCGGTCCCACCTCCTGCCCCGCCGGCACCGGCAAGGACAGCGCGCACTACCTGCTGTCCTGGTACTACGCCTGGGGCGGCGCCACCGACACCAGCGCCGGCTGGGCCTGGCGGATCGGCAGCAGCCACAACCACTTCGGCTACCAGAACCCGATGACGGCCCACGCCCTGACCACCGTCCCGGAGCTGAAGCCCAAGGGCTCCACCGCGGTGTCGGACTGGGAGAAGAGCCTCCAGCGCCAGGTCGAGTTCTACCGCTGGCTGCAGTCCGACGAGGGCGGCATCGCGGGCGGCGCGACCAACAGCTGGGAGGGCGACTACGGCACCCCGCCGGCCGGCACCCCCACCTTCTACGGCATGTTCTACGACGAGAAGCCCGTCTACCACGACCCGCCGTCCAACCAGTGGTTCGGCATGCAGGCCTGGTCGATGGAGCGCGTCGCCGAGCTCTACCACGAGACCGGCAACGCCACGGCCGGGGAGGTCCTGGACAAGTGGGTCCCGTGGGTCCTGTCCGAGGTGACCGTCAACCCCGACGGCAACTACCAGATCCCGTCGACGCTCCAGTGGTCGGGCAAGCCCGACACCTGGGACCCCGACAACCCCGGTGACAACTCGGACCTGCACGTGACGGTCAGCGACTACTCCACCGACGTCGGCGTCACCGCGGCCCTGGCCAAGACCCTGATGTACTACGCCGCCAAGTCCGGCGACGAGGAGGCCAGGAGCACCGCCAAGGCGCTGATGGACGCCATGTGGGACCACCACCAGGACGCCATGGGCATCGCGGTGGAGGAGACCCGGACCGACTTCGAGCGGTTCGAGAACCCGGTGTACGTCCCCGAGGGCTGGACCGGCACCATGCCCAACGGCGACAGGATCGACTCCGACTCCACCTTCCTGTCGATCCGCTCCTTCTACAGGGACGATCCGCAGTTCAACAAGGTGGAGAGCTACCTGAACGGCGGCGAGGCGCCGACGTTCACCTACCACCGCTTCTGGGCCCAGGCGGACGCCGCTCTCGCCCTGGCCACCTACGCGGACCTCTTCGGCGACGAGTAGCGGCCGAGGAGGGTGAAGCCGGCCCCCCGGTCCGGTCTGGTCGACGGCGGCCGCACCGGGGGGCTTCCAACCCGTACCACCGGCGGCACCGGTACGAGCGGTGCCGCCGGCCGGTGACGAGCCGGAGCGGTGGTCCGTCCGTCCCCGCCTCTCCACCGCCCGGCCGCACCACCCGATGGCCGCGGCCGTCCCGTGCCGGCACCCGGGATCGCACCCGGTGCCGGCACCCGGGACGGCCGCGGCCGCTTTCGGTGCTTCCCGCGGCCCTTCGCCGCCCCCTTCGCCGCCCCCTTCGCCGTCTCTCACCGCCTCACGCCCCTCCCGGCCCGGCGGAACCGGGAGGTGACCGTGTGCCAGACAGGCGGCCGACGGTGGCGCCTGCCGGGTGGTTTAGTCCATTCACCTGTACGGGGATTGTCGCCCGACGGGCCGTCCGGGACCGCAACCGGGCCCGTGGGCAGGCGGGTTCACGCGCCCGGACCCGGACGGTGCTACGCCGTTCGGCGGCCCCGGGCGCGGTCGTGAAGATGCGAGAAGGCTCCGGCTGACGTGTCCTCACATCTATGGCACCGCCGAATGGGAGGTCGAAGCGATGGCTGGACAGGGTGGACGTCGGCAGTGGACGCCGGACCGGCGCGGACTGGTGCTGCGCGGTGCGGCACTGGCGGCACTGGGAAGCGTCCCGTTCCTGGCGGGAAGGACAGGGGGAGCCGGGGGAGGGCGGCCGGGCGGCGACGCCGCCCCGGTGGCCTTCTCGGCCGGGCAGGAGACGGTTTCGGGTCGCTGGTCCCGGCCGGTGATGGGGGACTACCGGGTCTCGGCCGCCTACGGCATCCCCGGGAACTGGCAGGCGGGCCATCACACGGGCATCGACTTCGCGATGCCCGTCGGCACCCCCGTCTACGCGATCGGCGCCGGCTCCGTGGTCTTCGCCGGCGAGGCCGGCGCCTACGGGAAGGCGGTGACGGTCAGGATGGACGACGGCTACTACGCCCTCTACGCCCATCTGTCGCGGATCTCGGTGAACGGCGGGGAGCGGGTGAAGGCGGGCAGCCCGGTGGGCAGCTCGGGGGCCACGGGCCGGGTCACCGGCCCCCACCTCCACTTCGAGGTGCGCAGCAAACGCGGCTACGGCTCGGACGTCGACCCCGTCGCCTATCTCGCCCGGCGCGGAGTGCGGTTGCTGTGACCCCCGCCACGCCCCGGTGCGTGGGCCGGTCGTGTTCCCGTCGTGTTCCCGCGGCCCGGCGGACGACGAAGGCCCGGCCTGCTTCCGCAGACCGGGCCTTGATCGTTCAGGGTGAGTAACGGGACTCGAACCCGCGACATCCTGGACCACAACCAGGTGCTCTACCAGCTGAGCTATACCCACCATGACCGGCGCTCGTGGTGCTTTCCGCACCGGCCGATAAGAGTGTACAGGGTCGTGGACCCTGCCCGCGCACCATTGTCCCGTGTGGCACCGAGCGGCCCCGGGAGGAGCGACCGGGCGGCCCGCGGGGAGCGCCGGGGCGCCTCAGCCCGCGGCCGGCAGCACGTGCCGGGCCGCGATCCTCCGCGCCGTCTCCGAGTCCGGGCCGGGGCCGGGGACGAAGACCGCCTCGCGGTAGTAGCGCAGTTCCGCGATGGACTCCCTGATGTCCGCCAGCGCCCGGTGGTTGCCGCTCTTCTCCGGGCTGTTGTAGTACGCCTTCGGATACCAGCGCCGGGCCAGTTCCTTGACCGAGGAGACGTCGACGATCCGGTAGTGGAGGTAGTCCTCCAGCGTCGGCATGTCGCGCATCAGGAAGCCGCGGTCGGTCCCGACGGAGTTTCCGCACAGCGGGGCCCGTCCGGGCTCGGGGACGTACTTCCTGATGTACTCCAGGACCCGCTGTTCGGCGTCCTCCAGCGTGGTGCCCCCGGCCAGTTCGTCGAGAAGACCGGAGGCGGTGTGCATCTCGCGGACGACGTCGGGCATGGTGTCCAGCGCCTCGGCGGGCGGACGGATCACGATGTCCACCCCGTCACCGAGCACGTTCAGCTCCGAGTCGGTGACCAGCGCGGCCACCTCGACGAGAGCGTCTTCTGACAGCGAGAGCCCGGTCATCTCGCAGTCGATCCACACCATGCGATCGTTCATGCGCTCCAGCCTACGGGGCCCGGCCCGGTGTACGGCCCCGCTG
This sequence comes from Streptomyces barkulensis, assembly GCF_002843305.1. GTDB lineage: Bacteria > Actinomycetota > Actinomycetes > Streptomycetales > Streptomycetaceae > Streptomyces > Streptomyces barkulensis. The sequence goes on from NZ_PGSG01000025.1 coordinate 174,189, forward strand.
GGAGGGCAGGCGGGGGGTGTAGGTGTCGGATTCCGGTTTGCCGTTTTCGCCCCGTGTGCCACGCTCCGTCCGGTCGGCGTGCTCTCCCCGGCTTCCCCGTTCCCCCTTGTCCCCTCTTTCCCCCCTGTCCGCTCTCTCTCCTCTCTCCGCGCGCACGGAGTGGGCCGCGCCGTGCGCGGTGGGCTCGGCCGAGACCTGGTCGGCGCGTGCCTCGGAGGCGCGCTCCCCGCCGCCCTCCGGTCTGCCGGTGCGCGCCCGGTAGGCCGCCCGGTACGCCGCCGGGGAGGCGCCGAGCTGCCGCCGGAAGTGGCCGCGCAGCGCGACCGGCGAGCGGAAGCCGCAGCGTCCGGCGACCTCGTCGACCGAGTAGTCGGAGGTCTCCAGCAGCCGCTGTGCCTGGAGCACCCGCTGGGTGATCAGCCACTGCAGCGGTGCGCTGCCGGTCAGCGAGCGGAACCGGCGGTCGAAGGTCCGCCGGCTCATGTAGGCCCGCGCGGCGAGCGTCTCCACGTCGAACTGCTCATGGAGGTGTTCCAGGGCCCAGGCCACGACCTCGGCGAGCGGGTCGGTGCCGATCTCCTCGGGTAAAGACCTGTCCAGGTAGCGCTCCTGACCGCCGTTGCCGCGCCGGGGCGGTACGACGAGGCGGCGGGCCAGGGCTCCCGCCGCCTCGGCGCCGTGGTCGGTGCGCACCACGTGCAGGCACAGGTCGATACCCGCCGCCGTGCCGGCGGAGGTGAGGATGTCCCCGTCGTCCACGAACAGCTCGCGCGGGTCGACGTGGACGGCCGGGTACCGCTTGGCCAGTGTCGGCGCGTACATCCAGTGCGTCGTCGCGGGGCGGCCGTCGAGCAGCCCCGCCGCGGCGAGCACGAACGCACCCGTGCACAGGCCTATGATCCGCGCCCCCTCCTCGTGCGCCCGCCGCAGGGCGTCGAGGGCCGCGGAGGGTGGCGGCTGGGTGATGGAACGCCAGGCGGGCACGACGATCGTGCCCGCCCGGGAGAGCGCCTCCAGGCCGTACGGAGCGGTCAACTCCAGGCCTCCCGTGGTACGCAGGGGTCCCTCTTCGCCCGCGCACACCAGAAGGCGGTAGCGGGGAACGCCGGCGTCCTGCCGGTCGATGCCGAAGACGGACAGCGGGATGGAGCTCTCGAAGATCGGGCCGCCGCCGAAGAGCAGTACGGCGACGATCTCGCGGCGGCGGCGCGCGGCCAGCTTGCGCGTCGTCCCAGGGCCGTGCGGTGGCTCCTGGCTCATGGAACTAAGCCCCCCTCAGTCGTCGCGTCCTTCCGGTCCTGCACGTTTCCCCCGCCGTGGTTAGCCAAGATCGAATCTACTGTGTCTGTCGAGGCTGACGGGACAAGTTCACCACTCGCCGCTATGTCGACATGACAACTTGGCGTGAAGCGTTCGATCACGAAGCGTTCCACTCGTCGGCGCCCCTGGGAAGAACGCCTTGCTCCGTGGCCGTCCGTCCGCGGGGTGCACTTGTTCGCCTCGATTCTCCCCGCCCTGGTGGGCGGTGCGGGGTCAGCCTCTGGCAAGTTGTGTACCACGGCTGGAAGTTGGCCGAAAAGCGCGGGGGTCCAGAAAGCGGCGACCGGGGTCCCGGGGGTGTGCGCCGCGCACCGGGGCGGATCAAAGGCGGTGTCTTCTGCTCCCGTGCGCCCCTGTGCGCCCCTGTTCCGGTACGGCCGCGGCGGTCCCGCCCCACCCCGCCCCGCCGCGGGCGCCGGGCGGTCACGGGCGGTCACGGGCAGTCACGGGTGGCCCCGGGCGGTCACGGAGAGGCACCGGGGCGGCACGGAGACGGCGCGGGGGGCCGCGTCGGCATTGCGCAACGCTTTCCGCTCCGGCATGCTGCACCGGCAGTGACCGCAGCCTCTGGGCAAGGGGGGAGTGCCGTCGTACCCTCAGGGGTATGGGCTGAGGAACATGCTTCCAGGACGTATTCCTAGGCACACGTGACGTAACCGATGGCTGGACACGAGATCCCCGACCCCGCGGACCGCAAGCGGCTCGCCGATCCGGAGGCGACACCCCGGGCGGCGGACGAGACGCGCCACTCCTGCGATCCGGCGTTCCGGCACGGGGTCGTGGTGGGATTCGACGGCTCGGTCTCCAGTGAGCGGGCCCTGGCCTACGCCATCGGCATGGCGAGGCGCTCCGACTCCGGGCTGATCATCGTCCATGTCGCCAACCGGCTTCCGACGACCGTGTGGGCGGGCTGCGAGCCGCCGGTCTTCGTCGACGTCCCCGACCACCGCACCGAGGTGCTGGGTCTGGAGCTGGCCTGCGCGGACCATCTGTCCGAGGTCCCCTGGATCCTCGTCGAGCGCGGCGGCGACATCTGCCACGAGCTGGAGGAGGTCGGCTGTGAGTACGAGGCCGACGCCATCGTCGTGGGCTCCACGCACGGCCTCGTCGGCCGGTTCTTCGGCTCGGTCGCGGGCCGCCTCGCCCGCCGCGCGCGGCGCCCGGTCGTCGTCATCCCGTAGCGGCCGCCCCGCCGTTTTCCCCAACTCGCCCCAGGTGGAGGCGAGTCGGTGAATTCCTCCTTGCCCGGAGGTGGATTGCGCGCTTGTGACGGGCATACAGACAGCATCGTGCCGCCGCGCGGGAAGTGACGGTCCCACGCCGGTGGCCCACCGCCGGCGTGATGGGCGACGCCGGCGCAGGGAGGCGGTCCCCTCGTGCGCCCGGTGGCACGCACGGGGGGACCGCCCGCTCCGCCGCCTACTCCACCGTCACGGACTTCGCCAGGTTGCGGGGCTTGTCGATGTCGCGCCCCAGGGCCAGGGCCGTGTGGTAGGCGAGGAGCTGGAGCGGGACGCCCAGCAGGATCGGATCCAGCTCCACCTCGTTGCGCGGCACCACGATCGTGTGCCCGGCCTTCTCCTGCCCGGAGTGCGCCACGGCCAGGATGCGGCCGCCGCGGGCCCGCACCTCCTCCAGCGTGGCGCGGTTCTTCTCCAGCAGCTCGTCCTCGGGCAGCACCGCCACGGTCGGCACGGCGGGCTCGATCAGGGCCAGCGGGCCGTGCTTGAGCTCGGAGGCCGGGTACGCCTCGGCGTGGATGTAGGAGACCTCCTTGAGCTTCAGGGACGCCTCGCGCGCCACCGGGTAGCCGCGCACCCGGCCGACGAACATCATCGACCTCGCGTCCGCGTACTCCTGCGCCAGCCTCGCGATCTCCCCCTCCTTCTCCAGGATCTCGGCGATCTGGCCGGGCAGCCTGCGCAGACCGTCGATGATCCGCCGGCCGTCGGCCACCGACAGGTCGCGGATGCGGCCGAGGTGGAGGGCGAGCAGCGCGAAGGCGACGGCGGTGTTGGTGAAGCACTTGGTGGACACCACGCACACCTCCGGCCCGGCGTGCACGTACACGCCGCCGTCGGTCTCGCGGGCGATGGCCGAGCCGACGACGTTGACCACGCCCAGCACCCGCGCGCCCTTGCGCCGCAGCTCCTGGACGGCGGCCAGGGTGTCGTAGGTCTCCCCGGACTGGCTGACGGCGATGTAGAGGGTGTCGGGGTCCACCACCGGGTTGCGGTAGCGGAACTCGCTGGCGGGCTCGGCGTCGGCGGGCACCCGGGCCAGCTCCTCGATCAGCTGGGCGCCGATCAGGCCCGCGTGGTACGCCGAGCCGCAGCCGAGGATCTTCACCCGGCGCACCCCGCGCGCCTCGCGGGCGTCGAGGTTGAGGCCGTCGAGGCGGACGGTGGCGAAGCGGTCGTCGATCCGGCCGCGCAGCACCCGGTCCACGGCGTCGGGCTGCTCGCAGATCTCCTTGTGCATATAGGTGTCGTGGCCGCCCATGTCGTACGACTGCGCCTCCCACTCCACCGTCGTGGGGACGGCGGAGGTGCGGCTGCCCTCGGTGGTGCAGGTGCGGTAGTCATCGGCCTTGACGGTGGCCATCTCGCCGTCCTCCAGGGTGACCACCTGGCGGGTGTGGGAGACCAGGGCGGCCACGTCGGAGGCGACGAACATCTCGTGCTCGCCGATGCCGAGCACCACCGGGGAGCCGTTGCGGGCCACGACGATGCGGTCGGGGAAGTCGGCGTGCAGGACGGCGATGCCGTAGGTGCCCTCGATGTGGCGCAGCGCCTCGCGGACCCGCTCCTCCAGCGTCGGGGCCTGCGAGCGGCCGACGAGGTGGGCGAGGACCTCGGTGTCGGTCTCGGAGGCGAACTCCACGCCCTCGGAGGCCAGCCTCGCGCGCAGCTCCTCGGCGTTGTCGACGATGCCGTTGTGGACGACGGCCACCCGGCCGGAGGCGTCCCGGTGCGGGTGGGCGTTCTCGTCGCTGGGGGCGCCGTGGGTGGCCCAGCGGGTGTGGGCGATGCCGGTGGTGCCCGCGAAGCGCTCGGGCAGGCGCGACTCCAGCTCGCGTACGCGGCCCTTGGCCTTGACCGTGCGCAGACCCGCGGCCCGGCCGGTGCCGCTGCCGTGGACGGCGATGCCGGCGGAGTCGTAGCCCCGGTACTCCAGGCGCTGGAGGCCCTCCAGCAGGAGCGGGGCGGCCTCGCGCCCGCCGATGTATCCCACGATTCCGCACATACGGGGTCCTCGGTTTCTCGGAAGGTTCTCGGATGGCTCGATTCGGGCGCCCGGTTCTCGGGCGCCCGGCTTCCGGGAGGCCGGGTCCCGGGAGGCCGTCAGCCGTAGACGATGCGGCGCAACTGCCGCAGGGAGAGTCCGGGCGGGGCCACCGCGCGGTGCGGCAGTTCGGCCGTGATCCGCTCGAAGATCTCCTGGTTCGCCATCCCCCGGGACCGCAGCTCGCGGTGACGGCGGCGCACGAACTCCTCGACGGTCTCGTCGAAGTACGCCAGGACGTCCAGGACCACCCGGGCCGCCTCGCCGCGCCGCAGCGGCGTGGAGCGCACGAGGTGGTCCACGAGGTCGTCATGGGCCGAGGGATGTTCGAGCACCCGTAGATACTGAGGCCCGCGCTCGCTCTTGTGCAAGAAATCTGCCCGATATCGGGCAGGGGTGGGCTGAAAGGGGGTGGACTCGACCCCGGGACGGTCCGAGCGCCGCCGGCCGGCCGCCGTCCAGCCGCCCTCCCGCCGACTTCCGCTGTCAGAAGCGGCGCAGCACGGCCTGCTTGGCCGCGGTGAACTCCTCCTCCGTGAGCACTCCCTCCCGGCGCAGCTCACCCAGCTCGCGCAGCCGTCGCAGCAGGGCGTCGTGATCGGTCCCTTCGAAACCGGGCTCTTTCCCGGACCCGGATCCGGACCCGGACCCGGACCCGGATCCGGACCCGGTCTCGGGGCGCGGGCCGCCCGAGGACGGCAGGGCGGGGGCGGACGCGGGGGCCGACGGGTGCGGCAGCCGGGCGGTGACGGCGGCGGCCAGCAGCACCGAGCTGACGTCCTTCGCCTGCCTGCCCCCCCACAGCACCAGGCAGTTGGGATCATGGTCGGGCTTGAGGACGGCGTGGGAGCCCTTGGGGCGGAAGCGCAGGAAGCCGTTCTCCAGCCCGACCGCCGGGGACCACTCCACACCCGCCAGTTCGTGCAGCGCGAGCGTCCGCGGTCCGGCGGAGGACTTGCTCCCCTCGGCCACCCAGTTCCAGTCGATCCGCACCAGGTCCCCGTCGAAGGAGGCCGTCCCGTCGGTGCCCTGCACGGTCAGCGGCACCGGCGGGCCGGGCAGCAGATAGCGGTCGCACGGCTCGGCGACGGGGACCTGCTCCAGCAGCAGGGCGTTGCGCAGCTCGTCCGTGAAGTACTCGGCGACGCCGACGCGGTCCGGCTCCACCTCGAGGCTGTACGGGTCGGCGGCGTCGGGCAGCCGTCCGCCGGCGGCCTGGAGGAGCGGATCGGCGCCGTGCCGCAGCCGCAGTCGCAGCCGCCCGGCCCTGCGGCCGGGCTCGTACGCGATCCCCGAGACCGCCTCCAGCGGCACCGCCACCTCGCCGAGCAGCCTCCGCAGCCTGTGCACGCTCTTGTGGTGCCCCGGCACGACGCGCACCGTGCCGCCGTCGAACGTCCAGTTCCCCGCGCGCTGGAGTATCTCGGTCATGCGGTGATTGTCCCAGCCGCCGCGGTGGACCCCGTCCCTTCCGTCCCGGTGCGCCGACCGCGGTGTCCGTCAGTCCCAGTAGAGGCCGCGCAGACGTGAGGTGATGATGGTCACCGGGGCGTCGTCGTCCGGATCGGTGGGGTAGTAGGCGGCCTCGAAGCGGAGCTTCTCGCTGCGCGCGATGCTGCCGGAGTGGTGGAAGTCGGCGAAGGTCTTCCCCGGGGTGCCGACGCGCTCGATGATCCCGGACTCCCAGCGGGTGCCGTCCGTGCGGAGGTGGTAGAAGCGGCCCTGGATCGTGGATCCGGCCGGCAGGGAGGCGGTGAGATGCGCCATCACCTGATAGCGCGTCGCGCCGGTCAGGATGTCGGTGCCCTTGATGTCGAGGGTCTGCCACCGCCTGGGGGCGAGCTGGATGTCACCGGTCCGGTATTCGCCGATCACCTTGGGCACGTCGTCCTCCTCACCCCGGTCCCAGCCGGGCCTGTGGTTCAGGCGCTCGCGCACGCGAGCGCGCATCGTGTTCATGGAGAAACCGCGCGGGTCGACCTTGCCGGGCTGCCACTCCAGGTGCCCGATCACGGACTCGGCCTTCCAGCCGTGGTGGCGGCAGAGCGCGGCCGCGGCGCGTTCGATGGCGTCCAGCTGGGCCGCGGGCCAGGGGTCGCGGCCGTCGCCGAGGTTCTCGCACTCGAAGCCGTAGAAGTGGCGGTTGCCGTCGGTGTTCGCCTCGTTGTCCGGGGGGAGGGGTCTTTCGGCGATGACGGCGCGCAGGACGTCGTCGTCACCGGCGCCGGCGTGGTTGGCGCGTCCGTGGCCGACCAGATGGACCCGCCCGTCCTTGGTGATCACCCCGTGACACAGCGGGCCCGGAAGCGTCGAGTAGCCCCTGCGGCAGATCTCGACCGTCCGGGCCGACCCGGAGGTCACGGTGTGGTGGACCATCACGCCGTGCACCGGCCCCCAGGGGCCCTTGTGGTTGCGGTTGTGAGTACGCCAACTGCCGACCTCGACGACCCTGAGCCCCTCTTTCCTGAGCGCGGACAGCAGGGCGCTCACACTGATGGGAGTAGCCATGTGTGTTCTCCCGACTACTGCGAGTGTGGGTGTGTGTTCTCTTTCATACCCATCTCGGCGCGGGAGTCCATCGGCCGCCCCATGATTGTTTGGACCACCCCGCCGTACGTGCGCGGGCAGCCCTCTCCGGGAACGCGACCATGGCAAGGAGGTTCGGCGACCGCTTCCGTCCGCGATTCGCGCCATCCGGGCGGAGGCTCCCGGAGTCGCCCGTGTCCGCCCGGAAAAACCCTTGCCGGTTAACCGGGTTGGGAAAAAGCCGGACCGGCGTTCGGGCGCCCCATAAGCTCTTGCGAGTGACGAACACGCCGCATCCCCGCAGGGCAGACCGGTGGCAGCGGAACGGTCTGGTCCGGCTGATCACCCACAGCGATCCCATAGCGCTGGTCGGCATATGCCTGTCCATCGCCCTGGACGTCAACGAGGTCGCGAGCGGAGTCGAGTCGCTGCTCGTCGGTCTGCTGGTCACCGTCCTCTCGCTGGTCCTGGACGCATCGGCCCGGGCCGAACGCCGTTTCCAGCTGCGGCGGGTGATCGGGGCCGCCGACTGGATCGCCGAGTCGGTGACGTCCACGGCCACCACCCTCCGGTGGATCCACGAGAGGTATCCCGGTACCGCGGTCGAGGACGAGACGCGGCGCCGGCTGCGGCGACTGGCCGAGGAACTCGAGCAGTTGGGCCAGGGCCGGGTCGAGCGGCCGAGGGACGACAGCGAGCACCTGCTGGCGGCCACCCGTGAATGCCGGGAGCGGATGGAGGCCGTGACCAACATCGTCGGCGAACCCGTGTGGTGGCGCAGTGACCTCGGTGTCGCCTACTGGCAGGCCAATCTGGACGCGCTGGACCGGGGCGTGCGCATCAGGCGGGTCTTCCTGGTCGACCGGCACACCGCCGAACTGGAGGAACTGCTGGAGTACCAGCGCCGGGCCGGGGTGGAAGTGGTGGTCAAGTACCAGGAAGGACAGACCGGGCAGCTCATCAACTATGTGGTGTGGGACGGCCTGCGAGCCTGGGAAGCCCGGATGGACGCCCGGGGGGAGATCATGGCGCAGCTGTTCACGCTCAACGGGCACGATGTGGAACGACTCCGGGACTCCTTCCGCCGGCTGGTGCCCACGGGGAGCTGAGCGTGCTCTCCCTCCTGGCGGCCGGCGCGGCCGTCACGCTCACGGTGTGGTCCGTCAGCATGATCCGCTCGGTGCGGTGGCGAGCGCTGGTCTACAGCCTGCCGATCCCCATCACGGTGGTGCTGCTCGTCAATCCGGTCCGGGTGGACGGAGGGCAGCTGCTCGGCGTCGTCGCACTGAACGTGTTCTTCGCCGTCATCGCCCTGCTCCACACGCGGTGGGGGTGGCACATCGCGCTCGCCGACCTCGCCGGGGTGCTCGTCTACATCGCACTGGGCAGGGCGATAGCGCTCTTCGGACCGGTGCCCCTGGCACCGGTCCTGGTGGTGGTGTGCGCGGCCTGGGCGGTGGCCGTCGTACTCCTGCCACCGGCCCCGGGCCCGGCTCCGGAGCCTCCCTCCCGCGCCGGGCCGCTGGTGAAGCTGGGCACCGCTGCGGGCGGTTCGATGGTGATGGTGGCGGCGGGCCAGTACCTCAAGGGGCTGGTCGTCACCTTTCCCTACTCGGGTGTCCTGACCGCGATCGAGACGCGCCACGATCTGGTCCGCTTCGCGCGGCACTTCACTCGCAACAGCATCAGTCTGGTCGCCTTCTTCACCGCCTACCAGATGGTGCAGCAGCAGGGCCGGCCCGCCGCGCTGGCGGCGGGCTGGCTGGTCCACGCGGTCTGCGTGCTCGGGCTGCACCTCAGGAGGCCGGGGGCACGGGCGCCGTCGGCCGGCGAGCCCTGACGGGAGATGTCTGCTCGTGCCGGCGCCGGCGCCCCGCCCGCTCAGGAGGCGGCGACGCCCAGCTCGCGGGCGATCAGCATCCGCTGGACCTCGCTGGTGCCCTCGCCGATCTCCAGGATCTTCGAGTCCCGCCACATACGGGCCACCGGGTACTCGTTCATGAAGCCGTAGCCGCCGTGGATCTGGGTGGCCTCGCGGGCGTTGGTGACCGCGATCTCCGAGGAGTACAGCTTGGCGATGGCCGCCTCCTTCTTGAACGGCTCGCCCGCCAGCAGCCGGGAGGCCGCGTCGCGCCAGGCGATACGGGCGGTGTGGGCGCGCATCTCCATGTCGGCCAGCTTGAACTGGATGGCCTGGTTGGCGCCGATGGGACGGCCGAAGGCATGGCGTTCCCCGGCGTACCGCACCGACTCGTCCACACAGCCCTGGGCCAGGCCGGTGGCCAGCGCGGAGATGGCGATGCGGCCCTCGTCCAGGATGCGCAGGAACTGGGCGTAGCCGCGGCCCTCCTCGCCCAGCAGGTTGGCGGCCGGGACCCGGACGTCGGAGAAGGACAGCTCGCGGGTGTCCGAGGCGTTCCAGCCGACCTTGGAGTAGGGCGCGGCGACGGTGAAGCCCGGGGTGCCGGAGGGGACGATGATCGAGGAGATCTCCGGGCGGCCGTCGGGCTTGCGGCCGGTGACGGCGGTGACGGTGACCAGGCCGGTGATGTCGGTGCCGGAGTTGGTGATGAAGCACTTGGTGCCGTTGATCACCCACTCGTCGCCGTCGCGCACGGCGGTGGTGCGGGTGCCGCCCGCGTCCGAGCCGCAGTCGGGCTCGGTCAGGCCGAAGGCGCCGAGCATCTCGCCCGAGCACAGCTTCGGCAGCCACTGGCGCTTCTGCTCCTCGGTGCCGAAGCGGTACACGGGCATGGCGCCCAGCGAGACGGCGGCCTCCAGGGTGATGGCGACCGAGGAGTCCACCCGGGCCAGCTCCTCCAGGGCCAGGCACAGGGCGAGGTAGTCGCCGCCCATGCCGCCGTATTCCTCGGGGAAGGGCAGACCGAACAGGCCCATACGGCCCATCTCGCGGACGATCTCGTAGGGGAACTCGTGGTTCTCGTAGAACTCCCCGATCTTCGGCGCGATGACGTCGTGCGCGAACTCCTCGACGGTGCGGCGCAGTTCCTCGTGCTCGGGGGAGAGGCGGTGGTCAAGGGACATGGGTGTCACTGCTCCTTGTGGGAGTCGCGGGAGTCGCGGGGGACCTGGGAGCCGGGGGTGTCCCGGCCTCCCCGGGAGGAGAGGGCGCGGACGGTGCGGGACGGGCTGGGCCGGCCCAGCCGCTCGGCCATCCACACGCTGGTGGCGGTGAGGCGGCCGAGGTCCACCCCGGTGTCGATGCCGAGGCCGTGCAGCATCCACACCAGGTCCTCGGTGGCGAGGTTGCCCGTGGCGCTCCTGGCGTACGGGCAGCCGCCGAGCCCGCCGGCGGAGGCGTCCACGGTGGTGACGCCGTGCCGGAGGGCGGCCAGGGTGTTGGACAGGGCCTGGCCGTAGGTGTCGTGGAAGTGGACGGCGAGGCGGCCGGTGGGCACGCCCGCGTCGTTCAGAGCCGTCAGCAGGGCGGTGACATGGCCGGGGGTGGCCACGCCGATGGTGTCGCCCAGGCTCAGCTCGTCGCAGCCGAGGTCGAGCAGGCGGCGGCAGACGCCGGCCACCTGGGCGATGGGCACCGGGCCCTCCCAGGGGTCGCCGAAGCACATCGACAGATAGCCGCGCACCCCGGCGCCCGCCTCCCTGGCGCGGGCGACCACCGGTTCGAACATCGCCAGGGCCTCGTCGACCGTGCGGTTGAGGTTGGCCCTGGCGAAGGACTCGGTGGCGCTGCCGAAGACGGCGATCTCACGGACGCCGAGGGCCAGCGCCCGCTCCAGGCCGCGCTCGTTGGGAACCAGCACCGGCAGCCGTACGGCGTCGGCCCCCGCCCGGTCGGCGAGATCGGCCACGGCCGGGAACAGCTCCTCGGCGTCGGCCAGTTGGGGCACCCACTTGGGATGGACGAAACTGGTCGCCTCGATGGTGCGCAGCCCGGCGCCGGCGAGCCGGCGGATGAACTCCGCCTTCACCTCGACGGGCACGGTCGAGGGCTCGTTCTGCAGCCCGTCGCGCGCGCCCACCTCGTGGATGCGGACGCGGTCCGGAAGCCCCTCGGCCGGAACGGCCATGGGCAGACCTTCGATCATCGCGCGGCCCCCTTCCCGGAGTTCCCGGGCTTCTCCGACTCATCCGACGGCGCGGAGTCCTTCGGCTCGACGACGGCGAGCACCTGGTCCATGGCGACCGTGCTGCCCGCGGTGACGTCCAGCTCGGTGACGACCCCGTCGTAAGGGGCGGCGATGACGTGCTCCATCTTCATCGCCTCCACCACCAGCAGGCTCTGACCGGCGGTGACCTCCTCGCCGACGGCCGCCTTGACGACGGTGACCGTGCCGGGCATCGGCGCGGTCAGCGCGTCGGCGCCGTGCGCTCCCGCGCCGCCCCGCAGGGCCGCCTCGACCGGGTCGTGGTCGGCCAGGTGCCAGCTCTGCCCGTCGCGGCCGAGCCAGCGGCTGCCGCCGAAGCGGGCGTGGGCGAAGGAGTGGGTCACCCCGTCCCAGGTCAGCAGCGCGCGGCCGGAGTCCTCACCGGAGCCCTCATCGAGATCCCCCTCGCCCTGCGACCGCAGGACGGCGCTCACCGGATCGGCGTCCCCGATACGGACCTCGGCGCCGTCGGCCCGCCCGCGCACCCGCACGGCCACCGGCTCGTGGCCCGGTATCCGCAGATGGTGGACCGTCCAGGCGGGCTCGCCGCCCAGCCGCCAGCCGGTCGGCGCGGAGAACGGGTCCGTCCAGCCGGACGGGCCGCCGTCGGCGGGGGAGGAGGCGGCGGGCTCCAGGGCGGCGTGCCGCAGCAGCGCCGCCGTCGCGTACACCTCGTCGGGCACGGCCGACGGCAGCAGCGAGGCGGCGTCGCGGTCCACCAGACCGGTGTCCAGCTCCCCGGAGACCACCGCCGGATGGGCCAGCAGGGCACGCAGAAAGGCGGTGTTGGTGTCCACGCCCAGCACGGTCGTCTCCGCCAGCGCCGAGCGCAGCCGCCGCAGCGCGGAGGCCCGGTCCGGGCCGTGGGCGATCACCTTGGCGAGCATCGGGTCGTAGACGGTGCCCACCTCGGTGCCCTGAGCGAGCCCGGAGTCCGTACGGAGGCCCTCGCCCGAGGGCTCCGACAGCAGATGGACGGTGCCGGCCGAGGGCAGGAAGTCCACCTTCTCTCCGGTGGCGCGCGCGGTCTCCGCGCAGATACGGGCCTCCACCGCGTGCCCTTCCAGGCGGACGTCCTCCTGGCCGAAGGCCAGCGGTTCGCCGGCCGCCACCCGGAGCTGCCACTCCACCAGGTCCAGGCCGGTGATCAGCTCCGTCACCGGGTGCTCGACCTGGAGGCGGGTGTTCATCTCCATGAAGAAGTGGGCGGCCGGATCGCCGCCGGGGACGATGAACTCCACCGTCCCCGCGCCCCGGTAGCCGCAGGAGCGGGCGGCGCGTACGGCCGCCTCGCCCATCGCGGCGCGGGTGGCCGGATCCAGCAGCGGGCTGGGCGCCTCCTCGATGATCTTCTGGTGGCGGCGCTGGAGGCTGCACTCGCGCTCGCCCAGGTGCACCACGGTGCCGTGGCCGTCGGCCAGGACCTGGATCTCGATGTGCCGGGGCCGGTCGATCCACCGCTCCACCAGCAGGGTGTCGTCGCCGAAGGCGCCGCGGGCCTCGCGCCGCGCGGCGGCGATCTCCTCGGCCAGCAGTGCCTCGTCGCGCACCAGCCGCATGCCCTTGCCGCCGCCTCCGGCCGAGGGCTTGAGCAGCACCGGAGTGCCGATCTCCAGGGCCGCGGCGGTCAGTTCGGCGTCGGTCAGACCGCTGCCGCTGCTGCCGGGCACCACCGGCACCCCGGCGGCCCGCACCGTCTCCTTGGCGCGGATCTTGTCGCCCATCAGCTCGATGGCGTCGGCGGGCGGGCCGACGAAGACCATCCCGGCCGCCTCCACCGCGCGGGCGAAGGCGGCGTTCTCGGCCAGGAAGCCGTAGCCGGGGTGTACCGCCTGGGCCCCCGTGCGCCGGGCGGCCTCCAGCAGCCTCCCGGCCGACAGATAGCTCTCGGAGGCCACCGCCGGGCCGATCCGCACCGCGGTGTCCGCCTCCCGCACATGGCGTGCGTCGGCGTCCGCGTCGCTGAAGACGGCGACCGAGCGCACGCCCAGCCGCCGCAGCGTGCGGATGACGCGGACGGCGATCTCGCCGCGGTTGGCGACCAGCACCGTGTCGAACATGGAACGCATCCCCCTCACATCCGGAAGACGCCGTAGCCGGGCGCCGCGGGGTCCTTCTCGGGCAGCGGCGCGTTCGCGCACGCGGTGAGCGCGAGGCCGAGCACCGTACGTGTCTCCAGCGGGTCGATCACACCGTCGTCCCACAGCCGCGCGGTGGCGTAGTAGGCGTTGCCCTGGGTCTCGTACTGCTCGCGGACGGGCGCCTTGAAGGCTTCCTCCTCCTGGGCGCTCCACTCCTCGCCGCGCGCCTCCAACTGGTCGCGCTTGACGGTGGCCAGCACCGAGGCGGCCTGCTCGCCGCCCATCACCGAGATCTTGGCGTTGGGCCACATCCACATGAAGCGCGGCGAGTACGCCCGGCCGCACATCGAGTAGTTGCCCGCGCCGTAGGAGCCGCCGACGACGACCGTCAGCTTGGGCACCCGGGTGCAGGCCACGGCCGTCACCATCTTGGCGCCGTGCTTGGCGATGCCGCCGGCCTCGTACTGCCGGCCCACCATGAAGCCGGAGATGTTCTGCAGGAACACCAGCGGTATGCCGCGCTGGTCGCACAGTTCGATGAAGTGCGCGCCCTTCTGGGCGGACTCGGCGAACAGGATGCCGTTGTTGGCGACGATCCCCACCGGGTGGCCGTGGATGCGGGCGAAGCCCGTCACCAGAGTCGTGCCGTACTCGGCCTTGAACTCCGCGAACCGGGAGCCGTCGACGGTGCGGGCGATGACCTCGCGCACGTCGTAGGGGGTGCGCGAGTCCACCGGGACCGCGCCGTAGAGCCCGGCCGGGTCGGCCTTCGGCTCCTCCACCGGCTCCACCGGCCACGGCAGCGGGCCGCGCCGGGGGAGGGTGGACACGATCTGCCGCACGATGCGCAGTGCGTGGGCGTCGTCCTCGGCGAGGTGGTCGGTCACCCCGGAGGTGCGCGAGTGGACCTCGCCGCCGCCCAGCTCCTCGGCCGTGACGACCTCGCCGGTGGCGGCCTTCACCAGCGGTGGACCGCCCAGGAAGATCGTGCCCTGGCCGCGCACGATGACGGCCTCGTCGCTCATAGCCGGCACGTACGCGCCGCCCGCCGTGCAGGAGCCGAGGACGGCGGCGATCTGCGGGATGCCCGCGCCGGACATCCGGGCCTGGTTGTAGAAGATCCGCCCGAAGTGCTCGCGGTCGGGGAAGACCTCGTCCTGCATGGGGAGGAAGGCGCCGCCCGAATCCACCAGGTACAGGCACGGCAGCCGGTTCTCCAGGGCCACCTCCTGCGCGCGCAGGTGCTTCTTGACCGTCATCGGGTAGTACGTGCCGCCCTTGACCGTGGCGTCGTTGGCGACGACCACCACCTCGCGGCCCGACACCCGCCCGATGCCGGCGATCACGCCGGCGGCCGGGGCCTGCCCGTCGTACATCCCGTCCGCCGCGAGCGGGGCCAGCTCCAGGAAGGGCGACCCCGGATCCAGCAGGGTGTCCACCCGGTCCCGCGGCAGCAGTTTGCCGCGCGCGGTGTGCCGCGCCCGGGCCCGCTCGCCGCCGCCCAGCCGTGCCGCGGCGAGCTTCTCGCGCAGCCGCGCGGCCAGCTCGCGGTGCGCGGCCTCGTTCGCCCTCGCCGCCTCTGACGCCGGATCCACGGCGCTGACCAGCGGAGGTGCCTGCTGCATGCCCTTCGAGCCCCCTTGCTCGGTTAGTGAGCGTTAACCTCGCCATCAGGTTAACGCCCGCTAACCCGGCTGTCTACAATTCCCCTATGACGACCAGGACCGACGCCCCCACCCGCCGAGAGCAGATCCTCGGCCAGGCCGCCCGCCTGTTCGCCGAGCGCGGGTTCCACGGCGTCGGCGTGGACGAGATAGGCGCGGCGGTCGGCATCAGCGGCCCCGGCCTCTACCGCCACTTCGCGGGCAAGGACGCGATGCTCGCGGAGTTGCTGGTGGGCATCAGCGAGCGGCTGTACTCCGGCGGGCGCAGGTGTCTGGCGGAGTCCGGCGAGGCGGGGCTCGGGCCGGGGGCGACGCTGGACGCGCTCATCGGCCGCCACATCGACTTCGCCCTCGACGACCGCGCCCTGATCACCCTCCACGACCGCGAGCTGGACCGGCTGCGCGACAGCGACCGCAAGCTGGTGCGCCAGCTCCAGCGCCAGTACGTGGAGCTGTGGGTGGGCGTCGTGCGCCAGGTGCACCCGGAGCTGCCGGAGAAGGAGGCCCGCGCCTCCGTCCACGCCGTCTTCGGCCTGCTGAACTCCACCCCCCACCTGAGCCGCCCCTCCTCCCTGCCGGACCGCGACGCGGCGGCCGCCCTCCTGCACCGGCTGGCCCGCGGCGCCTTCGCCGCCGCGGCGGCGGGCGAGGCCGGGGGCGGTGCGTACGGCGCCGAGGGCGCCCCGGCGGGCGGCGTGTACCGCGTGGACGGCGGTACGGCGGGCGCCGGGCCGCGCGCCGGGGGCTGAGCCCCGGCTCCCCGTCCCCCGGCCCACCCTCCGGGCCCCGCCCGCACCGTCCCCTCCCGTACCCGGTCCGCCCCGGGTACCCGCCCGCCTCCCCTCCCGTGCGTATGACACCGCCCACAGTGGCGGACAACCGCCGGAACACCTCTGGACAGCCGATTCGACCCTTCGGTAGCTTGCGTCTGAGCAAGCGCTTAGTTTTTCCGGCTAGTTTTCCGGCTCCAGGAGGCGATGACGTGCGTCGCACGGTGTTCAACGAGGACCACGAGGCGTTCCGCGAGACCATCCGCGACTTCATCGCCGCCGAGGTCGTGCCCCACTACGAGCAGTGGGAGAAGCAGGGCTACGTCCCCCGCGAGCTCTACCTCAAGCTCGGTGAGCTGGGCGTCTTCGGCATCGAGGTGCCCGAGGAGTACGGCGGCGCGGGCGAGACCAGCTTCAAGTACAGCGCCGTCATCTCCGAGGAGACCGCCCGTGCCGGCGTCAGCTTCGGCGGCTCCGGCGTCCACACCGCGCTGTGCCTGCCCTACCTGCTGAAGTACGCCGACGAGGAGCAGAAGAGGCGCTGGCTGCCGCCCTTCGTCACCGGCGAGATGATGACCGCCATCGCCATGACCGAGCCCGGCGCCGGCTCGGACCTGGCCGGTATGAAGACCACCGCGAAGCTGTCGGAGGACGGCACGCACTACATACTCAACGGCGCCAAGACCTTCATCACCGGCGGCGTCCAGGCCGACCGCGTCCTGGTCTGCTGCCGCACCGCCCCGCCCACCCCCGAGGACCGCCGCGGGGGCATCTCCATCCTGGTGGTGGACACCAAAAGCGAGGGCTACGCCGTCGGCCGCAACCTCGACAAGCTGGGCCTGAAGTCCTCCGACACCGCCGAGCTGTCCTTCACCGATGTCAAGGTCCCCGTCGAGGACCTGCTCGGCGAGGAGGGCAAGGCGTTCTCCTACCTCACCCACAACCTCCCGCAGGAGCGCCTGGGCATCGCCGTCGGCGCCTACGCCCAGTCCGCCGCCGCCGTCCGCTTCGCTCAGGAGTACGTCAGGGACCGCACGGTCTTCGGCAAGCCCGTGGCCTCCTTCCAGAACACCAAGTTCGTGCTCGCCGACTGCCAGGCGGACGTGGACGCCATGCAGGCGGTCGTGGACCGCGCGCTGGACGCCCTGGACGCCGGGGAGCTGACCCCCGCCGACGCCGCCTCCGTCAAGCTGTTCACCACCGAGACCGCCGCCAAGGTCATCGACAAGTGCCTCCAGCTGCACGGCGGTTACGGCTACATGCGGGAGTACCCGATCTCGCGCCTGTACGCAGACACCCGCGTCACCCGCATCTACGGGGGCACCAGCGAGGTCATGCGGTCCATCATCGCCAAGTCGATGGGCCTGTGAGCGGCCCGGCGCGAGACGGCCGGGCACGGAACCGCGCACGGAACCGAGTAGAGGAAACACCCTTTCCATGAGCGACAACGGCACGGACGGGGGCGCCGGCCAGGCACCCCCGTCCGCCCTGCTGGACCTGATCGGCCTGCTCGACCTGGAGCGGATCGACCGCGACATCTTCCGCGGCCAGAGCCGCCCGGCGGTCGTCCCCCGGGTCTTCGGCGGACAGGTGGCAGCGCAGGCGCTCGTCGCGGCCTTCCGCACCGTCCCCGACGACCGGCTCGCGCACTCGCTGCACGCCTACTTCCTGCGCCCCGGCGACCCGGCCGCGCCGATCGTCTACACGGCCGACCGCATCCGCGACGGGCGGTCCTTCACCACCCGCCGGGTCGTCGCCGTCCAGCACGGGCAGCCGATCTTCCACCTGTCGGCCTCCTTCCAGACGGATGAGGACGGGCTGGAGCACCAGGAGCCGATGCCGGCCGCCCCGGACCCGGAGACGCTGCCGAACTCCACCGACCTGCTGCCGCGCCACGCCCATCTGTTCAGCGACCCCGGCGTCGCCGACCGCCTCGCCGAGGCGCGGGCGGCCGTCGACCTGCGCTACGTCACCCAGCCGCCGTACGCGACGGCCGGGCAGCCGCGCGAGCCGCGCTCCCAGGTGTGGTTCCGCACGGCCGGCAAGCTCGACGGCGACCTCGACCGGCCGATGCTCCATCTCTGCCTGGCCGCCTACATCTCCGACATGAGCCTGCTGGAGCCCGTCCTGCTCGCCCACGGCCGCGGCGGCTGGACGGTCGGGGACGTGGTGGGCGCGAGCCTGGACCACGCGATGTGGTTCCACCGCCCCTTCCGGGTGGACGAGTGGCTGCTGTACGACCAGTCCAGCCCCACCTCCCAGGCCGGCCGCGGACTGGGCCACGGCCGGATCTTCACCGCCGACGGGCGGCTGGCGATCACGGTGATGCAGGAGGGCGTGGTGCGGGTTCCGCGCGGCTGAGGCCCGCGTGGCGGGGCGCCCGGCCGGTGCGGTGCTTCCGGGGCCGGGGAGCGTCTCCCGGATCCGTCCGTGAGATCGTCGTGCTCGTGACCGAATCCTGGGTGATCGATGACGGCGGCACCGCCCCCGTGTCGTCCGAGGTGGTGCTGGAGGCACTTCGGGCGAGGGTCGGCAGAGGCCGGCTGGAGACATGGCTGATCAGTTCGTCGGGACGATCGCTGGGCTTCGTGACGAACACCGAACGGGCGATGGTGACGCTACTCGAAGCAGAGGGTGACCCCGGCGAGCATGCCGTGGTGCCGGGAGCCGTGGGATCGAGCAAGGGGTTCGTTCTCTCCGACGGGCAGCACGACGAGTACCCGGACGAAGACACCGTGCCCATCGGTGAGGCGTTCAGGCTCGTGGAGCACATCGTCGGCACGGGAACCTGGCCCGCGGACGCGCGCTGGGTGGCCGATCGCTGAGGCGGCGGCCCCTCTCCGGTCCCGCTTCGCATCAGCGATCACTGATCGGACGGATGCGTCCGGTCAACTGGCCGGCCGATCGAAGGGGCGCGCTCTAGGAGGCGAACGTCCAGAAGAAGACGAGTGAGAGGAAGGCCGCGAGCCCGGTGCCCACGAAGAACCTGAGCACGTCGAACACGTCCACGAGGACCGGCCTGGACTCGCCGTTGACCACTCCCCGGTGCGCCGGGTTCCCGGGACTGTAGGCGACGAGCGCGGTCTCCCCCACCTTCAGCGGGAGGCGGGAAGCGGGAGCGGTGAACGCTTCGCGGCTGCGTCCTTCGGCGTCCTCGTACCGCACCACACCGAACACGCCGCCGTTGACCGTCCACTGGTAGCCGGTGCAGACGCCGACGGTCGTCTCACCGTGCCGCACTCCGTGCCGCTCCCGGACGATGAACACCAGACGCCGGACCCCGCCCTGCAGGAAGTACACGGACAGCGCAGCGGATATCGCACCCAGCAGAAAGAGCATCACCCGAACCTACCAACGGGCCTGAGGGCTTCGGAGTGCTCTTCCGCGGCGAATCCGGGGCCTTGTCGGGGAAGGGAAACCGCCCGATCGCGGCGACGGGGAAACCGCCGCGGTGATGCTCCGGACCGTGTGGGAGAACGGTGGCCGGGGAAGAGCGGGGCGGCTCCTCACCCGGCCGCGCGGGCTCCCGGGCGGAATACCGGCGCCGCCCGCCGCCGCGCTACGCGGGCGTCAGCCCCGCCGCCTCCAGCAGATAGGCGGTCATCGGCTCGTAGTAGCGCGGATTGATCACATGGTCGTCCAGGGGGACGGTGACCGCGAGGGTGCCCTCCGCCTCGCCGAGGAAGAGTGCCGGGTCGTTGCAGTCGGCGAAGCCGACCGTGGTGATGCCGCGCTGCGCCGCGCAGCCCGCCCAGCCGTGGTCGGCGAAGACCAGGTCCGGCAGCGGCTCGCCCTCGCGCCGGAGGGCGTCGAGGATCGCGGTCATCGGCTCGGGGGAGTGGGTGTGCCACAGCGTCGCCCCGCGCTCGTGCATCGCGATGTCCGCGAGCTGCACCACCACGCCCTGGTCCGCGATCAGCCCCAGCGGCACCCGTACGATCTCGCACCCGGCCAGCCGCAGCGCGTTCGCCACCTTGCTGTGCAGATCGATCAGCGCACCCGGATGGCCGGTGGCGAACAGCACCCGGTGGCCGGCCTCCGCGGCCTTGCGCAGCTCGACCGCCGCCCGGTCCAGGGCGGCCACCGTCAGCTCCGGGTCGATGGTGTCCTGGCCCTGGCGGTGCCCGGGATCGTCGACGACCCCGCAGCGCTCGGCCATCACCGCCAGCACGTCCTGCTCGTCGCTCCAGCGGTCGCCCAGCTCCAGGCCCAGCCAGTAGTGCCGGTCGCCGTTGGCGAGCCGGCGGTAGTGGTCCAGGTTGTTCTCGCGGGGAGTGGCGACGTCCCCGGCGATACGGGTGCGGACGAGGTGGTCGATCAGCTCGGAGCGGGAGGGGGCGGCGGTTATCGGCATGGGTGCATTGTCTCCCGAGGGGGCCCGCCGGGCGATCCGCTTGGGCCCGTGGCGCCCCGCCGTACAGCCGCCGCACCCGCACGGTGCCCCGCCGCACCCGCCGCCTGATGTACAGGCCGTCCAAAAGAGAGCGGGCGGCTGTCGGATCCGTACATGTCCGCCGGGGCGGGCCCCTGCCTACCCTCGGCCGCATGAGCAGCGACCAGCAGCAGCCCCGCGGACCCGTCGACTCCTCCCGTATCCCGCGCTTCGCGGGCCCGGCGACCTTCGCCCGCCTGCCCCGCCTGGACGAGGTGGGCCGCGCCGACGTCGCCGTCGTCGGGGTGCCCTTCGACTCGGGCGTCTCCTACCGGCCCGGCGCCCGCTTCGGCTCCAACGCCGTCCGCGAGGCCTCCCGCCTGCTGCGCCCCTACAACCCGGCCCAGGACGCCTCGCCCTTCGCGCTCGCCCAGGTCGCCGACGCGGGCGACATCGCCGCCAACCCCTTCGACATCCACGAGGCCGTCGAGACGGTGGAGCGGGCGGCCGGCGAACTGCTGGACACCGGCGCCCGGCTGATGACGCTCGGCGGCGACCACACCATCGCCCTGCCCCTGCTGCGCGCGGTGGCCCGCAAGCACGGCCCCGTCGCCCTGCTCCACTTCGACGCCCACCTGGACACCTGGGACACCTACTTCGGTGCCGAGTACACCCACGGCACGCCCTTCCGGCGCGCGGTGGAGGAGGGCGTCCTCGACACCTCCGCCCTCTCCCACGTCGGCACCCGCGGCCCGCTGTACGGCAAGAAGGACCTCACCGACGACGCCAAGATGGGCTTCGGCATCGTCACCTCCGCCGACGTGATGCGGCGCGGCGTGGACGAGGTCTCCGACCAGCTCCGCCAGCGCATCGGCGACCGCCCGCTGTACGTCTCCATCGACATCGACTGCCTCGACCCGGCCCACGCCCCCGGCACCGGCACCCCGGAGGCGGGCGGCATGACCTCCCGCGAACTGCTGGAGATCCTGCGCGGGCTGGCCTCCTGCAACCTGGTCTCGGCCGACGTGGTCGAGGTCGCCCCCGCCTACGACCACGCCGAGATCACCTCGGTGGCCGCCTCCCACACCGCCTACGAGCTGACGACGATCATGTCCCGGCAGATCGCGGCGGGCCGGGAGGGCCGGGCGTAGCGGCGGGCGTACGGTGTGACCTGCCCCGACCGTCGCATCGATCACCGGGTCAAGGGGACGGACACCGGCAGGTGTGGATAGCCTGACCGCGTGAGGTGGACGGCATGCTGCTGAGGTTCCGGGTCGCGAACGTGCGGTCCCTGCGAGACGAGCAGGAGCTGTCGTTCGTCGTGCCGCCGGACGGGGACACGGCCGGTGCCCGTGAGGTGGAGCTGGCCGACGGCACCCTCGCGGTGTACCCGCTCGTCGGAATCTTCGGGGCCAACGCATCGGGCAAGTCCAATGTGCTGGCCGCCATGGCGGACATGCGCAGCGCGGTCATGAACTCCTACGCCCGCTGGGCCTCCTACCAGGGCATCCCGCGCGAGGCGTTCGCGCTGGACCCCAGGAGTGGCGCCGAGCCGTCGTTCTTCGAGGTGGATGTCGTCATCGACGGTGTGCGCTGGACGTACGGTTTCGAGTTGGGCCGGGAGAGGATCGAGGCCGAGTGGGTGCACAGCTACCCGCGCGGTCGCCGCCAGGAGTGGATGGACCGTGACGCCTCCCGGCCCGAGGTCTACCGCTGGCCCGGTAACAGGGTGAGGGACCGTAACCACCTCGCCCAGCGCACCCGCCCCAACGCCCTGCTGCTGTCCACCGCCGGCACCGACAACCACCCTCAGCTCTCCCCGCTCTTCCACTGGTTCCGAAGGAACCTGTGGCAGGTCGGCCCGGAGACCGAGCACGAGCGTGACGCACGGCAGAGCTTCACCGCTCGTCGGCTCCTGGAAGGTCAGGGGGAACGCATCCGTGAACTGCTGCGCGTGGCCGACCTGGGTATCACCGGCGCCGAGGCCGAGTGGGGGAAGGCGGGCGAGGAGGTATCGCCGACCGTGCGGCTGCTGCACAGATCCGCCTCGGGGGAGAGCGTACCGTTCGAGTGGGAGCGGGAGTCCTACGGAACCCGCTCCTGGTTCGCGCTCCTCGGGCCCATGCTGCTGGCTCTGGACGAGGGCGCCGTCCTCCTCGTCGACGAACTGGACGCCAGCCTCCACCCCCGGTTCGCCGCCGAGGTCATCCGCGTCTTCCACGACCCGGACGCCAACCCGCGAGGCGCCCAGCTCGTCTTCACCTCGCATGACGCGACCGTGCTGAGCAGCCCCAGCGGTGAGCGGCTGTTGGAGCCCGGCCAGGTGTGGCTGACCGAGAAGGACGATGCGGGCGCCACTGAGCTCTATCCGCTCAGCGCCGTCTCGCCGGGCGAGCAGGAGGATCTGATGCGCTCCTATCTGGCCGGGGTGTTCGGTGGAGTCCCCTCCTTGATGGAGGGACAGATCGCCCGGCGTCTGATGACCATCCGGGGCAGCGGCGCGGAGGAGCGGGAACGGGTCTGATGGCGAAGACCAGAGGGAAGAGCTCCTTCGCGCCCGTCACGCGACGCGGCAGGGGGCGCAGCCGCGCGGTGTACGTCTTCACCGAGGGCAAGGTGACCGAGCCGGACTACATCAGGATCGTCCACAGGCACGGCACCCCGGCCGACCCCGCCCTCACCGTCGAGGTGCACATCGCCAACGCCAAGGACGACGGTTCGCGCCGGATGCCGATGGACCTGGTCGAGCGTGCCGTCGTCCTGCGGCGGGAGAAGCAGCGGGAAGACCGGAAGGCGGGCGTCAAGGGCAAGCTGAGCACGCAGGTCTGGTGCCTGTTCGACCACGACAACCATCCTGACGTGGAGGCCGCCCTGGCCCACGCGAAGAAGCACGGTCTTCCGGTCGCCTTCTCCCATCCCTGCTTCGAGGTCTGGCGCCTGCTGCACCACAAGGCCGTCAGCGGCACCTTCGGCGGAGTCTGCGGCGAGGCCGCCGAGCGGCTGCCGGGCGAGTTCCGGAATGCGCCGGGCGGAGGTAAGGCCGTTCTGGGTGAGCAGATCCTGAGCGGGTACGCGGAGGCCAGGAAGCGTGCCCTGACGATGAACGCCCAGCACGGCGACCACCTCCCGCTGCACAAGCGCGACCCGTACACGGACGTGTACGCGTTCGTGGAGGAGGGCCTGGGGGTCAGCTCGTACTGATCCCCGGCCCCCGGTCCGAAGCCGTACCGCCGGCTCTCCCGGTCACCGCAGGTCAGAAGTGCTTCCCGCGCTTTCCGGAATACCCCGGCCTCTCCTTCCGGAGGTGTGGGACCGGCCGCCCGCGCGGTGACCACGGGGGCCGCCGAGGCAGGCTTCGCAGGGCTTGGTGGGCGGCTGTGGTGTCAGTGCGCGGGAGAGGACGACGCCGGTGACGGCGACACCGGTGGTGAAGGCCAGCAGGCCGAGGAGCACGGCGCCCATCACGTCGTCCGGCCGGTGCGTGTGCCGCGCAGTTCGAACCACACGCTCTTGCCGGAGTGTTGCAGCCCGCCGTGCCACACCGTTCCCCAGGCGGCGGCGAGTTCCCGGACCAGGAGGAGGCCGCGGCCGTGCTCGGCCTCGGGCGGGACGCCGGCTCCAGGGGACGAGGGGGCGCCTGTGGTGTCGTCGTCCTGGACGGACACCCGGATCCGGTCTCCTCCGACCGTCGCCTCCAGGGTGAGCAGCGGCACCTTCGTGTGGAGGTGGACGTTCGAGACGACTTCGGAGACCAGTAGCCGGGCCGTCTCCGCCAGTGCCGAGTGGCCGCTGGCGTCGAGCAGTCCGGCCACCATGTCACGCGCGACCTTCACGGTCTCCGGGATGTTCGGGGCACGCAGCTCGTAAGTGCGGGCCCGCTGAAGCGCGTTGACGAGCACGGTGGCGGGTGTCGGGTCGGTCATGTTGCCCCCTGTGAACGGATACGGTCGCCGCTCGCGCTCGCCACCGTGGCTCTGTCGTCCCCCGAGCACGCCCGTGGACAGGCGCGTACGGACGACCGCACTGCGGATTTACCGGCATGCGTAGCGGTACGGGTACGGACAGTAGGGCGCAAGCTTGCTTCGGCGCAAGGTTGCCACCAAAAGTCACTCCGTCGAGTGGGGCTGTGGTACTGCTACGCAGAGACTCCGCCGAACCACGGAAGGACAGGCCGCTCATGCCCGCACGGGACAACCCCACCGTTCGACAGGTGCGCCTGGGCGCCGAGTTGCGCAAGCTGCGGGAGCGGGCAGGGAAGACAGCGCGCGAAGCGGCAGGCTTGCTCGGCACCGACCAGGGCAAGGTCAGTCACATCGAATCCGGGCGCATCGGTGTCAGCGAAGAGCGTGTTCGGAGACTCGCGTCCTACTACTCCTGTGGGGATGGCGAGTTGATCGATGCGCTGTGCGCCATCGCGCGTGAGCGCAGGGGGCGGCACTGGTGGGAAGAGTACAGGGGCATTCTTGCCCCTGGATTCCTGGATCTTGCGGAGCTTGAGTACCACGCCACCTGCCTGCGCTCGATGCAGACGGTTTCCCTTCCCGGGCTCTTCCAGACGGAGGACTACGCGAGGGCCTTGTTCAGCGGGGCGACTCCCAAGCTGCCGGCCAGTGAGATCGAGGCACGCGTCGAGCATCGCATGCGGCGGCGCATGATCTTCGAGCGTGATGGACCCCCGGTGGTCGTCGCGATCATTCACGAGGCTGCACTGCGCATGCGTTTCGGCGGTCGCCAAGTTGTGCGGGCGCAGCTGGAGAAGCTGTTGGAGGTTACCGAGTGGCCCAGCGTGACGGTGCGCGTCGTGCCGTTCACCAACGAGAGCTTCATCGAGGTCACGCAGCCGGTTCTCTACGCCAGCGGGGTGGTGCCTCAACTGGATACGTTGCAGATGGACACCCCGTTCGGTGGGCGGTACCTGCACGCCGAGGCCGTCCTGCACAGCTACCGGCAGTTGCTCGACATCGCGGAGGACGGTTCGCTCACCGCAGAGGAGTCGCGGCAGCTCATCCACCACATCGCGAGAGAACTGTGAGGCGCATAGGCGTGAGTGCACCGATCCAGTGGCAGAAGTCCTCCTTCTCCGGCGGCGGCGGGGAGAACTGCGTGGAGGTCGCGCGGCGGGGCGACGACGTGCTCATACGGGAGAGTGACGAGCCGGGGCTCGTCCTCGCCGCGAGCCGGGCGGACCTGGCCGCGTTCATCGCGGGGATCAAGGCCGGGGAGTTCGACCACTTCGCGCGCTGACCACCTCGCGCCGAGGGGTGCCGTCCGCAGGCACCCCTCGGCGCGGTGGTTCCACGGTGGCCGAGGCCCGCGCCGGACGTACGCCCGCCGGGCGGGGATCAGCGGGGCCTGAGGCCGTGCAGCAGGTGGTGGATCAGGTCGTCGGTCATGCCGAGGGCCTCGGCCGGGTCGAGCATGCCGCCCGCCGTGAAGCCGGCGATGCCGTGGAGGGCGGCGCCGGTGAAGAGGGTGAGGCGTTCCGGGTCGGCCTCGACGATCTCGCCGCGCCGCTGGGCGTCCGCGATCACCCGCTCGAAGGCGCCCACCGTCCGGTCGACCCCGGCGGCCATCTGCTCGGCGGCCCCGGGCTCGTGCTTGCGGGCGTACATGAGGGTCAGGAGTTCGGCGTTCTCGGCGGCGAAGGCGAGGTAGGCGCGGGCGAGGGCGGTCAGGCGGGGCTGGAGCGGGAGCGTGGGCTCGTCGGCGCCCTCCAGGGCTCTGCCCAGCCGGTCGTAGCCGGCCAGGGCCAGGGCGTCGAGCAGGGCCTGCTTGTCCTTGAAGTGGCGGCCGGGCGCGGCGTGGCTGACGCCGGTCTCGCGGGCCAGTTCGCGCAGGGACAGGGAGGCGACCCCCTTCTCCCGCAGGGTGCGCTCGGCGCTCTCCAGGAGGGCGGCGCGCAGGTCGCCGTGGTGGTAGGGGCGGCTCCGGGACATGCGGGCCATCGTATCCCGATGTTGACGGCGGCATCTTTGTTGTCGTTGCCATCATTGTTGTCATCGTCTACTTTGAAGTCATGGCAATCGACCAGAACAAGCGATGGAACACCGGCCTCCTCCCCGATCTCGCCGGCCGCACGGCCGTCGTCACGGGCGCCAACAGCGGCATCGGGCTCACCGCGGCGGACGCACTGGCCCGCGCGGGCGCGCACGTGGTGTTCGCCGTGCGGGACGTGGAGCGGGGGCGTGCGGCGGCGGCGACGGTGGACGGCAGCACGGAGGTGCTCCGCCTGGACCTGGCGGACCTGTCCTCCGTGCGCGGTTTCGCGGAGGGCTGGCAGGACCGCCCCCTGGACCTGCTGATCAACAACGCCGGTGTGATGATGATCCCGCGGCGGCACACGCGGGACGGCTTCGAGATGCAGTTCGGCACCAACCACCTCGGTCACTTCGCGCTGACGAACCTGCTTCTGCCGTACGTCACCGACCGCGTCGTCACACTGGCCTCCGCCGCGCACCGCTGGGGCGACGCGAGGATCCGGTTCGACGACCCGAACCTGGAGACGGGCTACTCCCCGCGAGGGGCCTACGCCCAGTCCAAGCTGGCGAACCTGCTGTTCACCCTGGAGCTCCAGCGCCGCCTGGCGGAGTCGGGTTCCCCGGTCCGCGCCCTGGCCGCCCATCCCGGGTACGCGGCCACCAACCTCCAGAGCCATGCGGCGAACCCCGTGGCCCGCGCCGTCATGCGGTTCGGCAACAGGTTCCTCGCCCAGGACGACAGGGCCGGCGCCCTGCCGACCCTGTACGCGGCGACGGCGGACCTGCCCGGCGCGAGCTACGTCGGCCCGGACGGGGTGATGGAGGCGCGGGGCGGGCCGACGCTGGTGGGGCGCAGCGCGGCGGCGAGCGATCCGGTGGCGGCGCGGCGGCTGTGGGAGCTGTCGGAGGAGATGACCGGGGTCGGCTTCCCGGCGGTGCCCGCAGGGCACTGAGGGGCATGCCCGGCCGGGCGTGTCCGGCCGGGCGGGGGTGGTCGCGGCGGTTATTGCGGCTGCAATCGCTTCCCGAGGTGGGGGCGCGGTGTGCCGCCGCGCGCTTTCCACCGGCTGTGACCCTCTGCTTTTCGGTCACGTTTGGAACGTTGCGTATCCGGACGTATGCACAGCGTTTCGAGACCCGCGAGGGCGATCGATCACAACGTCGCTGGTGATCGGTGTACCGGCCCTGTACCCCCGGGGGTTACGGCAGGCTACTCATTTAATACGCAACGTTACTCGAAATGATCGTCGAAGGTGCGTCCGGCGCCGCTACCCGACAGACTCACGTTCGCTATCCGTTACACCCCGACGGAAGGACGCGCCATGCGGAACGCGGTGAAGTGCGCCCTGGTGAGCGGCCTGCTGGCCGCGGGCACGCTCGCCCCGCTGTGCGGTGCGGCGCTCGCGGCGCCGGCGCCCCACGCGCCCTCGGCGCTGGTGCTCGCCGCCGTGCCGGAGCGCACGGGGGAGGCGGGCGGCGCGGGCGCGCCGGTCTGCGCCCCCGAGGACTCCGGAAGCGCCGAGGGCCCGGGGGACTCCGGGAACCGTTCCGCGCCGGAGATCCTCTGTGCGTGGCCGGACGGCGCGAAGGGGGACGGCGCGGAGGTGTTCGCCATCTGACCGAACCTTCCGGCGGAAACCGGGGTCCGCACCACCTGGGACCCCACTGAAGCGGCCGGTCGCCGTGCACGCCCCGGACAGGCGGCGCGAGCGGGCCGGCGGGCCTCGCGGTCACCTCCTCACCGCGGGGCGGGCCGATCGAGCGGACGGGCGGAGAGCCGGTCCTGTGGGGGGTGCTGGCACGCACCGCCCGTCCACGCCGCGGCCCACCAAGGGCGCGGTCCGGAGAGAATGCCTGGCTCTCCGGGCCGCGCCCCCTGTTGTTCACCGCTCGTCGCCGACGGGGCCGACGCGGTCCTCACCACCGGGGAACCGGTCCGTCTTCCCTCCAGCGGGATGAAATACGGTCGCACGCGCGTTGGTCCACTGGTGCAGTGGACACACAGGGCGACACACGGTCGCACACGGCGACGCACGGCCAGCGGGAGGTAACCGGAAGTGGCGGGTACGCAGGCGGGGGAGACCGGGGAGACCGGGAAAGCCGGAGACGCGGGGGAGGCCGAGGACGCGCGGCGGCCGGGCTGGGCACGGCGGCTGACCGCGTACTGCTGGCGCTACCGCCGCAACGTGCTGCTGTCGCTGGGCGCCTCGCTCGCCGGTATGGCCGTGATGGCGCTCGTCCCCCTGGTCACCAAGGTGGTCATCGACGACATCGTCATAGGCGGCGGGGGCGGGCTCGGCCTGTGGATCGGGCTGCTGGTCGCCGCCGCGGTGGCGGTGTACGGGCTGACGTACGTGCGCCGCTACTACGGCGGCAGACTCGCGCTCGACGTCCAGCACGACCTGCGCACCGAGATGTACGACTCCATCGCCCGCCTCGACGGGCGGCGGCAGGACGAGCTGTCCACCGGCCAGGTTGTCGGGCGCGGCACCAGCGACCTTCAGCTCATCCAGGGCCTGCTGTTCATGACGCCGATGATGATCGGCAACATCCTGCTCTTCGTCATCTCGCTGGTCGTGATGGTCTCGCTCTCGCCGCTGCTGACGCTGGTGGCGCTGGCCGTAGCGCCCGCCCTGACGTTCATCGCCCGGCGCAGCCGCGACCGGCTGTTCCCCGCGAGCTGGTACGCCCAGGCCCAGGCCGGCGCGGTGGCGGGCGTGGTGGACGGGGCCGTCGGCGGTGTGCGCGTGGTCAAGGGCTTCGGCCAGGAGGAGCAGGAGACCGGCAAGCTGCGCTCGGCCGGCCGCGAGCTGTTCGCCGCCCGGCTGCGCACGGTGAAGCTGAACGCGCGCTACACCCCCGCGCTGCAGGCCGTACCCGCCCTCGGCCAGGTCGCGATGCTCGCCTTCGGCGGCTGGATGGCCACCCGCGGCCAGATCACCCTGGGCACCTTCGTCGCCTTCTCCACCTACCTCGCCCAGCTCGTCGGGCCGGTGCGGATGCTGACCATGATGCTGACGGTCGGCCAGCAGGCGCGGGCGGGCGTCGAGCGCGTCCTGGAGCTGATCGACACCGAGCCGGCCATCCGCGAGAGCGAGGACGCCCGCGAGCTGCCCGCCGACGCCCCGGCCACCGTCGAGTTCGACCGCGTCGGCTTCGCCTACGACACCGGCCCCGACGCCCGGCCGGTGCTGGAGGACTTCTCGCTGAGCATCCGGCCCGGCGAGACCGTCGCCGTCGTCGGCACCTCCGGCAGCGGCAAGTCCACCGTCTCGCTGCTGCTGCCGCGCTTCTACGACGTGACCTCGGGCGCGGTGCGGGTCGGCGGCCACGACGTGCGCGAGCTGACCTCCGCCTCGCTGCGCGAGGCCATCGGCCTGGTGCCCGAGCACAGCTTCCTGTTCTCCGACACCGTCCGCGCCAACATCGCCTACGGCCACCCCGACGCCACCGACGAGCAGGTACGGGCCGCCGCGCGCGCCGCCCAGGCCGACGGCTTCGTCTCCGATCTGCCCGACGGCTACGACACAGCCGTCGGCGAGCAGGGACTGACCCTCTCCGGCGGTCAGCGCCAGCGCATCGCCCTGGCCCGCGCCATCCTGTCCGACCCCAGGCTGCTGGTGCTGGACGACGCGACCTCCGCCGTGGACGCCCGGGTGGAGCACGAGATCCACGAGGCGCTGCGCGGGGTGATGGCCGGCCGCACCACCCTGCTGATCGCCCACCGCCGCTCCACCCTCTCCCTGGCCGACCGCATCGCCGTGCTCGACGGCGGGCGGCTGGTGGACGCCGGCACCGACGCCGAGCTCCAGGAGCGCTGCGAGCTGTACCGCAGGCTGCTCAGCGACCCCGACGAGCTGGGCGGCGTCGAACGCGACCCGGCCGGGCAGGCCGCCGCGGCCCGGAAGGCGTCCGGTGAGGCGTCCGGTGAGGCGTCCGGGGATGTGGCGCGGGACGGCGGGTCCGACGGCCGGGTCGACGGCGTCACCCCCGACCTGTGGATCAGGGAGGGGGACCCGGAGGACACCTCCGCCACCACCCCCGGCGCGCCCGCCCCCGCCACCGGCGGGCCGGGCTTCGCGGGAGCCCTGGCCGGGGTCCCGGCCACCCCCGAGATGCTCGACAAGGTCGCCGCCCTGCCCCCGGCCGACGACACCCCCGGCATCGACGAGGAGCGCGCCGAGTCCGCCGAGTCCGCCTACGGGCTGCGGCACCTGCTGCGCGGCTTCCGCGGACCGCTGCTGCTGAGCCTGCTGCTGGTCGTGATCGACGCGGTCGCCGGACTGCTGCTGCCGGTCCTGGTGCGGCACGGCATCGACGAGGGCGTCCAGCGGGCGGCGCTCGGGGCGGTCTGGGCCGCCTCCGCGCTGGCGCTGGTCGTCGTCCTGGTGCAGTGGGCCGCGCAGACCGGTGAGACCCGGGCCATCGGCCGCACCGGCGAACGGATCCTCTACACCCTCCGCGTCAAGATCTTCGCCCAGCTCCAGCGCCTCGGGCTCGACTACTACGAGCGCGAGCTGACCGGGAAGATCATGACCCGAATGACCACCGACGTGGACGCCCTGACGACCTTCCTCCAGACCGGGCTGGTCCAGGCGATCGTCGCGGTGCTGACCTTCTTCGGCATCATGGTCGCCCTCGTCGTCATCGACGCGGGGCTGGCGCTGGTGGTCCTGGCGACCCTGCCGCCGCTGGTGATCGGCACGGTCTTCTTCCGCCGCCAGAGCATCAAGGCCTACGAGCTGGCGCGCGAGCGCGTCAGCGGAGTCAACGCCGCCCTCCAGGAGGGTGTCGCCGGTCTGCGGATCGTGCAGGCGTTCCGCCGCGAGGAGCGCGACGCGCGCCGCTTCGCCGAACTCAGCGACGGCTACCGTCAGGCGCGGGTGCGCGGCCAGTGGCTGATCTCGGTGTACTTCCCCTTCATCCAGTTCCTCGCCTCCCTGGCGACCGCCGCCGTGCTGATCGTCGGGGCGAACCGGGTGGGCGACGGCACGCTGACGGCGGGCGCGCTGGTGGCCTACCTGCTCTACATCGAGCTGTTCTTCGCCCCCGTGCAGCAGCTCTCGCAGGTCTTCGACGGCTACCAGCAGGCGGTCGTCTCCCTGGGCCGCGTCCAGGAGCTGCTGCGCGAGCGGACGACGACGCCGCTGCCGGACAGGCCGCGCGAGGTGGGCCCGCTGCGCGGCGAGATCGTCTTCGAGGACGTCGCCTTCCGGTACAACGCCGGCAGCGCCGGCAGCGACGGCAGCGACGGGAACGGGGACGCGAGCGGGACCGGGGAGGGCGGCGAGAACGCGCTGTCCGGCATCGACCTGAGGATCCCCGCCGGGCAGACGGTCGCCTTCGTCGGCGAGACGGGAGCGGGCAAGTCCACGCTGGTCAAGCTGGTCGCCCGGTTCTACGACCCGACCTCGGGCACCGTCCGGGTGGACGGAGTCGACCTGCGCGAACTGGACCTGGCCGGCTACCGCCACCGGCTCGGGGTGGTGCCGCAGGAGTCGTTCCTCTTCCCCGGCACGGTGCGCGACGCCATCGCCTACGGCCGTCCCGAGGCCACCGACGCCGAGGTGGAGGCCGCCGCGCGGGCGGTCGGCGCGCACGACATGATCGCCACGCTCTCCGGCGGCTATCTGCACCCGGTCGCCGAGAAGGGGCGCAACCTCTCGGCCGGGCAGCGGCAGCTGATCGCCCTGGCCCGCGCGGAGCTGGTGGGCCCGGACATCCTGCTGCTGGACGAGGCCACCGCGGCCCTGGACCTGGCCACCGAGGCGCTGGTCAACCAGGCCACCGACCGCCTGGCGGGCCGCCGCACCACCCTGGTCGTCGCCCACCGCCTCACCACGGCCGCCCGCGCGGACCGGGTGGTGGTCCTGGACCACGGCCGGGTGGTGGAGGACGGCACCCACGCGGAGCTGCTGGAGCGCGGCGGGCGGTACGCGGAGCTGTGGCGCACCTACGCGGGCGTGCCCGCGGGCGCGGGGGTGTGAGCGCGGGGTGTGAGCGCGCCGCCGAGCGCTCCACCGCCGCTGAGCACGCCCCTGCCGGAGTCTCCGGCGCGGGGGCGCGCTCAGCGGCGGTTGCGCGGGTGGTCGCGGGCCGTGCGCTCGTTGCCGCGCCGGTAGTTCCCCGTCCAGCGGGCCATCACCAGTTGCGGATCGTCCGATTCCGCCTCCACCAGGAAGCGCCGGGCGCGCTCACCGCGCAGAGTGGTGACCGGGCGGCCGTGGTGGGCGACGGTCACCGTGCCGTCGCCGTACACGTCACAGGAGAAACCTCTGGGTGCGGGCATGGGGCCGACCGTACGGGTCAGGGGCGGCAGAGCGCAGCCAGATATTCGTCCACCGTCTGCACCACCCCGCCCTCCAGCGGCTCGGAACCCTCCCTCCAGTGGACGGCGGCGATCTCCTCGCAGGGGGTGAACGGCGCCTGTGCGTCCGCCTCGGCGGTGAACAGGGCGCCGTACATCATCCGGCGCTCGGTGCCCGCACCGTGCCCGGCCCCGAGCACGGTGCGGGCGAAACCGGCGAACCGCAGCCGCTCCGGGGTCACCTCCTGGCCGGTCTCCTCGCGCAGTTCGCGCACCGCCGCCTGCCGGGGCGTCTCCCCGGTCTCGATCTTGCCGCCCGTTCTCTAGGCTACTCTCGGTTGTCGCTTCGTTACTCTTCTATTCCGGAGCCGCGCACGTGAACGTCCTGGAACACTGGACCGTCGACTTCTATGACTTCCACTCCCCGCCTCCCGACACGGAAGCCATGGGTCTCTCCGACTTCGGAGACCTGCACGCCCGCGCCGCCCGTAACGGAGCCCGGCACGGCTCCCCCGTCATCCTGTCGCCGTCGGGCCGTCCCGACTCCCGGATCAACCTCTTCTTCCGAGAGGGCCGCATGGCGACGTCCCAGCCCGGAACCTGGCGGCGCTACGCGTACACGCTCGTGGTGTGGCTGGACTTCCTGGACGCCATCGGCACTTCCTGGGACAGGGCCACGGTCCGGGACGTCGAGGCGTTCAAGGACTGGCGCATCACCGACGGCCGGAACTCGGAGCGGGTACGGCCGGCATCCTTCGACACCGACCGGGCCGGACTCAACAGCTTCTACGGCTGGGCAAGCTCCAGGTTCGGCATCACGAATCCGGTCACGACCGTACGCACCGACGACGAGGCAGCAACACGGCAGGCGTACAGCCGAGGGCGCCGTGATCCACTGCGTCCGGCCGGTTCAACCAGTCGCCAAGTGAAGTGGCTGCTCCGAGACGCATTGGAACAGTGGCGTGACATCGGGTTGCGCGGATACGGGTTCGACGGGCTGCGACGCGCGGGGCGGCAGACCGGTGGATTCAACGAGGACCGGGACACCGCCTTCGTCGACGGTCTTTACGGGACCGGGCTGCGGCTGCGCGAGTGGGCGAGCGTCCTCGATGTCGAGCTTCCCGGATCGGGCGGCGAGCGGATGGGGACGGCGTGGCTCGCGGCCAAGTGCGTCAAGGGCGGGCGCGAGGGCCGGACGTACTGGATTCCTCGGCAGGTGCTGCGGTCGGTCGAGGGATATCTGGACCCGCTGGAGGGTTCCCGGGCCGAGGTGATCAGCAGGGCGCAGCGGGAGAGACGGTACGACCGGCTCACCGGCGTACGCATCGTCACCGGCCACGATCCCCGCGCCCGCACGCTGCGCGTGGCCGCTGCGGACGGTCCGGAAGCGGTGGCCTTGGACGAGCTCGCGCCGGACGAACGCCGCCTGTTGTTCCGGCGGACGCCGCGGGGCCTGGAGCCGCTGTGGGTGTGGCTGTCGGTCAACGGCCTGCCGAAGAAGCCGCACAGTTGGGAGGACACCTTCGATGCCGCGAACCGGCGAGTGGCCGAGGCGTGGCTGCGCAGGACCGATCCCGGCGGCCGGCTGGGCGAGGAGCAGCGGGAGCAGGTGCGGCGCGAGTGTCCTTTGTGGATGACACCCCACATGTGCCGCCATTCCTTCGCCCTGAAGTGGTTCTCGATCCTCTCGCTCCTGGAGGAGCGCCGCCTGGAGGGCTTCTCCCCCGACGAGATCGAGGACTTCCGCGACCAGCTCGGCGACATCTGGTTGCAGCTGGCCGTGCTGCTCGGGCACCGGCATCCCGACACCACCCGGGAGTACTACCTGGAGCCCTTCACCGGCCTTCAGGTCTCGTACCTGATGGCGCTCCTGGACGACGACGAGCGGTCGGGAGTGGACACGCTGGTGCGGATCTTCGCGCGTCACGGCGGCTCGGTCGTGGGGCCGGTCATCGCGGCTGGGGCGCCACGGTGAGGGGCGGGCGCAGGGCGGCGCTTCCGCCGTCCGGCTGGGCTCCGCCCGAGCGACTGCCCGGCGGGGTGTCGGGTGCGGTGGTGCTGTTTCACGAGGAGAGCACCGGGCGGACCGTCCGGTTCGACTGTTCCGACCTGCCGGTGTCGGAGCCGGTACGGGACTGGCTGGTCCGGCGGCTGGCCGAGCGCGCGGGTGCCCGCAGCGGAGTGAAGCGCGCGAAGTCCTTTCGCACCGGCTACCAGGTCGTTCGGGACTTCGCTCGGTCCCTTGCGGAGTGCGAACCGTCGCCGGCGTACCCGTCGGACATCACGGCCGAGCACATCCGGGCCTTCGCGTCCCGCTACGAGGATCCGCAGACCCGTCGGACCTGCGTGACCCGCCTGCGGATCGCACTGCGCGGCTGCACGGAGCTCCCGGAACCGGCGCGGCGTGAGCTGTTCCAGACACGGTTGCCCGTGAAGCAGGCTTCCGTGCAGATCACGGCGTACTCCGAGGCCGAATGGCAGAAGATCATGACCGCGCTGCGGCGGGATGTCCGGCTGTGCCGGGACCGGATCCGGGGCGGTATGCGGCTCCTGGAACAGTTCCGCGCGGGCGAACTGGAAGTGGGCAGCGCTGAGGCCGAACTCGGCGGTCTGCTGGACAGCTTCGCGACGAGCGGTGATCTGCCACGCGCTCGTGACGGAGAGGGAACCGCCGAGGTCAAACGGCACGGCGGTGTGGTGTCGGTGATGCGCATGCTGTCGTTGTCCCAGCAGGAGGCCGGCGCCTTCGCCCTGCTTCTGGCCGCGCTGACCGCCGAGAACCTCGGCACGGTGGCGAAATGGCCCGCCGTGCACCGCCGGACGGACGGTGGGACAGGAGCCTCGTCCGTGGCCCTGGTGGAACAGCGCAAACCTCGCCGTGGCCCTGAACGGGAACACCGGGTGGCCGCCGTCGAGGACCTCCCCGCGTCCCTCAGCTCCGTCCTTGAGCAGGCATCCGGTGACGAGACGCTGTTCCACTCCCCGTTGCGGCTGTATGCCCTGTTGCTCGAACTGACCGCTCCCGCCCGGTGGATCACGGGCAGCACCGGGGCGTTCATCAACCGTCGCGCCAGCGACCGGGGCGGACAGGGCTCCTGCTGGTCGGACGAGATCCGGATCGAGCGGTGGGCCAGGTCCCGAGGCTTCCCGCCGGTCACCCGCGACGGCGAGAACGGACTACCGGGAATCGACGTACGCCGCATCCGTCAGACGGCACTGGAGATCCAGCGCCGCCCGGTGTCGCACAGCCGGAACACTCTGCGGGACCACTACCTCCGGCGCGGCGAGACGGTGCGCGAGCAGAGCCGGAAGGTGGTGGCCGAGGCGCTGGAGGAGCAGGTGGCGAAGGCCCGCACCGCGGCTGAGGTCGCTGTGCTCTCCCCTCGGCTGCTCTCGCTCGCCACCCAGGATCCGGACGCGGCGGCCACCGAGGCCGGGCTCGCTCCGGAGGTGCTGAAAAGCATGGCCTCCGGGGAACGGGACACCGGCGTTGTCGCCTGCCGAGACCATCGAGAGAGCCCTCATGCCCCAGTCGGCGAGGCCTGCCCTGCCTCGTTCCTGAACGGCTGCCTGAGCTGCGCCAACGCCCGTGCCCTGCCGCACCAATTGCCCGTACAGATCGCGTTGCACGACCGGCTGGCGGCGCTCCGACCGAACCTCGATCCCCAGACCTGGCAGGCCCGGTACGCGCTGCCCCTGGCGAGGCTGCGGAGCATCCTAGGCCACTACAGCGCCGCCGAGCAGACTGCCGCGCGCGCCGCCGTCACAGCCCGGCACGCGACTCTGATCGACACGCTCCTGAGTGGACGGACCGACCTGCGATGACCATCCTCGCGCACTCCTCCCCTATCCCTGCGGCCGTATCGGCGCCCTGGCCGGCCGACCATGCGGCCGTTCTTCGCAACCGGCCCGTCCGGCTCGGCACGGACACCGCCGGCCTTTCCCGCTTCGGCGACGACATCTGGCACATCCGTCCTGCTCATCCCGACCCGCACACCAAGGTCGGCAACATCAGCTTCCTTCCGTTTCCGGAGCCACTGCGACGCCAGTTCCGTGCAGTACTCCTGGCTGCCCTTGACCATCCCCAGCCGGTCGAGCCCGGCGGCCGACAGTCAGCGGCCGCGCTGATCGGAATCGGCTCGCTCCCCGTCCTCGCCGCAGACCTCCAGCTGTTCGCCCACTGGATGTCGGAGCGCTCACTCGCCCGTATCGCCGACGTGACCGAGCAGGACCTCGCCGAGTACCTCAGCCACGTGCTGCGCCTCGCCAAGTCGCCCGCGCGCAAGGCGGACGCCGTGTGCGCGGTACGCACCCTGTGGCTCTTCCGCGACCTGGTGCCCGAACCCTGCCGCCTGAACACCGAGTACCCCTGGAAGGACCTGACCGCCAATGCCCTTGTCGGTCTGAGGGCCGCGAAGGGGGAGAACAAGAGACCCCGCATCCAGGACGAAACGATGGAGCCACTCCTGGCCTGGGCTCTGCTGATGGTCGAGCAGATCGGTCCGGACATCTGCGCCGCGTGGCGCGAGTACACCGAGCTGAGACTGGGCGAGCATCCTTCTCAGGCGGCTTACTCCGGCCCCGTGGGTGATCGCCTGATCGCGTATGTGGACCACTGCCGCCGCACGGGAACGCCCCTTCCCGGGCTCCCTGGATCAAGCCCTCACCAGGTCAACTACAACCATGTCCAGCGCCTCGTCGGGTTGCCCTGCGAGGGAGGTCTGAGCACCGCACAGCAGCGCCTGATCTCAGAACAGCAGCTGCCCGTCGCGTCCGACAGTTTCGTGGGTACGATCACCGGTCGGATCCAGGGACGTCCCTGGCGGGACACTCCCCTCGCCGTCCACGAACTTCCCAGGTTGTGTCGGCTCCTGAGCGGCGCCCTGTTCATCGTGGTGTGCTACCTGTCCGGCATGAGGCCCGGGGAAGCGCTCTCCCTGCGCCGCGGCTGCCGGAGCACGGACGAGGCGACCGGGCAACTCCTCGTCAACGGTCGACGGGGCAAGGGCTACGACCGCTCCCCCGACGCGCCGGAGGCAGCCGAACCCCTGCGCCCCTGGGTCGTGGTCGCCCCCGTACACGACGCCATCGCTCTGCTCGAATCCCTGCACGACAAGCCCTACCTGTTTCCCGCCCAGCTCCACAACGGCACCCGTCGCGCCTCGGACGCCCGGGCACGCACCTGCGACTCGATCAACCGCGCCATCACCGACTTCGCGAGCTGGGTGAACGAGACCTTTCGCCGCGCCGACGGAACCGATCCGATTCCTGCAGACCCGGCAGGGAATCTCAACTCCAGCCGCTTCAGGCGCACCCTGGCCCGCTTCATCGTCCGCCGCCCGCGCGGCCTGATCGCTGCAGCCCTCCAGTACGGTCATGTGGACACCAAGGTGACGCTCAACTACGCGGGCGCGCCGGACACCGACTGGCTTCAGGACATCGCGGTCGAGAAGCTCGAACTCGTCCTGGAGCAGATCAGCGACGACGCCCAGCGGCTCGCGGCAGGCGAGCACGTCAGCGGGCCCTCCGCCGAGGAATACCGCCGTCGGGTCACCGGCTCGGCCGACTTCCCGGGCCGTACGGTCATCAGCCCCCGCAGCGCCGCGCGGCTCTTGGCCGGCACGGACCCCCAGGTGCACCACGGAGAGGGCATGACCTGCGTCTGGCGCCCCGAAACAGCCGCCTGCCGCGCCGCCCGCCTCGCCCAGGGCCTGCCCGAGCCGACTGGCCCGGACGAGAGCGAGTGCCGGTCCAGCTGCACCAATCTCGCGTTCACCGACCGGGACATCGCCCACCGCAAGCAGGCCCTCCGCGACTGGGAAGCGGCAGCGTCCGACCCGCTGGCGCCCCAGCCTTTGCGCGACAGGGCCGCGGCACAGGCCGAACGCATCACCTCGCTCATCCACCATCACGAGCAGAACCGCACCGAAGGAGCCCCGGCATGACCACCCGCCGCCCCCGCGACCTCAGCGCCGAACGCTCCGCGCTCCGAGCCGCGGCCGACCGCCTTCTGAAAGGCACCCCCCTGCACTCGGAGACCTGTCGTCTCACCGTCACCGAGCTACTTCGTGAGTCCGGCCTGCGCCGAGACGTCGTCTACGGCGACCACAAGGACCTTGCCGAGGAGTTCCAGGCCCGCGTACGAGCCCAACAGCGAACGCCTGCGATCTCACAGTCACTGGCTGACGAAAACGCCGAGCTGAAGCAGAAGCTGTCGGACACAGCAGCCGCCCTGGCGAAGGAACGCCAGATCACTGCGGCTCTACGCCGCCTCGTCGCCGAACTTGACCTGGAACTCAATGCCATGCGGGAAAATGCTGGTGCGGCCCGCGTCACCGCCCTGCCGCCCCGGCGACGGATGGGCCGTAACGGGTGAGCGCCGGCCCCGCTCCCCAGTTCGTCGGAGGGCCCACATGATTCCAGTCCTCCGTCAAGGCCAGGCTTACCGATATGGAGGGCATCGGCATGAGCTACATGTTGAATCTGTGGCGTCAGACGCTCGACGAGGTGGACGAGTCGGTCTGGCTGCGAACCGAGCTCAGCGTGCTGATCCTCGCGGAGACAGGGATCACCTCGCTGTCACCGGAGATCGGAAGACTGCATAAGCTGAGGACCCTGGATCTGGGCCACAACGCGCTCACCTCGGTGCCTGACGAGCTCGGTGACCTGTCCGGGCTCTGCGACTGCCTCTACCTGCACGACAACCGTTTGACACAGTTGCCGCAGACGCTGGGACGGCTGACACGGCTGCGCTACCTCAACATCGGCGAGAACCAGCTGACCGCGCTGCCTGACGCCATCGGCGGAATGGCAGAACTCATCGAGCTGCGAGCACAGCACAACCGGCTGCGCACGCTGCCCGCCTCGATCGCTGAACTCGGCAACCTGCGCGAGCTCTGGCTCCGCGGAAACTCCATCGAGTGCCTGCCGTCATCCGTCGGCGAACTCCGCGAACTGCGGCACCTGGACCTTCGCGAGAACAGGCTCTCCGAGCTGCCCCAGACACTGGCCGGCCTCCCCCTCCTCCGCCAGATCGACCTTCGGAGCAACCGAATCAGCCGTCTGCCGGACTGGCTGACCCAGATGCCCTCCTTGGAGAAACTGGATCTGCGCTGGAACGAGATCGATCTCCCTCAGCCGTTCCTGACCGAGCTGGAGAATCGGGGGTGCGTGGTCCTGGTATGAACACGTTTCGCCTGCCGACCAACGCTCACGCCAAGTCGCCACGGGACTTCAGGTCATCGAAGAGCGCCTGGTCAACAGGGGGTACGTCCGCCCGGTCCGCATACGAGAACCAAGCCACTTCCTCGATCTCGCTGCTCGGGGCCAGCTCGCCCCGGTAGTCGCCCGAGTAGCAGGCCATGCGCACCACCACACCCTCCGGTGAGCCGGGTGTCTCCGCCTCGTACGTGCCCACATGGTTGACGGTCCCCGGGTCGAGCAGGACCGTCAGCTCTTCCTTGATCTCACGCACCAGGGTCTCCAGGTCGCTCTCCACGCCCTCACGCTTGCCGCCAGGGATGTAGAAGACGTCCTTGCCTCGCGGACGGGCGCACAGGATCCGACCGTCCTCGATCCTCACCCAGGCGACCGTGTCGATCAGCACTGGCAGCACCCTCAGTTCTCTCGGTCCGAACATGGCCGAGAGAGACCCTACCGAGGCGGAGTGAACCGGCGAGCTTGGCCGACACTCCGCCGACAAACCCCGTCCCGACAACCGACTTGCCTAATGAACGCCCGGCAGCTCCCAGCAGTCGCGCCCGCGCACCCGCACCATCAGCAGCCGCCCCCGGTGCCACAGGGCCACCAGGGCGTAGCCCACGCGCGCGTCGTCGAAGACCGCGTCCTCCGGCTCCCGGTGGAAGTCCAGCAGTTCCATCCCCAGCGGACCGCGGGCCAGCGGGGCCTGCCCGTTCGCCATGGAGTCCGTCGCGGTGCTCGCCTCGGTGCTCGCCTCGGCGTTCGTCGCGGTGTTCGGTGCGGAGTTCGGTGCGGAGTTCGGTGCGGTGTTCGGCGTGGCGTTCGTCATGGCGGCGAGCGTATGTCCGCGGGCGGCGGCCGCGGTACCGGACAGAGGGCGGGCCGTCGGCGCGGGTGGCGCGGGTGGTGCGGGTGTCGTCAGCCGGCCGGGACCGGGCCGAGCCTGGTCCAGGGATTGTCCGGGTCGCTCGCGTCGGGCGTGTTGCCCTTGGTCCAGTACTTGGCCTTCCAGTAGTAGCCGCCGTGGGAGACGACGGTGCGGGTGATGCCGCCGGGGTCACCGGCGACGGCGTGCGTACCGGCGGTGTTGCCGCTGTTGAGCGGCTCGGCGACGAAGTCGGACGACGGGCCGGTGGTGTCGTCGTGGGTGATCAGCGTGTAGGAGGTGCCGTGCTGCGGGGCGTCGGCGGGGTTGCCGTCGGCGTCCAGCAGCCGCCACCGCTGGCCGCCGGCGCTGCCGCAGTCGCGGACGGTCAGCGACGCCAGTTTCCTCTGGGCCCCCAGACACTGCTCCTCGCCGCTGCTGTCGTTGGTGATGCGGAACACCCCGTCGCCGCCGTCCGGTTCGATGTTCCACAGCTGGTGGACGTTGTCCCGCGACGGGTAGAGGTGGGCCCGGTCCCAGCCGGCCGGGTGGTCCAGGAGGTTGCCGCTGTTGACGTCCTCGATCTTCCACTGTTCGCCGGTCTGCCACAGGGTGAACGGTGCCCAGGCCGGGTTGTAGGTGCGCGAGGCGTCCCAGGCCTCGGCCCTGCACGCGGTGCCGCCGCCGGAGGCGTCGGGTTCCACGGTGATGGTGCCCTTGCGGTGGTCCTGGACCAGTCCGTACTCCTCTCCGCCGATGGCGAGTTTGAAGTTGGCGGGCCCGGTGATCGGCAGGTAGTACTTCAGCGCGATGTCGCGTGAGGCGCCCGGGGCGATGTCCTCGCAGTAGCCGAGTCTGAGCGTCACCCGGTGGAAGTCCCCGTCGAGGCCGCCGGCGCTGGGCCCGGTGTGGCCGGGTTCGACGGCGTCCTCCATCTCCTGCCACGCCTCGTCCTTCAGCAGGGGCGGGGTGGAGGTGGGGATGTCGAAGGAGAGCTCGGTGCCCTCCGGCAGGGTGGTGTCGGTGTTGTTGGTGATGCGCAGCTTGGGCTGCTGGGGCCACATCTGCGCGGTGTCGGTGGGGTAGTCGGTCAGTTCGGCGGTCACGTCGACCACCTCGGTGGGCAGTTCGGTCCCGCCGTTGCGGGTGTTGCCGTAGGGGCCGGCGTCGCGCAGGGCGTTGTCCAGCGCCTTGGTCAGGGTGTAGCCGGGGACGCACTCCCGGTCCTGCGGGCAGTTGTAGTCACCGGCCAGCTCCCAGACCATCGCGCCGCCCGCACCGGTGTCGGCGATGTAGTCGGCCTTGGCCGCGATGTCCTGCTCGTCCTGGGTGGAGAGGAAGACCTTCTTGTCCCCGTTCCACAGCCAGGACGCCTTGAGGGTGTCGTCCCAGTGCCGTTCGTAGCCGCCGACCTGGTTGGCCGGGTCGGAGGCGCTCAGTCCGAACTGCTCCCGGTAGGAGGGCGGAATGCCCCTCTCCAGGTTCTTGGCGTGCCACATCGGGTTCGACCCGGCCGCGACCTCCTTGCCCCGGTCGGTGTCGTGCCAGAGGTTGTCGATGCCGGTGGCGCCGGCGCCGCAGGCCGTGGTGCTGCCGTTGGGGCCGGTGCCGTCGGGGCACTGGCTCTGGTCGGTCAGCTCCGACGTGCCCCACAGCCCGTTCTCGCCGCCGGTGACGTTCTTCCAGCCGCGTGTGTAGTACGGGATGCCGAGGTTGATGCGCCCGGACTGCAGCGCGCCGCGCAGGTAGTGGTAGGACCAGTCGGCGTTGAAGTACCCCATCTTCTGGTACTCGGGGTTCGTCTCCTCGTCGTAGATCCCGGCCGCCGCCAGCTCGGCGTCCTTCCCGTCGTCGTACAGCGGGGACTGCGGGCCGACGTAGGAGTTCCACGTGCCGTGGAAGTCGTACGTCATGGTGTTGGCGAAGTCCAGGTACTGCAGGGCGCGGAAGTCCTCCTGGCCGCGCAGCAGGTACCCGGACGCCGACACGGCGGCGGTGAGCTGGTAGTAGCGGTCGTCCTCGGCCGAGGCCCGGTCCAGCTTCTCGCGCAGCGTCTTCATCAGCGCCGTGTAACCGGCGTTGAGTCCCTTGCGGCGCGGGTTGGCGACGGGCCAGTCGGCCGGGTTGCCGGCGTCCGCCAGGGCGGTGGGGTACTCGTAGTCGATGTCCACGCCGTCGAAGCCGTAGGTCCTGATGAAGTCCACGGCGGAGTCGGCGAAGGTGTCGATGGCGGGCTGGTTGACGCTGCCGTCGGCGTTGGTGGCCA
The DNA here is from genome assembly GCF_002843305.1 of Streptomyces barkulensis. Classification (GTDB taxonomy): domain Bacteria; phylum Actinomycetota; class Actinomycetes; order Streptomycetales; family Streptomycetaceae; genus Streptomyces; species Streptomyces barkulensis. The sequence goes on from NZ_PGSG01000025.1 coordinate 216,950, forward strand.
GGGTGTAGAAGCCGCCGTCGGCGATCCGGTTGCCGTCCGCGTCGAAGTGCCCGCCGGTCTCGGCCCAGCCGCCGACCGAGATCAGCGTCCTCACCCGCGGGTGCTGCTTCTTGTACTTGTTCAGCAGGTTGAAGTTGCCCTTGTACGGCAGGTCGGGATCCATCTCGGCGCCGGGAACGCCCGGCCAGGTCATACCGGTGGCCGGGTTGGCCGGGTCGGAGGTGTCGCCGACCGAGACCCGGTTGTCCTCGATGTGCGCGAAGGCGTAGTTGACGTGGGTGACCTGGCCCCAGGGGATGCTTCCGGGCAGGTACATCGGCTCGCCGTTCCCCCCGGTGCGCCAGCCGGTGAAGTAGCCGACCAGCCGCCGCGGATGCCGCTCGCCCATCCGCTCCCGGCCCCTGTCGTCGTAGAGCAGGCAGTACGGGGTGTTGACCCCCTCGGTGGGCGTCATGCCGTCGGGACGGCATTTGGGCTGGTCGGCGGCCTCCGTGGACCACGGTCCCGGTCCCTCGGGTTCGGGGTCCTCCGGCGGCTGGGGCCCGGACATCAGGGCCTGCCGCTGGACCACCAGCGGGGGCGGCCGCTCCTGGAGCCAGTCCAGCTCCCGCAGGGAGGGCCACATCTCGGTGAGGGACATGGGGCCCTTGACGACGGTGGTCCTGGACAGGTCGGACCGGTCCACGTTCAGCATCACCGCCTGGTCGCCCGAGACGAGGACGGTCAGGCTTCCCTGCAGGGTGATCGCGCTGTCGACGTGCTGGTCGAAGCCGGTGCCCGCCAGGACGGGCATCGCGGTGGCGATGGTGGCCGGCTCCTTGATCCAGCTGTCGTTGTTCTGCTCCAGGGTCATGTTCAGCAGCCCCACCAGGTCACCGCGGAACATCAGCACACCGCCGCCGGTGTGGTCGTTGGCGGCGGCGTCGATGCCCTCCTCGAACGGGGTGCCCCGCAGGACGTGGAAGAAGTCCCCGATCGGTCCCGGGCCCTTGACCACCTCGTTCTGCGCGCTGCCGATCGGTCTTTGGACCCGGACGTACTGGTCCCCGCGGATCAGGATGAGCTGGAAGTACGTCTGGAAGCCGCAGCAGTACGACGAGAAGGCGGTGTCGACGCCGTTCTCGAACGGGGTGCCCTGCAGACTGCCCAGCTCCTCGGTCAGGGAGCCCTGTCCGAGGAGCCGCCCCTCGGCCTCGTTGTAGGCGGCGGAGGAGCCGTCCTGGTTCACGGTGGGGTCGAGGCGGGCGTGCTTGCCCCCCTTGAACAGGTAGTGGTCCTCGTACACATGGCCCTGGTCGTCGTCGCCGTACCGGCCGGTCCACACCGAGGCGTCGACCAGGGTCTTGACGGGGGAGACGGTGGTGTCGTCCGGGGAGCGCGAGGCGGAGCCGGAGCACCGGAAGGTCTGGTCGGTGTCGCTGAGCAGGTTGGCCGCCTTGCTCAGGCAGGCGCCCATGGCCCGCTGGCCGTAGGCGTTGGGGTGGATGGCCTCCTGCTGGTCGCCCTGCGACTCCCAGGGCACGTCCTTCGTCCCGTCCAGGAGGTAGGGGACCCAGCGGATCCACTCGGCGTCGGCGGCGGGCAGCCGGTTGTCCGGGCTGTTGGAGTCCGTCGCCTGCCGGGCGGTCCTCGCGCACAGCTCATGGCCGGCGAAGGCGTTCTGGAGGTCGAGGAAGACCGCGCCGCTCGCCTTGGCGGCCCGGCCGATCATCGCGCTGATCCGGGGCACCACGGAACTGTGCGCCCAGTCCGCGTCGACGTCCCGGAAGGGGCAGCCGCCGTTGCGGTAGCGGCTGTAGTCGACCAGGTCCTGCGGGTACTCGAAGTCCGCGCCGCGCGGCAGCGGGTTGGGGTAGGACTGCAGCACGATGCGGTAGCCGGCGTCGGACTGGCCGGCGTCGCGCAGCGTCTCGCGGATCTTCCGGACGGTGTCGGTGACCTCCTGCTCCACGTCGTCGAGGGCGGCCGCGAACGCCTCCTCCTGGGTGTCCTTGCACGGGGTGCCGCCGGGGATCATGTACGACTTCGCACAGGCGGCGATCAGGTCGGAGAAGTTCAGGTCGTTGCCGCCGATGGAGAGCGCCACCAGGGAGACGTGATGGTCCTCGGCGATCTCCGCGAGCTGTTCCACCTGGGGTTTGCGGCCCTTGAACTCCTCCTCGACGACATGCCGGGTCTCCGACCCCGAGCAGGCGATGTTGAACCGGTACTCCTCGGAGACGCCGAGTTCGGCCGACATGATCGGCGCGGTGTCCGAGCGGTCGCACCGGTCGCCGCCCTCCGCGTAGGAGGTGTCGCCGTAGACCCGGGTCAGATCGTGGTCGCAGTCGTCGGCCGTGGAGCAGTTCACGGCGGCCCGGTCGGTGCCCCACACATGGCCGCTCGCCGAGGTGTTGGCGTTGCCCGCCCAGCGGCCTCCCTCGCCGGAGATGAAGCTGTCGCCCATGGAGACGACGGCGGACGGCCGCGAGTCGTAGCCCTCGCACGCCGCGCCGTCCTCGTCGGCCACGCTGTTCCCGGCGGCCGGTGACGAGGGGGCCTGCGGCACGGGGGTCCGCTGTAGGTCCCGCAGCATGAGGTTCGACGGGAAGTAGACCGTCACGAACTCCCAGATCCCGCAGATCAGCGCGTCCCCGTCGGCGAAGAGCGCCGGGTAGTGATCCGAGCCGCCGTTCGAGCCCAGTCGCACGGTGTAGTCGGCGATCTGCTCGTCGGCCACCATGAAGTCCAGCGCGGAGCCCGACTTCTGGGTGGGGGCAGGCTCCCCGTTGCTCTTCTTCGCGTAGTAGACGTGGCCGCCCGCCGTGTCGGTGAACGTGTTCGGCACGCTGTTGAAGTCGCCCAGGATGCGCCAGTGCTCGCCCGCGGGCACGCTGTCCGCCACGGCGCTCACCAGATCCCTGGCGTGCCCGTTCTGCGCGTCACCGGACCGCCTGGACTCCGTGTGGATGTCGAAGAACCAGGTGTCGCCGAACTTCAGCCCGAGCGCCGGGCGCGAGCGCAGGTAGTGCGTGGCGGCGCTGGGGGAGTCGGCCGCCCGGACGACCATCGCGTCGTCCGGGCGGACGGCGCTCCAGACCGCCAGCGACTTGCCGGAGTTGCCGTTCAGGTCCACCGGCTCCCCGGCGTCCTGGAGGTTGTACACCTTCAGGTAGTACAGGTAGCCGACGTCCGGGTTCGCCCGGGGCTGCCCCCACCTCAGCTCGTGCAGGCTGTACTTGAGGCTGGGCAGGCCGGTCGGGGTGGTGTCCAGGTCGCCGAGGTTGTCGTGGATCCGGTTGGCGGCGGTGAGCTCCGTGGTGCCGGGCGGGGTCTGCGCCTCCTGGAGCGCCACCAGATCGGCCTTGCCGATCAGGTTCTGCACCGGTGAGGACCACTTGAGGCCGCCGCCCTGCATGTTGAAGGTGATGGCCCGTGTGGGCACGGGCGCCACGGCGGCGGCCGGTCTCGCGGGCGTCAGGGCCGCCAGCAGTCCGGCCAGCAGGGCCAGGGCCAGCAGGGCGGGGAGGGGTAAGGGCCGGGACCGGGTCCGGCGCCGGACGGTGGGGGGTCTGCCCATGGAAGGCGATCTCTCTTCTCTTGTCGGGGCCGCGCGGGCGGCGCGGAACGGCACCGGGACGGGCGTCGGGGTGCCGTGGAATTTTTGCAAACGCCGGTAACAAACCGGTGAACTCCCCCCGGGCGCCGGCCAAAACGGTGCGCGGAGCGGTACGGGACGGGCGCGGTCTCCGGGGTTCCGGCGCCAACCCGCCCTGGCGGGTGAGGTGTTGCGCCGGATAGGTTCGCCGCGTTCACGGACAAGCCCACGGGAGGGCACACATGCGCAAGGCGCTCAGAGCGCTGCTGACCCTGCTGGTGCTCATCGGCACCGTCAGCGTCGGCAGCGCGTCGGCGGGGGCCGCCACCGCGGCCGGGACCGACATCGAGGACCGCATCCTCGCGATACCGGGGATGCGTCTGATCGAGGAGAAGCCGGTCGACGGCTACCGCTTCCTCGTGCTGGGCTACCGGCAGCCCGTCGACCACCGCAGGCCCTGGAAGGGCAGTTTCGAGCAGCGCCTGACGGTGCTGCACAGGGGCGAGGACCGGCCCACCGTCTTCTACACCTCCGGCTACGGGCTGCGCACCACGCCCTCGCGCAGCGAGCCGACGCGGATGACCGACGGCAACCAGGTCTCCATGGAGTACCGCTTCTTCACCCCGTCACGGCCCCGGCCCGCCGACTGGTCCAAGCTCGACATCTGGCAGGCGGCCAGCGACCAGCACCGTGTCTTCCGCGCCCTGCACCGGATCTACGACGAGGAGTGGATCTCCACCGGCGGCAGCAAGGGCGGGATGACGGCCACGTACTACCGCCGCTTCTACCCGCACGACATGGACGGCACGGTCGCCTACGTCGCGCCCAACGACGTCAACGACAAGGAGGACTCGGCCTACGACGAGTTCTTCGCCACCGTCTCCACCGCCGAGTGCCGCGAGCGGCTGAACGCCGTGCAGCGCGAGGTCTTCGTGCGCCGCGACGAGATCGTGGCCCGCTACGAGGCGTGGGCGAAGCGGGAGGGCTACACCTTCGAGGTCGTCGGCAGCGCCGACAAGGCCTTCGAGAACGTCGGCCTGGACCTGGTGTGGGCCTGGTGGCAGTACGGCTCGGAGTCCGATTGCGGCCAGGTGCCCGGGGCGGACGCGACCACCGACGAGCTGTACGGCTTCGTCGATCAGGTGGCGGGCTTCTCCTTCTACACCGACCAGGGCCTGGAGTACTACACGCCGTACTACTACCAGGCCGGCACCCAGCTCGGCGCGCCGAGCTTCGACACCCCGCACCTGGACGGGCTGCTGCGCTACCCGGGCATCTACGACCCGCGCTCCTACGTCCCGCGCGAGATCCCGATGAGCTTCGACAGGAAGGCGATGCGCGACATCGACAAGTGGGTGCGCAAGGACGCCGAGCGGATGCTGTTCGTCTACGGCGAGAACGACCCGTGGGGAGCGGAGCCCTTCCGGCCGGGCCGCGGCAGTGAGGACTCCTACGTCCTGACCGCGCCCGGCGCCAACCACGGCGCGAACATCGCCGCTCTGGAGGAGGACGACAGGGCCCTGGCCACCGACGCCCTGATGCGGTGGGCCGGCCTGGACGCCGACGCCGACGCCGACGCCTCCGCGAAGCGGAAGGCGGCGCCGCTCGCGCCGTACGACGCGAAGCTGGACCGGGCCGACAAGGCCGACCGGCGGATGCTGCGCCCGTAAGGCACGCCCCGCGGGAGGAAACGGTGGGCGCGACCGGACCTCCGGTCGCGCCCACCGTTTCCGTGTACGGGCCGTGTGTACGGGCCGTGTGCCCGGACGGGGTGCCCGGACGGGGTGTCAGCCGCGCGGGTGGAACACGAACAGCAGCCCGCCGCCGTCCGCCATCGGCGAGAAGCCGCCCGCCTTCGGCAGCGACAGGAACGGCACCTCGGTGTCCTGGGGCAGCGCCTCCGGCTCGCCCGTGGAGAGGGAGACGGCGACGGGCGTGCTTTCGGTCGTCCCGTCGCCCCCGGCGAAGCCGTAGGCGGTGCCGTCGTCGCCGACGGACAGCAGCCGGACGCCCTTGCGCCGGTCGGTCTCCCCGAAGCAGTGGGCCCTGCCGCGTTCGAAGTCGAGGGCGAGGGCGCCGATGACGGCGTAGCGGCCGTTCGCGGACAGCACCGGCCGGGGCGGTGCGTCGGCCGACCGCTCCACCGTGCGGCACGGGGCGGACATCTCCAGCTTCCCGGTACTCAGGTCGTGCACGGCCCACACCGGCCGGCCCAGGGGGTCGTCCTCGGCGGTCCAGGAGGAGATGACGTGGTCGCCGGCGGTCGTCCACAGCCGGCCGTCCTTGTACCTCTCGTACTCCTCCGTGTCGACGCCCGGCGGAACGGCGTCGCTCGCCTGCCAGCCCCCGTCGACGCCGAAGCCGCGGGTGGAGAGCGCGATCACCGGGCCGGCGGAGGACAGCGCGCCCACCTCACCGCTGCCGCAGCCCACCTTCCGGCAGTAGACGGGCAGTTTCTGGTCGGCCCGGTACGTCTCGAACCGGCCCGTGGAGACGTCGACCGCCGCCGCGTTCCAGCCGAGGTCCTTCCAGCGGACCAGGAGCCCGTCCCCGCCGTCGCGCACCTCGACGTCCCCGGAGCGGGTGTCGGCCGGGACGGTGACGGTGTGGGCGGGGGCGACCTTCTCCCCGGACGAGCCGGCCGGGTAGAGGGCCAGGGAGATCACCTTCTCGCCCTTGCTGAGCGCGTCCTCGCCCTGGAGGCCGTGCGCCCAGACGACGACGTACTCGCGCCCCTTCTCGTGCACGACGAGGAGCCGGGGGATCCGCGGCGCCCGCATGGACAGGCCTCCGTCGTCCTCCGCGGCCGGCGGCTCCCACGGCTCGCCCTTCCAGCGCAGGGCGCCGGTGACCGCGTCACGGGCCTCGACGGTGTAGGCCCCGCCGTCGCGCTGGAGGAAGGCGACGACCCCCGCTTCGGGCGCGGCGTCCACCGGCGCGGTCCGGGCGCCCTCCGGCAGCCAGGTGACGGTCTCCTGCCAGCCCTTGGAGGTGTCGAAGCCCTCCGGGGCCTTCACCGGGGTCCTGAGCGGCTTCTCGGCTCCGATGGGCGGCTTGCCGGAGCCGCCGGCGGCGGACCCGGACCCGCCCGTGCCGTCCTCGTCGCCGCTCCCGCCGCATGCGGCCAGCAGCCCCGCGGCCACCACGGCCGCGAGCGCCTTCCTCACGGTTGTCACCGCGCGCCTCCTCGGGCAGGGGGCGGCGTTCCCTGCCGACTCCCCCCGTAGCATCGATCAGGTCATCCGAAGACTACCGATCGTCCATGGCGGCCGGCGCGGGCGGCTCGGGCGGCTCGGGCGAAAGGGCCGTCAACCAACCCGTGGAGCAGGTCGGTCGGCGCGCGGGGCCGCGGTCGAGGCACGGACCATCAGCTCGGTGCGGACGGTCGCCACGCCTCCGGGGGGAGCCGACTCCCGGCCCAGCGCCAGCCGTCCGGCGCGGGCGCCCGCGTCGTGGAGCGGGATGCGGACGGTGGTCAGGGCGGGGGAGGCGTCCGCGCTGAAGGGCAGGTCGTCGAAGCCGGCCACGGACACGTCCCCGGGGATGCCCAGGCCCGCCTCGCGCAGTGCGGCGCAGACGCCGAGGGCGACGGTGTCGTTGGCGGCCAGCACGGCCGTCAGGCCCGGCTCGCGGCGCAGCAGCTCCAGGGTGCCGTCGTAGCCGGAGGAGCGGTCGTACGCGCCGTGCACGGTGAGGCGTCCGGCCTCCGCGAGCAGGTCATGACCGTGATCGCGGTCGTGGTCGGCCAGGGCGGCCCGGTGGCCCTCCAGCCGGTGCCGGGTGGTGGTGCGCTCGGCCGGGCCCGCGACATAGCCGATGCGGCGGTGGCCGAGGGCGAGCAGATGCTCGGTCAGGCGGCGGGCGCCGCCGCGGTTGTCGAAGGCCACGGTGAGCGGCACACCCCCGTCCGGGGGGCCGTCGCCGTCCGCCTCCGGCAGCGGCGGCCTGCCGCACAGCACCACCCGGGTGCCGGCGGCGGCCAGCCGGCGCAGCCGGGCGGACAGCGCCTCGGCGTGCTCCGGGTCCTCCACCGCGCTGCCGGTGAGGACGACGGCGGCGGCGCGCTGGCGCTGGAGGAGCGTGAGGTAGGTCAGTTCGCGCTGGGGGGAGCCGCCGGTGTTGCACACCACCGCCAGTTTCCCGCCGGCCTTATCCGGTTCCATCTCCGACTGGACGGCGCTTGCCATGATCCCGAAGAACGGGTCGGCGATGTCGTTGACGAGGACGCCGACGAGATCGGAGCTGGCGGCGGCCAGGGAGCTGGCCGGCCCGTTCACGACGTACTCCAGCTCCTCCACCGCGCGCAGCACCCGGCTGCGGGTGGCCCCGGCCACCGGATAGTTGCCGCTCAGTACGCGCGAGACGGTGGCCGCCGAGACCCCGGCCCGGGCCGCCACGTCCGCCAGCGTCACTGCCATCGATTCCTCCGGTGCGGTTCTTCCGCGGGTGTCGTCTGCGGGTCTTGTCGTGAGTGCTGTGGGCAGGCTAGCTTGCCATGGGATAGAAAGCGCTTTCTAAAGCGAGAGGGAAGCTCATGACACGCAGGGTCGTACGGATCGCCATGAACGGCGTCACCGGCCGGATGGGATACCGCCAGCATCTGGTCCGCTCCATCCTCGCCATCCGCGAGCAGGGCGGACTGGAGCTGGGCGACGGCGATGTGCTGTGGCCCGAACCGGTCCTCGTCGGGCGCCGCGAGCACGCGCTGAGGGCGCTCGCCGAGCGCCACGGCCTCGACCCCGACGCCGTGAGCTGCGACCTCGACGCCGTACTGGCCGACGAGAGCGTCGAGATCTACTTCGACGCCCAGGTCACCTCCGCCCGCGAGGCCGCCATCCGCAAGGCGATCGCCGCCGGCAAGCACGTCTACACCGAGAAGCCCACCGCCACCGGCCTCGACGGCGCGCTGGAACTGGCCCGGCTGGCCCGCACCGCCGGCGTCAAGCACGGCGTGGTGCAGGACAAGCTCTTTCTGCCGGGGCTGCTCAAGCTCAAGCGACTGATCGACGGCGGCTTCTTCGGCCGCATCCTGTCGGTGCGCGGCGAGTTCGGCTACTGGGTCTTCGAGGGCGACTGGCAGCCCGCCCAGCGCCCCTCGTGGAACTACCGGGCCGAGGACGGCGGCGGCATCGTCGTCGACATGTTCCCGCACTGGGAGTACGTCCTGCACGAGCTGTTCGGCCGGGTGCGCACCGTCCAGGCCGTCACCGCCACCCACGTCCCGCAGCGCTGGGACGAGCTGGGCAAGCCGTACCAGGCCACCGCCGACGACGCCGCCTACGGCATCTTCCAGCTCGACGGCGGGATCGTCGCACAGATCAACTCCTCCTGGACCGTGCGGGTGAACCGCGACGAACTGGTGGAGTTCCAGGTCGACGGCACCGAGGGGTCGGCCGTCGCCGGACTGCGCACCTGCCGCGTCCAGCACCGCTCCGCCACCCCGAAGCCGGTGTGGAACCCCGACCTGCCGGTGACCGAGTCCTTCCGCGACCAGTGGCAGGAAGTGCCCGACAACCACCCCGAGGGCGGGGAGTTCGACAATGGCTTCAAAGCGCAGTGGGAGCTCTTCCTGCGCCATGTGGCGCTGGACGAGCCCTACACCTGGGATCTGCTGGCCGGCGCCCGCGGCGTCCAGCTCGCCGAACTCGGCCTGGCCTCGGCCGCCGAGGGCCGCCGCCTCGACGTACCGGAGCTGAGCCTGTGATCCGCCTGCCCGACGCCTGCGGCGTCCTGCGCGAGTACGCCCCCCGCACCGAGCCCGCGGTGCCCGCCGTCCCCGCCGCCGGGAGCCCGCCGCCGGCCTCCCGCACGGTGTTCTCCGCCGCCCACGTCGTCGCCGACCCGTTCGCCGACGTGACGCCCGACGGCCCGGCCGCCGTCGACTGGGACGCCACGCTCGCCTTCCGCCGCCACCTGTGGTCCCACGGGCTCGGGGTCGCCGAGGCCATGGACACCGCCCAGCGCGGCATGGGCCTGGACTGGGCCGCGGCCGCCGAGCTGATCCGCCGCTCCGCCGCCGAGGCCGCCGCCTGCCGGGGCCGCATCGCCTGCGGGGTGGGCACCGACCAGCTCACCGCTCCCGCCGCCTCCCTGGACGAGGTCCGCGCCGCCTACGAGGAACAGCTCGCCGTGGTGGAGGAGGCCGGCGCCCAGGCGATCGTGATGGCCTCCCGCGCCATGGCCGCCCTCGCCCGGGGTCCCGAGGACTACCTGGAGCTCTACGGGCACCTGCTGCGCCAGGCGTCCGAGCCGGTGATCCTGCACTGGCTCGGCCCGATGTTCGACCCGGCGCTCACCGGCTACTGGGGCAGCGAGGACCTGGACGCCGCCACCGAGACCTTCCTCGCCGTCATCGCCGAGCACCCCGACAAGGTCGACGGCGTCAAGATCTCCCTGCTGGACGCGGGCCGCGAGGTCGCGCTGCGCCGCCGACTGCCGGGCGGGGTGCGCTGCTACACCGGCGACGACTTCAACTACCCCGAGCTGATCGCGGGCGAGGACCCCGCGGCCGGCGGGCGCTTCAGCCACGCCCTGCTGGGCGTCTTCGACCCGCTGGCTCCGCTGGCGGCCGAGGCCGTGCGGGTGCTGGACACCGGGGACCCGGTGGGCTTCCGCAAGCTGCTGGACCCCACCGTCGAGCTGTCCCGCCACCTGTTCCAGGCCCCGACCCGCTACTACAAGACCGGCGTGGTCCTCCTCGCCTGGCTGGCCGGGCACCAGGAGCACTTCGTCATGGTCGGCGGGGCGCAGTCCGCGCGCTCGCTGCCGCACCTGGCGCGGGCGTACGAACTGGCCGACTCCCTGGGGCTGTTCCCCGACCCGGCACTGGCCGAGGCGCGGATGCGGCACCTGCTGGCGGTGTACGGGGTGGCGGCGTGAACGAGTTTCCCGAAGCCCCCGGGACCCCTGGCTCCGGCGGCCCCGCCGGCCCCGGCGGTCCCGGTGGTCCCGGCGGTTTCTCCATCAACCAGGAGACCGTCCGGCAGCTCTCCCTGCCCGAACTGGTGAAGGCGTGCGCCTCGCTGGGCGTCGGCGGCGTCGGCCTGTGGCGGGCACCGGTGCGGAAGTACGGGGTGGAGGCCACCGCCCGTCTGGTGCGGGACGCGGGCCTGACCGTCACCAGTCTGTGCCGCGGCGGCTTCCTCACCGCCGCCGACCCCGCCGCGCGCCGCACGGCGCTGGAGGACAACCGGGCGGCGGTCGACGAGGCGGCCGGGATCGGCACCGACACCCTGGTCCTGGTCTGCGGCGGGCTGCCCGAGGGCGACCGCGACCTGCACGGCGCCCGCGAGCGGATCGCCGACGCGCTGGCCGAACTGGCCCCCTACGCGGCCGGGCGCGGGGTGCGGCTGGCCATCGAGCCGCTGCACCCGATGTTCGCCTCGGACCGCTGCGTGGTCTCCACCCTCGGACAGGCCCTGGACCTGGCCGAGCGCTTCCCGGCCGAGCAGGTCGGCGTGGTCGTGGACACGTACCACATCTGGTGGGACGACCGGGCGCCCGCGCAGATCGACCGGGCGGGGCGAAGCGGCCGCATCGCCGCCTTCCAGCTCGCCGACTGGTGCACCCCGCTGCCGGCGGGCGTGCTGCTGGGCCGCGGGCAGCTCGGGGACGGCTCGGTCGACTTCCGCTTCTGGCGCGACCGGGTGGCGGCGGCCGGCTACACCGGCTGGACGGAGGTGGAGATCTTCAACGAGGCCCTGTGGGACCGCGACGGCCGCGAGGCGCTCGCGGAGACCGTGGAGCGCTTCCGCGCCCACGTCCTGTAGGGGCGGATCCCGCCAGGGCTGTGAGGACGGGCGCGGTCCGCCACCGTCGCGCCGCGGACCGCGCCGGGCCGCCGTCGCCTCCCGTCCGCACGGGAGGCGACGGCGGCGTCACCGTGCGCCGCCGCGGTCCTGCTCGGCGCCCTCCGCGCCCCTGCCGCCCTCGGCCTGCGAAGGCGTGCCGGCCGGGCCCTTCTCCCCGGCGCCGGCGGTCTTCCGCGCCGCCCCCTTCCGCGCGGCCCCCTTCCGCGCGGCGGCTTCGGCCTCGTGCCGCTCGTGCAGCCCGCGTGACTGGTCGATGCCCTCCTCGTCGTCCCGCTCGCCCTCGGCCTGGGATGGCGTCCACCCGCTCATACGCCCTCTCCTCACTGTCGAATGCCGTCACGGCCGCCTCCCGCCGTCCCCGCCCGCCGGAGCCTCCCGCCGCTCCCGTCCGCCGGAGCCGCCGGCCGGACCGGCCCGGTGGGGTCCCGGGGAAGCCCGGGCCGGGTACCCGGCCCCGCGCCGATTCCACTTCCGCTCCACTTCCGCTCCACTTCCGCCGCCCGCCGCGGAGGCATCGCGGGAGAACCGGCGGAAAAAATCTTGTTCCGCAGTGCAACCCTTCCGGCCCCCCGCGGGTCATAGCGGGTGTCGGTCGAACCGGGGAGGGATCTCGGGGGAGGGTGAGACCGGCGGGGGGACACGAGGGGCACCGGCCGTTCAGGCCGGGCCCCTCGTAACGTTTCCGGGGCTTTCCGCTCCGCCCCGCCTCCGGCGGGGCCCGGCACCGCCACGCACCAGCCCCGCTCCGGCCCGTACCCACTGCCGGGATTCCGGTTGTCGGTCCCCGGAGTTACGGTCTGTGACATGTCGTTCCAACCCGCCGTCCTCGAGGCCGTCCTCGAGCGCATCACCTACGCCAACGAGGAAAACGGCTACACGGTCGCCCGTGTCGACACCGGGCGCGGCGGCGAGCTGCTCACGGTCGTCGGCTCGCTGCTGGGCGCACAGGTGGGGGAGTCGCTGCGGATGGAGGGCCGCTGGGGCTCGCACCCGCAGTACGGCCGCCAGTTCACCGTGGAGAACTACACCACGGTCCTGCCGGCCACCGTCCAGGGCATCCGGCGCTATCTGGGCTCCGGCCTGATCAAGGGCATCGGCCCGAAGATCGCCGAGCGGATCGTGGACCACTTCGGGCTGGAGACCCTGGAGGTCATCGAGAACGAGCCGGAGCGGCTGATCGAGGTGCCCGGCCTCGGCCCGAAGCGGACGAAGCTGATCGGCGCGGCGTGGGAGGAGCAGAAGGCGATCAAGGAGGTGATGGTCTTCCTCCAGGGGGTGGGGGTGTCCACCTCGATCGCGGTGCGCATCTACAAGAAGTACGGCGACGCCTCGATCTCGGTGGTGCGCAACCAGCCCTACCGGCTGGCCGCCGACGTGTGGGGCATCGGCTTCCTGACCGCCGACCGCATCGCGCAGGCCGTGGGCATCCCGCACGACAGCCCCGACCGGGTGAAGGCCGGGCTGCAGTACGCGCTGTCGCAGTCGGCCGACCAGGGGCACTGCTACCTGCCGGAGGAGCGGCTGATCGCCGACACCGTCAAGCTCCTCCAGGTGGACACCGGCCTGGTCATCGACTGCCTGGGCGAGCTGGCGGGCGAGGAGGAGGGGGTGGTGCGCGAGCAGGTCCCCGACCCGGAGCACCCCGGGCAGCGGGTCTCGGCGGTCTATCTGGTGCCCTTCCACCGCGCCGAGCTGTCCCTGTCGGCCCAGCTGCTGCGCCTGCTGCGCACCGAGGAGGACCGCATCCCGGCCTTCCGGGACGTCGACTGGGAGAAGGCCCTGGCCTGGCTGGCGAAGCGCACCGGGGCCGAGCTGGCCCCCGAGCAGCGGGACGCGGTGAAGCTGGCGCTGACCGAGAAGGTGGCGGTGCTCACCGGCGGGCCCGGCTGCGGCAAGTCCTTCACCGTGCGGTCGGTGGTGGAGCTGGCGCGGGCCAAGCGGGCGAAGGTGGTGCTGGCCGCGCCCACCGGCCGGGCGGCCAAGCGGCTGTCGGAGCTGACGGGGGCGGAGGCCTCCACCGTCCACCGGCTGCTGGAGCTCAAGCCCGGCGGGGACGCCGCCTACGACCGGGAACGGCCGCTGGACGCCGACCTGGTGGTCGTCGACGAGGCGTCCATGCTGGATCTGCTGCTGGCCAACAAGCTGATCAAGGCGGTGGCACCGGGAGCCCATCTGCTGCTGGTGGGGGACGTGGACCAGTTGCCGTCGGTGGGCGCGGGCGAGGTGCTGCGCGACCTGCTCGCCGAGGGCAGCCCGGTCCCGGCGGTGCGGCTGACGCGGATCTTCCGGCAGGCCCAGCAGTCCGGAGTGGTCACCAACGCCCACCGCATCAACTCCGGGGTCCCGCCCATCACCCAGGGCCTGTCGGACTTCTTCCTCTTCGTGGAGGACGACACCGAGGAGGCCGGCCGGCTCACCGTCGACGTGGCGGCCCGGCGCGTCCCGGCGAAGTTCGGCCTCGACCCGCGCCGCGACGTGCAGGTGCTGGCGCCGATGCACCGGGGCCCGGCCGGCGCGGGCACGCTCAACGGGCTGCTCCAGCAGGCCATCACCCCAGGCCGGCCCGATCTGCCCGAAAAGCGATTCGGCGGACGGGTTTTCCGGGTGGGCGACAAGGTCACTCAGATCCGCAACAACTACGAGAAGGGAGCCAACGGGGTCTTCAACGGCACGGTGGGCGTGGTCACCGCCCTGAGCACGGAGGAGCAGCGCCTGACGGTGCGCACCGACGAGGACGAGGAGGTGGGCTACGACTTCGACGAACTGGACGAACTCGCGCACGCCTACGCGGTGACCATCCACCGCTCCCAGGGCAGCGAGTACCCGGCGGTGGTCGTCCCGGTCACCACCGGCGCCTGGATGATGCTCCAGCGCAACCTGCTCTACACGGCCGTGACGAGGGCCAAGCGCCTCGTGGTGCTGGTGGGGTCGCGCAGGGCCCTGGGCCAGGCCGTGCGGACGGTCTCCGCGGGGCGGCGCTGCACCGCACTGGACCACCGATTGCGCGGCACGCCGCACCCCGCGTAACTTTCCGGAGGCACTCCGTGCCACCCGCGGGCCTGCTGGCCGACCCCGAGTGCACCGCACCGCACCGAATGGGAGACAGTGGGACGAGGACAGGGCACTCGAAGATGAGGCACTACGTCGGTGAGGGATGACGTGAGCGAACACCGTGAAAGCGATGGCGCAGTAGTACTGCGGTACGGGGACGGCGAGTACAGCTTCCCGCTGGTCGGCAGCACTGTCGGTGACAGTGGTTTCGACATCTCCAAGCTGCGCGCCCAGACCGGTCTGGTGACCCTGGACTCCGGTTACGGCAACACCGCCGCGTACAAGTCGGCGATCACCTTTCTCGACGGCGAGAAGGGCATCCTCCGCTACCGCGGGTATCCGATCGAGCAGCTCGCCGAGCACGGCACGTTCCTCGAGACGGCGTACCTGCTGATCAACGGAGAGCTGCCCACGGTCGACCAGCTGGCCGGCTTCCGCAACGAGATCACCCAGCACACCCTGCTCCACGAGGACGTCAAACGGTTCTACGACGGCTTCCCGCGGGACGCCCACCCGATGGCGATGCTCTCCTCGGTGGTGAGCGCGCTGTCCACCTTCTACCAGGACAGCCACAACCCCTTCGACGAGCAGCAGCGGCACCTGTCCACCATCCGGCTGCTCGCCAAGCTGCCCACCATCGCGGCGTACGCGTACAAGAAGTCGGTGGGCCACCCGGTGGTCTACCCGCGCAACGACCTGGGCTACGTCGAGAACTTCCTGCACATGACCTTCTCGGTCCCGGCCGAGGAGTACGAGCTCAACCCGGTGGTGAGCAGCGCCCTGGACAAGCTGCTCATCCTGCACGCGGACCACGAGCAGAACTGCTCGACCTCCACCGTGCGCCTGGTCGGCTCCTCCCAGGCGAACATGTTCGCCTCCATCTCCGCCGGGATCAGCGCCCTGTGGGGCCCCCTGCACGGCGGCGCCAACCAGTCGGTGCTGGAGATGCTGGAGCGCATCAAGGCCGAGGGCGGTGACGTCGACTCCTTCATCCGCCGGGTGAAGAACAAGGAGGAGGGCGTCCGGCTGATGGGCTTCGGCCACCGCGTCTACAAGAGCTTCGACCCCCGGGCGAAGATCATCAAGGCGGCGGCGCACGATGTCCTCTCCGCGCTCGGCAAGTCCGACGAACTGCTGGACATCGCGCTGAAGCTGGAGGAGCACGCGCTGGCCGACGACTACTTCGTCGAGCGCAACCTCTACCCGAACGTCGACTTCTACACCGGTCTGATCTACCGGGCCATGGGCTTCCCGACCACCATGTTCACCGTGCTGTTCGCGCTCGGCCGCCTGCCCGGCTGGATCGCGCAGTGGCACGAGATGATCAAGGAGCCGGGCTCCCGCATCGGCCGTCCGCGTCAGATCTACACCGGCGTCGTCGAGCGCGACTACGTCCCGGTGGAGCAGCGCTGAGCGGACGTCCGGGCGTCCAGGCCGCCTGCCGCGGCCCCCGCGGGCCCCGTTCCGCACCCTTCCAGGGTGCGGAACGGGGCCCGCGGCGTGTTCCCGGTGCGGCGGGGCGGTGGAGGAGACGTGAAGAAGAGTGACACAGGTCACACATAAAGAGGGGTAACCATTCGGCGGACTCGTGTGTCTTATGGGGTGGCGTCGGTACTCCGGCGGAGCCGCCGCCGCCCGCCGTGTTCGTCTGTGGGGGACGAGGACGGTGGTCCGCAGGCGGTGTGCCTCGGGGGAGCTTGAGCGGCCCTCCCGCCCGTACACCGCCCGGCAGACACCCGGCCAGGATCCCGTGGGGGGAGTCCATGACCGGGAAGAGGAGGCGCCCCGTCGACGGGCCCGTGGGGGGACTCGTCGCTCGGGGCGCTTCTGTGTGTGCGGGGCCTTGCCGCGGGAGTCCCGCCGTGCGGCGCTCACGGGGGCCCGCAGGAGCCCTTCGCGGTCCGGGCGGGGGAGCGGTCCGTCACGAGCTGTGTGGCGGCGAGCCCGGCGTACAGCGAGTCCGAGCGCAGCAGATCGGCGTGGCGGCCCACCGCGCGCACCCGGCCGCCCTCCATGACCACGATGCGGTCGGCCCGCACCACCGTGGAGAGCCGGTGCGCGATGGTCAGGACGGTGGTCTCGGCGGCGAGTTCCACCACGACCTCGCGCAGCGCCTCCTCGTTGACCGCGTCGAGCTGCGAGGTCACCTCGTCGAGCAGCATCAGCCCGGGCCTGCGCAGCAGCGCCCGGGCGATGGCGATCCGCTGGCGCTCGCCGCCCGACAGCGTCACCCCCCGGTGGCCGACCTGTGCGTCCAGACCCCCGGGCAGCCGCTCGACGAGGCCGTCGAGCCGGGTGCGCGACACCGCGCGCCGCACCTCCCCCTCCGCTGCGTCCGGAGCGGCCAGCAGCAGGTTCTCCCGCAGGGTTCCGGCCAGTACGGGCGCGTCCTGCTCGACATAGGCGATCGCCGACCGCAGCTCGGCCAGCGGCCAGCGGCGGATGTCGCGCCCGCCGACGGCCACGGTGCCCGCGTCGTGCTCGTAGAAGCGCTCCAGCAGCGCGAACACCGTCGACTTCCCGGCGCCGGAGGGGCCCACGAGCGCCGTCAGACCGCCGGCGGGCACCTCGAAGGTCATCCCCCGGTGCGCCGGCTCCCGTCCGTCGCCGTAGCCGAAGACCACGTCCTCGAAGGCGACCCCGAGCGGTGGCACCCTCTTCGGCGGCGTCCCCTTCGGGGGCACCCCCTTCGGAGCCGGCCCGCTGTTTAGACACTCGCCCGGCAGCTCCTCCACCTCCCGGATGCGCCGCACCGCGGCCAGTCCGCTGCTCAGGCCGCTCCAGCCGTCGGTGAGCCGGCCGAGAGGGCCCATCAGGGTGAAGAGGTAGAGAAGGAAGGCGATCAGGGAGGAGATCTCCATCGCTCCGGAGACGGCCCTGGCGCCGCCGACCCCCAGCACGGCGAGGAAGGCGAACTGCATCGCCACGGAGGTCGTGACGTCGGAGACCGAGTTCCACCAGGCCACCGCCACACCGCGGTCGTGGGCCCGCCGGGCCGCCTCGAAGACGGCCGCGGTCTCGCGTTCCTCGGCCCCGCTGGCCTTGACGGTGCGGAACGCCTGCAGCGCGCGGTCCAGCGCCGAGCCCATCGCGCCGACCGCCTCCTGCGCCTGGTGCTGCGCCCGCTGGATCCTCGGCATGAGCAGGGCGAGCAGGCCCAGGGCGAGGAGTACGGCGAGGAGGGTGACCCCGAGGAGGACGAGATCCACGACCGCCATCAGAACGACGGTGCCCAGCAGGACCAGCACCCCGGTGACCGCGTCGGCGACGTTGCGGGAGAGCACGGTGCGCAGCAGCGAGGTGTCACCGGTGGCGCGGGAGAGCAGGTCGCCGGGGGTGAGCCGGTCGACGGCCGCGACCCGCAGCCGCAGCATCCGGCCGACGAGCCGCCGCCGGGCCCGCAGGACGGCGGCCTCGCCGGTGCGCGCCATCAGATATCCGCCGGCCGCCGCGAGGAACGCCCCGAGGAGCACGACGAGCGTGAGGACGAGCAGCGGGCGGACGGGTGAGCGCCCGTCCGCGAAGGCGTCCACGGCGTGCTTGGCCATCATCGGCATGGCGAGGTCCGCGCCGGAGCCGAGCAGGGACAGCAGCCCTCCGCCGACCAGGACCCGCCGGTGCGGCCGGATCTGTTCCAGGAGCAGCCGCACCGGGGAGGGGCCGGCGGCCGGCCCCCGGTCCTCAGCCTTCCCCGGCTCCGCCGCCGGAGGCTCCACGGCCCGATCCGCCGCTCCCGCCGCCGGCCCCGCCGCCGCTCCCGCCGCCGCTCCCGCCGCCGGTCCCGCCGCCGGAACCACTGGGGCCTTCGCCCGAGTCACCGCCGTCCCCTCCGCCCACCGTCACCGTCATCAGAGGCCGCAGGCCGTCCGGCTCCTGCTCCCCGACCGCCCTGCCCCCGGCCCGTACCCAGGCGTGCGCGGAGAAGGGCGGCGCGCTGCGCACCCCCGCGCACCAGTCGGGCCACACCCCCGACATCCGGCAGGCCAGGGCGATGGCCACGGAGCGCGGCAGGCAGCCGTACCAGCCGGCGCATCTGCGGCTGGTGGCCACCACCGCCTCGTACACGCGCACGGTCTCCTCGTACCCGGCGGGACGTGCGCCGCGGCTGACTCTGGTCAGCACCCGGCGCAGCCGCCCCGGACGCAGCCGGCTCAGCACCAGGGCCGCGGCGACGGCCGTGCGCACCCGGACGCCGCCGGAGCCGGAGCCGCGGCGGGGCATGGTCATCTCGGTGGTCACGGCGCGAGGAGCTCCGCCTCGACCAGCCGGCCGGTCAGCTCCGCGACGTCCGCCTCGGCCTCGGCACGGCCGACGTCGTACTCCTCCAGCAGCCGCTCCACGGCGGCGTCCCGGCCCCGCCCCTGGGCGAGCGCTTCCACCACGATGGTGCCGCACTCGTTCAACTGCCAATAGGAACCGCTGCGTTCGTCGAGCAGCACGGCGCCGTACTCGGTGGTGGTCATGGCCACACCCTGTCTGAGCTTCACGAGATCGCCTCGCTCCTGTCGGGATCGCGGTGTTCCTCCCCGGCCGGCCAGGCGTCCTCGGCCGTCCGCAGCCAGGTCTCGCAGGAGACCGTGGAGTCGACCGGGTACTGCTGGAGGACGGGGGAGTACGGGTCGTCGGCCAGCCGCCCGAGCCGGGCGGCGTCGACGAGCCCGCGGCGGGCCAGCAGGGAGCCGTCCCACAGCGCGCGCAGCTCGGCGGAGTGTTCGCGCAGCCCGCGCACGTCGTCGGCCGACATGTGGTCCTTGGTGGTCCGGGCCAGCAGGCGGTCGGGCACCACCTCGCGCATCGCCTCCACCAGCAGCGGCTTGTACCGCCAGGGGACGACCCGGTCCTCGACGCGGACGGAGAGGACGGCCTCGACCACCCGGTCGTCGTAGAACGGCGCGGCCACCGGCAGGCCGGCGGTGACGCCCACGTCCTCCAGCGCCTGGAAGCCGCGGGCCCCGGCCCGGACGGTGTCCAGGTCCGTGTGCCGTCCGGGGCGGGGGCTCAGCGGCTCGGCGTGCCCGGCCGCCGAGCGGAGTTCGTCGAGAATCAGGGCCCCGGCGTCACCGGTGAGCCAGGGCGGCAGCGACTGCCGGGGTCCCCAGGACAGCCGCGGCCCGCGGTCGTCGGGCGGCTCGCGGGTGACGGCGCCGGCCAGCCAGGAGGCGTACGAGGGGCGCGCCAGCAGGCCGCGCAGGGTGGGCCACAGAGGCCAGCCGTACTGGTGCCGCAGCGCGCCGATCCGGTTCCACGCCTTCAGCGGGCTGCCCGGGAGCAGATCCAGGCAGGCCGAGGGCAGGCCGTTGAAGAGTTCGTCGCCGCCGTAGCCGGTGAGGTGGTAGCGGGATCCGGTGGCGGCGGCGCGGCTGAGCAGCAGATACGCCCTGGCCCGCGCGGGGGCGACGGGGAACGGCTCGTCGAACAGCTCCCGGGCGCCGCCCCCCAGGTCCGCGTAGAACAGCGGGGCGTCGCCGGCCGGGACGACATGGTGCTCGACGGTCCGCCCGGCGCCGCGGCGGGCGTCCTGAGCGCCCCGGCGGGCCCACGTCTCGTCCTCCGAGTGGCCGTCCCGCGCGGCGACGGTCAGCAGCGCCGTCTCCCGCTCGCCCGGTGTCCGCCGGGTCAGGAAGACGACGGAGGTGGAGTCCAGCCCGCCGGAGAGTTCGCAGCTGATCCGGGTGTGCCCGGCCAGATGGGCGCGGACGGAGTCCGCCAGCGCGGCGGCCAGGAGGGGGGCGCCCCGCTCCGTGCCGAGTTCCGGCTCGGGCGGCTGCCACCAGCGCCACACGGTGTGGCGGGGGCCGCCGGGGCCTTCGCGCAGGCTGAGCGCGTACGCCGGGTCGACCTCCTCCAGACCGTGCCACAGGGGGCGGTGCCGCAGCGGGTGCGGGACGAAGTCCAGCAGGCGCAGGGCGAGTGCGCCGTCGTCGATTCCCGCCCCGGTGAGGTGGGCCAGGAGGGCGGGCCGGTCGGAGGCGACACGTCCGCCGGCGCACCGGGCGTGGTAGACGCGCCGGTGCCCGGACGCCGTACCCCGCACGCAGACCTCGTCCCCCACCCGGGAGACGACGTGGTGGAGGCCGGGCAGCCGGGTCAGCCGGCGGTGGAGGTCGGCGGTGTCGCGGGCCGGGCCGAGGAGGCCGAGGAGGTCGGCCTCGGGGACGCGGTTCGGGCCGATCAGCACAAGGGAGTCGTCGCCGCGCGTGACATGGCTGACCTGCCGGAAGGGGAGGCGGAAGACGATCCAGGGGCGCCCCGAGGGATGGTGGACGGTCCCCTCGTCCGCCGCCTTCGCCGGGCCGCCCGGGCCGCCCGGGCGAAGACGCCCGGCCACGGCCTGCCCTTCGGCCGTGTCCGGGAGGACCGCGAAGAAGTCACGCAGGTGACCGGGCATCTTCTCCACCACGGGACGGTCAGACGAACCGGCGGCTGAAGTACTCCTTGTACTTCCCGAAGAAGTAGCCCGCGGTCCTCTTGCGGAAGCTCCCCTGGTCGAAGAGGGCGGGCTTCACATAGGTCTTCTTCTGCTTCATGTCGTGCGCACTCTCCTCTGTCGACAGAACAGCCGTGTACTGGTGCGAACGTTCACACACGGTGTGCGGGCTGTTGCTGGAGTGACGGACGGGATCACACTCACAGTGGGGTCGGCGGGCCCGCAACGCACTTTTGCGCCATCCTGGGCGGCCGGCGGAAGCCTGGATTTGCCATAGAAACCACTTGGTGCTCGTATGATCGGCTGTCTGCCCATGTCGTCGGCCGGGCTCGGAACCGAGCCCGGCCGACGACATGGGCGGTCCGGGGCGAACGCCCCGGACCGGTCAGCGGAAGGCGCGCAGCCGCAGGCTGTTGGTGACCACGAAGACCGAGGAGAAGGCCATGGCGGCTCCCGCGATCATCGGGTTGAGCAGACCGGAAGCGGCCAGCGGCAGGGCGGCGACGTTGTAGCCGAAGGCCCAGAAGAGGTTGCCCTTGATGGTGGCCAGAGTGCGACGCGACAGCCGGATGGCGTCGGCGGCGGTGCGCAGGTCGCCGCGGACCAGGGTCAGGTCGCCGGCCTCGATGGCGGCGTCGGTGCCGGTGCCCATGGCCAGGCCGAGGTCGGCCTGGGCGAGGGCGGCCGCGTCGTTGACGCCGTCGCCGACCATGGCCACGGAGCGGCCCTCGCTCTGGAGGCGCTTGACGACATCGACCTTGTCCTGGGGCATGACCTCGGCGATCACCTCGTCGATCCCGACCTCGCGGGCGACGGATTCGGCCACCGCCCGGTTGTCGCCGGTGAGCAGGACGGGGGTGAGTCCGAGGGCGCGCAGCCGGGTGATGGCCTCGGCGCTGGTGGGCTTGACGGCGTC
>NZ_PGSG01000026.1 GCF_002843305.1 Streptomyces barkulensis
GCTGCCTGCGCATCGGTCGGATAGAAGCGGTACTTGAAAGCCCGCTTCACGTGGGTGGTCTTCACGGTTCACATACTACCCCATCAGTTTGTGACGGAGTGTGGGCAGTTGCGGGTGGACGCCGGTCCGCCCTGGCGGCGAACCGGCGTTCCCTGCCCTGCTCCGCAGGAGCTTCGTTTCCTCCCCGCCCCAAAGGACGGGGTATCCACGAAGGAGAGCCCCGATGACCGCGATGCCTGACCTGGAGCCCCCGGCCCGGCGCATGGCCCTGGTGCTGGAGAACGTCGCCGACGAGCGGCTCTCCGCACCGACCCCGTGCGAGGAGAGCACCGTCGGCGACCTGATCCACCATGTGCTCGGCCTGAGCGTCGCCTTCCGGGACGCCGCCCGCAAGGACCTGGGCCCCGCCACCCGGACCGATCCCTCCGCCTCCCGGCCCTCCGCCGCGCTGCTGCCCGCCGACTGGCGCGACGCCGTACCCCGCGCCCTGGACGGACTCGTCGCGGCATGGCGGGAACCCGCGGCCTGGGAGGGGACCACCCAGGCGGGCGGCGTCACACTGCCGGCCGCGGTGGCGGGACGTGTCGCCCTGAACGAGCTCCTCATCCACGGCTGGGACATCGCCCGCGCCACCGGCCAGGAGTACGACTGCGACGAGACGAGCCTGCGGGTGTCGGTCGGCCTGCTGTCGCAGTCGACGGACGAGGCGGAGAGGGCGGGGACGTTCGGCCCCGTCGTCGAGGTCCCCGACGGTTCCCCGCTGCTGGACCGCGCCGTCGGCCTCAGCGGCAGGGAGCCCTCCTGGAACCCCGGGGCCGCTTCCGCGCGTCTGGGCTAGCATCGAAGGCGGTCACGGACGGACGGGACCGCAGGGGAGCGGCTCGTGAGGAGGGGGCGTACATGCCGTACGGCAGGCACTCGCGCCGTGCGCACACGCCCCGCGCACTGCGGTGGCACACCACCCCCCGGCGCTGACGGCGCTGCTGATGCTCCTGGCGGGCCTCCAGCCCGCCCACGGCGGCGGTCTGGCGGAGACCGCCGCCGCCCTCGCCGCCACCGTCGCCGCGGGCACGGCGCTTGCCGTGGCCGCCCTCCTCACCGTGTGCCGCGCCCGGCCCGCGCCGCCCGCGCGCATCCGCACCGCCCTGCGCGACCGGGAACGCCGTACCGCCTTCCTGCCGCAGCGCGACCCCGACGCCTCGGGCCGCCCGCGGCCCCGGGCTCCCGGCCGTCCCCTCCCGACGGCCGGGTAGGCGCGGGAGAACCGCGGCGCATCCTTCGCCGGGGCCGCGCCCGCACGGCTCGTCACGCCGACGTCCGATCAGTCCGGCACGACGAGGCCCCGGGAGGGCTCAGCCATGTCCGTCATCGTCCATCTCCTCGCGCTGCTGGCCGGCGCGCTCGAACCGCTCTTCGCCACCTTCGCGACCGCCGCCGCGATCGTGGTGGCCACCGTGTGCGTACGCGCCCTGCTCCACCCCCTGGCCCGGGCCGGGGCGCGGGCGGAGAGGGCCCGCGCCCGCCTCGCCCCGCAGACCGCCGGGCTCAGGAAGCGGCATGCCGCGGACCCCGAGCGGCTGCGGCGCGTCCTGCTGGAACTGCACACCCGTGAGGGGGTCTCGCCGGCGGCCGGCTGTCTGCCGATGCTGGCGCAGCTGCCCGTCTTCTTCGTGATGTACCGGCTGTTCACGGCGGAGCGGGCGCTGCTGCACCGCGACCGCGGCGCGGTCACGCCGTGCCGGACAGCCCCTGGTGCTGGAGGATGCCCCGCGCCCGGTCGGCGTGCCCGCCGCGCACGATGACGTCGTAGCGGGCGGCGGCCAGGGACCGGGTGGAGGAGAAATCGCGCTTCCCGCCGGTCGCGGCGTGGCTGACGAACCCGAAGACCGCCCCCCACAGCGCACCGATGAGGATGCCGCCGAGGATCAGCCCGAGCCAGGCCCCGCCGGTGGTGAACAGCCCCACCAGCAGGCCGATGAAGAGGCCGAACCAGGCGCCGCTGGCGGCGCCCATGGCGGACGCCCGGCCCTTGGTCATCCGCCCGGTGACATGCTCGACCAGGCGCAGGTCGGAGCCGACGATGTCGATGTGCTCCACGGGGAACCTCTCGTCGGAGAGGCGGTCAACGGCGCTCTGGGCCTCCTCGTAGGAGGAGTAGCCGGCCACCGTGTTCCAGGCGTCGCTGACCGGGTTCACGGGGTTCGGTTCGATGCTGGCCATCTCGTGCTCTCCTTGTCGGATGTCCGTTATGGCCCGCCTTCCCCGGCTGTCGCCCCTTCATAGGTGCCGGGGAAGGCCGATGGCCGCCCGCGGGCGTCAGGAGGTGAGCAGTACGCCCGTGTAGGAGACCCCGGCGATGACCACCCACGAGCAGGCCCCCAGTACGGCCAGCCGCACGCCGGTGCGTGCCAGGGTGGGCAGATGGACGGCGCTGCCCAGGCCGACGAGCGCGGCGGCGAGGACGAACTCCCGGACCGTCGCGGTGGCCTCCAGCGCGCCGGCCGGGACGGCCCCGGTGGTGCGCACGGCCACCGCCGCCAGGAACCCGGCCACGAACAGCGGAACCAGCGGGGGGCGTCTGCCGCCGGGCTCCCCGCCACCGGATGCCCGGCCGCGCCGGACGGCCGAGACGGCCACCGCCGCGACCAGCGGAGCCAGCAGCAGCACCCGCATCAGCTTCACCAGCACCGCCTCGCCCAGCGCCGCCTCGCCCGCGGTCTGGGCGGCCGCCACCACCTGCCCCACGTCGTGCACACCGGCGCCGACCCAGCGTCCGAACTGGGCACCGTCCAGGCCGAGGGGATGGTGCAGCAGCGGCAGGACGACGATGGCCAGCGTGCCGCACAGGGTCACCAGGGCCACGGAGGCGGCCGTGTCCCGCTCGTCGCTGCCGCGCGCCTCGCCGACCGCGCCGATCGCGGAGGCCCCGCAGATCGAGTAGCCGGTGGCGACCAGCAGCGGCTGGTCCCCGCGCAGTCCGAGCCGGCGGCCCAGCCACAGGGTGCCGAAGAAGGTCGAGGCCACCACCGCCAGCACCATGCCGACGGTCGCCCAGCCCAGCCCCAGTACGTCACCCAGGCTCAGCTCCAGACCCAGCAGCACCACACCGGCGCGCATCAGCCGCTTCCCGGCCAGGGAGAGTCCGGGGCGGCCGGCGCCGGAGGCGAACCGGCCCGTCCCCGGCAGGTGGGCGGCGGCGACGCCCAGCACGACCGCCGCGGTCAGCATCGGCACCCCCGGCAGCAGCCGGTGCACGGCCCAGGCCAGCGCCGTGCCGCCCGCGGCGAGGGCGAGACCGGGCAGCGGATCCGGCACGCCCCGGCGCGGGCGCCTCGGCCCGGCCGGACGCGCCGGAGTGCGCTCGCCGTCACCGTGCTCGCCGGTGCCGTGTTCGCCGGTGTGCCGCCGCGGACGCTGTCCGAGCAGCGCCATCAGCGGTCTGCGGGGAGGTCGTAGACCCGGCGGACGCTGCTGCCCAGCCGGGAGATGTCGGCTCCGTAGACATGGATGGACACGGCCTTGTCCGAGCCGCCGTTCCAGACCCGGTGGATGTCGCCGGGGGGCGCGAAGCCGCACACCGAGCCCTGCGGGTTCACCACGTCCTCGGTGGCGATCAGCCGCGCCCGGCCGTCCGGGGAGTCGGAGGGCAGCAGTCGGTAGCGGCGTTCGTGCTCCTCGCCCTGGTGGACTCCGGTGACGCACCAGGAGACGTGGTCGTGTACGGAGGTGCGCTGGCCGGGCAGCCAGACGAGGGCCACGAGCGAGAAACTGCCGTCGGCCTCGGCGTGCAGCAGGTGCTGGCGGTAGCGCTCGGGGTCGCCCTCGCACTGCCCGGGGGTGAGCAGACCGGGGGCGCCCAGGTGGGGCGCCAGCTTCTCGCCGACCAGACACGCGGTCGGGTCCGGCGGCAGGCCCCGTCCCACGGCCGCGCGGATGTCCGCGACGAGAGCGGCGAGGCGGCCGGTCGTCCGCGGGCCGGCGGCGCGGGCGGCCGGGCGGGTGGCGGTGTGTGTCGTGGAGGAGAGCGAAGCGGCCATGTCCGCAGCGTCGCGCCGATCTCCCATCACGTCCAACGAGGGTTTCTTCGCGGTTCCCCAAATTCTGCTTATGGGAGAGTGCCGAGAACGGGCGGGGGACGGGCCGCCCGGCGGCCGGCCTCAGCAGCCGGTGCGGTTCGCGGCCACCGCCCGCAGCTCCTGGAGCACCAGCGCTGTGGCCGGTATCCGCAGATGCTCGCGGAGCACGTACGCCGAGACCTGCCGCCGGGCGGCCGGATCCAGGGCGCGTCCGGTGACCTTCCGGTGGACCAGGAAGGACAGCACCAGCCCCGGCATCATGGCGATGCCCAGCCCCTCGGCGACCAGGCTCTGCACCACGAGGTTGTCGTCGGTGGTGAAGACGATGTCGGGTGCGAAACCCAGCTCGGCGCACTCGTGCAGGAAGTTGGTGCGGCAGCGCAGACACCCGGCGATCCAGCGCTCGTCCGCCAGCTCCGCCAGCCGTACCGCCCGCCGCCGCGCCATCGGGTGCCCGGCCGGCAGCAGCACCGTGAGCTGGTCCTCCAGCAGCGGGATCTCCACCAGTTCGCCCGGCACCTGCTCGCGCAGCCCGGGGTAGGTGAAGGCCAGGGTGATGTCGCACTCGCCGCGTACCACGCGGTCCAGCGACTCCGGCGGCTCGCTCTCCTGGAGTTCGACCCGCACTCCGGGGTGGTCGGCCGCCAGTCGCGCCAGCGCCTCCGGCACCAGGGTGGCACCGGCGCTGGGGAACGCGCACACCCGCACCCGCCCCGCGCGCAGCCTGGTCAGCGCCGTCATCTGCCGCTGGGCGGTTTCCATGCTGCCCAGGATCACGCCTGCGTGCCGGGACAGGGCCTCGCCCGCCTCGGTGAGCCGCATCCGCCGGCCGGCCCGCAGGAACAGCGGAGTGCCCACGGTCCGCTCCAGCGCCTTCATCTGCTGGGTGATCGCGGGCTGTGTGTACCCCAGGGAGCGGGCCGCCGCCGAGTACGAACCGGTGCGGACCACCTCGTGGAAGGTCCTGATGTGCCGCGAATCGAACATGCCGGAACGATAAACGGATTTTAGAGGTGGTGAGAGACCGTTACGAGCCTTCGACGGAGCGTGCACGGCCGCCGGGCACGGTCAAGGACACCGTCTAGGGGTGCTCGCCGAGCACCGCCATGGTCCGGCCGATCAGTCCGGGCACGTCCGCGTCCCGCACCCCCTCCATCAGCCAGGCGCCCAGCCGCACGGAGTTCTCCACGACCACGCGCACCCGCGGCATGCGGCGCTCCCGGTAGACGGCCAGTGTTTCCTCGTCCCAGCCGGCGCCGCCGGTGAGCAGCTCGGCGAGGACGAGGGCGTCCTCCAGGGACATCGCCGCCCCCTGGGCGAGGGTCGGAGGACAGGCGTGGGCCGCGTCCCCGGCCAGCACGACCCGGCCGCGGTGCCACGGCCCCTCGACCAGAAGCCGGTGGAACCAGGTGTAGTTGACGGCGGAGTCCTCCGTGATGGAGGCGCGGATCTCCTCCCAGGCGCCGCCGTAGCCCGCGGCCAGGGCGCGCATCCCGGCGGCGTACGAGGACGGGGACAGCTCGGCCCGCTCCCGCGCGGGCTCGACCAGATAGGCGTAGAGGGTGTCCTCGCCGGTGGGGCAGTAGCCCGCGATGTAGGCGGGGCCGCCGTAGGCCAGGTCGGTGCGCTCCACACTCCGCGGGCGGGGGGCGGTGACACGCCAGATGCCCATCCCGGTGGGCTCGGGCCGGTCCTCGATCCCGATCATCGCGCGGGTGGGGGAGCCCAGCCCGTCGGCGGCGACCACCAGGTCGTAGCGGCCGGCGGTGCCGTCGGTGAGGCGGACGTCCACCCCGTCGCCGTCCTGCTCCAGGGACTCCACCGCGCAGCCGAGCCGGACGCGGACCCCGGCCGCGCGCACGGCGCCGGTCAGGACGTGCTGGAGGTCGGGGCGGCGTATACCGAGGGTGGCGGGCAGTTCGGGCCCGCCGGTGCGGAGGTCCTCGGCGACGTGCAGCACCGTGCCGTCCGGGGCGACCAGTCCGAGGGTGTCGAAGCCGAAGCCCTTCTGGCGGACCTCCTCCCACACGCCCACCTCGCGCAGCACCCGCAGGGCGTTGCCCTGGAGGGTGATGCCGGAACCCCGGACGCTCCAGTTGGAGGAGAGCTCGACCAGATCCACCGCGATGCCTGCGCGGCGCAGCAGGACGGCCAGGGCGTTGCCGCAGATCCCGCCTCCGACGATGAGAACGGTACGGGCCGGGGACATGGCTTCCTTTCGGGAGAAGGGCGTGCCCGACGCAGGACGTGCGGGCGGGAGCACGCGCCGGGCGCCGGAGCGTGCCGGTGAGCGAACGAAGGCGGATGAAAGAGGGCGGATGAAAGAGGGCGGACGAAAGAGGGCGGACGAAAGAGGGGAGCGGCCTTCGCCGCCGGTCAGCCGGCCGGTTCGCGGACCGGCGCGGACCGGGCCATCAGCAGGTCGATCAGCGCGACCAGCAGATCGCGGCCGGCCTCGGACCGCCGTACGTCCCCCATCAGCAGCGGGACACCCGGGTCGAGGTCGAGGGCGTCGCGCACCTCCTGCTCGGTGCGGTCGCAGCGGCCGTGGAAGCAGTTGACGCCCACCACGAAGGGGATGCCCCGGCTCTCGAAGAAGTCGATGGAGGCGAAGCTGACATCCAGCCGCCGGGTGTCGACCAGGACGACCGCGCCCAGGGCGCCGTTGACCAGGTCGTTCCACATGAACCAGAAGCGCTCCTGGCCCGGGGTGCCGAAGAGGTAGACCACCAGTTCGGGGTTGACGGTGATTCGGCCGAAGTCGAGCGCCACCGTGGTGGTGGTCTTCTCCGCGAGACCGCCGGTGTCGTCCACCCCGATGCTGGCCTCGGTCAGGTACTCCTCGGTGCGCAGGGGGGCCACCTCACTGACCGCCCCCACCATCGTGGTCTTGCCCACCCCGAAGCCCCCGGCGACGAGGATCTTGACGGCCAGTGGGCCCGTCGTAGCGTCAGAGTCTCTGGAGCCCATCCCTCACCGCCTGAAGAATTTCCACGTTAAGTCCACCACTTCCCCCGTCCGCCAGAGGCGGGCGGGTCGTCACCGCGCCGAGCTCCACGAGATCGCCGATCAGGATCTTCGTCACCGACACGGGCAGATCCAGCTCAGCGGCGATCTCCGCCACCGCGGCCGGCTCGCGGCACTGCTCGACGATGGCCCGGTGCTCCGGCTCCAGCCGCCGCCCGGCGGGCCGGCCCTCCCCGGGCTCGGCCGTCGTCACCACCGTGATCAGGGTGAGGTCGTCGCGCTGCGGAGCGGTGCGGCCGCGGGTGATGGTGTACGGCCGGACCAGTGAGTCCTCTTCCTCGCCGTCGGACTCCAGGCTGTCCGTCCAGTGGTTCACCCACGTCCACCCCCGCCGGAGGCCGAGGCGTCGGACCGGGTCTCGGTGCCGAGCTTCTGGCCGACCTGCTGCACGAGGGTGTGCATGGCCACGGCCATCACCTCCGCGTCCACGTCCTGGGAGGCGACGACGGCCAGGTGGGTGCCCTTGCCGGCCGCGGTGATGAACAGCCACAGGTTGGCCAGTTCCACGATGACCTGCTGCACCGGGCCGCCGTCGAACAGTTCGTCGACACCGCGGGCCAGGCTCTGCTGGCCGGTGGCCACGGCGGCCAGCCGTTCGGCGGCGGTGCGCTCGATGGTGCCCGACTGGCTGATCACCAGCCCGTCGTCCGACAGGACGACGGCGTGCCGGGTGCCCGGCACCTGCTCGACCAGACCGTCCAGCAGCCAGTCCAGGTCTTGGTTGGTGGCGGTGGTTCGCTGTGTCATGTTCGGTCTTCCGTCTTGGGTCGGCTCTGCCCCGGCGTGCTGCCGCCGGTTGTGGAGGGGGCGTCGGGGGCGGCGGCCTGCTGCCTGGCGATGCGGGACTGCCGCTGGAAGGCGCCGATGGCGGCGCCGGAACGGGCGGGCTCCGGGCGCAGGGTGAGCGTGTCCTCGTCCGGGCCGGGAGCCTTCCGGACGGCCGGCTTGCGCAGTTCGGGGGCGAGGCTGGCCTGGCGGACCCGCTTGGGCAGCGGCTTGTCCGCCGCGCCGTCGGGGTGCTCGGCGGCTTCCTCCGCGGCGCCCTGCGCGTCACCGGCCGCGCCGGTGCCGTCGTGCCGGGGTTCCTGGGCGTCCCCGGTGCCCTGGGCGTTTCCGGCGCTTTGGGCCGTTTCGGCGGACGGCGGGGCCGTCGGAGCGGGGACGACCGCGGACATCGCCCGGCCGCGGGACCGCACGGGCAGCGGTGCGGGGGATCCGCCGTCGGACGGAGCGCTCCTCCGGTCGGCGGCGCTTCCGTCCGCGGCGTCCGCCTCCCGGCGCGCGCCGGCTCTCCGGGGCGCGCCGTCGCCGGCGGGGGGCCTGTCGGCGACCAGTTCCTCGGGGATGTGGACGATCACCCGGGTGCCGCCGAACACCGACGGCCGGAACTCGACCCCCAGGCCCAGCCCGGAGGCGAGCCGCGCGACCACGTACAGGCCCAGCCGGACATCGTCGGCGCGGGAGAGCATGTCGGCGCGGGGCGGGTCGGCGACGAGCCGGTTGACCCGCTCGTACTCGTCCGGCTCCATGCCCAGGCCGCGGTCCTCGATCTCCACGACCAGGCCCCGCCCGACCATGCCGGCCCGCACCTCCACGGGGGTGGGCGGCTTGGAGAACGCGGCGGCGTTCTCCATCAGCTCGGCCAGCACGTGCACCACCGGGCCCACGGCGCGGCCGGTCAGCCAGGGCCTGCCCTCGACCTCGACCTGGATGCGGCGGTAGTCCTGCACCTCGCCCAGCGCGGCGCGCAGCACGTCCAGCATCTTCACCGGCTTGCGCCAGCGCCGCTGCGGCTGGCCGCCGCCGAGGATGACCAGGTTCTCCTCGTAGCGGCGCAGACGGGCCGTCAGATGGTCGAGGTCGAACAGGCCCTCCAGCACCTCCGGGTCCTCGTGGCGGCGCTCCATCTCGTCGAGCTTCTTCATCTGGAGACCGATGAGCAGCTGGGTGCGGCGGGCGATGCGCTGGAGCAGGCGTTCGAAGCCGTGGTGCTGCTCGACCTCCCGCACGGCGGTCTCGACGGCGCTGCGGCCCGCGAGGTTGAGCGCCTGGCCCAGCCGGCCCAGCTCGTCGTCCTCGTGACCGATCCGGGGCACCTCGGCCTCGGTGTCGACCGTCTCGCCGCGGCGCAGCCGCTCGACGACGTCGGGCAGCCTCCCCTCCAGCTCCAGAGCCTCCTGGCGCAGGGAGGTGATACGCCGTCGCAGGGTGCCCGCGATCCGCAGGCTGAGTGTGACGATCAGGAGGACCGCCGCCAGGCTGATGGCGGCGATGGTCGTCATACGGCGCTCCAGAGCCGCCACCGACTCGCTACCGACCTGGTTGATGTCGATGGTCCGGTTCATGATCAGCTTCTGGAACTGCGGGGTGAGCGAGTCCACCGACCTGCGCCACTCGGCCTCGGAGTCGGGCAGGGGGATGCCGGGCCGCCCGTCGTGGGAGTGCGACTCCAGCAGCACCCGCTCCGTCTCGGCCTTCCCCAGCCAGTGGCTGTTGGTGGTCATCTGGCGGTAGAGCAGGAGGTCCTCGTGGGGCAGGTGGGAGGCGATCCGGCTCTCCAGCAGGAACTGCTGGGCGCCGATCCACTCGGTCAGGCTGGAGTGCTCGCCCTCGGTGAGCCGGCCGGAGCCCCAGCCGCGGGCGAGCAGGGCGTCCTCGCGGGAGATCATCTCCTTGGCCCAGAACAGGTCGATCAGGACCCTGGCGCGGGCCGTCACCTCGCTGTTCTCCGAACGGCTCAGGGTCTCGAACAGACGCAGGTCGACGGCGATCAGCTCGGTGAAGTAGCGGAAGACGTCGGCCTGGCTCGCCACCCCGTTGTCCACGCTCTGGCGGATGCGGTCGATGCGGAGCATGTCCGAGCGGGTCAGCTCGACGATCTCCCGCAGTTCCTCGGACGCGTTGGAGGCCTCGATGCCCGACAGCGAGCGGAAGGCGCGCAGCGCCTCGTCCGTCCGGGCGCGCTGCTCGCGCAGGGCGCTGCGGGTCGAAGCATCGGGTCCGGCCAGCATCTCGGCGCTGAGGCGCCGCTCCTCCTGGAGGTTGAAGTAGACGGCGTTGGCCGGAGTGCCGGCGCGGATGGCGAGGGCCTTCTCGTCCTTCTGGACCTCCCACTCCCGCGCCCACTGGCCGGTGGTCACGCCCCACAGGGCGATCATGGCGAGACTGGGCACGACGGCCAGGACGAGCAGGGCCGCCCGGATCGACTTCGGGCGCAGTGAACTCAGACGGAACGTTTTACTCGCCGACCGACCCCGCCGTCTCGGCACACGGATGCGCAGTGCCATCTCTCCCCAGCAGTGGTTCACGGTGACGGGTCGCCGCTGGTGGGAGCGGCGAAGGACGGAGCGATGTTAGTCATATGCGGTGTCAAAAGAAAACGGGTGAGGGCGTACTTCGCATCACCTGACAGCGCGTCCGGCCGGGCCTCCGTCCCCGCCTCGCCGCGGTCCGCGGACGGCGGCGTCCGGCAAATGGTTGAAAACTGGACGAGGAGGCGGGGGTGGTGGCGGACGGCCGGTTACGGGGGTGGGGCCCCGGAGGCGGTCGGCGCCCCCGGGGGGGGCGCCCCGGACGTGACCGGGCGCATGGGCCGCCGATGGTTCCCCGTCGCGAATCCCGGCGGCCGCGCGCCGCCGCCGTACGGCCGCCGGGATTCGCGCGCCGACTGCGGTCAGCGGCCGCGCAGCCGCTCCGTCTCGCGCCGCTCCCGTTTGGTCGGGCGGCCCGCGCCGCGCTCGCGCCGGGCCACCGGGGCGGCGTACTCGCGCGGGGGCGGGGGCGGGCTGTTGTCGACGAAGCACTCCGCCGCGACCGCGGCGCCGACCCGCTTGCGCACCAGGCGCGTGACGACGACGATCCGGTCGCGGCCCAGGTGGCGCAGCCGCACCTCGTCACCGGTGCGCACCGGGTGGGAGGGCTTCACCCGGTCGCCGTTGATGCGGACATGGCCTCCGCGGCAGGCGGCGGCGGCCATCGAACGTGTCTTGGTGAGCCGGGCGGACCAGATCCAGCTGTCGATCCGCACGCTCCCCTCGTCTGCAGCCATGCCCCCGACTCTAGAGGAGCGCCCCGCCCGGCGGGGGCCGGACAGGTTCCTTCGCCCTTCGCCTCCGCAACGGCGGTCCCCTGTGGCGGCGCACGGGGTGCGGGGTGCCGCGGAAAACCCGGGCGGGAGGTCTTGACGGGCGGC
Organism: Streptomyces barkulensis; assembly: GCF_002843305.1. Lineage (GTDB taxonomy): Bacteria > Actinomycetota > Actinomycetes > Streptomycetales > Streptomycetaceae > Streptomyces > Streptomyces barkulensis. The sequence goes on from NZ_PGSG01000026.1 coordinate 11,296, forward strand.
GCTGACGGGGGGAAGGTCTGGCAACAGGCATGGGAGCGCTCCCATGGGGTGGCGGGCCGTGCCGCGGGGAGCGCTTCGTCGGATCGCCCACGTCAGGAGCCGCAAACGTGCAGAGACGCAGAAGAGGCACCGTCGCAGCCGCAGCGGCGGCCGCCGCGCTGGCGCTGGTCGCCGGGACCGGGGCGGCCGGGGCCGCCGACCGGGCCGAAGGAGGAGCGCAGAAGCGGGAACGGGGCGGGGGACGCCTGTACGTACCGCCGGCCAACCCGGATGCGTACACGCAGATCAGGGAGCTGGTGGAGGCGCGGGAGTACCGGGACGCCGTCGGTGTCGCCCGGATGGTGACCACTCCCCAGGCGGTCTGGCTCAACGGCAACGGGGACGACAGCCGTATCCGGCAGGAGGTGGCCCGCATCGTGCGGGACGCCGCGCGCGAACGCGCCCTGCCGGTGCTGGCCCTCTACAACGTCCCCGGGCGCGACTGCTCGCAGTACTCGGCGGGCGGCGCGGCGAACACCGCCGAGTACAAGGCCTGGATCGACGAGGTCGCCAGGGGCATCGGCGGCAAGCGGGCGCTGATCGTCCTGGAGCCCGACTCCCTGGCCCTGCTGCCCTCCGACTGCGGCCAGGACGACGACGAGGGAACCCTGACCGCCGCCCGCTACGCGGAGATCGACTACGCCGTCGAGACCCTCTCGGCCCGGCCCGGCACCACCGTCTACCTCGACGCCGGCCACAGCGGCTGGCACAGCGTCAGGTCCATCGTGCCCCGGCTGGTCGAGGCCGGGATCGAGCGGACCGCCGGCTTCTACCTCAACGCCTCCAACTACCGGGCCGACGACGAGCTGGCCCGGTACGGCGAGCTGGTCTCCGGCTGCGTGGAGTACGTCCGGGGCGGCGGCGACGCGGCCTCCTGCCCCGACCAGTGGTCGGACCGGAACGACGCCCGGGCCTGGCTGGAGGAGAACGTCACCGCCGACCCGGCCGACCAGCCCCACTTCGTCACCGACACCAGCCGCAACGGCAAGGGGCCGTGGACGCCGCCGGCGGATCTCTACCCGGACCCGCAGGACTGGTGCAACCCGCCGGACCGCGGCCTGGGCGCGCGGCCGACCACCCGCACCGGCGACCCGCTGCACGACGCCCGCCTGTGGATCAAGATCCCCGGTGAGTCGGACGGCCTGTGCCTGCGCGGCACCGAGGGGCCCGAGGATCCCGCGCGCGGCATGGTCGATCCGGCGGCCGGCCAGTGGTTCCCGCAGCAGGCGCTGGAACTGGTGCGCAACGCGGAGCCGCCGCTGCGCCCCTGAACCGCGACCACCCGCCCGGACGCTCCCCGCGCCTGGAGCCCCGGTCGGGAACCCCCGGCCCGGCGGCGCGATGAGGGCGCGCCGCCGGACCGGTTCCGCGTCCGGCCCCGGTGTCTCCTCCGCCGGGGCCGGACGTCCGGCCGGTGGCCGCCGGCCGGGGCCGGAAAGCCCCCACAGGCCGCATGCCCGCAGCGCGGCCCCACCGGAAGGACGGCACCGCCATGAGAAGGACGACGAGAGGAACCCCTGAGCGCGGGAGAGGGCGGACACCGGCCGGCACCGCGCTGCGCGGCCGGATCAGGCGGCTGACCGCGGGAGCGGCGGTGAGCCTGATGGTGGCCTGCAGCCTGAACGGCACCCCCGCCGCGGCGTCGGCCGACGCGCCGCCCGCCTACGAGGATCCGGCCCTGCCGGTGGACGACCGAGTCGAGGACCTGCTGTCCCGCATGTCCCTCGACGACAAGATCGGCCAGATGACCCAGGTCGACCGCGGCGCCCTGGATGCGCGGCCGGACGACCTGGCGGCCTACCGCATCGGCTCCGTCCTGTCCGGCGGCGGTTCCGCCCCCACGCCCAACACCCCCCAGGCGTGGGCGGAGATGTACGACTCCTTCCAGCGCACCGCCCTGTCCACTCCGCTGGGCATTCCCATGATCTACGGCGTGGACGCCGTCCACGGCCACAACAACGTACGGGGCGCGACGATCTTCCCCCACAACATCGGGCTCGGGGCCGCCCGCGACCCCGCCCTGGTGGAGCGGATCGGGCGGGCCACCGCCGAGGAGGTCTCCGGCACCGGCGTCGACTGGACCTTCGCGCCCTGTCTGTGTGTGGCCCGCGACGACCGCTGGGGGCGCACCTACGAGTCCTTCGGTGAGACGCCCGAACTGCCCGGTGCGATGACCTCGCTGATCGACGGCCTCCAGGGCGCCTCGCTCGGTGCCCCCGGTTCGGTCCTGGCCACCGCCAAGCACTACATCGGCGACGGCGGCACCACAGGAGGCGACGACCAGGGCAACACCGAGCTGAGCGAGACCGAGCTGCGCGAGATCCATCTGCCGCCGTTCCGCGAGGCGGTGGAGCGGGGCGTGGGCTCGGTGATGGTCTCCTACAGCAGCTGGAACGGCGCGAAACTGCACGGCCACCGCTACCTGATCACCGACGTCCTCAAGGGCGAACTGGGCTTCACCGGCTTCGTGGTGTCCGACTGGGCGGGCGTCGACCAGCTCGACGGCCGGGAGGGCTTCACCGCCTCCGAGGTCCGCGACGCGGTGAACGCCGGCATCGACATGGTGATGGTGCCCCACGACTACCGCGGGTTCATCGAGCTGCTGCGCGGCGAGGTGCGGGCCGGACGGGTTCCGATGGAGCGCGTCGACGACGCCAACCGCCGCATCCTGGCCAAGAAGTTCGAGCTGGGTCTGTTCGAGAACCCCTACACCGACCGCTCCTACACCTCCACGATCGGCTCCGCCGCCCACCGCGAACTCGCCCGCGAGGCGGTGCGCAAGTCCCAGGTGCTGCTGAAGAACTCCGGCGGACTGCTGCCGCTGGCCGATTCGGCGAAGGTCTTCGTGGCGGGGAAGAACGCCGACGACATCGGCAACCAGAGCGGCGGCTGGACCATCACCTGGCAGGGCTCCTCCGGCGACATCACACCGGGCACCACCGTCCTGGAGGGCATGCGGGCCGCGGCCTCGGACCCCTCGAAGGTCGCCTACGACCGCCACGGCAACGGCATCGACGGCTCCTACGACGTGGCCGTGGCCGTCGTCGGCGAGAAGCCGTACGCGGAGATGGAGGGCGACAGGCCCGGCTCGATGGGCCTGGACCAGGAGGATCTGGCCACCCTCTCGCGGCTGAGGGCCTCCGGGGTGCCGGTCGTGGTCGTGCTCGTCTCCGGCCGTCCGCTGGACATCGCCGGACAGCTCGGCGGCTGGGACGCGCTGCTCGCCTCCTGGCTGCCGGGCACCGAGGGCGCGGGGGTGGCCGACGTACTCTACGGCGACCACGCGCCGACGGGGAGGCTCCCGGTGACCTGGATGCGGTCCGCGAGCCAGCAGCCGGTCAACGACGGCGACGGCAAGGACGCGCTGTTCCCCTACGGGTACGGACTCACCTACACCGACGCCGGCCCGGAGGACCCGGGCGACCCGGAGGAGCCCGAGGACCCGGAGGAGCCCGGTGACCCGGAGAACCCCGGGCAGGCGCCGTGCACCGCCGACTACCGGGTCGTCAACCAGTGGTCGGACGGCTTCCAGGCCGAGGTGACGGTGCGCAACAACGGCTCCGCCCCCGTCGACGGCTGGCAGGTGCGCTGGACTCCGCAGGGCGGGTTCACCCCCGGCAGCGTCTGGAACGCCACGCTCACCCGCTCCGGCGACACCGTGATCGCCACCGGCGCGGACTGGAACGCGCGGCTGGCCCCGGACGGATCGGCGACGTTCGGCTTCACGGCCACCGGCTCCCCGGCCGTACCGGAGACCGTCTGCGCCGGCTCCTGACACGGCCGTCCCACCGGTCCGGCTCCGGTCCGAACCCGCCGTCACGGGGCTCGGGCCGGAGCCGCCGGGCGGGTGTTTCCTCCCCTTCGGTCCGGGTACCGGGGCCAGGTCAGCGAAGAAGGGACGAGGTGACCATGCGGTACGACACCTTCCTCGGACAGGTACAGGCACGCGCCCGGCTGGACAACCCCGGCGCGGCCGAGACCGCCACCCGGGCCAGCCTGGAGACCCTCGCGGAACGCGTCCCGGCCACGGTCGCGGAGAAGCTGGCCGCCCAGCTTCCGCGCGAGATCGGCGAGCATCTGCGCAGGGTCGCGTACGCCCCCGACGAGCCGGTCTCGGGCATGCGGATGAGCACCCAGGAGTTCTTCGACCGCGTCGCGCAGCGTGCCTCGGCCGACCGCCCCAAGGCGATGCACGAGGCCCGCTGCGTGATCGAGGTGGTCGACGAGGCCACCGGCGGGGCGTGCTCGGCGAAGATCCGCCCCTCCCTGGACGACGAACTCGCCCGAGTGCTTTTCTCGGGCAGCTCGGGGCACACGTGAGCAGTGCCGGTGCGGGCCACCGGCCCGGCGCACCGGCACTCGCCGGAGCGCCCGCGCGACGACCCCTGAGACGGTGACCGTGTTCGTCTTCTTCTCCAACCGCACCGGGTGCCTGGGCTCCCTGCTGGTCAGTCTGGCCGGCACGGCCCTTCTGCTCCTGCTGCTCTACAGCTGCCGGGGGCGCTGACCGCCGAAGCGCGGCGGCGGGCGGGGTGTTCCGGGACCGAGGTGCCTACGCGGCCTCCGGCGACGGCAGCGGCTCGCCGCACCGCTCGCAGACGCCCGAGCCCACCCGCTCGTTCAGCCGTCCGCACGCGGGGCAGACCCGGTCCAGCATGCACGGCCCCTCGCCCCCCTCATCACAGACCTCGCCACCGCTCCCGCCGCCGGGGGCGGCGTGCTCGGCGGAGGGCGGGCGCACCCCGACGGTCATACCGGGCCGCCTGCGGTGGACGGTCAGATAGACCAGGCCCTCCGGGCCCGCCCGCAGGGCCCGCCGCGAGGTGCGCGGCAGCCACACCAGGGCCTTGGGAGCGAGCGCCCGGCGTCCGCCGGAGCCGTCCTCCATCTCCCCGTCGCCGGCGACCACCAGCAGCAGCACGTCCAGATCGTTCTCGGCGTGCTCGCCCACGGACGCCCCCGGCGGCAGACGTACCAGATTCGCGTCGAGCTGCCGTCCGGACTCGGCCAGCCGCCACAGCGCCCCGCCCTCGCCGGGGGCCGCCCGCGCGATGCGGTCGTCGAGGTCGGTCAGGACGCGGGGGGTCTCCTCGGGGGACACCGGCACCTCCGGGAAGGGGCGTGGACGGGCGCCCCGATCCTACGGCGGGCCCGCCCGGCGGCCGGGCACCCGCCCAGGCGGCCCCACTACCGCACGGCACTAGGCTTGCCCCGAGATGAGACGCAGACGACCCGTGCCGCCCTCCCCCCTGCCGCAGCGCCACGGGATCGACCCCGTCCGCCTCAGGCTGCCCGAGGAAGGCCGCTGGGAGACGGTCCGAGACCATCTGGTCGACCGGCTGCCCGCGGTGGCGCCGGCCCTGATCGACACCATGCTGCGCGAGGGCGGCGTCTGGTGCGCGGACGGCCCGCTGGCACCGGACGCCCCGTACCGGCCGGGGACCTACCTGTGGTTCCACCGGGAGCTGCCCGACGAGGTGCCGGTGCCGTACGAGGTGGAGGTGCTGTACCGCGACGACGTCCTGGTCGTCGCGGACAAGCCGCACTTCCTGGCCACCACACCGCGCGGCCGGCACGTCACCGAGACCGCGCTGGCCCGCCTCCGCCGCGATCTGGGGCTGCCCGGGCTCAGCCCGGCGCACCGGCTGGACCGGCTCACCGCGGGCGTGGTGATGTTCACCGTCCGCCCCGAGCACCGCGCCGCCTACCAGGGCCTCTTCCAGGACCGGCGGGTGCGCAAGGAGTACGAGGCCGTGGCGCCCCACGACCCGGGTCTGGAGCTGCCGCGCACGGTGCGCAGCCGGATCGTCAAGGAACTCGGGGTCATCGCCGCGCGGGAGGTGCCGGGGGAGCCCGACAGCGTCAGCCGCGTGGAGCTGACCGGGCACCGCGGCGGGCTCGGCCGCTACCGGCTGGTGCCGCTGACCGGCCGCACCCACCAGCTGCGCCTGCACATGAGTTCCCTGGGCGTGCCCATACTGGGCGACCCGGTCTATCCGACGGTCACCGACCCCGCCCCCGACGACTTCGGCCGCCCTCTCCAACTGCTGGCCAGATCGCTGGAGTTCACCGATCCGGTCACCGGCCGCGCGCGCCGCTTCACCAGCCGTCGCACGCTGTCCGCCTGGGATTCCCACCAGGAGTGGGCCGCCGGCGGGACCCGGGGGGCGGACGGCGCGCATCCGTCCGGGTGACCGCACGCCCCACAGCCGGGGAGTTCCGGGGCGAACGGGAAGACGGCCATGGAAGGCGAACCGGCGGAAAGGGGCTTGCGGATGAGCGGCGACGGAACGGAAAGGGCCGTGCTCTTCGACGTGGACGGCACTCTGGTGGACACCACCTACCTGCACACCGTGGCCTGGTGGGAGGCGCTGCGGCAGGCGGGCCGCCGGGTGCCGATGTCGGTGATCCACCGGACCATCGGCATGGGCAGCGACCAGCTCCTCGCCCGGTTCCTCGGCGAGGACCGCGACCCGGAGGAGGCCGCCGCCGTCAGCGCGGCCCACCACACCCTGTACGCCGAGTACTGGCCGCGGCTGGCCCCGCTGGACGGAGCCGCCGAACTGCTCAGGGCCTGCGCCGACCGCGGCTGGACGGTCGTCCTGGCCAGCTCCGCGCGCGGCGACGAACTGGAGGCGATGCGGCGCGCGGTGGGCGCGGACGAGGCGGTGACCGCCGCGACCAGCTCCGACGACGTGGAGGCCAGCAAGCCCGCGCCGGACCTGGTGCGCTCCGCGCTCGACCACGCGCGGGTCACCCCGGACCGGGCCGTCTTCGTCGGCGACACCGTGTGGGACGTGGTGGCGTGCGAGCGGGCGGACGTGCCCTGCGTGGGCGTGCTCTCGGGCGGCATCACCCGGCGGGAGCTGGAGGAGGCGGGCGCTGCGGAGGTCTACGAGAACCCCGCGGACCTGCTGGCCCACCTCGACTCCAGCCTGCTCGCCCGCCACTCCCGCGGGCGCTGAGCCCCGCCGGCTCCCGGCTTTCCGGCTTCCCCCGGAGGACGCCGGAGGTTCCCCGCCGCCGAGGAAGGGCACCCGTCCGCCGCTGCCCGGTGCCCCGAACCCGGTGGCGACGAGGAGGACCGCGATGCCCGTCGGCCGTACCCCGCCCGCGTCCAGTCCGGCGCGGCGCTCCCACCCCTTCGCCGGGCCGGGCACGACCCCGTGCGAGGCGTCCGATGGCCACGACCGGTCCCGGCGCTCCCGGCGGTGACGCTCCCGCCGGCGCCCGCGAGTGTCCGCCGGGTCCGGACCCGGGCCCGGACCCGGACGCCCGCCCCGGCCCGGACCGCGGCGGACCCGCGGGGCCCGGCGACGAGTTCCGGCGCGGCCTGGAGGAGACCCTGCGGCGCTACACCGGCCGCAGGTGCGAGGAGGCCGGCGGCATCGACGGCCTCTTCCGCGCCCGGCCGGCCGCCGACGTCGCACGGTTCACGCTGCACGGGGGCAAACGGACACGGGCCGCCTTCCTGTGGTGGGGCTGGCGCGCCTCCGGAGGACGGCCGGGGGACGGAGACGAGACCACCGTCCTCCGGCTCGCCGCAGCCCTGGAACTGCTCCAGACCTGTGCGCTGATCCACGACGACCTGATGGACGACTCCGCGCTGCGCCGCGGCCGCCCGGCCCTCCACGTCGACCTCGCCCGCCGCCACCGGCACGACGGGATGCTCGGCAGCCCCGAGGCGTACGGGGCGTCGATGGCGATCCTCGCCGGAGACCTCGCGCTGGCCTGGGCCGACGACCTGTTCACCGAGGCCCTGCCGGAGGGGCCGGCCGGGCGGCGGGTGCGGGAGCCGTGGCGCGCGATGCGCACGGAGATGGTGGCCGGCCAGTTCCTCGATCTGCACACCCAGGCCGGGGGAGGCTTCTCGGCGCCGGCGGCGCTGCGCGTGGCCCACCTCAAAAGCGCCCTCTACACCGTCGAACGCCCCCTCCAACTGGGCGCGGCCCTGCGCGGGGCGCCCCCCGAACTCGTCGGCGCCCTGCGCCTCGCGGGCCGGCGGGCGGGGCTGGCCTTCCAGCTCCGCGACGATCTCCTCGGCGTCTTCGGTGACCCGCGGCGGACGGGCAAACCGGCGGGTGACGACGTACGGGAGGGCAAGAACACCTATCCGGCGGCCCTCGCCCTGGCCCGTGCCGAGGCGCTCGGCGACACCGAGGCCCTCGCCGTCCTGCGTGAGAGCCTGGGCGACCGGACGCTTACCCCCCAGCGGCTCGCCCGTTTCCGCGAGGTCCTGACCGAGCTGGGGGTGCGGGCGGCCGTGGAGAGGCGGATCGAGCGGCTGAGCGCGCTCGCCCTGGACCGGATCGACCAGGCCTGTGACGACCCCGCCGTCCGGCGGGGTCTGGCCGGCCTGGTGCGGGCGGTGGCGGGTATGCGGCCGCCGTGACCGGCGGTCAGCAGCGCACCGGGCCGGGAACGGTCATGCGGAAGGGGCGCACGGCCAGCGAGATCCGGGCGGTGGTGCGCTCCAGGGGCGGAAGCCGCTCCGACCACGAGGTGACCGCCACCTTCTCCAGGCGCGGGGACCCCACCAGGCGGCCCGGAACGAACAGCCGCCGCCCGGCCGGGCCGGAGAAGCCCGGCAGGGGCATGGGGAACGCCGGGAGCCGCAGCCTCCCCGGGGTGAAGGCCAGAGAGGCGACCGGGCCCTCGTGATCGGTGACGTGCACCGAGCGGTCCGTCCAGGTGAACGAGGCGAACCGCTTGGGCAGGCCCCAGATCTCCCGGCCGCCCCGCACCGAGGTGGCGTCGTCGACCCAGACGCGGTCGATCAGCAGCCCGGCGCGGCGGCCGCGCCGGACCAGGGGCCCCATGGCCAGTTCGTCGTAGACGAGGGTGCCCTCCCGGTACCGGACGAGCCCGACCGCCAGCAGGGAGGCGCGGGCCAGCGGGCGGAGGTCCGGCGGGACGGGCAGCCGGCCGCGTACCGGCAGGAGCGCCACCCACAGACGCCCCCGGAAGGTCCAGGGGGCGGGAGGGTACGGAGGGAGCGGCCCGCCCGGGGCGGGTGCGGAATCCGGCATCTCCCACGGCTCCTTCCCGGCACGGCCGACGGTGCGGGAACCGTACCCCGTGCGCGGCGGACCATGCGGTAGGGGCGGGGCCCACAACGGCGGGTGGGTGCCCCGCGGCCCGCCGCGGGGCACCCACCCGGGGCGCCGCCGAGTGATTACTCCGCCGTGGTGGCGTTGCTGGTCATGCAGCCCTTGGTCTGGCTGCCCGCACTCGGGAGCAGACCGCCCAGGAGGCCGGGGTTGACGTGCTCGGAGCACATCTGGACGCCCGACTCGGGGGCGGCCGAGGCGGCGGTGGCGGCGGGGGCGGCGGCGAACAGGGCGCAGCAGAGACCGGCACCGACCGCGGACATGCGGACAAGACGACGCATGGGATCAATCTCCTTCGAGACGTTGGGGGGACTTCCACCATGACCCCGGCGCGGCCCGGCCGCGCGGCGGCCTGCTGCATTCGGTCCCCCATGTCACCCGCAGGGATTTGTCGACCTGTCGCCACATCGCCCTGCTGCCCTGCGGGATGCCGTCCGGAAGACCCTCAGGAGGCCGGATAACACACCCGGTGCCGGACGGACGGCGGCCGCCTCGTGCGGGTCCCTGGCGGGCCCGCCGGGCGGCGCGTCCTCCTCCCGGGCCCGGCTTCCTCGTCCAAGGCGAGCCGGAGTCGGGGTGTCTCGGCTCGTTTGGGGGCCGGCCGGGGAAGGGAGGAGCCGGCGGCCGATCTGTGCGGGGGACGGACACCCGGCCGCCGGCGGCGTCAGCGCGTGGAACTCCGCTGACCACTGTGAGACTCCCTTGCGGGTTGTGTCCTTCGCGTACCCGTCGTTCACGGCGGCACGCATACCGGCGGCACCCCGATACGACCCCGGCGCCGCCCCGGCCGCCGTGCGCCGGCCGCCGCACGTCACGCGCCGGACGAGGTTGCCCCCACGGCCAGTTCCCGCAGCCGGTCCACCGGCACCGCGGGAACCGTACGGCCCAGCCGGCCGGTCGTGGTGACCGCCGCGCACAGGGCGTTGAGCACCGACTCCTCGGTTGCCCGCAGGACCGCGCCGAACAGCGGGTCGAGGCAGCGGTCGGGAACCGCCACCGGTGCGCCGCCGCGCAGGGCAGAGGTGCTGAACGCGAGCCCGTAGTCCCCGCTGCCGTGGCCGTAGGAGGCGCCGACCCGGCCCAGGGCGAACACCGCGCGCCGGGCCAGCCGGCCCAACTGCCGGGAGTCCAGCGCCGCGTCGGTCGCGACGATCACCATGCACGAGCCGTCCTCGCCGGGGCCCGGATCCTCGGCCGGGCCGGAGGGGGCCGGAAGGACGGGGGCACCTGAGAGCCGCAGCGTGCCGCCGAAGTTGGCCTGCGTCAGCACGCCCACCCGGACCGGACCCGCCGGCTCCGGCGTGACCAGCCGGGAGGCGGTGCCGATCCCCGCCTTGAACCCCAGCGCGCAGGTGCCCGTGCCCGCGCCGACGCACCCTTCGGCCACCGGTCCGCCCGCAGCCCCCTCGATCGCGGCCAGCACGTGCTCCTCGCGCACCGGCCGGGCCCTGATGTCGGAGAGGTATCCGTCGTTGCACTCGCCGACCACCGGGTTGAAGGAGAGCACCCCGGCGTGCTCCGGGCGGGCGAGCATCCAGCTCACCACCGCGTCCGCGGCGCGGAAGGCACAGAGGGTGGAGGTGAGGACGACCGGTGACTCCAACTGCCCCAGTTCGGCGACCTGGGTGGCGCCGACCAGCTTGCCGTAGCCGTTCGCGGTGAACAGCGCGGCGGGCAGCGGAGTGCCGCCGGGATGGGGCCCGATGCCCGCCGGGACGACCGCGGTCACCCCGGTGTGCACATCGGGCGGCCTGCGCACGGTGGTGTGTCCGACGGCGACCCCGGGCACGTCGGTGATCGCGTTGCAGGGGCCCGGCTCGTCATCGTCCGCCACGATCCCCAGTTCCCGCGCCCGTCGGGAATAGTGTGCCATGCGCCGCCCTTCCGGTCGTCTCCTGCCGCAGGACGCTTCCGTCCGCGGCGATCAGGGTCCCACCCGGAGGTCCACCGCATGCGTCGGCGGCTCCCCGGCCCGCGGCCTCACGCTCCGGCGTGTCGGGGTACGGCGCGTGTGCGCACGGGTGACGCGGTGTGCGAATCCCCCGCCGCGGCCCGGGGATGGGGCAGGGTGGGGAGACCGGATCCGTCCCGTGCGGCACGGATCGTTCCGGCGGAACCCGACCACGAGAGGTGCGGAAGGCGACGGTGCGCGGCCCTGAACCCCCCGGCGGAGCGCGTGCGGCCGGGGCCCGGAGGAGGGGGTACGTCCCCCCGAGGCTCGGTTCCCGGGCGCTGGTGGTCCTGCTCGTCGTCGTGACGCTGCTGGTGGTGGTCTCCGACTACCTGGCCGACCGGGGTCTCGGTCTGGTCCCCCTGCTGATCTTCCTGCCCGCCTTCGTCGCGGGCCTCGGTACGGCACGGCAGACCGCCGCCGCCGCCGCGTGGGTCGTTCTCGTCCTGGTGGGGCTGCTGGTCTACGACCCGTTCCAGACGGTCTCCGCCAACCTCTCGACGCTCGCCTTCACCGCGGCGCTGGGCGCTCTGAGTATCGCCGGGGCCTGGCAGCGCGGCCGCAGGGACGCGGAGATCACCCGGCTGCGTTCGGCCGCCGCCGCGCTGCAGCGCCAGATCCTGCGCCCTCTTCCGCTGCTCACCGACCGGCTCCTGGCAGACGGTGTGTACGAGCCGGTGGAGGAGGACAGCAGGGTCGGCGGGGACATCTACGAGGTCATGCCCTCGCCGTACGGCACCCGGGTGCTCATCGCCGACGTCCAGGGCAAGGGGCTGCCCGCCATCGGGACGGCCTTCGCGGTACTGGGCGCGTTCCGGGAAGCCGCCGGCCGGGAGCCGGAACTCACCTCGGTCGTGGAGGCCCTGGAGGAGGCGGTCGTCCGGCACAACGCCTTCGAGGCGCGGACCGGGGAGCCCGAACGCTTCGTCACCGCGCTCGTCCTGAACGCCGACGGCGGCGGGGACGTCCAGGTGGTGGACTGCGGCCACATCCCGCCGTACCTGCTGCGCCGGGAGCGGAGCGGGCCGGCGGCCCGGCCGGTCCCGCTGCGGAACTCCGGGGTGCCCCTCGGGCTGGGCTCCCTCGCGCCGAAGTCCCGGGCGGTGGAACGGTTCGGTCTTCCGCCCGACGCCATGCTGCTGCTCTGCACGGACGGCGTCACCGAGGCGCGCGACTCCTCCGGGTCCTTCTTCCCCCTGGAGGAGCGCCTGGCCGGGTGGGCGGACGCCTCTCCCCGGGAGGTGGCCGCGGGCCTGCTGGACCAGTTGATGGCCCACACCGGGGGCAGCCCGGCGGACGACATCGCCCTTCTGGTTCTGCGCAGGAGCGCGCCGCCGGCGCCGGAGCGCGAGGCTTCCTCCTCCTTCTCCGGCAGCGGCGGGGTTGGGCCCCCGGGCGCCGGTTCCCGTTAGGCGGTGTGCAGACCGGCCCGGGCCGCTGCCGGGCCGACGGCGTCGGGGCGGGATCCGAGCCACTCGCACAGCAGGACGGTCGCGTCGTCCTGGAGCCGTCCGCCGTGGTGGCCGAGTACCGCGTGGACCAGGCGGCGCAGCGTCTCGGGCACGGGGAGGCCGTCGGCGTGGTGGCGGATGAGGAAGTCGATGAAGCGGGACAGACCGAACTCGCGGTCGCCCGGCCCGCGGGCCTCGGTGATGCCGTCGGTGTAGAACACCACGCGGTCGCCCGGCTCGAGCTGCTCGCGGCACAGAGTGCTCGCCAGGCCCAGTTCGGTGCCCATCGGATGGGTGGGCCGGCAGCGCAGCAGGGCGGACCAGCGTCCGCCGCGGATGACGACCGGCGGGTGGTGCCCGCGGTTGACCCAGGAGAACACACCGGTGCGGGTGTCCAGGGCGGCCAGGATCCCGGTGGCGTAACGAGTGTTGCCGAACTGCCGCACCAGGGTGTCCTCGATCGCCTCGCCGGTCTCGGTGAGCGAGGCCCCCTGGCGGCGCAGGTTGCGTCCGGCGGCCACGGCGAGGCCGGCGGTGAGCCCGGCCGCGGTGTCGTGGCCCATGGCGTCGAAGACCGACAGATGGATGACGGGCCCCGCGGTGGCGTAGTCGTAGGCGTCGCCGCTGACGAGGTAGGCGGGTTCCAGGGCGGCGCTGATCACCACCCGGCCGTCGGCGTAGGTGCGCGGGGGCATCAGGTGCCACTGCATCTCGGCCGCGACGTTCATCTCCCGGGTGCGCGTCAGCCGGGCGCCGATGTCGCTGGTCCTGCCCTTGCCTTCCAGCATGAGCGCCGTCAGGGAGGCCAGCAGTCCCATGTGGTCATGGATACGGTCGTCGTCGAGGGCGGTGCTGACGTTCAGCACCCCCAGGCGTTCGGTGCCGTCCAGCAGGGGCACCCACCAGCGGTAGCCGTGCGGCCCGGCTCCGGCGGCGGGCAGGGTCTGGCCGTACTGGAAGGCCCGGCCGGGCACGGTTCCCTCGACGGGCAGTTCCCTCTCCTCGGTGTCCGGGAGCGGTCCGGGGCCCGGCAGCAGGCGCAGCGAGTACTGCTGCAGGTCGGCCAGGTAGATCCGGACGTCCCGCAGGCCGGCGGTCGCCGCGTGCTCGGCCACGGTGGCCGGCAGCCCCTCCAGGGGGGTCAGGTGGCTGGCTCTCAGCAGGCCGGCGAGCATGCGGCGGACGGCGAGGTCCCGTTCCGGCACAGCAGTGGCTCCTTACGGTCGTCCGCCCGGCCGGGGGCCGCTCCGGCGGCTTCGGTGGTGCGCCGGGGGCGGCCGGCGGGAGGGACGGACCCCGCCGTCGCATCAGCCTCCTCCGCCGTGTCCGTCACATCGCCCTGATCCGCATGTACCGCACCAGGGAGGGCGCTCCCGCGACCGCGGTCGCCGCGGCGGCGGCCAGCAGGACGCCCACGGCGACGCGCACCACGGCGGCGGGGACGAAGACACCGTTCCTCATCGGGTCACCTCCTTTCCCGCGAGCAGTTCCCCCACCAGGGACTCCACCAGCTCCACGGCCTCGCCGACCGCCCGCCGCACGGGTTCGCTGAGCCCGACGGCGACATCCGGTTCGTCGCCGCGCATGCGCACCAGCGGTTCGCAGCCGACGACCAGGACGCGCGGCAGCGCGGCACCGCCGTCGGCCGCGAGCCGCCGGGCCAGGGCCAGCGTCCTGACCGGGTCCATGGCGTGGACCTCGGGCGCGGCGTGGGCGTCGTCGAGGGCGTCGGCGTCCGGCTCGATGACCGACACCGTGCCGGGCGGCTGGCCGTGGGGCGCGGCGTCGACCAGTACGGCCGTGCCGTACCCCTCCAGCAGCCGGTAGGCCAGGTCCATCCCGCGGATGCCGAAGTCCGCGACGTGGACGCCGTCGGGCAGGGGCCGGTCGCGCAGCGCCTCGGCCACCGCGGGGCCGAACCCGTCGTCGGCGAGGAAGACGTTGCCGATTCCGGCCACCAGGACCCGGGCGCCGGGTGCGGCCGGCTCCCCGGGCGGTCCGGCCGGTTCCAGCTCCTCGGGGGAGAAGAAGAAGCGGTGCCCCATCTGCCCGCTGGTACCGAAGTCGACCCCGGCCGGGTCGTCGTCGAGGACCACCGCGACGTGGGTGCGGCCCTCCATGTCCTCCTCGACCGCGTCGATCTCGGCGGTGCGCCCGGTGAGGGCGAGGTCGAGGATGTCGGCGCCGGGTGAGGGACGCAGCCGCACCCGGCCGCCCCGTCCCAGCCGCACCCCGCCGACCACTACCGTCCTGTCCCTCACGCCTCCTCCCCGACGGGCCGGAACTCGCGGATGGTGCCGTGCAGGGCGAGCAGTTCGTCGGGGCCCAGGCCCGCGCAGCGGTCCAGGATCTCCCGGGCCCTGGGGTCGCAGGCCCGCGCCTCCCGCTTCTCCTCCTCGGTCAGGCTCATCACGCCGAGGATCAGCAGCCGGTCGATCTCCGTGCCGTCGAACAGGTCGCCGGGGCTCTCGGGAGCCACCTCGGGGAAGTCGTACAGGGTGACGGGAGAGGACAGGACGGTGCGGGCGAACGACCCGTCACCCGTACCGCTCGCGCCGTCGCCGTCCTCCCCGGTGCCGATGCCGGTGCCGGTGTCGTCGTCCACGAGGACCGGCCAGGTGCCCTGGTTCTCGCACGCCGAGACCGCCTCCCGCAGCCGCCCGGGCGGGTCCAGGAGCGAGACGAAGCGCCCGGTGCGGCTGTGCAGCACGGTGTGGGTGGAGACGAAGGCGTAGGCGCAGGCCGCCTCCCGCGCGCCCCGGTCCACGGGGTCGGGAGCCGGGCACGGTGTGGTGTTCTCGACGCGCACGGTCAGCCGGAACACCCCGTCCGCGACGGGCTCGGCGCCGATCTCGACCGTGCCGCTCAGCGCGTTCCACCGGCGGACGAGGGCGCCGGCGGTGCGGCCCGAGGAGTCCAGGAGCGGTTCGCGGTCGGTGCCGGCGGGGACGGCGACGGGGACGCGCACCGTCCGGTCGAGGACGGTGTCCAGCCGTACGGGTACGGACACCTCGCGCTCGGTCGCCTCCTGCCAGGCGAGGTGCCGCTCGCCGTCCACCGTCAGCTCGTCCACGGCCTCGGGCCCGTCCGGGCCCTGCCTGACCACACCGCGGTCGACGACGTGCAGGAACCGTACGCGCACCGCCACCTCGGTGCGGTCGGCCGCTCGTCCGCCGGTTTCGAGCAGCACCTGGGTGCGCATCCGGTGCGCCTCGCCCAGGGTGTCGGCGCACGACCGGGGGAAGACCCCGCCGAAGGTCCAGCGTTTGGTGTTCTTCAGCGCGGATCTGCGGTACGGCCAGAGCAGGTAGCCCTCGTACAGGCAGGTGCGCACGATCTTCTCGGCCTTCCCCGCGGGCTCGGCCGTGCGCTCCGCCGGTGTCACGTCGTCCATGGTGCTCCGGTGGTCTCGGGTGTTCTGGGGATGTCGGGGGTGGCCGGCGCGGCGGGGGAGTGGGCGCGAAGGCCCTCCGCCCGGTCCAGCAGGGCGCCGACGGCGTCGTCCAGGGTGCCCAGCGTCCACCGGGTGCGGTAGGCGTCGAGCCGGTCGTGGGTCTCGCGGGACAGCCGCAGCCAGGGGCTGCCGCCGCTGTAGCGGTCGACCAGTGTGTGCCACAGGGCGGCGGGCAGCCGGTAGCCGGCGTCCTCGGCCCAGGAGATCTGGGCCGTTCTCAGCCGGCCCTGACCGCCGTCGAAGAAGACCGTGCCGCTGAAGAGGAAGTCCAGCGGCACCTCCCCGCCGGGGACGGCCCGCAGGTACTTGGTGACGGCCAGTTCGGCGTCGCAGGGGCACGGCACCGTCAGGCCGACCGTGGTGGTCTCGTCGAACGGGGGGACCACCACCGTGGTGCGGGTCCAGGCCAGCGGGCGCAGGGTGGTGGCCCACCGCTCGGGTTCGCCGAACAGCTCGGCCAGGGCCGCCCGCGCCCGCTGGTCGTAGTGGCGGCGGGTGACATCGATCCTGATCGCGGTCGTCAGGCTGACCGAGCGGACCGGGCCGCCGCCGGTGCGGGTGATCTCCACGTCGAACCGGAGTGTGGGCACGGCGGCGTGCCGCTCGGGACCCGCTCCCGTGACCTCGAAGGAGAGGGCCGGGATGACGTGCCGGGACGGAGCGCCGGCCGGCTTCGTGTGCTGCGCCGTCATGACGGGGAGAGGTTCGGCATCCCGGGCATCACCGGGTCGCGGCGCCCGGCGTTGACGCCCGTCGACCGGCGGGCCGTGGAGCGGTCGCCGGGCAGGAGCCCGGGGGTCTTGCGGTAGGAGCCCTTCTGGTTGCCCTGCCTGGTGCCCTTGACATGGGCCGCCCTGTCGGGCCTCACATCGGCCTTGCCTACGGCGATACGGGCCATGACGCCTCCTTCATGCGGTGGACGGGAGGTCGGTGGGGGTCGGGTCGGTGTGCGGACCGGGGGAGGGAGCGGCGGGCGGGCCGGGGCGGAGACCCCGGAAGAAGTCCCCGACGTGCCGCCACACCTCGGGCCCGCCGCCCAGCCCCTTCCAGTGGGTGCGTACGACGGCCGCCAGGCGGTAGCAGTCGTCCAGGGGGACGATCCACCGCTCCCGCGCGCCGTTCGCCAGGTTGACCAGCAGCGCCTCGACGTCGTCGGCCATCGCCGCGACGTCCGGGTCGCAGGCCTGGACCGCACGCCAGCGTTCCGCCTCGACGGTGGAGCGCAGCAGGCCCAGCGGACTGGGGTAGCCGGCCGTGATCTCGCCGCTCCCGCCGTCACGGGTGAAGAACGCCAGACCGACCGGGACGCCGAGCGAGGCCCACAGCGCGTCGTCGAAACCGTCCTCGTCCAGCCGGGTCCTGCGCAGTGGCAGCAGCCGGTAGTGGGCGCCTCCCGCCTCCTTGCGGTCGAACAGCAGGGAGCAGGCGCGGCAGGCGCAGCAGACCGCGCCGGCGCGGACGTCCAGCAGGTGGCGGTGTGTCTCGGGCAGCGGCTCGGAGCACAGGTCGCACCGCTGGTGCCCGGGCGGGGCGCCGTCCGCCTCCGGTCCGCGAAGGCGGGCCGGGCGGTGGGCCAGCCGTCGCAGCCGGGGTGTGGAGATGGGGGCGGACACGGCGGCTCACTCCTCTCGCTCGGCGGCGAGGGCGGGGCGGCGGAAGAGGTCGTCCACCGGGATGAGAGCGGTGGGCGCCCGGTCCGGGGCGGTCTCGGCGTCCACCTCCACCCGTTCGATCTCGGGTGCGGCGGCGGCCACCGCCTCGCGCACCGCCTGCTCCAGCGCCTGCGGGGAGGAGGAGCAGCCGCGCCCGCCTGCGCCGAGCCGGATACGGACCGCCTCCTGGGAGACCCCGGTCAGCTCCACCTCGTCCTCCCCGAGCCGCCGCCGGGAGCGCAGGCCGGCCAGGGCGCGGCGCACCCGGGTCTCGGCCGGCTCGGGGTGGAGGCCGTGCACCAGCAGCAGATGGCCGACCAGTTCGTCGCCGGCCAGCCGGCGCACAGCGTCGCCGCCGCCCTCCTCCCGGTCCAGGCGGTCCACGATCCGGGCCAGACAGTCCCCGTAGAGGCCGACCAGGGTGTGGACGGTGTCGGTGGCGCGGGCGGCCGCGGCGCTGTCCGGCAGCGACTCCAGCGCGGACAGCAGTTCCTCGGCGCGGGCCGCCTGCCCGCGCGCGTACTCGTCGTCCCAGGGCATCTCCGGCCGCCCGCTACGAGACCTGGCCGAAGGTGGGCGAGTGGGTCTGGCGCAGGGTGCGCCCGCCGCCCAGGTACATGTGGACGCCGCACGGCAGGCAGGGGTCGAAGCTGCGCACGGTGCGCATGATGTCGATGCCCTTGAAGTTCTCCGGCCCGTTCTCCTCGAAGACGGGGCAGCCCTGGACGGCGTCCTCGTAGGGGCCGGGTGTGCCGTAGAAGTCGCGGGGGCTGGCGTTCCAGGGGGTCGGGGGGTAGGGGTGGTAGTTGGCGATCTTCTTGTCGCGGATCACCAGGTGGTGGGAGAGGACGCCGCGCACGGCCTCGTGGAAGCCCACGCCGATGCCCTCCTCGGGGACGTCGAAGTCCTGGAAGACCCTGGTGCGCCCGGCCCGTACCTCCTCCATCGCCCTGTCGACGAAGTGCAGGGCCATCGCGGCGGCGTAGGCGACGAAGTACATCCGCGCCCGGTTGCGCTCGATGGTGTTGGGGAAGGGCGGCGGGGTCCACTCCAGCCGCATCTCCGGCATGGCGGGGGTCTTCGGCAGGTCGATCTCGACGCTGCGCCCGGTGGAGCGGACATAGGGGGTGCGCACCTTCCCGGCCAGGGCGGTGGCCCACAGCCGGGCGATCGGGCCGCCGCCGGTGTCCAGGGCGAGGAAGTCGTTCGTCCGCCTGTCGTACCAGCGGGGGCTCATCACCCAGCTGTACTTGCCGCCTTCCAGGTCGCGCTTCTGGGGGGCGGGCAGGGTGGTCTGGTTCCACGGGTGGCGGGGGTCGACCGGGTTGCCGAGGGGGTCCTTGTCGACGTAGGTCTCCTCGCCGATCCAGTCCTCGTAGTAGGAGCTGCCCAGCAGGATCCGCATGCCCAGGTTGATGTCGACCAGGTCGGTGGTGACCAGTTCGCCGTCCACGACGATGCCGGGGGTGACGAACATGGCGTTGCCCCACTCGTTCATCGTCCGGTAGTCGTAGTCGACCACGTCCGGGTCCTGGAAGGCGCCCCAGCAGCCCAGCAGCGTGCGGCGGCGGCCGACCTCCTCGTAGCCGGGCAGGGCCTCGTAGAAGAAGTCGAAGACGTCGTCGTTCATGGCGACGGCCCGCTTGACGAAGTCCATGCAGCGCATCAGCCGCACCAGGTAGTCGGTGAAGACCTGGGGGGTGGCCACGGTGCCGACGCCGCCGGGGTAGAGCGTGGAGGGGTGGACGTGCCGGCCCTCCATCAGGCAGCACATCTCGCGGGTGAGACGGCTCATGGTGAGGGCTTCCTTGTAGGTGGCGCCCTCGAAGGGGTTGTAGGAGCGCATGATGTCGGCGATCGTGCGGTGGCCGTGCACGTCGCCGCGCGGGGCCGCGGTCCGCTCGGCGCGCTCCAGGACGGACGGGTTGGTCTCCTTGACCATGCGCTCGCAGTAGTCGACGAAGACCATGTTGTCCTGGAAGATCGTGTGGTCGAACATGTACTCGGCGGCCTCGCCGAGGTTGATGATCCACTCCCCCAGGGGCGGGGTCTTCACCCCGTACGCCATGTTCTGCGCGTAGATCGAGCACACCGCGTGGTTGTCGCCGCAGATGCCGCAGATGCGGCTGGTGATGAAGTGCGCGTCGCGGGGGTCCTTGCCCTTCATGAAGACGCTGTAGCCGCGGAAGATCGAGGACGTGCTCCGGCACTCGACGACCTCCCGGTTGGGGAAGTCGATCTTGGTGTAGATGCCCAGGTTGCCGATGATCCTGGTGATGGGGTCGAACGCCACCTCGGTGAGGGTGCGCTGCTCGACCGGGACGGTCTGGCTGGTCGTCACGGAGTGGTCCTCTCAAGCCTCTTCGGCGTCCTTGGCGTCCTCGGTGCCGGCGGGCGGTTCGTCGTCACCGGCCCGACCACCGGGGGTCGTAGCCGGAGGTCAGCTCGGCGCGGTTGTGGCGCCACCTGGGTTCCTTGTTCACCGTGCGGTTGGTGATGGCGCGCAGGGAGCGCACCAGGGGCCCGTAGGTCCGGCTCAGCAGTCCGGAGGAGACGCTGCCTCCGGGGGGCTCGTCCATGAAGGGCATGAACTTGTCGGGGAAGCCCGGCATGGTGCAGGCGATGCAGATGCCGCCGACGTTGGGGCAGCCGCCGACGCCGTCCATCCAGCCGCGCTTGGGGACGTTGCAGTTCACCACCGGTCCCCAGCAGCCGATCTTCACCTGGCACTTGGGGGAGTTGTAGTCCAGCGCGAAGTCGCCCTGCTCGTAGTAGGCCGCCCGGTCGCAGCCCTCGTGGACGGTCTTGCCGAACAGCCAGGTCGGCCGCAGCTGGTCGTCCAGCGGGATCGGCGGCGCGAGCCCGGCCGCCTGGTGCAGGACCCACAGCAGGGTCTCCATGAAGTTGTCCGGCTGCACCGGGCAGCCGGGCACGTTGACGATCGGCAGCCCGCCCGCGGAGCGGAAGTCCCAGCCCAGGTAGTCGGCCAGGCCCATGCAGCCGGTCGGGTTGCCCGCCATGGCGTGGATGCCGCCGTAGGTGGCGCAGGTGCCGATGGCCACCACCGCGTACGCCTTGTGCGCCAGGCGGTCGATCCACTGGTTGAGGGTGATCGGCTCACCGGTGTCGGGGTCGTTGCCCATCGACGTCCAGTAGCCGTCCCCGTTGATGTTCTCGTTGGGAACGGAGCCCTCGACCACCAGGACGAACGGCCCCAGCTCGTCCTCGGCCGCCCGGTGGAAGGCGCGGGTGAAGTCCTCGCCGGTCTCGTAGGCCAGCACCTTGTTGTGCAGAT
Organism: Streptomyces barkulensis; assembly: GCF_002843305.1. GTDB lineage: Bacteria > Actinomycetota > Actinomycetes > Streptomycetales > Streptomycetaceae > Streptomyces > Streptomyces barkulensis. The sequence continues at coordinate 32,248 of NZ_PGSG01000026.1, forward strand.
GGACCTTGGGGATGCCGGGGATCGCGCCGAGGACGACGTCCTCCAGGCTCGGCAGTGTCGCGGCGGTGACCGAGACCGTGTCGCCGTCGCAGCTCATGCCCTCGGAGGTCCACAGGATGTGGACCTCGTCGACGCCGCCGGGGGCCAGCGTGTCGGTGCTCATGGAGCCTTCCTTCCCTGCGGGTGGCGGGGACCGGAGTCCGGGCCCGGGGCGGGCGGCGAGCCGTGTGCCGCGGGCCGCCGACCGTTCCACGAAGCGTGACATTTCCAACAAATCCCTACAACTCAAACGTGCCGTGCCGGGGAAGCCCCCCTTTCCGGACGCGCCCGCACGTCCGGAGGAGGCCCGCCGCGGACGGACGCCGCGATGCCTGGGCCGTACGGGGGAACTCGCCCGGAAACCGGACCGGCGGCCCCCGGGGAGGCCGGAGCGGATGGCTAGCGTGACCCCCCATGCACGAGCTGTCGATCGCCGCCGCCGTGGTGGAGAGTGCGCAGGACACCGCCCGCCGCCACGGGGCCTCCTCGGTGGAGGCGGTGCGCCTGCGCGTGGGGGAACTGTCCGGTGTGGTCGCCGACGCACTGCGGTTCTCCTTCGAGGTCGTCACCGAGGGCACGGAGCTCGCCGGCGCCGAACTCGTCGTCGAGGACGTTCCCGCCCGTGCCCGCTGCGCGGCCTGCGCGCTGGAGTTCGCCCCCGGAGTCCCGCTGCGGCTGTGGTGCCCGGAGTGCGGGGAGGGCGCGACGGAACTGGTGGCCGGACGGGAGCTGGAGATCGTCGACGTCACGCTCCCGCCGGCAGGCGCGTCCTGCGACGGAGGCTCGGCGCCACAGGGGGAACGACAGGGAGGAGTCGCGTGATGTGCCGGGTCGTGGACGTGAGGCAGGCCGTACTGGCCAGGAACGACGGACTGGCGGCCGGGCTGCGCCGCGAACTGGACGGCCGGGGGATCACCGCGGTCAACCTGCTGTCCAGCCCGGGCAGCGGCAAGACCGCCCTGCTGGAACTCCTCCTGGCCCGCGCCGCCGGGCGCGGTGTGCCGGCGGCGGCCCTCACCGCCGACCTGGCCACCGAGAACGACGCACGGCGGCTGGCCAGGTCCGGCGCGCCCGTCAAGCAGGTCCTCACCGGCGGGCTGTGCCATCTGGAGGCCGCCCAGATGCGCGGCCATCTGGAGGGCTGGCCGCCGAGGGACACCCGGGTGCTGTTCGTGGAGAACGTGGGCAATCTGGTCTGCCCCGCCGCCTACGACCTGGGCGAGACGCTGCGGGTGGTGCTGATGTCGGTCACCGAGGGCGAGGACAAGCCGGTGAAGTACCCCACCGCCTTCGGCCTGGCGAACCTGGTGGTGCTGAGCAAGGCCGACCTCGGCGAGGCCGCCGGGTTCGACGGCGACGCCTTCGCCGAGAGTGTCGAGCGGGTCAACCCCGGAGTCGAGGTGCTGCACACCTCCGCCCGCACCGGGCAGGGCGTCGACGCGCTCCTGGAAAGGGTGCTGGCCGTGTGCGAGGGCACCCGCCCCCACCGGCCCCCGCTCGCCGGGCGGCACCTGAGCGAACACCGCCATGAGCATGGCCCTGAGCACAGCCACGAGCACAGCCACGGCCACCCCCGCGACCACGAGCACCCGCACGCGCACCCCGGCGGGGAAGGCGCGCTGCCCGGCGCCGGCCTGCCCGCGCGGTAGTGGCGGACGGGGACGGGCAGGGAGGAGCGCCATGACGGCCACCGTCGAAGGCAGGCCGGGGCCGGACGCCGGGGCGGACCGCGTACGGCGGCGTCTGACCGTGCGCGGCACCGTGCAGGGCGTGGGTTTCCGCCCCTTCGTCCACGCACTGGCCTCGCGGCTGGGGCTGTCGGGCCACGCGCTGAACAACGCCGGCGGGGTGGTCGCCGAGGTCGAGGGCGCGCCCGCGGCGGTGGAGGCGTTCTGCCGGGAGCTGGTGGAGCGGGCGCCGCCCCTGGCGGTCGTCTCCTCGGTGGCGGCCGAGGACGTCCCGCCACTGGGAGCCGGACCGGACGCGGGCCCGCACGGCGAAGGGTTCGTCATCCGCCCCTCCGAGCGGGGCGGGGGCCGCACCCTGATCCCGCCCGACACCGCCACCTGCGACGACTGTCTGCGGGAGCTGGCCGACCCGGCCGACCGCCGCCACCGGCACCCGTTCGTCACCTGTACCCACTGCGGCCCGCGGTTCACCATCGCCACCGCGCTGCCCTACGACCGCGCGACCACGACCATGGCCGCCTTCCCCCTGTGCCCGGCCTGCGCACGGGAGTACGCCGACCCCGCCGACCGCCGCTTCCACGCCCAGCCGGTCGCCTGCCACGACTGCGGCCCCCGGCTGAGGCTCACCCGTGCCCGCCGCACAGGAGCGGGCACGATCGCGGACATGGGCGAGGACACGGGCGAGGAGGCGCTGGCCGGGGCCCGTCGGCTGCTGGCCGAGGGCGCGGTCGTGGCGGTCAAGGGCGTCGGCGGCTACCACCTGGCCTGCGACGCGACGAACCCCGCCGCCGTCACCGCCCTGCGCGAGCGCAAGGCCCGGGGCGCCAAGCCCTTCGCGGTGATGTGCCCCGACGCGCGGGCCGCCGCCCGGCTCGGCCGCGTCGGCCCCGCCGAGCACCGGGCGCTGAACGGACGGTCGCGCCCCATCGTGCTGCTGCGCCGCCACCGGCCCGGCGAGCGAGGCGGCGACCCGCTGGCGGACGGAGTCTGTCCGGGCAGCCCGGACGTGGGGGCGCTGCTGCCCTACACCCCGCTGCACCGGCTGCTGTTCGGCCTGCCCGGCGACCCGCCCGGCCCCGAGGTGCTGGTGATGACCAGCGGCAACCGGTCGGGCGAGCCCATCGTGACCGACGACCGCGAGGCCCTGACCCGGCTTGCGGAACTGGCCGACGCCTGGCTGTGGCACGACAGGCCCATCGCGGTGCCCTGCGACGACTCGGTGGTGCGGGTGCGCGCGGACGGGAGCGAGGTCGTCCTGCGCCGCTCGCGCGGCCACGTTCCCGCCCCCATCCCGCTTCCCGTGCCGGTGGAACCCTCCCTGGCCGCCGGCGCGGACCTGAAGAACGCGATCTGCCTCGCAGAGGGGCACTCCGCCTGGTTCTCGCCCCACATCGGAGACCTGGACGACCTGGCCGCCCTGCGCGCGCTGGACGGCGCGCACGAGCGCCTGCGCACGCTCACCGGCGTCGAGCCCCGGCTGCTGGCCGCCGATCGCCACCCCGGCTACCGCTCCACGCGGTGGGCCCGCGACCGCGCCGGAGGCAGGCCCCTGCGCCGGGTGCAGCACCACCACGCGCACATCGCCTCGGCCATGGCCGAGAACGGGCTGGACGGCAGCGCCCCGGTCATCGGCGTCGCCTTCGACGGCACCGGCTACGGCGACGACGGGGCAGTGTGGGGCGGCGAGGTGCTGCTGGCCGACTACGGCGGCTACCGGCGGCTGGCGCACCTGGCGTACGTGCCCCTGCCCGGCGGCGACGCCGGGGTGGGAAACCCCTGCCGCATGGCGCTGTCCCATCTGCGCTCCGCCGGGATCCCCTGGGGCCCGGACCTGCCGTGCGCCGCCGCCTGCTCTCCGGAGGAACGGCGCGTGCTGGAGAGGCAGTTGGAGCGTTCACTGGCCTGCGCGCCCACCTCCAGCATGGGGCGGCTGTTCGACGCGGTGTCCTCGCTGACCGGAGTGTGCCACCGGGCCGGGTACGAGGGGCAGGCCGCCGTCGAGCTGGAGGCCGCCGCCGCGGCGGCCTGGCAGGAGGGCGGACCCGGATACGCCTTCGCCCTGCGCCGGCCGGCCCCGGGCGGCACGGGCGCGACGGTGCTCGACCCCGCGCCCGTACTGCGCGAGGCCGTCCGCGACCTGCGCTCCGGCGCCCCCGCCCCGGTCGTCGCCGCGCGGTTCCACCGGGCCGTGGCCGGGGCGGTGGAGGAGATCTGCCACCGGGCGCGCCGGGACACCGGGGCGGCCACCGTCGCCCTGTCCGGCGGGGTGTTCGCCAACGCGCTGCTGGACGAGGAGTGCGAACGGCGGCTGCGCACCGCCGGGTTCACGGTGCTGAGCCACCACCGCGTGCCGCCCGGCGACGGAGGCCTGGCCCTCGGCCAGCTGCTCGTGGCGGCGCGCGCCGGGGCCCCCTGACGGGCCCCGGCGAAACCTCACGACCCATTGGTGAACTCACCGGCGACGGACGGAGAACGCACATGTGCCTGGCGGTGCCCGGCAGGGTGACCGGGATCGAGGAACGGGACGGCACGCGCATGGCGCGCGTCGACTTCGGAGGGGTGGTCAAGGACGTGTGCCTGGCCTACCTGCCCGACGTGGAGGTCGGCGAGTACGTGATCGTCCACGTCGGCTTCGCGCTGCAGCGGCTGGACGAGGAGTCGGCCAGGGCGTCGCTGGAGCTGTTCGAGCAACTGGGTCTGCTGGACGAGGAGTTCGGCGACGCATGGGAACGGGCGGCGACCGAGGCCGGGCAGGACCGGCCCAAGACCGCCCCGGCGGAGACGGCCGGCGGGCGCACGGAGCGGCCGGCCGCGGCGAAGGAGGCCACCAGGTGAAGTACGTCGAGGAGTTCAACGACCCGGAGCTGGCGCGGCGGCTGCTGGAGGACATCCACGCCACCGCCACCCGCCCCTGGACCATGATGGAGGTCTGCGGCGGTCAGACCCACTCGATCATCCGGCACGGCATCGACCAGCTGCTGCCCGAGCACATCGAGCTCATCCACGGCCCGGGCTGCCCGGTGTGCGTCACCCCCCTGGAGATGATCGACAAGGCGCTGGAGATCGCCTCCCGCCCCGAGGTGGTCTTCTGCTCCTTCGGCGACATGCTCCGCGTCCCCGGCACCGACCGGGACCTGTTCCGGATCAAGAGCGCCGGCGGGGACGTACGGGTGGTGTACTCGCCGCTGGACGCACTGGAGATCGCACAGCGCCACCCCGACCGCGAGGTGGTCTTCTTCGGCGTCGGCTTCGAGACCACCGCGCCGGCCAACGCGATGACCGTCCACGAGGCACGGCGGCGCGGCATCCGCAACTACAGCATGCTGATCTCCCACGTGCGCGTGCCGCCCGCCATCGAGGCGATCATGCGGGCGCCGCACTGCCGGGTCCAGGCGTTCCTGGCCGCCGGCCACGTGTGCAGCGTGATGGGGACGGCCGAGTACCCGGCACTGGCCGACCGCTTCGGCGTGCCCATCGTGGTCACCGGCTTCGAACCGCTGGACATCCTCGAAGGCGTGCGCCGTACCGTCCGCCAGCTCGAGAACGGTGAGCACCGGGTGGAGAACGCCTACCCCCGGGCGGTGCGGGAGGAGGGAAACCCCGCCGCGCGGCGGATGCTGGAGGAGGTCTTCGAGGTCACCGACCGCGCCTGGCGGGGCATCGGGGTGATCCCGGCCAGCGGCTGGCGGCTGTCGAAGGCGTTCCGTGAGTACGACGCCGAGCACCGCTTCGAGGTCGGCGGTATCACGACGCGCGAGTCCGGGGTGTGCCGCAGTGGCGAGGTGCTACAGGGGCTGATCAAACCGAACGAGTGCGAGGCCTTCGGCACCACCTGCACCCCCCGCAACCCGCTGGGCGCCACCATGGTCTCCAGCGAGGGCGCCTGCGCCGCCTACCACCTCTACCGGCGCCTGGGCGGCCCGGCGGGTCCGGCGGGTCCGGCGCGCGGCACCGAGCCGGCGAGGGAGGCGACCTCCGTTGGCTGACACCACCGACACCACCGACACCACCGACACCACCCGAACCACCGGCACGGCCGCCGAACCCGTGGACCCCGCCGAGTGGACCTGTCCGGCCCCGCTGCGCGACCACCCGGTGGTCGTCATGGGGCACGGCGGCGGCGGGGCCCTCTCCGCCGAACTGGTGGAGCACCTCTTCGTCCCCGCCTACGGCAACGAGACGCTGGCCGGGCTCGCCGACTCGGCCGCGCTGTCGCTGGGCGGCGCGCGCCTGGCGTTCTCCACCGACTCCTACGTGGTGCGCCCGCTGTTCTTCCCCGGCGGCTGCATCGGCGACCTGGCCGTCAACGGCACCGTCAACGACCTGGCCATGAGCGGCGCTCGGGCCGCGTACCTGTCGTGCGCCTTCATCATCGAGGAGGGCACCGAACTGTCGGTGGTCCGGCGGGTGGCCCAGGCGGTCGGAACGGCCGCCGCGGCGGCCGGCGTCACCGTCGCCACCGGCGACACCAAGGTGGTCGACGCCGGGCACGGCGACGGGATCTTCGTCAACACCGCGGGCATCGGTCTGATCCCCGAAGGCGTCGACATCCGCCCGCAGCGCGCCGAACCCGGCGACGTGGTGATCGTCAGCGGGCCGATCGGGATGCACGGGGTGGCCATCATGAGCGTCCGCGAGGGGCTGGAGTTCGGGGTGGAGGTGTCCAGCGACACCGCGCCCCTGGGCGGTCTGGTGCAGGCGATGCTCGCGGCCGCCCCGGACCTCCACGCGCTGCGCGACCCCACCCGCGGCGGGCTGGGCACGGCGCTGAACGAGATCGCGGCGGCGTCCGGCACCGGCGTCGTGCTGGACGAGCGGGCCCTGCCCGTGCCGGATGCCGTGGCGGCCGCCTGCGGCTTCCTCGGCCTGGACCCGCTGTACGTGGCCAACGAGGGCCGCCTGGTGGCCTTCGTCCCGCGCGGGCGGGCCGACGCCGTGCTCGCCGCGATGCGGGCGCACCCCCAGGGCGCCGGGGCGGTGGTCGTCGGGGAGTGCGTGGAGGACCATCCGGGCATGGTCGTGGCCCGCACCGGGTTCGGCGGCACCCGTGTGGTGGACCTGCCGCTGGGCGAGCAGTTGCCCCGCATCTGCTGACCGCCGGGGCGCCCTCCGCTCCCCGTGCGCCGCGTCACGGCCGCCACGCCGGCCGCTCGGGGCCGGTCCGGCCCGTACCTCCCCTTCTGGCGGGGTACGGACGGCACCGGCCCCGGGGACCTTCGGCCCTGCCGGGAAGACCGGCGCGGGAGGAGTCTGAAGGTGCCACGACGGCAGGAGGAAACCATGAACCGTTCGCAGATCCGTCCCCTCCCGGAGGTCAGGGTCGAGGTCCGGGGCGAGGTGCCCGGGGACGCGGCCGAGTACGCGCGGACCAAGGTGCTGGCGGCCCTGGGCAAGGTCGGGGAGCCGGTCCTGGGCACCAGGGTGAAGCTGAGCCAGGCGGGTGCCTCCGTGCGGCACCCGGCGCACGCCCAGGTGAACGTGGACGTCAACGGCCGCCCGGTGCGGGCCCACGTCGCCGCCGACACCATGCCCGAGGCGATCGACCTGCTGCGCGACCGGCTGGCGGGCCGGCTGTCCCGCGCCCACCGCCGCGGACACCACGGCGGCGGGCCGCGCCCCGGCTCGCGCATCGGGCAGGGACGCCGGATCGTGCGCCGCCGCGCCCACGGCCCCGCCCGGATGACCCCCGCCCAGGCGGTGCGCCGGATGGAGACCCTGGGGTACGGCTTCCACCTGTTCACCGACGCCGTCTCGGGCGTCGACAGCGTGGTCTACCGGGACGGAGAGGGCGGCCACCGGCTGGCCCGCGCCCGCGGGGACGCCTCCGCGCCGGCGCCGTCGGACCTCCCGCCGACCGCTCCGCCGGCCGTTCCGCTGGGGGTCAGCGGGATCCCGGCGCCCCGTATGGGGGTCGAGCAGGCGGTGTGGCGACTGGAGGCGACCGGTCTGCCGTTCGTGTTCTTCGTCGACACCGCCACCGAGCGCGGAGCCCTGCTCCACCGCCGCCGCGACGGTCTCCACGAGCTGATCGTCCCGGCCGAGTGACCCGGTGTCCGCCGGCCGGGACACCGGTCCCGGCCGGCGGACGTCACTGGGGGAGGTGTTCGGCGGGTCGGCCGGGTGCGCGGGCGCACGGTGCCTACCGTCGCGGTATGCCCCTCATCCGGATCGAGCGCCGTACCCACCTCCCGGCAGGAGAGGCGTGGCGCCGGCTGACCACCTGGGAAAACCACGCCCGCCACGTTCCGTTCACCACGATCACGGTCACCACCGCGCCGCCCACCCGTGTCGGCACACGCTTCACGGCGCGTACGGGCACCGGGCGCGCCGGGGTCGACGACCCCATGGAGGTCGTGCGCTGGGAACCGCCGGCCGGGGACCGGCCAGGTCGCTGCCGTGTGGAGAAACGGGGGAGGGTCGTGCTCGGCTGGGCCGAGGCGGAGGTGGTCCCCGTCGGCGGGGGATCGCTGGCCGTCTGGCGCGAGGAGGTGCGGGTGCGGGGACTGCCGCGCCTGTTTGACCCGCCGACGGCCTGGGCGGCCCGCCTGCTGTTCGGCCGGGTCGTCAAGGGGCTGCTGAGAGAGCGATGACCGCTTGCCCGCCCCGCCCCCGGGGCCCGCAGACGGGCCGCCCAGGCCGTCGGCGGGGCGGTTCACACCTTCCGCACGGCCACGCCGGCCGCGGCCAGCGCGCCGGTCTCGTCCTCGGGGGCGCCCTCCTCCGTCACCACCGCGTCGAGCGCCGAGGCGGGCGCGACGGAGGCGAGGGCGGTACGGGAGAACTTGGCCGCGTCGGCGACCGCGACCACCCGGCGGGCCGAGGCGATCGCGGCGCGTTTGACGGCGGCGTCGGCCAGGTCGTAAGCGGTCAGCCCGTCCGCGGCGTTCAGTCCGCAGCAGCCGATGACGGCGGTGTCGAAGCGCAGTGCGGCCAGGGACGCCTCGGTCAGCGGTCCGGTCAGCGCCAGCTCGCCCGGGCGCGGCTCCCCGCCGGGCAGCAGCAGCCTCAGCCGGGGGGCGCCGGTGAGAGCGTTGGCGGCGTGCAGGGACAGCGGCATGACGGTCAGCCGGCGGCCGACCAAAGCGCGGGCCACCTCCAGGCAGGTCGTGCCGCTGTCGAGGACGACCGACTCGCCGTCGGCGATCAGGGAGGCCGCCTCGGAGGCGATCCGCCGCTTGGTGTGCGGCCTCTCCAGCTCCCTCAGCCCGAATGGGGGCTCCTCGCCGCGCAGCAGCAGGCTGCTGGCCCCGCCGCGGTAGCGCTCCAGGACCCCCTGGTTCGCCAGGACCTCCAGGTCGCGCCGGATGGTCATCTCCGAGGCGCCGGTGAGCCCGGCCAGCTCCGCCACGCTCAGCTGCCCGGCCTCACGCACGGCCTCGGTGATCAGTCTCAGTCGTTCCGCGCTCGCCACGCCGGAAATTGAACATGAAGCATGTGCGTAATTCAATCTATCGAACAGCTATCTCGTTTGTTAAGTTCTGGAACATGGAGAGAACGCTGCGGCTCGCACGGCTGGCCACCTTCGCCTACTTCGGCCTCAACGGCTTCCTGATGGGCATGTGGGTCGTCCACATCCCGGTGGTGGAGGACCGTGCGGGTATCAGCCACGCCGTCCTGGGCTGGCTGCTGCTCCTGCTCGGTGGCGGAGCCTTCGCGGGCATGCGGTTGACCGGCCCGCTGGCCGACCGCTTCGGAGCCCGCGCCGTGGTGCCGCTGAGCGCGGTGCTGTGCAGTGCGTCCCTGGTGCTGCCCGGCCTGGCCGAAGGGGCCTGGGCCCTGGGCGCGGCCCTGCTGGTGTTCGGCTTCGGCAACGGCTGCCTGGACGTCGCCATGAACACCCACGCCGTCCAGGTGGAACGCGGCTACCGGCGGCCCGTCATGTCCGCCTTCCACGCGGTTTTCTCCGTCGGAGGGGTGCTCGCGGCCCTGGTCGGCGCCCGGACCCTCAGCTGGGGCTGGAACGCCGCCGGGACGCTGGCCGGGATGGGCGCCGTCGGGCTCCTGGTCGCCGTCCTGGCCGCCCCCGCGCTGCTGCGCACCGAGTCCGCCGGACCCACCGAGCCCGCCGGGCCCGCGGAGGAAGACCTGAAGCCGTCCACCGGGACCGGGGCCGGGGGCGGGACGCCCGGGCGGATCTGGGCGCTGGCCGCCCTCGCGCTGATGCTGATGCTCGCCGAGGGCGTGGCCAACGACTGGAGCGTGCTCGCCCTGCAGGACGTCCTGGGCGCGCCCCCGGCCACGGCGGCCCTCGCCTACGGGGCCTTCGCCACCGCCATGACCGTCGGACGCCTGCTCACCGACCGGGTGGCCGCGCGCTTCGGCCCGGTCGCGATCGTCCGCTACGGCGCCCTCCTGGCGGCGGCCGGCCTGTCGGCGGTGGTGGTCTCGCCCTGGATTCCCCTGGCCCTGGCCGGCTGGACCGTCTTCGGCATGGGGCTGTCCGGGTGCGTGCCCCAGCTCTTCAGCGCCGCGGGCCACGCCGACCCGGAAGCGGCCGGGGCCAACGTCTCACGAGTGGCGGGGCTCGGTTACCTCGGCATGCTCGCCGGGCCGGCCGTCATCGGGCCGCTCACCCATCTCGTGCCGCTGAACGTCGCCTTCCTGCTGCCCGTGGCCCTGTGCGCCGTGGCGGCCGGGGCCGCCGGGATCCTGCGGGCCGACCCCCGGGCCACCGCCGGGGGAGGGGAGCCCGCCGGAGGGCGGGCGGAGGTACCCGAGGCCGCCAAGGCGGCCGACTGACGAGCCGGTGCGCACCGCCCGGCCGCGCCCTCCGTCCCGGAGAACGGGTCCACGGGACTCCCCGGCTCCCGGAGCGCCGGATTCCCGCCGCCCTTCCGCACGGCCTGCGAGGTGAGACGCGGTACGGCGGGCGGAGCCGGCTCCGCGGGAGTGATCCGCGTCATTCCCGCAGGTGCGGCGGGTGTGGATGATGGGGGCGTCCCCTCCTGCCGCAGGGCCGGAGAGTCCTCGTCGACCGGGAGTCGGTCCGCCATGGCAGAGCATGTGCACGTTCGCCTCAACCACGGGCTGGAGGTGTCCGAGGACGGCGATCTGATCGAACTGTCCCGCTGCCGGTGCGGAGCCACCTGGAGCAGGGCCTACCGGGTGGACGAGGGCGAGCCCGAGCGGTGACGCGGGCGGGCGGGGACGTCAGCGGTCCTTGAGGGGGTCGTGCCCCCAGTTCATCAGGGAGTGCCGCCAGGTGGTGTCGGTGACGTCGCCGGAGGGCCGCTGGGCCAGGTGCCGCTTGATGTAGCCGTTGACCTTGCGCATGTGGGCCACGTCGTCGTCACCGAGGTCGGACTCCGAGGTCCGCAGCAGTTCGACGATGCGGCGGCCGGAGGCGTGGCCGGTGCTCTCCCCGCCGCCTCGGTGCTGCCCGGCGGCCTTGGACTCCTCCCGTTCCAGCCAGTCCTGGAGCTGCTTGGGGGTGAGGTTGACCAGCTTCCCGAACTCGGTGACGGTCCCGTCGCGGTCCTCGCGGTCCTCGCGGTCCTCGCGGTCCTCGCGGTGCTCAGTCATCCCCCGGCTCCTTCTCGCGGAGGGCGTCGGGGCGGTGGACCGCCCGGCCGCCGGACTTCTCGCTGCGGACCTGGTACTGGGGGTCCTCGGGGGAGGCGTCCACGGTGCGCCCGCCGGCCTCGGTACGGGAGGTGATCTCCTTCTCGACCCTGCCGACGGCCTCGCTTCCGTGGCTCTTCCAGGAGACCCTGTCCCCCTTGCGGAACTTCCTGTTCTTCTTCGTCATCTTCCCCTCCCGCGGGGGGTGGACGGATGAAAAGCCCCGTTTGTCCTCATGGTATCGGTATGGCCGTATCCCGCCACAGCGAAGCCGCGGACGGCGGTGAGGGCCGCCCGCTTCACCGCGGGGCCGTGCTCAGCGCGGCCGCCCGTCCCGGCGGCTTCGCGTCCCCGCCCGCCCGGTGCCGTTCCGCCCGCGCCCACCGGGAAGCGGGCCGGGCAGCTGAGCGGCCGCCAGCTCGCGGTAGAGGGCGTCGCGGGTCAGCAGTTCGTCATGGGTGCCCACCGCCCTGACCCTTCCCCCCTCCATGACCACGATCCGGTCGGCCGCGGTCACGGTGGACAGCCGGTGGGCCACCACCAGTACGGTCGTGCTCCGGGCGACGTCGGCGACGGTGTCCCGCAGAGCGGCCTCGTTGGCCGCGTCGAGCTGGGAGGTGGCCTCGTCCAGGAGGAGGAGCCTGGGGGAGCGCAGCAGAGCGCGCGCGACGGCGATGCGCTGCCGTTCGCCCCCCGAGAGCCGGTCGCCCCGGTGGCCGACGGGGGTGTCCAGCCCCTGCGGCAGCCGGGCCACCAGGGACTCCAGCCGGGTGCGGCGCAGCACGTCGTCCAGATCCCGGCCGCCGGTCGGCGGGACGCCGAACAGCAGGTTGTCGCGGAGGGTTCCGGCCAGGACGGGGCAGTCCTGCTCGACGTATCCGATGGCGGCCCGCAGGTCGGACAACGGCCAGTCACGCACATCCCGGCCGTCGAACAGAACACACCCGGAGTCCGGCTCGTGGAAGCGCTCGACCAGGGAGAAGACGGTGGTCTTGCCCGCGCCCGAGGGCCCGACGAGGGCCGTCACCCCCCGCGCCGGGACGGTGAAGCTCACCCCGCGGTGCACGGGCGGCAGCCCGGTCCGGTAGGAGAAGCGGACCGCGTCGAAGACCAGCGGGGCAGGCCCCGGGCGACCCGTTCCGGCAGGTGCGGAGGGCGGGGTGGGACCGGCGCCGGCCTGCTCGGCGGGCAGCGACTCCACCTCCCGCACGCGCAGGGCCGCGGCCGAACCCGCCTGGAACCGGCCCACGACGTCGACGAGCTGGTGCACGCGAGGCCCCAGCGAGAAGAGGTAGAGCAGGAAGGCCACGAGCGTGGAGACGTCCGCGGCCCCCGAGGCCACCCGCGCGCCGCCCACCCCCAGCACCGCCAGGAACGCCACCTGCACGGCCACACCCCCGGCGGTCGCGGAGACGGCCTCCCAGCCCGCGGCGCGGACGCCGGCCCGTCGGGCGCCGTCGGCCGCCTCGTGCAGACGGGCGGTCTCCAGCGGCTCCGCGCCGGCCGCCTTGACGGTGCGGAAGGCGCCCAGCGCGCGTTCGAGGGCGGAACCCATGGCGCCGACCGCCTCCTGTGCCTGCCGGACCGCCCGGCCGATCCGCGGCGCGACCGCCGCCACCGCGCCGGCGACGAGCGCGAGCGCGCCGAGGGTGACGCCCAGCAGCACCGCGTCCAGCAGGCCCATCAGGACGACGGTCGCCAGGAGGGTCAGCGAGCCGACGACGGCCGAGGCCACCGACTGGACGGCGGTCTGCCGCAGGACGGTGGTGTCGGAGGTGGCACGGGCGATCAGATCACCGGGCTCGGCGCGCTCCACCGCCGGTACCCGCAGCCGCAGCAGGTGCGCGGTGAGGGACCGCCGGACGGTGTGCACCACGGCCTCCCCGGTCCGCTCCAGGACGTACTGCCCGGCGGCTGCCAGGAGCGCGCCCGCCAGCACCAGCACGCCGAGCAGCAGCACCCAGCCGGCCGCCGCGCGCCCGCCGCCCAGCTCGTCCACCAGCCGCTTGGCCGCCAGCGGCTGGGCCAGGGAGAGCAGACCGCCGAGCAGGCCGAGCAGCGTGCCCGCGAGGACGCCGGTCCGGTGCGGGCGGAGCCGGCCGGTGAGCGCGCGGGGGCCGGAGGGGCCCTTGCCAGGGTGGCCGGTGAGCCACCGGGGCCGGGCTGTGCCGGTGGCTCCGTTCCCCTCCGGTCCTCCGCCGCGTGCGGTGCCCGCCGCGGGCGGGCGCGCGACCTGTGAGGTCAACGGCCTCACCCCACGGTGAAGAAGCGCTGGAAATAGCCGGCCGGGCAGCCCTCGCCCACGAGAACCCCCTCGGCCTCCACCCAGGCGTGCGCCGCGAAGGGCGGGCTGGTGCGCACCCCCACGCACCACACGGGCCATCGGCCGCGCATACGGCACAGCAGCACGGTGGCCAGCGAGCGAGGCAGGCAGCCGCGCTGTCCGCCGCAGGCCAGGCTCACCGCGACCACCGTCTCCCGGGCCTTCGCCGCCTCCGCCCCGGTCGCCGGACGGGCGCCGCGCCGCAGCAGGGTCAGGACGGCTCGGATGCGGCCCGGCGGCAGTACGGCCAGCAGATGGGCGCACCCCACGGCGAAACGCGCGGCCAGACGGTCTGCCGGGGGTACGGAGCGGGGATCGTACGGAACCGCTTCGGGGGTCGACACCTTCTTCTCCTCTCCTTTCTCCTTCTCCCTCCCTCCGGGCCGTTCAGTCCGCGACGAGCCGCGCGTCGCGCAGTTCACCGAGAATGCGGGCCACGTCCTCCTCGGCCTCCTCCAGGGCCACGTCGTACTCGCCGGTGAGAACCGTCGCCGCCTGCCGGGCGGAGCGGCCCTCCAGCAGGGCCCGCAGCACGGAGGCCGCGGTGGGGTTGAGGGTCCAGTACTCGCCGCTCCGCTGGTCGAGCAGCGCCGTCCCGTACTCGGTGTCGGTCATCAGCACACCGGAGCGCAGGGTGAGTGCCATGGTGGCCTTCCTTCCGTTCGGTCCGCCGCAGGCGGTCGGGGTGGTGGGGGTGGATCAGGGGGCCGTCCGCGAGGGGACGGCGGAGTTCTCGCGGGAGCGCAGCCACACCTCGCAGGCGACGGTCGGCTGCAGCAGCTCGCTGCCCAGCTCCGCCGACACCGGGCGTTCGCACCACCGGCGCAGTGCGGAGGCGTCGATCAGGCCCAGCCGTTCCAGACGGGAGTCCTCGAACAGGGCCAGCAGCCGTTCGCGGTGGCGGCGCAGGCCGAGTTCCGCCTCCATCCCGGCATTGGCCTTGGTGGCCCGTGTACGGCTCTCCTCGGGCACGATGCCGCGCATGGCCTCCACGATCAGCGGCTTGTAGCGGAAGGGAGTGATCCGCTCCTGTGGGCGTACGGCCAGGCACGTCTCGACGACCCGGTCGTCGTAGTAGGGCGCCTCGCAGGCGATTCCCAGCGGCGCGGCCATCTGGTCGACGTGCCGGGCGAAACGCGAGGTGAGATCCATGGTGGCCAGTTCCCGGTGGGGTCCGTGGCCCTGCCCCGGAGCCAGTGGCTCCACGGTGGCGGCTTCGGCCAGGATCCGCTCGCGCACCGCGTGGACGGCGTCGGGCGTCGTCCACGGCGGCAGCCGGGGCGGAACGCACCACTCCAGCAGCGGCTCCCGCTCCCGCGACTGCGGCCGCAGCAGGTCCTTCCCGACCCCCTTCAGCCAGGAGGAGTAGTCCCGCCGGTCGAGGAGCTGGCGCAGCACCTCCCGCCGGGACCACCCGTACTTGGCGGTGAAGCCCCGCAGGTTCCGCAGGGCGGTCCGCGGATGCGTGCGGACCGTCGTGTGCAGATGCGCGGCGCAGCCCATCAGAAGCTCGTCGCCGCCCATGCCGGTCAGGTGCAGGGTGGAGCCGCGCCGCGCGGCCAGCTCCAGAAGACTCATGCGGCGCCGGTGGTCGACGGCCATCAGGCAGGGGGCGTCGAGGCGGTCGTCGAACGTGTCCAGACCGTCGTAGGTCAGGGGGATCCGCTCGGCCGGGACCAGATGGTGCTCCACGTTCCCCAGGGCCGCCACCGTCCGGCGGGCCCAGTGCGCGTCGTCGCCGAGCGGGTCGTGGGTCTGCGCGGTGTAGGCGACCACCTGGGCCGTTCCGCGGGCGGCCGCGCAGCACACCGCGGTGGAGTCCAGGCCGCCCAGGTCCGCCGTCACCAGGGTGCGGCCCCGGGTGCGTACCCCGACGGCGGTGGTCAGCGCCTCCGCCAGCGCCTCGGCGCCTCTGGCCAGGGGCACGGAGGGGTCCGGCGCCCTCCACCGGCGGAATCGCCGCGCGCCCCCTTCCGCGGGGAGGCACAGCCAGTGGTCGCCGGGCAGGCGCTCCACCCCGTCCCACACGGGCTGCCCCGACAGCGGGTGCAGCAGACTCAGGGTCAGCAGATGGACGGCCAGACGCCGTTCGTCCAGGTTCCTGCCCGCGAGCTCCGCCACCACGTCCGCGCGGTCGCCCGCCACCGTCACCGGACCGGCGTCGGCGTGGAAGACGCGCCGGATCCCCACCACGCCCCCCTGCACCCGGACCCGGCCGGCGGCGCTCGCGACGAGGTGGAAGCCACCGGGCCACGCCGCGGCGAACCGGTCGAGCGAGGCCAGGGAGCCGCGTGCCGCCGCGGCGGCACGCGTGGCCTCCTCGGCGGTGACCAGATGCTCGCCGAGCACCGCCACCCGCGCGTCGCCGCAGTCCCCCAGCGTCAGCGCCTCCTGTGCCCAGCGACCCAGGATCCAGGGGCGGCCGGAGGGGTGAGCCACCTCCTGTGAGGCGTGCGCGCGGGCCCGTGCGCCGATCCCGGCGGCCGCTTCGGTGTCGGGGAGGACGACGAACCACGTGGAGGCGGGAGGTGGGGAGAAGGAGCCGCCCATGGGCGTACACACCTTTCGGTCACGGGACCTGAGGACGGGCGAGCCGGGTGGCAGCGGTTGCCACCCGGCCGTCCGGCCGGCGGGGAGGGCCGGCCGGTGCTCCGCACCCGTGCAGGGTGCGGAGCCGTTGGGCAGGAGCCGTGTCAGAGCAGGTTCTTGCCGCCCAGCAGGTCCGGAGCGGCCCTGCCGGCGAGCCCGGTCGTCCTGCGGAAGCCGCCGGCCATGGCGAGGGTGGGACGCACGTAAGCGCGCATGATCGTTTCCTTTCGGTTGTGGTGTGGTGTGGTGTGGTGCGGTGTGGTGCGCACGCGGGTGTTCCGCGCGGGCTTCGAGACCGGCCGGAGCGGGAGGCGCCGGCGTCCCGGAAGGACGGCGGCCTGTCCGCCCGCCCGTGCGCAGCCGGTCGTCGCGAATCCCTCGAAGCCGAACACCACACTAGAAATGCGAGGACACCACCACAACAGCGCACGGATGCCAACGGCGGGCGCGTAGGAAATTCCCTATGTGTACTTGCGTGAAGGGTTGTGAGCGGTTCTGTGGGATGCGTCCGTGGGCCGGTTCGAGCGGTTCCGGTCTCCCGGACCGAACCCCCGAGTGGCCATGCGGGGCAGTACAGAGGAGGCCGGGGCGTGCCCGTGAATGCGGGGCGACGGGGCCGCGACGTCCCGCGCCCGGCCACCGGGCGGAGCCCCGTCGGCCGCACTCGCGGCGGGGCGGCCCGTGCGCGACCCGCGGCAGGTGATGGCACGGAAGACGGCGTGGGGGAGAGGGCGCGGTGCCCGCGCCGGGGCGCGGGCGCTCACCGCCGGACCCGTGCGGTTCGTCCGGGCGCGGCGGACCCGGCAGGCTCCTCCCGCGGCCGTGGGCGGCACGGACCGCCCGGGCGCCGGCAGGGCGGCGGTGGCGCGGGCCGGCCGTGAGCCGAGCCGGTTCCCGTCGGCCCGCGCCCCCGGAACCGGAACCTACCGCGGGCGGGAGTGGGTGCCCGGGTTGATGATCTCGTCCAGCACCTCGCGGACCACGGAGAAGGCGACACGGTCGATACCGGCCGCCGTGGGGTCGGCGCCCTCGCCCGCGCCGGACAGGCCCCCGGTCCCGGCTTCCCTCTCGGCCGCCCAGTCGCGTGCGACCCGGATGCGACGGAGGAGTTCGTCTGCGTCCACGACATCAGTCATGGACGGAACCTACCCACGGACCCGGTGCGACAGCCTCGCCGGGTGTGTCCGTTCTGTACCGATCCACTCCGCGCCGGCCCGGAGTCCGCGCGGCATCCGTGCGCAGGCGGGCATGCGGGTGGGCCGGCCCGTGAACCGGCTTGTCCCTAAAGGAGTTGGAGGATCGGGACGCTGTTCCGGCGATTCGGGTGTACGGGGTCCGGCGGACAGCCGACGGCGACCCGTGGGGGTGACCCGTGCCCATGCAGAAGACGAGCGTGCTGGTGCTGGACTGCGCCGACCCCGAGACGCTGGCGGAGTTCTACGCGAACCTCCTGGGCGCCGAGGTGCGCCGGGGCGTGGATCCGGACTTCGTCGAGGTGACCGGAGCGGAGGGAATCCGCCTGGCGGCCCGGTGGGACCACGGCTTCACGCCGCCGAGCCGGCCCCGCCCGGACGACTCGCTCCAGGCGCATCCGCACATCCTGGTTCCGCGGGACGGCATGCACGAGGCCGAACGCGAGGCGGTCGGGCACGGGGCGCGTCCGGTCGACACCAGGGACAACGGCGGCCCGCGCGACGTGTGCCTGTACTCCGACCCGGCCGGGCACACCTTCACACTGGTTGCGCGGGAGGGCCGTACGGCCGGCTGACGGGCGGCGGACCCCAGGGCGGGCCCCTACGGCGCGAGGGACTCGGTGGTGCGGGTGGCCGAGTCGTAGCTGCGAGCGGCGGTCAGACGGCCCCGCACCGGTCCCCGCAGCCCGGCGGGCAGCAACTCCGGATCCGGCCGGTCCCAGGCCGGCCGGCGGCTGCGTCCGAGGGTGATGTGCGGAACCCAGCGGCCGGGGGCGTGCAGCGGGTTCGTCCCCCCGCTCCCCCCGGCCTCCGGCGAGGCGGCCAGCGCCCGCCAGACGGCCTCGTGCAGCCGCAGCAACTCCGGGTCCGGCCGCACCGCCCAGGCCAGGACGTGCGTGCGGCCCGCGAAACGCAGCAGTCCGTCCAGGCACAGCCCCAGCGGCAGGGCGGCCAGCGCCTCGGTCACCTTCTGGCGCGCCGCGTCCGGGAGTGCGCCGGCGGCGGCCAGGGTGAGGTGGGGGCGGTTGGTCGGATGGGTGTGCGCCTCCTGGCTGGGCATCCCCGCCGCGGCCAGATGGCGCCACGCCCGGCGCACGGCCAGCTCGGCGGCGCCGTCCGGAAGCAACTCCACGGTGCGCACACCGGCCAGCCTACGGTGAGGCCGGGGCCCTCGCAGTACTGTGCGGTGGACCGCACGGACCGCACGGACCGCACGGACCGCACGGACGGCCGGGAGTGAGGGGGAAAGCGCCCATGAGCCGGTGGGGAGACGAGTCCGCCGAGCCCGTCACGACGGTCGGCCCGCGCCCTGTCGGGCGGGCGCTGCTGACGCAGTCCTGGCGCGATGTGACCTTCCTGCACTGGCCGGTTGCCCCGGCGGCGGTCGCCCCGCTGCTGCCCGCCGGAGTCCGCCCCGACGTCCACGAGGGCACCGCCCATGTGGGGCTGGTGCCCTTCCGGATGCACGGTCTGGGCTTCGGCCGCGGGCCCGGACTGCCGTACCTGGGGAGCTTCCCGGAGACCAACGTGCGCGTGTACGGCGTGGACCGGCGGGGGCGGCGCGGGGTGGTGTTCCTGACGCTGGAGTGCGCGCGGCTGCTGCCGGTGCTCGGGGCGCGGGCCGCGCTGCGCCTGCCGTACCGCTGGGCCTCCATGCGCCGCCGCACCGGGGGCGGCCGAGACCTGCTGTGGACCAGCGCCAGGATCGGGCCGGGTGGCCGGGGCCGCCCGGCCACCCGGATCCGGGTGCGGGTGGGGGAGCGGATCGCCGAGCCCACCGCCCTGGAGCACTTCCTGACGGCCCGCTGGGGGCTGCACACGGCCTGGTACGGCGGCAGAACGGTGTACCTGCCCAACGTCCACGGGACCTGGCCCCTGCACCGCGCCGAGCTCCTGGAGTGCGAGGAGGACCTCGTCGCCGCCTGCGGGCTGCCCGCTCCCGAAGGGGCCCCGCTCAGCGTGCTGTACGCGCCGCGCGTGGACGTCCGCTTCGGCCCGCCCCTGGCGGGAGGCCGCTGACGCGCTCCGGTCCCGCGGTCCCCGCGGGACCGGAGCCCCGGCCCCGCGGGAGCGGTGGTCAGATCTGCTTGGCCACCACGGCCTCGACGAACCGGCCGACCTCGGTCTCGGGGAGGTTGCGCGCCAGGTCGGCTTCGCTGACCATGCCGACCAGCCGCTTCTCCTCGTCGATGATCGGCACCCGGCGGATCTGGTGCTTCTCCATCGTGTCCAGCACCTTCTCGACGTCCGTGTCGGCGGTCACCGTGAACGTCCGCCCCTGGGCCAGCTCACCGGCGGTCGTCCTGGTCGGGTCGCCCCCCGTGGCCAGGCACTTCACCACGATGTCGCGGTCGGTGATGATCCCGTGCAGCTTGTCGTCGTCGCCGCATATCGGCAGCGCGCCCACGTCGAGGTCGCGCATGCGCCGTGCCGCGGCGTCCAGCGTCTCGTGCTCCCCGACGCACTCCGCGCCGGTGTGCATGATGTCCCGGGCAGTGGTCATGGCAGTCTCCTCGCATCGGAAATGCGGTGAATGCTGTGAATGCGGGAATGCGGGAATGCTGTGGATTCGGCGGGTCCGGCGGGCCCGGCGACCGCGGTGGCCCCGGCTCCACGGGGAGTCCCCGGGCGCCTGGGCGCCCCGGCGCCCTCGGACGCCTGGACCGGTAGTCCATTCTGGTCCGTTCCACCGCCCCCCGCATCCGGACGGCGAAGCGCCGCGTCAGGCGGTGTGCCCGCCGGCGGGGACGGTGAAGACCGGGCAGCGCGCGTGGTGGAGCACGCCCTGGCTCACCGAACCCAGCAGCATCCCGGTGAAGCCCCCGCGGCCCCGGGTGCCCACGACCAGGCCGAGAGCCTGCTCGGAAGCCTCGGCCAGGACCTGTACCGGATGGCCTCGTACGAACTCGTGCCGCAGATCCACCTCCGGATGCGCGGCTGTGCGGCCCGCGACCGACTCCGACAGCAGCCGGCGGGCCTCCTGCTCCGCCGCGTCCTCGTCCAGGGAGCCCAGCAGCGGCGGATGCCACACGTACAGCGCCCGCAGCGCCGCGCCGCGCAGCGAGGCCTCCTCGAAGGCGAAGTCGACGGCCGCGGCGGAGTCCGGACTGCCGTCGACGCCCACCACGAGGTACGGCGGCTGCCGGGTGAGGTGCTCGGGCTCCCGCAGGACCACCACCGGGCACGTGGCGTGGGCGGTGAGCGGCAGTCCCACCGCGGTGGAGCCGAACAGCTCCTGCGCGGAGGACAGGTGCCAGGAACCCACCACGGCCATCGCCGCGTTCCGCGACTCCTCGCGCAGCACCCAGGCGGGATGCCCCTCCGCCAGCAGCCAGGAGACCTCCACCCGCGGCTGCCGCTCCCCGGCGAAGGCGACCGCTTCCTCCAGCACCCGCTCGCCGGCCTCGTGCAGCGCCTCGTTCCACTGCTCCCAGGACGGCCGCAGCTCCGACGACCAGTAACCGCCGGTCGGCACGCCCTGGGCGTGCACCACGCGCAGCGGCAGGCCCCGCCGGGCGGCCTCGTCCGCGGCCCAGGCGAGGGCCGCCCGCCGGGAGGGATCGGGGTCCACTCCCACCACGATCGGCCGACGCCCCTGTGAACTCGTCATAGCCGCCTCCGGGGTAGTCTCTCGCCCCCTCGCCTACCCAGTCTGTCAGCGCCCCGCCGGTCGCGCCCGCCGGGCGGGGCGGGCCGCAAGCGGCCGAAGGCGTCGTCTACAGGCCCTGGGCCAGCAGGATCTCGTGTGCCAGCCTGGCCCCGCGGGCCGCCTCCTCGGGCAGCGCCGTGTCCTGGGAGGGGGGCTGCTCCAGGCCCCGGGCCAGTGCCCGGACGGCCTCGGCCAGCGCCTGCACCTGCGTCTCCAGCGCCTGCACCCGGGCCTCCTGCGAACTCTGCGGGCCGTGGCCCGAGGGCTGCTCGTACGGGCTGTTCGCGGTCATGTCGGCACCTTTCGTCCGTCGGGCACGGAGAACCGTCCGGCGCCCGGGCCGGCCCGGCGCACCGGCCGGCCCACGGCCGCCTCCTTCGGCCATCCTCTTCCAGTCTGCTCCGGCCCGCGCGCCGACGGAGAGCTCCGGCCGGGCCGCTGAGCCGGTCCGGTGAAGCGGCCCCGAGGAGGCAGACGGTGCGGGAGGGGGCGGACGGCCCGTGAGGAGGACCGCATGCCGGCACGCCGAGCACCCCGGGAGAGAACCGCGACGCGGGGGCGGGCGTCCTGGCCGTCCCCGGTGCTGTTCACCGCTCTCGCCCTCGCCGCCGCGGCTGTGGGGCGTCCAGCTGCTGCTCAACGCGGCGTGGACCCCGCTGTTCTTCGGCGCCCGCCAGTACGGGCCGGCCTTCGCCGACGTCTGCCTGCTGCTCGCCGCCGCCGGTGCGACGGCGGTGGCGTTCCACCGCGTCCGCCCCGGTGGCGGGGTACCTGCCGGCGCCCCGTCCGCTGTGGACGGCCTTCGCCGCCGCGCTCAACCTGAGCATCTGGCCGGCACAGACCTGACGGGCCGGTGCGGACGCCGGCCCGTAGGGCGTCCGCACCGGTGCGGGTCAGCCCGGCACCACGTGGAAGAAGTGGGTCGGCAGCTGGACGGCGACGGACTCGTGGACCACCGCGCACACCGCAGTGCCCCCGGGCTCGTCGAAGGTCCCCGGCGGCGGCTCCGCGACCTTGATCACCGAGTGCTCGGCGTCCAGGAGCACGGCGGCCATGGCGAAGTCCCCGACCAGCGCGCAGCCGGGCGCCACCTGGCGGTGGCGGCAGACCATGACGCCCTCGCGGGCCAGGTCGGCCAGCAGGCTGCCGGAGCCGACCAGCTGCCCGTAGTAGTCGCGGGGGTTGACCATCACCGCGTGCCCGGTCCCGCCGGTCTGCTCGATCTCGTCGAAGGCGGCGAGCAGGCCGGCGGCGTACGAGCCCCGGTAGGGCAGGGACGCCACGTCCGGATGGCGCAGCACGTCATGGGTGAGCGCCCGGTTCTCCGCGGTGCCCAGCCGGACCATCAGACGCCGGTCCACGAAGGCGGCCAGTGCCGCCGGGTCCCCGGCGAGTCCGTCGGGGACCCGTACCCAGGCGGTGATCGGTGCGACGTGGTGGTCGGCCGGGGCGAACAGGAACGAGTCCTCGCGCAGCCGGCCCTCGCGGGCCGGCGCCTCCCCGGGCGGCCTGGTCTCGAACCAGGTGCGCACCGCGCCGGAGCCGGCCCGCTGCCTGCGGAACAGGTGGCGGGCCGTCAGCCGGTGCCTCTCCTTCCCCGGCTGGAAGGCGTCGGTGACGGTGAAGCCGAAGTGGACCTCGGCCCTGTCCGGCGCCTCGGCGAAGGCCCGGGCGAACTCCTCGCCCGGTGAGGGCGCGGCGGCCGGTGCGGTCGCGGCGGGCGGCGGGCCGCCCTGCTCGGTGGCGGTCGCGGTGGCGTTCATGGTCCGGTCCCTCCTGGTACTGGGTCCGCGGGGCTCACAGGGCATGTCACGGGGGGTGTCGCAGGTCGTCTCACAGGGCGTGCTCGATCAGCCGCTCGTAGTACGGCAGGTGGTGTTCGTGGAAGGAACGCAGCCGCTCGTCGTTGTCGACGGTGACGGCGTACTCCCGCTCCGGCGCCCGGAAGGCCGAGCTGGCCATGACGTCCAGGTGCCAGCGCCGGTTCGGCCGCCACTCGGCGCGCTCGCCCGGCTGCCAGCTCAGGGCCTCGGGTACGTAGGGCAGTCCGACCCGCTCGCAGTACGCCGAGACCACCTTCGCCGGGTCGGCCAGCAGCCGCTCGGCGCGGATCACCACCGGGCGCTCGCCGGTGGTCTTCCAGGCGAGCTCGAACAGTTTCCACTGGTGCTCGTAGCCGATCTCGGAGCAGGTCACCTCGGGCTTGACCGCGTGGTGCGAGGCGATGGCGCGCGCCGGATCGCGGACGATGAAGGTGTGCCGGAAGCCCGCGATCCGCTCCGGGTGGTCGAACAGGTGCTGGTAGTGGTACTCCAGGGTGTCCTTGAAGAACACCGGCCGCTCCTCGCCCAGCGCCGCGAGGTGGGCCAGCAGATCGCCGGGGGAGCGGAGCACGACCGCGCCCCCGTCCGGACCGGGCACGGACACCTCGCCGTGGTCGGTGAGCAGCACCAGCGGCTCGTGCACCACGGTCACGTCGCCGCGTTCGGCCATCATGCGAAGGAAGGCGGTGGAGACCGCCCGGGGGTGCGCCCACATGGCTATGACGGTCACATCGACCACTCCGTCGGGCGGCGGTCCCAGCGGTGGCCGCGCAGCTCGTCCAGCATGGCGCGGTCCAGCCGCCGGCCGTCGGAGACGGCCAGGTTGGCGCGGACGTGCTCCGGCCTGCGCATGCCGGGGATGACGGTGCTGACGGCCGGGTGGTGGAGGATGAAGCGCAGCGACAGCTCGGGCAGTGTCATGCCCTCGGGCAGCACCTTCTTCAGCCGCTCGGCGCGCTCCACCGTCGGGCCCAGGTTGTCGGGGCCGAAGTAGACCGCCCGCCAGTCGTCCTCGGGGAAGACGGTGTCACGGGTGAGCTTTCCGGTGAGACCGCCCTCGTCGAAGGGGACGCGGGCGATGATGCCGATGTCGTCGAGCAGCGCGCGCTCGAACAGCTCGTCCTCGGGGGCCTGGTCGAAGATGTTGTAGATGACCTGGACGACGTCGACCAGGCCGGTGTCGATCGCCCGCAGGCAGTTCTCCGGCTCCCAGCGGTTGACGCTGATGCCGAACCCCTCGATCACGCCCTCGGCCTTGAGGTCGGAGATCACCCGCTGCCAGCGCTCGTCGTCGCTCCACCGGTCCTCCCAGACGTGGAACTGCAGCAGGTCGATGCGGTCGGTGCCGAGGTTCTCCAGGCTGCGGTGGACGTACTCGCGCACATGGCCGGGCGGGAAGACGTCGTCGAGGGTGTCGCCGGGGCGCGGCGGCCACTGCCGGTTCAGCGGCGGAACCTTGGTGGCGACGTACAGCCGGCGGTCGGAGTGCCTGCGCAGCAGATCGCCCAGCATCCGTTCGCTGACACCGCGGCCGTAGACCCAGGCGGTGTCGAAGAAGGTGCAGCCGAGCTCGACCGCCAGGTCCAGGCAGTCCGGCGCGGTGCCGTAGTCCCAGCCGGTGAAGCCCCCGGGGCCGCCTCCGATGCCCCACATGCCGTAGCCGATCTCGCTGACGTCCCAGCCCAGCCGGCCCATGCTTCGGTAGTGCACTGTCGTCCTTTCGGTTCGCTGTCTCGGAACTTTCGGTGTTCGGGTGTGCTTCGGTGTGTTCGGGGTGCCCGGTGGCCGGACACGCCGTTCAGGAGGTGAGCGTGGCGCGGTAGGCGGCGACCGCCGCCTCCAGCGGCCCCTCGCGCAGACCGTGCCGGGCGTCCAGGGCGGCGCACGCGTCCCTGGTGAACAGGCCGGGGTTGTCCGACAGCAGGTGCCGGAAGTCCGGTGGCCCGCCGGGCGCGGCCGACGGCAGGGCCGTCAGCAGGGCGTGCAGCACGGCCGCGGCCGAATCCCTGTCGCCGTCCGCCGCCTCCCGCAGCGCCGCCGCGAACTCCTGCGCCGGCACCGTGCGCAGGGTGCGCGCACCGCCCGGAGCGCCCGGAGCGGCCAGGTCGAGCGCGGCGAAGTCCACACCGCCGGGGCGGAAGACGTGGTACACGCCGCGGCCGGGCGGCCCGGGCGGCGGCTCGGTGAGCGCGGCGACCAGCCGGGCGGCCGTCTCGTCCACGGGTGTGTAGTCGGAGACCATCGGCACATCGGGCCGCACGCCCAGCTGGAGGAAGGCGGACAGCAGCAGATGGGTGAGCGCCGCGGGATTGGGCACGCCGTTGTCGGCCGCCGGCATCACCTCGCCCAGCCGGTGCACCACCACCGGTGCGCCCAGCCGCCGCGCCGCGAGCACCATGCGCTCGGCCACCCACTTGGACCGGCTGTAGCCGCTGGCGGGCAGGGCCGCCTCGCAGGGGTCGAAGTCCTCGCCCAACGGCTGCGCCGCACCGGCCGCGTGCCGGTCCAGGACACCGAGGGTGGAGATGTGGTGCAGCGGCTTGGGCCGCCCGGACAGGGCGAAACGCAGCACCTCGGCCGTGCCGGCGACATTGGCCGGTCGGTGGGAGCGGTAGTCCAGCAGGAAGTTGACCAGCCCTCCGATGTGCAGCACGGCGTCGCACTCGGCGGTGAGGGACTCCCACCGCGGGCGCGGCCAGCCGAAGCGGGGCCGTTCCAGGTCGCCGTGGCGGGCCTCGACACGCGCGGCGACGTCCGCGTCCCACAGCCCCTGCGAGCGCAGGGTGCGCGCCAGCCGCTCCCGGGCGTGCGCGTCGTCGCGGGCGCGTACCAGGCACACCGCGCGCGCCCCGGTGGAGGTCACCAGCCGGTGCACGGTCCGGGCCCCGACGAAGCCGGTGGCCCCGGTGACCAGGACGGTGCGCGGCGGCACGGCCGGGGCCGCGCCCGCCGCCCGGCGCGCCAGGCGGGTCAGGTCCGCCGGGAGCCGGGCGTCGCGCTCCATCGAGCGCGCCTCGTCCCCGGCGGGCGCCCCGGGCTCCTCGCCGTCGTGCGCGCCGGATCCCTCCAGGGCCGCGGCGAGCCGCTCGGGCGTGCGGTGCTCGTAGACGTCGGACAGGCTCACACGGGTGCCCACGGCCTCCCGGATGCGCAGCGTCGCGCTCATGGCGGACAGCGAGTCGCCACCGCGTGCCAGGAAGTCGTCGCCGGCCCGGAAGTCGGGCAGGCCGAGCACCGAGCCCATCACGTACGCGATGCGCCGGGCGGGGGTCTGCGAGCCCGCCGGCCCGCGCACGGCCGGTCTCGCCTCGGACTCCAGCTTGTCCTCCACGATCGCGCGCAGCGCGCGCAGATCCACCTTGCCGTTGTCCGTCAGCGGCAGGGCCTGCAACACGAAGCAGTGGCGCGGCACCTGGATGCGGGGCAGCACGGACGCCAGATGGGCGCGGAGCGCCGCCGGGGTGGTGCCCGGCTCGGCCGCCGCCGCGACCACCAGCCGGGTGCGCCCGGCCCGCCGCACCGTCATGGCCTTGGCCTGCACGACACCGCGGCAGCCCTCGGCGGCGGTCTCGATCTCGGCCGGCTCGATGCGGACGCCGTCCACCTTGGCCTGCCGGTCGCACCGCCCGGCGAAGCGCAGCAGCCCACGCTCGTCGTACCAGCCCAGATCACCGGTGCGGTACAGCCGCTCGCCGGGAACCGAGGGGAAGGGATTGGGCATGAACGCCCGCTCGGTGCGCTCC
Organism: Streptomyces barkulensis; assembly: GCF_002843305.1. GTDB lineage: Bacteria > Actinomycetota > Actinomycetes > Streptomycetales > Streptomycetaceae > Streptomyces > Streptomyces barkulensis. The sequence goes on from NZ_PGSG01000026.1 coordinate 58,856, forward strand.
GGATCGCCCAGGTAGCCCGCCCCCACACAGGCGCCGCCGACCAGGATCTCGCCGGTGGCGCCCGCGGGCAGGGGCCGCAGCGCGTCGTCGACGACGAGGGCGTGGCAGTTGTCGATGGGCCGCCCGAGCGGTATGTGGTCGCCCTCGTCGCCCCGGACGCGGTGGAAGACCATGCCGATGGCGGTCTCCGAGGGCCCGTACCCGTTGTAGATCTCCAGGCCGGGGACCATCTCCCGCAGCCGGTGGACGGCGTGCGGCACGATCTCCTCGCCGCCGACCACCAGATGCCGCAGGGAGGAGACCCTGCGCACGGCAGCCGGGTCGGACTCCAGCAGTGCCACGAGCATGCCCAGGATCGCCGGGACGAAGTCGGTGACCGTGACCCGGTGGCGGTCGATGGTCTCCACCGTCCGCTCCAGGTCGAGGAACTCGCCCTGCTCGGGCACGACCGTCCGCCCCCCGGTGGTCAGCGGCCACAGCAACTGCCAGATGGCGGAGTCGAAGGTGTGGCGGCTGTTCTGGAGCACCACCTCCCGCCCGGTGGCACGGAAGCGGCGGGTCATGAAGCGGAACCGGTTGGTCAGGCCGCCGTGCAGGTTGAGGGCGCACTTGGGGGCGCCGGTCGTGCCGGAGGTGAACACCCCGTAGGCGATGTCGCCGGGGCCGGGCAGGACACCGGGACGCTCGGTGCTCGGTGTGACCCCGTCCGCGCGCACGACCGCAGCCGGCCGGCCGGCGCACACCGGCGGCCCGGAGGTCAGCACCAGCGGCGCGTCCAGCGTCCCCAGCACCGAGCGCAGCCGTTCCTCCGGCCACACCGGGTCGCACAGCGCGAACGCCGCGCCGGTCTTCATCAGCGCCACCATGCACAGAGGAAGCTCGACGCTGTTGCCCACCACCACGGGCACCACCGAGCCGGGGCCCGCACCGGCCGCCGACAACCGCGCGGCGAGTCCGTTGGCGAGCGCGTCGAACTCCGCGTACGTCAGGACCCTCTCCTTTCGCGCCCCCTGCCAGACCAGGGCGGGACGGTCGGGGGTCCGGTCGGCCTGTTCCTCGATGAGCGCGGTCACGGGCCGGTAGGGGCCGTGATCGACGCTGCCGCCGGCGGAAAGCCGGAGGTTGTCCGACGCGTCTGTCGACATATCTGTGCACTCCCTGCTGGTGACGGGACGGCGCGCTGAAGGGGAGCCGTGCGGGTCACGGACGGGGGGTCAGGTCCGGGACCAGGGGGGCGAGCGCGGGTGGCGGCCCGTTCCCCACGGCGAGGGCGGCGAGCAGGGCGCCCGCCGCGGGAGCTGTCTGGATTCCGTATCCGCCCAGCCCGGCGAGCCAGTGGAAGCCGGGTGTGCCGGGGTCCGGGCCGATGACGGGCACGTCGTCGCCGGGTGAGGTCCGCAGCCCGGCCCAGGCGTGTCTGACGTGCCGGAGGCGGAGGGCGGCCACCGCCTCGAAGCGGTGGACGGCGACGGCCACGTCGAGGTCGTCGGGCCGTACGTCGCCGGGCGGGGCCGGTGCCGCGTCCACCGGGGACAGCAGCAGCCCGCCCGACTCCGGTCTGGCGTAGAAGGTGTCCGCCACATCGCAGACCATCGGCCAGCCGGAAGCGTCGAGACCGGGCGGCAGTTCGGCGACGGCCGCGGTGCGGCGGCGCGGCACCAGCCCGGCCGGCGCCGCGCCCGCCAGCCGGGCCACCTCGTCGGCCCAGGCCCCGGCGGCGTCGACCACGACCGCGGCGCAGAACTCCCCGATCGGGGTGGCCGCGTACCAGCGGCCGTGCCGCCGCCGAAGGGAGCGGACCCGGGCCCCGGTCGCGACGGTCCCGCCCGCCGCGCGCAGACCGCGCAGGAAGCCCTGGTGGACGGCGTCCACATCGATGTCGCACACCCCCGGCCGGTACAGGGCGCGGCCGAAGGAGTCCGGACGCAGCACCGGGCACAGCTCCAGGGCGCGGGGCCGGTCGATCTCGACGGCCGGTTCGGGAGCGTCGGCCCCTTCGGCCAGCGCCTGTTCGAACAGGCCGGGGCTCCCCGGGGTCTCCAGGGCCAGGACGCCGCGCGGGCGCAGCAGGGCGGTGGGGGAGAAGCCCTCGGGAGGATCGGTGTAGAAGGCGCGGCCGGCCGCGGTCAGGGCCCGCACCACCGGGCCGCCGTAGTACTCGGAGAACACCGCGGCGGACCGCCCGGTCGAGTGCGTGCCCGGGACACGTTCGGCCTCCAGCAGCGTCACCCGGCCGTGCCGGGCGAGGAACCAGCCGGCCGCGGCGCCCGCGATGCCGCCGCCGATCACCAGGAAGTCGTCCACGCCGCTCACCCCTCGTCCGGTCCGGCTGTGTTCTCGGCGCCCTCGGCGTTCTTGGCGCCCTCGGCGTTCGAGGCGGTCGCGGTGTTCTTGGCGTTCGCGGTGTTCTTGGCGTTCGAGGTGTCCGGGGCCGGCTTCCCGGGCACGGCGACGGCCGCCGGCAGCAGTGACAGCGCGGTGACCGCGGCCGCCGCGAGGAAGCCGTGGGAGATACCCGAGGACAGCGCCGCGCCCGAGCCCTCCGCTCCCGTGTGCCCGGCGGAGCCGGCCGCCGCCCAGACGACGGCGCCGAGTACGGCCAGTCCCGTCGCGCCGCCGATCTGCCGGGCCATGGTGAGCAGACCCGACGCGGCGCCGGAGTCCTCGTCGGCCACGTCCGCCAGGGCGGCCAGTGTCAGGGGGACGCCGGTGACGCCGAGCCCCGCGTAGACCAGCACGGTCGGCGCGAGCATCCCGGTGGCGTAGCCGCCGGACTCCCCGATGCGCGACAGCCACGCCATCCCGGCCGCGGAGGTCAGCAGACCGCAGCAGACCAGCGCACGGGCCCCCATCAGGGCCACCAGACGCGGGCCGACCCTGGCCCCGGCGACCAGCAGGCAGGTCAGCGGGAGGTAGACGACCGCGATCCGCAGCGGGCTGTATCCCCACACCCGGCTGAGGAAGAGGGTGAGGAAGAAGAAGACGCCGAACATGGCGGTGCTGGTCAGCGCCAGCACCGCGTAGACGCCGGCCCGCCGCCCGCCGGTCAACAGCCGCAGCGGGACCAGTGGCTGCGCCCCGCGCCGCTCGACCGCCACGAAGACCGCCAGCAGCACGGTCGCGGCGCCCAGCGCGGCGAGCACCTCCGGACGCGTCCGGCCGCCGTGCCCGGAGGAGGCGGAGACCAGCCCGTACACCAGCAGCAGCGCCGCCAGGGTGCCGGTGACGGCGCCGGATGCGTCGAACACCCCGTGCCGCCGGGGCGTCTTGGGAAGCACCCGCCGGGTGACGGCCAGGAGTACCACCCCGATCGGCACGTTGACGAGCATCACCCAGCGCCAGGAGAGCCAGGCGGTGATCACACCGCCCGCCAGCAGGCCCAGGCCGCCGCCGGCCGTGGCGACGGCCGTGTACCAGCCGATCGCCCGGTCGCGCTCCGGTCCTTGACGAAACGTCACGGCGATCAGTGACAGCGCGGCGGGCGAGGCCGCGGCGGCGCCCGCGCCCTGCGTCGCGCGGCACACCACCAGCAGCCACGGCTGGGAGGCGAGTCCGCCCAGCAGCGAGGCGCAGGTGAACAGCGCCAGTCCGACCGCGAACATCCGCCGCCGGCCCAGGATGTCCCCGGCCCGCCCGCCCAGCATCAGCAGACCGCCGAAGGCGATGGAGTACGAGGCGACGACCCACTCCAGGCCCGCTCCGTCCAGCCCCAGGGAGCGCTGGATGCTCGGCAGCGCGACGTTGACGATGGTGGCGTCCAGCAGGAACATCAGCTGCGCCGCGGAGATCACCGCCAGCGCGGCCGACCGCCGGCGCGGGGCCCGCCCGCGCTCCGGGGCCTCCGCCGCGGCCTGCGCCGCCGTCATCGGCGCACGGCGCGTTCGTACTCGATCTCCAGACGGCGGCGCAGCGGATGGCGCAGGATCTTGCCCAGCGAGTTCCTGGGCAGCTCCCACACGAACTGCACCCGGTCCGGCCACAGGGCCCGGGCCACCTTCTCCTCGGCCAGCAGCGCGTGCAGCACCTGGAGGGTGGGCGGCTCATCGCCCGGCACCACCACGGCGCACACCAGTTCCGCGCCGGGCACCTTCGGGTCCGGGTAGCCCACCAGGGCGACCTCCTTCACCAGGGGGTGCCGCACCAGCACGGACTCCACGTACAGCGTGGAGACCTTCATGCCGTTGGCCCGGGTGATCTGGTCGACGCTGCGGCCGGTGATGCGGATGCCGCCGCGCCCGTCGTCGCGGGCCAGGTCGGTGGTGTCGAACCAGCCCTCCTCGTCCAGGCACGCCTGGTAGACCTCGCGCTGGCCGAGGTAGCCCAGGCACTGGGACGCGCCGCGCACCAGCAGCCGGCCGGTGTCGTCGCCGGGCCCGGCGTCGATGCGTATCTCCATCGAGGGCTCGGGGCGCCCGTCGCTGTGCGCCGCCCAGCCCTCCGGGTCGTCCGCGCGGGTCACGGTGACCGCGCCGTTCTCCGTCATGCCCCACAGGGCGCGCACCGGGACGTCGAAGACCTCCCGCATCTCGGCGATCAGCTGGGGAGCGATCGGCGCCGAGCCGGAGACGACCTGCACCACAGCGGAGGTGTCGCGCGGCTTCTCGCGCTGTGCCTCCAGCATCGACACCAGGAACGCCGGCGGCACGTACGCCCAGGTGACGCGGTGCCCGGCCAGCAGGTCCAGCAGCAGCTCCATGTCGCGGCCCGCCTCCTGCATCACGCAGGTGGCGCGCAGCAGCAGCGGCATGTAGCAGGCGTAGGTCAGCCCGGCCATGTGGGTGGCGTAGTTGGGGATGGAGATGACGTCGTCCGCGGTGAGCCGGTGCGGTACGCAGACCGCGAGCACGGCCGCGTGGAGGGTGTTCTGACTGTGCACCACGCCCTTCATCCGGCCGGTGGTGCCGGAGGTGTACAGCAGCAGTGAGGGGTCGTCGGGCCCCAGCCGGTCGGCCTCCGCGACGGTGCGGCGCTCCTCCCAGGGCGTGCGGACGAAGAAGTCCTCGAAGTCGACCGCGCCGGTCGCGGCGGCGTCGCCGACGACCACCCGGTGCTTCAGGGAGGCGGGCGCGGCCTCGGCCAGGCGGGCGCCGTAGTCGGTCCCGTCGATGCGGTCGGCGGTCACGCAGACCTTCGCCTCGCTGCGGGTGAGCACGTCCGACAGCTCCCGTACGTCGAGCGCGGGGATGACCGGGCAGCCGACGGCGCCGACGCGGTGGCACGCCAGGTACAGGGGGGTGAGCATCCAGCGGTTCGGCAGGTAGAGGGCGACCACGTCCCCGCGCCCCACGCCGAGTTCGGCCAGGGCGGCGGCGAAGCGCTCGACCAGCTGCCGGAGTTCGGCGTAGTCGACGGTGCGCGAGCGATCACGGTCCTCGTAGGCGATGATCGCGGGGTGCCCGCCCCTGAGGCGCGCCGCCTCGTCGAGGTCGTCGAGGAACGTCTCCTCGCGCCACCAGCCCGCGGCCCGGTATTCGGCGGCCTGTTCGGGTTTCGGCCTGACCAGCGTCTCCCAGTCGCCCACAAGCGGTCCCTCTCGTACTCGAGCGCGAATCCGGACGCTGAGCCTAGAGGAAGGGACAGGGGTCGCGGTACCCCCTTCGAATAACATCCTGTTCGGCGGAAGTGTAATTCACGTAAACGTGTCGCAAAAGCGACAGGAGCGGGCATGGCGGCCCATCGGGGAGCAACAGGCTTTCGCTGCGGCGGGGGATTTGTTGCCTTGACAGATGGGAAGTGGCAGAGTCAGGCTGCGCCGTGCGTCCGACACCGTCTGCAGCGCACGAGTGCGCTTCTGGAGGCATCGTGAGAATTGGCTTGCTCGGATGGGACTACTCCGGGATCGACCCCGATGGGACGAGCCTGGTGGAATACGGGCGGGAGCGCGGTCACGAAACCTCCTTCTTCACGCTCGAGGAAATCGCGTACCATCCCGGCCCGGAAGGGGTCGAGTTGACGCTGAAGGGGGAGCCGGCCACTTCCTTCGACGCGGTGATCAACCGCTCGAAGCTCTACGGAGACGACTGGCGCGACCGGGTCGAGCGGCTGGCCATGCTGAGCAACGTCCCAGGTCCGATGCTGTTCGACCCGGTGGACGTATGGCTGACGGGTTACAGCAAGTTCCTTATGACGCAGAAACTCGCCGCCGCCGGACTGCCTGTCCCGCCGATGCGTTCGGCGGTGTCGCTCACGGATGTGGAGACGGCCTTCGAGGAATGGGGTGACATCATCCTCAAACCCTCCTACGGATATCGGGGACAGGATGTCGAACGCATCCGTGATTTCGGTTCGCAGAAAGAAGTGGCGGAGGATCTGCTGGCGCGTTTCTCCACCGTCCTCTGTCAGCCGTACTACCCGACCGAGGGCGGTGAATACCGTATCAGCGTGGCAGGGGACGTCACGCCGATAAACATGCTCAAGCTCCCCCCTGCCGGCTCCTGGCGCTGCAAGACGCTGGAGGGTGCGAGTTTCGAGCGGATCGACGCACCGGACGAACTGGTCGATCTGTCGGTCCGCGCCACCCGGACCCTGGGAATGACCCTCTCGGGACTCGACGTACTTCCCCATGAGGGCGGTTACATGATTCTCGAGGTCAATCCCGTTCCCGGTTTTCTGAGCGTCCTGGGCGCGGAACAGCACCGGCAGGTGCTGGCCGGCGTCTACGACTGGGTGGAGCGGAGGGTCCAGGAGGGCCCCTCCGCCTGACGGCGGACCGCCGCACCCCGCTCCGGCCGCCGGCCGGAGCACCGGCCGTACGACACCGAGCACCGGGAGAGCCATGCGCTACACGACCTTCGGACGGAACACGGGGCTGCGGGTCTCGGAGTTCGCCCTGGGCACCGCCAACTTCGGCGCCGCCTACGGCAGCGGTCCCGGCGGCGCCGACCTGATGTGGAGCAGACGGGGCGACGGCGCCGAGCGGGAGGAGGCCCGCAGGATCTTCGAGCGCTTCGCCGAGGCCGGCGGCACCCTGATCGACACCGCCGACTGCTACCACTTCGGCCAGGCCGAACGCCTGCTGGGCGAGTTCCTCGCCGCCGAACGCGACCACTTCGTCCTGGCCTCGAAGTACAGCGGCGGAGACTCCCGGAACCCGGGGATCTCCGACACCGGCAACAGCCGCAAGAACATGATCCGCTCGGTCGAGGGCAGTCTGCGCCGCCTGAACACCGACCACATCGACCTGTACTGGGCGCACTTCCCCGACACCCTCACCCCCACCGAGGAGATCCTGGCCGGCATCGACCACCTGGTGCGCAGCGGCAAGATCCTCTACGCAGGGCTGTCGAACTTCCCCGCCTGGCGCACCTCCCGTGCCGTCACCATCGCCGAACTGCGCGGCTGGTCGCCGGTCATCGGCATCCAGACCGAGTACAACCTGCTCAACCGCACCGCCGAGCGCGAACTGCTGCCCATGGCCGAGGGGCTCGGCCTCGGGGCGGCCCTGTGGTCGCCGCTGGGCGGCGGGCTGCTGACCGGCAAGTACCGCCGCACCGAGGCCGGCTGGGTCAGTGACGAGAACCGCCGCCACCCCCGGAACAACACCGACCGCATCGCGGCCGTCGTCGACGCCGTACGGGAGGTGGCCGAGGAGGCGGGCACCGCGCCGGCCCGGATCGCGCTCGCCTGGCTGCGAGCCCGCGCCGCGCGCTCCACCACCGCGCTCGTCCCCGTCATCGGCCCGCGCAGCACCGCCCAACTCGAGGACTACCTCGCGGCGCTCGGCATCGTGCTCACCGACGAGCAGACGCGCCGCCTGGACGAGGCGGGAGAGATACCGCTCGGCACGCCGCACGAGATCAACGCACTGGTGCGCGAGTCCGTGCTCGGCGGAGACCCGGACCGGGTGGCCGCCCGCGCCGTTCCCGTGGCCTAGGCCGTGTTGTGAAAGTCCCGTCCGCGGGGCGGCGCCATGCACGCGCCCCCGCCGCGTTGTCGGGCCTGGGCGCAGCACGCTGCGCTCTCGGCCCTCCGCCCTGCCGTCGCACGCACCTGACGCCGCCCCGCGCGCCCTGCGGGCGCACGACGCCACTTTCGCAACACGCCCTGGCGCCGGGCCCGGCGGAGGTGTCGGCTCAGGCACCGGTGCGCCTCCCGCGGCGGGGGGCGGACCGGGTCACCGACGCCAGGAACGGCGCCCGGTACGGCGCGGTGGACACCGGGGAGTCGCTGATCAGACGCGCCGCCAGCGGACGCTCCGGGCCCGCGCCGGGACCGGCGTAGGCCAGGACGAGGGTGGGGTCGCCCAGGGTGCGCAGGGAGAGCACCAGATCCGCCTCGTCATGTCCGTCCGGGTCGCCGAACTCCTGGGAGGGGACGGCTGCGAAGCCCATACCGGTCTTGAAGTGGAACAGGCCCGGCTGGGTGAGGTGCCCCAGCAGGTTCGGCTCGTTCCCCAGGGTCACCCGGGTGTAGCCCTTGGCCCGCGCGACGCGCATCGCGGAGAAGTACAGGGCGCGGGCCAGGCTGTGCCTGCGCCACTGGGCGCTGACCGCGGAGAAGCGCACCACCGCGGCGTCCCTCTCGGGCAGCTCCAGCACCAGGCAGCCGCCGGCCAGCTCGTCCCCGGCGTACGCGAAGACCCCGCAGAACTTCTCCGGTCCGTGCAGCACGGCGTCCCGGTAGCCGAGGGCGAAGGGGACGCCGAAACGCATCCGGGCCACACGCTCCTCGTAGAGGGCGAGGAACGCCTCCAGCGTCGGCTTCGACACCGGCTCCTCGACCACCTCCCGCAGCCCGGCCGCCTGAGCCCGGCGCCGGGCGCGCCGTACGTCCTGCCGTGCCTTGGTGTCCAGCCGGGCCAGGAACTCCTCCTCACCGGAGCCCAGCTCGGCCACCCAGGTGACGGTGGCGGGCTTGCGCAGGAAGCCCCGCCCGGCCAGCTCGTCCCACAGCCCGGCGGGCGGGCGCTCCATCCTGACCACGTCCACGTCCACGTCCACACCCGCGCCCGGGCCCACGCTGGAGCCCGCGGTCCGCCCGGCCGCCGCGGCCCAGGGCTCGGCGGCCAGCTCGTGCGGCTCGATCAGGGCGAGCGACAGGCCGTATCTGTCCACGATCTCCATGCACCACTCCCGGGCCGGGCGGTTGACTGCTGCCGGGCACCGTGCCGGTCGTCCCGGATCGGGAGGACCGGCACGGCACGCTGTCCCTCTCCGGGGCGCTCAGGCCTCCCGCAGCAGGCGGTCCCCGAAGCACTCCAGCGCGCGGGACCAGTTGCCCGCGTACTCGGTGACCAGCTCCACGAACTCGGCCGCCCGCGCGCCGTCGTCGACCAGGCTCGTCATACCGGTCTCGTCGTCGCTGACCTGCTGGGCGTGGACCGTCTCCGCCTTGATGTGGGCGTCGATCCAGGCGAACTGCTCCTTCTCGGCGAAGATCTGCTCGCCGCCGGCCAGAACCTTGGCGTACATGCGGCGGAAGCCCACCGCGATGTCCAGGGCGATGGTCTCCACGACCCGCAGCTGTACCGCCGCGCCCAGCGGCGAGACCGCCAGGCGGTCCATGTTCTCCAGCAGGTCCTTCACGGGGGCGGGGAGCTCGGCGGCGGCCCGCCGTTCCTCCTCGGACACGTGCGGCAGCAGCGGGGCGATGACGGTGTCCTCCCACCACACGTAGTGGATGCCGGCCGGCCCGCGCGGCGCCACCGCACGGAACTCCGGGGCGGCGTTGTCCAGGTCGTCACCGATGACCTGGTACACCGTCTGGAAGGCGCCCAGGATCTCGCGGGAGGGGTTCTCGCCGGCGAAGGAACGGGCCATCACCCCCAGCCCGGCCAGGGTGGTGAACATGAAGCCCTTGGTCATCGCGCGCCACCACTCGGCGACGGCGAGCCCGGCCTGCGGGCTGACGGCCTCGACGCTCCGCGCGGTGCCGAAGAAGCCGTTGTCCGCGCGCCGCAGGCGCGCCTTGTCGATCTCCTCCTCGATCCGCTCGTCGAGCGTGTCGCGGTCGGCGGGCGAGAACTCCGGGGCAGTGGTCACGATCACTCCAGGGGTCCGACGGGTGGTGTACGGGTGGTGCGCGGGAGGGGGCGTTGGGACACGGACGGCGCAGGGCCCACCGCAGGGGCCCGCCGGGGAAAGCCGGGCCGGGGGGCCGGGGCGGGAGCGGCCTAGACGCCCAGACGCTCCTTGACCTCGGCGAAGAACGGCACGTACCGGTAGTCCCGGGCCACCGGGTCGTAGTCGGTGTACCGGTTGGTGAACTCCAGCAGCCGTCCCCGGACGGCCTCCACCGGCTCCCGGTGGATCGCGGCCTCGATGCGCTGGATCTCGCCGAGGAACTCGGCCAGGGCCGTGGGGACCGCCGCACCGAGCTCGATCACGCCGTCCCTGACGCGGATGCCGCCGTGCCGGCTCAGGTAGCCGAAGAGCAGCTGGGACGCCACGGCGTCGTAGTTGGGGCGCGGGATGCCCTCCACGGCGTAGCGCAGCAGCCGCTCCGCCAGGATGTACTCGTAGGCGGTGTGCGCCTCCTCGCGCGGCAGCGCGCGGTCGTCGAGCAGGGCCAGCATGGCGGAGACGTCCACGCGCAGCTCCTCCAGCCCCGCCAGCGGCTTGTACTTCTTGGCCGGGAGGAACTCGGGGATGGGCATGTCGCCCTGCCGGTGGTGGTACTCGTGCAGCCGCACCCACCAGGACGAGGCCTGCCGTATCCGCTCGTCCGACGCGCCCTGGATGCGCGGGAAGCTGTCCTCGGCCATCACGGCGTCGATCATCTTCCGGGTGATGCGGTTGTGCCGTTCGACGAACTTGTCGATGAAGTAGAAGATCAGGTCGTCCGGCCGCTGGAGGCCGTCGATGTGGTTCTCCGGGAAGAGCGCCACCACCACGCGCGAGGTGAAGCCCTGCGACCGCCCGGTGATGACGACCGGGGCCGTCGGGCTGGCGTAGCGCTCGGCCAGGTGGGGGTCGGCGGGCAGTTCCTCGTAGGTGAGGTAGTCCAGTGACAGCTTCGGGAAGTACGAGGCGTCGAAGAGCGAGAAGAGGTGGTTGTCGCGGCGGCCGTTGATGTGGCCCTTGACGGCGTCCAGCCGGTCGCCGGGGGTGAAGGAGCCGATGTCCTCCAGAAAGGCCCGCACCACGGGCCTGCGGGACAGTTCCGGGGATCCCTCGATCCGTTCGGCCAGGATCTTGAGCGTGTCCCTCTCGCGGAACGATGAGCGGTCCGGCAACTCCCGGCGGATCGCGTCCACTTCCGTGAACACCGCCTCCATCCCGTCGTCCGGGATCTTTTCGCCGCTTTTCTCGTTCCTGCCGCTGTCGTGCCTCACACAGCCTCCCGGGCGCCGACGATCGAAGCCGGCACGAGTCGCTGATCGAACTCCCGCGGCGGACCGGTGGGGCCCGGCCGCGGGACGGTCCGGCCGGCCGGACCGTCGGGTGACGACGCCGGTCGACGCGCGTTGAACCGGGAGCGCTCCGGCGCCCGCCGGTCCCTCTTCCTCGCAGGTGTTCAGGTGTTCGGGTACGTGCTGGATGCGGCGCCCGAACAGGACACGGGGCCGCCGCGGCCGCCGGGGAGCCGGTGACCACGCAGGAGCGTAACCACGATCATGTGCTCTGACCAGACGTTCGATCACGCGAGTGCGGCCGTTCTTCCGGGACCCCGGTTCGCGCAGGCGTTCCACGGCCTTCTTTCCGGCCCGTGCGTACGAAGGCCGGCGACACCCTCCTCGCCCTTCGAGCGGCGGGAGTTCACCTCCGTCATCGGGGCTCTCCTTCGTGGATACCCCGTCCTTTGGGGCGGGGAGGAAACGAAGCTCCTGCGGAGCAGGGCAGGGAACGCCGGTTCGCCGCCAGGGCGGACCGGCGTCCACCCGCAACTGCCCACACTCCGTCACAAACTGATGGGGTAGTATGTGAAC